>JAZKCH010000076.1:0-4678 GCA_040388215.1 Pseudomonadota bacterium | reverse complement strand
GGCGCGACTTCATCGCTACCGTCTTCACGCCGATCTTCCTGCTGTTCCTGTTCGCACCGCTGATCATGGGATCGTTCGGCGCGATCGGCGGGATGGGTGCCGCCAGCGTGAGTGGCGGCGCGCAGGACAAGACACGGATCATCGCGATCGTTCCCGCTGCGACGTCGCGGCCAATCGCCGAGGCCGATACGCGGCTGCGCGGCATGTTCCGCGACGACGAGGCGCCCCCAGGGCTGACCACCGTCGCGCCCTCGGCCGACCCGGCGGCGCAGGCGCGCGCGGCGTTCGAGACGAAGGATATAGACGCGTCCGCCGTGCTGTACGGTCCGCTCAGTGCGCCACAGATCCTGTACGGGCCGCGCGGCGCGAGGTCGGCGGACTATCTGGGGATGCTCGCACAGACGACTCTGGCGGCGCAGAAACTGGGCGGCACGCTGCCGACGATCGCCGCGACCAAGACGCAGATTACGCGCTCGACCACCTCGGTCGGTGGCCAGCACCAATCCGCCTTCTTCGCAGTGTTCGGAATCTTCTTCCTGACGCTGTTCCTGTCGGGCCAGGTCGTCGGGACGATGGCCGAGGAACGTAACAACAAGGTGATCGAGGTGCTCGCCGCGGCGGTGCCGCTGGAGTCGGTATTCTTCGGCAAGTTGATCGGCATGTTCGGCGTCGCGGTGCTGTTCGTCGCGTTCTGGGGCACCGTCGTCACGCAGATCACGTCGCTGATGCCCGCCGCCGCCGCGGTCGCGCTGGGCGACCTGACGCCGGCGGTCGGCGCGCCGATGTTCGCGCTGTTGTTCGCCGCGTATTTCAGCATGGCGTATCTGCTGCTGGGGTCGGTGTTCCTGGGCGTCGGCGCGCAGGCGACGACGATGCGCGAAATCCAGATGCTGTCGTTGCCGATCACGGTCCTGCAGGTCGCGATGTTCGGGCTGTCGTCGGCGGCGGTCTCGCACCCCGGCAGCTGGATCGCCACTGCCGCTGAGCTGTTCCCACTGTCGTCGCCGTTCGCGATGGCTGGGCGGGCGGCGAACTCGGCCGAGCTGTGGCCGCATGTCGCGGCGCTGGCGTGGCAGGCCTTGTGGGTAACGATCTTCATTTCGGTCGGGGCGCGGCTGTTCCGGCGGGGGGTGCTGCAATCGGGCAGTGCCAGGCCGTTCTGGCGGCGGAAGGCCAAGGCGACAGCGTAGGGCCTTACAAACTCCCCCGCCCCCTCTCCCGTTCGCCCTGAGCGAAGTCGAAGGGTACGCCCCGCGCGCAGGTGCTTCGACTTCAGCGCGATGCGCTGAAGTTTATCCTGAGCTTGTCGAAGGGCTCAGCACGAACGGACGTTGTGATGCTATTGACATAAGTGTCAGCAAAGTCTCTCCTGTGGCAAAATATGGGAGAGAGACGATGGCGACTCTGGTAAGAGATGTAGCGCAACAGACAGTCGATCCGCTCGACGTGAGCCGCGCCGAACTCTACCGCGACGACCTTTGGCAGGCGCCGTTCGCCCAGCTCCGCGCCGAGTCCCCAGTCCATTATGTCGAAAATTCCGACTACGGTCCTTACTGGTCGGTCTCCAGCTACAAGGGCATCGTCGAGGTCGAGTCGCTCCCCGATCTCTACTCCTCCGAAGCCGGCGGGATCACGATCGCCGATTTCGTCGCCGAGCGAGACGTCCGCATGCCGATGTTCATCGCGCGCGACCGCCCCGTGCACACCGGCCAGCGCCGCACCGTCGCCCCCGCTTTCACACCGAGCGAGATGACGCGGATGTCGGGCGATATCCGCAGGCGGACGGCGGACATGCTCGACAGCCTGCCGTGGAACACGCCGTTCGACTGGGTCGATACGGTGGCGATCGAACTCACCACGCAGATGCTCGCGATCCTGTTCGACTTTCCCTGGGCGGACCGACGCAAGCTGACCCTGTGGTCGGATTGGGCGGGCGATATCGAGATCGTGAAGAACGAGGAGCTGCGCGGTCAGCGGCTCGCGCACATGTTCGAATGCGGCTCGTATTTCAAAAACCTCTGGGACGCGAAGATCGACAAGGACCCGACGCCCGACCTGATCTCGATGATGATCCACTCGGACGCGATGAGCCACATGGATCACAACGAATTCATCGGGAACCTCATCCTGCTGATCGTCGGTGGCAACGACACGACACGCAATTCGATGTCGGCGCTCGCCTACGGCCTCGATAAATTCCCGGAGTCGCGCGCGAAGCTGGAGGCGGATCCGGGTTTGATCCCCAATGCGGTGAGCGAAATCCTGCGCTGGCAGACGCCGCTCGCGCATATGCGTCGCACCGCAACGGCGGATGCGGAGTTGATGGGGCAGCAGATCAAGGCAGGCGACAAACTCGCGCTCTGGTACATCTCGGCGAACCGCGACGAGAGTGTGTTCGGCGACGATGCGGATGCGATCGTGGTGGATCGCCCGAACGCACGGCGGCATCTGGCGTTCGGGCACGGCATCCACCGCTGCGTCGGCGCGCGGCTCGCGGAAATGCAGATCGCGATCCTCCTGGAGGAGATGGCCGCCCGCCGCATGCGGATCAACGTGCTCGCCGAACCGACGCGGGTCGCAGCGTGCTTCGTCCACGGCTATCGCACGCTGCCGGTGGAAATCAGTAAATACTGAGGTTTGGCGTAACCTTATCGGGTGGTTCGGTCGTACCTATATCCGAACAATGGAGACCGATATGACCCAGGACCGCCGCGCTTTTCTCACGCTCGCCGGAGCGGGCGTCGCCGGCTTCGCGCTCTGGGGATGCACGTCGCAACCCGCCCAGGCTGCCGAGCGGTTCGAGGTCACGCTGACCGACGCGCAGTGGCGCAAGAAGCTCTCGCCGGATGCGTATGACGTCCTGCGGAAAGAGGGTACCGAGCGACCCTATTCGAGCCCGCTGAATGGCGAGCACCGCGCGGGTATCTTCTCGTGTGGCGGCTGCGCGTTGCCGAACTTCTCATCGAAGACCAAATTCGAGAGCGGCACTGGCTGGCCGAGCTTCTGGCAGCCGCTGCCGAACGCGGTACGGATGCGGGTCGATTCGACAATGGGAATGGCGCGGACCGAGGTGCATTGCCGGCGGTGCGGCGGGCATCTCGGTCACGTGTTCGACGATGGGCCTAAGCCGACCGGCAAGCGCTATTGCATGAACGGCGATGCGCTGACGTTCAAGCCTGTGTGACCGTGCGCCGGTAGGTCGGCGCAGTGTTCGCACCGCGCTGGAACGACCGGCAACACCGGCTCAGTCGCTGATGGTCCAGCCGAGTTTCGGCTCTTTGCCGCGTATCGGTTGTGCCGCTTTGAGTGCCGTTTCGAAGTCTGTGCTCGACCGTGCCGAAACAATTGAACGCGTTGCCGTAGTCGTGCGCGGTGGCATCGTCATGCGCGGTGGGGGTGGCGCCAGCGCGAACTTGGGCGCGGGCGATATCGGTCGCCCCTGCGTGACCGATGCCGCCGCGATTCCAAATCCTGAAAAACTGACCGAATTACCGTGCTCATCGAGGTGATCGACGATCGGTACGCCGGGCTGGCTTCCATCGGGGCCGCCCAGGATCCGGAGCACTTCGCCTACATCGGCGGTGTAGCAACTCCGGCGGCGCTTCGATCTGCACGTGGCAGGGTCTGCGGCGCTGCGGCTGGGTCGTGCATAGAGGTCAGCCGTGCCCATGCCGAGCGTTGTGCGCTCCCACCCGCCAAGCAACTCAATGTAAGGATACCCTAAGTCGCGCGCCATTTCGGCAGCGCGGTACATCGCGATGTCGATCGCTGCTCCGCGACGTGTCGTGACCGACACACGCCAGGAGCCGTCCTTTTCGACGCTGTCCTTGTAGCCGAATTTGTAGCCGATCGGACCCCAGCGCTTCATCGGGCCGTAATAGGGGGCGTCCGCGGCGTGGGCTGCAATCGGTGCCGCTGCGGCGTACAGCGCCGCGGGTAGAAGCAAGCAAAACCAGTATCGCATCGTCGTTCCCCTCGGGATGCGACGGACGTAGCGTGATCGGGTTAACGTTCCGTAGCCTCGGGGCTAGAGCATCGCCGTAGCGGCAGAGGGGTTACTGTGCCTCGTTGACCAGCGTGAAGATGCCGCGGGGGTCGGTCGGGCCGTGCTGGATCGTTGCAAGCTGCGCAGCATTGGCGCGCTGCGTTGCAGACACGGTGTGGGTGGTGCTGGCCATCTGGTACGAAGGCTGTGCGTCGAGCGTGTCGCCAGCAGGCGCGTGGCCCGAGTAGATGAAGCCCTTCGTGGGATAGGCCGAGGTGCCGAGGTCGCCTTGCGGGCCGTACCAGACCTTGACCATGCTCCAGTCACCTGCGGCCGAGACGTCGATCGCGCGGACGTTGGTCTCGATCGCGCCGGGGCGCGACCAGTTGGCGTGGGTGAGAAGGACTTCGCGGTCGCTGACGACCTTCGAGACCATCGCGACGTGGCCGACGCGCATCCGCGAGGTAGCGGCGAACGCGAGGACCGCGCCTGCCTTGGGAGCATGGCCACGCTCGTAGCGACCCTCGGCCTGGCCCCACCAGGTGTTGGCGTTGCCGCGGATTTCGATGCCCGAAACCGAGCGAGCGAACGTCACGCACTGCCAGAACTGGGCTGCTGCCGGTGTGGCCGTCATCAGACCGCACGATACCACCAGCGCAAAACGCGCTGCTAACGCCTTGAAATTCATCGAGA
>JAZKCH010000075.1:0-28920 GCA_040388215.1 Pseudomonadota bacterium | reverse complement strand
GAGAACGCTCGGTCGGCGGTGCGCTTGGGAAGCGGAACTGGGCGAGACGAGTCTGCTGGAACCCACGACCGGGCAGGACGCCAGGAGGCCGTGTTGGGAGAAGGGGTTAGAATTGGGGGGGCGGTTAGTCAAGCGGGAGTGCGTGGCGCGCTCCTTAATCCTCCCCCGCCAGGGGGAGGTGGCTGGCACTTGCCAGACGGAGGGGGAGGAAGGGGCAACGGCTGTTGCGTGTGCCTCCCCCTCCGTCACCTTCGGCGACACCTCCCCCTGGCGGGGGAGGATCAGGAGGTCAGAACGGCTTTACGATCGCCAGCACGACGATCAGCGTCACCGCCAGCGCTGGCACCTCGTTGAGCATGCGCAACTGCTTGCCGGTCAGCGTCGGCTTCCCCGCGGCGAGCTTCTTCGCATAGCCGACCGTCCAGCCGTGATAGCCTGTCAGCAGCAACACCAGCAGCAGCTTGAGGTGCAGCCACCCCAGCCCCGGCGCGCCGTCGGCCAGTCCAAGGTTCAGCGCCAGCGCGATGCCCAGCACCCAGACGACGATCATCGCCGGCGTCAGGATGATCGACCGGATCTTGCCCTCGCGCTCGACCCAGTTCGCCGCCTCGCCCGCATTGCCGGCCGCCAGCGCCTCCTGATGATACACCAGATAGCGCGGCAGCATGAACAGCCCCGCCATCCAGAAGATCACGAAGATCAGATGCGCGGCCTTCACCCAGTCGTAGGCCGCCCCGAGAAAACCACTCATGTCGTGCTCCTTACGCGGGCGATCAGCTGCTCGACATGCGCGATCGGAGTGTCGGGGAGGATGCCGTGGCCGAGATTGAAGACGTGCGGACGCTCGACGAACGCCGCGAGGATCCGGTCGATCGCCGCATCGAGATCCGCGCCGCCCGCGATCAGCGCGAGCGGATCGAGGTTGCCCTGCACCGGCATATCGACAGGCAGCGACGCGTGCGCCCAGACCGGATCGACCGTCTCGTCCAGCCCGATCGCATCGACACCCGTCTCCCGCGCATAGGCCGGCAGCTTGCCCCCTGCCCCTTTCGGAAAGCCGATGATCGGCACACCGGGGCAGCGCGCGTGAAGCCGTTCGACGATCGACGCGGTCGGCGCGATCACCCAGCGTTCGAATTGTGCAGGGGAGAGCGAGCCAGACCAGCTGTCGAACAGCTGGACCACGTCGACGCCCGCCTCGATCTGACGCGCGAGATACTCGACGGTGTTGTCGGCGATCGCATCGATGATCGCACCGAAGGCCTCCGGATCGCGATAGGCGAAGCGCCGCGTCTCCGACTGATCCTTGCTGCCCTTCCCGGCCACCATATACGTCGCGACCGTCCAGGGAGACCCCGCAAAGCCCAGGAACGTCGTCTCTGGAGGCAATGACGCAGCGACCTTTGCAACGGTGCCGTAGACCGGCTCCAGCCGTCCCATGACCGGCTGCAATCGGTCGAGCGCATGATCGACCAGCGCCGGCTCGAGCCGTGGCCCCTCGCCGACCCCGAAGCTCAGATCCTGCCCGAGCGCCCATGGGATCATCAGGATGTCCGAGAACAGGATCGAGCCATCGAACCCGAACCGGCGGATCGGTTGGAGCGTCACCTCGGCCGCGGCGTCCGGATCGGTCGCGAGCGCGAGGAACCCGCCCTTCTCGGCGCGGAGTTCACGATATTCGGGGAGATACCGCCCCGCCTGCCGCATGAGCCACAGCGGCGGCACGGCCTGATGCTCTCCGCGAAGGGTCGCCAGGAGCGGCTTGAAAGTCGGCGAGTTGGGGGTCGGATCGGTCAGCGGAGCACCCTTCTTCTACTATAAGAAGATTCTAGAAATAGGTTGTTGCAGTGGTTGGGCGGTTGAACCCGGGACTTATGCGGTGATCCCCGAATTGCCAACAGCTTGACCCCGTCGCACCGCCACAAACGCGCTGATTCGATTCAAGGCTCCCCGTTACCCACAGCCTGTGGATGAAATTCGCCGCTGTGCGCGACCGTGTGGATAGAATCACTGTTATCCACGGCGCCACGGTCGCTTGGCGAGGCGGACGAGTTACGCTAGCCGTTCTCCCCATGTTATCCACAGATTCACGCCCAGCGAGCCCCTGTCTGGGGATAAAATGCCGATGATGCGGCTTCACCTCCATTTGCTGTCGGATTCGACCGGCGAGACGCTGGAGAACATCGCGAAGGCGGCGCTGGCGCAATATGACGACGTCGAGACGGTGCGGCATTTCTGGCCGATGGTCCGGACCGAGGCGCATCTCGAGCGCATCCTCCAGGAGATCGCGCAGAACCCAGGGCTGGTGGTGTTCACGCTCGTGAACCCCGCGACCCGGCGGATTCTGGAGCAGCGGTGTCTGGCTTTGGGGTTGCCCGCGGTGGCGCCGCTTGATCCGGTCAACGACGCGCTGTCGGGGTTGCTGGGGCAGCAGGCCAAGGCGCGGCCGGGGCGCCAGCATGTGCTCGACGCTGCGTATTTCGCGCGCGTCGATGCGATCCAGTGGACGATCGCGCATGACGACGGGATCGCGTGGGAGGAATGGGAAGAGGCCGATATCGTTCTCGCGGGCGTGTCGCGCTCTTCGAAGACGCCGACCTCGATCTATCTAGCTAACCGCGGCTACAAGACGGCGAATATCCCGATCGTGGTCGAGAGCCCGCCGCCGAAGATACTCTATGGCCTGAAGAACCCGCTGATCGTCGGGCTGACGACCAGCGCGGACCGGCTGATCCAGGTGCGGCGTAACCGGTTGCTGTCGCTGAATCAGCAGCCGGACACGTCGTATGTCGAGGAAGAGGCGGTTATGCGCGAGCTCGCCTTTGCGCGGCGGATGTTCGCGGACAATGGCTGGCCGGTGATCGACGTGACCCGGCGTTCTATCGAGGAGACGGCGGCGGCGATCATCGCCTTGTGCAACCAGCGGCGCAGCGACGACGTCGCGAAGGTGGAGGCATGAGCCTGATCCTTGCTTCGCAGAGTGCGTCGCGTCGGGCGATGCTGACGGCTGCGGGGGTGCCGTTCGAGGCGACGTTCGCGGGTGTGGACGAGGATGCGGCGAAGGCGGCGCTGCGCGATCTTTCGCCGCGAGATCTTGCCGACGCGCTGGCGGAACTGAAGGCGTTGAAGGTGTCGGCGCGGATGCCGGGGTATCTGGTGCTCGGGAGCGACTCGCTAGTTGCGTTGGAGGATGGCACGATCCTCGACAAGCCGATCGACCGGGCCGACGCGGCGGCGCATCTACGGCTGATGTCCGGCCAGCGCCACGATCTGTGGAGCGCAGCGGTGATCGCCGAGAATGGCCAGGCGATCTGGCGCCATGTAGAGCGCGCGAAGATGCACGTCCGGCCGCTGTCGGACGCGTTTATCGAGACGTATCTCAATGCAGAATGGCCGGCGATCTCCGGCAGCGTCGGGTGTTATCGCATAGAGGGCCCGGGCGCACAGCTGTTCGCGAAGATCGAGGGCAGCCAGTTCACGGTGCTTGGTATGCCGCTGTTGAACGTGCTCGATTTCCTCCGGGTACGTGGCGAACTGCCGATTTAGAAACACGCTTTCTACACTGCTCCCCCACCCCCATTCGTCACCCCAGCGGAAGCTGGGGTATCTCACGAGGCAGATGACGTCCGCCAAACGGGAAGATCCCAGCTTTCGCTGGGATGACGGGGGGAGCGTGGTGTGCCTATTTATGTGAATACAACGACTAAACCGAGTTCACCGGAGCCTTGCATGACCCGTCCCTATGCCGAAGTGATCGGTGATCCGATCGCGCAGTCGAAATCGCCCCTGATCCATGGTTTCTGGCTCGACGCGCTCGGGATCGATGCCGAGTACCGCCACAAACATGTCACCGCGGACGAACTCCCCACATACTTCGCCGAGCGGAGGGCCGATCTAGCCTGGCGTGGGTGCAACATCACGATGCCGCACAAGCTTGCCGCGCTCGACCACGTCTCGGACCCCGGCAACGTCCGCGGGACGATCGGTGCGATCAATACCGTGTTCCGCAACCAGGCGGGCGAGTGCATTGGCACCAACACCGACGCCGCGGGATTCTGGGCGCCGATCGACGATCTCGACATCGCCGGCCAGCCGGTCACGGTGATCGGTGCCGGTGGTGCTGCCCGCGCGATCCTGTTCGCGCTGTCGCGCATGGGCGTCGGTCCGGTGACGATCCTCAACCGCAATCCGCTCAAGGGTGCGGCGTTGCTGTCGGCGTTCGGGCTCAAGGGGCAGGCGCTGCCGATCGGTCCTGCCGCCCCGCCCTCGCGGCTGCTGGTCAATGCCAGCGTTCTGGGCATGGCGGGTCAGCCACCGCTCGATATCGATCTCAGCGCGCTCGATCCGGACTCGCTGGTCTACGACATCGTCTATTCCCCCCTCGAAACCGGATTGCTCAAGGCCGCACGTGCGCGGGATCTGGAAACGGTCGACGGGTTGGAGATGCTGATTGGTCAGGCAGCGGTCGCGTTCGAGATATTGTTCCACGTGGAACCTCCGCGCGACCGCGACGAGAATCTCCGCGCTTTGCTCCTCAAATGATCATCGGGCTCACCGGCTCGATCGGCATGGGCAAGTCCGCCGTCGCCGCGATGTTCGCGGACGAAGGCGTGCCCGTATTCGACGCGGATGCAACCGTGCACCGTTTGCAGGGTGTCGGTGGTCGGTTAGTTTCCGCGATCGAAGCCGCGTTCCCTGACTCGACCGCAAACGGCGCTGTTGATCGTGTGAAACTTGGCGCAGCGGTGTTCGGCGACGACGCGGCGATCAAGCGACTCGAAGCGATCGTCCACCCGGCGGTCGGCGAAGAGCGCGCCGCCTTTCTCGCCGAGCACGCGGGCGGACACGTCGTGTTCGACGTCCCTCTCCTTTTCGAGACCGGCGGCGATCGCAATGTCGACCTGATCGTCGTCGTCTCCGCCGCGCCCGACGTCCAGCGCGCGCGCGTCCTCGTTCGCCCGGGCATGACCGCGGATAAGTTCGCGACGATCCTCGCCCGCCAGACTCCCGACGCAGAAAAACGCGCCCGTGCGGATCACGTCATCCACACCGACACCAGCTTCGACGCAACACGCGCGCAAGTCCGGGCGGTGCTTGCATCCTTGGAAATCTGAGCCGATACCATCGGGATGCGTGAGATCGTCTTCGATACCGAAACCACCGGCCTAAGTTTTTCGGGGGGCGACCGCATGGTCGAAATCGGCTGCGTCGAGATGGTCAACCGGGTCGAGACCGGCCGCACCTTCCACGCCTATTATCATCCCGAGCGCGACATGCCGGTCGAGGCATTCAACGTCCACGGGCTGAGCGCACAGTTCCTGTCCGACAAGCCCAAGTTCGCCCATGCGGTCGAGGATCTGCTAGAGTTCGTCGGTGATGCACCGATGGTCGCGCACAATGCCGGCTTCGACTTCTCGTTCCTAAACGGCGAGCTGACGAAATGTGGCCGTCAGATCATCCACATGAAGCGGATGATCGACACGCTGCAGATCGCGCGCAGCCGCCATCCCGGTGCCAAGCATTCGCTCGACGCGCTGTGTTCGCGCTTCGGAATCGATCGCAGTCACCGCGTGCTGCACGGCGCGCTGCTCGATGCGCAACTGCTTGCGCAGGTTTATGTCGAGCTGATGGGCGGTCGCCAGATCGGCCTCGGGCTGCTCAGCGATACCGCTAGCAACGCCGCTACTCCGATCGTCGCACAAGCGCCTCGGGTCGTTCGTCCACCGCGCGTTTTCGCGGTGAGCGAGGGAGACCTTGCGGCGCATGCTGCGTTTATGAAGGGGATCAAGGATCCGATTTGGGGGGCCGTGGCGTCCGGATGACGCTGGCAGGGTGGAGCCAA
Organism: Pseudomonadota bacterium; assembly: GCA_040388215.1. Lineage (GTDB taxonomy): Bacteria > Pseudomonadota > Alphaproteobacteria > Sphingomonadales > Sphingomonadaceae > Sphingomonas. The sequence goes on along the minus strand of JAZKCH010000075.1, from coordinate 23,078 downwards.
CAGGACCTCCCGAGACTGTAACGCCGACAAGGAGACGATAATGGATATCCGGATTTCTGGTCACCAGGTTGACACGGGCGAAGCACTCAACAGCCACGTGGAAGACCGACTCCAGGGTATCGCCGACAAGTATTTCTCACGCGCCATCTCGGCCGAAGTCACGTTCGGCAAGGGACCGCACGATGCCGGCTTCAAATGCGATATCGTCGCGCATGTGATGAAGGGCCTCGTGCTCAAGGGGCATGGCGACGCGTATGATGCCCGCGCCGCCTTCGATGGCGCCGCGGCCAAGATCGAAACCCAGCTCCGCCGCTATATGCGCCGCCTGAAGGATCGCCATGCCGGCGAAGCGGTCGCGATGGCCGAGAGCAATGGCTACGACAACGCCGGCTACACGCTGTTCCAGGAAAGCGTCGAGGAGGACGACGTCGCGGATGCACCGCTGATCATCGCCGAGACCCGCGTCGACATCCCCGAGGCGAGCGTGTCCGACGCGGTGATGATGCTCGATTTGCGCAACACCGCCGCGTTGCTGTTCAAGAATGCGGGCACCGGCGCGCACAATATGGTCTATAAGCGCGGCGACGGCACGATCGGCTGGGTTGAGCCACAGCGGGCCGCTTCGACCGGCGCGGCCTCCCCTCTCCAGTAAAGAAGGGTCCATAAAGGCGCGGGTCTCACGGCCGCGCCTTTACGCCCCCGCGCAACCCGCTAAGGCGGACGCGCGCGGGGGCGCTTGAGACATTGAACAGAATGACTGATTTCAGCGATATGCTGCGTCCCGACGCAGTGCAGACGGGCGTGATCGCCGCGACCAAGAAGGCGGTGTTCCAGCATATCGCGACGATTGCGGCTGAGATCGTCGACGCGGACGCGAAGACGATCGCCGAGCGGCTTACAGCGCGCGAAAAGCTCGGGTCGACCGGGTTTGGCGGCGGCGTGGCCATCCCGCATGCCAAGCTTGAGGGGCTCGCGCAGGTCACTGGGGTGTTCGTGCGATTGGCTCAGCCGGTCGATTTCCAGGCGGTCGACGATCTGCCGGTCGACCTCGTCTTCATGCTGCTCTCCCCCACCGATGCGGGGGCGGTGCATCTGAAGGCGCTTGCGCGTGTTTCGCGGCGGTTGCGTGACAAGGCATTCCTCGAGAAACTACGCGGTGCGGGCTCACCCGACGCGCTATACGCGCTGTTCAGCGCCGACGAGGTGCGCGATGCCGCCTGAATCAGCAGGCGCGGAGGCACATTTCCGATCGTTGGAGTCGCTCTACGCCCAGGCGCCGATCAACCGCTTCTTCGAATCGTCGCTGGAGATTCCCGAAGCCGGCGTCGCGCGGATTCACTTCACGATCGACGAGCGGCATTATCATGCGGGCGGCGCGGCGCATGGGACGAGCTATTTCAAGATGCTCGACGACGCCGCCTTCTACGCGTCGAACAGCCTCGTCACTGATCGGTTCCTGCTCACCACCGCGTTCAACCTGCTGCTCACCCGCCCGCTGAAGGTCGGGCCGGTGATCGCCGAAGGCCGCTGGATTAGCGGCAAGCGACGCGTGTTCGTCGCCGACGCCCGACTGATCGATGCGGATGGCGAAGAGGCGGCGCGGGGTACCGGCACGTTCATGCGCTCGCGAATCGCGCTCGCCGGCCTGCCCGGGTACCGCAACGCAGCATGAGCGAACGTCTACCCAGCGGAATCCTTGTCAGCGTCTTGCTGCGGCGCGTCAACGCCGCCGGCGGCTTCGGCGCGGTGATGGCAAAAGGCGATGCGCAAGGCGGCGCGATTCTCGTCATTGCGATCGACAAAGGCGCCCCTCCCCGCCTGCTGGAGCGCGGCATCGGGCCCGATGGACGGACCGCGTTGATCGACTCGACTCCGCCCGAAGACCTCGACGGCTATTGGCGGCGCAGGCGCGCGCGCGACCCGGATTTGTGGGTTGTCGAGGTGGACATCGCAGCGGCGGAACGGTTCGCCGCTGAAACGATCCTCGACGATTGACTCTAAAGCCCCCCCAATAGAGGGGGATTGCAACATTGATTGGCGTTGTGCTGGGACGGGTGCGATCCGGATCGGTTACGCAGTCGGGGGGATGCCTGGACGATCGGCTTGTACGATCGCTTCCACGGTCCAACCGCACCTGAATAAGTTTGAATGACGATTTTGCAGCGGGCCGCGACCATCGCAGCCATGACATTCTCTCTCGCCGGCCTGCTCGGCAACAGCGCACCCGGTCAGGCGACCGGTCTCGATCGTTCCACGGTCAATCTCACCGCTCTCGCAAATCTAAACGCCCTCTCCCCGCAGAATGTTCCGCAGATCGCTCCCGCCGCAGCCACCGTTGCAGCAGTCGAGCCAGTAGCACCTGCCGAGGAAGAAGAATTCGACACGCTCGCCCAGGCCGTTGCCGCGCAGGACAGCGCCGCCGCCGACGAAGCGCTCCAGTGCCTTGCTGGCGCAATCTATTTCGAATCGAAGGGTGAGCCGCTGACCGGCCAGCTCGCGGTCGCCGAAGTCATCATCAATCGCGCCAAGTCGGGTCGTTTCCCGACCAACGTCTGCGGTGTCGTCAAGCAGCGCGGCCAGTTCAGCTTCGTTCGCGGTGGCCAGATCCCTAACATCAACGCCGGCGCCGCCTATCGCACTGCGATCGCGGTTGCCAAGGTCGCGCTCGCCAGCGCGTGGAACAGCCCGGCCGACAAGGCGCTGTACTTCAACACGCCCGATCGCCGCCCATCGGTTCGCGCGATCAAGGTCGCTTCGATCGGTAACCACGTCTTCTATCGCTGATCTTTTGTCATCCCCGCGTAGGCGGGGACCCATAAACTCTACCGTTGCGATCTCGCCGCAAGGCTAGCCAGTATGGGTTCCCGCTTCCGCGGGAATGACGAGATCCCAGACACTACCACAATCCGTGAATGAGCTTGCCTCGTTCGCGGATTGTTCTATTTCTGGGGTATGCTCGATATGCCGCCGGACTCCTGCATCGACGAACCGGGATCGCCTCTTTGTGCCGCCGACGTGGCGCGGGGCGTGATCCGGATGTTGCTGCGTCACGACCTGACCGCGATGACCGAAGTCCCGCTCGATGGCGGCCGTCGGGCCGACCTGATGGCAGTCGATGCACGCGGGCAGATTGTCATCGTTGAGATCAAGGTATCACGCGCTGACCTGCTCGGCGACGGCAAGTGGCCCGATTATCTCGGGCATTGCGACCGGTATTTCTGGGCTGTTCCGGCGGGGTTCGATGTCGGGCCGCTGCATGGATCCGCCTTTCTGCCCGAGCGGACCGGGATCATCGTTGCGGATCGCTACGACGCGGCGATCGTCCGCGAGGCGCATACCACCCCCCTCCCCGCGCATATTCGCAAGCGCGGGACGCTGGCGTTTGCCCGGCGTGCGGCGCGGCGGCTGATCGCGCAGATGGACCCGGATGCGGATGGGTTGGCGTTCTGACCCTTATCCTCCCCCGCAAGGGGGAGGTGGCTGGCGCTTGCCAGACGGAGGGGGAGGAAGGCGCAACCACCGTTCCGTGTCCTCCCCCTCCGTCACCTTTGGCGACACCTCCCCCTTGCGGGGGAGGATCAAACGACGGTTAGAATTTCGGGCCCGACACGGCCTTCTTCACCTTCTTCGGCGCATCCGCCAGCAGCTTCGTCACCACCGGATTACGCCCGTCCTGCTTGGCATAGTCCCGCGCCGACATGCCAGCTATGATGTCCGCCTGGTCGGGATCGGCCCCTTCGGTCAGCAACGTCCGGATCATCCCCACGTCACGCCGCTGCACCGCACGGATCAATGGTGTTTCGCCCGCCGAGTTCGCCAGGTTGGGGTTCGCCCCGGCCGCGGTCAGGATCGGGATCATCCCCGTCTGCCCCAGCGTCACCGCGAGCAGCAGCGGCGTGTTGCCCTTGCCGTCGCGTAAATTCGCATCTGCGCCCTTTTGCAGCAGGAACCGCAGATACACCTCGTCGCCGCGCTTGATGACGATGTGGAGCGCACCCTCCCCACTCGTCACGTCACGCGTGTTGATGATGTTGCTACCGGGCTTGCCGAGCATCTCCAGCACCTCGTTGTTCTTCGCATCGCGCACCGCGGACAGGAACTTATACCCCTCCGATTGACCCTGCGCGAACGCGGGCGCCGCGGCGCAGGCAAGCGCAGGCGTCAGGAGGGTAGCGGCGAGCATCAGGCGGATACGCATCGAGAGACTTCCTTGGTTCGTCCTGGATATCGGGTGACGCTTGCGCCGCAGTAGCGAACAGATCAAGGCTGGCGGCACCATGACCCTCCGTTTCCTCCTCTGCGCGCTCGCGCTGCCCGTATCGGCACTGTCGGCCTGCAACTCGTCCCAGCCCCCCGCCAAGCCACCGCTTGAAGGCGCCCGGATCGGCGGCGCGTTCACGCTGACGGACCAGAACGGGCAGACCGTCACCGAGCGCGCGTTCGCGGGCAAATACCGGATCATGTATTTCGGCTACACCTTCTGTCCCGATGTGTGTCCGACGGATGTCCAGGCGATCGGCGCCGCGGTGAAAAAGCTCGAAACCAGCGATCCCGCGCTCGCCGCTAAGATCGTGCCGGTGTTCGTGACGGTGGATCCGGAACGCGATACGCCCACGGTGCTCAAGCAGTTCGTCTCGGCGTTCCACCCGCGGATGATCGGTTTGACCGGCACCGACGACCAGATCGCGAAGATCAAGACCGAGTATGCTGTGTATTCGAGCAAGGGCGATCCATCGCCGGGTGGCGGCTACCTCGTAAACCACTCGCGCCAGGCCTATTTGATGAGCCCGGACGGCAAGCCCCTCGCTTTGCTACCGCAGGAACAAGGGCCCGACGCAGTGGTGACGGAAATCAAGCGCTGGGCCCGGTGAGCGCACGCTTCTGGGAAGATACGCCGATCGACCAGCTCGATCGCGGCCAGTGGGAAGCCTTATGCGACGGCTGTGGCAAATGCTGCATCCACAAGCTCGAGGACGAGGATACGGGCGAGCTCGTCGCGACCAACGTCTCGTGCCGCCTGCTCGACCGGCGCAGCGGGCAATGCTCGGACTACCGCCATCGTCACGCCTATGTCCCCGAATGCGTTCGGCTGACGACGGGCAACGTCCGCGGGATCGACTGGCTGCCCTCGACCTGCGCGTACCGCCTGCGCGCGGCGGGCGAGCAATTGCCCGAATGGCACTACCTCGTCTGCGGCGACCGTGAAGCCGTCCACCGGGCCAAGCAATCGGTGCGTGGCTGGACGATCAGCGAGGACGAAGCGGGCGAGCTCGAATATCACGTGATCGACCGCGAGCTTTAAGTCGGTGATCGAAGGCCTGGAGATCGTCCGTCACCCGCGCGCACGCCGCGCGCGTCTGTCGATCGATCCTGCGAGTGGCCGGGCAAGGCTGGTTCTCCCCAAGCGTGCGGCGTTGAAGCAGGCGCTGGCCTGGGCCGAGGACAAGGCCGGCTGGATCGCCGAACAGCGCGCGCTACTCCCCCAGCCGCGTCCGTTCGTGCCTGGTGCGGTTCTCACCGTCGCCGACGAACCTCTGACGATCGAGTGGGCGCCGGGTAGCCGCCGAACCGTAGTTCGCGAAGGCTCGATCCTGTCATTGTCAGGCCCCCCCGAAACGATCGCGCGCCGCGTCGAGGCATGGCTGAAACGCACCGCACTCGCCGTACTGGAAACCGAGACCGCCGAATACGCCGCCAACGCCAAGGTAACCGTCGCCCAGGTCGCGGTCGGCGACGCGAAAGGCCGCTGGGGCAGTTGCGCCTCCAGCGGCGTCATCCGCTACAGCTGGCGGCTGATCCTCGCGCCGAGCTGGGTCCGCCGCGCCACCGTCGCGCACGAAGTCGCACACCGCGTCCACATGAACCACGCCCCGGTCTTCCACGCGCTGGTCGAGCAACTCTACGGCGAAGACCCGACGCCCGCACGCGTCTGGCTACGCACGCACGGCGCGGGGCTTCACTGGTTCGGGCGCTCGTCCTGATCGCTCTGATAGCGTTGCGTCTGGACCTGGTCGCGTGACCCATCTCGGGGCACATCGCGCTGGAGCGGTTGCCGCCCCGCCGGTGACGGCTCGCGCCGTTCACGTCCGGTGACCCGGTCGATCCAGTCCTGGTTCAACTGCTGTGGCGGCGGAGCCGGTGCCGCTTCGGGCTGGTCCGCATCGGGCCGCGCGATCGTGTCGCCGGTCTGCGCGTCGGTCGGCACCGGCGGCTGGCCCTGCTCGATCGGATTGCCATCCGCATCGACCGCCATCTGGCCATTGTCGGGCTGGCCGAAATAGCTCTCCTCGTCGGGCTCCAACTGCCACTCGGGCAGGGTCACCTTCGTATCGAACTGTTCGATCGGACGGTTGGCCGTCGCGGGCTTCATGAATGCCGCCCACGCCTTGGCCGGCGCGGTGCCACCGTGCAGGCCGGCGATCGGCTTGGCATCGTCGCGGCCCATCCACACGCCGGTGGTGATCCCGCTCGAGAAGCCGAGGAACCAGCCATCCTTCGACGAACTGGTCGTCCCCGTCTTGCCCGCGACCGGCCGACCGATCTGCGCCGCGCGACCGGTGCCGGTGTTGACCGCGGTTTGCAGCAGGTCGGTCATCTCGGCGGCGACATAGGGGGCGACCAGCACATGGCTGCGATCGACCTCATGCGTGTAGATCGTCTGGCCGTTGGCAGTGACACGCGTGATCCCATACGGCGTGACCGCGACGCCCTTGCTGGCAACCGAAGCAAACGCACGCGTCATGTCGATCACCCGGACCTCCGACGTGCCCAGCACCATCGACGGATGCGTGTTGACCGGCGTCGTGATGCCGAACCGCCGCGCCATGTCCGCGACCGTGTTGAAGCCAACCTCCTGCCCCAGTTTCGCGGCGATCGTGTTGAGCGAATAGGCGAACGCGGTCCGCAAGCTGACCGCGCCGGAGTTACGCCGCGAATCGTTGCGCGGGCTCCAGCCCTGGATCGTCACGGGTTCATCGACGACCGAATCCTCGGGCTTGTGGCCTGCTTCCAGCGCGGCGAGGTACACGAACAGCTTGAACGACGATCCCGGCTGGCGGACCGCCTGGGTCGCGCGGTTGTAGATCGACGAGACGTAATCCTTGCCGCCGACCATTGCGCGCACTTCGCCGCCACGATCGAGCGCGACCAGCGCGCCCTGCGCTCCTGGTGGGGCATTGGCGCGGATCGCGTCGTCCGCCTGGCGCTGCATCGTCAGGTCTAGCGTCGTCCACACTTCCAATGGCTCGGTCGTCTCGTCGATCAGCGTATCGAGCTGCGGCAGTGCCCAGTCGGTGAAGTAGCGGACGCTATTCTGCTTGGGCTCAGGCGCGAGTTTCAGCCCGGACACGTCGGCATCGGCGGCTTCGGACGCGGTGATCGCGCCGGTTTCCTGCATCGTCTCCAGCACGACACCCGCGCGACCCATCGCGGCCTCGGCATCGGCGGTCGGTGAATAGTTCGATGGCGCCTTGACCAGGCCGGCGATGACCGCCGCCTCGGCAAGGCTCAGATGATCCGCGCCGTGACCGAAGAACTTCCGGCTCGCCGCGTCGATCCCGTAGGCGCCGCCGCCGTAGTAAACCTTGTTCAGATACAGTTCGAGGATCTGGTCCTTCGAAAACTTCCATTCGAGCGCGAACGCCAGGATGCCCTCGCGGAATTTACGGCCGAATTTCTTCTGGTTGTTGAGGAAGACGGTACGCGCCAGCTGCTGCGTGATCGTCGAGCCGCCTTGCGTCCAGTGGCCGCGATCGAACCGCACCTTCACGGAGCGCGCGATGCCGACCGGATCGACGCCGATATGCGAGCGGAAGCGGCGATCCTCGACCGAGACGGTCGCGTCGCGCATCACCTTGGGGATCTGGCCGTAGGGCAGCCACTCGCCGAAGCTCGGCCCCATCGACACGATCACGGTGCCGTCGGCGGCATGGACGCGGATCATCTGGCCGTTGGGCGACGACTTCAGGCTATCGAAACTCGGCAGCTGCGACATCGCGATATACACTGCGATCGCCAGCGCACCGAGCGCGAGGACGCCGATTCCGACCATCATCTGGAGAAAGACGACCAGCCGCCGCCGCCAGCGTGACGCCGGGGGAGTTGGGGACCGACGGGACGGGGGAGCAGAACGCGTACGAGCCATGTGGCCGCAGAATTACGCGCGATGCCCCCGCCCTACAAGCGACATCAGGCCGCGACGTTCGCTTTGCGCGGTCGGAATTCGAGCGAGAGCGAATTCATGCAATAGCGCTGCCCGGTCGGCGGCGGACCGTCCGGGAAGACGTGCCCCATATGGCTGTCGCACCGCGCGCACCGCGTCTCGATACGGGTCATGCCGTGGCTGCGATCGGCGTGATCGGTGACCGCGTCGGGGCCGATCGGCTGGGTGAAGCTCGGCCAGCCCGAGCCGGAATTATATTTGTCCGCGCTATCGAACAGCTCGTTGCTGCACGCCGCGCACCGATAGATGCCGCCGGCCTTGTTATCAGTCAGGACGCCCGCGAAGGCGCGTTCGGTGCCGGCTTCGCGGAGCACGTGATATTGTTCGGGGGTTAGCCGCTTGCGCCATTCGGCCTCGGAAAGATTGAGCTGGTCCATGGACATGCATCTCGCGTTGGCGGGGCGGTTTTCAAGACTGCCCCATTCTGGTTGCGTTGGCGATGACCTGGATCAGTGTGGGGCGCATGAACGGGAGCAGCCACGCGGCGCGTTCGCTCTCGGCAATGTGACGGACGATGCTCGCGATACCGATCGGGCGGGCGAGGCGGCGAGCAAAGTTCTCCTGCCACTGCGCGGCGGAGGCAGGGCCGCCGAGGACGTACGCATTGGCCGCGGCGACGCCGCTGGCGAGCGCGATGCCCATACCCTCGCCGGCGAGCGAGGGGATCACGCCAGCCTGATCGCCGAGCCGGAAGATCGCATCGACGCCGGTGCGTTGGCGCCAGCCGTAAGGGACGTTGGCGATCGCATCGATCGAGGCGTTCGGCGCGATCAGCGCGACCCATTCCCCGAGCGCGGGCATGTCCTGACCCAGCGCTTCGAGCAATTGCGCGGGCGAGCCTGCCGCCTGGAGCCGCGAGCGATGCACCGCCATGCACAGGTTCGCGGTGCCGTCCTCCTGCATCGCCAGCCCGGCATAGCCGCGGTCGAACAGATGAAGCTCAATGCCACCGGCGAGCGATTTGCTAAGTGCAGGAGAGGGGGCGATCCTAACCCGGATACCCAAAGTCGGGTCGGCACCGCGTGCGTCCTCGGGACGCGCCATGCCGCGTACGTCGTGCTTACCGCTCGCGAGGAAGAGCGCGTCGGTCGCGATCGTTGCGCCGTCAGCGAGCCGTGCGCTCGTCGCGTCGATCTCGCGCACGGTGACGCCGCGTTCGACCGGCGTTCCGAGCCGTTCGGCTTCCGCCAACAGCACGGTATCGAGCCGATGACGCGACACCGAGACCGCCGGATGGGGTAGGGCGGCCTCCGCACGGCGATTGCCCGCGAAAATACGGGCCCGCGTCACGCGGTCGGGGTTCAGCGTGTCGGGATCTATCCCGAGCCCGTCGAGCGTCTCCAGCGTTCGCCAGCTCAGGAACCCGCCGCAGATCGCGTCGCAGGTCTCGCGTGATCGCTCGACGAGCAAATGCGGCAGGCCGGCACGCGCCAACCCGATAGCGGTCGCGGCGCCGGCGAGCCCGCCGCCGACGATCAGCGCAGGCGTTCGACGCATAACCGGAACGGAAAGACGCGGCGAACCTTCGCCTGGGTGATACCCGCCTCGGCGAGCAGCGGTGGCCACTCGTCGGGGCGATAGCTGCGCGCGATCGACAGCGTGCCGTCGTGGCGAACCATCGGGTGCCAGCGTGCGATCGTTGCAAGCACTGGAAAACCCCAATGGGCAAACCCGTGACGGTGGAGGTCGTTGACGAACCACCCCGCGCGCGCATGCGTCTCCATGAAGCGCAGGAACGCAATCAACTGGTCGTGGCTCATGTGATGCGCGACCAAGCTGCTGACGATCACGTCCCACGGCTCATGCGCAAGGTCGGCATAGTTGCCCGTGACGTAGCGGATGTCGCCGCCATGCGCCCGAGCCGCCTGCTCGCTGCGCGGGTTGAGATCGACCCCGACCAGCTCCGCCTCGATACCCTTCGCCTTCGCCCAGCGCGCGATCCGCCGCAGCATGTCGCCATCGCCGAACCCCACGTCGAGCAACCGGAAACGGTTCCGCCCGACCGTCGCACGCGCAAGAAAATCGAGCGTCGGGCGGCGCGCCATCGTGACGGTGTTCACTGTGGCGAGGTCGCCGACGACATCCGCATAGGTCGCGGCGTCGAGATCGTCCGCGTCCATCAACTCCTCTTCTCGGCTGCGAATGGCCAAGCTCATGCTGCGCTTCGGAATCCGAAGCCCTCCGCCGCCAATCCGGGACCGAACGCCAGTGCGACGCCGTGTTCTACGGGTGGCCCAGCGAGGAGCCGTTCGAACACGAACATCAGCGTCGCCGACGACATATTGCCGTTATCCGCCAGCACCTGCCGCGATATAGCCAGCGTCTCGGGTTGCAGCTGCATCGTATGCTCGACCGCATCCAGGATCGACCGCCCGCCGGCATGGATCGCCCACCCGTCGATCGACGCAGGCGCTCGGCCATCGCTGACGATCATGCGGAACTCGGCATCCGCCAACGCCGTGGCGATCCGTGCGGGCACCTCGCCAGAAAGGTGCATCACGAACCCGGCATCGGTGACGTCCCAGCGGATCAGCGTTTCGGTTTCGGGCAACGCTGCTGCAAACGGCGTCCCGAGTTCGAACCCTGCCGTATCCGTGGTGACCAGCGCGGCGGCGGCCCCGTCGCCAAACTGGAGCATCGCCAACAAGGGCTCGATCTCGTTCGCCGGCTGGAGATGCAGCGTCGACAACTCCACCGTCACGACGAGGACGCGCGCGCCGGGTTCGGAACGGACGATGTGTCGTGCGCTCCGCAAGGCGACGACTGCAGCATAACACCCCATGAAGCCGATCAGCAGCCGCTCGACGCTGGAGGCGAGCCCGAGTCGCCGCGCAATGATTTGGTCGATGCCCGGCGCGACGAAGCCGGTGCAGCTCGCCACGACCAGATGCGTGATGCCGTCGACAGCGACTTTCGTGCGTAACGCCTCGATCGCGCGGATCGCCAGTTCAGGTGCGTGCTCGGCATACAACGCCATTCGCGCAGCGGTGCCGGGATGCGGTTCGGTGGCATAGAATCCGGCGGCGTCGACTGGCGAGCCGCCCTCGGCAGTAGGCGGTAATACCGACCAGCGATGGGCAATGCCAGATCGCGATGCCATCCGATCAAACACGCGCTGAGACCGGGGTTCGATGCGGGATCGAGCCCAGGCTATGAACGCATCGTGGATATCGTGATCGGGTACTGCGGAACCAATGGCATTCAGATAAGCGGACACGATACCCTTTCCCATGCGACCGGACCCATCAACGCATGACGTGCAGGATCGGCTTGCGCGCATCAACGACGGGATTCCAGCTGAATCGGTGTTGCGGTCATGTGTTAGACCACACAAGCGGTCTCGCCCGCTTTTCATCGGTTCGGTAAATGCACCGTAATGTAAAACATACTATCGGGAGCGACGTTGCGCCAATTGAACCAGAATGAACCTAATTAAATCGTTTGCGGTAAGATTAGTAGGGAGAAATCCGCGCTATCAAGCATTCGCTCTATACGGGACTGCCGGATTTCAAAGGATTAGGTTGAAATCTGGGCAGAGAAGTCGAGAGTGACGATGTGTTCGGCGCAGGTCCGGGTCGCATGCCGTTTCGGCTTGGTCGAACACGTTGTGCGAAAACGGCACATGTCCGTGAGCAGCAAGTTTCGGGCGTCGGGATGGCGAAGTCGAAATGGCGGGGGAAAGAGGGGCCTTTTGGTGAAAAACGAGTCCGTAGTCGATTTGATCAAGGATCTAACCGCAAAACTTTCCGCCGTAGCTGAAGAGTTTAACGGCCGTGTCGCGCAAGCGTCGGAACCTAAGCCCGGCGGCGACGAACCTAGCGAGGCGACCCTCGTCGAACATGCCAATGCGGTGCTTGCCGAACGGCGGATGCGACGTCAGTTTCTTCCCGAGGAATTGTTTCACGAACCCGCCTGGGACATGCTCCTCGCGCTATTCGTCTCGCGTGATGATCGCATGCCGATGAATATCAAGGCCCTGGTCAGCATGTCGGACGCGCCTGTAACGACATCACAGCGGTGGATCGAACATCTTCACAAGCTGAAACTGATTGATCGGGTCATTGATCCTACCGATCGTCGCAGGGTCGAAATCTCCCTCAGCCACGCGGGTGATCAGGCCATGCGCTCCTATTTGCGTGCGCTGTTGAAGCGATAGAAACGCTGTGCACTGCCTTGGCTACCGGCTTGAGGATCGATGAATTCCCCGACTGCCCCCCCCCCCCCCCCCCCGGAAAGACTAAAACGAAAACGGCTATCGATATGACCAATTTAAAACCGGAATACTAAAGGGAAACATTTGATACTTTGCAGAGGTCGATAAAATCAAATCGGGTGTGGTTGTTTAGGGGGTAAAATACTACTTAAACGGCGCCAATATGATTTTGTAGCATTTGATTAATCGACCAAGACCAATTTGTTCCCGGCAAGAGATCGGGGCAAGATTTGGATCGTCGAACATCTGCGCATGGAGGGAAGGCGAGCCCGTACGGGCTTGCTACGTCTGCTCTATACCGCGCGCGCCGTCACGTGTTCGCGGCGGTAACGCTGGCCGCGGTACCGGTGCAGCCTACTTATGCTCAGACGACCGTCCTGGTGCCGAACCTCCTTGCGACCGGCACGGCGGCGGGCTCGTCGATTTCCAACACCGCAGGCCTCCGCTACGAATTCGATGGCGGGTCGCGGTCGACCGTTTCGAATACCGTCACGACCGTCGTGGCCGAGCGCCTCGATGTCGCGCTGATCCGTGACGACCGCGGCGCTGTCATGGTGACAACCGCGCCCGCCCTCGTTCCGCTGACGCTGACCAACCTCGACAACGGAGCTGAATCCTTCACACTGACGGGGACCGTTTCGCCGGCGGGGATCGCACTCAATGCCCTCGTGATCGATGCCGATGGCGATGGCCGCTACGATCCGGTGCGCGATACGCCGCCGGTCGATGGCCGGACTCCTTTGCTGGCGCCGGGGCAGTCGATCAAGCTGCTGGCGATCCTGGCCGCAACATCCAGCGTCCCGGTAAACGCGGCACTGACCGTGGTCGCGCAATCCACGACCGGATCGGGCAGGGCGGGTGCGACCTATGCCGGTCTCGGCGATGGTGGCGGCGACGCAGTCGTGGGAGCGACCGGGGCGACGGCGAGTGTCGCGATCCCGCTGACTACCGGTCTCGTCGGTCCGTCCCTTTTCAAGAGCCAGTCGGTGCGTGCCGCCGATGGTTCGCAGAACGCCGTCCGCGATGCGGTCATTACCTACACGCTCGAGGCCCGATTCGCGGGTGCCGTCACCGGCGCAGTGGTCGCAGATCCGATCCCGGCGGGCACCGTCTTCGTCGCTGGCAGCCTGACCCTCGACGGCGCGCCGTTGAGTGATGCCGCGGACGGCGATGCAGGGCGCTTCGATTCGGCTGGCACGCAGGGCGGAGGCACACCGGGCTCAGGCCCGGGTATCGCGGTCGCACTCGGCCAGGTTGCTGCCGCAGCGGTGCACACTGTCCAGTTCAAAGCCAAGATTCAATGAGGAGCATAGCCATGATCACGCGTCCGATGATTGCCGCCGTCCTAGCGGCCACTGCTGCCGTCGCCTCCGCGGCTGCAGGGCCGTTGCAGGTCACCAGCAGCATCCTCGTCGAAAGCCGCGCCGCCGCTGCCGACGGCACCACGCGGATCGCGCTGGTGAAACCGTCGAAGGTAACGCCGGGCGACAAGGTCATCTTCGTACTCGCCTATCGCAACACCGGTACGCAGCCACTGAGCAACGTGGTGCTCGACAATCCGTTGCCGCGGCAGATCGCCTATCGCTCGGCCAATCCCGGCTCGCCGGCACCCGACGTGTCGGTCGACGGCAAGACTTTCGGTTCGCTCGCCACGCTGCGCGTCCGCAGCCTCGACGGCAGCACGCACGCGGCGAGCCCCAACGATGTCACCAGCGTCCGGTGGCGCCTCGCAAGCCCGTTAGCGGCCGGTTCGCAAGGTCAGTTCGCGTTCCAGGCCGTCCTGAAATGAGTGCGCCTCCGTCGATCCAGCTCTCGCAATCTACACAGAAGGAATAATTCGGAATGTACGCAAAAGGGGTAATTCGCACGCTGATGGCCGGAACGGCCGCGGTCGTGTCGCTTGGTATCGCGACCAATACAGCCAGTGCGCAGGCACCGGGCCCCGCCGGCACTGCCGCCGGCACGTCGGTCACCAACACTGCGCAGGCCAGCTACTCGGTCAACGGCGTCCAGCAGTCGGCGACGTCGAACACGACGAGCTTCGTGGTCGATCGCAAGGTCAACCTGACCGTGATCGCGAACCAGGCGAACAACACGCAAGTCGCGATCGGCCAGACCGCGGCGGTGACGACGTTCAAGGTCACCAACAACACCAACGGCACGCAGGACTTCCTGTTGTCGTCGAGCCAGACGCCGATCACGAATCTGTTCACCGGTGACAATTTCGATGTCACCAATATCCACATCTACGTCGATTCGAACGGCAACGGCACCTATGACGCCGGGACCGATACCGTGACCTACATCAACGAACTCGGTGCCGACCAGTCGGCGATCGTCTTCATCGTCGCCGACATTCCCAACAACCAGGCCAACGCGCTTGCCGGTATCACGCTGATCGCACAGGTCGCGGCGGGTGGTGATGCAGCCGCGCAGGGCTTGCCACTGGCGGCCAGCGTCACGGCGAACGACGACGCTGTCGTCGATGTGGTCTTTGCCGATAACGACTCTGATGGCCTTGGCGCCGACATTGGGTTGAATGGCCAGGGCCGCGCGTCGCTGGGCTACGAGATCACCACGCGCAATGTCGCCTTGAGCGTCGCCAAGTCGCAACTGGTGCTGAACGATCCGATCAACCTTGCCCTTTCGCCAAAGGCTATCCCGGGCGCGGTCGTGCAGTATTGCCTGATCGTCAACAACGGCACGGTTGGCACGCCGGCGTCCAACGTCGTGCTCACCGACGTCATCCCGGCCAACACCACCTATGTCACCAACTCGCTCTCGATCGGTGCGATCGCGCTCGGGAATACGTGCCTGCTGACGGGGATCGTCGGCGGCGTCCCGCTGGCTGACGATGGATCGGTGACCGTGCCGGTGCTCAACTATACCGGCTCGTTCAACACGAACACGAAGACGGTGAATGCGACGATCCCGGTCCTGCTCGGCGGGACATCGGTCGCAGCGACGTTCCGCGTGACGATCAACTAAGCCCATACCCTCGCACCCGAAAGGACCGACCGATCCCGGCGCGCGTGAAGGACGCGTGCCGGGAGCGGACCCTTGATGCCCAGCTTCCGCCGCCTCTTGCGCCTGTGCGCCCTATTCCTGACGCTGATCGGGCTTGTCATCGGTATCCTGCCGGCGAGCGCCCAGACGCGTATCCAGAATACCGCGACGCTGTCGTTCGACGACGCGGCCAGCGACTCTGGCGTGCGTGCGATCCCGTCCAACACGGTCGCGCTCGACGTGAACCGCGCCAAGCGTCCGACGACGCTCACCTTTCACCTGCCGCCGCCGAATTACGAACTGACCGGCGCCAAGTGCCAGACCGCGCCGTCGCTCCTGTTCACGCCGTCGCCGATCGACGCTGCGACCTATGCCGCATCGCCCTGGGTCGCGGCGGTCGACATTTACGCGGACATGATCCTGGTGCTCGACAACCAGGCCGGCAACCACGATCCTGACCTGCGCGAGACGTCGGTCATCGATGTCGACGTCGGCACGATCCACACGACGCTGACCTTGACCGAAACCGCCGTCGACAGCGGGATTTTCGCCGGCGGCATCCCGGCGACCGCGACCGGCAAGCATCCCGAGCTTGCCGCGTGCGACGTCCGCAACCAACGCGGCGCGACGATCAAGCTGAGCTTTGTCGAGGATGGCTACAGCCTCGCCTCGATGGCGTCGCTGCTGATCGATCCGGCGGGCTACACGTTCGACTCGCGGACCGGTGCACTGGTCGACGGCACCACCGTGTCGCTGGTCGACGAGGCCGGGCAGCCCGCCACCGTGTTCGGCGACGACGGCGTCAGCCGCTATCCCTCGTCGATGGTCACCGGCGAGGCGGTCACCGATGCCAGTGGTCGCGTCTATCCCGGCGAAACCGGGCGCTATCGCTTCCCGCTAACCGCGCCAGGCCGCTACCTCCTGAAGATCGCACCGCCCGGTACCTATACCGCGCCGTCCACCGTTGACCGCGCGACGCTGGCAGCGTTGAAGGACCCGCAAGGTCGCGGGTTCATCCTCAACGACACCAGCTTTGGCGGGTCGCTGACGTTGTCGACGCCCGAGCCGTTCTCCGCCGACATCCCGCTCGACAGCCCCGGCGCGGGCACGCTGCTGCTCACGAAAGTGGCCTCGGTGCGCGAGGCGTCGCCAGGCGATTTCGTCCAGTATCTGCTGCGAATCACCAACCGGGACTCAGTACCCGCGCGCGGGCTCCATGTCGCCGACACGCTACCCCGCGGTCTGCGCTACGAACGTAATTCCGCGCGCGGCGGGGACGAGCCGACGGTGTCGAGCGATGGCCGCAACCTCGATTTCGTCATCCCGGTGCTCGCCGCCGGTGCCTCGACCGAGCTGAAATACGTCGTCAGCATCGCGCCCGGCGCCCCGACCGGCGAAGCGCTCAATCGTGCCCGCGTCGCCGGGCAGGGCACCATCACCAGCAATGAAGCCGCGGCGTCCGTGCGTCTACGCCCGCTGCTGTTCACCGACGCGATGACGATCATCGGCCGCGTGACCGAGGGAAATTGCGGCGATCCGGTCGACAAACGCAAGGGCGTGCCCGGCATCCGCCTGCTGATGGAGGACGGCACGTTCGTCGCCACCGACCGCGACGGGCTATACCATTTCGAGGGCGTCCGCGCTGGGCGTCACGTCGTCCAGATCGACACGTCGAGCATCCCCGCGACGCACGCGCCGGTCGCCTGCGATATCGACACACGTCAGGCAAACAGCCCGATCTCGCGCTTCGTCGAGGGCGATGGCGGTCTGCTGAAGCGCGTCGACTTCCAGCTGAAGCCGACCGGCAAGGCCAAGGCGGCGGATGCCGCCCTTACCGTCGCAGTCGTGGATGCCGCCATCGCCGCGGGGAGCCGCGACTGGCTGACGGGCGAACAGGCGGGCGGCATCGACTGGCTGTTCCCGACCGCCGATCACAACCCGCGCGCGCCGATCATCCGTGCGGTCATCAAGCACATGCCCGGCCAGCGCGTCGCGCTCACGATCAACGGCAAGCAGGTCGAACCCCTCGCGTTCGACGGTACCGACACGCGCGATGGCACCGATATCGCAGTGTCCCGCTGGACCGGCATCCCGTTGATCGATGGCGACAATCGCCTCGATGCGCGCATTCTTGCCGCCGACGGCAGCGTCGTGAAGACCCTCCAGCGCGTCGTATATTACTCCGGCCCCGGCGTCCGCGCGGTGTTCGACGCGGCCAGCAGCCGGCTCGTCGCCGATGGCCTGACCCGCCCGCTGATCGCGATCCGCGTCACCGACAAGACCGGTCGCCCGGTTCGCGCCGGCACGCTCGTCCCGTTCACCGTCGACCAGCCCTATACCGCCGCGGTCGAGGCCGAGCTCGAACAGGGGCGCCAGCTTGCCGGCCGCGAACGCTCGTCGACCACCGCGCAGGTGGTCGGTGACGACGGGTTAGCCTTCATCGCCCTCCAGCCGACCACGCAGGCCGGCGCGGTTCACGTCGTCGTCTCGCTGACCGAGGATAAGGTCGTCCACGCCAACGAGGTTCGCGCCTGGCTCGCAGCCTCCGCCAAGGACTGGGTCGTGGTCGGGTTCGGCGCAGGCTCGCTCGGCTACGACATGCTCAGCAAGCGCCAGTCGGGCCTGCCGCGGTCGCAGCGTAATAGCGTCGTCACCGACGGCCAGCTCGCTTTCTACGCCAAGGGTCGCGTCAAAGGCTCGTGGCTGGCGACGATCGCCTACGACAGCGACCGTAAATATGATCCCGACCGCGGCCTGCTCGGCACGATCGACCCCGATCGCTATTACACCGTCTACGGCGACGGCTCGCGCCAGGGCTATGACGCGGCGACCCGCCGGAAACTGTACCTGCGGCTCGAGCGTCGTGAATTCTACGCGCTGTTCGGCGATTTCGAGACCGGCTTCACCGACGCGCAGCTGACCCGCTACAACCGCACGCTCAACGGCGTGAAGGCGGCATACGAAGGCAAGCGGGTGCGCGCGACCGGGTTCGCGGCGAACACCGACACGCTGTATTCGCGCGACGAGATCCAGGGCAACGGCCTGAGCGGTCCATACCGGCTGTCGGGGCGCAACATCGTCCCGAACAGCGACAAATTGCGACTGGAGACGCGCGACCGCTTCCGCTCCGAGCTGATCGTATCGAGCACCGAACTGACCCGTCATATCGACTACGACATCGACACGTCGATGGGCACGGTCCGCTTCCGCCAGCCAATGCTCAGCCGCGACGGCAATTTGAATCCGATCTTCATCGTCGCGGATTACGAGGTCGAGGGCGGCAAGTCGTCGAAGCTCGCCGCCGCTGGGCGCGTTGCGACCAAGCTGGCCGATGGCCGGGTCGAGGTCGGCGTCGCGGTCATCCGCGACGAGACCGTTGGCAAGGCCACCGTGCTCGGCGCCGATATCAAGGCGCGCGTGACCGCCACCACCGAGCTGCGCGGTGAGATCGCCAAGGGCGGACGGCAGGGGCTGGGGCAGGGGCTCGCCTATCTCGCCGAGGTCGATCATCATGGGACAAAGCTCGACCTGCTCGCTTATGCACGTCAGCAGGATACCGCGTTCGGCGTCGGCCAGCAGAACCTCGTCGAAGCGGGTACGCGTAAATTCGGGCTCGACGGCCGCCTGCGGCTGACCGACCGGATCAGCCTGACGGGGGTCGCCTGGCACCAGCAGCAGCTCGACAGCGCGGGGACGCGGACCGCCGCGGACGTCCGCCTCGAATATCGCCGCAACACCGGCACGATCTTCGTCGGCGGCCAGTATGCGGCGGATCGCGGCGTCGACGGCAAGGACCGCGACAGCCGGCTGCTTACGCTCGGCGGCAGCCAGGCGCTGTTCGGCGACAAGCTGACGGTCACCGGGCAGACGCAGTTTGCGCCCGGCGGCGACAGCGACAGTGTCGACTTCCCGGTGCGCCACCAGATCCAGCTCGCCTACCGGATCAAGCCCGGCATCCGCCTGATCGGCGGGTATGAGATCGCCAATGGCGACGGCTATGTCGCGCATACCAAGCAGTTCGGCGTCGACGTCGCGCCCTGGACCGGCGCCAAGCTGATGAGCACGCTCAACCAGCAGGCGATCGGCGAAAACGGCGCGCGGACCTATGCGCAATACGGGCTCAGCCAGTCGGTGCCGATCGGCAAGCACTGGACCGTCGACGGCACGCTCGATGCCAGCAACACGCTGAACGGCAGGATTCCCGACGGTGCGGTCGTCAATGCGTTCCAGCCGGTCACCTCTGGCGGCTATGTCGGGCAGGACCAGACCAACAGCGATTACGCCGCTATGACGTTAGGGGCGACCTACCGCCAGGCACGCTGGTCGGTGAACGGGCGGCTCGAATACCGCAATGCCGACAGCGGCGATCGCTGGGGGATCACCACCAATTTCCTGCGCACGTTGGGGCAGGGCAAGACGCTCGCGTCGAGCATCAAGGCGTACACGATCACCGACAAGAGCGGCGCGGTCGCGACCTATGCCACCGCCGATCTGGCGCTTGCGTTCCGCCCGCTCGACAGCCGCTGGTCGGTGCTCGAACGGCTCGAGCTGCGGCATGAGAGCGCGGATGCGGGGTTCACCGATTCCAATGCCCTCGGCGTACCCGCCTATGGCGGCGGCGATCAGGTCACGTCGCGGATCATCAACAACCTCGCGGTGAACTATCGCACCGGTCCCGAAGGGCTCGGCCACGGCACCGAGGGGACGCTGTATTACGGCGCGAAATACGTCGCGGGGCGGTTCGCCGACGACACCTATGACGGCTATATCGACGTCACCGGGTTCGAGCTGCGCCAAGATGTCGGCACGCGGTTCGATATCGGCGTGAGCGGATCGGCGCAGCATGCCTGGTCGCGCGGCGCCTGGTCGTGGAGCGGCGGGCCGTCGGTCGGCGTCTCGCCTGCGCAGAACACGTGGATCACCGCGGGCTATAACGTGTCCGGCTACCGCGACCGCGATTTCGAGGACGACCGCTACACGCGGCAGGGGCCGTACGTGACGATGCGGCTGAAATTCGACCAAGCGACGATCGGTGGCGCAACGCGCGCACTGTTCGGCGGGCGGGGATAATACAGGGAGAGAGACCGATGCCGACGCCAAACCAACCCGTCCCCATGCCGCTGCCGCGCGACTTTACCGATCATGGTCCGTGCGTCGAGGATCTCGCACGAGCATTCGCGATGCAGGACGCGGCGACGAGCGAGGCGTTGATCGAGACGCTGGCGACGCAGGCGATTCGCCAATGGCGGCTCGACGATGCGACGTTCTGGCAACGGGTGAAGTTTCAGGCGCGGATGATCCGGGCGAAGCAGGGGTCGTGGAGTTCGGACGAGCGGCACTGACTTTCTCCTCTCCCGCTTGCGGGAGAGGAATGTTGCCCGCCTATTTCTCGTCGGTGGTCAGCTTCACCTTGTTCGGGAGCTTTTTCCCCTTGGTTCGGCGCGAGGGCAGCTGGACCGGGTTCTTCTTTTTCCACTGAGCAAACGTCATCGGGCCCTCGGGCGTGTCGATGATCGTGTCGTCGATCGAACTCATGCAAATTGCTCCACGCGGGCCCAAATCTCTTCAACCAAGCTAACGCACACGCGCAGCAAGGGGGACCCTCGAAGGGGTGGTTCACTCTATCGGGAAAAATGGTGCGGCCAAGAAGACTCGAACTTCCACGGGCTTTCGCCCACAACGACCTCAACGTTGCGCGTCTACCAGTTCCGCCATGGCCGCCCATGAAACATCACCGGGCGGGCCCGGCATCTGGTAGGCGAGCGCCACTAGCAAGGGTTTGAACGCGACGCAACGGCCTTTGCGAAAAACCGTTCGTCCGGTACCGCAAACGATGCCCCGCTTCCTTTTTTCGACCGATACCAGAGCCGAAACGCGGCGTGTGCTCGCGCTGGCGTGGCCGGTGATGCTGACCAGCCTCAACTGGACGATCCTGCACGTCACCGACGTGATCGTCGTCGGGCTGGTCGGCGCGCACGAGGTAGCGGCGCTGGGGGCGAGCCGATCGCTGACATTCATCGCGATCGTCACCGGGCTTGCCTGGCTGTCGGGCGTGCTCGTCCATACCGCACGTGCCGACGGGGCGGGGGACCTGCCGCGTACCGGGCAGGTACTGCGCGAGGGGCTGGTGCTGGGGTTGCTGCTCGGGCTCGTCGTGGGCGTCGTCATGTTCGTCTTCGCGGACGCGATGCTCGCCGGGATCGGTGTCGCGCCTGCGCTGGTCGAGCCAGCCGGGCGGGTCGTGCGGGTGATCGCGTTCACTTATCCGCCGCAGCTGATGATCGTCGCCGCCAGCTTCTTCCTGGAGGGCGTCAGCCGGCCGCGCCGTGTCGCGGTCGTGAATTTATCGATCCTGCCGCTCAATGCGCTGCTGGCCTGGGCGATGTCGGGCGGCCATCTCGGGCTGCCGGCGATGGGCGCGGTCGGGGCGGCGACGGCCACCGCGATCGCGTCGGGGCTGGGGGCGGTCGGGATGATCGCGGCGGCGTTGACCCTGCCGCGCGCAAAGGAGCGCGGCGTCCGGCGAATCGACCTTGCGGCATGGCGCGGCGTGCCGGCCGGGATAGCCGCGCTGGCGGCGTTCGGGATCGTCCCTGCGGTGGCGTCCGGGCTTGAGCTCGCCGGCTTTTCGATCCTGATCGCGCTGTCGACCCAGTTCGGCGACGATGTCGCGCACGCATTCCAGATCGTGTTCTCGGTCCACAACGTCACGTTCGGGTTGGCGTTGGGGCTAGGGTCGGCGTGCGGCGTCCGCGTCGGCAATGCAGTCGGTGAGGGCGATCCGAAAGCCGGCATCTCGCGCGCACTGATCGCCACCGGCCTGTCGATGCTGGCGCTAGGGCTATGCGGCATCATCCTGATCGTCGCCCGCGGCCCGATCGTCGCGGCTTTCCCCGCCGATGTTGCGACCCACGGAGTCGCGCTGGCGATGTTGCCGGTATGGGCGCCGTTCATCCTGTTCGACGGTGTGCAGGTCGTGCTGGTCTATGCGCTCCGCTCGCTCGGCGATCAGGTGGTCGCGGGGGTGAACAGCATCGTCGCCTATTTCGTCGTCACCGGCGGGGCAGGGTGGTGGATGGTGCACGCGGGGGTGGGGCCAATGGCGCTGGTCTATGCTTCGGGCCTCGGCATGCTGACCGCTGCGATTCTGCACGGCAGCCGCTTCTGGATCGTGAGTCGGCGGCTGCGCGCTTAATCTATCCTCCCCCGCAAGGGGGAGGTGGCGGCGAAGGCGACGGAGGGGGCGGATACGCAACGCTTGTCGCTTTTTCCTCCCCCTCCGTCTGGCAAGTGCCAGCCACCTCCCCCTGGCGGGGGAGGATTCAAGAACTTACCGCGTCGCCTCGCCCGCAAAGCTCAGCTCGAGCCGCTTCGAGTTCGCCGGCACGTTCAGCGTCGCCGAATTGAAATCGATCGCGCCGCCGGGGGCCAGCGTCCGCTGCTGCGGCGTGATCGTCCAGCTGTAGACGAGCCGCCCCTGCGCATCGCGGAGCTCGGCACGGATGTCGGGCACGCGCTGGCGCTGGTCCGACGGGTTGGTCACTTGACCACTGACCGCGAACAGCTCCGAGCCATTGTCGAGTTCGCGCCGCTCGATCGGATTGTCGCGCAGCCGCAGCGGCGTCTCGTCGCTGCCGA
>JAZKCH010000074.1:0-29871 GCA_040388215.1 Pseudomonadota bacterium | reverse complement strand
TCGTCTACAACAACTCGCCGAGCTTCAACTGGACGCTGAACTTCCGCCAGCAGGTGTTCGATGCTTGGTCGGCGGCGGGAGATAACGTCTCGGCCTATGATCGCGCGCGCCTGATGAGCGTCGATTACGACGGCACCGCGCTCGCCGACGAAGCCGACGAACGGATCCGCACCTTCCAGGCGGATTCGGCCAAGCGCGCCGGCATCTTCCACCACCTGATCACGCTGCCGACCTATCACACGGCCGCACTCTCGACCGACAATCTGGCCAAGGAGTATTTCGGCGATGCCGGCATGCTCGGCTATGTGAAGGGGGTGCAGCGCAAGGAAATCCGCGAGGGGATCGCCTGCGTCAAGCACCAGAACATGTCGGGCTCGGACTTGGGCGACGACCACAAGGAGTATTTCGCGGGCGAGGCGGCGCTGAAGGCGGGCGGCGCGCATAACACGATGAATCAGTTCGCGGCGTGATGCCCAAGCCGGAGCGAAAGCTCCGGCGCGGACCCGGCATCACGCCCGGCCGGCGGGGCCAAAAGCCCCGTCCGACGCCGCGGCTTAGCGGCGGCGCGCCTTGGGATTCCGATCGCCTAGGTCGCCGATTGGTTCGCCATTTACACCAGGCCAATACGTACCCGTCATTCCCGCGCAGGCGGGAACCCATACTGGCAAACCTCACAGCGAGATCGCCGGCGCTTGAGCATATGGGTCCCCGCCTCCGCGGGGATGACGATGCACAATGAGGGGCGAGGCGTGACCCAGAAAGCGTCTGGAAACCAACCCGATCCCCCGCTACGCACGCCGCCATGGACACGGATATCGCCATCGCCCGCAGCGTCGCGCTGCGCCCCATCGCCACCATCGCGGACGGGCTCGGCATTCCCGACGCGGCGATCGAGCCTTATGGTCGCTACAAGGCGAAGATCGCGCTCGACTGGCTCGAAACGCGTAAGAGCGGCGCGAAAGGCCGGCTGATCCTCGTCACCGCGATCAACCCGACTCCGGCCGGCGAAGGCAAGACCACGACGTCGATCGGGCTGGCCGACGCACTCCGCCACACCGGACGCAAAGCCGTCCTGGCGCTCCGCGAACCCTCGCTCGGCCCGTGCTTCGGCACCAAGGGCGGCGCGACGGGTGGCGGCCGTGCGCAGGTCGCACCGATGGAGGACATCAACCTTCATTTCACCGGCGATTTTCACGCCATCACCGCGGCGCACAATCTGCTCGCGGCGATGATCGACAACCATATCCACTGGGGCAACGCGCTCCAGATCGACGTCCGCCGCGTGGTCTGGCGCCGCGTCCTCGACATGAACGACCGCGCGCTGCGCGACATCGTTCAGTCGATCGGCGGCGTCGCCAACGGCTATCCGCGCGAATCGGGGTTCGACATCACCGTCGCGTCCGAGGTGATGGCGATCCTGTGCCTCGCCAACGACCTCGCCGACATGGAACGCCGGCTCGGCGATATCGTCGTCGCCTACACCCGCGACCGCACGCCGATCACCGCGCGCGATCTCAAGGCCGATGGCGCGATGGCAGTGCTGCTGGCGGAGGCGATCAAGCCCAACCTCGTCCAGTCGCTCGAAGGCACACCCGCGTTCCTCCACGGCGGCCCGTTCGCCAACATCGCGCATGGCTGCAACTCGGTAATCGCAACGCGGGCGGCATTGTCGCTCGGCGATTACGTCGTGACCGAGGCCGGCTTCGGCGCGGATCTGGGTGCGGAGAAGTTCTTCGACATCAAGTGCCGCCAGGCCGGCCTCGCCCCCGACGCGGTCGTGATCG
This sequence comes from Pseudomonadota bacterium, assembly GCA_040388215.1. GTDB lineage: Bacteria > Pseudomonadota > Alphaproteobacteria > Sphingomonadales > Sphingomonadaceae > Sphingomonas. Next base: position 28,087 of record JAZKCH010000074.1, on the reverse strand, counting down.
TCGCCACCGCGCGGGCGCTGAAGATGAATGGCGGCGTTGCGAAGGCAGATCTCGCGCACGAGAATATCGACGCGGTGCGCGCTGGTGCGGTCAATCTCGTCCGGCACATCGAGAACATCCGCCAGTTCGGCGTCCCCGCGATCGTCGCGATCAACCACTTCCACACCGACAGCGACGCGGAGATTGCGGCGATCGTCGAGGCCGCGGCGCAACACGGCTCCCGCGCGATCCTCTGCCGGCATTGGGCGGAGGGCGGCGAGGGCGCGGTCGAACTGGCCGACGCGGTCGCCGAGATCTGCGAGACGCATGGCGGCGGGTTCGCGCCGATCTATGGCGACGAACTCTCGCTCTTCGACAAGATCGACACCGTAGCGAGACGGATCTATCGCGCAGAGCATGCAGTGGCCGAGCCGAGCGTGCTGGCGCAACTCAAGCGCTGGGAAGATGCGGGATATGGTCACCTCCCCGTGTGCCTCGCGAAGACGCAGTACAGCTTCTCGACCGATCCCGCGCTGCTCGGCGCGCCGACCGGCCACATCGTCCCCGTCCGCGAAGTGCGGCTAGCGGCAGGCGCGGGCTTCGTCGTGGCGATCTGCGGAGAGATCATGACCATGCCGGGCCTTCCACGCGTGCCCGCAGCTGAAGCGATCCGGTTGAACGACGAAGGCCTGATCGAAGGGTTGTTCTAAGTCTCAATCCTCCCCCTGGCGGGGGAGGATTCGAGACCCCCTACCCGAACATCCGCTTCATCGACCGCTCGAGCATCACGAACTGCCACAACGTTCGCCCGTGCTCGACCCGCCCCATACGGTGCTCATCGGCAATCCGCGCGATCGTCGGCATGTCGAACCAGCCGGTCTCGCCAAGCGTACGCGACTTAGCCAGCGCCGACGCTTCCCCCGCCAATGCTTCGCGGAACCACGCGCTGATCGGCGTCACGAAGCCCATCTTCTGGCGATAGAGAATCTCGCGCGGCAGATACGGCTCCATCGCCTTCTTCATCAGCCATTTGCCCTCTCCGTGCCGCAACCGCATGTTCGCGGGCAGCGTCGCGCAGAACTCGATCAGGCGATGGTCGAGCAACGGCTCGCGCGCCTCCAGCCCCACCGCCATACTCGTGCGATCGACCTTGGTGAGGATGTCGCCAGGCAGCCAGTGCTTGATGTCGGCATATTGCGCGCGGTCGATCGCGTCGCGCGCCGGCGCGTTTGCCATTGTTGCGACGTAGCGATCCTCGGCACGATACCCGCCTAGCGTAGTGCGCGCGCCGGGCGTGAACAGATGCGCACGTAGCTCCGGCGAGGTCACGCCGACCGACCGCGCATACGCTTCGCCCCCCCCTTGTGCGAGCGCCAGCAACGTCGATTTCGCGCGCAGCGGCCGCGGCGCCCAATCGGCCTTGGGATAAAAGCGGCCGAGCGTACCGAACACGTCCGCACACAGATGCGCCGGGAGCAGGCCGCGGACGCGCTCCTCGACCGACTGGAATTTATAGCGACGGTAGCCGGCGAGTGCTTCGTCCGCCCCATCGCCCGACAGCGCGACGGTGACGCTTTCGCGGGCCAACGCACACACCTGGTACGTCGCCAGCGCGGACGCATCGGCGAAGGGTTCGTCGAAGCTCGCGACGAGCGTTTCGGTCAGCGAGACGTCGCCCGACTGGACGACCCGCTCGCGGTGATCGGTGGCGAAACGGCGCGCGACCGTGGTGGCGAAGCCGCGCTCGTCATGGCCAACTTCGTCGAAGCCGATCGTGCAGGTGCGAACCGCCTTGGGGCTCGCCTCGGCCATCAGCGCGACGACCGCCGAGCTGTCGACGCCGCCCGACAGAAACGCGCCGAGCGGCACGTCGGCGACCATCCGCGAGCGCACACCCGCGCGCATCCGGTCGACCAGTTCTTCGCCGAGCGCCTTGGCGGATCCGGTCGCGCGGTTGGAGAAGTCGATGTCCCACCATTTGCGCGGTTGCGGCACCGCGCGGCCGCGCTCGACCAGCAGGAAATGTCCCGCCGCCAGCTTCTTCACGCCCGCGACGATGCAGGCATCATCGGGCACGTAGCCGAACGCCAGATAGTCCTCGACTGCGCCCAGATCGGGCACGCGCCGGAGTTGCGGGTGCGCGAGCAGGCCCTTCAGCTCGGACGCGAACGCGAGCGAACCGTCGGCCAGTTCGACATAATAAAGCGGCTTCACCCCCATCCGGTCGCGCGCCAGGAACAGCGTATGCGCAGCGGAATCGTGGATCCCGAATGCGAACATCCCGTTGAGCCGGTCGAGCATCGACGGCCCCCAGGCGCGCCAGGCGTGGAGCAGGACTTCGGTGTCGCCAGCGGTGCGGAAGATCGCACCCTTGGCGATCAACTCCTCGCGCAGTTCGGCGAAGTTATAGACTTCGCCGTTATACGTGATCGTCAGCGAGCCGTCCGACATCGGCTGTGGTGAGCCTTCGAGGTCGATGATCGACAGGCGGCGATGGCCGAGGCCGACGCCCGGCGCGGTCCAGATGCCGTCGCCGTCCGGCCCGCGATGGGCCAGCGCGGCGATCATCGCATGGACGCGGTTGGGGTCGACCGGCTTGGGCGTACCCGGGTGGAATATCCCGGCGATGCCGCACATCTAGCGCATCCCTGCAGCGTGGTCGGCTACGCCGTCAATCGATTCCAGCGCGGCGAGAAAGCGCGCGATCGGACGCGGATCGGCGCCCTCGACCGAGAGGTGGATCGCCACCGCGCGTTGCGGACCGCCGAGCAGCCGTGCCTTCATCGTCTCGATCTTCACCAGCGTCTCGTCCTGCGTGGTCGTGTCGCCGACCCGGTACCACGTCGCGACGATCCGCTCTACGGGCCCCGGCGCGGTGATCCGCATCGCCGAACCGCGTGCCCCCACGCTATCAGAAATATCGGGCAAGTCGGCGACGCGGACCCAGCGATCCTCCTGGCGCAGGACGCCAGTGCCGAACGCGATCAATTCCTTGCCCTCATGCTGGTGGCCAAACACCGCGATGCTCATGTCGACGGTCGCGCCCGAGGCGTCGGCGTAGCGGCCGAACAGATAATGGTCCGCGCCGGGGTAATAGGGCGTCCAAGGCGCGCGCGTACTGACCGGAACGCGGTGCCAGCCCGGGATATCGGGCAGGTCGATATGCGCGGGCAGCGGCTGCGCGCGACCGGCGATGGCAGCGCTCCAGCTCGGGAAGATCGCGACCGTCGCGAGAACGAGCGCGGTGGCGACCAACAGCCCGGTGCGGTGGCGGGGTATCGCCTGGAGCGTCGCCGGATCGAACGCCGGATCGTCGGGCGCACGGTCGAACCAGCGCCAGCCGATCGCGAGCACGCCCGCCATCACAATCGCGAAGAACACCCAGCCATAGACGATATGGTCGAACCCGGTGGCCGCTTCGATCGACGTCAGGTTCGCAGCCCAGATCGTCCCGAACGCGCGAATGCCGTTGGCGATGACCGGCACGACTACAGAAACAGCGAGGAACACCGCACGGCGCTTCCACGACAGGAAGCAGAGGTTGGCGACCAGCACGCCGAACGCGACCATCGCGATGACGAATTTCGCGCCCGAACACGCCTCCGCGACCTCGAAATAATACCGCCCGGCATGGATCAGCACGCCGTCGACTACCGCCGGCACACCGACGAGGTGGAGCAGAGGCATGACGATCGCGACGGTCACGGTCTGGAGCGGCGGTTCGAGACCTTCGCCGAACGGGACGAGGAAAAAGCCGTAGCCGAGCGGAAACAGCAGGCCACGCGCGACATTGGCCCCGAGGATCGTGACGACCGCGCCTTGCAGCATCATCACGAGGCCGAGTTGGCGTGCGAAACCGACCGAGGCAGCGTCGCCCATCAGCCAGCCGAACCCGCCGATCGTAATCAGCGCGAGGCCAGGCCACCACCCGGTCGGCTTGAGTTGCGCGAGTTCCGCACGGCGTTGCCAGACGAGCCACGCGATCACCGGGCCGATGAACAGGCAATGCCCGAAAGTCGTGCTGTTCCACCAGATCTGCAGGAGATCGCGCACGTCGCTACGGAAGGTCAGCAGGATCAGCGCGAAGGCGACTGCCAGCGCGATGCCGTGGCGGCGCCAGGCGGTCATGCGGACAGGCCGAGCAGCGCGTCAAGTGGCGCGAGGCGTGCGTCCCATCCATAACGGCGGATGACTTGGGCGCGAGCGTCGGCGCCTAGCGCGGCGGCTGCGTCTGGCGCGTCGAGCAGCGCGATGACCTGATCGGCAAAGTCCTGCGCGGTATCGGCGACGCGAAGGGTGTCGGCGTGATCGATGCCTTCAGCGGCCGCAGCGGAGGCGACGACGGGACGCGCCATCGCCATCGCCTCGAGCACCTTGTTCTGGATGCCGCGCGCGAGTTTGAGCGGCGCGACGCACACGTCCGCGGCGGCGAGCCAGCCACGAACGTCATCGACCGCGCCGGTGACGGTGACGTGGTCGCCGGCGAGCGCCTGCACGGCCGGCGTGGGCGCGCGCCCGACGATCGCGAAGTGCGCGGGGCGGTGGCGGCGGATGAGTGGGAGGATGTCGCGCGCGAACCAGGTTACCGCATCGATATTGGGGCGGTAATCCATCTGGCCGGTGAAGACGATGAGGAGCCGATCAACCTTTTGCTCCCCCCCGGCGAAGGCCGGGGTCCAATTGGGAGACGTCGATGACGACAGATTGCGCGCCGTTACGACAACCTCTCCATTTGGGCCCCGGCCTCCGCCGGGGTGGTGGGCTACGGTGAGACTCGGGTCACTCGCCGCGGGATCGAACTTTGCCGAATCGATCCCGTTCTCGACAGCCAGAACGCGGCCTATCGCGCGGCCATCCCGAAACAGCGAGGCTTCGGCCTCGCTGACGAACAGGCTCGCAGAAACCCGCGCTGCGATCTCCCGCTCGAAATCCCCCAGCAACCGAGCTTCGCGACGCATCATCCAGCGCATCGGGCCGCGCATGTCCTCGGCGAAACCCGCGAACTTGGCGGAGTCCATGTCGACGAAATCCATGACCACCGGGGGGCCGTCATGGGGCAGATACTGCGCCATCTGGCCCGAGAAACAATAGACACCGCCGACCTGCGGCAGCAGGCGATCGACGCCGGCCTGCATCGCCGGGCTGGCGAACGCGGTCAGCGATACCGGCTTGCCGGTGGCTAGCGCTTCGATCGCCGCGCGCTTCTGCGACTTGCCGCGAGGCAGGATCGTGCAGCTTGCCAGCATATCCGTGAACACCGCAGGCAGATCGAAGTCCACCTCGTCGTCCGCGAACGCCACCAGATGGACCGGCGCACGCTTCGCCAGATACTGGAGGATGTGGAAGCTGCGGATCTTGTCGCCGCGGTCGGGCGGAAACGGAACGCGGTGCGCGAGGAAGAGCAGGCTCACCCCAGCCCTCGGGAAATCCACGGTCCTGCAGCGGTCGCGGCCCAGAGCGGGAGGCGTTTCCACGTCTTCACCATCAGCGCGTATTTGGGGTTCAGCGGATTGACCTCGCGCGCCGGCCCGTCGCTGCGTTTAGCATAGAGCCGCGGCTCGGGCGTGAAGCCCCAGTTCTTCTTGAACGCAGCCGCGCCGGTGCCGGTCTTCGAACGGCCGAAGTCGAACCGCGTACAACCCCTCGCCCGGGCATGCGCCATCAGCGCGAAATACATCCGGTCGTTGGCGCGAAGCCCGCGCGCCGCGTCGGTGCCGCCGCCCCAATAGGGATAGACGGTGCCATCGAAATACAGACTGAGGACGCTGGCGACCGCCCTTCCCTCGTGCCTGATGGTAAGAACATCCGCGTCCATCACACTGGCAACGCTACGGAAAAGCTTGGCCGGAAACACCGGCGTACCGAGGTTGCGGACCGACTCTGCGTAGACGCGGTAGTGCTCGGCGAGCAGCTTTCGGTCGGTGCCGGTGACGACCTCTAGGTCGAATCCGAGCGAACGGCGGACTTCGGCGCGCTGCTTGCGCGGAATCGCGAGCAGTTCGGCGTCGTCGTCCACGGCCAGATCGCGCGCGAAGCCGAGATAGCTGGTATCGTCGCTCGCCCAACCCTGCGGTGCAGGACCGCCACGCAGTTCGACCGAGGGGCAGCCGGTTCGCAGCGCAAGGTTCCAGGCCCCCGCCGCCAGTGGCTCGATCGACGCCCCTAGAATCCCGCCATCGACGCCGAACCCGGTCGATACCAGCGCACGGCCGAACAGCGGCGATCGCATCTCGGTGAGCGGCAGCACGCCGACGATCGCGCTGCCGGCATCTTCGGACACCAGATAGCGCGCGCGCTGGCCGCAGCCGTCTTGCACGGCACGGCTCCATTCGGGCAGGTGAAAGGGTGTGGCCCCCTCGGTCGCCGCAACGAAGGCGGCGATCCGTGCGCACTCGGCCCGATCGCGAAGGTCCGCTTCGCGCACGCCGACGGGCATCGGCGCGGTCACGCCAGCCGGGCCGCTTCGCGCGCGACGACCGCATCGACGCGGCCCCATTCGTGACGGCCGAGCAACCCGCGCAACTTGCCCGCCATCGCGCCGAGCCGCGAATAATGCCGGATCTTCGAACGCATCGGTGCCGCATCGACCCGCGGTTGCGCCGGATCGATCTCCCACGGGTGGAAGTAGAACATCGCCGGGCGATCCTCGCGGTTGACCTGACGGACCGCGAAGTCGGTGATCGCTGCGGGCAGCAGACGGAAGAACCCGCCGCCGGTGGCCAGCTTGCGCTCGCCGAACTTGGCGACCGTCACCGGCACCTCGATGAGCGCGCTGTCGGCGAGTGGCTTGAAGGCATAGCGGGGCGCATCGAGCCAGCCGTAATGATCGTGCTTCACCGGCGCGACGCTAGAGGAATAGGTGTAGCCCGCCCCTGCGAGTTCGACATGCGCCCACGGCGTCCGCTGGTCGATCGAGAAGCTCGGCGCACGGTAGCCGGTGACCTTCGTCCCGGCCGCATCCTCGATCGCCGTCCTTGCGCGTGCGAGGTCGGCGCGGAACACCTCCGGCGTCATCGTGAAGACGCGCTGGTGATCCCAGCCATGGCTGGCGATCTCGTGCCCGGCATCGACAATCCGCCGGATCAGCGCGGGATAGCGATGCGCGACCCAGCCGAGCGTGAAGAACGTCGCCTTCGTGTCGCGCTCGGCGAAGAGCGCTAGGACGGCGTCGGTATTTGCCTCGACGCGGGGTTGGAGCGTGTCCCAGTCGGCCTTGTCGATGACCTTTTCGAACGCACCGACCTGGAACCAGTCCTCAACATCGACCGACATGCCGTTGAGAACAGGGCCATTGATAACGGGGCCATTGAGGACAGGCATTTCAGGCGGCATCATGCCAGGCGGAGACACCGCGGATCGGGGCATATTCGGGCTTGTCGTCCTCGCTCTCGACCCAGTCGACCAGCAGCGTCAGCACGCGGCGCAGCGCCTCGTCCTGCAACTCCACCCGTGCCTCCAGCGCAGCGATCCGCTCTTCGGTCGCGGAGTTGGTGCGCGGCGCCTCGACGACCGGGGCCGGCTGGGCGAGCGTCTCGACCGAAGCCGTCGCCCCCTTCCCCGTATCCGTCGCCAGCGTCGGCAGGTCGCCTTCGAGGTCGCGCTGCACCGACCGCACGACGGCGGCGTCGATCACCCGCAGATCCTCGATCGCGGCATGCAGCATCACGCGCCCGGCGAGCAGGTTCAGACGGCGCGGCACGCCCGCCGAACCGGCGTAGAAGGCCGCGAACGCATCGTCCGCAAAATCCGGGTTGCCGGTCCAGCCGACCACCGTCAGGCGGTGTGCGAGATACTCGGAGACCTCATGCTCCTCCATCGGATCGAGATGGTGGATCGCGATCACGCGCTGGCGAAGTTGTTCGAGCCGGTCCAGGCCGTGCAGGCGATCGCGGAACTCGGGCTGGCCGAGCAGGACGATCTGCAACAGCGCATGGCCGCCCGCCTGGAAGTTCGACAGCATGCGCAGTTCTTCGAGCGCGGACACGGGCAGCGCCTGCGCTTCGTCGACGATCAACAGCGTCCGCTTGCCGGTCCGCGCCACGGCGTGCAGCCCGCGCTCGATCGCGGTCAGCAGTTCGGCCTTGGTGAGTCTCGCCGGATCGACCTGCAATTCGGTCGCGACGATCCGCAGCAGGTCGTCCGCCTCGATCGCGGTCGATACCAGTTTGATGGCGTTCAGCCGCTGGTGGTCGATCGTGTCCATTAGGTGACCGACCAGCGTCGTCTTGCCCGCGCCGATATCGCCGGTGATGACGATGAAGCCCTCACCCTGCGCCAGCCCATAACCGAGGTACGCCATCGCCTTGCGGTGCGTGGCGGTCTCGAACCAGAATTTGGGATCCGGGGTGAGCTGGAAAGGCCGACCCGTCAGTCCGTAATGTTCGTCGTACATCTGCTCTCGCCTTCAGAACTGATATCGCGCACCGATCAGCGCTTGCGCCGACCAGTCGCTGTCGAGGTCACCGACCTTGAAGCTGTAAAGTCCGAGCGACGCGGTCGTGCCGAGCCGCCCGAAATTGCGGTAATAGGTGCCGGTCGCCCCATACGACCAGACGCCGTCGTCACCGGTGACGGTCTCCGCCGCGATGTTGGGCACGCCGGGATCGTAATAATTGACGAATAGATCCGCGTTAACGCCCGAGACCTGAGTCAGGGTGCGTGCGTAGAACAGCTGGCCGTAATAGCTCTGATCTTCGAGGCCGGTGACGACCAGCCCCGGTGCGACGTTCGGCGAATACAGCTTGCGGTTGGCATAGCCTGCGCCCGCCCCCCAGGTCGATCGACCGCGGGTTGCGGCGATCACGCCGTCGATCCCGCGGGCGCGGTAGCTGGCGGTCGAAATCGACTGGAACACGTCGTTGAGGCAGGCGCCGGGCTGCGCACCGCTCGAGCCGAACACGCAACCGTTGAACTGCTGGCCAAAGCCCTGCTGGTTGCCGGTCAGGAAGCTGGTCGGCAGATTGCCGATGCCGGTACGGAGCTGGCGACCGAAGGTCTGGACGCCGTCATACACGTTGACCGCGAGACCGACCGACCGGGAGGCCTGGTAGGTCGCCGTGCCGGTGTAGCTGAGCGAGCCATAGCGCTTGCCGACATGGCCCTCGACCGAGGTGCGACGATTGGGCCGCCAGATCACGCCGGCATCGTAATACAGGCCGTCGGTCCGATAGGCGATGCGCCGCGGCGACGCGTCGTTGGTGACGAAGCGACCATCGCGATCGACCACCGGCGTCCCCGTTGCATCGACAACCGCGTCCTTTTGGCTCGTCTCGATCTTTTCGTATCCGACACCGGCGGTCAGCGCGACATAGGGCGACACCGGCTGGAGGATGTCGCCGCGGCCGTAATAGCCCTCGTAGCGCTGCTTGAGCTGGTTGGCGGTCTCGCGATCGTACGCGCCGCTGAGCGTGACGCCGAATGGCGCGACCAGACCTGGCGCGACCGATGCGCGCGCGGTCGCGGTATTGCCGATCGAATCGTCGTAATAATCGAGCCGCTGCCCGCCGATGGTCGTGTCGCCGAAGGTGGGCGTCTCGACCTTGGTATAGCCCAGGCGGTAGTTCGCGTCGAACACGACCGGGCCGGCGGTGGTGGTGAAGCTGGGGCCGACATAAACCGCATAGACCTGGCTGACGTTGTTGACATTGCCGACCAGCAGGCCAGGCGCGGCACCGCGTATGTCCGAGCGTGCGCGCGTCGCGATGCCGGCGGCTTCGAGCGTCAGGTTGCGCGTCACGCGGGCGTCGACGCGCGCTAGGCCCGAATGGATGTCGTCGTCGCCCAGCCGGTCGCCCCAGCCGAACCGGCGTTCATACCGATAGCTGAGCTGGCCCGTGACGCGCTGCGTCTGGATCGCGGCGTCCACGCCCGCGGCAAGGCTGGTATAGGTCAGCACGTCGCCGCCGTTGAGGTCGGCGGCAAGCGTCTGGCTGGCCTCGACATACGGTCTGATAGTGACGCGCCGCGCCGTATCAGTCCCCGATGATGGCAGCGTGGGAGGCGGCGTCACGTCGGTCTGCGCGCTCGCAGGCGTGGCGCCGGTTACGACGCCGGCCACGACGACCGTGGCCGCGACGCCGGCCAGTACGCGTGCGCGCACCGTCGGTCTAATCTTCGGCCCGGTCATCAAGAGCTCTCCTGGCCATAATAGCTGCCGAACCGCGCTCCGCCTTGGACGAACGACACGGCATTCAGGACGAGCTGGATATGCTCGCACCCGTCGAGGATGTTGACCGCGGCGCGCAGTTCGCTTTCGGGCGTGCGATCGGCGCGGACGACGAGCATGACCTGGCCGACGCGCATCGCCAGCACCGACGCGGCGGACGCTGCGAGTGCGGGCGGCGAATCGATGATGATGATGCGACGGGGGTTGGCGGCGAGAAGCTGCGCGATCACCGCCTTGGTCCGCGCGCTGGCGAGCAATTCGGTATCCATCGCGGTCTTGGTGCCGGCGGGGAGGATCGACAGATGCGGCACGTCGGTGTGGATCACCATATCCTCGACGTCGATCCGCGAATCACCCAGCGCGTCGAGCAGGCCGGGACCGTCGATCAGTCCCAGCTGCTTGACGATATCGGGCTTGGCGACGTCGGCATCGACGAGCAGGACTTCGGTATCGCGCTCAGCGGCGATCGAAAGCGCCAGGTTGATCGCGCAGAACGTCTTGCCGTCCTCGGGACGGGCCGAGCAGACCAGGATCATCCGCGCCTTGTCCGGGCTGTCGCTATCGGCGATGCGCGCGCTGGCGATCAGCAACTGGCGCTTGATCAGGCGGAACTCCTCCGCGAGCGGGCCGACCGGTGCACCGGGCACGATCATGCCATTGCCGGCGAGCATTCCGCGATCGATCCGCGCGGTGTCGTCCGACTCCTCGGGATAATATACCTCGTCGGTGAACTCGTCGCCGACCGGCGCGCGCAGTTCCTCGGGGATCGCGAGGAAGGTCGCATCGGCAAAATCATGCGTCGGCGCCGGGGCCTGGGCGATTTTGGATGCGGGCGCATCGGCCGCAGCGGGCTCGAGCTCGACGGCGCGTGCCTCGGCGATGGGAACTTCGCGAACGGACGCGTCGACGACCGGCGCCGCGGGCACCGCGATGCTGCGCGCCTTCGCATGCGCGCTGAAATCATACACCTTGGCTGCGCGCTCGAGCAGCGAGGGTTCGCGATCAGGTTTCGTCACGGCCATTCCCCCTCATGCCGCCAGCCCGCGCTGAAGGATCTCGACCCCCAGCAACAGGACATAGGCGGTGCCCAGCGCGGCGGTGCCGCCCAGGAACAGCTTGAACTTGCGACGGCGCTGGTTCGACTGCACGCGCGTCACGACTTCGCCGATCGACCCGATCACCGGCATCCCCGCCGCCTTTTCGAGCCGCGAGCTGGTCGAGAACGTCGTCCGCAGCTGCCCCATCGCGAACGCCGCACCGATCCCGCCGGCGAGTCCGACGATCAGCACACCCGTCAATAGCAGCATTCGGTTGGGCGCGCTCGGCGTACTCGGCATCGTCGGCGGATCGATCACACTGAACTTGACGTGATCGCTCTGCGACTGTGCCTGGCCGACCAGCGCAGTCTGTTCGCGCTGCCGCAGCAACGTGTCATACTGATCCTTCAGCACCTGATAATCGCGGTCGATCGAGCCCTGCTCGGCGGCGACCTCGGGATCGCCGCTCAGCTTCGAATTGAGCAGATCGAGATCGCCCTGCAACTGGCTCCGCCGGATCCGCAGCGATGCCACCGTCGCGGTGCGATCCGCGACCATCGACTGGAGCGACGCGTAAAGCGGGTTCTGCGCACTGCCGGCACCGCTGCCACCGGAGAGTGGCTCGCTGCGCGCGGCAGACGTCGCCGCGGCAAGCTGGCTCTTCAGCGCGACCACATCGGGATGATTCTCGGTATAGCCGCGCGCACGGGCATCGGCGAGCTGGCCCTGGATCGCCTGGAGACGCGCGCGCGCCGGGCCTGCCGCCCCCGCGACGCCGCCTGCCCCCGCCACGGTGGCCGGGGTCCCCGCCATCTGCCCCTGCACCGCGGCAAGGCTCGACTGCGCGGCGGCAAGGTCGCCATCGACCTGTGCCATCTGCGACCGCGCCGCGCCGATCCGGTCGCTGACCGATCCGGTGCCCGGCAGCGCGCCGAGATACCGGTTCTGGAAATCGGCACGCTTGGCCTCGGCATCCGCAAGCTGCTTCTGCCGCGATGCGAGCTGCTGGTCGAGGAAGGTCAGGCTCTGCGTCGTCTTCGAACGATCGCCCGCGAGGTTCTGCTCGACGAACAGGTCGATCAGCTTCTGCGTGATCTGGCGCGCGAGCTTCGGGCTCGCCGCACTCGTCGTGATCTGGAACAGATTATCCTGCTGCGACACGATCTTGATGTTCGGCGCCAGCACAGCAACGCGGTCGGCGACGTCGCGGTCGCTCGATACGGTGTTCGCCAGATCGGTGCCGCGCACGACCTTTTCGAGGTTCACCGCGGAAATCAGCGTCGTGCGGATCGTATCGACGGTCATCGGCACGCTCTGCGGTACGCCGTCCATGCCCGCGGGCAGCACCGTCTGCATCTGCACGAACACGCGCGCGGTCGATTCGTAGCGGCTCGGGATCTGCGACACGACCAGCCAGCCGAGCACGCACACGCCCCACGCCACCGCCAGCGCCAGCCAGCGCCGCGTCCAGATCGCATGCAGTGCGATGCGCACCTCGTCGTAGATCCCGTTCATCTGGGCGAGCCTCAGAACATCGATTCGGGGATGATGATCACGTCGCCCGGCTCGAGCCGGACGTTGGCCGACGAATCGCCCTTCTTGAGGAGATTGCCGATCTGCAGACCATATTCGGTCTGCTTGCCAGTCGTGCGGTCGTAGCGGACCAGCCGCGCCTTGTTGCCGGCGGCGTATTGACTGAGCCCGCCGACCGCGATCATCGCGTCGAGCAGCGTCATGTTGGCGCGGTAGGAGATCGACGCGGGCTTCTCGGTCGCGCCGACGATGCGCACCTGCTGGCTGTAGGTCCCGCTGAAATTCTCGACGATCACCGAGACGATCGGATCCTTGATGTAGGACGCGAGCGCCTTCTTGATGTCGTCGCTCAGCATCGCCGGAGTCTTGCCGACTGCGGGCATGTCGTTGATCAGCGGCGTGGTGATCCGGCCGTCGGGGCGCACCTGGACCTTCGACGACAGTTCGGGATTACGCCAGACGAAGATGTTGAGCTGATCGAGCGGCCCGATGACGTATTCCTCGCCCGGCAGCTCCTGGTTCGCGACATAGGCGGCAGGCGGCAGCTCGGGACGGCTGCCGGTGCTCGTGCACGCCGATAGCGTCGCGCCGACGAGGCCGAGGGATAGCAGGGATTTCGATACGGGTCCGGAACGCATGGGCACTTATTCTCCTGGCGCCATACCAGCCGTCGGTTGCCCGGCGGTCGGCTAAACTCAGCCTCGGCTATGCAAGGAACAGGTGAAGATAGCGTTAGGAGCGCCCCGTAACCATGCTCCCGACCGGCAATGGCCCCAGATCGGGACACACGACCGCTAGGCTATGAAGCAGTAACGATCTCGATCGCCGGTGGATGCCCGAGAAACGCACTCGGGCTGGCACTGGCGCCATAGGCGCCGGCCATGAAGATCGCGATCAGGTCGCCGACCTCGACCGTCGGCAGCGCGATCTTGTCGCCGAGGCGGTCGAGCGGGGTACAGAGCGGGCCGACGACGGAAACGGTGTCGGTCGCGTCCCGGCCCATGCGCGCCGCGAACGCGATCGGATAGTTGCGGCGGACCACGGTGCCGAAATTGCCGCTGGCGGCGAGCTGGTGGTTGAGCCCGCCGTCGACGATGACGAAGGTCTCGCCCTGGCTTTGCTTCATATCGATGACGCGGGTGAGATAGACGCCGGCTTCGGCGACCAGCCAGCGGCCGAGTTCGATCGCGAACCGCGTTTCTGTCAGGATCGCCGGGCGGGATGCCAGAGCGTCCGCCAGAGCATCGCCGACCCGTTCGATATCCAGCGCCACGTCGCCTGCGAAATAGGGTACGCCAAACCCGCCGCCGAGGTTGACGAGCGGCGGCGCGGCGCCGGCCTCGTCCGCCAACCGCGCGGCGAGCGCGATCGTCGCAGCCTGCGTCTCGATGATCGCGCCGGGATCGAGCGCCTGGCTGCCGGCGTAGATGTGGAAGCCGCGCCAGTCGGCGCCGGCCTCGACGATCGCTCTCACGAGCGCAGCGGCGCGTACGGCATCGACCCCGAACGGCGACGCCCGTCCGCCCATCCGCATGCCTGAGCCGCGGAGTTCGATGTCGGGGTTCACGCGTACCGCCATATGCGGTGAAAGACCGAGCCGGTCGCCGATCGCGAACGCTCGCGCCGCCTCGCCTTCCGATTCGACGTTAAGCGTAGCGCCAACGGTGATTGCGGCCACGAGTTCGTCATCGCGCTTGCCGGGGCCGGCAAAGCTGATCGACGCGGCTTGTTTGACGGCCAGCGCCTTGGCGAGCTCGCCCGACGAGGCGACGTCGAGCCCGTCGACCAGTGGCGCGATCGCGGTCAGCAGGTCGGCGTGCGGATTGGCCTTGATCGCATAGTGCAGATCGATCGCCGGCATCGCCGCCCTGAAGCGTGCGATGCGCGCGGCGACGATCGCCATGTCGTAGACGAACAGCGGCGTGTCGCCGGCCTGCGCAGTCCAGTCGGCGGCGGACCGGCCTGCAATGACCAACGCGCCAGATTGCGCGGCAAACTCGGGCGGAAGAGCACCCATCGGTTTCATGACGCGCTTCCTTCCGTGTTCCCTTTTACCTCAGTAGCAATGGCAGATCTGTCCAGCTTCCCATTGGCATTACGCGGTAATTCGTCCCGCCACAGATATTCACCGGGCTGCATGAAGCTCGGCAAGGCCGTTCGCAATCTGGCCCGCAACGCCGCTTCGTTGCCCGCGTCTCCAGCCAGCATCACCACGATCGCCTGCCCCAACCGCTCGTCCGGCACCCCGACCGCAACCGCCTCCCGCGCTTCGCCCCCCGCCAGCACAGCTTCTTCGACCTCAAGCGGACTGATCCGATTCCCCGCGCTCTTGATCATCTCGTCGTCGCGCCCGACGAACCGGAGCAAACCGTCCTCACCCTCGACGACGGTATCCCCCGACCACACCGCCATACCGTTGCCGTCAGGCGCCGGCCGAAACCGCTGCGCGGTCCGCTCCGCATCCTGCCAATAGCCTTGCGCCACCAGCGGCCCGGCATGCACGAGTTCTCCTGCCTCGCCTGGAGCAGCGCGCGTACCGTCGGGCTTCACCACCGAAACCTCGGCAAACGGGATCGCCCGCCCCATCGCATCCGGGTGCGTATCGATCAGCGCCGGGTCGAGATAGGTCGACCGGAACGCCTCGGTCAGCCCGTACATAGCGTACAAGTCCGCCGCCGGGAACCGCTCGCGCAGGCCGCGCACGAGCCGCAGCGTCAGCGCGCCGCCCGAGTTGGTCAGCCGCTTCAACCGGACCGCCGTCTCCGCGGGCCATTCCGCTTCGAGCAGCTGCACCCACAAGGGCGGCACACCCGCCAGCGTCGTCGCCCCGACCCGCTCGACCGCCTTCACCACGTCGCGTGCCACGAGGTAGTCGAGCGGCGCTACCGACGCCCCCGCTACCCAGCTCGAGAATAGCTGGTTCTGGCCATAATCGAACGACAGCGGCAGCACGCCGAGAACCCGGTCGTCGGGCTCCAGCTTTAGATACTGCGCAACCGAGATCGCTCCGAGCCACAGGTTGGCATGGCTGAGCATCACGCCCTTCGGCCGCCCGGTCGATCCCGACGTATAAAGGATCGCTGCAAGGCTGTCGGGGTCGGCCTCGGATGGCCCGATAATGCCTTGCTCGCGGTTCCCCGGCAAAGGTCGGGGAACCAAGGGGAGATCGGACCCGTCCACGATCGCACATCCGTCCGGAACGTCCCCATCGTCCAGCGTCCCGGCCCTTGCGTCCTGCGTCACCAGCAACCGCGCGCCACTATCTCTCAGGATATGCGCCACCTGCGCCCGCCGGAGCAGCGAATTGACCGGCACATGCACCAGTCCCGCGCGTGCCACGGCCAGTGGCATCAGGCATGCAATGCGCGTCTTGGGCAACCATGTCGCGACCCGATCGCCCGCCGTCAGCCCCCTGTCCGCAAGCCATCCCGCCAGCACCCCGACCCCCGCCTCCAGTTCGGCGAACGTCATCGTCCCCGCCTTATCGATCAGCGCGACGGCATCTGCGGCACCGCGCAATGCGACATGGTCGATAGGGTACGGGACGGGGTCGAGGGCGATCATGACCGCCCTCATAGCGCCAAGCCCCCATAGCGCGAAGCCGTTGCCGAATCCCCCCCCGCACGCTAGCGGGGCCGGGTTCCTAACCGTTCAGGCGATGCTCGTGATCTTCGAAGGCACTTCCCAAGTCGAAACGACGGTACGCGCCGTCCTCGCCGATATCCTCGGCCTCAGCGCCGACCGAGTCGCGACGTTCACCGCCGACACGCCCCTGTTCGGCGCCCTCCCCGAACTCGACTCGATGGCGGTGGCGAGCGTGCTCACCGAACTCGAGGACCGTCTCGGTATCCTGATCGAGGACGACGAGATCGACGGCGAGATGCTCGAAACGTTCGGCGCGCTCGTCCAGTTCGCCGCGGGCAAGGCGCTGGTCTAACCCTGACCGGCGGTCTAACCTCCACCGGAATGACCGGTCTCCGCTTCGATACGTACGACTGGAATGGTGGCCGCGAAGCGATGCTGCGGTTCGGGCCCGACGGCGGCCCGATCGTCATCGCCGCCCTTCCCCTGTTCGAGGAGGCGAACCGAACGCGGCAATTCACTTGCACCATCCTGCGCGCGCTCGCGGATCACGGTATCGGCAGCCTACTCCCCGACTTCCCCGGCACCGGCGAAAGTGTCATAGCGACGATCGATGCGAGGCTGTCCGACCAGCGCCGTGCCTATAGCCAGCTAACACAACAGCTTGGCACTCGTAGTTACGCTCTTTCGACAAGAAGTGGCGCGCTGCTCGATACCGACGCCGACCTCACCGGCCGCTGGCACCTCACCCCACACAGTGGCTTCGACCTCGTCCGCAACCTCGAACGCACGCGCGCCGCCGCGGGTAAACCCGACCGGGAGGGCGAGTACGCCGGCAACCGCCTATCCCACGAGATGCTCGCCGAACTAAAAGATGCCGTGCCGTTCGGGGGCGGACGATACCGGGTCATACGCCTGGACACCGATCCCCGCGCTGCCGATGCGGCCTACGCCGGCGCCCCGCTCTGGCGCCGCTCCGAACCAGGCAACGATATCCCACTCGCACAGCGACTTGCAGTCGATATCTCGCGCTGGATCTCATCATGCGAAGGCTGATCGGGTTCGCTTGCGAAGGCGAATCGCTGGCTGCTACGCTGGACGAAGCCTGCGGCACGACCGGACTGCTCATAGTCTCTGGCGGCAATGAAGTTCGCAGCGGCGCACATCGCGGGATGGCGATGCTGGCCCAACGGCTGGCCGCGACGGGCACGCCCGTGTTCCGCTACGATCGCCGCGGCGTCGGCGACTCGACGGGCGATAACGGCGGCTTCCTGAGCGCCGAGCCCGACCTGATCGCAGCCGTTGTCGCGTTTCGGGACGCAGCACCGCATATCACTCGCCTGATAGGCTTCGGCAATTGCGACGCGGCCAGCACGCTCGCGCTGTTCGGAAGATCAGCCGGGTTCGACAAGGTCATCCTCGCCAACCCCTGGGTCATCGAACCGTTCGACGACCTCCCCCCCGCCGCCGCCATCCGCGCCCGCTATGCCGAGCGATTGCGCGATCCCCGATCCTGGTATCGGATGATCCGGGGGGAGATCGATCTGCGCAAACTGGTGAACGGCGTTAGGAAACTCTCACGCCCAAAGTTGGCAGACGGGGACGCGCTGGCGGAGCGGGTTTGCGGTGCGATCGACGGTTGGGGCGACCGGGCCGTCGTTTTGCTCGCGTCGCGCGATGCCACGGCGCTGGCGTTTGCTGCGCGGTATCGGGGCGGGGCGCGGGTGACGCGGTTCGACACGGCGTCGCACAGCTTTGCCGGGGTCGAAGATGCCGCCGCGCTGTATGGCAAGATCGTCACGGAGATCGCCGGGCAATAGCAATATCGCCATCCTGACGAACGTCAGGATCCAGGGTTACAGGCGATTGCGCCCTTGGCTCTGGATCCTGACTTTCGTCAGGATGACGGGGGAGGACAACAGGGGCGCGCGAACTTTATTCGGCGGCTTCGGCAAGCTCCGCGAACTCGGCCGCCGCCAGGAAGCGCTCGGCGTCCAGCGCCGCCATGCAGCCCGTGCCCGCCGCGGTCACCGCCTGCCGATACACCTTGTCCGCCACGTCGCCGCACGCGAACACACCCTCGACGCTGGTCCGCGTCGAGCCGGTCTCGACCGAGATGTACCCGTCCGAATCGAGTTCCAGATGCCCGCGGAACAGCTCGGTCGCAGGGTGGTGGCCGATCGCCACGAACCCGCCGTCGACCGCCAGCCGCGAGCGCTCGCCCGTCACCGTGTCCTCAAGCTCAAGCGCGACCAGCCCCGCGTTTCCGCCACCATCGACGAACTCGCGAACTTCCTTGTTCCACAGCACGGTCACCCCCTTGTGCGCGAACAGGCGTTCCTGGAGGATCTTCTCCGACCGCAGCGAATCACGGCGGTGGATCAGCGTCACGTCGGGCGAATGGTTGGTGAGGTACAGCGCCTCCTCGACTGCGGTGTTGCCGCCGCCGATCACCGCCACCTTCTTGCCGCGATAGAAGAACCCGTCGCAGGTCGCGCAGGCGCTGACGCCCTTGCCCTTCATCGGCTCCTCGCTGTCGATGCCGAGCCATTTCGCCTGCGCGCCGGTCGCGATCACCAGCGTGTCGCCTTCGTATATGTCGCCGCTGTCACCGATCAGCCGAAACGGGCGGCTGGTCAGGTCGACTTGCACGATCGTGTCCCACATCATCCGCGTGCCGACATGCTCGGCCTGCGCCTGCATCTGCTCCATCAGCCATGGACCCTGGATCACGTCCTTGAAGCCGGGATAATTCTCCACATCGGTCGTCGTGGTCAGCTGGCCGCCGGGCTGGATACCCTGCACGACGATCGGCGCCATCCCGGCACGCGCGCCATAGATCGCCGCCGAGAGCCCGGCAGGCCCCGAGCCGAGGATAAGCATGCGGGTGGTATGGGTCGTCATCATTGTTCCTTGGAGATTCGAGACTGCATCTAGGGGATGCGCGCCCGGATTTGAACCGCCGGTAAATCTGTCGCGCCTGCATCGAAAGCTTTGCCGCTTCGTTGGAGGTCAAAAGCGGAGATGAGCATGAGCGACGACCGGACCGTAGAGATCGAAGACTACACGGCACCAGCAGGCGGCTGGGGCTCGATGAAGTCGCTGGTCGAGATTTCCGCTCGCGAGAAGGTTGGGCCGGAGGTAATTCGCGAACTCGCGCGCCAGAACAAGCCGGATGGCTTTGCGTGCGTGAGCTGTGCTTGGGGCAAGCCCGCGCATCCGCATGTCGCCGAGTTCTGCGAGAACGGCGCGAAGGCAACCGCATGGGAGCTGACCTCGTTCCGCGTGACCCCGGCATTCTTCGAGCAGCATACGGTCAGCGAACTGATCGGCTGGAAGGATTACGATCTCGAGCAGGCCGGCCGCCTAACGCACCCACTCAAGTACGATGCGACGACCGACAAATATGCCGCGTGCAGCTGGGACGAGGCGTTCGCGGGCATCGGCGCCAAGCTGAAGACCTATGATCCGACCAAGGTCATCTTCTATGCCTCGGGTCGCGCCAGCCTCGAGACGTCGTACATGTATAGCCTACTGGCCCGCATGTACGGCAGCCAGAACCTGCCCGACAGTTCGAACATGTGCCACGAGACGACGTCGGTCGGCCTCAAGTCGGCGATCGGTTCGGCGGTCGGTACGATCCATCTCTCGGATTACGAGAAATGCGACGCGATCTTCTATTTCGGGCAAAATCCGGGGGTGAACAGCCCGCGGTTCCTCCACCCGCTGCGTGACTGTGCGAAGCGCGGCGTCGAGATCGTCGTGTTCAATCCGCTCAAGGAGCGCGGGCTGGAGAAATTCCAGGATCCGCAGAATCCGATCGAGATGGTGACCGGCAAGTCGACGCCGATCGCCTCGCAATATCACCAGTTGAAGACCGGCGGCGACGTCGGCGCGATCATGGGGATGTGCAAATACCTGATCGAGGCCGACGACAACGCCAAGCGGATCAACGGCCTGCCGGTGCTCGATCACGCGTTCCTTGCCGAGCACACGACCGGGTTCGAGGCGTTCGCGGAGGTTGCGCGCAACACAGAATGGGCGACGATCGAGCATGAAAGCGGCCTGCCGCGCACCGAGATCGAGGCGGCGGCGAAGGTCTATGCCAAGTCGAAGGCGGTCATCGCAGTGTACGGCATGGGGCTGACGCAGCATGTCGGCGGGATCGACAACGTCCACATGGTCGTCAACCTGATGCTGCTCCGCGGCAATATCGGCAAGCCCGGCGCCGGTATGGGCCCGGTCCGTGGTCATTCGAACGTGCAGGGCCAGCGCACCGTCGGTATCACCGAGAAGCCCGAGCTCGCGCCGCTTGACAAGCTTGCCGAGCAATATGGCTTCGAGCCGCCGCGCGAGAAGGGCTGGGATACGGTCGAGGCGTGCGAGGCGGTGCTCGACGGCAGCGCGCAGGCATTCGTCGGTCTTGGCGGCAATTTCGTCCGAGCGATACCCGATCATGCGCGGATGGAGCCGAAGTGGCGCGCACTCGACCTGACGGTGCACATCGCCACCAAGCTCAACCGTTCGCACCTTCTGCCGGGCGACATGTCGTACCTGCTCCCGTGCCTCGGCCGGATCGAGACCGACATGCAGGGCACCGGGCCGCAGAGCGTGTCGATCGAGGATTCGTTCAGCCAGATCTATGGGTCGAAGGGCAAGGCGACGCCGGCGTCCGAGACGTTGCTGTCCGAGCCGGCGATCGTCGCCGGGATCGCCAAGGCGACGCTCGCACCCAATCCGAAGCTCGATTGGGATGCGTGGGTACGGGATTATGCACGCGTTCGCGATGCGATCGAGGTGACGTATCCGGAGCTGTTCAAGGACTTCAACAAACAGATGTTCACGCCCGGCGGCTTCTGGAAGGGCGTCCCGGCCGCACATCGCGAATGGAAGACCGAGAGCGGCAAGGCGGAAATCAACATTCCGCAGGCACTCAACGTGACCGGGTTCGAGGAGGCGGAAGGCCGTTTCCGCCTGATGACGCTCCGCTCGAACGACCAGTTCAATACGACCGTCTATGGCTATCACGACCGTTTCCGCGGCGTGAAGGGCACGCGCGACATCGTGTTCATGAACCGAAGCGACATGATCCGGATGGGGATCACCGATGGCGACGACGTCGATCTGGTCGGCGATGCCGGCGGCAATTCGGATCGTCGCCTGAACAAGCTTCGCGTGGTCGAATATTCGATCCCCCAGGGTTGCCTGGGTGCGTATTATCCGGAGTGTAACCTGCTGATGCCGGTCGCGCATCACGCCCGCGAAAGCCATGTGCCCGCCGCCAAATCGGTGCCGGTGCGGATCGAGAAGACGCGCTGACCCAAGCGCATGTTCTCGGTGTCGTCCTGGCGGGCGGGCGATCGTCGCGGTTCGGGTCGGACAAGGCGCGCGCGATGTTCGACGGCCGTGCGCTCGCCGAACATGCGCGTGAACTTTTGCTGCACCATGTCGAGCAGGCGGTGATCGTCGGGCCTGATGGCGCGATTCCCGACCTGCCCTGCCCCGGACTTGGTCCGCTGGGCGGTATCGCCGGGGCGCTCCAGTACGCCAAGGGGCTCGGGTTCACGTCGATCCTGACGATCGCCTGCGACATGCCGCGGCTGCCGCGGGGGCTGCTCGACGCACTGTTGCGACGGGCGCCCGCCTATTGCCCCGAAGCGCCCGTGCTAGGCCATTGGGAAACCGCATCGACGACCGCGCTGATCGCGCATATCGCGGCATCGCCACGGCGGTCCGTGCGCGGCTGGGCCGAGGCGATCGGCGCGCTGCCGATCCCGGCTGGCGGACCGATCGTCAACATCAACACCCCGGAAGACCTCGCCCTCCTATGATTTCACGGACATTGCCGATCAAGATCCTCCGCCCCGATTCGACCACCGCGGGCGAACGCGCGATTGCGGTCGAGGTGCCCGTCGCGATCGAGATCGACGGGCTCGGCTATGCGGTGATGATGATGACGCCGGGCGACCTGGCCGAGTTCACCACCGGCTTCCTGCTGACCGAGCGGCTTGCCGACAGCGCCGAAGACGTCCGCGACATCGATGTCTTCGAGGCGGAAGCGGGGTGGATCGTCCGCGTCGGGCTGTCCGAGCGCTGCAAGGGCCGCATTCACGACCGCGTCCGCCATCGGACCAGCGATACGAGCTGTGGGCTTTGCGGAATCTCCGGGCTCGAGCAACTTCGCAAACCGGTGCCCAGAACGCCGCCAAGGCCCGCTACGCCCGTTTTCGCGCTGTTTGCCGCCTTGGCCGGGTTACGCGCCCATCAGCCGCTCAACGCCGCTACAGGGGCAATTCACGCGGCCGCAGCCTGTGATCGCTCAGGGAAAGTCATCGCGGCCTATGAGGACGTCGGTCGCCACAACGCGCTCGACAAGCTCGTCGGTGGGCTGGCGATCGCCGGGCAGCCGGTCGACGGCTTCATCCTGGTCACGTCGCGGATAAGCTTCGAGATGGTCGACAAGGCGCTGATCGCCGGCGCACCGATGCTCGTGGGTATCTCCGCCCCGACCAGCCTAGCGATCGACCACGCCCGCGAACATGGGCTGACGTTGCTTGCGCTCGCTCGCAGCGACTCGATCCTTGTCGTCAACGATCCCTGGGACGTGTTCGCATAGCAGCAAATTGGCTGCTGCTACGCGAACCCGCCGTTACTTGGCGGCCTGAATCCCGTCCGTCTTCGCTGCGGCCAAATAACCGCCGACGACGAAGACGAGCGCGCCGATCGTGTTCCCGACCGTGACGATCGCAAGGTTGCGGACCATCCCGGCGAGATCGATCGACGAATGCGGCACCAGCAGCCCGAGCGTCAGCGCGGTCATGTTGGCGACCGAATGCTCGAACCCGGCAGCGACGAACGCGAGCAGGATCCACGCCATCGCGATGCACTTGGCGGCGTCGCCCGTCATCCGCGCCGCAGTCCAGATCGCGAGGCAGACCAGCCAGTTGCACAGGATCGCGCGCGCCAGCAGCGCGGTCGCATCGACCGAAACCTTGTGCAGGACATAGCCGTGGAACATCGCATCGGCGTTGGCGAAGATCGCCCCGCCGCCGCCTGCCGCGAACACGAACGAGAGCACAACGCCGCCGATAAGATTACCGATCCACACCACGACCGCCAGCTTGAGCGCGTCACCAATCGTGATCGTCCGCCGCGCTAGACCGAAGCCGAGATACATCACATAGCCGGTGAACAGTTCCGCGCCGGCAAACACCGTCAGGATCAGCCCGAGCCCGAAGGTCGCGCCCATCACCAGCGGGCGCACGCCAGGCTCAAGCCCCGACGCGGTGCTGAGCGCGAGGATCATCGCGATGCCGATATACGTGCCGGCGAGGATCGCGCCCGCGAAGAACCCCGCGGGCGAGCGCCGCAACGCCTCCGCCTTGGTCGCCGCGAGGGTCGCGTAGGTGTCGATCGTCGACGAATAACCAGTGCTCATGCGGGGACTTTGCTCTCGTGGCCGACGATCCCGGCCCGCACCACGCCGCGATCCGACCCCAGGTCGGCGGCGGCGGGACGGACGGTCACCGGGATGGATTTGTAGGAGGGGGTAAAGCTCTGCGGATCGTGATCCTCAAGCGCGATCAACGGCTGCGTCTCGGGATAGTAGGAGGCGACGCAGCCATCGGGCAGCGCATACCGCACCAGCATCAGCTTCTGCACGACCCGGTCGGGCCGCGCGAACTGCAGCGCGGTGGCGATGTCGACGACGTCGCCTTCCTTGTGCCCTAGCCGCGCCATGTCGCGCTCGTTCATGAACAGGATGTCGCGGCGCCCGAACACGCCACGATAGCGATCGTCGAGGCTATAGACGGTGGTGTTGTACTGGTCGTGCGCGCGCAACGTTGTCAGCCGCAGCACGGTCGGATCGCCCGCGCCCTCGTCCTCCTCGACGCCCTTGGTGACGAGGAAGTTCGCCTTGCCGCTGTCCGTCTTCCACTCGCGCATCGCCGCGGAGTTCGGCAGGTGGAAGCCGCCCGGCTTGCGGATGCGCGCGTTGTAGTCGGCAAACGCCGGGAACACCGCTTCGATCTTGTCGCGGATCAGGCTGTAGTCGCCGACATAGGCATCCCAGTTGATCTCGACCGGCGCGCGGCCCTTCGCGGCGAAGGTCGCCTTGGCGATCTCGCCGACGATCCAGATCTCCGACTTCACGTTCTCGCCCGGCGGCATCAGGAACCCGCGCGAGGCGTGGACCATCGACATCGAATCCTCCACCGTCACCGATTGCTGGCCGGTCGCCTGCATGTCGAGTTCGGTCCGCCCCAGGCACGGCAGGACATAGGTCGCCTTCGCCATCAGCAACTGCGTGCGGTTGAGCTTGGTGGTGATGTGGACCGCCAGATCGAGATTGCGGAACCCTTCCGCGCACGCCTGCGGATCGGACGACGCGATCGCGAGATTGCCGCCGAGGCAGACGATCGCCTTGGCCTTGCCGTCACGCATCGCGGCGATGCTTTCGACCACCGAATGGCCATGGTCGCGCGGCGGCTCGAACCCGAACACGTCGCGCATCGCGTCGAGCAGCACCGGCATCGGCCGCTCGGTGATGCCAACGGTGCGGTCGCCCTGGACGTTGCTGTGGCCGCGCAAGGGACAGATGCCCGCACCCGGCCTGCCCATGTTGCCGCGCAGCAGGAGCAGGTTCGCGATCTGCTGGACGTTGGTCGTGCCCGTGCGATGCTGCGTGACGCCCATGCCGTAGCAGCAGATCGTCGACTTCGACTTCGAATAGACGAGTGCGACCTCTTCCAGATCCTTGCGCGAGAGCCCGCTGGAGCGTTCGATGTCCACCCATTCGGTGGTCGCGAGATCGGCGATATAGGCGTCGAGGCCTGCGGTATGCTCGGCGATGAACGCGTGGTCGAGCGCGGGCTCGCCGCCCGATGTCTTGGCCAAGTCGTCAAGCGCGACCAGCGCCTTGGCGATACCCTTCAGCGCGGCCGCGTCGCCGCCGACCTTCACCTGGTAATAACTGCTGGCGATCGGGGTCGCCGACATCGTCGCCATCTCGACCACCGACTGCGGCGATTCGAAGCGTTCGAGCGAGCGTTCCTTGAGCGGATTGAAGACGATGATCTTGCCGCCGCGCTTCGACACTTCGCGCAGCGTCGCCATCATCCGCGGATGATTGGTGCCGGGGTTGTGGCCGATCGAGAGGATCAGGTCGGCGTGATCGAAATCCTCGAGGCTGACGGTGCCCTTGCCGATCCCGATCGACTTCGGCAGCCCGACCGAGGTGGCCTCGTGGCACATGTTCGAGCAATCGGGGAAGTTGTTGGTGCCGTACAGCCGGACAAACAGCTGGAACAGGAACGCGGCCTCGTTCGAGCAGCGGCCGGAGGTGTAGAACTCGGCCTGATTGGGATCGGGCACGGCGGCGAGACCTGCACCGATCTCGCGCATCGCCTCGTCCCAGCTCACGACCTCGTAGTGATCGGTGGCGGCGTTGTAGCGGAGCGGTTCGGTGACGCGCCCCTGGTCCTCGATCCAGTGATCGCTCTGCTTCCAGATGTCGGACACGCTGTGCTTGGCAAAGAACTCGGCACCGATCGTCTTCGCGGTGGATTCCCAGGCGACGGCCTTGGCACCATTCTCGCAGAATTCGAACGACGAGGTATGTTTCGGGTCGGGCCATGCGCAGCTCGGGCAATCGAAGCCGTCCGGCTGGTTCGACTTGAGCAGCGTCTGACCACCACGCACGACGATCTGCTGTGCCTTGAGCGAGACGGCGACCGCCTTGAGCGCTCCCCAGCCGCCAGCCGGACCCGTATAATCGGCGATCCCATCAGGGCGTTTGTCACGCATACTCGTCTCTCCCGAAAGGCCGGGCCCACGCGTGCGCCGAAAACACGACACACAGGCTGACCATTAACCCAAGGCAATAGAAGCGTATTTTGCGATTGCGAAGACGAGTTTCCCGCAGTTGGTGATCGCCTACGTCGGTCTGCGGGGATGCACCGACCGCGCCGTCAGGTTGTTGCTTACGGCCCCACGCGCTCCATGCGGCTCGATGGCCGGCCTTACGAAAGGGCAGGCTTTCGCAGACTCAGCAGTTTTGAGCGCAGGCTATGCTCACCGCGGGTGAAGCGGCGCGCCACCCAGAACTTGATCGCTCATTTGACCGATATCAACTTTAGAGGCCATTGAATCTCTGAGCAGCTATCACGAACCTCGGTAAAATACGCCGGGTTCATGACGTAGGCCTTGGTAATTCCTGAGCGTCTCGCATCATCGGGTAGCATTACGGGAATACCGCTCATCGCCATGAACGAACCCGAACGCGCTGGGTTGATGTCGATAGCTGCCTCAAGTGCCTTGGCGTGCTCGCCGAGCAGCAAGGCCAAGGTAACACCCTTCGATGCGCCGCCCCATAGCGCGACGCGCTCACCATCCTTCACGTCCTTTTCAATCAGATCTGCCCAACGCGCTACATACTCGGTGCGCCGTTCAGAATAGCCGCTGTTTTCCACGGCCGTCTCCCGCTGTTGCGGGATAGGACTGCCGGCATAGGCCGTCGCCAAAAGATACTGGCCATCGAGCATGTGCCGAACATCGGCGACCACGAAACCCGCCATTTCCAAGGCTAGCCGTAGCGACTGTGCGTCAAAAATGCTGCAATGCTCATAGTAGAGATCGTGTGCGACTGCTCCATCAAGTATCCACTGGATCGTCGGCGTCTCCACGAAAATCGGACACCCTTCCTTAGCAACAGCCCTGATCGAACGAAGGAAAGACATAGGATCGGCAATGTGCTCGATAGTGTGACGCGTAACGAGAACGTCTGCATCAACACCTAACCGATCGCTTGACTCGACATTGAAATAGGCTTGCTCAACGCGGGCACACGGCGGGATTGCGCTATCTGGACGATATGCCGGATCAAAACCGATAAGCTGCCCGATACTGCCGCCTAGCGACTCTTGCAGTCTGTGAAGAAAGTAGCCTTGCCCGCAGCCGATTTCGACAACGTTTAAATCCGTCGCCTGACCTACGCGATCACTTATTATTGTGGCGACCTGCGCAAGATGCCGATCAAAAGCGGGAGAAAGAGATTGATTGTTCTCGTAATCCTCGTCGTAAGTCAGAAGCGCAGGATCAAAAGTGGCGTTCCAGGCAAAACCACATGACATGCAACGTACAATTTTAAGCGAGCCAGTCGGGCACGAATTAGCTGCGGCAGCAGAGCGGTACATAAGATTCTGCGCAATCGGTATTCTTGGTCGCTCATCGAGAATGACAGGATCCGGGGTCGAGCAGATAAGGCACGATTGGCTCAGCATAGTTGCGCTTTCACTGCTTAGAATACTCGGGTCGAGCCTGATGCCCTCCCATGCGTCAGATGAAAGTGGGGTAACGGCCATACCGTCAGCCTGCAACCCATCGCGAAGGGCCAAGCGCGCTCATAGCCGGAGAACATACTTGAAGATACTTACAGGTATTAAACCGTCAGCTGGAAAAGCGCCTTGCCAATCGTACGTAGGCACATTTTCCTGTGATGAGTATACGCGCTTTAGTCACCGGCGGTCGTAGCTTTAGAGGCAGTTAGACTGCTTTCCGGGTCATTCGAGACGGTCGGGAGGGTCACTACCATGCTCACCGAGAGCCGTTGCGATGGATTGTGCCTTATCGCATCCCTCGGGCAAACTGCCGGATACCGGACCGGCCATCATCGATTGCGTCAACGGCCGATTGTCAAACCGTTGCTGACCGCCAGATACGCAGTCATGCGTTATGATGGTAGCGAAGGAGGGACTTGAACCCCCGACCCCAGGATTATGATTCCCGTGCT
>JAZKCH010000073.1:0-47798 GCA_040388215.1 Pseudomonadota bacterium | reverse complement strand
TACTTGCCCATCTCGCGGATGAACTCGCGGCTCGAATAGGCGCGCGGCTCGAGCGTCTCGGCGATCTCGAAGATCGTGTGGTCGACGTGCTGGAGCTCTTCCTCGTCGATATAGGTGTCGTAGATCCGGTCGATCATCAGCGAGCGCAGCACGTCGTCGTGCGGCACTTCGAGCGCCTGATAATGCTTGTGGCCGAGGCCCTCGAAGAAATCCATGTCGACGATCGTCGCGCCGGTCGCGACGATGCCGTCGATCATGTTGTTGCGCAGCAGCTCGGCATACAGATCCATGCAACCGCCGGCGCTCGTCGAGCCTGCGATCACGAGGAAGATCGTGCAGTCCTTGTCGGCCAGCATCTGGTTGTAGATGTCGGTCGCGCGGCCGAGATCGCGGCTGGTGAACGACATCTTCTTCATCGCATCAACGATCGGCCGCGCGTCGAAGCTGGTGATGTCGATGTGCTCGACGGTGGTGGAAAGGAGTTCCGCCTTGCGCTGCGCGTCGATGCGGGTGTCTTCGGTCATGTCTAATTTCTCCTGATCCCCCCTCCCGCCTGCGGGAGGGGGCTAGGGGGTGGGCGCCCGCTAACCGCGAACGCTCCGGATGTGGAAAACGCGCGCCCACCCCTCGGTCCCCTCCCGCGAGCGGGAGGGGAAGACGAAGAGTGAGCGATTACTGAGTGTTGGTTACAGCTTGACGACGTTCGACGCGAGGTCCTGGAAGCGTTCGTCATACAACGAGACCATCGGCTCGTCGGTGACGATCACCGTCTCGTCCGATCCGAACCCGTTGAATGCGGTCCGCATCGCCGAGCCGTACGCGCCGAGCATGCCGATCTCGATATAATCGCCGGCCTGCGTGTCCGCGGGCAGCATGAACGGGCCGACCATGTAATCCATGTCGTCGCAGGTCGGACCATAGAAGCTGAACTCCATGTCCTTCGCACGGCTATCCGGCTCGCGGAGCAACTCGGTCGGGAAACGCCAGCCGATATGCGCCGCATCGAACAGCGCGCCATACGCGCCGTCGTTGATATACAGCTCGGTCCCGCGGCGCTTCTCGACACGCACGATGATCGACGAATATTCCGCACACAGCGCCCGGCCCGGCTCGCACCACAGCTCGGACGAATAGCTGACGGGCAGCGATTCGAACGCACGGTGGATCGTCTCGAAGAAATGCTCGAGCGGCGGGGGCTCCATGCCGGGATACGACGACGGGAAGCCGCCGCCGACGTCGATGACGTCGACCGTGACCGCCGCCTCGACGATCGCCGCACGGACGCGCTCCATCGCGTTCGAGTACGCTTCCGGAGTCATCGCCTGCGAACCTACATGGAAGCAGATGCCGAGCGCGTCCGCTGCCTGGCGGGCCGCGAACAGCAGCTCCTTGGCTTCATGCGGGGCCGCACCGAACTTCGACGCCAGCGACAGCTTCGAATGCTCGGAAGACACGCGCAACCGGACACAGAGCGTCAGATCGGAAGCTTCGCGAGTGGCGCGGACCACCTTGTCGAGCTCTTCGAGGCTATCGAGGCTGAAAGTGCGGACGCCGTGCGTGAAATACGCCTCGGCGATCGCCTCCTCGGCCTTCACGGGGTGCATGAAGCACAGCGTTGCCTGCGGCAGCGTCCGCGCGACCAGGCGCACTTCGGCGATCGACGCCACGTCGTAATGCGTGATGCCGTTGTCCCACAGGATCTGCAGGAGTTCGGGAGACGGGTTCGCCTTCACCGCATACATCGAGCGACCCGGGAACTTCTCGACGAAGAACCGAGCGGCGCGCGCAGCAGCGTGCGGACGAACGAGCGTGACCGGGTTGACCGGGCGCCCTTTAGCGATGTCGATGCCGCTCCCGATGCGGGAGGTTTCGGCGGTCGAATGGGCTTTCGCTAACCCCAGCGCGATATGATGCTTGACCAATTCAAGGGACCTCCAATGTCCTGAGACAAATTACGAAAACACTGCCTTGCGGTTGGAAGTCCCATGGGGCAGCGGAAGGGCGATCTACGGTCGCTTGCCCCCCATGTAAATAGGGTTGGCCGCATAGGAGCCAGTGTGTGACGATTTTGCGACAGCCAACGCGGGCGGGAGTGCGGGACGCCGCGGAAAAGATCGCGCGGATACTCCCGCCGACACCGCTGTTTGTAAGTGAAATCAAGGGTGTACCGGTCGCTTTCAAGGCTGAGTCGTTGCAACCGATCGGCGCGTTCAAGATTCGCGGGGCGTGGCATCGGCTCACCGCACTGGACGAGGTCGCGCGGAAAAAAGGTGTGGTCGCGTTCTCGTCGGGCAATCACGCGCAGGGGGTGGCGTGGGCGGCGAAGCGGCTCGGGATCGCGGCGACGATCGTGATGCCGTCCGACGCGCCGCGGCTGAAGCGCGAGTCGACCTTGGCGTTGGGCGCGGAGGTGGTGACCTACGACCGCGCGACCGAAAGCCGCGAGGCGATCGCCGCGCAACTGGCGGAGGCACGGGGCGCGACGCTGGTGCCGAGCTTCGACGATCCGTGGATCATCGAGGGGCAGGGGAGTGCGGGAATCGAGGCGGCGGCGAAGATGGCGGTGCTCGGCATGGGCGTGCCGAGTCGGGTCGTGATCCCTTGCGGCGGTGGTGGCTTGTCGGCAGGTATCGCGCTGGCGTTGAAGGACAGCGCGATCACAGTCGTCGAGCCCGAAGGCTGGGACGACATGCGTCGCTCCCTGGAGGCGTCGTGGATCGAACCGGTTGGCCCCAACCCGCCGCCGACCGCGTGCGATTCGCTCCAGACTTTGCGCGTGTCGCCGCTGACTTTTGACGTCCTCTCTCGGCGTGATGCAACCGGCGTAGCGGTCAGCGAACCGGCGATCGCCGCGGCGCAGCGGTGGGCGGCGGAGAGACTGCGGCTGGTGATCGAACCCGGCGGCGCGGTCGGGTTGGCGGCGGTGCTGGCTGGCAAGGTGGCGCTCGAACCCGGCCTGCTTGTCATCTTGTCCGGCGGGAACGTCGACCTGGCCGCTTACGCAAAGGCGATGGCTGGCTGATTACGCGGGCGGCAGTGTCTTCACCGCCGGTTTCGCGCAGGCATAGGCCTGCTTGTAGCTCTGGTTCCAGCACGCGACGAAGCCGTCGAGGATGTTGAGGTTCATCGGCCAGGCATAGGCGCGTGGCTTGCCGTCGGCGCCGATCGGGGCATAGCCGGCCGGGCGGGGCAGCGTGGCGAGCTTGGCGCGGGCGGTGTCCAGTCCGGCGAGGTCGCGGCGGAGGAAGGCGATACTGCCGTCGACATAGAGATTCCAGCCGAACCCGGCATCCTCCTCGGCCGACTTCCGGGCTGCCTCGAACAGCGCGACCGCGCGTGCCGTCTGTCCGGCATTGGCGCGCAACTGGCCTTCGTGCCACTGCAACAGCCCGGCGGTGCGCGGGTTAGCGGGATGACCCGCGCGCCATTCGGCGATCAGGTCGGCGGCCTGCGCATCGCAGCCGGCGTTGGCGAGTGTCCGCCACCCGCCCGTCATGGTCTGGTCGAACGCACGTTCGTCGAGCGCCATCATTGCAGGTTTGTCGTACCGGCAATCGGATGGAGGAGGTGTCTGCGCCGCGATCATCGCGAGGAATATCAACATCACAACTCCGATGATCCGATCGAGATTGTCAAACTATTGCCGCGGGCGTGGCGAAGTCAACGCGCTTCAATCGGGGGTCGGGGTGGCGTATCGGACGGCATGAACGCTACCCTCACCAGCATCGCCGCCGCAGCCCCCGCCATCGCCATGTTGGGCATGTTCGCCTGCCTGATCGGCGGGATCGTGCTGATCGTGAAGAAGCGCGACAGGAAAAAGGGCGTGCTGATGCTGGTAATGGCCGCCGTGCTGCTGGCCAACGTAGCGATCTGGACGCTGTAACCTCCCTCGCCCCTGCGGGGAGAGGGAAGGGGCCCGCCGCGCTTGCGGTGGGAAGGGAGAGGGGAGTTGGGACGCATCAGCCCATCCCAACTCCCCCTCATCCGACGCTGGCGCGCCACCTTCTCCCCGAGGGGAGAAGGGAGGTCACCGGATCGGCGAGTTCGGATCCAGCCGCATGTCGAGATACTTGTCCACCGACCCCATCAGTTCCGGCATCTCGTGCTCGAAGAAGTGGTTAGCCTTCGGGATCGTGTCGTGATGGATCGTGATGTGCTTCTGCGTCCGCAGCTTATCCACCAGCTTCTGCGTCGCCCCAGGCGTCGCGACCTCGTCGGCCTCGCCCTGGATGATGATCCCGCTCGACGGACACGGCGCGAGGAAGGTGAAGTCGTACAGGTTTGCCGGCGGTGCCACCGAGATGAACCCGCGGATCTCCGGCCGGCGCATCAGCAACTGCATGCCGATCCACGCGCCGAAGCTGACGCCTGCAATCCAGGTCGTCTGCGCCTCGGGATGAAAGCTCTGCACCCAGTCGAGCGCGCTCGCCGCGTCGCTCAACTCGCCGACGCCATTGTCGAACACGCCCTGGCTCTTCCCCACGCCGCGGAAGTTGAACCGCAACGTCGCGAAGCCACGCCGCTGGAAGGTCTTGTAGAGCTGCTGCACGATCGCATTGTTCATCGTGCCACCGGCCGACGGATGCGGGTGCAGGATCATCGCGACTGGTGCGCGCGGACGCGGGCCCGGCGCAAAACGACCTTCGAGACGGCCTTCGGGACCGGGGAAAATGACTTCTGGCATAGGCACTCGCGAGCTGGGATACGCACTCGGGTGGAGTGCGGGGTGATCTGCATTATATAGGCGACACGCCCCTTTCCGCAATTGGAACCGACCCTGTCCCGCATCTACCTCGATCACGCCGCCACCACGCCAATGCGCCCCGAGGCAACCGCGGCGGTGATCGAGGGCATGGCGCGCTGGGCGAACCCGTCCTCGCCGCATGCCGAGGGGCGGGCTGCACGGGCGGCGCTGGAGGATGCGCGGAAGCGGATCGCCAAGGCGCTGGACTGGCCGCATCACGTAATCCTGACGAGCGGCGCGAGCGAGTCCGCGGCACTCGCGCTGCGTGGGCGCCCCGGTGTCGCGGTGGCCGCGGTAGAGCACGACGCAGTCCTTCGGGTGGCCGAAAAGCCGGTGATGCTGGAGGTCGACGGAAGCGGCATCGTCGTGAACGGGGAGGGCGCGCAGACGATCGCGCTCCAGTCCGCGAACAGCGAAACCGGCGTGGTCCAGGATCGTCCCGCCGGTCTTTGGATCGCGGACTGCTCGCAGACCGCCGGCAAGCTCCCGCTCCCCGATGCCGACCTGATCATCGTATCCGCGCACAAGCTCGGCGGCCCTCCCGGTATCGGCGCACTCCTCGTCCGCGATCTAGGCCGGCTCGACCCGACCGGCGGGCAGGAGCGCGGCTATCGTGGCGGCACCGAGAACCTTCCCGGCGCGCTGGGGTTCGCCGCCGCGCTCGAAGCCCCCCGCGACTGGTTCGCCGACATGCCCGCCCTCCGCGCCAAACTAGACGAAGCAGTCCTCGCGGGCGGTGGCGAAATCGTCGCGCAAAACTCCCCCCGCATCCCGACGATCGCTTCCTACTGCATGCCGGGCGTCAGTTCCGCGGCCCAGTTGATCCGCCTCGACATGGCCGGGTTCGCAGTCTCCGCGGGCAGCGCGTGTTCGTCGGGCAGCATGCGCCCGAGCCACGTCCTCGCCGCCATGGGCTATTCCGCGCAAGCCGCCGCCGAAGTCGTCCGCGTCAGCTTCGGCTGGACCACCACGCCCGACGACGTCGCGAAGTTCGCCGACGCCTGGACGCGGATCGCCACCGGCATAAGGCACGCCGCATGACCTATCTCGACTACCAGGCAACCACCCCGCTCGCGCCCGAAGCACTAGCCGCGATGCTCCCCTGGCTCGAATTGCAGCACGCCAACCCGCATTCCCCCCACCGCGAAGGCCGCCGCGCCAAAGCCGCGGTCGAAGTCGCCCGCGACCAGGTCGCCGCTTTGCTTCCCCCCGGCGGCCGCATCGCCTTCACCAGCGGCGCGACGGAGGCGCTCAACTGGGCGATCAAGGGTGCCGCCGGCTCCGTCACGACGCTCGCTACCGAACACGCAGCCGTCCTCGACACGGTCGCAGCCGAAGCGGCGAGGGGGCGCCACGTCACGATCCTCCCCGTCGGCCCCGACGGCGTGGTCGACCTCGACGAAGCCCGCGCCGCGATCCGGCCCGGCACCGGCCTCGTCGCCGCGATGCTCGTGAACAACGAGATCGGCGTCGTCCAGCCGATCGCCGCGCTCGCCGAGATCGCCCACGCAGCCGGCGCGCTGATGCTGTGCGACGCGGTTCAAGGTTACGGCCGCGTCCCGATTCCCGACACCGTCGACCTCGTCGCGATCTCCGCGCACAAGATCCACGGCCCCAAGGGCATCGGCGCACTCTGGATCCGCGACGGTGTCGACCTCGCCCCGCTGATGCACGGCGGCGGGCAGGAGTCTCCCGGCCGCTCGGGCACACTTTCGCCCGCGCTCTGCGCAGGCTTTGGCGTCGCCGCGCAACTCATGGCCGATCGCAAGGAGCAGGACGCCGCGCATATCGACCGTCTCTGGTCGTTAGCCCTTGACCGCCTCGGCCCCGGCTGGACTATCAACGGTTCGACCGAACAGCGTTATCACGGCAACCTCAACATCCGCCGCGACGGTCTCGACGTTAACCGGCTGATGTCCGACCTGCGCGACATCGCGTTCTCCGCCGGCTCGGCCTGCGCGAGCGGCTCCGGTCGCTCCAGCCACGTCCTCCGCGCGATCGGCCTCACCGAAGCGCAGGCACGCGCCAGCATCCGCCTCGGCTTCGGCCGCTACACCACCGAAACCGAACTTGCCGACGCCATCGATACGATCGTCGCCGCAGCCGAGGCACAATGGCCATGATCGTCCGCTTCATCGCCCGCGACGGCACCGCCACGCTGGCCGCCGCGACGCCCGGCGACCGCCTGCTCGACGCAGCGCAGGCGCATGACCAGCCGCTCGAAGGCACCTGCGAAGGCCAGCTATCCTGCGCGACCTGCCACGTTATCGTCGATCCCGCCGACTTCGCCCGCCTGCTGCCGGCGACCGAGGACGAGGAGGACATGCTCGATCTCGCTCACAATGCGACGCGCACCAGTCGTCTCGCCTGCCAGATCCGGCTGACGGACGCGCTCGATGGCTTGACCGTGCGCATCCCCGCTTAGGTCAGCAAAGCTTACAGGAAGACAACGGCCGGTTCATGGAACGTGCACGGCCAGAAGCGGATTATCCCCTCATCGCCTCAATGTACGAGGCCTTGAGAGGAGTACCGAACATGAAGATCGTCGCAATGTTCGCCGCTGGCGCCTTGGCCGCGGGAACGCTGTTTGCCGCGGTGCCGGCCGATGCCCAGCGCCATGGCTGGGATGGCCATCGCGGCAACGGCGGCTGGCACGGCAATCGTGGCTGGAACGGCCCGCGCCATAGCTATCGCGGAGACCGTGGTTACCGTGGGTATCGCGGTGGCTATCGTGGCGGCGGCTACGGCTATCGTGGGCCACGCGGTTACGGCCGGTCGCGCGTCGTATGCCGGATCGAGCGGGGCTATTACGGCCCGGTCCGTCGCTGCTTCCGCCGCTGATACGGAACCGTAACGACCGCCTTTAGTTAGGTAACATAGGTTGCAGGGTCCAGCAGGGCCCGCACCCAGCAGGAGAAGTCCCATGAAGTTGTTTACCCTTGCCGCTGCCGGTCTCGTCGCGCTCACCGGCCTCGCGCCCGTCGGCATTGCCGCAGAGGCCTCCGCGCAGCGCACCGTCGTCCATGAGCGCACCGTGGTGCGTCACAACGACCGTCGCCCCGGTTACCGTCGCCACGTCGTCCGCACGCGTCAGGTCTGCCGCAACGTCTATCGCAATCATCACCGCCAGCGCGTCTGCCGCACGGTCCGCGTCAACCGCTAAGTCCGGGCGCTAAGTCCGAGTCCGCGTTTAAAGCGGCTTGATCATCCCGCCCGACCCCGCCATATGCGCCGCGGGAGTCGGGCGGACGTGGTCGTCGCCAACTTGGTCAGATCCGGAAGGAAGCAGCCACAACGACTAAGCCACGGGTTGTCCCGGCTCCCACCGCGAATGTCAGCAAGCTGACATGAGCGCGGCCAGCGGTGCAAAGCACCGTCTGACGATGCGGCTGAGCCGCAGCGCGCTTCTTATTCTTAAAGAGCCACCAGCACCGAACCCGCTGCCCCCGCATCCGCGAGGGAACAGAAAGGGTTCGCTAGCCCTTCGACACCGGCTCCCAAACCGCCTATATCGACCGCAATGTCAGATTCATTCGACCTGGGCGAACCCCCGCAGCCGGCCAAGGCGCCCGACGTCGCCTACCGCGTGCTAGCGCGCAAATACCGGCCGCAGACCTTTTCCGAGCTGATCGGGCAGGACGCGATGGTCCAGACGCTCGGCAACGCGATCAAGCGCGATCGGCTTGCGCACGCCTTCCTGATGACCGGCGTCCGCGGTGTGGGGAAAACCTCGACCGCACGCCTGATCGCTAAGGCACTCAACTGCATCGGCCCGGACGGGCAGGGCGGCCCGACGATCGACCCCTGCGGCGTCTGCGAACCGTGCCGTGCGATCGCCGAGGGCCGTCATATCGACGTGATCGAGATGGACGCCGCCAGCCACACCGGTGTCGACGACGTCCGCGAGATCATCGACGCGTCGCGCTATTCGGCGGTTACCGCGCGCTTCAAGATCTACATCATCGACGAAGTTCACATGCTGTCGAAGAACGCGTTCAACGCGCTGCTGAAGACGCTGGAGGAGCCACCTCCCCATGTGAAATTCCTGTTCGCGACGACCGAAGTGAACAAGGTCCCGGTGACGGTCCTGTCGCGCTGCCAGCGCTTCGACCTCCGCCGCATCTCCGCCGAACAGCTTTCGAAGCATTTCGCCTGGGTCTCGACCGAAGAAGGCGTCGTCGCGGAGCCCGAGGCACTGATGCTGATCGCGCGTGCGGCGGAGGGCTCGGCGCGCGACGGCCTGTCGATCCTCGACCAGGCGATCGCGCACGCCGGGCTCGAAGGCGGCGGCGTGACGGCGGATGCAGTGCGCCAGATGCTCGGCCTGTCCGATCGCGGCGCGGTCCGCGATCTGCTGACGCTGATCCTCGCCGGCGACGGGGCAGGGGCGCTCGCCTCGATGCGCCGTCAATATGATTACGGCGTCGACCCGCTGTCGGTGCTGCGGTCGCTGCTCGAAACCGTCCACGGCATCACGCTGACGAAGGTCGGCACGCCTCCGGATGCCGCGCAGCCGATGGAAGAGCGCGCCGCGCGCGAGGAATGGGCGGCATCTCTCGGCTACCCCGCGCTGCATCGTTTGTGGCAGCTGTTCCTCAAGGGCCATGACGAGGTCGCCAAGGCCGCGCTGCCGATCGAGGCGGCGGAGATGGCGCTGCTGCGCGCGATCTACGCCTCGACTCTGCCGGACCCCGGCGAACTCGCGCGCCAGATCGCCAGCGGTACGGTCCCCTCGGCCGCACCACCGTCACCGCCGCTGCCGTCGCCTGCACCCCCGTCCGGCGAAGCGCCGCCCTGGAACGCAAGATCCGCTGCGAAGGCGCCCGAACCCGTGGCGACCGGTCCGATTCTGCCGCCGACGTTCGAGGCGCTGGTCGATCTACTCGACGAATCGGGCGGCCTCGCGATCGCCGCGCGGCTCCGCCACGGTGCGCGCGTAGTTAGCTATGCGCCGCCCGAATTCGCGCTCAGCGGCAGCCGCCCGGTCTCGGCCGACACGCTCGCCGAACTCAACACGCTGTTGAAGAGCGTGACGCGGACCGCCTGGAAAGTGTCGATCGTCGACGCCCCCGGCGCGCCGACGCTGCGCGAGGCGCAGGACGCTGCCGATGCGGCGGTGCGCCAGGCTATTCTCGAATCCCCCATCATGAAGGCCGCGGTGGCAGCGTTTCCGGACGCCCAGCTAGAATCGTGGCCCGGTCAAAGGAGCAACGCATGAAGAATATCGATGAAATCCTCGCCATGGCGCAGAACGTCCAGAACGAGATGGAAAAGGCGCAGGCCAATCTCGACACGATCGAGGTCGAGGGCGCATCCGGCGGCGGCCTGGTCAAGGTGAAGGCATCCGCCAAGGGCCGCATCATCAACATCGCGATCGACGATTCGCTGATGCAGGTGAGCGAGAAGCAGATGCTCGAGGATCTGCTGACGGCGGCGTTCAACGACGCGCGGGCGAAGGCGGATGCGGTGTCGGGCAGCGAAATGTCGAAGATGACCAGCGGGTTGCAACTGCCACCGGGCTTCAAGCTGCCGTTCTGAGGCGAAGCGCGCACGCCGTCGCAAGACGGCGAGACGCGCAAGCCCGGCCGGCATGGCCCGCCATGACCGACGCGGGTTTTGCCCGCGGCGCTGGTGGTCGGTAGCGGCTCAACCATTCCTTGCACGTCACACGAGCGCGCCCCAACCGTCATCCCAGCGAAAGCTGGGATCTCCCTCGACGACGCGCACCCTTCGCGACGGGGATACCCCAGCTTTCGCTGGGGCGACGGTGTCGGGGCGGGTTCGTGAGCAGAACGGAAGCTCGTGGTGAGTTCAGCTGCCTCTCACTCCGTCACCCCGGAATTGGTCCGAGGTGACGAATCGGTCAGGATCGCAAACACGCATCCAAACCATCGTTCCGCACCACCGAAACCCGCCGCGACAGCGTATTCCCGTGGCGTCGCACAAACCCATGCGGGTCGATCGCTGCGCGCTTCTTTGGCAACGGCAACACCGCGGCGATCCGCCCCGCCTCGGTCGGCGACAGCCGCGATGCATCGTGATTGAAATACCGGATCGCGCCGGCGTTCGCGCCATAGGTCCCGATCCCGGTCTCGGCGATGTTGAGATACACCTCCATGATCCGCCGCTTCGGCCACAGCGTCTCGATCAGCACGGTGAAATATGCCTCGAACGCCTTCCGCACGTAACCGCCGCCCTGGAACAGGAACGCGTTCTTCGCGGTCTGCTGGCTGATCGTCGAGCCGCCGCGGATCCGCCCGCCCTGCGCATTGCGCGCCGCCGCGCCCGCCATCGCCTTGAAATCGAACCCGTGATGCGAACAGAACCGCGAATCCTCGCCCGCGATCGCCGCGCGCGCCATGTCCGGATCCATCTCGGATAGCGGCATCCAGTCCTTCGTCACGCCATGGCCGTTGAGGACGTCGCCCATCATCGTCCAGGTGAACGGCACCGGCACGAACCGATAGATCCCGACCCAGGCGACGGTGATCAGGACGAAGCCGAAGATGATCTTGGCGAAAATGCGGAGGAAGCCCATTGGCGCTTCTTATGCGATCGTTACGGCCTCGCCAATGACCGCGCGCGCCGCTGCTACGCCGGTTTCGTAGGCGCCATGTGCGGTGGAGAAGTCGAATGGGTGGCATGCCTCGCCAGCGAAGTGGATGCGGTCGTCGACCGATGCGGCGAGGACGGCGCGCTGTCCGGCCCGACCTATGCGTGCGTGACTGTAGCTGCCGCCGATATAGGGTTCGTGCCGCCAGCGGGTCGCGGCCAGCAGCGTGAAGCGCTTGCGCCAATCGCTGCCTAGCAGCCCGACGAGTTCGTCGATCGCGAACTGCGCGGCGTCGCCGTCCTCCAGCATCGCCGCGCAGTCGCCGCCGAAGAAGCTCTCGACGATCGGCCAGCCGAACGGCGACAGGCGGTGGCTCGCGGTGCAGGCACTGTACGGATTGCCGATCAGGTGCGCGTTGGTCGGCCATTCGGGGCGGTCGACGTGGAGGAACACCTTGTCCGCGAGCCCGAGCGGGAGGTCGGCCGCTGCGGCATGCTTGTCGGGGAGTGGTGGGTCGAAGACGACCTGCGACTTGGCGAGGACGGTGGTGGGGACGCAGACGATGACGTGGTCCGCCTCGATCGTGCCCCCGGGAGTGTCGAGTTTGAGGCGACGGCCGCTGTGGTCGATCCGCGTTACCGGCGTCGAGAGGCGGATGTTCAGGCCTGTGGCGTGGCTGGCAACTAGCGTGCCGTAGCCTTCCTTGACGGTCCAATTATCGTCGGTTGCGGCTTCCTCATACGCTGCCCAGTCGTGGAGCGAGACCTGGCTTAGGTTCGCACCATTTGCGTAGCCGGAGATCGCGTCGATCTTCGGGCGCCATTTGTCATGCGGCTCGATGAAGTCGGAGAGCGGGCGGTCGGGGCCGTCCAGTGCGGCGAGCGCGCGCGCGTTCCAGGCTTGGTAGGCGGTGGCGGAGGACTCTTGGTCTTCAGGCGAGAAGCCAAGGTCGCGCCACTGCGTACGCCAGTTTGCGTCGGAGCGGTCGACGGTGAAGCCGGTAGCCTTTGCTATCGACGTCCAAGGATTTCGTTGGGCGGAGTGCAGCCAGCCGCAACCGGCGTCTACGTGTTCCCCCGCGAAGGCGGGGTCCAGTCTGGGCCCCCGCCTTCGCGGGGGAACAAAGAGGCCAGCGGGAGGCTCTTGGCTCTGCCGCCCAATCGGTCGCTCGCCTCAACGAGCAACACGTCATGTCCCGCGTCATGCAGCGTTCTCGCCGCAGCAATACCGGCCGCACCGCCGCCGATGACGACGGTGCGCACCACGTTAGGCCGCCAGCAGGCGCTTCTCGCCGGCGATCCGCATCATCGCCTTTTGCAGTTTCTCGAACGCGCGCACCTCGATCTGCCGGACACGCTCGCGCGATACGCCGTAGACCTGCGACAATTCCTCGAGCGTCTTGGGATCGTCGGTCAGGCGACGTTCGGTCAGGATATGCTGCTCACGCTCGTTGAGGTCGTCCATCGCCGACACCAGCATCGAGTGGCGAACGTCCGCCTCCTGCGCATCGGCGACGATCTTGTCCTGCAGCGGCGCGTCGTCCTGCAGCCAATCCTGCCACTGGCCCTCGCCATCCTCACGCATCGGCACGTTGAGCGACGTATCGCCGCCCATCGCCATGCGCCGGTTCATGCTGACGACGTCGGTTTCGGCCACACCAAGATCTGTCGCAATTTTGGTGACGTGCTCGGGGCGCAGATCGCCATCCTCGAACGCATCGAGGCGGCTCTTCATCCGGCGCAGGTTGAAGAACAGCTTCTTCTGCGCCGCGGTGGTGCCCATCTTCACGAGACTCCACGAGCGGAGAATGTATTCCTGGATCGAGGCGCGGATCCACCACATCGCGTAGGTGGCGAGACGGAAGCCACGCTCGGGCTCGAACTTCTTCACGCCCTGCATCAGGCCGATATTGCCCTCGGAAATCAGCTCCGACGTCGGCAGACCATAGCCGCGATACCCCATCGCGATCTTTGCCACGAGACGCAGATGCGAAGTCACCAGCTGCGCCGCAGCTTCGGTATCGCCATGCTCCTGGAAGCGCTTGGCGAGCATGTATTCCTGCTCGGGTTTCAGGAGGGGGAATTTCTTGATCTCGGCGAGATAGCGATTGAGACCCGCCTCGCTGCCGAGCGCAGGAATCGTCGCTGGAACGTTGGAGCGGGCTGCCATTGTCGTAATCCCTTTCTGCTGACCCCGATTGCCGCAATGCGGCATAGGACCGATTATCTATACGTGAAGCTGGGTGAACAGTTCCTGCATGTCTGCGGGCATTTCGCTTTCGAACGCTAAAGCGATGCTTTTCACCGGATGGATGAACCCCAGATGCGCCGCGTGCAAGGCCTGCCGGCGGAAACCGAGCGTTTCGAGCAGCGACTTCTGAGCTTGCTTTGTTCTACCATAGACGGGGTCGCCCAACAAGGCGTGGCCAATCGACGCCATGTGCACGCGCACCTGATGCGTCCGCCCGGTTTCGAGCCGACACTCGATCAGTGCCGCATCGCGGAGCGTCGTGATCGTCGAGAAATGCGTCACCGCGCGCTTGCCGCCCTCGACGATCGCGATCTTCTTCCGGTTCTGCGGACTCCGCGCTAGCGGCGCGTTGACCGTCCCGCTCGGCGGGCGCGGGATACCACCGACGATCGCCTTGTAGCGGCGGTCGATGCTGTGATCGTGAAATTGCTTTGCCAGACCTTCGTGCGCGCGGTCGGTCTTGGCGGCGATCATCAGCCCTGACGTGTCCTTGTCGATCCGGTGGACGATGCCCGGCCGCGCGACCCCGCCGATGCCCGACAGATTGCCGGCGCAGTGGTGCAGCAGCGCGTTGACCAGCGTGCCGTCGAAATTGCCCGCGGCGGGGTGGACGACGAGGCCGGCGGGCTTGTCGATCACGATCAGGTCGTCGTCCTCGTACGCGACGACGAGCGGGATATCCTGCGCTTCGTTGTGGAGCGGGGTCGGCGGTGGGATCGCGACGGAGAAGACCTGGCCGGTCGCAGCCTTCTTTGCCGAATCGCGCCATTCGCGGCCATTGAGCGTCACCTGGCCTGCGGCGATCAGCGCCTTCAGCCGTTCGCGCGACATGTCGGGAAGAACTTCGGCGAGCGCGCGATCGAGCCTCCAGCCATCGGTGGCCGGCGTGATCGATGCTTCGACGATGGAAACCCCCCGGTCCATGTCGTAGCGATGTGGCGATGAGCGTGACGATTTCAAGCGAAGTTCTGACACAACTTATCGCTGCGGCGGACGCGTCGCCGGATGCG
This sequence comes from Pseudomonadota bacterium, assembly GCA_040388215.1. Classification (GTDB taxonomy): domain Bacteria; phylum Pseudomonadota; class Alphaproteobacteria; order Sphingomonadales; family Sphingomonadaceae; genus Sphingomonas. The sequence continues at coordinate 33,241 of JAZKCH010000073.1, read as the reverse complement.
GAGATTTGCGGGTTGTTGCTCGGAGCGGCGGGGCGGATCGAGGCGGCGCAGGCATGCGAGAACGTTGCGATCAATCCGGCGCGGACGTTCGAGATCGATCCACGTGCTTTGTTTGCGGCGCATCGACGGGCGCGGAGTGGCGGTTTGGCGGTGGTCGGACATTATCATTCGCATCCGTCCGGGTTGCCGGCTCCGTCTGCGCGCGATGCGGCGCAGGCTATGGGGGATGGGGCGATCTGGGTGATCCTTGGTGGGGGCGCGGCGCGCGCGTGGCGGTCGGTGGAGGTCGGTGCGTTCATCGAGGAGATGATCGACGATACGTAAACCTCACCACCCGTCATCCTGACGAAAGTCAGGACCCAGGGTTAGGTGGAGTGACGTTCTTGGCTCTGGGTCCTGACTTTCGTCAGGATGACGGAGGGGGGCACGTCAAGTCCGTTGTGAGAGTCGGCGACCGCAACCCTTGCGCACCGTCCGCACCGCCGCCACAAGACGCTCCAGAATTAGGGGAATTTCATGACGGTCAGCCCGGTCGATTTCGCGAGTCTGCTGTGTTCGCGCCTGTGTCACGACCTGCTGTCGCCGGTGGGGGCGCTCAACAACGGGCTGGAGTTGCTCGCCGACGAGACCGATCCGGCGATGCGCGAGCGCGTCATGCAGTTGCTGGCCGACAGCGCGCGCGCGTCCGCCAGCAAGCTGAAATTCTTCAGGCTCGCATTTGGGGCCGCGGGCGGGTTCGGCGAGTTGGTCGACACGCACGAGGCGCGAGGCGCGATCGAGGGGCTGGTCGCGGAGAACAAGCGGATCAATTTCGTCTGGGCGGTCGAGGCTTCGGCGATGCCCAAGTCAGCGGTCAAGGTGCTGCTTAATCTTGTCCTGATCGCAACCGAGTCTCTGGTCCGTGGTGGGACGATGGAGGTTGGTGGAGAGGACAATGAGGGGCAGCTCGAGATCGTCGTAAAGATCGAGGGCGCGCGGATCGTACTCGATCCCGAGATCCGGCGGACGCTTACCGAAGGCGAGGGCGAGCACACTGTAACACCGCGCGCAGCTGCGGCGTATATGATCAATACGCTGGTCACCGACGCTGGTGGGACGGTGATCGTGTCCGAGCCTGCCGACGGGATCATGATCTTCGGAGCCGTCTTCAACGCGCGGTAAGGCGACCGTTCAATCCTCCCCCGCAAGGGGAGGTGGCGGGCGTTTGCCAGACGGAAGATAGGGATAAACTCTGTTCCGTGTCCGCCTCCTCCGTCACCTTAGGTGCCACCTCCCCCTGGCGGGGCAGGATTGCGTTGAGCGCTTCTCGCCAGAGCTAACGCCCCCTTAACCTCCGCCATGCATGACAGGCCTCGAACGCGGGGCCCGCATGGACGATCTTCTTCAGGAATTCATTGCCGAGACGCGCGAAACGCTGGAGGCGATCTCCGGCGAGATCGTCGCGTGGGAAGCTGCACCCGCCGACAGTGGGCGGCTCGATTCGATCTTCCGCTTCGTCCACACCGTCAAGGGAAGCTGCGGTTTCCTTGATCTGCCACGCCTTGCACGGCTTAGCCATGCGGCCGAAGACGTGCTTGCCGCCGTGCGTGACGGCAAGCGCACGCCCGACACTGCCCTCGTCAACGCCGTGCTTGGCGTCGTAGATCGGATCGCCGAGATCGTGGAGGCGATCGATAGCGGCTTGCCGCTCGACGATTCGGGCGAGGAGTTGTTGATCGCGGCGTTGGCGCCTGACGCGCAGCCGCGAGCACATGCCGCGAACGCGAATTCGACCACCCCACACAGCCGCGCTGCCAGCCGCAGCGTCCGTCTCAACGTAGACCTGCTCGATCACATGATGAGTGGCATGTCCGAGATGGTGTTGGCGCGTAACGAGTTGGCCCGACGGCTGCGCGACTGCGATGTTGATCCGAAGGTGGAGGCCGCGCTCGAACGGCTGTCGTTGACCGTGGCCGACATGCGCGACACGGTCACGCGGACGCGCATGCAAAAGGTGGATGCGCTGTTTTCTGCCCTCCCGCGGATGGTGCGCGACACAAGCGCGGAACTCGGCAAGACCGTTGATCTGGTCATCGAGGGCGCTGATGTCGAACTCGATCGCGAGATGATCGAGTTGATGCGAGATCCGCTCGTCCATATCATCCGCAATTCGATCGATCACGGTATCGAGGGACCCGCGGCGCGGCGCGCGCTGGGCAAGCCGATGGCAGGGCGGCTGGCCGTATCGGCGCGACAGTCCGGCAATCAGATCCTGATCGAGGTCGCCGACGACGGCACGGGTATCGATGTCGCCCGCATCGTCGCCAAGGCCGCGGAGAAGGGGCTCCACAGCGCCACCGAACTTGCGGCGATGAGTGACGCGGCCAAACTCGACCTGATCTTCGCCGCCGGCCTGTCGAGCCGGGACGCGGTGACGGCGATTTCGGGGCGTGGCGTCGGCATGGACGTGGTGCGGGCCAATATCGAGCAGATCGGCGGCCGTATCGTCCTGACCAACGATCCGGGGCGCGGGTTGCGGATCGTCATCCATGTGCCGCTGACGCTGTCGATCCTGTCGACGATCATCGTCGGCGTCGGTGCGCAGCGGTTTGCGCTGCCACGTCAGGCGATCGAGGAGATCCTGATGGTCCGCGGTGATTCCGTGCGCCTCGACACCATCGGTGACGCGGCGTCGGTCACCGTGCGCGGTCGCCGGATGCCGCTGGTATCACTCGCGCACCTGTTCCGCCTCGGTACCGAGTCACCACCGACTTTGGTGATCGTTTCGACGCGCGAGGGCGATTATGCGCTTGGCGTCGATACCGTGCTCGATACGGAGGAGTTGGTGGTCAAGCCGGCGTCGCCCGCGGTGATGGCGACCGGCGTCTATGCGGGCAAGACGCTGCCCGATAACGGCCTGCCGATGCTGCTTCTCGATGCCTCGGGTATCGCGGCGGTCGCCGGGCTGCGCTTCACCCCGGTCGTCGCGGCGGCGGCGGTGGTCGAGGAGGCCGTCCCCGGCGTACCCGCTCTGCTGTTCGACGATCTCGACGGCCAGCGCCGGGCGATCGCGCTGGCGGTGATCGACCGGGTCGAGCCGGTGCCGATCGAGACGATCCGCTGGTCGGGTGGCGCGATGCGGTTGTCGATCGGCGATGCGATCATCCCGCTTCACGCGGTCGCCGAACTCGGCGCGCGGACCGAAGTGGCGGTGCTGCGTCTCACCGATGGCGAAAGCGAGATGGCCTATGCGATTGCCGAAGCGATCGAGATCGTAACGCTGCCCGCCGAGATGGCCCCGGCACGCGGTAGTGGTCCGATCGCGGGTGTGGTCTTGATCGGAGGCGAGCAGATCGAACTCGTCGATCCGCATGCGCTGTTCGCCGGTCAGCCGGTGATGCCTGCATCGTTACCGGTGTGCCTGCTGCAGGTCGACGGATCGGGCTGGATGGAGACGTTTCTGAAGCCGGCGCTTGAGGCATCGGGCTATCGCTGCGTGACGACGCTGGCGGCGGGCGAGACTGCGGCGGTAGCGCTGGCGATGGAGGACGCGCCGGTTCGCGAAACACTGGCGCCGGTGGTGACGTTGCGCCGGACCCGGATAGCCGAGGGCGACGACGACGGGAGCATTTACCGTTACGATCGATCGGCGTTGATTGCCGCGCTGGCAGCTCGGAGGGCGATGTGAGCGAGCTGTTCCTGGTTGCGCACATCGCGGGGCGGGGCGTCGCGATTGCGGCCGCCCAAGTCGACTCGGTGGTCGATATCGGCGATATCGTCGCGGTGCCGCGTGCGGATGCGTTCGTTCGGGGCTTGGCGGCTTTGCGGAGCCGTGTCGTAACGGTGATCGACACCGGTACCGCGCTCGGCCTGCAGCCGACGCCCGACTCCGTCCGCCGCTCGGTCATCACCGTGGTCGATGGACATCATTATGCGATCCTGGTCGATTCGGTCGAGGACGTCGCGCCGTTCACACGGCTGCCACTGTCGTCGGGATTGGCCCTGCACCGGGGTTGGGCAACGGCAGGGATCGGCATCGTCGAGCGCGACGGCGAACCGCTGCTGATCCTCGATCTCGCCGCGGTGATACCCGCGATCCCAGTCGCAGCCTGATACGGCAGTGTGTTTTTCCGTTGCTTAACCCGGCGCTTACGCTTTCCCGCGTAGACCGGCTTCACGATTTTCTCTGGAAGGCTTTCCATGAAGACCTGTCTTGTCGTCGATGATTCCAAGGTGATCCGCAAAGTCGCGCGCCATATTCTTGAGACACTGGACTTCACCGTCACCGAAGCCTGCGATGGGCGCGAGGCGCTGGCGGCGTGCATGGCGTCGATACCCGATGTGATCCTGCTCGACTGGAACATGCCGGTGATGAGCGGCATGGATTTCCTGCGCGCGTTGCGCGAGGCCGACGTGCCGCGCCGGCCCAAGGTCGTGTTCTGCACGACCGAAAACGGCATGGCCTATATTCGCGCAGCGATCGAGGCGGGAGCGGACGAATATGTCATGAAGCCGTTCGACCGCGACACGCTCGAATCGAAGCTCCAGATCGTCGGCATGGCCTGATTCGACCCGGACGATGGTGAATCGACCTCTCTATGTCCCGCGACAGGCGGACCGTGACAGCGCGGACACGGCACGCGTTTTGCTGGTCGACGATTCGGTCGTCGCGCGCGCGGTGATCGCCCGGACGATCGACGCGAGCGATCGGTTTTCGGTGGTTGGTGCGGTTGGCACGGCGGCGGCGGCGCTGGAGTTTCTCGGCCGGACGACGGTCGAGTTCATCCTGCTCGATATCGAGATGCCGGGGATCGACGGCCTGACCGCGCTGCCTGCGCTGATCGCCGCAGGGCAGGGCGCCAAGGTGCTGATCGTCTCGTCTAGTGCGGACGAGGGCGGGCCGAAAGCGATGCAGGCGCTGGCGCTCGGTGCGGCGGAGACGCTGATCAAGCCCTCCGCTGGGGCATTGTCGGGTCGGTTCGGCGGCGCGCTGGTCACGAAGCTCGAAAAACTGTGCGAGGACCCGGCGCAACTGCCACCGGTCGTACTCGTCGGGAGCACGCAGCGCGCTGCCGCGCGACCACGTGCCGCCACGATCGCACAGCCCGCACCGACGTTTTCCGCTTCGACGAGCGAAGACTATGATATCGTCGCGATCGGCGCTTCGACCGGTGGGATCCATGCGATCAGCCAGATGTTCCGTGCAGTGCCTGCCGGGTTCCGCCTGCCGATCGTGATCACCCAGCATCTGCCGACCTCGTTCATGCCCTATTTCGCGGCGCAGATCGCGTTGCTCGCCGGGCGCCCCTGTGAAGTCGCGACCGACCGGCTGCGCATCCGTCCGGGCCGGATCATCGTCGCGCCAGGCGATGCGCATCTCAAATGCGTCAAGCTGCGGGACGGTGGTGCCGCTTTCCGGTTGACGCAGGAGCCTGTCGGCAGCGGCTGCATGCCGTCGGTGGATCCGATGCTCGCCTCGATCGCCGAGGTGTATGGTGCGCGCGTGCTGGCGATCATCCTCAGCGGAATGGGACGCGATGGCGCCGAGGGCGCGCAGCGTGTCCATCAGGCGGGCGGATCCGTCGTTGCGCAGGACCGTGAGAGTTCGGTGGTGTGGGGCATGCCGGGCGCGGTTGCCGCATCGGGCGTGGCCGACGCGGTGCTGGCTCCGACGGCGATCGGCGCGCTGATCGCATCGCGACGCCGACCATGACGGCCGGCTCCACCACATCGCCCACCGCATCGCCGACCGCGATCAACGTGCTGACCGCATTGCTCGAGGCGCGAACTGGGCAGCAGATCGCTGCCTATCGCTCCTGGCGGCTCGATACCGCGCTCAAGCCGTTGCTGCGCGACCGTAATCTCGACACGCTCGATCAATTGGTGACGCAATTGCTGGAGGGCAACGATCGGCTGATCGGCGACCGGATCGTCGATGCCCTGGTCAATCAGGAAACCTCGTTCTTCCGCGACGCGCAGGTCTTCGAGATGCTCGCCGAGGCGGTGGCGGCGGCCGAAACCGGGGGGCGTCGCGCCCGCATCTGGTGCGCAGGCTGCTCGACCGGGCAGGAGCCGTTGTCGCTCGCCATGCTGTTCGCCGATCGCCACGAGACGACCGGAGCGCTGGTGCCGGAGATCGTCGCCACCGACGTCTCGGACGCGGCGATCGCGCGCGCACGCGCCGGCCGGTTCTCGCAATTCGAGATCCAGCGCGGATTGCCGATGCGACGGATGGTCCGCTGGTTCGACACCACCGGCAGCGACTGGATCGCCAAGCCCGACTTGCTCAAACGCGTCGCCTTTCGCCGCATGAACCTGATGGCAGACCCGGCGCCCCCCGGCCGGTTCGATATCGTGCTTTGCCGCAACGTGCTGCTGTACCTGTCCGCGATCACCAAGGAGCAGGTTTTCCCCAAGATCGCTGCCGCGCTCAACCCCGGCGGCGTGTTTGTCATGGGCGCGGGCGAGACGGTCATCGGCCAGACTCGCCTGTTCGAGCCGAGCAAACGCTTTCGCGGTTTCTACGAGACGCCTGACTGACGGGCAGGCCAAACCGACTAGCTGATCCCCAGATCCGCCGGGCCGAACGCGTCCGGCAGCAATTCCGATACAGAATAAGTGCGGATTGCGTCGCCTTCTGCCGCGCCGCAGTGCACGGGAAGATCGTGCTTCCCCATCTGCGCCGCTTCGTTGATGACCTGGCGACAGCGACCGCACGGGCTGACAGGGGAGGTGCCCGTCGCGCGACCCTCGGCGTCCATCGCGCCGCCGATCACGCCGATCGCGACGATGTTGCGCAGCCGACCCGCAGCGCTCGCGGTGGCGATCGCGACCGTCTCCGCACACAATGACAGGCCGTAGCTAGCGTTCTCGAAATTGGCGCCGGTGATCACGCTGCCGTCGTCGAGCAACACCGCCGCGCCGACCGCGAACCGCGAATAGGGCGCGTGGGCATGTCTCGATGCATCGCGCGCGGCGGCGATCAGTCGAAGTGCTTGGTCGTTCATGATGCCACTACGTCCCAGTTTACCGGTCCCTCGATCCCGTCGATGCGGCGGAAATCGCTCGCGCGCCACATCCTCCAAGGTCGCGCGGTGTAGTCGGGCTTGAAGATATTCTCCACCGCCCATAGCGGCCGCGGCACGGCATCCGACAGCGTGTATTGCGAGTCCACCGCCTTGCTGATCCGCAACATCACCGGCTGCCGGGTGTGCGTTTCGACCATCGTCACGAACTGCGCGATATCGGCGATCAGCGTCGCGCGATCCGGCCGTGCGGTGCAATCGTCGTGGAAGGCAACGTCGACCGCGGTCGGCAATGCGTCGGAGGTGCGCGGCACGAAGGTGTTGAACGCGTTCGCCTGTTCGTCGGCGCGCTGACATAGCGAATAGATATGGACCGCGCCGCGACGCAGGCCTGCCTCGGGCAGCGCCGCCCAGTTCGCCTCGAATGTCGCATCGCGCCGGTCGGTGCCCGACGTCGCGACGATATAGGCGAAGTCGGCGCCGCTCGCGCGGACCGTGCCCCATTCGACCGGGCCGGGGTTCTCGGCGAGATCGATGCCCTGGAGCGGGTATTGCTTGACGTCGGGGTGCCAGCCGGTCGCGGCGGTCCAGCCGCAGATGCCGACGAAGCCGGTTGCGGCGAGCGCGGCCGCGAATTTCAGAAGTGCGTGAGCCATGTGTCTTCTAGTTGCGGATGTGGAGGACGCAGATCAGCGTGAACAGCCGTCGCGCGGTGTCGAAATCGACCTCGATCTTGCCGTCGAGACGCTCCTTGAGCAGCCCGGCGGCCTCGTTGTGGACGCCGCGGCGGGCCATGTCGACCGTCTCGATCTGCGCGGGCGAGGATTGCCGGATCGCCTGGTAATAGCTGTCGCAGATCGCGAAATAATCGCGGATCGGCCGGCGGAAACGCCCGAGCGCTAACACCAGCGTCTCGAGATGCGTGTCGTCCTCGCGGTGGATATGAATGCCGAGGCGCCCTTCCTCCGACTGGAGCTTGATCTTGTAGGGGCCGGCATAGCCGTCCGGGTAGGCGCGCTGCGGGGCGAAATGATTGCCCTCGATCAGGTCGAAGATCGCGATCCGTCGCTCCTGCTCGACGTCGGGCGAGCGCCAGCCGAGACTGGTCTCGTCGAGTTGCACGTCGATGATCCGCGGGTCGGCCATACCGGTTCGATAGCGGGGGACATTCGCCCTGTCACTTATCCCCAGCATTCGGGCGCGAGCCGCTTGGACGAGGACCCGTCCATCGCGTAGGTGCGGGGAATGGCAACTCTCGCATTCCCCGTTCCCGCCGTGGCCGAGCCGCAGCAGCTTCCCCGCAACGTCGAGGCCGAGGCCGCGATGCTCGGCGCGATGATGATCGACAACCGGCTCGCGGACGACCTCGTCGACAAGCTCGAACCCGGGCATTTCTTCGAGCCGGTCCACGGGCGGATCTTCGCGGCGATCAAGACGCTGCGCGGTAACGACATGCTGGTGACGCCGGTGACGCTGCGGCCGATGTTCGATGCGGACGAAGGCATGCGCGAGCTCGGCGGGCCGGCGTATCTGGCCGGGCTGACGGGCAGCGGCGCGGGACTGATCGGGGCGCGCCAGTTCGCGCAGCAGATCTATGATCTCGCGATGCTGCGCGCGCTGGTATCGGTGGGGCGCACGCTCGTCGATCGCGCGATGGACACCTCCGAGGAGGTCAATCCGCGTGCGCAGATCGAGCTGGCCGAGGAAGAGCTGTTCAAGGTCGCGGCCGACGGTGGCTCCGAGAACACGGTAAAGTCGTTCGCGCAGGCAACCACTGCGGCGGTCAAGATGGCCGAACGTGCGCTGAACTCGGGTGGCAACCTGTCAGGCGTCACGACGGGCATCGATTCGATCAACGCCAAGATCGGCGGCATGCATCACAGCGATCTCATGATCCTCGCTGGCCGTCCGGGCATGGGCAAGACCTCGCTCGCCACCAACATCGCGTTCAATGCCGCGCGGCGCTGGATGCGCGACATGGCCGACGGGATCGCACCGAAGGATTCGGTCGGCGCGAAGGTCGCGTTCTTCTCGCTGGAGATGTCCGCGGATCAGCTGGCGACGCGTATTCTCGCCGAGCAGTCGCAGATCTCGTCCGAATCGCTCCGCATGGGTAAGATCAGCCGGACCGAGTTCGCGCAGCTCGCCGCCGCCGCCGCCGAGCTGGAGAATCTGCCGCTGTTCATTGACGATACCGGCGGTCTCTCGATCGGTGCGCTGCATACGCGCGTGCGCCGGTTGCAGCGTCGGCACAACAACGAGATCGGTCTCGTCGTGGTCGACTATCTCCAGCTGCTGTCGGGGTCGGGCAAGAGCAAGGACGGCAATCGCGTCCAGGAAATCTCCGAGATTTCGCGCGGGCTGAAGACGCTGGCGAAGGATCTGAACGTTCCGGTGCTGGCGCTGTCGCAGCTGTCGCGTGCGGTGGAGTCGCGTGAGGACAAGACGCCGATGCTGTCGGATCTTCGCGAGTCGGGGTCGATCGAGCAGGACGCGGACATGGTCTGGTTCGTGTACCGCGAGGATTATTACGTCGCGTCGAAGGAGCCCAAGCGGCCGGCCGAAGGGGACAGCTCCAAGATCTTCGAGGACCACGCGTCGTGGGCGGCGGAGATGGAGCGGGTCTACGGCCTGGCGGAACTGATCATCGCGAAACAGCGCCACGGCGCGACGGGGAAGGTCCGGATGAAGTTCGATCCGACGATTACGAAGTTCTCGGATCTGGCTGAGTATTGATCTTACCGAGTCCCTCTCCCCTCCGGGGAGAGGGACGGGGCCCGCGGCCCGTTGGCCGTGGGAAGGGAGAGGGGAGTGTGGCTCGGGACGTTGCATCCCAACGCCCCCTCTCCCTTCCGTCGCCAAGTGCCTCCTCCCTCCCTCTCCCCGTAGGGGCGAGGGAAAGCGATCAGATCATCGGGTCGTAGTCGGTCGGCGCGTGGATCCCGCACTCCACCTTGTCGAAACTACGCCACCGCCCTGCGCGCGGATCTTCGCCGGGGGCGACTTTGGTGGTGCAGGGTGCACAGCCGATCGAGAGATAGCCTTGCGCCTCCAGCGGGTGCCGCGGCAATTCATGCTCGGCGAAATAGGCGTCGAGCTTGGCTTTGTCCCAATCCGCCAGCGGGTTGATCTTCAACCGGCCCTCGTCTTCCTCGAAACGGGGGAGCGCGGTACGGGTGCCCGACTGGAACCCCTTCCGCCCGGAAATCCACGCATCGAACGGGGCGAGCGCGCGGCGTAAAGGCTCGACTTTCCGCAAGTCGCAGCACCCGTCCGGATCGTACGACCAGCGCAACCCCGTCTTGTCCTTGATCGCAAGCAACCGCGGATCGGGACGGAACACGCGCAGATCGGTAAAGCCCAGCTTCTCCGCCAGTTCGTCGCGGTACGCCAAGGTCTCGCCGAACATCTTCTGCGTGTTGGTGAAGATCACCGGCACATCGACATCGACCTGCGCGACCATGTGCAACAGCACGGCCGACTCCGCACCGAACGACGACACCGCTGCGATCCGCCCGCGCAACTCGCCGACCAGCAGTTCGAACAGCATCTCCTGCGCGGAGACGCCTTCGAATCGCTCCTGCATCGCCATCGCGTCGGCGCGCGTGAACGCTGGCGTGACGTCGATCATGTCGAGTTGGCGCGCGGGCTCACCCATGGCGCAGCTTCCACACCGGCACCGCGCCGTCCGCCGCCTTCTGGTACGGCGTGTCGTAGCGCTCAAGGTTGGCGCGCAGCACATCGATATCGATCGGCGCCTGCGGCGCGAAGCTGTCGAAGCCACAGCGGCGCATCAGCGGGATCTGGTCGACCAGCACGTCGCCCTGCGCGCGCAGTTCGCCGGTATAGCCCGCCTCGCGCAGGATACGCGCGGACGAATAGCCGCGCCCGTCGCGGTAGCCGGGAAAGCTCACCTCGATTAGCGCGAGCTGGTCGATCTGCGGCAGGAGCGCACGCGCATCGTCACCTGCCTCGAGGCGAACGGCGGCCGCGTTGCTCTGACCGATGAACGAATCGAGCGTCACCGCGGGCTCGTCATGCGGCTCGTCGTCGCGGAAGCGGAGCAGCGTCTGGTCCGGATACTCAACCATAGATCGCCTCCTTGAACGTCTCGAAGCCGACGCGGCGGTAGGTGTCGAGGAAACGCTCGCCGGGGTCGCGGACCTGCAGATACCGGTCGGTGACGCGCTCGATCGCGTCGACCACGCCGTCCTCGGAGAAACCGGGGCCGGTGATCTTCGCGAGGCTCACATCCTCCGCGCCCGAGCCCCCGAGCGAGAGCTGGTAGTTCTCGGTGCCCTTTTTGTCGACGCCGAGGATGCCGATGTGGCCGGCGTGATGGTGCCCGCACGCGTTGATGCAGCCGCTGATCTTGAGCTTCAGTTCGCCTAAGTCGCGCTGGCGATCGAGGCTGCCGAAGCGCGTCGCGATCTTCTGCGCGAGCGGGATCGAGCGTGCGTTGGCGAGGCTGCAATAATCCAGGCCGGGGCAGGCGATGATGTCGCTGATCAGGTCGAGATTGGCTTCGGCCAGACCCGCCTCGTTCAGCGCCGTCCATACCGCGTGGAGGTCGGCGATGCGGACGTGCGGCAGGACGATGTTCTGCGCATGCGTGACGCGCAGTTCGTCGAAGCTGTAGCGCGTGCCGAGATCGGCCATCACGTCGATCTGGTCCGCCGACGCATCGCCGGGAATACCGCCGATCGGCTTCAGGCTGATGTTGACGATCGCATAGCCCGGCTGCTTGTGCGCCTTCACGTTCTGATCGAGCCAGACCGCGAAGTCGGGATCGCTGCGGTCGAGGTCGGTCGAGGCGTTGGCGTCGAAATCGGGTGCGCCGAAGTGGCTCGTGATGCGCTCCAGTTCCGCGCGCGGAGGATCGAGGCCGAGGCCCTTCACCGCGGCGAATTCCTCCTCGACCTGGTGGCGATATTCGTCGGGGCCGATCTCGTGGAGCAGGATCTTGATCCGCGCCTTGTAGATGTTGTCGCGGCGGCCGTAGCGATTGTAGACGCGCAGGCACGCCTCGAGATAGCTCATCAGGTCGTCGGCGGGGACGAAATCGCGGATCTCGTGGCTGATCATCGGCGTGCGGCCCATGCCGCCCCCGACATAGATCTTCGCGCCCAGTTCGCCGTCGCGGACGTGCAGCCCGATGCCGATGTCGTGCAGCCGCATCGCCGCGCGATCCTCGTCCGCCGCGATCACGCAGATCTTGAACTTGCGCGGGAGGTAGGTGAATTCGGGGTGGAACGTGCTCCACTGCCGGATCAGCTCGGCCCAGGGGCGCGGATCGGCGACCTCGTCCGCGGCGGCGCCGGCGAACTGGTCGGAGCTGATGTTGCGGATGCAGTTGCCGCTTGTCTGGATGGCATGCATCTCGACCGTCGCCAGTTCCTGGAGGATGTCCGGGGTCTGGTCGAGCTGGATCCAGTTGAACTGGATGTTCTGCCGCGTGGTGAAATGCCCGTAGCCGCGGTCGTACTTGCGCGCGATATGGCCGAGCATCCGCATCTGGCGGCCGTCGAGCGTCCCGTACGGCACCGCGACGCGCAGCATGTACGCGTGCAGCTGGAGGTACAGCCCGTTCATCAGCCGCAACGGCTTGAACTGGTCCTCGGTCAGCTCGCCCGAGAGGCGGCGGCGGACCTGGTCGCGGAATTCATCGACGCGCTGGTCGACGATCGCCTGGTCGTATTCGTCGTATTTATACATGTCAGATTACCCAGCTGCCGGCGTGTGGGTCGGCGGGTTTGAGGGTCAGGTCGGGTCGCATCGTCGGGCCGAGCGCGCGGATGCGGTCCTTGATGTGGGCGGGGCGGGGGCCTTCGTCGGTCTGAGTCGCCTCGATCAGGTAGGGGACGTTGACGCGGCGGGCGCCTTCCTCGGCCTGAAGGATCGATTCACCTGACACGCCGACGTCGACCGCGTCCTCAATGTGGCGCGACCAGCCGTTGCCGGTCCACCAAACGACGTCGCCGGTGGGAAGGTCGTTTCCGGTCAACAGCTTCATGCGGCGGCGTCCTCTGCTACGCGGGCCCAGCGGGCTAGTTTGTCTTCAGCGTCAGATAGTTCGACGACTTCGCCGACGACGATGATCGCGGGGCTCTTGACCGCTTCACGCGCGACCATCGCGCCGAGATCGGCGAGAAGCGTGCGGATCGCGCGTGAACCGTTGAGCGTGCCGCGTTCGAGAACGGCGACGGGCATGTCAGGCGCGACGCCGTCCGCCATCAGCTTGTCCGCGATATCGGTCGCGGTGGCGATGCCCATGTAGATGACCAGCGTGCGACCCTGGCCGGCGAGTCCAGCCCAGTTCTGCTCGCTGAGCCCCTTGCACTGGCCGGCAACGAAGCTGACCGCGCTCGAATGATCGCGGTGGGTCAGCGGCAACATCGCCTCCGCCGCGCAGCCCAATGCGGCCGAGACGCCGGGAATGACTTCAACTGGTAGCCCGGCAGCGCGAACTGCCTCGACCTCCTCGCCACCGCGGCCGAATACGAACGGGTCACCGCCCTTCAGGCGAATGACGATCGCGCCGGTTTTCACGTGCGCGATGATCAGCGCGTTGATCGCTTCCTGCGGCAGCGTGTGGCGTGCGCGCTGCTTGGCGACCGAGATACGCTGTGCAGACGGCGGCGCGATGTCGAGCACGCGCGGATCGATCAGTCCGTCATGCACGACGACGTCGGCGGTCTTGAGCGCCTCGACCGCGCGGACGGTGAGGAGACCGGGATCGCCCGGGCCCGCCCCGACGAGGATGACGCGCCCGCGCGCGGTTGGGTCTAGGAGACTTGCCATGTCACCGGAGATGGGCGGCAACACGCTGCGCCGCAACCGAATGATGCTTTGGCGGCGGGTAGGATTGCTTTTGCGCGGGGGATGGCGGCCCCGTCTTCGAGTTACCGATCCTCCCCCGCAAGGGGGAGGTGGCGCGCAGCGACGGAGGGGGAGGACACGGAACCAAGGTCGTCTCTTACCTCCCCCTCCGTCTGGCAAGAGCCAGCCACCTCCCCCTGGCGGGGGAGGATTAAATTGCGGTCAGCCGTCGCTGAGGCCGATGCCGATCGACGCACGCGCGCTTTCGGATTCGCTGCTGACGACCGGGTAGGCGCAATAATCCGCCGCGTAATAGGCACTTGGCCGGTGGTTGCCCGACCAGCCGATCCCGCCGAACGGTGCGCCGGACGAGGCGCCATTCGTTGGCTTGTTCCAGTTGACGATACCGGCACGGATATTGGCCCAGAAGCGGTCGTAGAGCGCCGGCGTCTGGCTGATGAGCGAGGCGGACAGGCCGTAGCGCGTGTTGTTCGCCTCGGCGATCGCGGCGTCGAAATCGTCGACGCGGACGATTTGCAGGATCGGACCGAACAGCTCGATGTCCGGGCGGTCGGCGATGTCGGTGACGTCGATCAGCGCAGGTTTCAGGAACGGCAAGTCCGCGACCGGGCGTTCGAGATGGCGGATCGCGCGGCCGCCCCGGGTAAGCAGTTCGAGGAAGCTCTCGCTGAGCTGGTCGGCGGCTTCGTTGTCGATCACCGGGCCCATGAACGGGGAGGGGGTCGCGTGCGGTTCGCCGACGATGATCCGGCCGACCATCTTGTCGAGCGTGGCGATCAGCGGGTCGTAGAGCCTGGTGTCGACGATCAGGCGGCGAGCGGCGGTACAGCGCTGGCCCGCGGTGGTGAAGGCGGACTGGATGATCAGCACCGCCGCGGTGTGCAGGTCGGGCGTGTCCCAGACGACGATCGGGTTGTTGCCGCCCATCTCGAGCGCGAGGATCTTCTCGGGCTTGTCGGCGAAGGCGCGGTTGAGCGCGAGGCCGGTGCGCGCTGAGCCGGTGAACAGCAGACCGTCGATATCGGGATGCGCGGCGAGCGCCTTGCCTTCGTTCGGGCCACCGATGACGAGGCGGATGCACTCCGCGGGCACGCCAGCAGCGCGGAAGCACTCGACGAGGAACGCGCCGACGGCGGGGGTCTTTTCGGATGGCTTGAATACCACCGCGTTGCCGGCGATCAGCGCGGGGACGATGTGGCCGTTGGGCAGGTGCGCCGGGAAGTTATACGGCCCGAGCACCGCGAGCACGCCGTGCGGCTTGTGACGGACCGCGATGCGTGTCCCCATCGTCGCCTCCAGCCGGCGCTGCGCGGTGCGATCCGCATAGGCGCTGACCGAGATGTCGACCTTGGCGATGACCGTCTCGACCTCGCCGCGCGCTTCCCAGATCGGCTTGCCGGTCTCGCGCGCGATCAGGTCGGTGAACGCGTCGTTGCGCTGCCGGACGATGTTGGCGAAGCGCCGCATCGTCTCGATCCGGAAGGCGAGTGGTTTCGATGCCCAACTCGACCAGCCGGCGCGGGCGCAGGCAACTTCCGCATCGACGTCGCCGACCGGATGGCGCCAGAGGACCGCGCCGGTGGCGGGTTCGTGGGAGATGATCTCGTCGGACATGGCGCTGCTCTTGCCTCAAATCAGGAATGATTCCAATTATTCGGCAAGCGCGTCTCCCATGTTGCGGATCGCAGCGACCTTGGCGTTCAACAGCGTCCAGTCGTCGCGTTCGGTGATCGGCGCCCAGATCGCCTCCACTTCGTCGATCAGCATGCTGCACGGTTCGCCCGACCAATAGGCGTGCGAGCGGTCTTTTCGGGGTTCGTAGCCGGCGAGTGCGGTGCGGACTTCAGTCCAGGGTTCGGCGTAGGTGTCGGGCAGATCTCCCCCGAACGCGTCGAAGAAGAAGCGGTCGATGCCGACACCCGAGGTGCGGAGTGCGCGTTCGGTGGCCTGGACGAGGTCGCGGTCGGTGTCGGGATCGCGCGGGCGGACGCCGAGGCGCCAGAGGATCGCCTGCGTGACTTCGGGTTGATAGCGCGGGCCGAACTGGTCAAGCGCCGCCACCAGCGGATCGCTGTCGGCAATCTGGCGGAGCGCGACCGCGAGTTGCATCACGTCCCAGTGGATCGCTTCGGGCTGGCGGCCGAACGCATAGAGCCCCTGATGGTCGAAATAGGCGGCGGTGAAGGCCGGGTCCCAGGTCGGGGCGAAGCGCCACGGGCCGTAGTCGAAGCTCTCGCCGGTGACGTTGATATTGTCCGAATTGAGCACGCCGTGGACGAAGCCCGCCGCCATGTAGCGCGCCGCGAGACGCGCGGTGCGGCCGACGACGAGGTCGAGCAGGCGGACCGGGTCTTCGCTGTCCTCGTCGTAGAGGTTGCGGAGTGTGTAGCCGACCAGTTTGCGAAGGCCGGCTTCGTCGCGTTCGTAGGCCAGACGCTGGAAACTACCGATGCGGACGTGGCTGTGGTTGAGGCGGACGAGGACGGCGGAGCGCGTCGGACTGGGCTCGTCGCCGCGGTGGAGGTGCTCGCCGGTTTCGATCAGCGACAGCGTGCGCGAGGTCGGGACGTTGAGCGCCTCCAGCATCTCGGTGGCGAGGATTTCGCGGACACCGCCCTTGAGCGTGAGGCGGCCATCGCCGGCGCGGCTCCATGGGGTCTGGCCCGAGCCTTTGGTGCCGAGATCCATCAGGCAACCGCTCTCGTCACGCATCTGCGCGAAGGTGAAGCCGCGGCCGTCACCAAGATCGGGGTTGTAGTTGCGGAACTGGTGGCCGTGATAGCGGAGCGCCAGCGGCTGGGGGAGCGTGCCGGGGAGGGGTTCAAACCGACCGAAATGGCGCGTCCATTCGTCATCGTTCAGCGTGTCGAGACCGATCTGCGCGGCGGCGCAATCGTTGCGGAAGCGCAGCCGGGTCTCGGGGAAGTCGGCGGGTGCGACGGGATCGAAGAAGCCGTCTCCCAGCGTTAGAAGTTCGGCTTCGGGGCGATAGACTTGCGGGCGGATGGGCATGCGGCGATATGGTGGCCGTTACCCGAAGGACGCAACCATGGCCGCTTACGAAAACCTCTATTGGTGGTCCAACGACGGGCTGAGACTCCACGCCCGTGACTATCCGGGCGGGGCGGAAGGCCAGCCGCCGATCCTCTGCATGCCGGGCCTCACGCGGAATGCGCGCGATTTCGACGCGTTGGCGGCGAGGCTCGCGGGGCGCTGGCGCCTGATCGCGATCGATTTCCGCGGCCGCGGCGAGAGCGCGTATGCGAAGGACCCGATGTCGTACGTGCCCTTGACGTATGTGCAGGACGTCGAGGCGTTGCTGACCGAACTCGCGATCGACCGGTATATCGCGTTCGGGACGTCGCTCGGCGGGATCGTCACGATGCTGATGGCGGGCCCGTCGCGCGGCCGGATGGCGGCCGCGCTGTTGAACGATGTCGGGCCGGAGATCGATGCGCAGGGGCTGTCGCGGATCCGCGGGTATGTCGGCAAGGCGAGCGTCTTCCCGACCTGGATGCACGCCGCGCGCTGCGTCTCCGAGAACAACGCCGACGTCTATCCCGACTTCGCGATCGAGGATTGGCTGGCGATGGCCAAGCGGCTCTACCGCCTGAACAGTTCGGGACGGATCGTGCTCGACTACGACCTGAAGATCGCCGAGCCGTTCCGCGTGCCGGGTAACGAGGCGGGGCCGGACATGTGGCAGGCGCTCGCCTCGCTTCGCGACGTGCCGACGCTGATCGTGCGCGGTGGGCGATCGGACCTGTTGTCGGCGGCGACGGCGGAGCGGATGGCTGCATCGCTCGACAAAGCCGAGCTGGTGACGGTGCCGGGCGTGGGCCACGCGCCCACGCTGAGCGAGACGATGCTGCAGGAGCCGATCGACCGGTTGCTGGCGCGTGCGCTTGAGGGGGCGGCGATCCGCGCTTAGGGGGAGGGCGGGGCGGCGTGTTCTGCCCGCAATCTGCTGACAAGCCGGGATACTTGATGACCGAACTCTCCGACGCCCACACGACCGTCCGCCCGCTGAAGGGCCGCCGTGCGATCATTACCGGGGGCACGACAGGGATCGGCCGGGCGATCGCCGTTTTGCTCGCCGCGGAGGGCGCGAAGGTTTTTATCTGCGGCCGCGACGAGCGCTATCTGCAGGACGCGCTCGCCCGCATTCGCGAAGTCGGTGAAGGCGACGGGATGATCACCGAACTCGCCGATCCCGACAAGGTCCGTGCGTTCTTCGACGCGGGCGAGGCGTATCTCGGCGGCTTCGACATCACCGTCGTCAACGCGGCGGTTGCGGCGGGCGGCCTGATGCAGATGAGCGAGGACGAACTGCGCTATGCGATCGCGGTCGACTTCACCGCGTACCTGCTGAGCGCGCATCATGCCGCGCACCGGATGACGCCGATCAGCGACATCGTCATCATCGGCTCGCTGAGCGCACATATCCTCGGGCCCAGCTCGACCGTGTATGCCGGGATCAAGTCGGGCATCGCCGGATTTGCGGAAGCGTTGCGGCGCGAGGTCGGACCCAAGGGGATCAAGGTCTCGCTGGTCGAGCCGGGCAAGGTCGGGTCGAACATGCAATATCCGGACGTGCCCGACGACAAGCAGCGCCAGATGATCGAGGCGGAGCAGATGCTGCGCGCCGAGGACATCGCAGTGGGGGTGGAGTTTTTGCTGACCCAGCCGACGCGGACGGTGATCCAGCAGATCGTGATCGTCCCGCGGGCGCTGGAGGGGGAATAAGTCCCGACTTCCGTTCGTGCTGAGCGAAGTCGAAGCACCTCCGGTTGGGGCATACCCTTCGACTTCGCTCAGGGCGAACGGACACTAAGTTACCAAGGAGAATAGCATGTTCGACCAGCTCGTCTTCACCCCCGCCGACATCGACCTGTCGCGCTCGCCGCTGGCGGGGAAGCTCGGCGCCGAGACCTATGTGCTCGGCGCGTTCAATCCGGGGATGACGCGGCTGGCGAACGGCAATCTGCTGCTGATGGTGCGCGTCGCCGAGGCGCTTAAGCAGCCGATCAAGGACGGCAATGTTCATGCGATCCGCTGGCAGGACGGTGCATACATACGTGATGCGTGGCCGTTGCAGATGGTGGATACCAAGGACCCGCGCAAATTCCTGATCCCCGGCGGCGGGTGGAAGGTGATGGCGCTGACGTCGTTGTCGTGGCTGCTGCCGGTCGAGCTGGACGCGGAGGGACGATCGGTGGTCGCGGTGCATTACGACAAGGCGATCGCGCCGCGGACCTCGTACCAATGCTACGGCGTCGAGGATGCGCGGATCTCGAAGGTCGGCGACCGCTATCTGATGACCACCTGCTCGGTCAGCCCGGAGCGGCATTCGACGACGCTGTATACGTCCGCCGACGCGCTCGACTGGCAGCTCGAGGGGATCGTGCTCGATCACCAGAACAAGGACATGCTGATCTTCGAGGGCCTGATCGACGGTCAATATTGGGCGCAGACCCGCCCGCTCGGCGATCTGTATTTCGCCTACCCGCCGGGGAGCGAATGGCGCAGCGGCCCCTCGATCAACCTGTCGCGCTCGCCCGATGCGCTGCACTGGAAGCCGCACGACAAGCCCGGCATTCGGCCACATGCGGCCACGGTTGCGACCGCGCGGATGGGCGGCGGCGCGCCGCCGGTCCTGACCGATCGCGGGTGGCTGACGCTGTGGCACGGGGTGGAGCCGTCGGGCGTGGTGGGGATCTACCGCACCTATTGGTCGATCCTCGACAAGGACGACCCGTCGATCACCGTCGCGACCGAGCATAGCGCCCTGCTGGAACCGAAGCCCGCGCTGACCGAGCCGCTGAAGGACCAGATGTACCTCGACAACGTGGTCTTCACGACGGGCATCGCCGACGCCGGGGACTTCTACGTCGTTGCGAGCGGCGAAGCGGACCTGGCGTGCCGGATCACGCACATCGCGAAGGACGTATTCAGCCGGTAATCGGTGCTGCCGCCAAACTTGGTAAATCCAGCTCGTGTTCGGACATGATCCTGATGGTACCACCGAGGCGGCGATAGTGCTCGGCCCGGCGGAACGCGCCGCTGTTGCGGACGGAATAGGCGAACGGCGCGCGCCCTGCGATCACCAGCGCGGTCGTGGTGTTGCCGACTGCCGAGACGATACGGCCACCCAGCGCCGCGATCTGGCAAGCGAGCGCACCGTCTCGAGGTTGGCCTAGGATCGCGATCCGTTCGCCGCTGAGCGGTCCGGACGGCGCGGGGCGCGGGGCGGGACCGGGTTTGCGCGGCGGGGCAAGCCATTCGTCGAGCGCGATCCCGGTATGCTCGATCGCCTTGACGATTACCCAGCCGGCGGCGCGCGCATCGCTCAACGCGTCGTGGTGCTTGTGTTCGATCCCCAGATAGCGGGCGAGCAGACCGAGCCGGTGGCTTTCCAGATCTGGCCAGGCACGCTTGGCGACGCGCACGCTGTCGAGCCAGATCGTCTCGATCGCGGGGCGGTCATGGACCCTGCATGCGGCCGCGAGCGCACCTTTGTCGAAATAGGAATGCGCCACCGTCGTTCGACCGGACAAATGGCCGTGGACGATGCCGTGGACGTCGGCAAAGCTCGGCTGGCCGACGACGTGGTGTTCGGTGATGCCGTGGATGCGGGTGTTGAACAGGTGGAATTCGTCGCGCGGATCGAGCAGCGTCTCGTATTCGAAGATCTCGCGCCCGTCGCGAAACCCGACGATGCCGATCTGGCATATGCTGCTGACCCGCGAACATGCGGTCTCGACGTCGATCACCACGAAATCCGGTGGGAAATCCGGCAGGAGGGGAGTGGCGGGATCGGATCGCGTCGCAGTCGAGAGCATTGCACCTTCATGCACGCATGCACGCGGCGGATAAACATCTTTGGCTAAAGACTAGCCATCCCGCGTTCCTGCACGTCGCTCGGCATGGCGCGCGGTCGTTCCCCCAACAAACCGTCCGCTCGTTCCGATCTCTGACGCCTCCTGGCAGATGAGCGCCGTTAATCTCTGTTGCACCAAAACCGAACGGTCGACATCGGACTGACCTTGAGCAGATGTGTCTCGAGCAGTCGAAGCGTCATGGTACAATTCTCCTGATTGAAAGCTCCGGGTTCGATCGAATTGAAACTGGCGAAATGGACCCGTTCGGTATCGCCCCCCGATGAGCGATAAAGCCGATACGTCGCGCCGGCCATCGGCGTACAGCCCCCCGGAATAGTCAAGGCGACAAGCGCCGCCAATGCGGCAAATCCGCGAAATAGATGCATGATTCTGCTGTCCCCCAAGTCTCCTTTGGAGTCCTCCAAGTCCTCGGGCAAGGAGCAAGTTGCGGCCAGCAGACATTCGCGAGAAGGGGTGTCCAAGGCTTCGGGTATTTGTTTAGAAAATACATGACCTTGAAAGGTTGCGTAAAATAATATCGGTCTGAAATATTTAGCAGTCTTGGCCTTGGATGTTGGCTATGGGACCGGATCGGTCAACGGCTTGGGCGTGAAACCAGCGTGTGCTTGGCCGATCGACGACCCGCAGCCGGCGTTCGATGACCAGTTTTCGCGAATACTCGACGCTCTCGCCTTGGCGTGGCAGCGTCGGCGCCGCGAGCAGATCACGCCTGCACACGCTTGGCGCTCCACAGGCTTCGGGAGAGCCTCCATAGATGAAGCTGGCGAAAAAGCTGGTGCCCCCGGCGAGATTTGAACACGCGGCCTACGGTTTAGGAAACCGTCGCTCTATCCGGCTGAGCTACGGGGGCATCCGGTTGCGCAGTACGACGGTCGGATGAGGCGATCAAGCGTCTGGTTCGCGATCTGCCAAGCGTCATTGCGGCGCCGCCAAGGGCCGGGACGACCAGGTAGCCGCCATCAGGTATCAGTAATCGGGTATAGAGTATCAAGGGGCGACGGGTATCGCTGTCGATGTCCCGTCGCCACTTGCCGTGCAGTGCTGGCGGTTAGGCCTTGACGTGCTGCGAGATGTACTTGTTCATCTCGAACATCGTGCACTTGTCACGCCCGAAGACCTTCTTCAGCTTCTCGTCAGCCAGAATCTCGCGCTTGTTCTCGGGGTTCTGGAGGTTGTGTGCCTTGATGTAGACCCACACCTTGCTGATCACTTCGCTGCGCGGCAGCTTGTCGTTGCCGACGATCTCGCCGAGCTCGGGAGAGGGCTGGACGGGGGCGTGGATGCCGCCGGTCTTGGGAGCTGTAGCCATAAGCATTCCTTCCTGTTGCGCGCGTGCGTTAGGCACTGCGCGCGTGGTCACGCCTTGGTGAGCGCGTCCGCCTTGTGCGCTGCCTTGCCGCCCTTGTCACTCCTTACGATGAACTGCGGCTCCTCCTTGGAGGCCTTGACGGTGTGGCCCTTGATCTTGGTGTCGCTGGTCTGCTTCTTCTCGACCGTGCCGTGCGCCTCGCCGCCGTGCGATTTCCAGGTGACCTCGTCGCCCTTCTTCGGATCCTTCATCGTCGCATCTCCTTGATAAGCAAGGATCAAGCGCGGGAACGCGGCATTGGTTGCATCGGCGGCGGGTTGCGAAGGCGAGGCGCCGGGGGCATCAGGGCGGCAATCAAGGAGACCGACCGATGAAGACCCGCGCCGCCGTAGCCTTCGAGGCAAAAAAACCGCTCGAGATCGTCGAACTCGACCTCGAAGGGCCGAAATTCGGCGAAGTCCTCGTCGAAATCATGGCGACGGGCATCTGCCACACCGACGCGTACACGCTCGACGGGCTTGATTCGGAAGGCTTGTTTCCGAGCGTGCTGGGCCATGAGGGGGCCGGCATCGTCCGCGAAGTGGGCGTGGGCGTGACCAGCGTCGCGGTCGGCGATCACGTCATCCCGCTCTACACGCCCGAATGTCGCCAGTGTAAGTCGTGCCTCAGCGGCAAGACCAATTTGTGCACGGCGATCCGCGCGACGCAGGGGAAGGGGCTGATGCCCGACGGGACGACGCGGTTCAGCTACAAGGGCCAGCCGATCTTCCATTACATGGGCTGCTCGACCTTCTCGAATTTCACGGTGCTGCCCGAGATCGCGGTCGCGAAGATCCGCGAGGACGCGCCGTTCGATACCTCGTGTTATGTCGGCTGCGGCGTGACGACCGGGGTCGGCGCGGTGGTGCACACGGCGAAGGTCCAGCCGGGCGATACGGTCGTGGTATTCGGGCTCGGCGGGATCGGGCTTAACGTGATCCAGGGCGCGCGGCTCGCAGGGGCGGGCATGATCGTCGGCGTCGATATCAATCCTGACCGCGAGGAATGGGGGCGTCGGTTCGGTATGACGCACTTCGCCAACCCGAAGGATGTCGGCGACATCGTCCAGCACATCGTCGCGCTGACCGATGGTGGCGCGGACTACACCTTCGACGCGACCGGCAACACGACCGTCATGCGGCAGGCGCTGGAGGCGTGCCATCGCGGCTGGGGCACCTCGATCGTGATCGGCGTGGCCGAGGCGGGTAAGGAAATCTCGACGCGGCCGTTCCAGTTGGTCACGGGGCGCAACTGGCGCGGGACGGCATTCGGCGGCGCGCGCGGGCGGACCGATACGCCGAAGATCGTCGACTGGTACATGAACGGCAAGATCGAGATCGACCCGATGATCACGCACCGCCTGACGCTCGACGAGATCAACAAGGGCTTCGACCTGATGCACGCCGGCGAGAGCATCCGCTCCGTCGTGATTTACTGAGGGGCGGGGTCATGTTCACGCATATCATGATCGGCGCTGACGACGTCGCTGCCTCGAAGGCATTCTACGACGCGGCGCTGGGCGCGCTTGGCGTACCCGCGGGCGTCGTCGATGACTGGGGGCGGGTGGTCTACGCGCATGACGGCAGCCGCTTCCTGCTGACCAAGCCGATCGATGGGCAGCCGGCGAGCCATGGCAACGGCAGCACGCTGGGGTTCGCGGCGGCCTCGACCGATGCAGCCGATGCGTGGCACGCCGCCGGGCTGGCGCATGGCGGTACCGCTTGCGAGAATCCGCCGGGCGTGCGCGAGGCTACCGGGGGGCGGAAGCTGTACCTCGCGTATCTGCGCGATCCGTCGGGGAACAAGATCTGCGCACTGCACCGGGTCGCGTGATGGAGACCGTCTCCACTAGCAAGGCTTACGGCGGCATCCAGGGCGTCTACCGCCACGCCTCGACCGCGACCGGTACCGACATGACCTTTGCGGTCTATGTGCCGCCGCATGACGAGGGCGCGCGGTTGCCGGTGTTGTGGTTCCTGTCGGGGCTGACGTGCACGCATGCGAACGTCATGGACAAGGGGGAGTATCGGCGGGCGTGTGCTGAGCTTGGCGTGATCCTGGTTGCGCCGGATACGTCGCCGCGCGGCGAGGACGTGCCGGACGACGACGCGTACGACTTCGGCAAGGGCGCGGGCTTCTACGTCGACGCGACCGAAGAGCCTTGGGCGAAGACCTTCCGGATGCGGTCCTATGTGGAGGACGAACTGACGGCGTTGATCGCGGCTGAGTTTCCGATGGCGGACATGGCGCGGCAGGGAATCTTCGGCCACTCGATGGGTGGTCATGGCGCGCTGACGATCGCGCTGCGTAATCCGGAGCGGTTTCGGAGCGTGTCGGCGTTCGCGCCGATCGTGGCGCCGTTGCAGTGTCCCTGGGGCGAGAAGGCGCTTGGCGGGTATCTCGGGGCGGACCGGACGGCGTGGCGCGCATATGACGCGTGTGCGCTGATCGAGGATGGCGCTCGGGTGGCGGAGATTCTGGTCGATCAGGGGGATGCGGATGGTTTCCTGGTCGAGCAGTTGAAGCCCGAGTTGCTGGCGGCTGCGTGCGAAACTGCGGGGATTGGGCTGACGCTGCGGATGCAGCCGGGGTATGACCACAGCTACAACTTCATCTCGACGTTCATGGCGGATCACGTCGCGTGGCATGCGGAGCGGCTGGGGCGCTAACCGCGGTTTTGATGGTTCAAGGTTGTCGGTCGGCAGGTCGTGCCCTCACCCTCACCCTCACCCTCACCCTAGCCGCCTTCGGCGTCTCTCCTTCTCCCGATGGAAGAGGGAAGGGGGGCGTAGCGTCTTCGCTGTGAGAAGGGTGAGGGCAAAGGCAGCGTCGGCCGTCGCGATGGCGGTTGGGGCGGGGCGCGACACATCGTCATCCTGACGAACGTCAGGACCCAGAGCCAAGCACCGCAGCGTTCGTAACCTGAAGTCCTGACGCTCGTCAGGATGACGGTGCTGCATAGGCCGATCGTATCGACGTCCCATCCATCAATCCTCCCCCGCCAGGGGGAGGTGGCTGGCTCTTGCCACACGGAGGGGGCGGAAAGCGAAACCGCTGTTCCGTGTCCTCCCCCTTCCGTCACCTTCGGTGCCCCCGCTGCGAGGGCGAATCATTAGAGTAGCCGAAGCTTGCGCGTGCTCCGTTGCCTCAGAACTTGAACCCAGCGGCCACGCCATACCGACGCGGTTCGATCGTGAAGATGTTGGTGAAAAGCCCCGCCGACTGGTCGGTTACATATTGCCCGGTCGTCGCATCGTTGTTGGTAAGGTTCTGCACATAGGCGCGGACGTAGAACCGGTCTTCGCGCGCGTTGAGCTGGACCTGCATATTGACCACCTCATAGCCCTGGATCCGGTCGATCTGGGTGTTGAAGATGCTGCCCGAGAGCCCGCCGGTGTAATTCAGGTCGGCACGCGGGACTAGGCTCATACCGTTGGCGAAGTCGATCGTGTACTGCGCGCCGACCGACCATTTGTACGTCGGTGCCTGCGGCAGGCGGTTGCCGCGGATGTTGGTGGTCACGCCGTCGAGCACCGACACGCCGCTCGCCGCCGCGTTGGCACCCAACACCGAGCAGATCCCGAACGCGCCGGTCGCCGCGACCGTCGGGATCGCGGTCGGCGCGCGTAGGCCCACCTGCGCATTGACCGCCGCGACATAGCCGTTCGCCAGCGCCGCATTGCCCGCCACGTTCGGCACGACGACGCAGTTCGACGCGTTGGTGATGTCCTTGATGATCACCGCATCCGCGCGGCCGCCCGACACGTCGCGCGGATTGACCAGGAACTTGTCGCTCGACACCTTCGAATGCAGGTAGCTCGCATTCATGTTGACCACGAACGCCGGGATCGGACTCATGATCGCTTCGGCCTCGACGCCGTAGATATCGGCGTCGACATTGTCGTTGACCGAGGTGCGCGCGACGATCCGGCTCAGCTGGAGGTTCTTGTACTGGTAATAGAAGCCGGTGAGGTTCAGCCTGAACTGACCGCCGCCGAAGGTGTTCTTCGAGCCGATCTCGTAGGCATTGACCTGTTCGGGCAGGAACGTGCTGCTGACATTGAACAGCGGCAGCAGCGGTGGATTGATCCCGCCCGATTTATAGCCGCGCGAATAGGACGCGTAGAGCAGGTTGTTCTCGGTGATCCGGTAGTCGAGTACCGCGCGCCCGGTCAGCCGCGAGAAGCTGACCTGCGCATTGGCGAATTCCTGGCGCCCCGGCAGGTTCGGGTCGAAATCGACAACACCGTAGTTCAGCCCCTGCTCGATCCCGGTCGCGCCGATCGGGGTGAGCACGTTGAGCGCCAGGTTGCGCGCCTGGTCGGTCTTCTTGTCGTGATTGTAGCGCAAGCCGACAGTCAGCTTCAGCTTGTCGGTAAACTTGAAATAGGTCTCGCCGAATATCCCGTAGGATTTCAGGCGGAACTCGATGTCGCTGTTACGATAGAAAGGCGTCGACAGGAAATACCCATTGCCGGCGGGCAGCCCGCTTCCCGCCGCGGTCGCGGAGCCGAGGATGCCCGACGCGTAATCGAGCCCGAACGCGTTGACGAAATAGTCGGTGTTGCTCGATTTGCTGTCGACATAGATGCCGCCGAGCAGGAAGTTGAACATGCCATCGAAATTGCTGTCGAGATGCGCTTCGGCGGAATATTGCCGGTTCTTCTGGCGCGAGCGATCGAAGTCGAGGCTCTGCGCGTAACACCCGATCGAATTGCCGCCATAGATGCCGACATTGTTCGGATCCGCCGCCGACTGGCACACGCCGCCGGCGGGGCCGTTGGGGATCAGCGTCTGTCGCACGCCGCTGAGAAATGCGAACGGCGAACCGGTACGGGCAAGCGCGTTGAGCGTCGCCAGCCCGACATTATTGGTCAGTGGGTTCTCGACCGCGAGATTATAGTCGGTGCCGCTGTCGACGACGTTGCGTGTGTAGCCGCCGGTGAAGTTCAGACTGACCGGACCGAAATCGTGGAAGATCTTGGCAGTATATTGCTCCTCCTCGGCGAAATAGGTCGGGCTGTAGTCGAGCGACACGGTCCGCACGTCGGCCGGATTGACCACGCCGGTATAGGTATCCTGCCCGTACAGGCTCTGCAGGCCGAAGCGAGCGAGCGCAGGGTTGTTGACCGCGAAGAACTCGCTCGAACTAAGCACTGCGGACAGCGTCGAATTGCCGTTCGCGGTTTCGTTGGCGAGCCGGTCGGGCAGGCAGCCGAGAACGCCGGTCGGATCGCGGTGGCACAGCTGTTTCTGTAACCGCGAGCGATCGTCCTTCTCGCGGAAATAGGATCCGATCAGGTCGATCCGGGTATTGCTGGTCGGCTCCCACGACAGCGTGCCGCGCACCGAATACAGGTCCCGTCCGTCGATGTCGCGGCCATCGTACAGGTTCTTGGTATAGCCGTCGCGGTTGAGATAGGTGCCGGCGACGCGGATGCCGAGCGTGTCGGTGAAGGGCAGGTTGAACATCGCCTTCACGCGCTTCGAATCGTAATTGCCGTATTCGAACTCGGCGGCCGAATGGATCGCGGACAGATCGGGCTTGGCCGAGATGAAGTTGACTACGCCGGAGGTCGCGTTGCGGCCGAACAATGTTCCCTGCGGTCCACGGAGGACCTCAATCCGCTCCAGATCGAAGAACTCGCTTTCGAACAGACGGGTCGTGACGAGCGGCATGTCGTTGACGTGGATTGCGGTCGCTGTGTCGCAGGTCGCGCCGGTGCAGAGATCGCCGATGCCGCGGATCGTGAAGCTGGACGTGGTGAAGTTGGTTTTGGTGAAGGTGATGTTGGGCAGCGTCTGCTGAAGCGCGCTCGGGTTGACGATCTGCTGCTTGGCGAGGTTATCCGCGGTAAAGGCGCTCACAGCAATCGGAACATCCTGCAAACGCTGCGATTGGCGTTGCGCGGTAATCACGATATCCTGCGCTCCGTAGGGATCGGCTGGAGCCGCAGTAGAGACGTCCTGTGTCGTCTGCGTCGACGGGGCTTCCTGACCAAGCCCATTGGTGGGTGCGGTGTTTTCAGCCGACGTCGTGGTGGCGGTCTGCGCCATTGCCGGCGCAATCGACAGGAGTATCATCGCCGATGCGGCGAGCAGTTCGAACTTTGCCATGGCAGTCCTCTCCCCGATCGTGCCGGTCTGTGCCGATTCACGATTTAGTTTTTCAGGTATGGCGAAGTAACGACGATTTAAATCAACCGTCAACGCTTTTTCGTGCCCGGAAAACGGGGATTTATGGCAAGTGGCCGAAATGAAACAGTTGCAAAAGAGGACCCATGTTCTGATGTTTGGGTATGCTGACAAAGGGTGTTGCGATGCGGGATAAATTGGGCGGCTCCGAGGGGCAGGCGGCTGCGGAGGGCGGGGTCGGTCTCGACGGCAAGCTGAATGTGCCCGAAGACGTAGCGTCGGCGATCCGTACGCTGATCCGCTGGGCAGGCGACGATCCGACCCGCGAGGGACTGCTCGATACGCCGCGTCGTGTTGCACGTGCGTGGAAGGAATATTGCGCTGGGTACGGCGATGACCCGGCGAAACACCTCGACCGCGTGTTCGAGGAAGTCGGCGGCTATGACGAGATCGTGCTGCTGAAGGACATTCCGTTCCAGTCGCATTGCGAGCATCACATGGCGCCGATCATCGGCAAGGCGCACATCGCGTACCTGCCGCGCAACCATGTCGTCGGCATCTCGAAGCTCGCGCGCGTGCTGCACGGATTCGCACGGCGGTTGCAGGTGCAGGAGCGGCTGACCGCGGAAGTGGCGGACTGCATCTGGGAAAATCTCAAGCCTCAGGGCGTCGCGGTGGTGATCGAGGCGAGCCATGCGTGCATGACCGCGCGCGGTGTGCGGACGCCGGGCGTGACGATGGTGACGAGCCGGATGATGGGCGTGTTTCGCGACGACGAACGCAGCCGCAAGGAAGTGCTGGCGCTGATGGGCCAGCGCGCCTGATGCGCACGGTGCTGGTCACGGGCGGGGCGAAGCGGCTGGGCGCGGCGATCGTCCGGCGGCTGGCGGCGGACGGTCACGCGGTGGTCGTGCACCAGGGGCATTCGGCGGACGAGGCGGCGGCGCTGGTCGCGGAGATCATCGGCGAGGGCGGTCGTGCCGCGGCGGTGGCGGGCGACCTGAGCGACCTAAGTGCGATGGGCGACCTGTTCGCGACGGCGCGGACGGCGATCGGCGGACCGATCGGCGGGCTGGTGAACTGTGCCTCACGGTTCGAGTTCGATCGGCCGCCGGGCATCGATCCGGTGCTGTTCGCAGAGCTTGGCGCGATCAATTGCGGCGCGCCGGTGCTGCTGGCCTCGGCGCTGGCGTCACAGGACGATGTTGCGAATGGCGCAGTGGTCAACGTGCTCGACCAGAAGGTGGCGAACCTGAACCCCGATTTCTTCTCGTATAGCTGCGGGAAGATCGCGCTGGAGGGGGCGACGACGATGCTGGCACAGGCGCTTGGGCCACGGATTGCGGTGAACGCTGTGTCGCCGGGGTTGACGCTGCCGAGTGGCGACCAGACCGACGCGGAGTTCGCGGCGGTGGCGAGCGACAATCTGCTCAGGCGACCGGTCGGCGCCGAGGCGGTGGCAGACGCGGTGGCTTGGTTGCTGACCGCGAGGGGCGTGACGGGGCAGAATGTGTTCGTCGATTGCGGTCAGCGGTTTCTGACGCGCGACGGCGACGTGATGTTCGATCGGGATCTTGGGGGGCGCAATGGCTGAGTTCACGACGATCCTCGACGGGCTCGAG
Organism: Pseudomonadota bacterium; assembly: GCA_040388215.1. Lineage (GTDB taxonomy): Bacteria > Pseudomonadota > Alphaproteobacteria > Sphingomonadales > Sphingomonadaceae > Sphingomonas. The sequence continues at coordinate 3,390 of JAZKCH010000073.1, read as the reverse complement.
GTCATGATGCGCCTCGGGATCCATCCGCACGAGGTCGCGCCGCAGCGCGTGGTCGTCTCGGTCGAGATGACGGTCGTGTATTCGAGCCCGCTCGGCGAGGATGCGATCGAGGAAGTGCTCGATTACGACTTCGTGCGGGCGGGAATCCTGGCGATGGTGGCGGAGCGGCCGATCGCGTTGCAGGAGACGCTCTGCGAGGCGATCGCCGCACTGTGCCTGGCGGATGCGCGGGTGAGGCGGGTGAAGGTTCGCACGGTCAAGGCCGACGTCTACCCGGACGCTCGTGTAGGCTGCGAGATCGTTCGGGAACGCTAATCCTCCCCGCACGCGGGGAGGGGGACCAGCGAAGCTGGTGGTGGGGGTGTCCCGCGGGCGTTTCGCTTGGGGAAGCCCCCCCCCTCCACCCCCGCGCAAGTACGCGGCGGTCCCCCTCCCCGTGCCGGGGAGGATCACATTAAAGGAAGCGCTGCACTGCTCCCTCTTCCCTTTGGGGAGAGGGCTGTGATGAGGGGCTGTTCCGGGTGGAGCACTGCTTGGCTGCCCCTCTCCCCGACCCTCTCCCCGGAGGGGAGAGGGAGGTGCGCGTTAGGCGCGGTTGGCGGCGCTGAGGACCGCGCGAACCGAGGCGGTGGCGATGTCGGTGTCCATGCCGACCCCGAACACCGTCTTGCCCTCGGCGGTCCGGCATTCGACATACGCCGCCGCCTGCGCATCCGCCCCGTGGCCGATCGCGTGCTCGTTGTAATCGACCACGTCGAGCGTCGGCCCGGTCGACTCCGCGATCGCGGCGATCACCCCCGAGATCAGCCCGTTGCCGCGCCCGGAGATCGACCGCTCCTCGCCGTCGATCGCAACGCGGCCGATGAAGACGCGCTGCCCCGAGGCACCGCTTTCCTCGTAATCGCGTAACTCCACGCGGTCGTCGGCCTGCGGCATATACGTCCGCTCGAACAGGCCCCAGATATCCGCCGCATTCAGTTCGCGGCTGGTCTCGTCGGCATAGGCCTGGACGTGACGGCTGAAGTCCGCCTGCAACCGCTTGGGCAGCTTCAGCCCCTTGTCCTGCTCGATCACCCAGGCGACGCCGCCCTTGCCGGATTGCGAGTTCACGCGGATCACCGCCTCGTAGCTGCGGCCCAGATCGGCGGGGTCGATCGGCAGATACGGCACCTCCCACAGCGTGTCGTTCTTCGCCTCCTGCGCCGCGAAGCCCTTCTTGATCGCGTCCTGATGCGACCCCGAAAACGCGGTGAAGACCAGGTCGCCGGCATAGGGCGTGCGCGGATGCACCGGAATGTTGGTGCAGTAGTTGACCGTGTTCACGACGCCGTCGATGTCCGACAGGTCGAGCTTCGGGTCCACCCCTTGCGTGTACATGTTGAGCGCGACGGTCACGAGATCGCAATTGCCGGTCCGCTCGCCATTGCCGAGCAGGCAACCCTCGACCCGGTCCGCGCCCGCCATCATGCCGAGCTCCGCCGCGGCGACGCCGGTGCCGCGGTCGTTGTGCGTGTGCAGCGAGATCGCCACCGCGTCGCGGTTGCGGATGTGGCGACCGAACCATTCGATCTGGTCGGCATAGATGTTCGGCGTCGCGCACTCGACCGTCGCGGGCAGGTTGAAGATGATCGGATTCTCGGGCGTCGGCATGAGGACGTCCATCACCGCCTCGCAGACCTCGAGGCTGAAATCGAGCTCGGCGGTCGAGAAGGTCTCGGGGCTGTATTCGAACTGCCAGCGGACGTTAGGCTGCTTGGCGGCTTCGTCGCGCAGCACCTTGGCGCCGTCGATCGCGATCTGCTTCACCTGCGCGCGGTCCATGCCGAACACGATCTTGCGCCACGCCGGCGACACCGCGTTGTAGAGGTGGACGATCGCGGTCTTCGCGCCGACCAGGCTGGCGAAGCTCGTCTCGATCAGGTCGCGACGCGACTGGGTCAGCACCTGGATCGACACGTCGTCGGGGATACGGCCGGTCTTCACGAGGCCGGAGATGAAGTCGAACTCGGTCGCGCCCGCGCTCGGGAAGCCGACCTCGATCTCCTTCAGCCCGACCTTGCAGAGCAGGTCGAAGAAGCGCGTCTTCTTCTCCGCGTCCATCGGATCGATCAGCGCCTGGTTGCCGTCGCGCAGATCGGTGGAGAGCCAGCGCGGCGGCTTGACGATGGTCTTCGACGGCCATTGGCGGTCGGGCAGGTCGACTTGCGGGAAGGGTCGGTATTTGGTCGATGGGTCGCGCAGCATGGCTCGTGTCTCTCGTGTCGTCGGGAGCGTTCGGGTCAGCCCTTAGGCGCGAGGCGCGGGGCATGGCCACCGCGCAAACGATCGGCGCGCCTAAGGGCGCGTAAGTCGAAGCAGCAGGAGGCGGCCATACGTCATTGATGGCGTCCTATCGCGCGGACACGTCCCGTGTCCAGCGCGATAGGAATTTTGGTATATTATTGCGCCGAGAACGCGGCGTTGATCGTCAGGTCGACCTTGTCCGACACGACCGGGGCGTAGGCGCCGATATTGAAGTCGCTGCGCTTGATCGAGGTCGTCGCGCGGAAGCCGAAGTTGAGCTTCTTGTTCATCGGGTTCGCGCCCGCGCCGACGAAGGTCGCCTGGAGCACGACGGGCTTGGTAACGCCCTTGAGCGTGAGGTCGCCGGTGATCGTCGCCTTGTCGCCGGTCGCGACGACCTTGGTCGAGACGAACTTGGCGGTCGGGTAGGTCGCGGCGTCGAAGAAGTCCTTCGACTTCAGGTGGCCCGCAAACGGTGCCGCGGTGACCGAGAGCTGGTCGATCGCGAAGTCGACTTCGACCTTGGTCGCGTTCGGCTTGGCGGGATCGATCGTGATGCTGCCCCCCGACGCGCCGAGCTGCCCTTCGAGCATCGAGAAGCCCATGTGGTTGACCTGCCACGTGACCTGCGTGTGGTTGGGATCGACCGCGTAGGTGCCGGCGGCGACGCGTGCCTTGACGGGGGCGCCGGGGATGGCTGCGGTCTGCGCCATGATTGGCGCGGCGGTGAGGGCGAGGATGGTGGCTAGGACTAGGCGCATGCGGGGTCTCCTGTTGAACGCGCGATGCTGGCCGAGGGGAGGGGGCGCGTCAAACGGCGTTATGCCAACGCTGTGTTTCGGATTTGGGTCGGTGGGGTGAGGAGGGCATCGCCGGTTCTCGTTCCCCCGCGGACGCGGGGGCCCAGCTAAACCCCGATCACCGCCCGAGACCCTGGCCCCCCGCGGTCGCGAGGGAACAGGACAGGCTGCGATTGACGCTTCCCCCAAAACGCCGCCACCCCGGCGAAGGCCGGGGCCCAGTTGGAAAGGTCGAGGTAACGGAGCGTCGTCGTCCGTTAGCAACGTCCCCCAACTGGGCCCCGGCCTTTGCCGGGGTGGCGTTAGT
>JAZKCH010000072.1:0-18042 GCA_040388215.1 Pseudomonadota bacterium | reverse complement strand
TAAGTACCGCTAAGGCCGGTGCATGACGGGAATTCTGGTGCAGCGGTTCGTTCTTTTAGGAGTGTTGGCGGCGGTGACGGGCGCTCTGGCGGCGTGCGTCGATCAGGCGAACGGCGGCGGCGCGGGCTCGCGCGACCAGATCACCGCGGTCGGGTCCTCGACCGTCTATCCGTTCACGACGATGATCGCCGAACAGCTCGTCGCCAACGATCCCGACGCGAAGGCGCCGGTGATCGAATCGACGGGCACCGGCGCCGGGATGAAGCTGTTCTGCGCAGGAATCGGCGCGGCGCACCCCGATATCGAGGATGCATCGCGGCGGATGAAGGCGAGCGAATATAAGAGCTGCGCCGAGAATGGCGTGCGCGACGTGATGGAAATCCAGGTCGGGATCGACGGCATCGCCTTTGCCGAGGCAAAGAACGGCCCGAAGATGCAGCTGACGCCGACCGATCTCTACAAGGCGCTCGCCGCCAATCCGGGGGGCAAGGTGAACACGGCGCGGGTCTGGCGCGACGTGAACCCGGCCCTGCCCGCGGTGCCGATCCAGGTCTACGGGCCGCCCGCAACGAGCGGCACGCGCGATGCGCTGGCCGAGCTGATCCTGACCAAGGGGTGCGAGGCTAGCGATCCCTCGGCCAAGCCGCTCGCGAAGTCCGATCCCGATGCCCACAAGGCGCTCTGCACGCGGGTGCGCGAGGACGGCGTGTACGTGGACGCGGGCGAGAACGACAATCTGATCGTCCAGAAGCTGCAGTCGAACCCGAATGCGATCGGCGTATTCGGGTACAGCTATCTCGAAGAGAATAAGGACGCGGTGAACGGGGTGTCGATCTCGGGCGTCGCGCCGACCTATGCGACGATCGCGGACAATGCGTATCCGGGGTCCCGGCCGCTCTATATCTATGTGAAGAAGGCGCATCTGACCGCGATTCCGGGCCTGCGGAATTTGCTGAAGCTGTACGCGGCGAACTGGGGTGCGAGCGGGCCGCTGGTGAAGCGCGGGCTGATCGCGGCGCCGGCCGCGATCCAGGCGCGATCGGCGGCGATCATCACGAACGAGACGGTGCTGGATCCGGCGGTGTTGTCGTGATGCGCTTCTCGCATAGCCGCACGCCCTGCCTAGTTCCCCCGCGAACGCGGGGGCCCAGGAGCCACATGCGCTATCCTGGCTTAGCTGGGCTCCCGCGTCCGCGGGGGAACGAGAGTTCGGGGGTGACGGCGTCACGCCAGAACGCAACCACCCCGGCGAAGGCCGGGGCCCAATTGGGCAACGCCCCGTTGGCTGATGCTGCGCTCTCTTACCTCGACCTTCCCAATTGGGCCCCGGCCTTCGCCGGGGTGGTGCCTAACGAGGTGGTGCACACCGGCTCGATAGCATTGGAGGCGTACGCATAATGTCCGCCATCGCTCTCCTCTTCCTCGTCGCAGGCCTCGGTCTCATCGGCTGGCTCACCGCGCGCGTACGCGCCACCCGCTTCCGCGCCGGCAGCACCGCCAGGTTCAGTTCGCTGCCATCGCATCACGGCTGGTACGTCGCGCTGTGGACCGCGATCCCACCGCTCGTATTCCTCGTGGTGTGGTCGGTGACGTCGCCCGCGCTCGTCACCGATGCGGTCCTCGCGACCCCGGCGGCGATCCAGCTCCCCCCACCCGGCTTCGACCGCGCCTCGATCCTGTCCGAAGCGCGCAGCCTCGCCGAGGGGCGCAGCTTCGGCGCCTTCCACGGCCTCGCGCAGACGCTCGCCCCGTCCTACGCCGCCGCGCAATCGCGCTACGACTGGATCGCCACCGCCGCCGCGTTGCTGCTCGCCTTCGCGGGTGGCGCCTTCGCGTTCACCCGCGTCAGACCCGGGTTCGGCGCGCGGACGCAGATCGAGCGGGTCGTCATGCTCGCGCTGCTCGGCGCGTCGCTGATCGCGATCCTCACCACGGTCGGGATCGTCGCCTCGCTGCTGTACGAATCGGTGCGGTTCTTCTCGGTCGTGCCGATCACCGACTTCCTGTTCGGCACGCACTGGAGCCCGCAGGTCATCGACGCGCGCGATCCGGGCGCGTCGCTCGGCGCGGTGCCGCTGTTCTGGGGGACGTTCTTCATCGGCGCGGTGATCGCGATGATCGTCGCCATTCCGTTCGGGCTGATGAGCGCGATCTACCTCACGCAATATGCCAAGCCGACCACGCGCAAGTGGATGAAGCCGATCCTCGAGATGCTCGCGGGCGTGCCGACCGTCGTCTACGGCTATTTCGCCGCACTGACCGTCGCCCCCGCAGTACGCGATCTCGCGGTGTCGATCGGAATCAGCTGGGCGTCGTCGGAGAGCGCGCTCGCCGCGGGGCTCGTGATGGGCATCATGATCATCCCATTCGTGTCGTCGATGGCGGATGACTCGATCGCCGCCGTCCCTTCGTCGATGCGCGACGGCAGTCTCGCAATGGGTGCGACCTCGTCCGAGACGATCCGCCGCGTGCTGCTCCCGGCAGCCCTCCCCGGTGTCGTCGGCGGCGTATTGCTCGCGGTATCGCGCGCGATCGGCGAAACGATGATCGTCGTGATGGCCGCGAGCGGGGTCGCGACGCTGACGCTCAACCCGTTCGCCAGCACCACTACTGTCACCAAGCAGATCGTCGACCTGCTGACCGGCGAGGCGGAGTTCGACAGCCCGAAGACGCTCGCCGCGTTCGCGCTGGGCCTGACGCTGTTCGTTGTCACGCTCCTCCTCAACATCGTCGCGCTCCGCGTCGTCAAACGGTACCGCGAAGCCTATGACTGACACGCTCGTCACCCCCCTGCCCACCAGCGCCGCGGAGCCGGTGCGCCGCGTGCCGACCGACTGGACGACGCAGGCGATGCAATCGCGAATCCGCCGTCGCTACGCGTCCGAGCGCCGCTTTCGCTTTGCCGGGCTCGCCGCGGTGTGGCTGTCCGCCGCCTTCCTCGCCTTCCTGCTGTTCTCGATGCTGAGCCAAGGCGCCAGCGGGTTCGTCGAGACGCGCGTCGCATTGCCGGTCGATCTCGCGGCGGCCAAACTGCCGATCGAGCCTTCACGGCTGGTCGGGCGCGGCGCCGATCTCGCGCTCGCCGGCGCCGGTCTCGAAGGCACGGTGCTGGCAGCCGCGAGCACCGCCTACGGCAAGGACGGCGCGAACCTGCTCTCCGACGGCGCCTGGGCGGTGGTCCGCGATGCGATCAAGGCCGACCCGTCGCTGCTCCAGCGCAAGACCGTGTTCGAAGTCCCCGTCTCCAGCCCGATCGATGTCGCCGCCAAGGGCGTCGGCACGCCCGAGGCGGAGGCGACCTATGCACGCCTCAACGCCCGCGGCGCGCTATCACACGGGTTCAACGTTGGGTTCCTCACCTCAGCCGACTCGACCGACGCCACCCGCGTCGGGATCTGGGGCGCGTTCAAGGGATCGCTGCTGACGATGGCGGTCACGCTGTTGCTCGCCTTCCCGATCGGCGTGCTGTCGGCACTGTACCTCGAAGAATACGCGCCGAAGAACCGCTGGACCGACCTGATCGAGGTGTCGATCAACAACCTCGCGGCGGTGCCCTCGATTATCTTCGGCCTGCTCGGCCTCGCGGTGTTCCTCGGCACGTTCGGCATGCCGCGCTCCGCACCGATCGTCGGTGGCCTCACGCTCGCGCTGATGACGATGCCGGTGATCGTCATCGCCGGACGCAATGCGATCAAGGCCGTCCCGCCGTCGATCCGCGATGCCGCGCTCGGCGTCGGCGCATCCCCGGTGCAGGTCGTGTTCCACCACGTCCTGCCGCTCGCACTGCCCGGCATCCTCACCGGCACGATCATCGGCATGGCGCGCGCGCTGGGCGAGACCGCACCGCTGCTGATGATCGGGATGCGCGCGTTCATCGCCGCGCCCCCCGGCGGGCTGCGCGATCCGGCGACCGTGCTGCCGGTGCAGATCTTCCTCTGGTCCGATCAGGTCAGCCGCGGCTTCGTCGAAAAGACGTCCGCCGCGATCATCGTCCTGCTCGTCTTCCTGCTCGCGATGAACGGCGTCGCGATCTACCTCCGCAACCGATTCGAGACCCGCTGGTGATGACCAAGAACCTGAAAATGACCGCGCGCAACGTCTCCGTCGCGTACGGCAGCAAGCTGGCGATCGATAACGTCTCGATCGACGTAGACCAGGACGAGGTCGTCGCCTTCATCGGCCCATCGGGCTGCGGCAAATCCACCTTCTTGCGCACGCTCAACCGCATGAACGACACCGTCGCAAGCGCGCGCGTCACCGGCGAGATCAAGCTCGACGGCCAGGATATCTATTCGCCCGACATGGACGTGGTGCAGCTCCGCGCCCGCGTCGGCATGGTGTTCCAGAAGCCCAACCCGTTCCCGAAATCGATCTACGAGAACGTCGCCTACGGACCGCGCATCCACGGTCTCGCGGGTGCGAAGGCGGATCTCGACCGGATCGTCGAAAAGTCGCTCCGGCGAGCGGGGCTCTGGGACGAAGTCAAGGATCGGCTATCGGACAGCGGCACGGCGCTGTCGGGCGGTCAGCAGCAGCGCTTGTGCATCGCCCGCGCGATCGCGGTCGATCCCGAGGTCATCCTGATGGACGAGCCGTGTTCCGCGCTCGATCCGATCGCCACCGCCAAGATCGAGGAGCTGATCCACGAACTGCGCGGCCGCTATGCGATGGTGATCGTCACGCACAACATGCAGCAGGCCGCGCGCGTCAGCCAGAAGACCGCGTTCTTCCACCTCGGCACGCTGGTCGAATACGGCAACACCTCGGACATCTTCACCAATCCCCGCGAAGAGCGGACCAAGGATTACATCACCGGCCGCTACGGCTGAGTGGGGGAACGACCATGAACACGCATACGGTCAAGGCCTTCGACAACGACATCGGCGAGCTCCGCGGGTTGATCTCGCAGATGGGTGGGCTCGCCGAGGACGCGATCGACAAGGCGATGCAGGCGCTGCAACGCAACGACCTCGCGCTCGCCGAACAGGTCCGCGTCGCCGACAAGCAGATCGACGTCATCGAGGCGGAGGTCGAGCGGCTCGCCGTGCGGATCATCGCCCTGCGCGCGCCGATGGCGGTCGACCTCCGCGAGGTGGTCGCCGCGCTGAAGATCGCCGGCGTCGTCGAGCGGATCGGCGATTACGCAAAGAACATCGCCAAGCGCGTGCCGATGATCGAGAGCGAGCACCGGATCGAGCCGATCTCGATCCTGCCCGCAATGGGCCGGATGGCCAGCGAGATGGTCCACGACGTGCTCGACGCGTTTGCCGCGCGCGATGCGGAAGAGGCGGTGCGCGTGGTAGAGAGCGACAATGCGCTCGACGATTTCTACGACAGCATCTTCCGTACGCTCGTCACCTACATGGTCGAGAACCCGCGGACGATCGGCCAGGTCGCGCATCTGTTGTTCGTCGCCAAGAACCTCGAGCGGATCGGCGATCACGCGACCAACGTCGCCGAGATGGTCTATTTCGCCGCGACCGGCACGCAGATGGTCGATCGCGAACGCGGCACAAAGAAGGAGCAGGCATAATGGCACGCGCGAAGATGCTGTTGGTCGAGGATGATGCCGCCCTCGCCGAATTGCTGGTCTGGCATTTCAAGCGCGAGGATTTCGAGATCGCGCATACCCCCGATGGCGAGGAAGCCTTGCTGCTCGCCAAGGAGAAGGTGCCCGACATCGTCCTGCTCGACTGGATGGTCGAGGGGCTGTCGGGGATCGAGGTGTGTCGCCGCCTGCGTCGTGCGCCCGAGACGCAGAACGTGCCGATCATCATGCTCACTGCACGGGGTGAGGAAGAGGATCGCGTGCGCGGGCTCGAAACCGGAGCCGACGATTACGTCACCAAGCCGTTTTCGCCGCGCGAACTCGTCGCGCGCGTCGGGGCTGTGCTCCGCCGAGTCCGCCCTGCCCTTGCCGGCGAAGCGCTGAGCTATGCCGACATCGAGATGGATACCGTCGGCCACAAGGTCCGCCGCTCGGGCGAAGTCGTCTCGCTCGGACCGACCGAGTTCCGCCTGCTGAAGCACTTCCTCGAGCACCCGGGCTGGGTGTTCTCGCGCGAGCGGTTGCTCGATGCGGTGTGGGGTCACGACTCGGATATCGAGAGCCGGACGGTCGACGTGCACATCCGTCGGCTGCGGAAAGCAATCAACGTCGGTGAGCGCCCGGACATCATCCGCACCGTCCGCTCGGCAGGCTATTCGCTCGATACGGGGGGGTAACGAGACTGTCCCGCGGTGGGGCGAATGGAATCGGATGCGAAACGAAGGACCCAAGCGCGACTTAGTGCGTTCAGACGTCGCGCTACCAAAATGGTGCACCCATTTAGGAGATTCGTATGAAGTCCATTCTTCTCGCCGCCGCCGCTCTTCTCGCGTCGCCCGTGATCGCCCAGACGACCCCGCCGGCCGATCCCGCCGCGCAGACCGCTCCGGCCGATCCCGCAATGCAGGCACCCCCGGCCGATCAGGCTGCACCCGCCGATCCCGCAGCGCCTGCTGACCCCGCAATGGCGGCCCCGGCCGATCCGGCCGCAGCACCCGCCGCACCGATGGCGGCACCTGCCCCGACCGGTGGCGTGACGTTCGGTCAGCCGACGGTAACCCCGCCGACGCCAGCACCCGCCGAGTACCCAGTGTGCTCGAAGACGGTCAAGGATGGCTGCCGCAACCGGGGCGGCAAGTAAGTCGGGCAGCAAGCGGCGGGTGATCCTGCCGCTTGCGTAGCTAGCTTTACGTTCTAGGAAAGGCGCTCCAACTATAAGAGAGGGGCGCCTTTTCCATGTCCATCAGCTTTGAAAATCGAGTCGCGATCGTCACCGGCGCCGACGGCGGTCTGGGCCGCGAATACGCGCTCGAACTCGCCCGCCGTGGCGCGAAAGTCGTCGTCAACGATCTCGGCGGCGCCCGCGACGGAACCGGCCATTCCGACGCTGCACTGAAAGTCGTCGAGGAAATCGAGGCGGCCGGCGGTGAAGCGATGTCTAACGGCGGCAGCGTCACCGACTACGACCAGATGGTCGAGATGGTCGCCCGCGCCTCCGAGAAATGGGGCGGCGTCCACATCCTCATCAACAACGCCGGCGTGCTGCGCGACAAGAGCTTCGCAAAGATGGAGCCGGCGGATTTCAAGTTCGTCGTCGACGTCCACCTCAACGGCTCGGCCAATGCCACCAAGGCGGTCTGGGACACGATGCGTAGCCAGAATTACGGCCGCATCCTGATGACCGCGTCGTCGACCGGCCTCTACGGCAATTTCGGGCAAGCGAACTACGGTGCCGCCAAGCTTGGGCTCGCCGGGCTTACCAAGACGCTCGCGATCGAGGGCGCCAAGAACAACATCAAGGTCAACACGATCGCGCCGACCGCGGGCACGCGGATGACCCGGGACATCTTTCCGGAGGAAGCGTTCAAGGCGTTCTCCCCCGACAAGGTCGCGCCCGCCGCGGTGTTCCTCGTATCCAAAGACGCCCCCACCAACATGATCGTCGGTGCCGGGGCTGGCGTGTTCCAGGCAGCGTATGTGACGCTCACCCAAGGCAAACTGCTGACCGGCGACGACCTGTCGGTGGAGGGTGTCGCGGCAAACTGGGACGCGATCATCGACCGTGTGGGTGAGATCGTCCCGCAGTCGGGTTCGGAACAGTCGATGACCATTTTGGGCAAGCTGCAGGGGCGTTAAACCGCTTGCCTCGCTCAAAGGGGAGGATTCCCTACCGTTCCCCCGCGAAAGCGGGGGCCCAGGACCACGGACGTTGTCACCTGTAACCCTGGGCTCCCGCTTTCGCGGGAGAACGGGATAGGTTTGGGAGAACGGGGGAGCCCCTCAGCGCGGCTCGCGCATCTGCCAGACTACGCGACCGATGACCGCGATCGCTCCGTCCGGCACTGCTGCTGCGTCGGGGTTGTCGCTCGTCGCCACCAGCGCCCCCCGCAACAGGGCGACGCGCTTCACCATCACCGCGTCGTCGATCCGGATGACGTACACCCCGCCCTTCGCGCGCGGCGTACGGTCGGCAGTGTCGACGACGATGTGATCACCGTCGAACAACCCCGGCTCCATCGAACTGCCCCGCACGCGGATGATCGCCGCCTGCCCATCCCTCAGCCCGAGCTTGCGCGCTAACCCGGGATCGAGCGTATCCGTGCCTAGCACGATCTCGCCATCGACCAGCGCACCCGGACCAGCCGACGCCGCGACGTCTAGCCTGCGGATGCGGAACCCTGCCGGCCGGTCAGCGGGGGCGCCGAGCGTCGTCTCGCTCACGCCCAGATATTCCGACAGCAATCGCCGATCGCGTTCGCCAAGTACGCGCGGCGATCCGCGGCGGACATATTGCTGGAGATACGCCACGTTGCGCCCGAGCATCGCCGACAGCGCCGCGAGACTGTCGCCACGCGCCGCCGCGAGCGCCGCCAGCGCCGTTCTCGGGTCGGGATCGGATGAGGTTCTAGCCACTGTCGGACCCTAGCGTAGGAATTTTCCTAGACAAGTAGGATTTGTCGGAACAGATCAGGAACGAGATAAGGGACTCGGGAGGAACGACGGTGACGATTCTCATGAAAATCGATCGATATCTGCGGCAGACCGGCATGCCGATGACTAGGTTCGGACGGCTGGCGGTCGGCGATCCGCGGCTGGTCCACGACCTGCGGCGCGGCCGTCAGGCGCGCGAACCGATGGTGGCTAGAATCGAGTCGTTCATCGCGAGCAACGGGTCGTGAAGATGGATGCGATCCGTGGCCCCGACGCAGGCACGCTGCTGATCCGCGCGCTTCGTGGTCACGCGAGTGCGGCGGGCCTGACGATGCACGTCGAGTCGATCGCGTGCACCCAGTGGGCGAGCGCGACGTTCGTTGGGACGCTGCACCGGCTGACGATCGCGGCGGTCCCCGTACCCGGTCTTCGAGACTGGATCGATGAGTTACCCGAAGCGGAGTTCGCGATGCGTGGGCATATCGTCGCCGACCTAACCGTCGATCGCGTCGAGACGATCGGCGACCGGGAGCATGTGATGATCGCGGTGCTGACGCTGATCGACGCTTAAAGCGTTCGTTGGGGGTGGACTTTCATCCCTTGAACCACGAAGTCGGCGGTCAGCGAAGGAGATGCAGATGGCCGGGATGGGCAAGTTCGATTGGGCGGATCCGTTCCTGCTCGACGATCAGTTGAGCGAGGACGAGCGGATGATCCGCGACAGCGCGAAGGCCTATGCCGACGACAAGCTCGCGCCGCGGATCATCGACGCGTTCCAGCACGAGCATACCGATCCCGCGATTTTCCGCGAGATGGGCGCACTGGGGCTGCTCGGGCCGACGATCCCCGAGGAATATGGCGGCGTCGGTGCGTCCTATGTCGCCTACGGGCTGGTCGCGCGTGAGGTGGAGCGGATCGACTCGGGCTATCGCTCGATGATGTCGGTGCAGTCGAGCCTCGTGATGTACCCGATCAACGCGTTCGGCTCCGACGCGCAGAAGCGGAAATACCTGCCCAAGCTCGCGAGCGGCGAGTGGATCGGCTGCTTCGGGCTGACCGAACCCGATGCTGGCTCCGATCCTGGCAGCATGACGACGCGCGCGAAGAAGACGGCCAACGGCTATGTGATCTCGGGCGCGAAGACGTGGATTTCCAACTCGCCGATCGCGGACGTGTTCGTGATCTGGGCGAAGTCCGACGAGCATGGCGGGGGCATCCGTGGCTTTATCCTGGAGCGCGGGATGAAGGGGCTCGAGACGCCCAAGATCGAGGGCAAGCTGTCGCTCCGTGCGTCGATCACGGGCATGGTGATGATGGACGAGGTCGAGGTCGGCGACGACGCGCTGCTGCCCGACGTGCAGGGGTTGAAGGGGCCGTTCGGGTGTCTCAACCGTGCGCGCTACGGGATTTCGTGGGGCGCGCTCGGTGCGGCGGAGTTCTGTTTCCATGCGGCGCGACAGTACGGGCTGGATCGCAACCAGTTCGGGACCCCGCTCGCCGGGCGACAGCTGTTCCAGAAGAAGCTGGCGGATATGGAAACCGAGATCGCGCTCGGGTTGCAGGCTTCACTACGCGTCGGGCGGTTGATGGACGAGGGCCGGTTCGCGCCGGAAATGGTCTCGATCGTGAAGCGCAATAACGTCGGCAAGGCGCTCGATATCGCGCGGATGAGCCGGGACATGCACGGCGGGAATGGCATTTCGGGCGAGTATCAGGTGATGCGTCACCTGATGAACCTCGAGACGGTGAACACGTATGAGGGCGCGCATGACGTGCATGCGTTGATCTTGGGGCGGGCGATTACGGGTATCGCTGCGTTTTGAGTTCAACAGCGACGTCCTACCACCCCGGCGAAGGCCGGGGCCCAGTTGGGGGACATGCATTGGCTGATGCTGCGTGTCGTTACAGCAACCTTTCCAACTGGGCCCCGGCCTTCGCCGGGGTGGTGCTGTGACCGTGGAGCGCAAACCGTCCCCCCTAACCGGCCTGAAGGTCGTAGAACTCGCGCGAATCCTTGCCGGACCTTGGGCAGGGCAAGTGCTTGCCGATCTCGGCGCCAACGTCGTCAAGGTCGAGAGCCCCGCGGGTGACGATACCCGGACCTGGGGTCCGCCGTTCATCGACAACCCCGACGGCACGCGCGACGCCGCGTATTTCCACGCCGCCAACCGCGGGAAGCGGTCGGTCGTCGCCGATTTCACCACCCCCGAAGGCCAAACTTTCGTCCGCGACCTGATCGCCGATGCCGACGTCGTGATCGAGAATTTCAAGGTCGGCGGGCTCGCCAAATACGGGCTCGACTACACCACGCTCGCCGCGATCAACCCGCGGCTCGTCTATTGCTCGATCACGGGGTTCGGCCAGGACGGACCCTACGCCCCCCGCGCCGGCTACGACTTCATCGTCCAGGGAATGAGCGGGATCATGGACCTGACCGGCGAGCCGGACGGCGCGCCGCAAAAGATCGGTGTCGCGTTCGCCGACATCATGACCGGGCTGTATTCCGTTATCGCGATCCAGGCGGCGCTGGCGATGCGCGAGCGGACCGGCAAGGGTCAGCAGATCGACATGGCGTTGCTCGATACGATGACGGGGGTGCTGGCGAACCAGGCGATGAACTGGTTCGCCAGCGGCGTATCGCCGACGCGGGTCGGGAATGCGCATATGAACGTGTGTCCGTATGCGGTTTTCCCGACCAGCGATGGCTGGTTCATCCTCGCGGTCGGCAATGATGGCCAGTTCCGGCGGTTCTGCGACGCGATGGTCTTGCCCGAGATGCGCAACGATCCGCGGTTCGCGACCAATGCCGGACGGCTGGCGTTCAAGGACGTCCTGTTCGCAGGAATCGAGGCGGCGACGTCTCGGGTGCCGAAGCTCGAGTTGCTCGCGCGTCTGGAGGCGGTCGGTGTGCCGGCCGGGCCGATCAACACCGTCGCCCAGGCGTTCGACGATCCGCAAGTGATCGCGCGCGGAATGGCGATTGACGTGGCGCGGCCGGATGGGTCGAAGGTGCCGGGGTTGCGTACGCCGATCCGGTTTTCCGATGCCGATCTGGCGACGGGTCGGGCGGCACCGATGTTATCTAGAAAGCCGTCATCCTGACGAAAGTCAGGATCCAGAGCCACCAGCGCGAGCGTTCGTGGCTCTGGATCCTGGGTCGAGCCCAGGATGACGGATCGGGTTAGGCGCCCCCCGCCACCGGCTTCCGAGCATACAACCCATACGCCAGGATCAACGCGTAGCAGATCGCCGGGAGCAGCAGCGCGAAGTGCAGGCTGCCCGACTTGTCCGCCAGCATACCCGTCAAATACGGCACGATCGCGCCGCCGACGATCGCCGTGGCGATCACGCCTGAGCCTTCCGCCGCACGCTTGCCGAGACCTTCCGACGCGAGGCTGAAGATCGTCGGGAACATCACCGCGTTCATCAGACCGATCGCGAGCAGCGCCCAGCCCGACAAAGCGCCCTCGGTGTTCGCCGAGATCAGGATCAGCGCCAGCGTGCCGCTCGCGACGCCGGCCAGGACCTTGCCCGGCGACACCTTGTTCAGCACGTACGCGCCGATGAACCGGCCGACCAGCGCGCCGCCCCAGTAGAACGGCACGTGCTTGCCCGCCGCGACATCGCTCAGGCCCATCACGCTCGGCTGCATCAGGTAGTTGACGATCAGCGAGCCGACCGCGACTTCGGCGCCGACGTACAGGAAGATGCACGCCGTCCCCATCGCGAAGCGCGGGCGCTTCAGCAGCGTGAACGCGTGGAAGATGCTGCCGGTCTGGTCCTGCTCCTCGTTGAGCCGGTTGCGACGGGTCCACACAACCGCGGCGACGATCAGCAGCGCGATCGCAAGACCGATATAGGTGTGCACGACGGTCCGCGACGACTCCGTCCGGTAGGCGTCGAGCGCGGCGCCGGTGAGCTTCGACGAGTCGACCGTCGCCAGACCGCCGAGGATCAGCGCGGAACCGACATACGGGAAGATCGTCGTGCCGAGCGAGTTGAACGCCTGCGCGAAGGTCAGCCGGCTCGAGGCGGACTTGGGATGGCCGAGCGCAGAGATCAGCGGGTTGGCGACGACCTGCACGACGGTGATGCCCGCGCCGAGCACGAACAGCGCGAACAGGAACATGCCGAAGCTCGCCTGCCCTGCGGCGGGGATGAACAACAGGCAGCCCGCGGTCATCGTCACGAGGCCGATCGACGCGGTGCGCATGTAGCCGGCCTTGCGGACGATCGCCGCGGCGGGGATCGAGAACAGCGCATAGGCGAGGAAGAACGCCGACTGGACCAGCATCGCGGTCGCGTGGTCGAGCGTGAAGAGCTCCTTCATCTTCGGGATGATGATGTCGTTCAGCGAGGTGATGCCGCCGAAGATGAAGAACAGCGCAAACACGAACACGCGCAGGTCGGGCGCATCATAGCCGTGGCTGGCATCGCCGCCCGCCGCTGGTGTGGATTTGGTATCGACTTGCATCGTGTAGCGCCCTCTCGCGGTATTTCCGCGCGACATAAGCCGGGGCGGCAGCGCGTGGCAATGCCGGTTGGTGCGATCCCGCCTGGCGCGCTAGGACGGCGGACATGAGCCGCTTCACCGTCAACAACGAGCCGATCGAATACAGACTCGACAACGATACGCCGCTACTGTGGGCGCTGCGCGATGCGTCGAACCTGACGGGGACGAAATATGGCTGCGGCACCGGCCATTGTGGTGCGTGCACGGTCGATATCGACGGGCGCGCGATGCGGAGTTGCCTTGTACCGATCGGGTCGATCGAGGGCGCATACGTCACCACGATCGAGGGCCTGTCGCGCGAGCGCAATCATTCGGTCCAGCTGGCATTTATCGCGGAAGCGGTGCCGCAATGTGGGTTCTGCATTCCGGGGATAATCATGGCGGCCGCGGCTTTGCTTAAGCGGAATGCGGACCCGAGCGAGGATATGATCCGCGAGCAGATCACGAACCTGTGCCGCTGCGGGGTGTATCCGCGGATGGTCGAGGCGATCCAGCGCGCCGGGCGGGCGATGCGCGGGGAGGAGGTTATTCCGGCGGGACCGAGGCCGGGGATCGATCCGGCGGACTCCGCTCGGCTGGTGCCTGCGCTGGTGCCGCCGCCGGCGCGGTAGTGGGCGCCTCATTATTAACCAACGCATGTTCTCCCGCGAAGGCGGGAATCCAGTCTGGGCTCCCGCCTTCGCGGGAGAACATGGAGGAGCGACACCTGCACGGTGGTTCGGTACCCCACCCAATCGCAGCCGGTGTAGCAGTCGTCGTACCCACTCCACCACCCCGGCGAAGGCCGGGGCCCAATTGGAACGTCCGAGGTAATGAACCGCGCGCTTCGTTACTCGTCATCCCCGACTGGGCCCGGCCTCCGCCGGGGTGGCGGCTACAACACGATGCAGCGATCAACTGCCCCCGCTCCCCAACCTGTCTAATCGCTGACGAACCCATTCAGCCTCTCCACACCCCGCAACGCCTAGACCCGGCCCATCATAGGAGCCGGCTCGTGCGCCGGCAGTCGAGGACCACGGCGATGACGGGCAAGTTACTCAAACTCTTGATGGCAGCGTCGGCGCTGGTGCCGGCCACGACGATGACGACCGCCGCCACCGCGCAGCAGGTCGACCAGGATCGCGGCGACCGGAGTGATCGCGGCAACGACGGTCCGCGCCAGGATCGTGGCCAGCGCCCCGACCGCGGTCCGCGCCCGGACGGCCAGGCCTTCCAACGGCAGCGGCCCGATCGTCCCACCGCGCCGGACCAGGGCCAGCGCCCGCAGCGCGCCGACCTCGGCGTACAGGCTCAAGTCCGCGGTGACGGCCCGGATGGTCGCGGCCGGTCCGACTGGAACGGTCAGCGTGGTAACGGCCGGGGGTGGAACGGTCAAAACCGTCCCGGCCCGCAAGCCGGTCAGGACCGCGGCGACTGGAACCGCGACCAAGGTCGCCCCGGGTTCGATCGCGGCAACCAACAGGCGGATCGCGGCCAGTTCGACCGCAACGGACGTAATGACGGTCGGGGCGACAACCGCGGCGACTGGCGCAACGGCGGTCGCGACGGTTACCAGAACCGCCAGCCCAACCGCGCGTACGGCAACGTCCAGGGCTATGGCCGCGGCGGCTACAACCAAGGCTACAACCAGGGCGGCGCTTGGAACCGCGGCTGGCGCAACGACAACCGCTACGCCTGGAGCAACTACCGCGCGTCGAACCGCGGCGCATACCGCCTCCCGCGCTACTACGCGCCGAGCGGTTGGGGATCGGGCTATCGTCGCTTCGGGGTCGGGTTCTCGCTGAACAGCATTCTGTACAACCAGAATTACTGGATCCAGGACCCGTACACCTACCGCCTGCCCGAGGCGTACGGCCCGTATCGCTGGGTGCGCTATTACAACGACGCGTTGCTGGTTGATCTCGACAGCGGCCGCGTGGTCGACACGGTGTACGACATCTTCTGGTAGGCCAAGACCTGCCCGTCACGCAGTAACAGGGGGGAGAGCCCCGTGGTGACATACGTCACCGCGGGGCTCTTGCGTTTCCCCCTCTTGCCTTTCGGGGCGAGTTCGCCAAATCCTGCGGCGTGGGTATCTTTTCAAAAGCCAAGAAGGTCGATCCGGCCATGGCCCTCCGTCAGGCCGCCGGATCGCAGGTCGCCGCCCGACTGAACGCCAATCCCGCGGTGCAGCGCATCGCGATGGACACGGTGCAGTTCTATTACCAGTCCGACTTCCTCGATCCCAAGACCTGCAAGCAGCTGATCGCGATGATCGATTCCAAACGGCGGCCATCGACCTTGCTGTCCGATCGCCCGAACAGCAGCTTCCGCACCTCGGAGAGCTGCGACATGGATCGCTGGTCTCCCGAGGTGCAGCCGACCGACGAGGCGATCGCGACCCTGCTCGGGATCGACCTGCTCCACGGCGAGACGATGCAGGGCCAGCGCTACGCCCCCGGCCAGCAATTCCGCGCGCACCATGATTATTTCCACGAATCCGAAAGCTATTGGGCCAAGATGCAGGAACAGGGCGGCCAGCGCACGTGGACCGCGATGGTGTTCCTCAACGACGTCCCCGAGGGCGGCGCGACGTGGTTCCCTCAGGCGGGCATCAAGATCGCCCCGAAACGCGGCATGCTGCTCGCGTGGAACAACATGAACCCGGACGGGACACCGAACGGGCTGACCTTGCACGAGGGCATGCCGGTGATGGAGGGCGTGAAGTATATCGTGACCAAGTGGTTCCGCGAGCGGCCGTGGATCAAGTGACGGGGGCGGGTTGACCGTCGCGTAACTGCCCCCTCCTCCGTCGTGTATCCCTCATTCCCAAGCCCCGTCGCACATTGCCCGTCGCGCCCCCTCCCCGTTCGTCCTGAGTAGCCATCGAGTAGGCGCCGAAGGCGGCGTATCGAGACGGCGTATCGAAGGACAGGTTGGCGCGCGGAACCTGTGCTTCGATACGCGCCCTCGACACGCTTCGACGAAGCTACTCGGTCGCTACTCAGCACGAACGGAGGGGGTTGGACACATCCAAGGCCATGCCCCCGTCATCCGGACCAAAGCCAGGATCCAGAGCCACACGTGTTCGCGCCCGTTACTCTAGGTCCTGACTTTCGACAGGGATGACGGCCCATATGACGGCGAGCGCGCGTCCTGCTCCCTCCCCGCTCGACAATCCCCCCGCAGCCACTACGTCCAAGGCATGACAGTTCTCGGCGTAACCTCTTCGATCCTCGGCCAACCCTGGCGCTGGCGCGCGCTCGCCGCCGACGGCCGGGACGGCTTTGGCGTCGGCGGCTCGGGAGACGACCTCGTCACCCAGCTCCTGCTCGCCCGAGGCTGCCCCCGCGACGCGCTCGACGCGCACCGTACGCCCTCGATCCGCGCATTCATGCCCGATCCGTCGATCTTCCGCGACATGGACCGCGCCGCCGAGCGCCTCGCCGACGCCGTCCAGGCGCACGAACAGGTCGCGATCTTCGGCGATTACGACGTCGACGGCGCCACCTCCGCCGCGCTGATGGTGCTCGTCCTTCGCGATCTCGGCATCGAAGCCCGCCCGTACATCCCCGACCGCCTGCTCGAAGGCTATGGCCCGTCTGGCGAAGCGCTGGTCCGGCTCGCCGGCGAAGGCGCCACGCTGATCGTCACGGTCGACTGCGGCGCGCAGGCGTTTGATGCGCTCGATGCTGCCCGCGACGCGCAGGTCGATGTGATCGTCATCGACCACCATAAATGCTCGACCGCGCTCCCGCACGCCCTCGCGCTCGTAAACCCCAACCGCCTCGACGAAACCGAGGGTGCGGCGCACGGCCACCTCGCCGCCGTCGGCATGTGCTTCCTCGCCGCCGCCGCGCTCGTCCGCACGCTCCGCACCCGCGGCTTCTTCAAGGACCGCGCCGAACCCAAGCTGATCGACCTGCTCGACATCGTCGCGCTCGGCACCGTCGCCGACGTCGCGCAGCTCCGCGGCCTCAACCGCGCCTTCGTCTCGCAGGGCCTGAAAGTCATGGGCGCCCGCAAGAACATCGGCGTCGCCGCGTTGATCGAAGCGTCGCGCCTGACGCGCAACCCGACCTGCACCGACCTCGGCTTCGCGCTGGGCCCTCGCATCAACGCTGGCGGCCGTGTCGGTCGCGCCGATCTCGGCGTCCGTCTGCTCACCACGCAAGACCCCGACGAAGCGCGCGCGATCGCCACCGAACTCGACCGCCTTAACGAAGAACGCCGCGCGATCGAAACCGCCGTGCAGGACGCCGCCGACCTGCTCTCCAGCCGCGACCGCGCGGTCGCCGTCGTCGCCGGCCACGGCTGGCACCCCGGCGTGATCGGCATCGTCGCCGGGCGCCTCAAGGAAAAGCTCGGCCGCCCCGCGATCGTCATCGCGATCGACGAGAACGGCATCGGCAAGGGCTCGGGCCGCTCGATCCCCGGCGTCGACCTCGGCGCCGCAGTGATGGCTGCACGCGAACACGGCTTGCTCGTCGCTGGCGGAGGCCATGCGATGGCCGCCGGCCTGACGATCAGCGAGGCCGCGATCCCCGCCTTCACCGACTTTCTCGAAGAGCGCCTTGCCGCCGCGGTCGAGCGCTCGAACGGCGACCGCGCGCTCCTGCTCGACGCGGTCTTGGCGGCGGGCGGCGTCAACCCCGGCCTCGTCGAATCGATGGAAGCCGGCGGCCCCTACGGCATGGGCTGGCCCGCCCCCCGCGTCGCGATGGGGCCAGTGCGCGTGATCAAGGCGGACGTGGTCGGCAACGGCCACGTCCGCACGATCGTCGCCGGCGACGACGGCCGCAGTATCAAGGCGATGGCCTTCCGCTCGGCCGAAAGCGCATTAGGCCAAGCGCTTCTAGGCGCCGCCCCCCATCGCAAGCTCTGGCTGGCCGGCCGCGCCAAGATTGACGACTGGTCGTCGCGCCCTTCGGCCGAATTGCACGTCGAAGATGCCGCCTGGGCCGATTGAGGGGTTGACGCATCCGCGGCTTCCTTTTAGGCGCCTCCAACCACGCAGGCCCCTTCGTCTAGCGGTTAGGACGCGGCCCTTTCACGGCTGAAGCACGGGTTC
>JAZKCH010000071.1:0-15841 GCA_040388215.1 Pseudomonadota bacterium | reverse complement strand
TGCCCGACTTGTCCTGGTCGATCGCGATCAGGCAGGGGACGCCGCCGCCGCGGACGTACTCGCTGCGCACGGTGTGGCCGGGGCCCTTGGGTGCGATCATGATGACGTCGAGATCTTCGCGCGGCTCGATCAGGCCGAAATGCACGTTGAGGCCGTGTGCGAACGCGATCGTCGCGCCCTGCTTGAGATTGTCGTGCAGGTCGCTCGCGTAGATCGCCGCCTGATGCTCGTCGGGCGCGAGGATCATGACGATGTCGGCCCAGGCGGCAGCTTCCTTGTTCGACTTGACCGCGAAGCCCGCCTCGATCGCCTTCTTGGCGGTGGCCGAGCCCTCGCGGAGCGCGATCGCGACGTCCTTGACGCCCGAATCGCGGAGGTTCTGCGCGTGCGCGTGGCCCTGCGAGCCGTAACCGACGATCGCGATCTTCTTGTCGGTGATGAGGTTCAGGTCGGCGTCGCGATCGTAATAGACACGCATTAGAAAGGTCCTTTCGATAAGGTGTGTCCCTCCGCGAAGGCGGAGGTCCAGGCTGGGCTCCCGCCTTCGCGGGAGAACAAAACTTGTGGTGGTTAGGCCGGCTCTTTGCCGCGGGCGATCGCGACGATGCCGGTGCGGGCGACTTCGATCAGACCGACTTCGCCCATGAGTTCGACGAACTTGTCGATCTTGTCGATGCCGCCGGTGACCTCGAACACGAAGCTCGACGTCGTCGCATCGACCACGCGGGCGCGGTAGACGTCGGCGAGGCGTAGCGCCTCGATCCGGTGGTCGCCGGTGCCGCGGACCTTCACGAGCGCGAGCTCGCGCTCGACGTGCGCGCCCTGTGCCGTCAGGTCGGTGACCTTGTGGACGGGGACGAGCCGGTCGAGCTGCGCGAGGATCTGCTCCATCGTCGCCGGCGACGCGCTGGTGACGATCGTGATCCGGCTGACCGACTTGTCCGCGGTGATCTCGCTCACCGTCAGGCTCTCGATATTATAACCGCGCGCGGTGAACAGGCCGGCGATCCGGGCGAGGATGCCCGGTTCGTTGTCGACGATGACGGCGAGCGTGTGCCGCTCGGCCTTTTCCTGGGAAATGTGCATGGTTCAGTCTCCCCCCCGCCCGCTTGCGGGAGGGGGTAGGGGGTGGGCGCGCGGATGGCCGCAGGCGATGCCGGTCGGGATTGAGCGCGAGCCCACCCCCGGCCCCTCCCGTTCACGGGAGGGGGGAAGAAAAAACGCCGCCATCACACCAGCGCCTTCGCTTCGTCGTCCATCGTGCCGGACACTTCGTTCGCCTGCAGGATCATGTCGGTATGCGCAGCCCCCGACGGGATCATCGGGAAGCAGTTGGTCAGCTGCGACACGCGGCAATCGACGATCACCGGGCCGTCATACGCCAGCATCTCGGCGATCCCGCTGTCGAGCTGGTCGCGCGTCTCGATCAGGATGCCCTTCCAGCCATACGCCTCGCCCAGCTTCACGAAATCGGGCAGCGAATCCGAATAGCTCTCGGCATAGCGGCTCTCATAGGTGAGTTCCTGCCACTGGCGGACCATGCCCATATACTGGTTGTTGAGGATGAAGATCTTCACCGGCAACCGATATTGCGTGGCGGTGGCCAGCTCCTGAATGTTCATCTGGATCGACGCTTCGCCGGCGATGTCGATCACCAGCGCGTTCGGGTTCCCCAACTGCGCGCCGATCGCGGCGGGCAGGCCATAGCCCATCGTGCCGAGACCACCGCTGGTCAGCCATTTGTTCGGCTTCTCGAACCCGAAATGCTGTGCGGCCCACATCTGGTGCTGGCCGACCTCGGTCGTGATGATCGGCGACTGGGCGTGCGTCGCGTCGAACAGCGCGCGGATCGCGCGCTGCGGCATGATCTCGTTCGGATCGTTCTCGGGGAAATCGAGACACTTCACCGCGCGCCAGCCGGCGATGCGCCGCTGCCAGTCGGTCGTGTCGGGCTTGGGATGCTGACGGCTCTTCCAGATCCGCACCATGTCCTCGAGCGCATGGCCGACATCCGCGATGATCCCGAGATCGACGCGCACCGTCTTGTTCACCGACGAGCGATCGATGTCGATATGCACTTTGCGCGAGTTCGGGCTGAACGCATCGAGTCGCCCGGTCACGCGGTCGTCGAAGCGGCTGCCCAGCGCGACGACGAGGTCGGCCTGGTTCATCGCCATGTTGGCTTCGTAGGTGCCATGCATCCCGAGCATGCCGAGCCACTGCGGCCCTGATGCGGGATAGGCGCCAAGGCCCATCAACGTCGACGTCACCGGCGCACCAGTGATGCGGACGAGTTCGCACAGCAACTGGCTCGCGGCCGGACCCGAATTGATGATGCCGCCGCCGGTGTACAGGATCGGACGTTCGGCCGCGGCGAGCATGTCGACGAGCTGCTCGATCTGCGCCTGGTCGGCCTTCACCTGCGGGCGATAGGTCTTGTGCTGGATCGGGCCGGGCTTCTTGTAGCGGGCGGTCGCGACCTGCACGTCCTTGGGAATGTCGACGACCACCGGCCCCGGACGCCCCGAGGTGGCGATGTGGAACGCCTCGTGGATCACGTCGCCAAGCTTGGCGGGGTCCTTCACGAGGTAATTGTGCTTCGAGCAATGGCGCGTGATGCCGACGGTATCGGCCTCCTGGAACGCGTCGGTGCCGATCAGCGCGGTCGGCACCTGGCCGGTGATCACGACCATCGGGATCGAATCCATCAGCGCATCGGTGATGCCGGTGACCGCGTTGGTCGCGCCGGGGCCCGAGGTGACGAGCACCACGCCGGGCTTGCCGGTCGAGCGTGCGTAACCCTCGGCCGCATGCGTCGCAGCCTGTTCGTGGCGCACCAGAATGTGCTTGATACGACCCGAGCGAAACAACGCGTCGTAGATCGGCAGCACGGCACCACCCGGATAGCCGAAGACGACCTCCACGCCGAGATCGCACAGCGCCTCGATCAGGATATCGGCTCCACTCTTCTCGGTCATTTCATATCATCCTTTGCGAGAACGCTGCCTTTAGCGTCTCGTGGAGGGGCCGGCTACCGATATAAAAGATGCGTGTCAAACATCATTTGAGCAATATAGTTTCAAATTGCTGCAAGCGCGTTGTGAGATCGAGGGCTTCGGTGCGGGTCCAATCGGGCGGCGGCTGGTGTCGAAGCCAGGTATATTGGCGCTTGGCATAGCGCCGCGTGGCGAGCGATCCGGCGGCGATGGCGTCGGGTCTGGAGGTCTCGCCGCGGACAAGCGCGGCGATCTCGGGAACGCCGATCGCGCGGCGGATCGGGGCGTCCCAAGGGATGTCGGTGCGGGCGAGAAGCGCGGTGATTTCTTCGCGGCTGGTGTCGGCCATCTCGGCGAAACGCTGGTCGATGCGCGCGTTGAGCCAGTCGCGGTCGGGGATCAGGATGAGGGCTCGGACGTCGATGGTATCGCCGATCCCGCCGACCTTCTCCGTCTGCCAGTCGGCGAGCGTGCGCCCGGTACCGCGGACGACTTCTAGCGCGCGGGCGACGCGGGTGGTGTCTGCTGCGTTGAGCTTGGCGGCAGTTTGCGGGTCGAGTTTAGCCAGCGCGGCGTGTGCCTTGGCGACGGGGAGGGCGCGGACGTCTTCGCGGAGGGCTGGGTCGATTGTTGGTACGGGAGCGATGCCATCGAGCAAAGTGCGGATGTAGAGCCCGGTGCCGCCGACCAGGATCGGCAGCTTGCCGTCGGCCAGCGTGTCGCGGATCGCCTGCGTCGCCTCGGCGGCCCAGCGCGCGGCGGAGTAGGTCGCATCGGCGGCGTCGACATGGCCGAACAGTTTGTGCGAGGCGTTGGCCTCTTCTTCCGGCGACGGCCGCGCGGTGAGAATGCGGAGGTCGGCATAGACCTGCGCGGAGTCGGCGTTAATGACGACGCCGTCGTGGCGCGCGGCGATGGCGAGCGCGAGCGCGGACTTGCCGCTCGCGGTCGGCCCTGCGATGAGCGCGACCTCCGGGAGAGTTTCTATGTTCACGGCAACGCTTATAGCCTCGGGCACGCTGACCGCAGGCGATATTTCGACCGCGATGGACCGCTTGCGCGACGCCGGCTGCGCACCGGGCGCGAGCGGCTGGATCGACGAGGGTGACGCGGCCGACCTGATCTTCGGGATGGCGCCGGTTGCGGCTCGGGTTGCGCTGGAGGGCGCTTTCTCGGGGGCGGACGTGGTCGTGCAGTCGAGCCTGTCGCGGACCAAAAAGCTGCTGGTCGCGGACATGGACTCCACCATGATCACCGTCGAATGCATCGACGAACTCGCCGACTATGCCGGCATCAAGCCGCAGATCGCCGAGATCACCGAACGCGCGATGCGCGGCGAACTCGATTTCGAAGCCGCACTCGACGCCCGCGTGGCGCTACTCAAAGGCCTGGCCGAAAGCGACATCGAACGCTGCTTAGCCGAGCGCGTGACGATCATGCCTGGCGCCAAGGCTTTGGTGCGGACGATGCGCGCCCGCGGAGCGCTGGCGGTGCTGGTGTCAGGCGGGTTTACGCGGTTCGCGGAGCCGGTGGCGAAAGAGATCGGTTTCGACCGTGCGATCGCCAACGTGCTGGAGATCGAAGGCGGCGTGCTGACGGGAACGGTGACCAAGCCAATCGTCGGCTCGAACACGAAGCTGACGACGCTCCGCGCTGCGATCGCCGAGCGGGGTATCCCGGTCGAGGAGTCGCTTGCGGTCGGTGATGGCGCGAACGATCTGGCGATGATCGAGGCGGCAGGACTTGGGGTGGCGTATTACGCCAAGCCGATCGTCGCGGCGGCTGCGGCTGCGCGGATCGATCATGGGGACCTGACGGCGCTGCTGTACGCGCAGGGTATCGCGAAGCAGCATTGGGTTTTGGACTAGCCGTCCTCACGATCCTCCCCCGCCAGGGGGAGGTGGCGCCGAAGGCGACGGAGGGGGCGGACACGAAACGCTGGTTTTCCTTTCCTCCCCCTCCGTCTGGCAAGAGCCAGCCACCTCCCCCTGGCGGGGGAGGATCAGAATGGTCGAATCAGCCTTTCGCCAGCGGCGTCCCGCTCGCCTGACAAACATACGTCGCCAGTTCCTCGCGCAACGGCAGGCCCTTGATCGACCGCAGCGGGCCGTCGTTGGCGATGTCGGTCTCGACCAGTGCGCGGTTCGGCCCGACGCCCAGCACATGGAACAGCCGCTTGCCGCAATCCGTCTCGGTCCGCGCATAGGCGACCTTCCCGTCATGCTCCTGGCGCAGGATCGCAATGATCGTGCCGCCAACGGCCTTCCGCTCACGCAACAGAAAATGCCGCGAGGTCGGATCGGACGGGGTCGGGATCAGGCGCCCCTTGACCGTCAACTGCTCGGGCTTGGGCACCGCGACGTCGGTTTCGGCGAGGTTGCGCAGCGACACGCCGTTATCGGCGATCGCGTCGTTGGTCGTTGCAGGGGTCGTTGCAGGCTGCTCGCCCGAACACGCGGCCAACAGCGTTGCGCCGGCAAATGCCAGCGCCAAGGTCTTAATCATTCATCTAGCTCCCGGTCGATGTCGGGACGTAACGACCGGGCACCGGAAACGATCCTGCGCCTCGGCTTAGCCTCAGTGCGGTGCCGGAGTGGCGGCGGCGGTACGGCGGTCGGCGCGGGTCCAGGCCTTAGCCGGCGTGACGGGTTCGCAGACGCGGCGGATCGGCTGGCAGGCGATGCCGACCGACGAGCATCCGCGCTTGTCGTCGGTCGGGCAGGCCCGACACTGCTGCTTGATCTCGACACAGCCTTGCGATGTCGACACCAGTGCGAGAGCAAGCAGCAGCATTCTATGATCCTTTACGCACGAGCTTCAGGGGGCGACGATCACGCACGGCACGCCAGCTGCCGAGCAGGCGCGCGCCGCGTCCGCCTTCGACGCGAAGCCGCCGGCCTGAAGGCGCGTCACGCCGCCGGCCTTCGGATAGGACGGTTGCGCGCCGCGGAGCTTGCCGCGCACGCGGTTCCACAGCGTCTCGGCATTGCCCTGATCGCGGAACGCGCCGAGCTGGACGCGCCAGTTGCCGGTCGGCTTTGCTGGTGCAGGCTTTGGCACGGGCTTGGCCGCGACCGCCTTCGCGGGAGCCGGCTTGGGTGCCATAGCCTTGGGCGCAGGCTCGCGGGTCGGCGCGGGGACGCGCGCGGGCAGCGAACTCGACGGCATCCGCGTCGGGCGCGGTGTTTCGGCGATGCGCGATGGTGGCACGCCGACCTGCCCGCTAGCACGCGTCGCGACGCGTTCGCCCGCCGCTTCTCCGGGCTGACCAACCGTCGCGCGCGATGGCGCCGCGGGTTTCGCCTGCAACGCATATTGCTGCGCCAGCGCGGTGCCCTTCTCGCGGTCGGCCGGCGAGATATACTGATCCATCTGCGTCAGCGTCTGCGAGGCGGACTGAAGCCCCGATGCCGAGGCGCGCGTCATCAGCGCGTACGCCCGCGGGAAATCGCGCGGCACGCCGTCGCCGTTGAACAGCATCGTCCCCAGCACGAGCTGCGCACGCGGCTCGCCGCGCGCGACAGACTTCTCCAGCCACGGCAGCGCATCCGACTTCTTGTTCGCCTGAAACAGCGCGAGCCCGTAATTGTCGCCGGCCTGGAGGTGCCCCTGCAAGGCTGCCTTGCGGAACCAGCTTTCGGCCAGCGCGGGATCGAGCGGCACGCCGCGACCGAGCTTGTACGCCTGCGCCAGGTTGAACTGCGCATCGGCATCGCCGGCGATCGCGAGCGGCCGCCATTCGCCGACCGCACGGGGGAAATCGCCCTTTGCCCAGGCATCGACGCCTGCCTTCACATCGGCGAACGCGGGGGCGGCGACCAGCAGCCCGCTCATCGCGATCGCACCCACCAGAAGCTTCCCAACCGTCATCGCTCTACCCCACATCGTCTCGCCGTCACCATGCCGCCGTTCGTCGCATTAGGCAAAGGGGCGCGTAGGGCTTTCCCGCCAATCCGGTACTTTCCTGACCAAGATCGTTCGAGTTCCCCTCATTATGAAGCTGCGTTAACCGCTTCTTAGACCCGCGCATGGCACTCCGTCCGTGAATACCAGGGGTCGGGACTTATGCGCGTTCTCGCGTTTGCATCGCAGAAGGGGGGATCGGGGAAGACGACCCTGACGGGTCATCTCGCCGTCCAGGCGGAGCGTGCGGGTCACGGTCCGGTGGTGCTGATCGACATCGATCCGCAGGGCTCGCTGTCCGACTGGTGGAACGAACGCACCGCCGAGGAGCCTGCCTTCGCGCAGACCACCGTCGCACGGCTCGCCGCCGATCTCGAAATCCTCCGCCAGCAAGGCTTCAAGCTGGCGATGATCGATACGCCGCCGGCGATCACGATGGCGATCCAGAGCGTGATCCAGGTCGCCGAGCTGATCGTCGTGCCGACCCGGCCGAGCCCGCATGATCTGCGCGCGGTCGGTGCCACGGTCGACATGTGCGCGCGCGCGGGCAAGCCGCTGATCTTCGTCGTCAACGCGGCCACGCCCAAAGCGCGGATTACTGCCGACGCGACGCTGGCGCTGTCGCAGCACGGCACGGTGGCTCCGGTCATCGTCCACCAGCGCACCGACTTCGCCGTCTCGATGATCGACGGGCGGACGGTGATGGA
Source organism: Pseudomonadota bacterium (assembly GCA_040388215.1). Lineage (GTDB taxonomy): Bacteria > Pseudomonadota > Alphaproteobacteria > Sphingomonadales > Sphingomonadaceae > Sphingomonas. The sequence goes on along the minus strand of JAZKCH010000071.1, from coordinate 8,235 downwards.
ACTGGACGCGAATACCCGCTCGACCGCCGAGATCGAGGCGCTGTGGACCTATGTCTGCGACCGGCTCGAGAAGAATTTCCGCCGCACCGTGTTCAGCGTGCCCGCCGCCGCGGGGCAGCGTCCTGTCGCAGGGGGCTTCGGCCGCCGGGGTATCGGCTGAGATGGCCCAGCCCAAACCACGCGCCGCGCTGTCGTCGTCGCTGTTGGCGCGCAAGGGCGACGCGCGTCCGGCGATGCGGCCGCAGGATCTGAATGCGCCGGCCGATGACGCGGGCGAGGATCTCGGCTGGAACGACATGGGCTCGGCCGTGCCGTCGGTGCTCGTCGCGCGCGAGGCGTTGAAGGTCGAGATCGAGCGTCCGGTTGCGGTCGCGTCGGTCTCGAACGCCACCGCCGCACGGATCGGCCGCGAGACTCTCGCCAAGACGAAGGGCGCGAAGGCCGCGTTCACGTTGCGGCTCGATACCGATCGACACCTCCGGTTGCGGCTGGCGAGCGCGGTCACCGGATCGTCGTCGCAACATCTCGTCACGCTCGCCCTCGATGCCTTTCTCCAGACTTTGCCGGAGGTGGATGCGCTCGTCGCGCAGCTGCCGCCGGCCACGCCAAAACGTTGAAACAGGGATTATCCCGATGACCACGCGCGCACTTCTCCTCGGCAGCATCTCCGCCCTCATGCTCGGCGGCACCATGGTCGGCTGCGCGGCCAATGGTGGCGGCGTAGCTTCCGCCAGCGATCGCAGCACCGTGCTGGCGTCGAAGGGCGCGGCGACGGATGCGGGCAGGGCGCAGACCGCGCTTGCTAAGCGTGACGGTCCGGCGGCGATCGGCTTTGCCGAGGGTGCGGTGGCGCTGATGCCGCAATCGGCGGACTATCGCATGCTGCTCGGCCAGAGCTATCTGCAGGGCGGGCGGTTCGCGTCGGCGTCGCAGGCGTTCGCGGATACGCTGCAGCTGTCGCCGACCAACGGCAAGGCGGCGCTCAACCTCGCGCTGGCGCAGGTCGCGACGGGCGACTGGCAGGCGGCACGACAGACGCTGGCGACGCACGCGGCGATCATTCCCGCGCCCGATCGCGGGCTGGCGCTGTCGCTCGCGGGCGATACCGCGGGGGGGATCGCGCTGCTGACCGAAACCGCGCGGTCGCCCGAGGCGAACGCGAAGGTGCGGCAGAATCTGGCGTTGAGCTTTGCGCTGGCGGGACGCTGGCAGGAGGCGCGCGTGGTCGCGGCGGCGGACATGGCGCCCGCCGACGTCGATGCGCGGCTCGAACAATGGGCGGCGTTCGCGCAGCCGGCCAACGCGTCGGATCAGGTGGCGAGCCTGCTCGGCGTGCGGGCGGTGGCGGATGCGGGCCAGCCGGTCGCGCTGGCGTTGAATGCGCCTGCACCCGTGGTGCCGGGTGCGCCCGCACAGGCGCTCGCGGCGGTCGATCCGGTGGCGGCGGAGGCACCGGTCGAGGTTGCTGCCGTGCCAACCGCAGCGCCAGTCGCAGGTTTTTCGAAGGTGTCGTTCGGGCCGCGGCAGGAGGTCGTCCAGGCATTGCCCGCGATGATGCTCCGTCCGGCGGGTGGCCCGATCAAGGTCGCCTCGGCTCCTGCGCTAACGGGCCGCGGCATGGCTAGCGCGGCGTATCAGGTAAAGGCGCCGGTGACCGGCCATTGGTACGTACAGCTCGGTGCGTTCGACAGCGCCGGCGTCGCGCGCGATGCGTGGGGGCGTGCCGCCAAGCGGTTCGCGGTGCTCGCGGGCTACACGCCTAACGGCATGACTTTCAAAGCGGATGGCGAGGATTTCTACCGGCTGTCGGTCGGCGGGTTCAGCCGGCCTGCGGCGGATTCGATGTGCCGGCAGTACCGCGCCAAGGGCGGCGCGTGCTTCGTCCGGATGGGCGCGGGCGATGCGATGGCGCAGTGGTTGCGCAAGCCCGGGATGCAGTTGGCCTCGCGGTAAGGGCGCGCGCTTCCCACCCGCATCATAAGCACCACCCCGGCGGAATAAACGCCACCCGGCGGAATAAGTGCCACCCCGGCGGAGGCGGGGGCCCAGTTGGGGGCCGTCGCTAATTCAGGGCGGCGCTCCGTTACGCCGACCTTTCCAACTGGGCCCGGGCCTCCGCCGGGGTGGTGCGGTAGTGATCGAGTGGCAGTACTAGCGAACCTCGCGGCCACCTTTCCACAGTCGCAGCACGCGGCCCTGCACCGGCAGCCCGTCGAACGGCGTATTCCCCGCCTCGGCCTTGAACGCCTCCCCGACGATCTGCCACGGCGCTTGGCCATCGAACAGCATCAGGTCGGCAGGCTTGCCCACCTCGAGCGTGCCCGTATCGAGCCCCAATACCCGCGCCGGATTGCGCGCCAGCAGCGCGAAAAGCCGTTCAAGCGTCAGATGCTCGTCACGCACCAGCATCAGCGCGAGTGGCAGCAACGTTTCCGCGCCGGCCATCCCGCTGCTCGAATCGGTGAACGGCAGCCGCTTTTCTTCCGGCCCGCGCGGCTCGTGACCAGAACACAGCACGTCGATCGTCTCGTCGGCGATAGCGTCCAGCGCCGCCCGTCGATCGCCCTCGGCACGCAGCGGCGGGGAGAGCAGTGCAAACGACCGGAAATCGCTGACCGCGATTTCCGACAGATGCAGATGCGCGGGCGTGATCCCGCACGTGACGGCAACGCCGCGACGCTTCGCCGCGCGGATCAGGTCGAAGCCCGCCGCCGTGGTCACCTGGCGGATGTGGAGACGCGCGCCGGTATCCTCGGCGAGCATCAGGTCGCGCGCGATCGCCAGCGCCTCGGCCACCGCAGGCGCGGCGGGCAGTCCTAGCCGGGTCGCCGTCTCGCCCTCGGTCGCGACCGCGCCAGCGGTGAGCCCGCCATCCTCGGCGTGCGCGATCACCGTCACGTCGAGATCGCGCGCGTAGGCCAGCACGCGCCGCATCACACCGCTGTCGGCGATCCAATGCTTGCCCGTGCCGACCGCCTTTGCGCCCGCCGACAGGCAGATCGCCATCTCGGCGAGGTCGTGGCCTTCGAGGCCGCGTGTTGCAGCCGCGATCGGGTGGATCCAGAGGTCGGGCTTGCCGATCAATGCCGCGCGCTGGACGATGCCGGGGTCGTCGAGCACCGGCGACTGGTCGGGCATGAGGCCGATCCGGACGATCCCGCCGGCGCGGAACGCGGCACGATCGACCTTGGCCACGCCGAGATCGACGATCCCGGGGGCCACGGTCTTGCCCGCGCAATCGACGATGTCCGCATCCGAGGGAATGTCGACGATCCCGGTCGCGACGATTACGCCGTCGCGGACCAGTACATTGCCCTTCGTCAAGCCGCCGACGGGGCAGACGAGCGCGGCGTTGGTAAGTGCGAGGATCATGCCCAGCCCTCCACGCCGCGCGCTCTTCGGGTCAGCACGTCGAGGCAGGCCATGCGGACGGCGACCCCCATCTCGACCTGCTCGGTGATCGCCGAGCGGGCGTGATCCGCCACCGCCGAGTCGATCTCGACGCCGCGGTTCATCGGGCCGGGGTGCATGACCAGCGCATCGGGCGCCGCCTTCGCCAACCGGTCGAGCGTCAGCCCGTAGCGCAGCCGATACTCGCGCGTCGACGGCACGTAAGCCCCGTCCATCCGCTCGTTCTGGAGCCGGAGCATCATCACCACGTCCGCACCCTCCATCGCCTTGTCGAAATCGGTGAAAGCCGTGACCCCCATCCGCTCGATCATCGGCGGCATCAGCGTCGACGGCGCACACACACGGACCTCGGCGGCGAGCGCGGTGAGCGCGAGGATGTTCGAGCGCGCCACCCGGCTGTGCAGCAGATCGCCGCAGATCACGACCCGCTGCCCAGCGATCGAGCCCTTCCGCCGCCGGATCGTCAGCGCGTCGAGCAGCGCCTGAGTCGGATGCTCATGCCGCCCGTCGCCCGCGTTGAGCACCGGGCAGTCGACCTTGTCCGCGATCAGCCGCACCGCGCCGCTCGACATGTGCCGGATCACGATCACGTCGGCGCGCATCGCGTTGAGCGTCATCGCGGTGTCGATCAGCGTCTCGCCCTTCTTCACGCTCGACTGCGCCGCGTGCATGTTGACGACATCGGCGCCGAGCCGCTTCCCCGCGATCTCGAACGACAGCAGCGTCCGCGTCGAGTTTTCGAAGAACGCGTTGATCTGCGTGAGGCCGGCGAGCCGCTTGTCGGGCGTCGCATGCGTCCGGTTCGCGCCGACCCACGTCTCCGCCTCGTCGAGCAGGAACGCGATCTCGTGTGGCTGGAGCCCGTCGATACCGGTGAGATGCCGGTGCGGGAAAACGGCGCCGCCTTCGATGAGGGCGGCGGGGCGGTGATCTGAAGTGCGCATTAAAGCCGCGGGATAGTGGCCGCGGGGGCAGGGGGCAAGGCTCAGATCGGCGCGCGCGTGAACCGGTACAGTGCGCCGCGGTTGCCCGACCATATCCGGTGGAGGCCGCGATCGTTCGGCCAGGCGGCGCTTGGCGTGTCGATCAGCCAGACGAAGTCGAACGCCGCCCTCGGCATCGTCGCGAGTGCGTGGGGGAGGTCGTACTGCGGCGTATACCGGCATCCGGCGGGGAACAGCGTCTGGCTGCCGGCATAGACGAAGCCGGTGGCGTCGGGTCGGTGCACGGTCAGTTGCGACGACGGCATGTCCCACACGCCGTTGGCGAACGCATCGCGCCGGACGATCGCCATCAGACCGAGATGATCCATCCGGTGACTGCTCCATGCCGATTCGCACGGGAGGGTGACGAGAACGAACACGCGGCTGCCGCGCGGGATATGGTCGAGCGCGGCGAGCTGTTCCCGTTGCAGCGTCGCGGTGCGCGCCCAGCCGATCGTCTGGACAGCCAGCCGCAGCCCGAGAAACGCAAGCGCGGCAATGGCCAGCAGATTGAGGTTACGCTGCGCCATGCTGGTCGGCGACAGCGACAGGATCGCCAGCGCCAGCGCGCAGGGCAGCACGCGCATGTCGGCGAGCGCGGACCCCATGATCATGCCGGGCATGACGAGGAACGCCGCGAACACCGCCGCCGCCGCGCAGGCGAGGCGTGGCTCCATGCGGAAACCCAGCCCGCGCAGGCCGAACACGACGAGAGCGTAGAGCAGCACGGCGCTGGCGATATCGAACACGGCGCTCTGATCGCGCAATACGGCGAGGACGAAGAACAGCTTCAGCGAGCCGTCGAACCAGTGCGAGATGCCGATCGTCGGCGAACCGCCCGGCTGGAGCAGCAGCAGCGCGAGTGGCGCGGCGAGCGGCAGGCAGGCGATGACCGCGCGCCAATAAGGGGCGCCATCGCGTCGTGCGGTGGCCAGTTCGATCGCGAACAGGACGAGGCCGAGCAGCCCCCAGCCGGCCAGATGCGTGATCCAGATCACCAGGCTGATCGGCACGAAGAGCGCGGCGCGAACGATGCCGCGATCCAGCCGCGACTTCAGCTGCAACCACAGCGCGATTGCGGGGAACACCAGCGCGACCGACAGGCTGTAATTGAGGAAGCCGTAGTGGAACGGCATGCCGAACACGAGCGGCAGCGCGAACGGTGCGGTCGGCGGGAGCCGGCCATGTGCCGCGCGCGCGACGAGCAGCATGCCGCCGCCGGTCAGCACCGCGGCCGCGATCATCGTGATCTTGGTGACGAGGACGATGCCGAACGCCGGACCGAATGCGGCCGCGATCAGGTCGACGCCCAGATTGCCCGAGAGCTGCCAGTGCGTCGCGAACCACTGGTGCAGATATGGCGAAGTGCCGATCCGTGCGACGATCGTGTAGCGCGCCAGATGGCCGAAGATGTCGGTCAGCGGCGGGATTGCCGGCCACAGCAGCGGGACCGCGAGTAGCAGGCTGACCAGCGCGCTATAGCGGCGCGTGGCCCACCATGGCTTCGGCCTGTCCGTGTCGGTCGCGTGCGGCATGGGCAGGCCATCGCATGCCATCCGGCAAGGGACGGTTAACGGCGTGCTAGATCTGCGCGGTTACCAGAGCGTCGATCGCGCCTTGCAGGATGTAGGCGGCGGCCATCTTGTCTACCAGTTCGGCGCGCTTTGCCCGGCTGGCGTCCTGTTCGATCAGCGTGCGGGTGACCGCGACGGTCGACCAGCGTTCGTCCTGGAGCAGGATCGGCAGCCCCATGTCCTTGAGGTTCTGCGCGAAGGCGCGGGTCGATTGCGAGCGCGGGCTCTCGCTGCCGTCGAGGTTGATCGGCAGGCCGATGACGAGGCCGACGACCGCCTGCGCCTTGATGATCTCGGCGAGTGCGGCCTTGTCCTTCTGGAACTTGGTGCGGCGGATCAGGAGCGCGGGGCTCGCGAAGCTCCAGCCGGCGTCGCAGAGCGCGGTGCCGATCGTCTTGGTGCCGACATCGAGGCCGATCAGCCGGCCGCCGTTCGGGAGCGCGTCGCGGAAGAGGGCGGCGGAGAGCGTGATCATTTGAAAGCCTTCAGGCGGCGGTTGGCGTCGGCGCGGATGTTCGCCCAGAACAGACTGTAGTCGTAGACGTGGTAGTTGTTGCCAGGCAGCACGTACGGTCCGAGGTTCGGCCCTTCGCCGATCAGCAGGAAGCCGCGGTCAGCGCAGCGCGCGGGAACGCTGCCGATTGCGATCGTCGCGGTCTTGAGGTCGGTGGAGGGGACCAATGTGCCGAGGTTGGCGGTCGCGGGCGCGGTCGCGTCGGCAGTGCCGGTCAGCGGGTTGGTGCAGACCATCGGTGTGCCCTTGCGTGGCTGGCCGTTAAAGCCCGTCGTCTGGTCGTAGGTGTCGACGATCAGCGATGGGTCGGCGGGCTCGGCGAAACTCTCCCAGGACAGGATGCAGCGGGTCTGGTCCGCCGTGCGACATTCGGCGAGGCCCATGCGGGGCAGGTCGGTCGTGCGCGAGACGGGCCAGCCGACGACATACGCCGCGACGATCCGCGCCTTCAGCTTCGGGTCGGTGGCGATCCGGTCGCGGAGCAGGCGGGTGAGGTGGAGCGCGCCCTGACTATGCCCGGCGAGGATGATCGGGCGGGTCGGGCCGGCTTCCTTGAGGAAGCGGTCGAACGCGGCGGTGACGTCGCCGTATGCCAAGGCCAACGCGCGTTCGCTTTCGGCGGCGCTGGTCAGGAATGCGCCGAACGTCGCCTGGCGATAGCGCGGCGCCCAGATGTCGCCTGCTTCGTTGAACGCGCTGGCCTGACCGCGAAGGAAGAGTTCCGCCCTCGCATTGGTCTCCGGGTCGTCGATCGGCGCGTTCCAGTGGTCGCGGTTGATGTACGAGGTCGGATGAATGAAGAAGATCGCCGCGCCCGTGCCAGGCTGGCCGGGCGTGTAGCCGGGCGGCGTCCAGAGTGCCGGGTTGCCGGGCGCATCGGGCCGCGCAAGCCACATGATCTTTCGCGCGTAAATGTTGCGTGGGGCTTCGCGTTGCGCCTGGAACGTCTCGCGCGGGACCATCGCCACGCGCATCAACTGCGTGCCGAACAGGCGGTAGACGAGCAACGCGGCGATCGCGAGGACGATCATCGCGGCGACGAAATAGAGAAACTTGCGGGCCAAGCGGGACCTTCCGTGCAGGCGGTGTCGCTCCCGTGCCGTATGCGGGGGAAGGTTGCAACGGGCGCCTGACTCTTGAGGAAACCGCCGGCGGCTCGGAACTGGCTTGTTCCCCCGCGGAGGCGGGGGCCCAGGATCTCGGGCGGCATCGTCTGTAATCCTGGGCCCCCGCCTCCGCGGGGGAACCAGAAGGGCGCACGGCGCTAGAAGGGTGTTGCGCGCCCGCGCCGCGCGGTGCTAGCCGCAGCGCATGTCCGTAGATACTGCAACCGTGAAGCGGATCGCGAGCCTTGCGCGCATCGCGATCACCGACGAGGACGCCGCCCGCATGGCGCCGGAACTCGGAAACATCCTTGGCTGGATCGAGATGCTGGGCGAGGTCGACACGACCGGCGTCGAGCCGATGACCGCCGTCATTCCCAACACGCTGCGGCTGCGCGACGACGTCGTAAACGCCGACCCGCTGACCGGCGGCGGCATCCGCGAGCAGGTTCTCGCCAACGCGCCCGTGGCCGAACACGGGTTCTTCGCCGTGCCCAAGGTGATCGAATAATGACCGACCTCACAGATCTCGGGATCGCAGCGATCCGCGACGGCGTCCGCGACGGTTCCTTCAAGGCGCGCGAAGTCGCCGATGCGTTCATCGTAAAGGTGAGCCAGGCCAAGGCGTTGAACGCGTTTCTTGTCGAGAC
>JAZKCH010000070.1:0-26930 GCA_040388215.1 Pseudomonadota bacterium | reverse complement strand
CCTCCCCGTGCCGGGGAGGATCTTCAAGACAACAACCTCGGGTTCACGATCCTGCCGCCCTGGGTCAGGCGGATCGCATCGCCGATCTCAGCGTCGAGCACGGGCCTCCCCGCCTCCTTGTCCCAGAAGGCGTTGAGGAAGTTGAACAGGTTGCGCGCGAACAAGGCGCTGGCGTCCGTGGCGAGGCGCGAGGGCACGTTGCGGTGGCCGACGATCTTGACGCCGTTCACGACGATCACTTCGCCGGCGACCGAGCCCTCGACGTTGCCGCCCTGCTCGACCGCGAGGTCGACGATCACCGAGCCCGGCTTCATGCTGGCGACCTGCGCCGCCGAGATCAGGCGCGGTGCAGCGCGGCCCGGAATGAGGGCGGTGGTGATGACGATGTCCTGCTTGGCGATGTGCCCGGACACGAGCTCGGCCTGCGCGGCCTGGTATTCGGGGGACATCTCGCCGGCGTAGCCGCCCGTCCCCTCGCCTTCGATCCCGGCGACGTTCTCGACGAAGATCGGTTTGGCGCCCAGCGACTGGATCTGCTCACGGGTCGCGGCGCGCACGTCGGTCGCCGACACCTGCGCGCCGAGCCGTCGTGCAGTCGCGATCGCCTGCAGCCCCGCCACGCCGACGCCCATCACGAACGCCTTGGCCGCGGAGATCGTCCCCGCCGCGGTCATCATCATCGGGAAGGCGCGACCATATTCGGCGGCGGCGTCGAGCACCGCCTTGTAGCCCGACAGGTTCGACTGCGACGACAGGATGTCCATCGACTGCGCGCGCGTGATGCGCGGCATGAACTCCATCGCCAGCGCTTCGTAGCCCGCGGCGGCGTACGCCTCGATCCGCGCGCGCTCTGCAAAGGGATTGAGGCTGGCGACGATCCACGCGCCCGGCGCGACACCGGCAAGCGACGCCGCTTCAGGTCCCTGCACGCCGAGCACGATGTCTGCCCCCGCCAAGGTCGCCGCACGATCGCCGACGGACGCGCCGGCATCCGCATAGGCGGCGTCGGCGATCGAGGCGGTCTCGCCCGCCCCTGCCTCCACGGCCAGCGTTGCCCCCAGCGCGATGAACTTCTTCACCGTTTCCGGCGTCGCGGAAACCCGCCGCTCGCCGTCCGCTTGCTCTTTCAGGACGGCGATCTTCATCGTGTTACGAGATCAGCCAGATGACGAGCGCGACCACCAGCGCGCACCCGACCGAGCCCCATTTCATCATCCCCGTCACGCTCGAATAGGTCGCCACATGCGCCTTCATGTCCCCGTTGCCGGCCATGGTTCGTGCCCCAATCCTGTGAGTGCCATCCTCTATGCGGCCGACCTTAACCCGCACATCGGGGATCGCCAAGCGCGACATTTAAGGCGACCTTTACTTGGCCACGCTATTGCACGTGCCGGAACGGGACAGGATTCGCCATGACGCGTAACGGCCAGCGCCTAGTATTGCTGATCGACGACGAGCCCGCACAGCGCCGGCTGGTCGCCGCGCTTGCTGCGCGTGGCGGTTGGCGCGCGGTGTTCGCGACCGATGGCGAGATGGCGATCGCCACGCTCGGCACGCAGGACGGAATGCAGCTCGACGCGATCCTGCTCGATCACTCCGCGCCCGATGGCGACGCGACCACGCTGATCGCCGAACTGCGCGAACGTCGCCCCGCACTGCCGATCCTGATGCTCACCGCCAATGGCTCGGTCGCGCACGCGGTCTCGGCGATGCGCGCGGGCGCGACCGACTTCCTGGTCAAGCCGCTCGCCCCCGACCGCGTGCTCGCCGCACTGGAGGCGGCGATCGCCGGCACCGCCGCGGGCGAACTGCGCCCGCTCACCGAAAAGATTCCCGCGCTGCTGGCGTTCGACGAGATCGTCGGCTCCTCCCCCGACTTCCGTGCCGCATTGGCGATCGCGGCCAAGGCGGCCCGCGCGCGCGTCGCGGTGCTGGTCGAGGGCGAGAGCGGGGTCGGCAAGGCGGTCGTCGCCGAGGCGATCCACGCCGCCTCGCCGCGCGCCAAGAAGCCGATGATCACCGTCAATTGCGCGGCGATGCCCGCCAACCTGATCGAATCGGAACTGTTCGGGCACGAGGAGGGCGCGTTCACCGGCGCGTTCGAGCGCAAGATCGGCCGCTTCCACGATGCCGATGGCGGCACGCTGTTCCTCGACGAGATCGGCGAGATGCCGCTGGAGGCGCAGGCCAAGTTGCTTCATCTGCTCCACACCGGCGAGGTCCAGCCGATCGGCGCGCGCCACGCCCGCGATGTCGACGTCCGGGTGATCGCCGCGACCAACCAAAGGCTGCTCGACGAAGTCGAGGCGGGGCGGTTTCGCGAAGACCTGTATTACCGGCTGAACGCGGTCCAGGTGACGATCCCGCCTTTACGCGAACGGACAGGCGACATTCCCGCGCTTGCCCGTCACCTGCTGGCGCGGATCGCCGAGCAACCGGGGTTGCGCCCGCTCGGGATCACCGACGCGGCCCTCTCCTTGCTGGTGCATTACGACTGGCCCGGCAACGTCCGCCAGTTGCAGAACGCACTCTTCCGCGCCGCCGTACTGTGCGAAGGTGCCGCGCTGACCGAGGAGGATTTCCCGCAGATCGCCGCGCTCGGCAATCGCCAGCGTGGGCCCGCGACCGTGGCCGCGGGCGGTGGCGGCGTCACGCTGTTCCGCCCCGACGGCAACCTGCGTGCCTTGGAGGAGATCGAGGCCGACGTAATCCGCCTCGCGATCGGCCATTATCGTGGCCGCATGACTGAAGTTGCCCGTCGCCTCGGCATCGGCCGTTCAACCCTTTACCGCAAGCTCAGCGACTTGGGGATCGACAACGCGGCGTGAATGAAGCTGGCCTCTGCTAAATCCGGAGTTCTAGCTGTTCCGGCTCTGTCCGCGACGTAGCGTTGACCTCGCCACTGCTGCATTGTACCGATCAGTACAAGTAAACTTTCAGGTGTAGCCATGTCCCGACCACCAATCCCCCCTTTCACGCTCGAAACCGCGATGCAGAAAGCGCGCATGGCCGAGGATGCGTGGAACAGCCGCGATCCGGAGAAGGTGTCGCTGGCCTACACGCCGGATAGCGTTTGGCGGAACCGCGGCGAGTTCCTGGCGGGTCGGGAAGCGATCGTCGCTTTCCTGACGCGCAAATGGGCACGGGAACTGGACTATCGCCTCATCAAGGAGATCTGGGCGCACGATGGCGCGAGGATCGCGGTGCGGTTCGCCTATGAATGGCGCGACGATGGCGGCAACTGGTTTCGCTCCTACGGCAACGAAAACTGGGAATTCGACGCGGCGGGCCTGATGGCGCGCCGTATCGCCTCGATCAACGATACTCCGATCATGGAGGCAGACCGGAAATTCCATTGGCCGCTCGGCCGCCGGCCCGACGACCACCCCTCGCTCAGCGAGCTCGACCTCTGAACGCGAAGCGCACGCTTACCGAACGCGCCGACGCTCTGCCGGCGCTGGCGGAAGCATTCCGCGAACACGGCTTCGAGGGCGCGAGCGTGTCGATACTCTCGAAGGCGACCGGCCTCGGCAAAGGCAGCCTCTACAACTTTTTCCCCGGCGGCAAGGAGGAGATGATCGAAGCCGTTCTTGCCGACATAGACCGCTGGTTCGCCACGGCGATCTTCGCACCCTTGGAGCAGCCCGACGATCCGACAAGCGCGATCATGGCGATGATCGAGGTTGTGACGACCTATTTCCGATCTGGCGGGAAAATCTGCCTGGTTGGCCTGGTCGGTCTGGGCTCGTCCAGCGACGCGGTTTCAGTCAGGATCAAGCGCTACTTCGCCCGCTGGATCTCGGCACTAGGCCGCTGTCTGGAAGCCGGCCATGTCCCGCCTTCGCAGGCCGAGGAACTCGCGGAGGAGACGGTGTGCGGTATCCAGGGCGCGATCGTCCTGACGCGAGCTTTGGACGACGCAGCGACCTTTACGAGGATCGTACGCCGCCACGAGGCAGCGTTGCTCGACGCCATCGCCCGACATGGCCCCGGCGCCGCCGACGGTCGTCTTTAAGACGCCGCATCCATCAACCGCAGGCCGGGGATAAACGCCCGCCGATCTTCCAGCCTACCAAAGCACGCCCTTCTCAGGCGTCAACGGCTCGGGTGCAGGGTCGCCGATCGCCTGGAGCAGATCGATCTCGATCGTCCGGCACATCGCATTCAGCGGGACGTCGTGGATCGTGTCCGCGAACGGATCGACCAGGTCGTCGCCGATCTGCAGGACCGCGAGGAACATCAGCCCGGCAATCGTCGAGCCGACCGGCGTCGCATAGCCCAGTGTCTCGACCAGGCCGATCGGCAGCAGCACGCAAAACAGTCGCGTGAACAGGCTCGGGAAGAATCGGTACTGGTTGGGCAGCGGCGTGTTCTTGATCCGCTCCATGCCGCCCTGCGCGTTGGCGATGTCGACCAGGATCGCCTCGAACTGCGTCTGCTGGATGGTGTCGATCCAGCCGTTGCGACGCGCGATGTCGATCCGGCGGCCGGTGCCGTCGAGCAGGCCGTTGGCGATGTTCGTACGCTCAAGCGCAAACGACGCCTCTTCCTTCGAGAGGAAGCGCAACACCTCGGGGGCCGCCGGCTGTTTGCGCAACTGACAGCGCAGCGCGTTCACATACGCGATCTGGCGGAGCACGATAGTCCGCTTCATGTCGTGGCCCTCGGGCTCGGGCAGCATGTTGCGCGCCATCCGCGCCAGGTTGCGCGAGGCGTTGATCATCAGGCCCCACAGCCCGCGGCTTTCCCACCAGCGCTGATAGGCGGAATTGTCGCGGAAGCCGAGGAACAGCGCCAGCGCTGTGCCGAACAGTGTCAGCGGCAGCGCGGGCGCGTGGAACGGCAGGACGTAATAGGTCACGGTCACGATGACGTCCCAGACGAACAGTCCAAGTAGCGGGCGCCAGACTTCGCTGAGAATCTGGCTCATGCGTGGTGTTGCGGTAACGATCAAGCGGGCGGCTCCTTGTTCACGCGGCGTTTAATGCGCGAAGAGGCGTTTCGCTGCAATGCGGCGCAAAGTACCGTCGATGATCAGCCCCCGACGAGCGACTGATCGCGCAGGCCGCGCCAGATCTTGATCGCCTGCACCGTCTCGGCGACGTCGTGGACGCGCAGGATCTGGACACCGGACTCTGCGCCTTTCAGCGCCAGCGCTAGCGAGCCGGCGAGGCGCTGGTCGACGGGCGCTTCGTTCGAGAGTGCGCCGATCAACCGCTTGCGGCTCGCGCCGAGCATGATCGGGCAGCCGAGGCCGTGGAAGATCGCGAGACCATTGAGCAGCGAGAGATTCTCGGCGAGCGTCTTGCCGAAGCCGATGCCGGGGTCGACGATGATTCGCGACCGCTCGACGCCGCCTGCGACGACCGCGGCAATGCGGGTTTCGAGCCAGTCGAACACGTCGGTCAGAACGTTGGTGTAGCCGCCGTCGCCATGCCCGCCTTTTTTCGGGTTGGGCGAGTGCATCAGCACGACCGGGCAGCCGCTTTTCGCGACAACGTCGAGCGCGCGGTCGTCCCAGAGAAGCGCGGCGACGTCGTTGACGATGTGCGCGCCGGCGGCGAGCGTGGCCTCCATGACCGCGGCCTTGCGCGTGTCGACCGAGACGATCGCGCCGGCGCGGGCGAGGCGTTCGACGACGGGGACGAGCCGCCCGATCTCGTCGCCTTCCCAGACTGCGGCGGCGCCGGGGCGGGTGGATTCGCCGCCGACGTCGATCATCGTCGCGCCGGCGGCGGCCATGTCGATTCCGGCAGCCGCGGCGGCGGCGGGGTCGTCGACATGCTTGCCGCCGTCGGAGAAGCTGTCGGGGGTGACGTTGAGGATGCCGGCAACGATCGGCTGGTCGAAGCGGAGCGTGCGTTCGCCGAGCTGGAGGGCGGCGCGGGGGCCGGTGATGGCGGCGTGGAGGTGCGCGGCGCGTTCGCCGAGTGTTGCGACGTCGGCGACGGGGATCGTGCGGCGGGTGCGGCCTTCGATCACGTCATAGGCGGCGAACCATTGCAGGCCTCCGGCGAGGCGCGCGACGCTGCCGTCGGAGTGGCCGATCGGGGTGTCGACGAACTGGACGGGGCGGAGGTGGAGGCTGGTCATGATCCCCTTTTCCTCAAATCCACCATTCGTTCAAACTCACTCCGTTCGTCCCGAGTAGAGACCGAGCTTGGCGAGATGGCGTATCGAGGGACATGTACCTCGATACGAGCCCTCGACTACGCTCGGTCTCTACTCGGCACGAACGGAACTTTGCTCAGACCGTCGTCGCCAGCAGGTACGTCTGGCGGAGGTCGTCGATCGGCTTCAGCCCCTTGTCGCTTTCGTAATGCCAGAAGCTCCAGCCGTTGCAGGCGGGGGCGTTCTGGAGCGTCGAGCCGAGCTTGTGGATCGAGCCGATCGTGCCGCAGTCGCTGAGCAGTGAGCCATCCGCCCGGATCGTCGCGCGCCAGCGGCGCTTCGAGTCCGTCAGCACCGCGCCGGGTACGAGATAGGCGTTCTCGACGAGCACGCCGAACGCGACCTTGGGCTGCGTGCGCGGGCTCATCATCGTACGGATCGCGGATTCGTCGAGCGGCAACGCGGCTTCGATCCGCTCGTGTGCGGCCTCGATATAGTCGCCCTCGCGGTCGATGCCGATCCAGCTGCGACCAAGCCGCTTGGCGACCGCGCCGGTCGTGCCGGTGCCGAAGAACGGATCGAGCACGACGTCACCGGGCTCGGTGCAGGCGAGCAGGATGCGGTACAGCAGCGCCTCGGGCTTCTGCGTGGGATGCACCTTGGTGCCGTTCTTCTTGAGCCGCTCGGCGCCGCCGCAGGTCGGGAATTCCCAGTCGCTGCGCATCTGGAGCTCGTCGTTGAGCGTCTTCATCGCGCGGTAGTTGAAGTGGTATTTCGCCTTCTCGCCCTTCGACGCCCAGATCAGAGTCTCGTGCGCGTTGGTGAAGCGGGTGCCGCGGAAGTTGGGCATCGGGTTGGTCTTGCGCCAGACGATGTCGTTGAGGATCCAGTAGCCGAGATCCTGCACCGCCGCGCCGACGCGGAAGATGTTGTGATAGCTGCCGATGACCCAGAGCGAGCCGTCGTCCTTGAGGATGCGGCGCGCTTCCTTGAGCCAGGCGCGGGTGAAGCGGTCGTACGCGGCGAAGGTGTCGAACTTGTCCCAGTCGTCGGTGACTGCGTCGACGTGGCTGCCGTCGGGACGGTAGAGCTCGCCGCCGAGCTGGAGGTTGTACGGGGGGTCGGCGAAGATCATGTCGATCGAGTTCGACGGGAGCGCCTTCATCCGTTCGATGCAATCGCCGCGCAGGATCTGGTCGAGCGGAAGGACCGGCTGAACTGCCGTTGCTTCCGGTTTCTTCGCACGCGGCCGTGCGATCGTGTCGATCAAACCCATGATTTCCGCCCCTTATCGGTGCCCATAGCGGCGGAATTGTCCGACTCCGTCAAGCAAACATTCGTTAACGGCGTTTTCGCGCCATTCCGCCGTTGCGACCAATCGAGTCTTTGTTGCCCAGATGTTGAGTCGTGGGAGACTCGTGGCTCAAGCCCTTGGGGTGTGACGCGAAAGACTCAGCTCGTCGTTTCCTTCGCGAAAAGTCCTTCGCGCGCCAGATAGGCGGCGGCGACGGGAGCGAAACTGCGGCGGTGAATCGGCGTGGGGCCGTGTTCGCGGAGCGCCTTCATGTGATGCGCGCAGCCGTAACCCTTGTTAGAATGCCAGTTATATTCGGGATGCAGGTCGGCGGCGGCGATCATGATCAGGTCGCGGGTGTGCTTGGCGACGATCGAGGCGGCGGCGATCGACAGCGATTTCGCGTCGCCGCCGACCAGCGGCGTGGCGGGGTAGGTCCAGCGTGGCAGGCGGTTGCCGTCGACGAGGACATGGCCGGGCGCGTGGCCGAGTTCGACCGCGAGCGCATCGACCGCGAGCATCATCGCCTTCATCGTCGCCCAGTAGATGTTGAGCGTGTCGATCTCTTCCGGCTGGACGATGCCGATGCCGACGATCGCACAGGCTTTGAGCCGCGCGCAGAGCCGTTCGCGTTCGGAGGCGGAGAGCTTTTTGGAGTCGTCGATGCCGCGGGGGACACCTTTGGCGGGCAGGATCACGGCGGCAGCCACGACCGGTCCGGCGAGGGGTCCGCGGCCGGCTTCGTCGACGCCGGCGACGGGGCCGACGCAGAGCTTTTCGTGTTTCATGCCGGGCATTGAGCGTCTTTCAACTGGTCGAACGGGCTGACGCCGAGAGCGTGTCCCATCGGACCGTGCCCTGCACCCAGCCCCGGTGCCTGCGCAAGCGCGGCGCGGACGAACGCGATGGCGCGCTCGATTGCGGCGTCGAGTGTCATGCCCAGGGCCAGCCCGGTCGCAATGCCGCTGGCGAGCGTGCAGCCTGTGCCGTGCGTGTGGCGGGTTTCGATGCGGGGGTTGGTCCAGCGGGTTTCGCCGGCGTCGGTGACGAGACGGTCGGTGATGTGCGAGCCGTCGGCGTGACCGCCTTTGACGAGGACAGCGGGGCCAAGTGCGCGGATCGCGGACTCGCCGCCTAGGGCTGCGAGTTCGGGGAGATTGGGGGTTACGAGCGTTGCTATCCGCATGAGGCGGGTGAACGCGGCGATCGTGTCGGGGTCGGCGAGGACGGAGCCGCTGGTCGCGATCATCACCGGGTCGAACACGATGGGGAGGCGCGAACCGATCGCACCGCCTTCCCCTTCTTGTTCTCCCGCGAAGGCGGGAGTCCAGTCTGGGCTCCCGCCTTCGCGGGAGAACAAGTTTAGTAGACGGTCGGCTACGGCGCTGGCGGTTTCGGCCGAGCCGATCATGCCGATCTTTACTGCATCCACGCCGATATCCGAGACGACCGAATCGATCTGCGCGAGGACGAGGTCGGTCGGGATCTGGTGGACCGCCTGCACGCCGAGCGTGTTCTGCGCGGTGATCGCGGTGACGGACGTCATAGCGTGACCGCCGAGCATCGTGACGGTCTTGATATCCGCCTGGATGCCGGCGCCACCACCTGAGTCCGAGCCGGCGATGATGAGAATTCTGGCGGTCATCACAATCGCTATGGCATAATCGACGAGCAGTAGGACAGTGTAGGATCCCCGCCGATCGACATTCCTCGATCCTCCCCCGCCAGGGGGAGGTGGCTGGCGCTTGCCAGACGGAGGGGGCGGTGAGCGATCACGTCTGTTCCGTGTCCTCCCTCGCCGTCGCCTGAAGGCGCCACCCCCCTGGCGGGGGGAGGATCGAAGACGCGGCGGTCGATCTATTCTAGTGCCGCCTTCCCGCTGCCGGCTTTTGTAGCGGCGCTTCGCCAAGCCGTGTCGGGCGATCAAGCAGCTCCCCGCCGCAGTTCGGGCAACGCTCGTCGAGCGCGTCCGCACACTCCGCGCAGAAGGTGCATTCGAACGAGCAGATGAATGCGCCCGGCGCATCCGCGGGAAGCTCGGTGGCGCAGCGTTCGCAGGTGGGGCGCATCTCGAGCATCAGGCGGCCGCCTGCCGTACCGCGTCGCAGATCCGGTCGACGACGCGCTCGACCTGACCGAGATCGTCGCCTTCGGCCATCACGCGGATGACCGGCTCGGTGCCGGACGGGCGGATGACGAGCCGTCCCTTGCCGACGAGTTCGGCCTCGGCCTCGGCGATCACCGCCTTCACCGCGTCGTTGTCGAGCGGCTTGCCGCCGACGAAGCGGACGTTCTTGAGCAACTGCGGCAGGGGCTCGAAGCGGTGGAGGACTTCGCTTGCCGGTGCGCCCGAGCGCTTCACTTCCGCCAGGATCTGGAGCGCCGCGACGAGGCCGTCGCCGGTCGTCGCATAGTCCGACAGGATGATGTGGCCCGACTGTTCGCCGCCGACATTATAGCCGCTGGAGCGCATCTTCTCGAGCACGTGGCGATCGCCGACCTTGGTGCGGACGAGGCCCAGGCCCTGCGCGGCGAGGTGGCGCTCCAACCCGAGATTGGACATGACGGTCGCGACGAGTCCACCGCCCGCGAGCCGCCCCTGGCGCGCCCAGCTGGCGGCGATCGTCGCCATCAGCTGGTCGCCGTCGACGATCGTGCCGGTCTCGTCGACCACGATCAGCCGGTCGGCGTCGCCGTCGAGCGCGATGCCGATATCCGCGCCGTTGGCGATGACGGCCTGGGCGAGCGCCTGCGGAGCGGTCGAGCCGACGCCGTCGTTGATGTTGGTGCCATTGGGCGTCACGCCGATCGCGACGACGTCGGCGCCGAGTTCCCACAAGGCCGAGGGTGCGACCTTGTAGGCGGCGCCGTTCGCGCAATCGAGCACCACGCGCATGCCGTCGAGGCGGAGATTTTCGGGGAAGGTCGACTTGGCGAAATGGATATAGCGCCCCTGCGCGTCCTCGATCCGGCGCGCGCGGCCGATCTGGTCGGAAGGGACGAGCGGTATCTCGCCGTCGATCAGCGCCTCGATCGCCGCCTCGGCCTCGTCGGACAGCTTGTAGCCGTCGGGGCCGAACAGCTTGATCCCGTTGTCCGCGTATGGGTTATGGCTGGCGGAGATCATCACGCCGATATCCGCGCGCATCGACTGGGTGAGCATCGCCACCGCCGGGGTCGGCATCGGTCCGACCATGACGACGTCCATGCCGACGCTGGTGAAGCCTGCGACCAGCGCCGATTCGAGCATGTAGCCCGAGAGCCGCGTGTCCTTGCCGATCACGACGCGGTGGCGGTGATCGCCGCGCTGGAAATAGGCGCCGGCCGCCATGCCGACCTTCATCGCCATCTCTGCGGTCATCGGCGAGACGTTGGTGGCGCCACGAATGCCATCGGTGCCGAAATATTTCCTTGCCATCGCTTACGCTTTCCGTCCGGTATCGGGGTTTGGCACTGTTGATAGCGCGGTGAGACACGAAGGGCGAGCATGTCGCAGGCAACACGGATTCTGATCGCCCTGGTTGGTGGTATCGCGATCGGCATCATCGCCGCGGCGCTGGCCCCGACGCAGGCGATCGCGGTGACCGCGGTGACGCAGCCGATCGGCTCGGCGTGGCTGCACGGGCTGCAGATGGTGATCGTGCCGTTGATCGTCTCGCTGCTGGTGACCGGGATCGGCGCGACCGCAGAGGCGGCGCGCGCCGGGCGGATCACGATCCGCGCGCTGGCGATGATGGTCGCGATCCTGTGGGCGGTGACGATCATGTCGGCGCTGGTGACGCCGCTGCTGCTCGAAGCGTGGCCGTTGCCCGCGGGGCTGGCGACCGCGCTGCGCACTGCGCTGACGACGAGCGCGCCGGTCGGGACGGTGCCGGGGATCGGTGCGTTCTTCGACACGATCGTGCCGACCAACGTCGTCGCGGCGGCGGCCGGCGACGCGTTCCTGCCGCTGACCGTGTTCGCGCTGGCGTTCGCGTTTGCGGTGACGCAGCTGCCGGAAGCGCAACGCGGCATCCTGACCCACTTCTTCCAGGCGGTGGTCGACGCGTTGCTGATCGTGATCGGCTGGGTGTTGAAGCTCGCGCCGATCGGCATCTTCGCACTGGCATACGGGGTTGGCGCGCGGACCGGGACAGCGGCGTTCGGCGCGCTGGTCCATTACATCGTTTGCGTCTCGGCGATCGGCGTGGTGGTGCTGATCGCGGCGTATCCGGTCGGGATGATCGGCGGTCACGTGCGGTTCGGGCGGTTTGCGCGCGCGGTGGCGCCGGCGCAGGCGGTGGCGATCAGTACGCAGTCGTCTCTCGCCTCGCTGCCGGCGATGTTGAAGGGGTCGGTCGAGCTGGGCGCCTCGCCCGCGACCGCGGGGATCGTGCTGCCGCTCGCGGTTGCGGTGTTCCGTGCCACGAGCCCGGCGATGAACCTCGCGGTCGCACTGTACGTGGCGCATCTGGTCGGCGTGCCGATCGGACCGGGGCAGTTGGCCGCGGGGATCGCGACCGCGGCGATCACGACGATGGGGTCGGTGTCGTTGCCGGGGACGGTGAGCTTCATCGCCTCGGTCGCGCCAGTGGCGATCGCGATGGGGGTGCCGATCGAAGCCTTGGGGCTGTTCATCGCAGTCGAGACCGTGCCCGACCTGTTTCGTACCGTCGGCAACGTGACGATGGATACCGCCGTCACCATCTCCGTTTCAGCCAGAACGGGGGTCAGCCCGGACGGTTCGCAGGAGATTCCAGATGAAATATCGCACGCTCGGCCCTGATTTCGAGGTTTCCGCACTGGGTCTCGGCTGCATGCCGATGGCCGGCATCGGCAAGGGCATGTACGGCGAGGCCAACGCCGACGAGAGCATCGCGACCATTCACCGCGCGATCGAGCTTGGCGTGACGCTGTTCGATACCGCCGAGATCTATGGCCCGCTGGTCAATGAAGAACTGCTCGGCAAGGCGATCCGCGGCAAGCGCGACGGCGTCGTGATCGCGACCAAGTTCGGCTTTCGCTATGACGAGAACGGCATGACCGGGGTGGACTCGACGCCGGCCAATGTGCGCCGCGCGTGCGAGGGCTCGCTGAAGCGGCTGGGGGTCGAGACGATCGACCTGTTGTACCAGCACCGCGTCGATCCGGGCGTGCCGATCGAGGATACCGTCGGCGCGATGGCCGAGCTGGTGCGCGAGGGCAAGGTGCGGCATCTCGGGCTGTCCGAGGCTGGACTCGACACCATTCGCCGGGCGGCGGCGACGCATCCGATCGCGGCGTTGCAGAGCGAATATTCGCTGTGGGAGCGCGATGTCGAGGACGCGATCCTGCCGCTGTGTCGCGAGCTGGGGATCGGGTTCGTGCCGTATTCGCCGCTCGGACGCGGGTTCCTGACGGGGCAGATTACCGCGCGGTCGGATCTTCCCGAGGGTGATTACCGACGGAATGACCCGCGCTACTCGGAGGAGAACTTCGCCAAGAACATGGAGATGGTCGCGGTGGTGAAGTCGATTGCTGATGCGCATGGGGCTTCGCCGGCACAGGTCGCGCTCGCGTGGCTGCTCGCGCAGGGCGACGATATCGTGCCGATCCCGGGATCGAAGCGGCGGGTTACGCTGGAGGACAGCATGAAGGCGGCAGATATCACGCTGACGGCGGATGATCTGGCGAAGCTGGATGCGGCAGCACCGCGGGGTGGGACGGCCGGGCCGCGGTATGGCGAGAAGGCGCTGTCGATGACGCGGATCTAGTCGCCTCGCGCTGGTGAGGGGGATCGACATTCGCGGGCGTCGAAAGCGATCCTCCCGCTACAACCAGGCTAGACCGGCTAGCAGCGCGCCTACCAAAGCGGCGGCCCCCGCAACCCACAGCAACCACCGTCGTCCGGTCAGCGCGGTGATCGAGGCCAGCGCGATCGCCACCTGGATCGCGGTCACCGCCAGCGCCAGTTTCGTATGTGGCCGCAGCGACTCGTCCGACTCTCCGTTCGCCGCCGCCGATTGCCGGTCGAGCGTCTCCGCCTCCCGCTTCAACGCCGTCCCCCGCGCCTTGTAGCGCGCTATATCGGCCCGGTAAGTCGCCATCCGCGTCGCATCGAATCCGGGCGGGGCCAGATCGACCTCCATCTCCGCGATGTGCCGCTTCAGATCCTCCGCCTGGTAATAGCCCCACGCATCCGATGCCTGCGCCTTGATCAGCACCGCCTCGTTCTTGTGGAGCAGCGCCTCGTTCTGCGTATGCCCGCCGAGGAAGCTGGTCACCGCCGCCAGCGTCGCCAGGATCGCGGTGAACAATGCGATCCGCTGGTCGAACGCCTCCCCGCTGGCAGCACGCTCCTCCGACAGCTGCTCGTGCAACCCGCGCACTTCGAAATCATCGTCCATGCTGGTCGCTCTGGCCCGCTGCGCGTGACTGGACCCTGATGATCGGGTGACATATTCGTCAGCGTCATGATCCGCCCCCGCTTGATACTGCTCCCTCTCGTGTTCCTCGCCGGCTGCGCGACGCCGTCGGTGAAGACCATCCCGCCGAGCGATCACTTCAACGGCACGCACTTCTTCAACCCCGATGGCGTGCAGGGGAGCACCGGCGAGCAGAAGCAGGGTCCGGTCGCACTTCTCCGCAATCTGGTGACGCCACCCTATCGGAGCTGGCCCGAAGTCCCCGTTACCCCGACGCGGCCCCCGGCCCGGGTGGAGGGCCAGGCGATGCGCGTCACCTGGATCGGTCATTCGACCGTGCTGATACAGACTCAGGGGCTCAATATTCTCACCGATCCAATGTGGCTCGAGCGGTCGTCGCCGGTCCAGTTCCTTGGCGTCAAGCGCGTCCGCCAACCCGGCGTGCGCCTGAAGGACCTGCCGAAGATCGACCTGATCCTGCTCAGCCACGACCACCGCGACCATCTCGACATGCGTGCGATGAAGCGGCTTTGGCATCGCGACAAACCGCTGATCGTGACCGGCCTCGGCAACGACCAGATCCTCAGGCGCAACGGAATCCGTGCGATCGCGCGCGACTGGGGCGGGCGCGTGACACTGCGCCCCGGCATCGACGTGATCGTCAACCGCGCGCATCACTGGAGCGAATACGATCCCGGCGACCGCGACAAGACGTTATGGGCTGGGTTCACCGTGACGCTGCCCGGCGGGAACCTGTATTTCGCGGGCGACACCGGGCCGGGCGACATGCGCTGGGCAACCGAAGCGCGCGCGGCAGGGCCGGTTCGCCTCGCTATCCTGCCGATCGGCGCGTATCATTTCGCGGGGCACGAGACCGACAATCACATCGGTCCGGATCAGGCGGTGACGGCGTTCGAACAGCTCGGCGCGGCGTATGCGCTCGGCGTCCACTGGGGCACGTTCGAGCTGACCTCCGAGGGCATCAACGAACCGCCCGAGCATCTCCGCGCGGCGCTGGCCCGCAAGCACATCCCCGCGAACCGCTTCCGTACGCCAGAGGCCGGCGAGCCCTGGGTGATCGAGTAATCGTCCGTCCCACCCGTCATCCTGACGAAAGTCAGGACCCAGGGTTACGGACGGTACCGCTGATGGCTTTGGATCCTGACTTTCGTCAGGATGACGAGAAGCGTTTCAAATCGTCCCGCGCAACTCGAGCGCCCGCTTGAACACCGCGTCGAACATCTCCGCGGTCAGCACGCCGGTATTCACGTTGTACCGCGAGCAGTGGAAGCTATCGATCAGGATGCGGCCATCGGGCATCACGTGCTCCGCGCCATGCGCGAACCGCGCCTTCGGCAAACGCCCGCCGAGCATCTTCACCGCCGACTGATGCGCGATATGCCCCAGCGCCACGAACACGCGCGCGGTCGGCACGGCGTCCGCCTGTGTCTCCAGGAACGGCCGGCAGGTGCGGATCTCTTCCGGCGTCGGCTTGTTCTCGGGCGGCAGGCACTTCACCGCGTTGAGGATGATTGCGCCGTCGAGCGCCAGCCCGTCCTCGGCCTTCGCGCCATAAGTACCGGTGGCCAGCCCGAACCGCCCGAGCGTCTCGTACAGGAACTGCCCCGCATAATCGCCGGTGAACGCGCGGCCCGTGCGGTTCGCGCCATGCTTGCCGGGTGCGAGGCCGATGATCCCGAGCCATGCGGCGGGATCGCCGAACGCTGGGACGGGCGCGTTCCACCAGGTCGGGGACTCGGTCCGCAACTGCTCGCGCACCGCGACGAGGCGCGGGCAGAGCGGGCAGTCGTGCGGCGGCTCGGTCTCGGGCAGCGCAGCGACAGGCGCGAAGACGGTCGTGACGTCGATCTCGTCGGGCGAGTCGATCGCAGCGTCTGGAAGCTCGGTGGTGTAAGGTGTGGAATCCATGGGATTGCGCTAGGCGGACCAAATGTCGCCTGCAACCCCGCTCCCACCGATCGCGCAGGCCGCAGCCATCTACGCGATCGCGCTAGGCTCCAATCGGCGCGGCCGTCACGGCAGCCCCGAGCGCGAGATCGCCGCCGCGTTGGAGGCGCTCGGCGATGTCGTGGCCCGATCACCGACCGTTGCCAGCGCCCCGCTCGGTCCCTCGAACCGGCGTTATGCCAACGCCGTCGCGCTGATCGAGACGCCCGAGGACCCCGCGGCGCTACTGCTCCGCCTCAAGCGGATCGAGCGCACATTCGGTCGCCGCCCCGGCCGCCGCTGGGGCAGCCGCGTTCTCGACCTCGACATCGTCCTATGGTCGGGCGGCGCCTGGTCGTCGCCCGGACTCGCCGTGCCCCACGCCGCGTTCCGCACCCGCGGCTTCGTGCTCGGCCCCCTTGCCGCACTCGTCCCGAAATGGCGCGATCCGCTGACCCATCGGACGATCCGCCAATTGGCACAGATGGTTGACCGACGGCACCCGCGCGACTAGGTGCGCGGTCCACGATGGCGGGGTCCGTAGCTCAGTTGGTAGAGCAAGCGACTTTTAATCGAGAGGTCCCGGGTTCGAGCCCCGGCGGACCCACCATCGACGGTACGCCGCCCGAGGGCGCGCGACGACGCCTGCCCGCGGTTCTCGCCGGCGCGTCGGTCGCTGCGGTCGGCATTGTTCTCATCCTGCTCGTCGGTCTCGCGGTCGATCATTGGCCGTTCGCGTTCGATCGCTCGATCATCCTCGGCCTGCGCGCCTGGGGTGGCCCGTCCTGGCTGCCCAAGGTCGCCGCCGACGTCACCGCGCTGGGCGGCGGCATCGTCCTGACGATCGTCGTGGTGATCGTCGCCGGGCTACTGATCGTCCAGCGGCTCTGGCTGACCGCGCTCGCGATCGTCGCGTCGAGCGTCAGCGGCAATATCGTCGTCGAACTGGTCAAGCTGCACGTCGCGCGCCCGCGTCCCGACATCGTCACGCACCTCGTCACCGTCACGCACATGAGCTTCCCCAGCGGGCATTCGGCGAATAGCGCGATCGTCTACCTGACGCTCGCCGGCCTCGCCTCGCAGGTGACGCAGGATCGCGCGACGCGGGCCTATATGCTCG
This sequence comes from Pseudomonadota bacterium, assembly GCA_040388215.1. Classification (GTDB taxonomy): domain Bacteria; phylum Pseudomonadota; class Alphaproteobacteria; order Sphingomonadales; family Sphingomonadaceae; genus Sphingomonas. The sequence goes on along the minus strand of JAZKCH010000070.1, from coordinate 10,075 downwards.
TAGTCGCGATCCTGCTGGTCGGCGCGATCGGGTGCAGCCGGGTGTATCTCGGCGTGCACTGGCCTAGCGACGTGTTGGCCGGGTGGAGTTTCGGCACGTTGTGGGCGCTCGCGTGGTGGCTCGCGACGGCCCGTGTGCGAACCTCAATCGGCGGCGAGCGCTAGCAGGGCTTTCGCCGCCTTCAGATGCGGCGCGTCGACCATCCTGCCATCCATCTGGAGCGCACCGGCCCCGGGATTGGCAGCGAACAGGTCTACGATCGCCTGTGCTTTGGCGCGCTCCCCATCCGACGGTGTGAAGGCGGCGTTGATTACCGCAATCTGGCTCGGGTGGATCGCCATCATCCCCTTGAACCCATCACGCCGCCCCCGTGCGGCATAGGCGGCAAGTCCGTCCAGATCGCGGAAATCGGGATAGACCGTCTCGATCGCCGCCACCCCCGCGGCATGCGCGCCGAACAAGGTCAGCGACCGGGCGAGCTGGTACGGCGCGGTGTACGATCCGTCCGCCTCGCGCGAGGTCGCGGCACCGATCGCGGCGGGCAGGTCCTCGGCGCCCCAGGTCAGCGCGACGAGCCGCTGCGTCACGCCGCCATAGCTGCCGAGCGTGAATATCGCCGCGGGCGTCTCGGTTGCGATCGGCAGGATGGCGATGTCGCCGCTCAGTTTGGCATCGAGCGCGGCCAGGCTCGCGGCGCCCTCCGCCTTCGGCAGCATGATGCCGTCCGGCTTGGCAGGAAGCACTGCCGCGAGATCGTCGTCCGCCAGCCCTGAATCGAGCGGGTTGATCCGCACGAACAGCGGCGTTGTCCGGGGCTCGGCGAGGAACGCGGCGACATGCTCGCGTGCCGCCGCCTTACCAGCAGGCGCGACCGAATCCTCAAGGTCGAGGATCAGCGCGTCCGCCCCCAGTCCCAGCGCTTTGACCATCCGCTCGGGTCGATCGCCCGGCACGAACAGCAGCGAGCGGAGTCTCACCGGCTCTTCTCGGCGAGCGCACGTTCCCATGCCAACGCATCGCGGACGATGCCGTCGAGATCGGCATGGCGCGGCGTCCAGTCGAGCCGTTCCAGTATCGCGCTGTTGTCCGAGATCAGCATCGCCGGATCGCCCGCGCGGCGCCCTTCGAGACGGCGCTCGATCGTCCGATTGGTGACCTTGTCGACGGCGTCGAGCACGTCGAGCACCGAGAAACCCTTGCCGTAGCCGGCATTGAGCGTGTGGCTCTTGGTTGGTTCGGCGATCAGGACTTCCAATGCGGCGACATGCGCGGCGGCAAGGTCGGTGACGTGGATATAGTCGCGCACACCGGTGCCGTCGGGCGTGTCGAAATCGGTACCGTAGACGCCGACATGGCCGCGCTTGCCGGTCGCTGCCTCGACCGCGATCTTGATCAGGTGCGTCGCGCCGACCGTCGACTGGCCGCTACGTCCCTGCGGATCCGCGCCGGCAACATTGAAGTACCGCAGCGCGGCGTAATTCATCGGGTGCGCCGCGGCGACGTCGCGCAGCATCGCCTCGGTCATGAGCTTGGACATGCCATAGGGGTTGATCGGCACGGTCGGATCGCCCTCCGCGACCGGCACCTTTTCGGGCGTGCCATAGGTTGCGGCGGTCGACGAGAAGATGAAGTGCGGCACGCCCTCGACCACCGCGCTCTCGATCAGCGCGCGGCTGGCGGCGGTGTTGTTGCGGTAATATTTGAGCGGATCGCTGACCGATTCGGGGACCACGACCGAGCCGGCGAAATGCATGATCGCGCGGACGTTATGCTCGCGGATCGCCGCGCGCACCTTCACGTCGTCGGCGACGTTCGCCTCGACCAGCGCAGCGCGCGGGTCGACCGCCCAGTCGAATCCGGTAACCAGATTGTCTAGCACAACGACGTCGTAGCCTGCGTCGAGCAGCGCCAGCACCGCGTGGCTGCCGATGTAGCCGGCCCCGCCAGTCACCATAACCTTACCGTCAATCACGCGCGTCTCCTCTTTGTTGCGGGGTAGCGACTTCCTACATTGGCGGAAAGGAGATCGTGATGACGGATTATGTAACGCTGGCCGGCGGCTGCTTCTGGTGCACCGAGGCTGTGTTCAAGGATGTGATCGGCGTCGAAAGCGCCGAGAGCGGCTATATCGGCGGGCATGTGCCCAACCCGACCTACAAGCAGGTCTGCGGTGGCGACACCGGCCACGCCGAGGCGATCCGGATCGGCTTCGACCCCGAGCAGTTGAAGCTCGGCGATCTGCTCGACATCTTCTTCGCGACGCACGACGCGACGACGCTGAACCGGCAGGGCAACGACGTTGGGACGCAGTACCGCTCGGCGATGTTCCCCGCGGACGATGCGCAGAAGGCCGAGATGGAAGCGGCGCTCGAGCGGGCGCAGGCGGATTCGCCCAAGCCGATCGTCACGACGATCGAGCCGATGGACACCTGGTACGAGGCCGAGGGCTATCACCAGGATTACTGGGAGACGTCGGGCCGTTCGAATCCGTATTGCATGGCGGTGATCCCGCCCAAGCTGCAGAAGCTGCGCAAGAGTTTCGCGGCGCGGTCGAAGGCGGCGGTTAACGCGTAAGACAGAATGGGTTCAAGCGAAGGCGCGAAGGCGCAAAGATGTCGGCTTTAGGTATTTCCGTTCCGGCATATCGAGAGATTCAAACCTCTTCGCGCCTTTGCGCCTTCGCGTGAATAACTCTTCTTTCAACGATGCGCAGCACGGCGAAGACGGTCGTTGATCGCTTCGCCGATACCCTCGAGCGGGATTGGTGCGATAGCGAGGCTAGCGCAGTCGTTCGCATCGGCAGCGTGGAGCAGATCGAACAGCTTCGCGGCGGCTTCGACGAGGTTTCCTGAAGCCGACAGGGAAACGTCGCCCGCCACTTCGCCAAACCCAATCAGCCACTCGTCCGACCCTGCCTCAGTAGCATTCAACCGAAGCAGCTTCTTGGGAGCATAATGGCTTTCAAGCTGCCCCGGCGCTGTCACCAACCCCTCACTCCCCCCCGGCGAAGGCCGGGGCCCAATTGGGGGACGGTCGTGATGCAGGTCGCGCTCCGTTACATCCGACGTTCCAATTGGGCCCCGGCCTTCGCCGGGGAGGTGTTGGAGTTGGGTTAGGATAGCTTCGGCGGTGATCGGCCCCGGCCGCAGCACCGTCCGCCCCGCAACGATCGTCGACTCCAACCCAGCCTGGGTGGCCCCGTCGTCGATAATCAACGGCACGTTCGCCCCGAGACTTCCCGCCACATGCCCGGCGCAAGTCGGGCTAATCCCCCCACTCGCATTGGCCGAAGGCGCCGCCAACGGCCGCCCCGACGCAGCGATCAACCCCTGCATAGCCCGATGCCGAGGCACCCGGATTGCGATCGTATCCAACCCCGCCGTCACCAGCGAAGCGATCCCTGAATCCCCCCGCAACGGCAGCACCAACGTCAGCGGCCCCGGCCAGAACGCCTCCGCCAGTGCTCGCGCATCCGGATCGAACACCGCGATGCGCTCCGCCGCCGCCAGATCCGCCACATGCACGATCAGCGGATTAAAACTCGGCCGACCCTTCGCGGCGTAAATCCGCGCCACCGCTTCCGCATTCGTCGCGTCCGCCGCGAGCCCGTACACCGTCTCGGTCGGCACCGCGACGATCCCGCCGTCGCGAATCAGCGCGGCGGCGTCCGCGATCGCGGCCGTGCCGTAGGGTAAAATTCGAGGGTGTGGACGGGTCATTTCACAGGCGTATAGCGGGTCCAAACCGTAGCGATAAGAGGATGCGATGGCCTTCACTCCAGCAACCACCGAACAGCGTTTCGTGCTCGACCATGTCGTCCGGATCGGCGAACTTGGCGCGACCGAACGCTATGCCGCCGCCAGCGACGACGTCGTCGACGCGGTCCTCGAAGGCGTCGGCCAGCTCGCCGCTGGCGAATGGGCACCGCTCAACCGCACCGGCGATACTGTCGGCGCGAAATGGACCCCGGACGGCGTGGTCATGCCCGACGGCTTCGCGCAGGCGTACAAGGATTATGTCGAAGGCGGTTGGGGCACGATCGGCGTCGAGGAGGCATGGGGCGGGCAGGGCCTGCCGTTCGCGATCCAGACCGCGGTGCTCGACACATTGGGCTCGGCCAACATGGGCTTCGCGCTCTGCCCGACGCTGACCGTCGGCGCGATCGAGGCGCTCCAGCATCACGGCAGCCCCGAGCAACAGGCGCTGTATTTGCCCCATCTCGCGACCGGCGAATGGACCGGCACGATGAACCTCACCGAGCCGCAGGCGGGCTCCGACGTCGGCGCATTGCGTGCGACCGCGACGCCGCTTGGTGACGGCAAGTGGAGCATCAAGGGCACCAAGATCTACATCTCGTTCGGCGATCACGACATGGCACCGAACATCGTCCACCTCGTCCTTGCGCGGACCCCTGGCGCACCCGCGGGCACGAAGGGCATCTCGCTGTTCCTCGTCCCCAAGTACCGCCTCAACGAAGACGGCACGCCCGGCGACTTCAACGACGTCCGCGTCGTCTCGATCGAGCACAAGATGGGGCTGCACGCGTCCCCCACCTGCGTGCTGAGCTTCGGCGACAACGACGACTGCATCGGCGAGCTGATCGGCGCCGAGCTCGGCGGCATCCGCGCGATGTTCACGATGATGAACAACGCGCGCCTCAACGTCGGCCTCCAGGGCGTCCAGGTCGCCGAGGGCGCCACCCAAGGCGCGGTCGCCTATGCGCTCGACCGCGTGCAGTCGGCGCGCGCCGGTTCGCCGAACAAGGAGTCGGTCAAGATCGTCGAGCATCCCGACGTCCGTCGCATGCTGATGCGGATGAAGGCACAGACGCAGGCGGCACGCGCGCTGGTCTATTACGCCGCGGGACAGGTCGATCGCGCCAATCTCGGCGACCACGCCGCGCGCAACCGCCTCGAACTCGTCACGCCGCTCGCCAAGGCGCACGGCACCGATCTCGGCAACGAGGTCGCGTCGCTCGGCATCCAGGTCCACGGCGGCATGGGCTATGTCGAGGAAACCGGCGCCGCGCAGTATTTCCGCGATGCTCGCATCACGCCGATCTACGAGGGGACGAACGGCATCCAGGCGGCGGATCTGGTCGGGCGGAAGCTCGGCCTCGACAATGGCGGCGCGTTCGTGGCCTTGATCGCTGACATCCGCGCGGAAGCGAAGGACGAGCGGCTGCTGGCACTGGTCGACGCGTGCGAAGCGATCGGTCGCAAACTCGCCACCGCGGACGCCGACGACAAGCTCGCCGCGAGCTATCCCTTCCTGACGATGCTGTCGATCGCGACCTGCGGCTGGCTGATGGAGCGGCAGGGCGGGGTTGCCGGCACCGACGATTTCGGCCGCATGAAGACCGCGGCGGTGCGCTTCTACCTCGACCAGATCGTCCCTGAGGCGATGGGGCTGAACGCGGCCGCCAATGCCAGCGCGGCGGTGCTCTACTCGATCGAGCCGGAATTGTTCGCGGCCTGATCTAGCGCGGCACCTTCGATCCTCCCCCGCCAGGGGGAGGTGGCTGGCGCTTGCCAGACGGAGGGGGAGGTAAACGGTCACTGCTGTTCCGTGTCCTCCCCCTCCGACGCCTTCGGCGCCACCTCCCCCTGGCGGGGGAGGATCAGGATGGCGTGGCGTCTTGGTTGGCCGACTTACAACTACTCGACGGCAACTCGGGAGGAACGGTATGGGGGAGCAGAAATCTGTGAAAGCCCGACCGATGTTCGACCTCGACGCCTATCTCCTCCGTGTCGCCATGCCCGCGCGGCCGACGCTCGACTCGATCGGGCTCGGTCGCCTCCAGCATGCGCACCGGCTCGCCATCCCGTTCGAGGATCTCGACGTCGTCCTCGGCCGCAGCATCGCGATCGACGGCGGCTCGGTGTTCGCGAAACTGGTGACCGCGCGCCGCGGCGGCTATTGCTTCGAGCATAACCGCCTGTTCCTCGACGCGCTCGCGGAACTCGGCTTCACCGCCCGCCCGTTGCTCGCCCGCGTCTGGATCGCGGCGACCGACGTGCCGCCGCTCACCCATACCTTCGCGCTGGTGACGATCGATGGGCAGGACTGGATCGCCGACACCGGCTTCGGCGGCAGCTACACGCCGGTCCTCCCGCTCACTGACGGTGCCGAGGCGACCGCACCCGATGGCGCGCGGTTCCGCCTGGAATCGACCGAAAGCGGCTGGATGCTGCTCCGCGATGGTGATCCCATGACCACCGATGGTCGCGGCTCGGGCGAGGGGTTCCAGCCGCAATACAGCTTCACGCTCGCGCAAGTCTTCGACGCGGACCTTGCGCAGTCCAACCACTGGACCTCCACCGCCCCCTCCAGCCGCTTCACGCACACGCCGATCGCTAGCATCGTCCTGCCGAACGGCTTCGCGTCGCTGACCGGGCGGCATTACCGGCGGCGCTCCGGCACGGATACGACGGTCGGCGAGATCACCGACCCGCGCGTGTACCGCATCCGCATGAGCCTGTTGTTCGGGATCGACCTGAGCGTCGAGGATGTCGCCGCGCTGGGGATTTTCTGAAGCTTGGGTCCAGGCTCAGGGTCCCTAGCCCCGAGGCCTAAGCATAAAGCTCCCCCACTCCCGTTCGTGCTGAGTAGCGACCGAGTAGCTTCGAAGAAGCGTATCGAGGGCGCGTATCGAAGCACAGGTTCCGCGCGCCACCCTGTCCTTCGATACGTCCTCTCGATACGCGGCTTCGCCGCTACTCGATGACTACTCAGGACGAACGGGGGAGGGGCAGCACAAACGCAGGGGGCAGGAGAACGCGAAGGGTATTGCTCGCGACCAAAATCAGGCCCGCTCACGCTCCAGCAGATCATGCGCATCCAGCCCCAGCAAATCGATATGCCCCAAAATCCTAGGCCACTGCGTCGTCACGAAATTCTCGCGCTCGGCCACTCGCAGCGCTTCCGCGGCACCCGGCATCACGAACATCCCGACGCCGCGCCGCACCTCGACATACCCGTCGTCCTGGAAGCTCTGATACGCTTTCGCAACGGTCAGCGGGTTCGCCCCCTGCTCGGCGGCAAACGCGCGCACCGACGGCAACTGATCCCCCGCACGATAGTCGCCGCGCAGAATCCCCGCGGCGATCGTGCTGCGGAGGCGGATATATACGGGGCTGTCGTCGCTGCTGAGCGCTGTCATGGTGACTTAATACAGTAATTGCGTGGGAAGTCGAGTCCTCAGGAACCCCAATGGCTTACCAACCGTGCCATATCCGGGCGGGGCCGTTCGTCGAGCGCGCGCGACGGCGTGCCGATGAACATGAAGCCCGCGATCCGCTCCGACGCGGATCCGAACGCATCGCGCACCGTGTTCGAGAACGCCGCCCAGCCGGTCAGCCAGCCGCCTGCAAAGCCCTCCGCATGGACCGCATGAAGCAGATTCATGCACGCCGCCCCCGCCGACAATTCCTGCTCCCACAGCGGGATCTTGCTCTCTTTCGGCGACGACAGAACGACCACCAAAGTCGGTGCCTGATGCGCGAACTGGTCGAGCGACTCCAGCTCGAGCCGCGACGCGTCGGGACGCTCGGCGAGGTATGCGTCGGTGATCAGCGCCGACAGCGCCTTGCGGTGCTCATCGCCGACCACCACGAACCGCCACGGCGCCAGCTTACCATGATCGGGCGTCCGCGCCGCGATCTCCAGGATCGTCGCCAGCTGGTAGGAATCGGGGCCGGGCGCGATCAGGTCGCGCGGCTTGCCCGAGCGGCGGGTGGCGAGCAGCGAGAGCGGCGTGGAGCGATCGTTGAGCATGCTCCGCCAGATAGGCCCTGATGTGTGATATTTACAGTCCGGGCTTTGTCGTTAAGTTGCGCGCGCATAACGGCCCCGCGTTCGACGGCGGCCAAGACGAGTTTCAGGGAGCGTAAGAATGGTGGACACCCCGACCGCGGACACCCCGCGAGAGCCGGATATCACCCATATCAACCCGGCCGCCGGCGAAACCTGGTTCGGGCATCCCCGCCAGCTTGCGCGGTTGTTCACCACCGAGATGTGGGAGCGGTTCGGTTATTATGGCATGCGCGCGCTGCTCACGCTGTATCTCACCAAGCATTTCGTGTTCGGCGATCGCGAGGCGACCGGGCTCTACGGCGGCTATACCGCGCTGGTGTACCTGACGCCGCTAGTCGGCGGATATCTGGCGGATCAGTATCTCGGCTCGAAGCGGGCCGTGAAGTTCGGCGCGATCATCATGGCGCTCGGCTATCTCCTGCTCTGCTTCGGCGGCGAGACTGCCAAGCCGTATGCGACGATCGCCAACCAGCGTTATGCGATCGAAGTCGTCGATCAGGCCGACAGCGAAGTCCGCTATCTGGTGGACGGCGCGAACAAGCTGAAGATCAAGGGTAACGACGACGGCACCGTCTCGCTGCTAGCATCCGACGGCTCGACCGCACGGACGGTCGAGAAGGGTGGCTTCGAGTCCGGCGCCGAACGCAGCAGCTTCTACGTCACGATCATGCTGCTCGCGCTCTGCATGATCTCGGTCGGCAACGGCTTCTTCAAGCCCAACATCTCGACGATGGTTGGCGAGCTCTACGCACAAGGCGACAAGCGCCGCGATGCCGGCTTCACGATCTTCTATATGGGGATCAATCTCGGCTCGCTGTTTTCGCAGCTGCTCTGTCCGTTCCTCGCGGTCGCGTTCGGCTGGTGGGCGGGCTTTGGCTTGGCCGCGATCGGCATGCTGTTCTCGTGGACGCTGATCCAGTTCGATGGCGGCAAGCTCAACGGTTACGGTGAGCCGCCGGTCCGCACCGGCCCCGATCGTGCTCTCGGTATCTACGCCGCGGCCCTGCTCGGCATACCGATCTTCTACCTGCTGTTCGTCAACCTGATGAACGCCGAACCGCCCGTGCCTGGCTCCGGGATCGTCGGCTACATCGTCTCGCTGTCACTAATGGGCAAATTGCTGTTCGGCACGTTCCTGATCGCGGTGCCCGGCATCCTGATCTGGTCGTTCGTCAATGGCGAGCGTCGCGAGTTCCAGATGATGCTGGCCGCGATGGTGCTGATCGTGTTCAACGTCGTGTTCTGGACGCTGTTCGAGCAGGCCGGGTCCTCGCTGACCCTGTTCGCGGATCGCAACACCGACCTGAGCGTGTTCGGGCTGTTCAGCATCTCGGCCGGCCAGACCCAGTTCTTCAACGCGTTCTTCATCGTCGCCTTGGCGCCAGTGATGTCGATCCTGTGGACCAAGCTCGCTGCCAAGGGTCTGGAGCCGTCAATCCCGGTCAAGTTCGGCATCGCGCTGATCGGCGTCGGCGTCGGCTTCCTGTTCCTCGTCTGGGGCGCGAGCATGGTCGGCCCGACGTTCAAGGTCGGCATCTGGTGGCTCGCCGGGCTCTATTTCATCCACTCGTTCGCCGAGCTCTGCATCTCGCCGGTCGGGCTCAGCATGATCACCAAGCTGTCGATCGCGCGCGTCGTCGGGTTGATGATGGGCGTCTGGTTCCTGTCGATCTCGGTCGCGCAATATGTCGCCGGCGTCGTCGCACAGGTGGCCAGCGTCGAGACGGTCGGCGGCCAGGTGACCAATCTGAAGGTGAGTCTGGATACCTATGCCGGCGTGTTCTGGACGATCGGCCTCGTCTCGGCCGGCATCGGCGTCGTGCTGCTGCTGATCTCGCCGCTGATCAAGAAGTGGATGCACGGAGTCCAGTAATCGAGATGATCCCTCCCCCTGTGCCGGGAGGGATCATCCGAAGCCGCCGATATCACACCGCCGGTGCCGCGTTTCAGATGTCCTGGACGAGGCGGCCGTACAGATCCGGGCGGCGGTCGCGGAAGAAGCCGAACGCGGCGCGGTGGCGCTTGACGATGTCGAGGTCGATCGTTGCGGTGATCACGCCCTCGTCGTCGCGGCCGAGCTCCGCCAGGATGTCGCCGCGCTCGTCGGCGATGAAGCTGGTGCCGTAGAAGGTCTGGCCGTGCTCGACGCCGACGCGGTTGGCGGCGACGATCGGCACGACGTTGCTGACCGCGTGGCCGACCATGGCGCGGCGCCACAGCCGGGCGGTGTCGAGCGAGGTGTCGTGCGGCTCGCTGCCGA
>JAZKCH010000069.1:0-15259 GCA_040388215.1 Pseudomonadota bacterium | reverse complement strand
CGCTAACAATATGGAGAGGGATATCGTGGAGATCGCATTCGCATCGGCGGTGGCGTTGCCGGCCGACTGGGACCAGGCCGTTTTGCTGGGCAGGATCGACAGCGGCGACGGGCCTACCCCGGTGATCGTTCGCGGCGGTCGCGTCTACGATATGTCTTACGTCGCACCAACCGTAGCCGATCTGGTCGCGTCGGGCAATTTCGATACGAGTGCGGGTACCGACCTGGGGCCACTCGACGATCTCCACCTTTCGCCAGATCAAGGCGCCAAGGTTCGCCTGCTGAGCCCGATCGACTTGCAATGCGTCAAGGCATCGGGCGTGACCTTCGCCGTGTCCGCGCTGGAACGCGTGATCGAGGAACGTGCGCGCGGCGATGCGTCCGCCGCGGTCGCGGTCCGCGCCCGTCTCGAGGAGCGCGTCGGCGGCAGCATCCGTTCGGTCGTGCCCGGCTCACCCGAAGCCGATGCACTGAAAGCCGCGCTGATCGAAGACGGCATGTGGTCGCAGTATCTCGAAGTCGCGATCGGCCCCGACGCGGAAATCTTCACGAAGAGCCCAACGCTGTCGACGATCGGCTGGGGTGGCGAGGTCGGCATCCGATCCGACTCGACCTGGAACAACCCCGAGCCGGAAGTCGTCCTGATCGTCGACCGCACCGGCAAGACCGTCGGCGCGGCGCTCGGCAACGACGTCAATCTGCGCGATTTCGAGGGGCGTTCAGCTCTCCTGCTCGGCAAGGCGAAGGACAATAACGCGTCCTGCTCGATCGGGCCTTTCATTCGCCTGTTCGACGACACGTTCGGCATGGACGACATTCGCGCCGCGCAGATCGCGCTGACGATCGAGGGCGCCGACGGCTACCGGCTCGACGGCAGCAGCTCGATGGACCAGATCAGCCGCGACCCCGAAGAGCTCGTCCGCCAGGCGATGAGCGAGCATCAATATCCCGACGGCTTCGTGCTGTTCCTCGGCACGCTGTTCGCACCGACACAGGACCGCGACGAGCCCGGCCGCGGCTTCACGCACGCGGTCGGCGACGTCGTCACGATTTCCAATCCAAAGCTTGGCGCGCTGGTCAATCCGGTGACGACGTCGAAGGATGCCGCACCGTGGAATTACGGGATCGGCGATCTCATGCGTAATCTGGCAGGTCGTGGCCTGCTCGCGCACACCAAGAAACAGGGAGCGTAACCACGTGCTGCAGAAGACCCAAGCCGCAGACCAGACGGCGATCTATCCAAGCCTCAAGGGCAAACGCGTTCTGATCACCGGGGGCGCGTCGGGCATCGGCGCCGGCCTGGTCGAAGCGTTCGCGCGTCAGGGCGCGCACGTCGCCTTCGTCGACATGGCCGAGGACGCGGCGAACGCGCTGATCGAGACGCTGACGCCCGACGTCGCGACCGCCCCGATCTTCCTGCCGCTAGACCTGCGCGATATCGATGCGCTCAAGACCACGATTGCTCGGATCGAGGACCAGCTCGGCGGGATCGATATCCTGATCAACAACGCCGCGAACGATGATCGTCACACGATCGAAGAGGTCACGCCCGCATATTGGGACGAGCGGATGGCGACCAACCTGCGTCATCTGTTCTTTGCAGGGCAGGCCGTCGTGCCGGCGATGAAGCGCGCCGGTGGCGGCGTGATCCTCAATTTCGGCTCGATCTCGTGGCATCTCGCGCTGCCCGAACTGCTGATCTACCAGACCGCCAAGGCCGGTATCGAAGGCATGACCCGCGCGATGGCGCGTGACCTGGGTGGGGACGGCATTCGCGTGAACACGATCGTTCCGGGCAACGTCGAGACGCCGCGCCAGCTGAAATGGTACACCCCCGAGGGCGAGGCCGAGATCATCGCCGCGCAGTGCTTGAAGACCCGCGTCCAGCCCGCCGATGTCGCGGCACTGGTGCTGTTCCTCGCCTCGGACGATGCGCGGATGTGCACCGGGCATGATTATTTCGTCGATGCGGGGTGGCGCTAACATGGTGACGGAAACGACCGCCGAGAGCATTTGCGAGGTCGGCGCGACGCTCGGCGAAGGCCCGATCTGGGTCGAGCGCGACGCGGCGTTGTGGTTCGTCGATATCAAGGCGCCGTGCGTGTACCGCTTCGATCCCGAGACCGCTACGCTCGATCGCTGGGACGCGCCCGACCAGACCGGCTGGGTGATACCCGCCGACGATGGCAGCTTCCTGGCGGGCGTGCGCGGTGCCCTCCACCGGTTCGATCCGGCGACCGGCGCGTTCGGGCATCTCGCCGCCGTCCACCCCGAAACTCCCGGCAATCGCCTGAACGATGCCGCGCGCGATTCTTCGGGTCGCGTCTGGTTCGGGACGATGGATAACGCCGAATCCGACGAGACGGGTCATGTCTATCACTGGCATCTGGGCGCGCTGACCAAGACCGACATCCCGCCGGTCGCGATCACCAACGGCCCGGCGATCTCGCCCGACGGCCGCACGCTCTACGCGGTCGACACGCTCGGCAAACGGATCGATGCGTATCCGATCGACGCGGACGGCACGCTCGGCGCGCCACGGGTGTTCCTGACGGTCGGCCCCGACGACGGGCATCCCGATGGCGCGATCTGCGATTCCGAGGGCGGCGTCTGGGTAGGGTTCTTCGGTGGCTGGGCGGCACGTCGCTACGCCCCCGACGGCAGCCTGACCGATGTCGTCCGCTTCCCGGTCTCGAACATCACCAAGATCGCGCTCGGCGGCCCCGATGGCCGCACAGCCTATGCGACGACCGCAGCAAAGGGCCTCGACGACGACGCCCGCGCCGCCCAACCGCTCGCCGGCAACCTGTTCACCTTCCGCGTCGACGTTCCCGGCGTGCCCGTCGAGCCCATTACCCTGTAAATTGCCAACGATGCCGCCAGAGCGTCGTACCGGAGAGGAAATATAATGACCATTGCGGCAGATTCCGGCCAACATGTGAACCGAGCGCTTATCGCGATGATCGTCATCGTCGCGACGATCGGCGGGTTCATGTTCGGCTATGATTCGGGCGTCATCAACGGCACGCAGGCGGGGCTCGAAAGCACGTTCGCGCTGTCGTCGCTCGGCACCGGCTTCACCGTCGGCGCGATCCTGATCGGCTCGTCGGTCGGCGCGTTCATGGCGGGCAGGCTTGCCGACAATCTCGGCCGCCGCAACGTGATGATGATTGCCGCGGTCCTCTTCATCGTCAGCGCTTTGGGTGCGGGCGCAGCGACTTCGGCGACGATGTTCGTGCTCGCGCGGATCATCGGCGGGCTCGGCATCGGTGCCGCCAGCGTGCTCGCGCCGGTCTACATTTCCGAAGTCGTCCCTGCGAACGTCCGCGGCCGGCTGTCGAGCGTGCAGCAGATCATGATCATCACCGGCCTGACCGGCGCATTCGTCGCCAACTGGTATCTTGCGCGGATCGCCGGCTCGTCGACCGCGCTGTTCTGGCTCGATTATCCGGCGTGGCGCTGGATGTTCTGGATGCAGGTCATTCCCGCCGCGATCTATCTCGTGACGCTGTTCCTGATCCCCGAAAGCCCGCGCTTCCTGGTCCTCAAGGGGCGCTACGACGAAGCCGAGACCGTCCTAACGCGCCTGTTCGGTGCCACCGAAGCCAAGCGAAAAGTCGCCGAGATCCGCGGTTCGCTGTCGGCCGACGCACATCGTCCCAAGCTATCGGACCTTATCGACAAGGCGAGCGGCAAGATCCGCCCGATCGTCTGGACCGGCATCGGCCTCGCGATCTTCCAGCAGTTCGTCGGCATCAATATCGTGTTCTATTACGGCTCGGTGCTGTGGCAGTCGGTCGGCTTCAGCGAAAGCGACGCGCTGCTGATCAACATCCTGTCAGGCTCGTTGTCGATCGTCGCCTGCCTGCTGACCGTCGCCTTGGTCGACAAGGTCGGGCGCAAGCCGCTGCTGCTGATCGGGTCCGCGGGCATGACCGTGACGCTCGCGATCGTCGGCATCTGCTTTGCCAGCGGTGCGATCGTCGAGGGTTCGCTGCGCCTCTCCGACCAGAACGGCCTGATCGCGCTGATCGCGGCCAATGCGTATGTCGTGTTCTTCAACCTGAGCTGGGGCCCGATCATGTGGGTGATGCTCGGCGAGATGTTCCCGACCCAGATCCGTGGTTCGGGGCTTGCGGTCGCGGGCTTCGCGCAGTGGTTCGCCAACTTCGCGATCTCGGTCAGCTTCCCGACGATGGCGATTTCGCTCGGGCTGTCGCTCACCTACGGCTTCTACGCGCTGTCGGCGTTCGTCTCGTTCTTCTTCGTCTGGAAGATGGTCTCCGAGACGCGTGGTCGCGAGCTCGAGGACATGCAGGGCTGATGCTCCACCTCGAAGCGGGCGACTGGAAGGTCGCGCTCCAGCCGGAACTGGGCGGCACCATGGCGGCCCTCACCTTCCAGGGCCGCGATGTGTTGCGCCCGACGCCAGCGGGCGCGACGAATCCGCTGGAGACCGCGTGTTTTCCGCTGGTGCCGTATGCGAACCGGATCGCCGATGGGCGGTTCGTGTTTGCGGGGGAGTCGTATGTGCTCCCGCGCAACATGGAGGGGCAGGATCATCCGCTCCACGGGGTCGGCTGGCTGCGTGGCTGGGATATGGAGGCTTCTGATGCGCGCTCGGCCGTGCTGGTCCATACGCACGAAGCGGACGCGAACTGGCCTTGGTCCTACCGCGCCGAACAGCATGTCACGCTGGACGAAACCGGGCTGCGCGTATCGCTGTCGGTTCGGAACGACAGCGACCGGGCGATGCCGGCGGGACTCGGGTTCCATCCGTATTTCCCGGCCGGCGAGGATATACGGCTGAGCTTCGATGCGGGGTCTGTGTGGCTGGCCGACGACGCGATGCTGCCGACCGAGCGGACCGGGGCGACGCACTTCGCGGACTGGTCGCGGGGGGACGGCGTCGTAGGGGCGTCGCTGATCGACAACGCGTATGAGGGTTGGGACAAGGAGGCGACGATCGCGACGCCCGACGACACGATCACGCTGACCGGCGAGGGCACGCCGTATCTCCACGTCTTCACGCCGCCGGGTTTGGGGTTTTTCTGCGCCGAACCGGTGAGTGATATGCCGAATGCGCTGAACCTGGCGGATCCGACGATACTGGCGCCGGGCGAAACGCGGACTATCGCGATGGGGCTGACGATCGCGCGGGGCTGATAGTGAGCACCACCCCGGCGAAGGCCGGGCCCCAATTGGGGGACGTTGCTAATGGCGGGCAGCGCTTCGTTACTGCGACCTTTCCAATTGGGCCCCGGCCTTCGCCGGGGTGGTGCGTTTTGGACGAGCCGTGCGAGCCGTGCGAGCCGTGCGAGCCGTGCGAGCCGTGCGAGCCGTGCGAGCCGTGCGAGCGCCACTGCGATTGCCAAACCAGGTCCGTCACCCACGATCGCCCCAAAGTCCGTCACCCCAGCGAAAGCTGGGGTATCCCGCGGGGCAGATGACGCTCGCCTCACGATGAGATCCCAGCTTTCGCTGGGATGACGGTTGCTTAGTGAGATGATCCAGGATGGCGCGCATGGATTACGGTGGCGAAGTAATCCGGAGATTTCACCCTTGGATACGTCATCCTGACGAAAGTCAGGATCCCGAGTAACTCAGGTACGGCGCATGGGGCTCTGGATCCTGGATCAAGTCCAGGATGACGGGGGAGAGGACGCCGGCCACCGAACAGGACCTCCGCCCCCGCCCCCAAACCTCAGTGGTTATGCCGAGGCGTCTTTGCCGAGATTCCACGATACTTCACCGCGAAGTCGAGCACGCCGCCCTCGGCGAGTTGTCCGGTCTTCTCGCGGTAGAGTTCTTCCCACGGCGTGTTGCTCGCCGGTACCGGTGGGAGCCCCTTGCCCCGCCGCCGTGCGATCTCGTCGTCGGCGACCAGCGCGTCGCAGGTGCCCGCGACCAGATCGATCCGCACCATGTCGCCCGTCCGGATCCACGATAGTCCGCCGCCGACCGCGCTCTCCGGCGACACGTTGAGGATCGAGGGGCTGTCCGACGTTCCCGACTGCCGCCCGTCGCCGAGCGTCGGCAGTGCCAGTACGCCACGCTGGATCAGCGCGTCGGGCGGCTGCATGTTGACGACTTCCGCCGAGCCCGGCCAGCCGATCGGCCCTGCCCCGCGGATCACCAATATGCAGCCCTCGTCGATCTCCAGCGCAGGATCGTTGATCCGGTGGTGGTAATCGTCCGAACCCTCGAACACGATCGCCCGCGCCTCGAACCGATCCTCGGCCCCCGGTGTCGACAGGTATCGCGCGCGGAACGCCGGCGAGATCACCGACGTCTTCATGATCCCGAAATCGAACAGATTGCCCTTGAGCACCAGGAAGCCGGCGCGCTCCATCATCGGGGCGTCGAACGGCTTGATCATCTCGCGGTCGCGCGTCTCGCGGCCCGCGATGTTCTCGCCAATCGACCGCCCGGTCACCGTCAGGCAGCTCGTGTCGAGTTTCCCGCCCGCAATAAGCTCGTGCAGCACCGCCGGCACGCCGCCCGCCCGGTGGAAGCGCTCGCCGAGATACTTACCCGCCGGCTGCATGTTTACCAGCAGCGGCAGGTCGTAACCGTGATCCGACCAGTCCTCCGGGTACAAAGTCACGCCGGCATGCTGCGCCATCGCCATGATATGCGGCTGCGCGTTGCTCGATCCGCCGATCGCACTGACCACCCGGATCGCGTTCAGGAAGCTCTCGCGCGTCAGAATCTTCGACGGACGCAGGTCCTCATACGCCATCTCGACGATGCGCCGGCCGGTCTCGTACGCCATCTGCCCGCGCTCGCGGTACGGCGCCGGGATCGCCGCGCAGCCGGTCAGCGACAAGCCGAGCGCCTCGGCAACCGCGTTCATCGTCGACGCCGTTCCCATCGTGTTGCAATGTCCGGCGGACGGCGCGCTGTCGGTGGCGCGATTGAGGAACTCCTCCTCGTCGATCTCACCTGCCGCCAGCTTGCGCCTGCTGCGCCAGATCACCGTGCCGGACCCGACAAGTTCGCCGTCGTGCCAGCCGTCGAGCATCGGCCCGCCCGACAATACGATCGCCGGGATATCGACGGTCGACGCCGCCATGATTCCCGACGGCGTGGTCTTGTCGCAGCCGGTCGTCAGCACGACCGCATCGATCGGATAGCCATACAGCGTCTCGACCAGGCCCAGATAGGCCAGGTTGCGATCGAGCGCCGCGGTCGGCCGGCGGCAATTCTCAAAGATCGGGTGGACCGGGAACTCCATCGCGATGCCGCCAGCATCGCGGATCCCGTCCCGCGTCCGCTTGGCGAGTTCGAGATGGATGCGATTGCACGGCGAAAGATCGCTGCCCGACTGCGCGATGCCTATGATCGGCCGCCCCGACCGCAGCTCCGCCGGGGTCAGCCCGTAATTCATGAAGCGTTCGAGATAGAGCGCGGTCATGTCCGAGCGGGCGGGATCGGCGAACCAGTCGCGCGATCGGAACGGCTTCACCGGCACACGGTTCACTGCAAACTCTCCTGAACGCGACGATTTATCTCGTGGGAGCGCTACCTTGCGAGGCGGGGCTCGGTCAAGCGCGGACCCGCGCCGGCGGACGTCGCCGTGGCGCAGCATCCGACTGTCGTCGTACCAACGTATAGTCGAGCACGACGTGCCGGTTGGCATCCTTGCCGCCGCCACGCCGGTGCACGATCGCCGAAACGAGCAGGTCGACCGCCGCGCGCGACATATCGGCGATTGGCTGGTGGATGGTCGTCAGCTCGGGCCAGATCGTCGTCGCGAGCGCGCTGTCGTCGAACCCGCATACGGTGAGATCACCCGGGACGTCGAGCCCACGCCGATGCGCGACCGCGACGCTCGCCGCGGCCATATCGTCGTTGCTCGCGAAGATCGCCGAGGGCGGATCCTTCGCGTCGAGCAATTGCTCCGCCGCATCGAGGCCCGATCGATAGGTGAACAGCCCGCCGACGATAAGCGACGGATCCTCGGGCAGCCCCGCATCCGCGATCGCCGCGAGATAGCCTTGATGCCGCTGTTGGCTGGCAGTCTGGTTCGGGTTGCCGATGATGAAGCCGACGCGTGCATGGCCGAGCCCGATCAGGTGCCGGGTCATCGCCCGTGCCGCCTCGAAATCGTCGATCGTCACCGCCGCGGTATCGGCAGGCGGCGATCCGGTCGCGACGACGACGGTCGGTACGCCGGCGGCGATCAGCACGTCGAGCACGCCCCGCGAGTCGCACAGCGGCGGCGGCAGGATCACGCCGTCGACGCCGCTGCGGATCATGTGCTCCGCCACCTCGATTTCGTGATCGCCGATATCGCATTTCTCGACCACCAGCTGCACGTCGCTGCGGCTCGCCTGTTCGAGGCTGCCGACCAGGAATTCGCTGAGATAGGCCGAACTCGGATTGCTGTAGAGCAGCCCGATCCGCATCTGCCCGCCGCCCGCCAGGCTGCGCGCGGCGCGGTTGGGCGCGTAGTGCAGCGTCGCGATCGCCGCGTTGACCGTCTCGCGGGTCGCGTCGCGGACCTTGGCCTCGCCGTTGATGACGCGCGATACGGTCATCGGCGATACGCCGGCGAGCGTCGCCACATCGGATATCGTCGGTGCACCGCTCCGGCGTCCGGTTGCGGTGCGCGGCTTGCGCGGATTTGTCGCCATTCCCGCTGTCTAGCAGGAGAGCATGAAAGAATCAGCCTGCAATCGATATCGGGCGATATCGGGCGCCACAGCGCGACCGTAGCAACCCGGCGCTTGCGTGTTATCGCTCCCACCCTTATTTCCCGAACGGCATCAATGGCAACGGCGCGATCAGCGTATCCTGCCCGAACGACCTTGGAGAGTAAACATGGACGGCACCTTCCCGATCGGCGCGCGCGCCGTTGACAGCGACGTCACCTTCCTCGCGATCGACCCGTCGACCGACGCCAAGATCGAGCCTGCCTTCGCGGTATCGAGCGAAGCCGACGTCGCCGAGGCGTGCAAGCTTGCAGCGGCTGCGTTCGACACGTTCCGCGAGATCGATCCGGAAGCGCGCGCGACATTCCTCGAGACGATTGCCGACGAGATCGAGGCGATCCACGAGCCGCTCGTCGCCCGTGCGATCCAGGAGAGCGGCCTGCCCCGCCCTCGCCTCGAGGGTGAACGCGGTCGTACCACCGGCCAGCTCCGCCTGTTCGCCAAGCATCTGCGCGCCGGCACCTGGGCCTCGGTCGTGATCGACGAGGCACAGCCCGACCGCAAGCCGATGCCACGCTCCGACCTGCGCCAGCGCCGCATCGCGGTCGGTCCGGTCGCGGTGTTCGGTGCATCGAACTTCCCGCTCGCATTCTCGGTCGCAGGCGGCGACACCGCCTCCGCGCTCGCCGCCGGTTGCCCGGTCGTGGTCAAGGGCCACCCAGCGCATCCCGGCACGTCGGTGATGGTCGGCAAGGCGATCCAGGCAGCAGTCGCCAAGTGCGGCTTGCCCGAGGGTGTGTTCTCGCTGGTGCAGGGTCCGGCGAACGAGCTCGGCGCGGCGCTGGTCAAGGATGCACGCATCAAGGCAGTCGGCTTTACCGGTTCGCGTAGCGGTGGCCTTGCGCTGGTCGCGCTCGCCGCAGCCCGCCCCGAGCCGATCCCGGTCTATGCCGAGATGAGCAGCATCAATCCGGTGATCCTGTTTCCGGCGGCGCTCGCGGCGCGGAGCGAGCCGCTCGGCAAGGCCTATGTCGGATCGCTGACGATGGGCTCGGGCCAGTTCTGCACCAACCCCGGCATCGTCGTCGCGGTCGACGGCCCGGATCTCGACGTGTTCGTCGAAGCCGCTGCCGCCGCACTGGGTGAGGCCGCGCCACAGGTGATGCTCACCCCCGGCATCCACGCCAGCTACGAGCAGGGCGTGTCGGCGCTGGCCGGTCATGACGCGGTCGAGACGCTAGCACGTGGCACCGAAGCCGAAGGCGCGAACCGCGGTCGTGCGGCGTTGTTCTCGACCACCGGCAAGGCGTTCGTCGCCGACCCGGCGCTGTCGCATGAAGTGTTCGGGGCAGCCTCGATCATCGTCCGCTGCGCCGATCTCGCCGAGGTCCGCGAGGTTCTCGATCAGGTCGAAGGTCAGCTGACGATCACGCTGCAGATCGACGAAGGCGATTATGCCGATGCCGCGGCCTTGGTGCCGGTGCTCGAGCGCAAGGCCGGACGCATCCTCGCCAACGGCTGGCCGACGGGTGTCGAGGTCGCGCCGGCGATGGTGCATGGCGGCCCCTTCCCGGCCACCTCGGACCCGCGCACGACCTCGGTCGGCACTGCGGCAATCGAGCGCTTCCTGCGCCCGGTCTGCTATCAGGACCTGCCGGATGTGCTGCTGCCCAAGGCGGTCAAGCACGGCAACCCGCTGGGCCTGCCGCGCACCGAGGGCTGATCGACTCGAAGTGACAAGGAAGAGAGCTTCCGTACGGCAGCGCCGTCTTCCTTGTTCTCCCGCGAAGGCGGGAGCCCAGTCTGGATCCCCGCCTTCGCGGGGAAACAAGCTGGGGATGGGCTGCCTCTACCAAGGACCACCCCGGCGCCCCGTTGGGAAGGTGGTTGTGATGGAGGGAGGCGCTCACTTAGCAACGTCCCCCAACTGGACCCCGGCCTGCGCCGGGGAGGTCCATGAGGGTACAGCGCGCTAAACCCAACCGCATGCCACCCCCTAACCTCGCGAATTCATTGACACGCGTGCGCCACAAACCCACTAGTTCGGCATGACAACCCCAGTCGCGTCGCGCACCATTTCCCTGCCAGCCGACCTCGCCGGCCATATCGACGACCTCGCCGCCGCGGGCCACGGCGACACCATCGCGATCCTCCGCACCGCGCTCGAACGAATGCGTGACGGCGCAGCGACATCGTCGAGCGAAAGCCTGATCGGTGGCGGCGAATGCGGCATGCTGGTCCGTCAGCGCGACTGGAGCGCGACGTCGCTCGGGCCGATCGACTCTTGGCCCGCCGAACTGCGCGTCACGCTCGCCAACATCCTCAACTCACCCGTCGCCAAGGTCGTGATGTGGGGCCCCGAGCACATCATGCTCTACAACGACAGCTATCGCGCGGTCGCCGGCGATCGCCACCCCGCCGCACTCGGCAGCCCGGTCGCGACCGCGTTCCCCGAAGTCTGGGACTGGAACCGTGCCGTCCTCGAAGCCGGCTTCCGCGGCGAGACCGTCGCCTACCGCGACCAGCCGATCCTGTTCCAGCGTCCCGACGGCCCCGAACTGCTGACGCTCGACCTGTTCTACACCCCCGTATACTGCGCCGGCGGCCGCGTCGGGGGCGTCCTGTGCACGATGGTCGACAATAGCGGCCGCGTCGAAGCCGAGCACCGCCTCGCCGCCAGCGAAGCCGAATTGCGCCGCGTCACCGATGCGGTGCCGATGCTGATCTCGTACATCGACCGCGACCATGTCTATCGCCTCGCCAACGCGCAGTATGAGGAATGGCTCGGCGTCTCTCCCGAAACGATGATCGGCAAGCCGGTCCGCGAGATACTCGGCGATACGGTCTATCAGGATCGTCGCCCCTCGTTCGATCGTGCGCTTGCCGGCGAGAGCTTCATTGCGCAGACCGTCTTCCCGCACCGCGACGGGCGCCCCCGCCGCGCCGAATTCCGCTATGTGCCGCACACCGCCGCGGACGGCTCGATCCCCGGCATCTACGTGCTCGGCATCGACGTCGAGGAGCGTGCCGAACGCGAGGCGGCGCTCGGCATCAGCAACGGCCGTTTCCGCACCGCGATGGACGCGGTCCACGGCGTGCTCTGGACCAACAGCCCCGATGGCCGGATGATCGGCGAACAGCCC
Source organism: Pseudomonadota bacterium (assembly GCA_040388215.1). Classification (GTDB taxonomy): domain Bacteria; phylum Pseudomonadota; class Alphaproteobacteria; order Sphingomonadales; family Sphingomonadaceae; genus Sphingomonas. The sequence goes on along the minus strand of JAZKCH010000069.1, from coordinate 3,460 downwards.
GGCTGGGCGACGCTGACCGGCCAGTCGATCGACGAATACCAGAATTTCGGCTGGGCCGACGCGATCCATCCCGATGATGTCGCCTCGACGATCAAGGCCTGGACCGCCGCGGTGCTCAAAAAGTCTATGTTCGTGTTCGAACACCGCGTCCGCCGGCATTGCGGCACGTGGCGCACGTTCGCGGTGCGCGGCTTGCCGATCCTCGACGAGACCGGTGAAGTCCTCGAATGGGTCGGCGTCCACACCGACATCACGCACCAGCGCGCCGCCGAAGCCGCCTTGCGCGAACAGGCCGAAGCGCTCGCCCGTCAGGTCCGTCACCGCGAACGCGCCGAGGATCAGCTCCGCCAGCTCAACGAGACGCTCGAAGCACGCGTCATCCGCGAGATCGACGAGCGCCGCCAGGCCGAGGCCAAGCTCGCCCAGTCGCAAAAAATGGAGACCGTCGGCAAGCTCACCGGCGGCGTCGCGCATGATTTCAACAATCTGCTCCAGGTCGTGTCGGGCAATCTCCAGCTGCTCGGCAAGAACCTCGCCGGCAATGCGCGCGCCGAACGCTGGGTCGAGAATGCGATGGCCGGCGTGTCGCGCGGGTCGAAGCTCGCGGCGCAACTGCTCGCGTTCGGTCGTCGCCAGGCGCTCGAGCCCAAGGTCGTCAACGTCACGCGGTTCGTGCGCGGGATGGACGACATGCTGCGTCGCGCGATCGGCGAAGGCATCGAGATCGAGACCGTGGTCGGCGGTGGCCTGTGGAACACCTTCATCGACCCCGCGCAGATCGAGAACGCGCTCCTGAACCTCGCGATCAACGCGCGCGACGCGATGGAGGGCCAGGGCAAGCTGACGATCGAGCTCGGCAACGCGCACCTCGACGACAGCTACGCACAGGGGCATGACGAGGTCGAGGCAGGACAATATGTCATGCTCGCGGTGTCCGACACCGGCACCGGCATGAGCCCCGAGATCATCGAAAAGGTCTTCGAACCGTTCTTCTCGACCAAGAGCGAAGGCAAGGGCTCGGGCCTCGGCCTCTCGATGGTCTACGGCTTCGTGAAACAGTCCGGCGGCCATGTGAAGATCTATTCCGAGGTCGGCGAAGGCACCACGATCAAGCTCTACCTCCCGCGCGCGATGGAGAGCGAGGATGTCGAAGTCGTCGCAGACGCCAGCCCGATCTCCGGCGGCACCGAAACCGTGCTGGTGGTCGAGGATGACGACGAGGTGCGCGGCACCGTCGTCGAGCTGTTAACCGATCTCGGCTACAGCGTCCTGAAGGCGGTCGACGCGGCCAGCGCGCTGAACGTGGTCGAGAGCGGCGTGCCGATCGATATCCTGTTCACCGACGTCGTGATGCCCGGCACGCTGAAAAGCCCCGAACTCGCGCGGAAGGCCAAGGAGCGCCTGCCCGAACTCGCGGTGCTGTTCACGTCAGGCTATACCGAGAACTCGATCGTCCATGGCGGCAAGCTCGATGCCGGGCTTGAGTTGCTGTCGAAGCCGTACACGCGCGAGGCGTTGGCGCGGAAGTTCCGCCAGGTGCTCGCCAATCGCCAGCGTTCGGGCAGTGCGGCCGCCAAGGCTGCACGCGACGCCCGGATCGACGCCGATCGCCGGCTCGACACCCCTGCTCGCCGTACCGTTCTGCTGGTCGAGGACGATGCGCTGATCCGCGCCAACACCGCCGAAATGTTGCAGGGCAGCGGCTTCATCGTGGTCGATGCAGCGAGCGCGGAGGATGCGATGACGGCGCTCCAGACCGTCCCGATCGATGCGCTGGTGACGGATGTGAACCTGCCGGGCGTGTCCGGGCCGGACTTTGCGCGGACGGCACGCGCGGTGCGTCCGGGGGTGGGGATCGTCTATGCGACGGGCGATACCGCGTCGGTCGCGGATCAGACCGATGCGATCATGCTGGAGAAGCCGTACGGGCTGGACGCGCTTGCCGCTGCGGTGCTGGCGTCGTTGGGCGAAACGGCGCTAGCGGATCCCCTCGAGGTAACAGCTTCCGCCGATCGGGTGATCGAAGCGGACTGACGCGCCCTCCCGTCACCCCGGACTTGTTCCGGGGTCCACCGTGCCGCGGACTCATGATCGGCAAGCGCGCGGAACGGTGGATGCCGGAACAAGCCCGGCATGACGGAAGGGTGTAATGTTCTTTACAACCCGACAGCATGAAACCCGACGCATCCGACACCAACACCCTCAGCTCCGCGGTATTCCCAGCTAAAACTCTGTCAACAACCCTACACGACGATCAACGCAGCAGCGAAGGATCGCCCGTGACCTACCAGACGCACATCGCCCAGTTGACCAACCTCATCGCCGACCAGAACGGCACCTGGGACGCGATCTCGCCCGAATCGGTCGCGCGCATGCGGCTCCAGAACTGCTTCGCCACCGGGCTCGACATCGCGCGCTACACCGCCGCGATCATGCGCAAGGACATGGCCGCCTATGACGCGGACCCGGCGAACTACACGCAGTCGCTCGGCTGCTGGCACGGCTTCATCGCGCAGCAGAAGATGATCAGCATCAAGAAGCATTTCGGCACCACCGACCGCCGGTATCTGTACCTGTCCGGCTGGATGGTCGCGGCGATGCGCAGCGAGTTCGGCCCCCTGCCCGACCAGTCGATGCACGAGAAGACCAGCGTCCCCGCTCTGATCGAGGAGCTCTACACCTTCCTCCGCCAGGCCGATGCGCGCGAACTTGGCATGATGTTCCGCGAGGTCGATGCCGCCCGCGCCGCGGGGAACGCGATCGAGGAACAGCGCCTGCTCAACGCGATCGAGAACCACCAGACGCACGTCGTGCCGATCATCGCCGATATCGACGCGGGCTTCGGCAATGCGGAAGCCACGTACTTGCTCGCGCGGAAGATGATCGAGGCGGGGGCGTGTGCGCTCCAGATCGAGAACCAAGTCAGCGACGAAAAGCAGTGCGGCCACCAGGACGGCAAGGTCACCGTCCCGCACGAGGACTTCCTGGCGAAGGTCCGCGCCTGCCGCTACGCGTTCCTCGAACTCGGCGTCGAGGACGGCATCATCGTCACGCGCACCGACTCGCTTGGTGCCGGCCTCACCAAACAGATCGCGGTCAGCAAGACGGCGGGAGACCTCGGCGACCAGTATAACTCGTACCTCGATTGCGAAGAGATCGACCCGGCGACCGCACAGAACGGCGACGTCATCCTCAACCGCGACGGCAAGCTGCTTCGCCCGAAGCGCCTGCCCTCCAACCTGTTCCAGTTCCGCGCCGGCACCGGCGAGGATCGCTGCGTGATGGACTGTATCGCCAGCTTGCAGAACGGCGCCGACCTGCTCTGGATCGAGACCGAGAAGCCGCACATCGAACAGATCGCCGGCATGGTCGACCGCATCCGCGAAGTCGTTCCGAACGCGAAGCTCGTCTACAACAACTCGCCGAGCTTCAACTGGACGCTGAACTTCCGCCAGCAGGT
>JAZKCH010000068.1:0-60707 GCA_040388215.1 Pseudomonadota bacterium | reverse complement strand
CCAAGACGCATGATGAACTCCCTTTGTGCTCGTCAGCCCGGCATTGGCACGAAACCGCCACCGAGGCAACCGAGGTATCCAGAACGGGGCGAAGTGTTCCGCACCGTTGCGGCAGTGCAACACACTGCCGCTCGGTCCTTATACCAATCGCAATCGGGGGGAAAAGCGACAGTTTGCTTGTCGCAGATTATTTGCGATGGGCGGCCTGGTCGATTCCGGCGGCTGGATCGGCGGCGGTTTGCAACGACCATGTCTCCGCGCCCTCAAGCCCGAGTGCCGTCAATCGGCCCGACGCGTAGGCGCCGGTATCGATCCCGATCCGATGACCGCGACGCTCGATCTCGTCGCTCATCGTGTGACCGTGGACGATCGTCTTTTCCAGCGTCGACCGATGATCGAGGAACGGATCGCGGATCCAGCGCAGGTCCGACGCACGCTGCAGGTTGAGCGGCGTATCGGGGCGGACGCCGGCGTGAACGAAGGCATAATCGCCGATCACGATCATGTCCTCGAAGCTCCGCAGGAATTCCTGGTGTTCGTCGGGCACCAGGGCGTCGATGCGATGGACGAGCTCCTCATAGTCCAGGCGTTCGTATTCGGTCGGATCCATGCCGTAGCTCAGGATGGTTTCGCGGCCTCCGATCCGGCAGAACAAACGAAGCGCCTTGGGTTCGCCGTCGAGCGCCCCGAGAAATATCTCCTCATGGTTGCCCAGCAGGAAGCGAACGCCAGCGCGCGTGGCCGCGAGATTGCGCAGCCGATCGATCACCGCGGCCGACGCGGGGCCGCGGTCGACGATATCGCCGAGAAAGATGAGCGTGGTCTCCGCCGGCCCGCGGGCACGATCGTCCGCCTCGATCAGGCCGATCACTTCGTCGAGCAGGTCGGCACAGCCGTGAATGTCGCCCACCGCGTAGACGCGGCGACCTTCGGGAACTCTGGGCTGGCTCGTCTTGGCAACGCTGCGGGACTTGAAAAGCTTTGAAATCATGCTGCTATCGATGGGGAGGGGAAGATGTACGAGGCCTGATCGGACGCCGGCTCGTCTAGAATGTTCCACGGTCGCTCGCAACGTATCCCGCCGGACTCCCCCGACGGATCGGACGCGATTCGGGACCATGCAGCATGACGCGGCCGTCCGCGATGGTTAGGGACGGTATCCATGTCGATGTTCACCCGCCTGTTGCCGCTCCTGCTGCTCACCGCCGCGTCGCCTCCAAAGGAGGATGCGCCACCGCCTGCGTTCTTCGAGGCGCTCCGTGCAGCCGACCTCCGCCTCGCAACGATCGCGTATCGGTTGACGACGGCGAACGCGCGCCTGTGCGATAGACAGCAGCCGCAGATCGGCATGCCGATCCACGCGCTGACGCAATACGGCCCGGCGGCGCGAAAGACTGCGGCGGCGGCATTCGGATTCGAGGCGACGATCGGTGTCGAGGCCGTCGTGGCCAAGGCACCGGCAGACCAGGCGGGCGTGCGTGCGAACGATTCGATCGTCACGATCAACGATGTGGAGCAACCCGGACTGCCAGGCGCAGCGGCGGCCGAAGGCGCCGCGGGACGCGATGCGGCCGAGGCGGTAATCGCCGGGTCGCCGATCGGCCAGCCGTTGCGACTTGCCGTGCTGCGCGAGGGACGGCGCTTGCCGATCGTCGTGCAGCCGGTCACCGGCTGTCGCTCGCGATTCGAAATCCTGCTCGGCAGTGGGCTGGATGCCAGTGCGGATGGATCGATCGTCCAGATCGGCGAGCGATTCTTCGACGCGTATACCGACGAGGAGATCGCGGTCGTCGTGGCGCACGAACTTGCGCACAATATCCTGCGTCACCGCGACAGGCTCGACGCCGCGAAGATCAATCGGGGGCTGCTGGCGGAACTCGGCCGCAACGGCCGGTTGATCCGCGAGACGGAGGATCAGGCGGACCTGCTGGGGATCTACCTGCTCGCCAATGCCGGGTACGATCCGATGTCGGCACCCAAATTCTGGCGGCAGAAGGGCGGCACGATCGACGGCGGATTGTTCCGTAGCCGCACGCATGCCTCGTCCAAGGCCCGCGCCGAGGTGCTCGAAGTCGCCGCGCGCGAAATCGCGGCGACCCCGACGCGGCCGATCATCCCGCCAGTCGTTGCGACTCGAGACGTGCCGCTGCGTTGACCGGCAGCGCCGACGCGCGCGGCTGATCCGGCCAGATGCCGCGCGTATCGAGCACCGCCTTGTCGGCGCGCTCCTCGAGCGGGATCGATTTGAAGACGTCGTGGTCGACCAGCACGATCATGATCGAACAGGTCTCGATCGCGGTGTCGACGTCGATCAGCGTGGCGCCGGTATCCATGAGCACGGCGGGCAGCGTCTGCGCATAGGGCTCGACGATCCGCACGCGGTCGCCGAACTGCCGCGCCACCGCTTCGGCGACCTTGAGGGCAGGGCTCTCGCGGAAGTCATCGATGTTCGCCTTGAATGCGAGGCCTAGGCACGCGACCGTTGCGCCCGGCGAGGCTTCGACAAGGGCGGCGACCTGCGCAATGACATGGTCGGTCTTGCCATCGTTCACTTCGCGCGCGGTGCGGATCAGCGGCGTCTGGTCGGGGGCGGCGTGGACCAGGAACCACGGGTCGACCGCGATGCAATGTCCGCCGACGCCGGGTCCGGGCTGGAGGATGTTGACGCGTGGATGGCGGTTGGCGAGGCGGATCACCTCCCAGACGTCGACGCCCATCGTGTCGGCAATCAGCGACAATTCGTTGGCGAAGGCGATGTTGACGTCGCGAAACGCGTTCTCGGTGAGCTTCGTCATTTCCGCGGCGCGCGCGGTCGTGGTGACGCAGGCGCCGCGGACGAACCGGCGGTAGAAGGTGAGGGCCTTGCGCGCGCACCGCGGCGTGATCCCGCCGATGACGCGGTCGTTGTCGATCAGCTCGACCAGGATGCGGCCGGGCAGCACGCGCTCCGGGCAATAGGCGATCGCGATGTCCGCCTGGTCGCCGGTCTTGCCGGGGACGCGCAGATCGGGGCGCAAGCTCGCCAGCAGGTCGCGGACCTTCTCGGTCGTGCCGACCGGGGAGGTCGATTCGAGGATAATCGTATCGCCGACCTTCAGCACCGAGGCGATGGTGGTCGCGGCGTCGAGGACATAGCCGATGTTGGGCGCATGATCGGCGTCGAACGGTGTCGGCACGGCGATGACGAAGACGTCCGCAGGCTCGATCGCGGTCGAGGCGCGCAACGTGCCGCGCGCGACGACGCCCGAGACCAGGCCGTCGAGATCGACCTCCTCGATATGCACGCGGCCCGAATTGACGGTCTCGACGACCGATTGAGTGACGTCCACGCCGAGCACCTGTGCGCCGGTCCGCGCGATGATCGCGGCGGTGGGAAGGCCGATATAGCCGAGCCCGAGCACGACGACGTTGAGGTTAGTATCCGACAGCATGTCAGGCGCCCTTTGCGAGTGTTCTTGCGATGGTCTCGGCGATCCTGGCCGCGGCATGGCCTTCCCCGAACGGGTTATGGGCGCGCGCCATCGCGGCATATACCGCGGGGTCGTCGAGCAGCGTGAAGATCTCGGACACGATCCGGTCCTCGTCGGTGCCGATCAGCTTGGCGGTGCCGGCGGCCACGCCCTCCGGACGCTCGGTCGTCTCGCGCATCACGAGCACGGGCTTGCCGAGCGCGGGAGCCTCCTCCTGCACGCCACCCGAATCGGTCAGGACGATCTCCGCCATGCCGAGCGCGCGGACGAAATGCGGGTAATCGAGCGGCTCGATCCGCGCGACGTTGGCACGGTCGCCGAGGATCGCGTCCATCACCGAGACGACGTTGGGATTGGGATGGACGGGGAACAGCACCGCGACATCCTCGCGCTCGGCGATCCGGCCGATCGCGCGCGCGATCGCCGCCATGCCGTCGCCGAAATTCTCGCGGCGGTGCGTGGTGACCAGGACGATCCGCTTGCCGGCGAACCGTGCCGCGATGGCGTCGAGACCCGCCGCCAGCGAAGGATCCGCCGCGACCCGGTCCGCGGTCCAGTGCAGCGCGTCGATCACGGTGTTGCCGGTGACGTGAATCGTGTCGGCGGGGATCGTCTCGCGCCGCAGCGCCTCCGCCGCCGTCTCGGTCGGGGCGAAGTGCAGCGCGGCGATCGGCGCGACGATGCGGCGGTTCACCTCCTCGGGCCAGGGCTGGTAGATGTCGCCCGAGCGCAGCCCTGCCTCGACATGCGCAACCGGCACCTTGCGGTAATAGGCGGCAAGCGCCCCCGTCATCGCGGTCGCGGTATCGCCTTGCACCATCACGAGATCGGGCGTCTCGGCGTCCATCACGTCGCCGAGTCCGGTGAGCAGACGCGCGGTCAGGCGATCAAGCGTCTGGCCCGGCTCCATCAGGTCGAGGTCGATGTCCGGCGACAGATCGGCGATGGCGAGGACCTGGTCGAGCAGCCCGCGATGTTGCGCCGTGACGCAGGTGCGCACCGTGAGGCCAGGGGTTGCCGCCAGCGCACGGATCACCGGAAAGAGTTTGATCGCTTCGGGGCGCGTCCCGAAAATAACGAGGATCTTGGACATGGAACCTCTCTAGCCGACGATATTTAATGACGCGCTAACCGGTTACAGCGTTTCTTTGATCGGGTGATCGGAATTGCGCGGGTCCGTAACGACCGGTAAATGGTGCAGCGCAACCAAAACGACCTCGAAGACATAATTGGAGCTCCGAATGACGATCAAGCCGCTTCGCAAGGCCGTATTTCCCGTTGCCGGGCTCGGTACGCGCTTTCTCCCGGCGACCAAGTCGATGCCGAAGGAAATGCTGACCGTCGTCGACAAGCCGCTGATCCAATATGCGGTCGAGGAAGCGCTGGAGGCGGGGATCGAACAGATCATCTTCGTGACCGGTCGCGGCAAGGGCGCGCTCGAGGATCATTTCGATATCTCGTACGAGCTCGAGGATACGATGCGCGCGCGCGGCAAGTCGCTCGACGCGATCAGCCAGATCCGGATGAAGCCGGGTTCGCCGGTCTATGTCCGCCAGCAAGAGCCGTTGGGCCTCGGCCATGCGGTGTGGTGCGCGCGCGAGATCGTCGGCGACGAGCCGTTCGCGGTGCTGCTCCCCGACGAGCTGATGGTCGGCAAGCCGGGTTTCATGAAGCAGATGGTCGAGGCGTATAACCAGGTCGGCGGCAATGTGATCGGTGCGCTCGAAGTGGCCGATTCGGAGACCGACAAATATGGCATCATCTCGCCGGGTGCGATCGATGGCCGGCTGACTGAAGTCACGGCTCTCATCGAGAAGCCCAAGCAGGGCACCGCGCCGTCGAACCTGATGATCCCCGGCCGCTATATCCTCCAGCCCGACGTGATGCGTATCCTCGAGAACCAGGAGAAGGGCGCGGGCGGCGAAATCCAGCTGACCGACGCGATGGCGCAGCTGATCGGCAACCAGCCGTTCCATGGCTTCACCTTCGACGGCCAGCGCTACGATTGCGGCGACAAGGCGGGGTACATCCAGGCGAACCTGGCGATCGCTCTGTCGCGCGCCGACATCGGTCCCGCCGTGCGCGAGTTCGCCAAGGGTCTGATGGCGGGCTGAACCGGGTCATCGCCCATCCGTCACCCCGGACCCGGTCCGGGGTGACGAAGTCGCGGTCGAGAAGGCTTCTAGCCGCGTGCCGTACCGCAGGCACGGCACCCCGGATCCTTCGGCAGGCGGATCGACCGGAAGCGCAGGGCCAGAAGGTCGATCAACAGCAACTTCCCCGCGGGGTCGTCGCCGAACGGCGCGATCGCACGGAGCACCTCCAAAGCGGCGAGGCTGCCGATCACGCCGGTGACAGGGCCCAGCACGCCGTCCTCCGCGCAGCTCGTCTCGGCGCGCTCGGGATCCTCACCCACGAAGCAGCGATAGCAGGGCTTGTCCGCGTCCCAACCGCGATAGGTGGCGAGCTGGCCTTCGAACTGCCCGACCGCTGCGGAGACCAGCGGGATCTTCGCGGCATACGCGGCATCGGCGACGCAGAAGCGGGTCGCGAAATTGTCGCAGCCGTCCAGTACGACGTCGGCACCGGCCAGCAGGCGTGCGACGTTGGTCGGATCGATCCGCACGCGGTGCGTTTCGACCGCGACATGCGGGTTGATCCGCTGGACCGCTGCCGCTGCCGCTTCGACCTTGGCGATGCCGGTGTCGGCGGTGGTGAAGATCGTCTGGCGCTGGAGGTTGGAGGGTTCGACCGAGTCGTCGTCGATCAGGATCAGGCGACCGACGCCCGCGGCTCCGAGATACTGGATTGCGGGCGAGCCGATCCCGCCTGCGCCGACGATCGCGACGGTCGCCGCCTTCAGCCGCGCCTGCCCCGAGCCGCCGAATTCCTTGAGGACGATATGCCGCGCATACCGGACGAGTTCGTCGTCGGAGAGGGTCATGCGCCCCAGGCGAACGTCAGGCTGGTGCGATACCAGGTGTCGGCATCGGTATCGACGACATCGATCGAATCACGAGCGCCGAGAATGACGCCGGCCGCATATTGTTCGACCGTCGGGCAGTCGATCGCGCGCGGGGTGATCCGGCGGACGCGGCCGTCGCGCGTCATCAGCACCGCCAGGTCGAGGCTGAGCGACCAGCCCTGCACCGTCCGGACCGCCTTCGCGCAACGCCCGGCCATGACTTCGCCGTGGACATAGGCCGAGGTGTTGGCGAGCGTGGTCGCCTGACGACGGATGCGCAGGGGGGGCAGCGTGCTCCAATCCTGCGGTGGTAGTGGGCCGGCGGCGGGACCAGATGCGGGGCCGGAGGCGGGACCAGATGCGGGGCCAGATGCGGGGACCGTCGCGGGCGGCGTCGCCGGAATCGTGGGGACGACCTGCACCTGATCGATCTGAGGCGCCGCGGCTTGGAGCAGGAGGAGGAAGGCGGCGATCATCGGCCGGTCGATCCGAAGCCGCCCGCGCCGCGGATGGTGTCGTCGAGCGTCGCGACTTCGTCGAGCGTGGCGCGCAGGACGACCGCGGGAACGAGCTGCGCGATGCGGTCGCCGCGCGCGATCTCGAATGGCTCCTGACCGAGATTGGCGAGGATGACCTTCACTTCGCCGCGATAGTCGCTGTCGATCGTGCCCGGGGTGTTGAGGCAGGTGACGCCGTGCTTGAGCGCGAGGCCGGAGCGGGGGCGGACCTGCACCTCGTGGCCGTCGGGAATGGCGATCGCGAAGCCGGTCGCGACGGCGGCGCGGTCGCCGGGGGCGAGCGTCAGTGCCTCGGCGGAGACGACGTCCATGCCGGCGGCGCCGTCGGTCGCGTAGGCAGGCAGGGGCAGGCCCTCGCCGTGCGGGAGGCGTTTGAGTTCGATGCGGATCATGATGCGGCTTCTAGCGCATCGGCGATGCGGTCCGCCAGTCGGGCGGCGACCGCGTCCTTGGGCAGGCGCTCCCAGCTCTCGACGCCGTTTGCCGTGACGAGATGCACGCTGTTGTCCGCGCCGCCCATCACGTCGCCCGATACGTCGTTGGCGACGATCCAGTCGGCGGCCTTGCGAACGCGCTTGGCGACGGCGTGTTCCAGCACGCGCTCGGTCTCGGCGGCGAACCCGATCAGCAGGCGAGGGCGGTGCGGGCTGCGCGCCAAAGTCGCGAGAATATCGGGGTTTTCCGCGAGCGTCAGCGTCGGCGTGGCGTCACCCTTCTTGATCTTCTGCTGGGCGGATTCAACGTGCCAGTCCGCGACCGCGGCGACCATGACGGCGGCGTCGGCGGGTAGCGAGCGGTCGACCGCGTCGGCCATCTCGCGCGCGGTCTCGACATCGATCCGGTCGACGCCGTGCGGAGTCGGCAGCGTCACGGGGCCCGCGACTAGCGTTACGCGCGCGCCGAGCCGTGCCAGCGCCGCGGCGATCGCGAAGCCCTGTTTGCCCGAGGAGCGGTTGGCGATGTAGCGGACCGGGTCGATCGGCTCGTGCGTAGGCCCGGCGGTGACGAGCACGTGGCGGCCCGCGAGCCGCTTGCGCGGGGCGGGAGCGAGCATCGCTTCGATCGCGGCTACGATCGCGGGGGGCTCCGGCAGGCGACCGGGGCCGTATTCGCCGCAGGCCATCGCGCCTTCGTCGGGCTGCATCACGGTCACGCCGTCGGCACGAAGCTGGGCCACGTTGCGGACGGTCGCGGGGTGGGTCCACATGCGGACGTTCATCGCCGGCGCGACCAGGACCGGCTTGTCGGTCGCGAGCAGCAGCGTCGTCGCGAGATCGTTCGCGAGCCCGCCGGCCATGCGTGCCATCAGATCGGCGGTGGCGGGGGCGACGACGATCAGGTCGGCCTGGCGGCTGAGCTGGATATGGCCCATCTCCGCCTCGTCCTTGAGGTCCCAGAGCGTCGTGTAGACCTTGTCCTCGCTCAGTGCGGCGAGCGTCATCGGCGTCACGAAATGATGCGACGCCTCGGTCATCACGCAGCGCACCCCATAGCCGCGGCCTTTCAGCAGGCGGATCAGTTCGGCGGCCTTGTAGGCGGCGATCCCGCCACCGACGATCAGGAGAATGCGCGTCATGCGTGCGTCTTTAGCGGATAATGCGCGTCACGGTAATGCGCCGGCTGTCGAGCGCCGCGTGGACCAGATCGCGCAGGCCGTCGGGGACGAACACGAGCCCGGTCAGCAGCAACGGCGTCACCAGCAACGCCCAGTGCGGCGTCTCCTCTGTGCCGAACAGCGCTATCATCAACGCGACGAGAACGATCGTGGCGAGCGCACGCAGCGCAAGCGGATCGCGCCATGTCGCCCAGCCGAACAGCGCGAGGCCGACGATCGGTGCCGCGAAACCCAACGGCAGCCAGGCGAGCGCAGTGGCCGAGACTGTAGCGGACACGAACGCGCTCAAGCCAAGCAACCCGGTCCAGTCGAAGGCAGTGTCGTCGAGCGGCTTGACGACCTGCGCCACGGCGTGGGCATGAATGGCCAGTACCAGGAAGGCGACGATCAGCGCAGCGGCCCAGCATAGCGCCTCGCGCCGCTGGCGTTCGGCCAGCGCGAACGCCAGCATGACGATCAGATAGAGCGCGGCAGTCTCGCGGAGCATCGCCGCTGCAACTCCGAGCGCAACCGCGTCGACATACTGCCCGCGTCGCCTGATCGCGAGCGAGAGCGTTATCGCGAGCCCGGCCCAGAGATCGGGCAAAGGTGCGAGCGAAGGCTGGAGCAACGGCGCGAGGCTCGCGAACAACAGCAGCGCAACTGCGGTCTGCGCGCCGCGCGTCTTCAGTGCCGGCCGCACTCGCTCATAGCAGACGACCGCAACCGCCGCGGCCAGCAGGTAGAGCATCACCATCACCGCGATGCTCGGCAGCGCGGCCTCGACGACCGCGAGCGTCGGCAGGCGGAACGCGGTAAACGGCGCGAGCGGATAGCCACCGGCGCGCAGTGCATCCGCGGTCACGGCATAGTAATTACCGCCATGGCGAACGCCGTCCACGATCATCGCGTATAGCGCGGTATCGGTATGAGCGGGTGCCGTGGACAGCGCGGCCAGCGTCGCGGTCACGAGCAGCGCCAACAGCGCGACCACCGCCCGCGCGGCCGGCTGCGAGATGTTTGCGAACCGTGACGGCGCCGCGAGCCAGACCGGGGTCAGCGGGCGGCGCATCGTCACGTCACGCTGAACCACGTTCCTGCGATGCCGACGAGCGCGGCGATCACCGCAACCGCCGCATAGCGCCAGCCGCCGCCGATCCGGATGACTTCGATCTCGCGCAGCGGCATCGTCGGGGGAGCGCCACCGGGCGCGGGGTAATGCGCCTCGATCCGGCGGACCAGTTCGGGGAGGCGAGTGAGCGTCTGGAAGTCGGCGATCAGCCGGTCGGCGATCATCGCCTCGGGGCCGAGCTCGCCGCGGATCCAGTCGCGGACGAACGGCTCGGCGGCTTCCCAGAGGTTGATGTCGGGGTTGAGGCTTGTCGCGACGCCCTCGACCATCACCATCGTCTTCTGGAGCAGCAGGAGATGCGGCTGCGTCACCATGTCGAAATCGCGCGTGATCGAGAACAGGCTGTCGAGCATCATGCCGATCGACATGTCCTTGACCGGCAGCCCGCGCATCGGCTCGCCGACCGCGCGGAGGGCAGTTGCGAATTCGGCGACGTCGTGGTGCGCGGGGACGTAGCCCGCCTCGAAATGGATCTCGGCGACGCGCTTATAATTGCCGGTGATCAGGCCGTAGAGGATCTCGGCGAGCCAGACGCGCGCGCGACGGTCGATCCGGCCCATGATGCCGAAATCGATCGCGGCGATCTTGTTGCCGGGCATGGCGAACAGGTTTCCCTGGTGCATGTCGGCGTGGAAGAACCCGTCGGCGATCGCCTGACGCAGGAACGCGCGGACCAATGTCTGCGCGAGTGCGGGGAGGTCGTAGCCGGCGGCGACCAGCGCGGGGCGGTCGGACAGCTTGATGCCGTCGATCCACTCGATCGTCATGACCTTGTTGGTCGAGCGCGCCCAATCGATCGCGGGGATGACGAAATCGGGCTCGGCAGTCATGCCCTCGGCGAGTTCGGAGGCCGAGGCGGCTTCGCGGCGGAAGTTCAGTTCGCGCAGCGTCCAGCGCTTGAACGTCTCGATCGTGAGGCGCGGGCGGAGGCGCATCGCTTCGGGGCTGAGCGCCTCGAGTTGGGCTGCGGCCCAGCTATAGGTGTCGATCGCGCGGGCGAAATCGTCCTCGACGCCGGGGCGAAGGACTTTGACTGCGACCTGGCGGCCGTCGGTGGTGAGGGCGCGGTGGACCTGGGCGATCGATGCGGCGCCTACCGGGATCGGTTCGATGCGCGAGAACAGCGTCTCCAGCGGCTTGCCGAAGCTCGCCAGCATCGCCGCCTCGATCGTCTCGTAGGGGACGGGGGAGAGCTGGTCCTGCAATCTCAGCAGATCCTGCGCAGCCTCCTCGCCGACGAGATCGGGGCGGGTAGCGAGCGTCTGCCCGAGCTTGATTGCGGCGGGACCAATCGCCTGGAACGCGTCTGCATAGCGCGGCACTGCTGGCACCCGCGCACCGAATCGCGCGATCCGTGCGAGGCGGCGGACGGGGGCTGGCGTGTTTGGGTCACGCTCGATGCCGCGGAGTGCGCCGTGGCGAGCGAGGATGCGGCCCCATTTGAGGAGGCGCCAGACATGGGTTGTGGACGCGGTCACTGGGCGGGAGCGCCTTGAAAAGGGTTATGTTCACGCGAAGGCGCGAAGGCGCGAAGAGAAAGAAGAATTGGTTCGCGCAGAGGCGCAGAGGCGCGGAGGTGTGGCGCCTCGCCGCGGATGCGGCTTTCCATCACTGACGAAGGAGAAACGAAGCGCGGCCGCGCGTAGAAGGCCGTTGCGCCTTCGCTTCTGCTTACTCTCAGCGCCTCAGCGCCTCTGCGCGAACAAATCTTCGCGCGCCTTCGCGTGATCACTAGATCTTCCACCCGCTGTGGATCGCGACGAGTCCACCCAGCAAAGGCTCCACCTTCGTCTGCACGAAGCCGGCATCCGCGATCATGCCCTTGAACTTGGGCATGTCGGGGAAGCGGCGGATCGATTCGATCAGGTAGCGATAGCTGTCGGCGTCCTGCGCGAGGAGCTGGCCGAGCTTCGGGACCATCTTGTGCGAATAGGCGTCGTACACCTCGGCGAAACCGGGCCATACGGTGGTGGAGAATTCGAGGCAGTAGAACCGCCCGCCACGCCGCAACACACGGTGTGCCTCGCGCAGAGCCTTCGGAATATCCGTCACGTTACGGATGCCGAACGCGATCGTGTACGCGTCGAAGAACTTGTCGGGGAAGGTCAGCGTCTCCGCATTGGCTTCGGTCCAGACGAGGCCATCGATCCCGCGCTTCTGGGCGCGTTCCATGCCGACTTCGAGCATCTGCGGGTTGATGTCGGCGACCGTGATCGAGGCGCCCGACGGCTCCATGCGGAACGCGATGTCGCCGGTGCCGCCAGCCATGTCGAGGATCTGCTCGCCTTCACGCGGTTTCACGCGGCGGACGAAGCGGTCCTTCCACAGGCGGTGCATGCCGCCCGACATCGCATCGTTCATCAAATCGTATTTGCCCGCGACGTTCGAGAAGACGCCGCCGACGCGGGCGGTCTTCTCGGTGGCGGGGATGTCTTCGTAGCCGAAGGAGACGGTATCGGGCGTGAGTGCGGGCGCGGGCGCGATCAAGTCGTTCATATCCTGCGCTCTAGCCGCGCCTTGTGGCGCGAGCAAACGCAACCTAGCTGCAAAGCGTGCCAGAATTACCAGAAGTCGAAACCACCGTGCGCGGGCTCGAACCCGTGCTTAAGGGCCAGCGCCTCGCCTCGGTCGAGCCGCGTCGTGCCGACTTGCGCAAAGCGATCCCGGTCGACCTGCGCCAGCGAATGACCGGGGCGACCGTGACGCATCTGGGCCGCCGCGCCAAATACGGGCTGATCGATACCGATCGCGGCGACACGCTCGTCTTCCATCTCGGCATGTCGGGGCGCTGGCGAGTCGATCCGAGTGAACTCCTCGCGCACGATCACCTGTTGATCGGGACGGCGGCGGGGCGGACGGTCGCGCTCAACGATCCGCGGCGATTCGGCTTTCTCGATCTGTGGGCGACCGACGACATTGCCAATTATCCGCCGTTCCTCAGCATGGGGCCAGAGCCGCTCGGGCCCGACCTGACCGCCGCGTATCTGCTGGAGGCGCTCGAAGGGCGGGGGGCGTCGATCAAGGCGATGCTGCTCGATCAGCGGATCGTCGCGGGGCTTGGCAACATCTATGTGTGCGAGGCGATGCACATGGCAAAGATCGCGCCGTCACGCGCGGCGGGGCGGATCTCGCTGTTTCGACTCGAGCGACTCGTAGAAGCGATTCGGACGGTGTTGACGGCCGCGATCCTTGCGGGGGGCTCCTCCCTTCGCGACTATGTGAGGCCGGACGGCGAACTTGGCTATTTCTCGAAGCAATGGCGGGTTTACGGTCGCGAAGGCGAGTCGTGCGAATGCGGTGCTACCGTCAAGCGTCGCACGGAGGGCGGGCGCTCGACCTTCTGGTGTCCGAAGTGCCAACGCGGGTGAGCGTTTCGGTTGACGCGCTGGAGCAAAGTGAGTAGGGCCGCGGCTTCGAGAGGGCGTAGGAGCAATCCGGCGCCCCTTTTTATTCATTCGAACATCCAGAGGGCTTCATGGCGAACACGCCGCAGGCGAAAAAGCGTATCCGTCGCAACGACCGTCGCGCGGAAGTGAACGGCAACCGCGTCGGCCGTATCCGTACCTTCATCAAGAAGGTCGAGGCCGCACTGGCATCGGGCGACAAGGGCGCAGCGACCACCGCACTCGCGGCCGCACAGCCCGAGCTGCAGCGTGGCGTCGCCAAGGGCGTGCTGCACAAGAACACCGCGAGCCGCAAGTTCGCGCGTCTGACCAAGGCCGTGACCGGACTCGCCTAAGCGAGCGTCCAGGTCACTGGCATTGCCGAGTAGATCACCCGCCGGGCATTCCCGGCGGGTTTTTTGCGTCTGCGAACGAAACCTAGGTTACCCCCGCATAACCCGAGGATTCTCCACGATTCGAGTGATGCGCGATTGCGTCATGGCAAGTCCAAATTCACAAAAAATACGTAAACACAGCAACTTATAAAAATATCGACGCATTTCCGCGGCTTGGTCAAGTCAACCCGCTTTATTTCGAAAATGTGACGCGTCGGGGTCTTGCCCGGATCGCCGATCGCTTCATAACGGGTCTCACAGCGACGGTGGCTTCCACCGCTGCATCAAACATACAGGGCGAAGATGCCGGATGACCCTTGGGGTCGTCGGGGGGACCATTTTCTGTCGGGACTATATCACCTGCGCGAGCAATCTCGCGGGGTCGGAGAAGCGTGCGCGTGACGAAGTGGCAAGGATCAGTGACGCACGCGACCGAGGCCGAGAAGGCCTGGGCGCGCGTGCGTGCATCCTTACGCGAGTCGGCCGGCGCGCGACTGTTCGAGCAGTGGCTCAAGCCGATCGAACTGATTCCCGGCGAGGATCGCGACACGATCCGGCTGGCGCTGCCGTCGGCGTTCATGACCAACTGGGTGCGCAATCATTATGCGGACCGGCTGGTGCTCGAATTCAAGCAGATCCTGCCCAACGTCCGCACCGTCCAGATCGAGACGCGGGCGCCCGGTCGCGCGCCTGTCGTGCTCGCGATCGAGACCGTGCCGGTTCCGGCGGACGTCGTTGCCTCGTTGGCTGAGTCGATTCCGGAGTCGGAGCCTGCGCCGCAACCCGTCCAGACGTCGATGAAGTTCGGTGTCGATCCGTCATTGAAGCCCGCGCCTGCGGTGGTCGCGGCGCCGGCCCCTGTGGCAAGCGGCGTTCCCGCCGAGCGCCCACCGCTCGATCCGCGCTATACGTTTGCGCGATTCGTCGTCGATCCGTCGAACAAGGTCGCGTTCAACGCCGCCAAGGTGCTGGCCGAACCCGGCCCGGTCCGGTTCAGCCCGCTATTCCTCCACAGCGGCACGGGGCAGGGCAAGACCCACCTCATGCACGCGATCGGTCACGCGTTCCTCGAGCATAACCCACACGCGATCGTGCTGTGCATGTCCGCCGAGCGTTTCATGTACGATTTCGTCGCTTCGATGCGCGCGCGCGATACGCATGCGTTCAAGCAGCGGCTGCGCGGTGCTGACCTGCTGCTGATCGACGATCTCCAGTTCATCGCCGGCAAGGACGCGACGCAGGAAGAATTCTTCCACACCGTCAACGAGATCATGGCGGCGGGCAAGCGGCTGGTGATCTCTGCCGATCGTTGCCCGCAGGCCTTGGAAGGCGTCGAGGCGCGGATCGTCAGCCGGATGTCGGTCGGGCTGGTCGCCGACATCAAGGCGCCCGATCTGGTGCTGCGCCGGACGATCCTCGATCGGAAGCTGGTCGACCTGCCCGATATGCGCGTGCCGACCGACGTGCTCGACCTGCTCGCGAGCCGCATTCATGCGAACATCCGCGAGCTGGAAGGCGCGCTGAACCGGGTGGTGGCGTATGCGCAGCTGACGGGCGACACGATCGACCTGGACTTTGCGGTTGCGACGCTGGGCGAAGTGCTGCGCGGCGCGCAGAAGCGCGTGACGATCGATGAGATCCAGAAGTTGGTGTCGGCGCACTTCGAACTGAAGCCGCTCGACCTGATTTCGGCGCGACGCGCGCGCGCCGTGGCACGGCCGCGGCAGATCGCGATGTATCTGGCCAAGCGGCTGACGACGCGGTCGCTGCCGGAGATCGGGCGAAAGTTCGGTGGGCGTGATCACTCGACGGTGATCCATGCGGTACGGAAGATCGAGGAACTGCGCGATTCAGATCGCGATATCGATGCTGCGGTGCGCGTGCTGATGCGCGAGTTGGAAGGCTAGGCTAGCCCGTACTTCCTTGTGCTCCCGCGAAGGCGGGAGCCCAGTCTGGACCCCCGCCTGCGCGGGGGGACACGCCGCATGGGGTATCCCAAGATCTAGCCGCATCGCCCGGCACACCATAAACTTCCCCGTCATCCTGACGAAAGTCAGGATCCAGAGTTACGGACGGTTGCCTATTTGGCTCTGGATCCTGACTTTCGTCAGGATGACGGAATAGGGGTTAGACCTGCAATCCCATCGCGTCCTGAGTCTGCTTTAGCACCGGCGCCGCCAGCGCGCGCGCCTTCTCGGCTCCCGACTGCAACACCGCCGTCACCGCGCTGCGGTCGTCGAGCAGCCGCACCATCTCGTCACGGATCGGCCCGAGCTTCGCCACCGCGAGATCCGCCAGCGCAGGCTTGAACGCGCCGAAGCCCTTGCCGCCGAACTCGCCCAGCACGGTCGCCACGTCAGAGTCCGCCAGCGCAGCATAGATCGTCAGCAGGTTGCGTGCCTCCGCCCGATCGCCGAGTTCCTCGACCGTCGCGGGCAACACGTCTGGATCGGTCTTCGCCTTGCGGAACTTGTCGGCGATGGTGTCGTCGCTGTCGATCAGCTTGACCACCGACTGCTCGGACGGGTTAGACTTCGACATCTTCGCCGAGGCATCGCGCAGAGACATGATCCGCGGCGCCGCCTTGCTGATCAGCGGGGCGGGCAGCGTGAACAGGTCGACGCCGTAATCGCCGTTGAACTTCGTCGCGATATCGCGCGCGAGTTCGAGGTGCTGCTTCTGGTCCTCGCCGACCGGCACGTGGGTCGCGTTGTAGAGCAGCACGTCGGCCGCCATCAGTACCGGGTAATCATACAGCCCGACGCTCGCGCCCTCGCGGTTCTTGCCCGCCTTGTCCTTGAACTGCGTCATCCGGTTCAGCCAGCCGACGCGCGCGACCGTGTTGAGCAGCCACGCCATCTCGCTGTGCGCCGGCACGCGCGCCTGGTTGAACAGGATCGACTTCGCCGGATCGATCCCCGCGGCGATCATCGTCGCGGCGACCTCGATCGTGTGCGACGAGAGCTCGGCAGGCGCGATCCATTCGGTCGGCGCGTGGAGATCGGCGATGAAGAACATCGACTCGCCGCCCTGCGCCGCGACGTCGTCCTGCAGCGCCACCCACTGCTTCACCGCCCCCAGGTAATTGCCGAGATGGAGATTACCGGTAGGCTTGATGCCGGACACGACGCGCATGGAAAAACCTTACTTGGAACGACGCAGAAGCGTGGAGATGTCACCCAGCCGGAACGCGCCGGTGAGCAATGTCGCGATCGCATAGACGACGCCGCCGGTTGCGACCAGCACCAGCATCGCCCCCCAGCGCTCGACGCTGGTGCCCGTCACGAACGGCTGGAACAGGTCGTTCAGGAAATACATCACGACGCCCATGATCAGCGCGGCGACTAGCAGCCGCCATGTCCGGCGGACTAGTCTTGCATCGGGGGTGAAGTGTCCGCGACGGACGAGCGTGCGGTACAGCATCGCGACGTTGACCGTGCTCGCGATCGCGGTGGCGAGCGGCGGGCCCATATGGCCGAGCGGCTTGATGAAGGCGAGGTTGAGGACGAGGTTCACGACCATCGACATCGTCGCATAGCGGACCGGCGTGCGCGTGTCGGAGCGTGCGTAATAGCCCGGGGTAAGGACCTTCACGAGGATGTACGACGGCAGGCCGATCGAGAACGCGGCGAGCGCCTGCGCGGTCAGCACGCTGTCCTCCAGCGCGAACTTGCCGTGCTGGAACAGCGCCCCGACGATCGGCACGCCGCAGACGATCAGCGCGACCGTCGCGGGGAGGGTGAGGAACAGTGCGAGCTCCATGCCGCGGTTCTGCGTCGCCATCGCCTCCGCATCCTCGCCGCGGCCAAGCTGGCGCGAGATGGTCGGGAGCAGGACAGTGCCGAGACCGATGCCGATCAGCCCGAGCGGGAGCTGGTTCAGCCGGTCGGCGAAATAGATGTACGAGACCGATCCCGCCGGCAGCAACGCGGCGGCGAGCGCGGTCGAGACGACGAGGTTGATCTGCACCGCGCCGGCTCCCGCGGCAGCTGGCCAGATCAGCGACATGAGCTTCTTCACGTCGGGGTTGAGCTGCGGACGCTTGAGGCGGAGCTTCACGCCCGATGCGCGACAGGCCCAGATCAGCCACAGAAGCTGCAACGCACCCGATACCGTGACCGCGATCGCCTGGTTGCGCGCGGTGAGCAGCGGCTGGTGTTCGTGGAACAGCAGCAGTGCCGCGATCAGCGTCGCGTTCAGCAGGATCGGGGCGGCTGCATTGATCCAGAACTTGTGCAGCGAATTGAGAATGCCGCCGAGCAGCGACACGAGGCTGATCAACAGCAGATAGGGCAGGGTGATCCGCGACAGGTGGACGACATAATCGAACCGCTCGGCACTCGCACCATTGAACCCGAAGGTCAGCAGCCACGTCATCGGCCACGCCGCGAGTTCGAAGATCGCGGTCATCAGGATCAGCGTCGGCAGCAGCACCGACAGCGCATCCTCGGCGAATGCGATCCCGTCCGGCAGCCCGCGCCCGTCCTTGTCGCCGACTTTCCGATTGAACATCGGAATGAAGGCGGCGGAGAACGCGCCCTCCGCGAAGAGCGCGCGGAACATGTTGGGGAGGCGGAACGCGATCAGGAACGCGTCCGACGCGAACCCTGCGCCGACGAACCGCGCGAACAGCGAGTCGCGCACCAGCCCCAGGACGCGGCTGGCGAGCGTCAGCCCGCCGACCGATCCCAGCGCCTTGGTCAGGTTCATCTAATACCGCTCCGCCTCCAGTCGATCAGGCCTGGCCGAAGTCGCCGACGTTCGGCTGGATGCCGGCCTGCTCCGACTGCGTCAGATACAGCTGGCCGAAATCGATCGGCTCGAGCAGCAGCGGCGGGAAACCACCGTCACGCACCGCATCCGACAACACGCGGCGCGCGAACGGGAACAGCAAGCGCGGAGCCTCGCCCAGCAGGAACGGCTGGACATGCTCGGCGGGGATGTTGCGCAGCCCGAAGAGCCCTGCGTACGAAAGGTCGACGATGAACGCGACCTGGCCTTCGCTCTCGGCGCGGACGTCGATCTTCAGCACGACCTCATGCACCTCGTCGCCGACCTGCGCCGCGCCGATGTTGAACTGCACGTCGATCGCCGGCGGGGTCTGGTTCTGGTAGACCGCGGGGGCGTTCGGGTTCTCGAACGACAAGTCCTTGACGTACTGCGAGATCAGCCCGGCCGCGGGGACCGTGTCCTCGCCATTCGCGAGCGCCTGGTCTGGCATGGTGATGCCGTTGTCCTGATCGTCCATTCGTCATGTCCTTGAAATGCGCAAAGATGGGACCGAAGCGGAATGCTCGTGCGTTCCATTGGGTCGAGGCGGTGCGATTAGCAGTGCCGACGGGGCGTTTCAACGGGCGCGGGTTTGAATAAGCGCAGCTTTGGCCTATGTTAGCCCGAAGATCGGAGGCACGGTTGTTTTACGTAGTACTTCTCGCGATGGTTGCAGGCTTCTTGGCCATGCGACTGTATAGCGTGCTCGGCAAGCGCACCGGGCATGAGCCGTTGCCGCGCACGGCCGAGGAGCGTCCGGTACCGATCTCGGTGCCGCGTACGATCGACGCCGTCGCCGAGCCGCGCGAGACCGCCAACCGCAATATCGAGCCACAGGCTGAGGCCGGGCTCCGCGCGATCATCGCCGGCGAGCCCGGTTTCGATGTGAGCCGCTTCCTCGAAGGGTCGCAGGCCGCGTACCGGATGGTGCTCGAGGCATTCTGGAAGGGCGATGAGGACGCGTTGGCCGATCTCGCTGTCGCCGACGTGCGTGCCGCGTTCGGCGAGGCGATCGTCGCGCGCAACGAAGCTGGCGAAGTGCTCGACAACCGCCTCGTCACGATCGAGCGCGCAGTCATCGCCGATGCGAGTGTGTCGGGTCGCGATGCGCGGATCACGGTGCGTTTCGATGCGGATATCGCCGCGGTGACGCGCGATGCGGAGGGCAATGTCCTCGCCGGCTCTTTGACCGACGCGGTCGAGACGCACGACGTGTGGACCTTCGCGCGGACGCTGAAGAGCAGCGATCCGAACTGGATGCTCGCCGACACCGACGAAGCCTGATGCGCGACTTCAGGGGGGCAGGGATCAGCGCCGCACTGGCGCTGTCGTTGAGCGCGTGCGTCGGTGGCGTCGAGCCACCGCGCGCCGGTCCGGCACCGATCGATCGAGACACACGCCCGACCGAGCCCGCTCGCGTTCATCCGACGCGCGACACCGGCGCGTCGCCCAACATCCGCGGAATCCAGTCGCCCGCGCGGATCGTTGGCACCGTGCCTTTGCTGCCGATACCAACCAGCCCTGTTGTCGAGCCCCTGAACGCTGCGGCGGCCGGGGTGTTGCCCGGACCACCGCTTGGCAGCCTGCCGATCGACGATGCGCAAGCGCAGTCGGCGCTAGCCGCGTTCGTCACGAGCTGCCCATCGCTGGTGCGGCGTACGGATACGTCCCGCCTCACGCGCGGTACCGATTGGCAGCCGGCGTGCTCGGCCGCCGCCGCCACCGATCGCCGCAGTGCGCGTGCGTTCTTTGCGCAATGGTTCGAGACGGCGCAGATCGGCGACGGCAAGGCATTCGCGACCGGCTATTACGAACCCGAGATCGCCGGCTCGCTCGAGCGGCGCGATGGGTATGCGCCGATCTATGGTAGGCCGAGCGACCTGATCGACGTCGATCTCGGGGTGTTCTCGACCGCGCTCAAGGGCAAGAAGGTCCGTGGTCGCGTCGATCGGACCAATCTCGTGCCCTATTACGACCGCACCGCGATCGAGCAGGGAGCGTTGTCGGGCAAGGCGCCGATCCTGGCGTGGGCGCGCGATCCGGTCGAGCTGTTCTTCCTCCAGATCCAGGGCTCGGGGCGGTTGCGGCTTCCCGATGGCGAGATCCTGCGGATCGGTTATGCGACGCAGAACGGTCGCGATTACACCGGCATCGGCGCGCTGATGAAGGCGCGCGGGCTGTTGCAGCCCGGCCAGACCTCGATGCAGGGCATTGTCGCGTGGCTCCACGCGCATCCGGCCGAAGGGCAGGCGATCATGCGTGAGAACAAGAGCTTCGTGTTCTTCCGCGAACTGGAGGGTGCGCCCTTGGGGGCACTGGGGCTGCCGGTCACCGGTCAGGTCAGTGCGGCGGCGGACGTCAAGTTCGTCCCGCTAGGCGCGCCGGTGTTCCTGTCGCTCGACCGGCAGGACGCCAGCGGACTATGGGTCGCACAGGACACCGGCGGCGCGATCAAGGGCAGCAATCGCTTCGACACCTTCTGGGGCGCCGGGCCGGCGGCGGAAGCGACCGCAGGCGGCATGGCCGGGCGCGGGAGCGCATATCTGCTGCTGCCGATCGGCACCGTCGCGCGGCTCAATCAGGCGAATGGGGCGCGATATGGCGGGCCGACCGCTCAACCCTGATCCCCTCACCCCGGAGGAGGCGCAGCTCTGGGCGCGGGTGATGGCGAGCGTCCGGCCGATGCGCACAGTCGCGGTCCGCATCCCCGAGCGCACGCCGCCGCTGCCGCCCCCGCCCAAACCCCTGATCGGGCCGAACGGGAAGATCGTGCCTGCACCGCCCGCACCGATGGGGCGGGTGAAGCCGATCGTCCGTACCGTCGTCACGCCGTATGCGAGCCGACCGGGCGCGAAACCGGTCGCTGCACCGCGTCCCGCTGCAACGCCGATTACCGCCAACACGCTCGACGGCGGTTGGGACAAGCGGCTGACGCGCGGCGTGGTGAGTCCCGACAGCTCGATCGATCTGCACGGCCACACGCTGGCGTCCGCGCACGCGCTGCTCGACGTCGGCCTCGGACGGGCGATCGCACGCGGCGACCGCGTGCTGCTGCTGGTGACGGGCAAGCCGCCGCGGCCCGAGAGCGAACGCCCGCACGCGCGCGGCGCGATCCGGTCTGCGGTGACCGACTGGCTGGCGGGTTCGCGCCATGCAGACTCGATCGCCGCCGTCCGCGGTGCCCATCCGCGCCACGGCGGGATGGGCGCGCTCTACATCGTCCTGCGTCGCGGGCGGGATTAGGCGACATTACAGCTGATCCTCCCCCGCCAGGGGGAGGTGGCTGGCCCTAGCCAGACGGAGGGGGAGGTGAGGGGGAACCGCTGTTGCGTGTTCCTCCCCCTCCGTCGCCTTCGGCGCCACCTCCCCTTGGCGGGGGAGGATTTAGGTACCGCGTAGGCGAAAGAGTGGAGGCGCTATCGCAGCGCCCGGGCGATCACCCCCGCATAGATATCCGTCAGCGTCCGCAGGTCCGCGATCGCGACCGCTTCGTCGACCTTGTGCATCGTCGCGTTGATCAGGCCGAATTCGACCACCGGGCACAGCTTCGAGAGGAAGCGCGCGTCGGAAGTGCCGCCGGTGGTCGACAACTCCGGCGTGACGCCGGTCGCATCCGAAATCGCGTCCGACAGCAGTGCGGAAAACGCACCCGGCTCGGTCAGGAACGCTTCGCCCGAGACCTTGCCCGTCACCACCGCACCCGCCGCATGGCGCTCGGCAATCATGCGGATGCACTCGATTAGGTCAGCCCCCCGATGGCGGTCGTTGAACCGGACGCTGAGCCGGGCCGAGGCCTTCGCCGGGATGACGTTGTGCGCCGGATTGCCGACAGTGATGTCGGTGACCTCGATGTTCGACGGCTGGAACCAGTCGGTCCCCGTATCGAGCACCACGATCTCGACCTCGGCCAGAATCGCGATCAGCCGCGGGATCGGGTTATCGGCGAGATGCGGGTAGGCGACGTGGCCCTGGCGCCCCGGCACGTCGATCCAGATATTTACCGAGCCACGCCGCCCGATCTTCACCATGTCGCCCAGCCGCGCGGTCGAGGTCGGCTCACCGACCATGCACAAATCCGGCACGATCCCCCGCGCGGCCATCCGCTCCATCAACGCGACGGTGCCGTAGGTCGCGGGGCCCTCCTCGTCGCCGGTGATGATCAGCGACAGCGTTCCGGCATCGCTGCGGCTGGCGGCAGCCACGAACGCGGCGACCGCGCCCTTCATGTCGACCGCGCCGCGTCCGTACAGCAGCCCGCCGCGAGCTTCGCCGGACCAGGGCGAACCGGTCCAGCCCTCGCCGGGCGGAACGACGTCGACATGGCCGGCGAACGCCAGATGCCGCGAACCCGTCCCGCGCGTGGCGAGCAGATTCTCCACCGGGCCGTCGGGCGCGTCGCCGATCGTGAACCGGTCGACCGCGAAGCCGAGCGGGAGCAACGCTGCCTCAAGGACGTCGAATACCACCCCGCGCGCCGGCGTGACGCTGTCAACGCGGAGCAATGCCTGCGCGAGAATGACGGGATCGATCATGCTGCCATCGCCGTTGTTCCTTCATGCCCAGGATCGATATCGCCCGCATCGCGCCCGTGAAGATCGGCAGCGATTATCCGCCACCCTTCGACGAGCCCGCCGCCGGCCGCGTCATTCGCGACATCGCACGCGCCGGCGGCGCGACCGACTGGGCAGCGAACCATGTCGTGCTGTCCCCCGGCACCTGGTCGTCGCAGCGTCACTGGCACGCGGGCGAGGACGAGATCGTCGTCATCCTCGAGGGCGAGGCGATTCTGATCGACGACGATGGTCGGCATCCGATGCGAACCGGTGACATCGCGGTCTTCCCCAAGGGCGACGGGAACGGCCATCACCTGATCAACGAAAGCGACGCCGATTGCGTACTGCTCGCGCTCGGCGTGCCGGAGGCGTCGCTGGTGACCTACCCCGATATCGACCTGCTCTATTCGCCGGAAACAGGAGAGGTGCATCGCGACGGGACGCCCTATTGAGCTGCCACGGGCTGCTCATATTGTTCGAGCACCCATTCCTCTTCCTGCGCGCTCGCGATCCAGTCCTGCATGAAGGGATGCTCGAACATCGCCTGCATGTAGCCGCTGGCAAACCGCGCGATCGGCAGCTGGTAGGTGACGATCCGGGTGACGACCGGCGCGAACATGATGTCCGCCGCGCCAAACTGGCCGAACAGGAAGTCGCCATCGCCGCCGAAGCGTGCGCGCGCCTGCGCCCACAATTCCATGATCCGCTGCAATTCGACCAGGACGTCGTCGTCGGCCTGCTTTGCGGGAAATATCTGCCGCACGTTCATACTGTGCTTGCGGCGCAGCGCCTGGAAGCTCGAATGCATCTCGGCCGCCATCGACCGCGCCATCGCGCGCGCGGCATTGTCCTCGGGCCAGAAGCGGTCGCGCCCGACCTTGTCGGCGAGATAGTCGACGATCGCGAGACTGTCCCACACCACCGCGTCGCCGTCCCACAGGATCGGTACCTTGCCCGACGACGGCGCGAACTCGTCGCCCGAACGGCGCTTTTCCCAGTCGGCGTCGTACATCGGCACGACCACTTCCTCGAAGGGAAGCCCCGACTGCTTGCACGCGAGCCAGCCGCGCAGCGACCAAGAGGAATAGGCCTTGTTGCCGATGATCAGTTTCATGGCCGCGGTGCTAGGCGAGGGGAGGCGCGGAGGCAATTGCTCCGCGCGTCGAGGATGTCAGAACAGCCCCGGTACGTCGCGTTGCGCCACGCCGGGTCGATCGGGAATCAGCAATTCGCGCCGCGCGACGCTGGTCTGGACCGATCGCGCACTGGCATCGCCGGTGATCGCGGTGCAGCTGCGGCCAGCAAGGAAGTTGAGCGCCTGACGCGTCGACGCTTCCAGCGGATCGCCGAGCTGATAGGCGATGTCGTCCCCCGCCTGGCAGGTCGCCTCGACCGTGCTGGCCAGCCCGTTATAGTAATTGCCGTTGCGCACGGCGTTCTGCGTGGCGAGCGCGACCACGCGCAGACGATCGTCGCAGGCTGCCCTGTCGAGGCCGATCTGACCGACCGGTTTGCCATAGGTGTTGGTGCCGATCAGCGCCGCATTGGTGTGGAGGTACGGGGTGAACGCATTGATGACGAGTTCGCTCGCCGATGCGGTGCCGCCGGTGCCGATAAAGGCGATCTTCGTCGGCGCGATCGATTCGGGCTGTGGCGCGAAGAACCGCGTGGTGTTGTTCGACGCCTTCTCGGTTCGGAACGTCACGTAATCGAACACTTCGGAGGTCGCCCGCCCGCCGCCGAGCAGATCGCCCATCAGTTCTGCGGTCTCGATCAGGCCGCCGCCATTGTAGCGCAGATCGACGATGATGTTGGTCACGCCCTTCGCGCGGAAATCGGCGAATGCCGCCCGCAGCGCGGGTTCCGCGGTCCGGATGAACGTGCGCAGGTTGATATAGCCGACGCGGCGCCCGCCATCGTCGATGATCTTCGCACCGTACCGCGTCGAGACCGGGAGCAGGGTGAAATCCGCCTTGGTTACCGTGACGGTCCGTGTGCCCGCGGCATCGGCGATGCTCAGGACGCGCGTGGTGCCGACGGTGTCGGGGCCGAGTGCCGCGGTGAGTCCAGCCGTGCCGTCTGCGGCAACGATCGCGCTGACCGTGCGCAGATTGGCCGAGGTCGTCCCGATCGCGACGATTTCCGTCCCACGATCGATTCCAGCGGCGAGCGCGGGCGCGCCTTCGAACGATTCGGCCGAGAACAGTCGCCGTCCGGACTGGTCCAGGGCAAGCCGGATCCCGAAGCCCGCGCTCGCGCCGGCGTTATTGTAGGCGGTCTCTTCCTTGATCGAGGTCAGATACGTGAAATACCGGTCCTTGCGCTGCGCCCGCGCCGTCGCGGTCAGCGCGTCGATATAGTCGTCGACCGTCGCATACCCTGTCGGGCTGAGGCTGGCGGGCAGCGTTTCGGGGAACAGATACCATTCGCGGATTTGCGCGGCGACCCAGTCCTGCCGCTCGCGAAGCGTGCAGCCCGCGGTTGCGGTGGGAGTCGGCGTTGCAGTCGTACCGCCACCGGTGGTGGTCGACCCGCCATCACTACCCCCACAGCCCGACAGCAGCGCTGCCATCGCCAGTATCGCCCCAAAACGCCTACGCACCACGCATTGTCTCCCCCGTTTGCGCGGAAGGCTACGAAGTTCGGATCGCGATGTCAGCCCGAAACGGAGGATTGGTCGGAAGTCGTTCCAATCAGGATGAATCCCGTTGCGCGTAGGAAGGGGCGACGCTGGCGTGTGCGGTCTAGCTGACCGCTTCGACCACCGCGGCGCGGAGCTCGGGGATGCCCATGCCGTATTCGCTCGACGTGACGAGGATGTCGGGATGCGCGGCCGGACGCTTGCGCGCCTCGATCGCGGTGCGCTCGGTAACCTCGACCAGTTCGGACGCCTTGATCTTGTCCGCCTTGGTCAGGACCATGCGGTAGCTGACCGCGGCCTTGTCGAGCATCTCGAGGATCTCGCGGTCGACGTCCTTGATGCCGTGGCGCGAATCGATCAGCACGAGCGCACGCTTCAGCACGTCACGCCCGCGCAGGAAGTCGTTGATCAGGAAGCGCCATTTCTTGACGACGTCCTTGGGCGCCTTGGCGAAGCCGTAGCCGGGCATGTCGACGAGCCGGAACGCGAGCGGCGCGCCGACGTCGAAGAAGTTCAGCTCCTGCGTGCGGCCCGGCGTGTTCGACGTGCGTGCCATCGAATTGCGCCCGGTGAGCGCGTTCAACAGCGACGACTTGCCGACGTTCGAGCGGCCCGCGAACGCCACTTCCGGCACCGACGCGTCGGGCAGAAACTCGAGCGTCGGTGCCGACTTCAGGAAGCCGACATGGCCTGCGAACAGTTTCCGCGCATGCTCGAGCATCTCGGGCGTGAACGGCGCGTCGGTCTGCTCGAGATCCGGACCTAAGTTAGGGACGTCGTTCACTTGGTCACCGGCACTTTCAGGCCCGGATGGCGGGCGTATAACAGCTTCTGCTGGATGATGGTCAGGCAGTTCGACGTGATCCAGTACACCTGGAGGCCGACCGCGAACGGCGCCATCACGAACATCAGTACCCATGGCAGCAGCTTGAAGACCTGCTTCTGCGTGTCGTCCATCGGCGTCGGGTTCAGCTTGAACTGGAAGTACATGCTGATGCCCAGGATGATCGGCACGACGCCGATCGCGATCATGTGCGGCGGCGTGAACGGCAGCAGGCCGAACAGGTTGAGCGGCGTCAGCGGATCCGGCGCGGACAGATCCTTGATCCACAGCACGAAATGCTGGTGACGCATTTCGATCGTCAGCATCAGCACCTTGTACAGCGCGTACATGATCGGGATCTGGAGCAGCGTCGGTGCACAGCCCGCGAGCGGATTGACGCCCTCCGCCTTGTACAGCGCCATGACCTCCTGCTGCATGCGGACCTTGTCGTCCTTATGCTTTTCCTGGATCGCCTTCATCTTCGGCTGGACGGCGCGCATCGCGGCCATCGACTTGAACTGACGCTGCGCGATCGGGAACAGCAGGCCGCGGAT
This sequence comes from Pseudomonadota bacterium, assembly GCA_040388215.1. Lineage (GTDB taxonomy): Bacteria > Pseudomonadota > Alphaproteobacteria > Sphingomonadales > Sphingomonadaceae > Sphingomonas. The sequence continues at coordinate 33,909 of JAZKCH010000068.1, read as the reverse complement.
CGTGACGGTCAGCAGGATGATCGCGACGCCGAAGTTGCCGACCATGCGGAACAGCCAGTCGAGATAATAGAAGATCGGCTTCTCGACGATGCGGAACCAGCCCCAGTCGATCGCATAGTCGAGCTTGGCCACGCCCTGCTGGTCTGTGTAGCGATCGAGCAGGCGGACTTCCTTGGCGCCCGCGAAGAAGCGCGAGACCTGCGTGATCGCCTGGCCCGGTGCGACCTGCTTGGGCTGGAGCGCGTAATCGGCCTGATAGGCCTTGTTGGCGCCGGCGCGGAACTGGCCGTCGAACGCCTGGCCCTGATCGGGGACGAGCGCGGTCAGCCAGTATTTGTCGGTGAAGCCGAGCCAGCCGCCGGTCGTCGTGAACTTCTGCGCGGCCTCGTCGATGTCCTTGTAGTTCGGACGGTAATGCGCGCCGCCATTGTCGACCGACATCGGCCCGACATGGATCGTCATCGACGACGGATCCTTCGAGATACCGACACGGTTGACGAGGCCGTAGGTGGCGACGGGGACGGGCGCGGTGCCCGCGTTGAGGACGGTCTGGCGGACCGTGAACATGTAATCCTGATCGACCGCGATCTGGATGCGGAAGCGCTGGCCGGTGGCGTTGGTCGCGTCGAGCGTGACCGGCGTTGTCGGCGTCAGCGTGGTTGCGCCCGAGGGCGTCCAGACGGCATCGGCAGCGGGCGGGGCGAGGCCCTGCGCGCGCCAGCCGAAGCTTGCGAAATACGCGTCGGGCGCGCCGGCGGGCGACAGCAGGCGGATCGGCGGCGAGTTCTTCGCGACGGTCTCGTCATAGCCCTTGAGCACGAGATCATCGATCCGCGCGCCCTTGAGGTTGATCGAACCGGACACGCGCGGCGTCTCGATGCGGATGCGCGGCGTGCTCGCGATCACCGCGGCGCGATCGCCGATGGCGGCGGCACCGTCTGCGGCCGGATCGGCGGCGGGGTTGGCAATGGCCTTGGTCTTGCCACCCTCGATCTTCGTGACCGGCGGATTCGCGGTCGGGAAGAACTTGCCCTGGATCAGCGGCCATCCGAACAGGATCAGCGCCGCGATCACCGCGAACAGCACGAAATTCTGCTTGTCGTCTTTCACAGGGCGGCGTCTTTCAATTTCTTGTCGATATCTGGGACCGGGTCAGGGCCGTACCCGCCCCACGGATGGCACCGCGCAATACGCTTCGCTGCCAACCAGCCCCCCTTGAGCGCGCCATAGCGCCCAACGGCCTCGATTGCATAGGCGGAACACGAAGGATCGTAGCGGCAACTCGACGGCAGGACGAGCGAAGGGCCGAGTTGCCAGCCGCGCGCAAGGAGGATGAGGAGGCGGGCTAGCATGGTGCAGCCAAGGCCAGCACACCCCAAGCTTGTCTCCCCGCGAAAGCGGGGACCCAGACTGGGCTCCCGCCTTCGCGGGAGAACAAGGAGGAGGAGGGGAGCGTCGAGTTCGAATCGCTACCACGTAACCCGAGCACCACCCCGGCGAAGGCCGGGGCCCAATTGAGGAACAGAGGTAACGAGCCGCAGCCATTCATCACGGCCGCTTTCCCATTTGGGCCCCGGCCTTCGCCGGGGTGGGGGCGCTTCCTGTGGTGTCAACGCTCTGCGGCGTAACCTTGCGGAACGCCTTGCCGAGCTCCGTCCGCAACAAGGCGAAATCCCGCTCGACCCCGCCGTTGCGCCCGATCAACACATGATCAGCCCCCGCAACGCCGCGCTCCGCCAACAGCTCACGCGCCAACGCCCGCAACCGCCGCTTCATGCGGTTCCGGACGACGGCGTTGCCGATCTTCTTGGTGACAGTGAAGCCGATTCGCATCGTCTCGTCACCGTCATCGCGGGGGCGCATGAGCAGGACGAATCCCGGCATCGGTGCGCGCTTCCCCGCATTCGCCGCGAGAAAATCGCGGCGTTTGTCGAGAATATTTAGGCCGACAGCTTCTTGCGACCGCGTGCGCGGCGTGCGTGGATTACTGCCCGGCCCCCGACCGTCGCCATCCGTGCGCGGAAGCCGTGACGGCGTGCGCGTACCAGGTTGCTCGGCTGAAAGGTCCGCTTCATTGGTCATTCCCTAGGTCATCAAATAGAAAACGGCCGCCACGGGGACGGCCTTGATGGCTGGGCGCTTACGGAAAGGGCGGCGGTAAGTCAATTCGCAGTGGCCTTGGCAGCCGCGCTTTTCGACGCCTTCGCCCGCTCATGCCGCCGCATCGCGCTCTGCCGCCGCATCATCCGATCGACGAAATGCCCGGTGCGGGGCCAGCGCCGCTTCAACCGTGCCCATTTCAGCCGCGCCCAGCGCGAATTGCGCAGGATCAGGACCATCCCGCCCGCAAACAGGAAGATGCCCGCCGGTCCCGGCAACGGCGCGAGAAGCGGCGCGGCGATGATCAACAGCACCCCGAGCACCAATTGGCCAAGACGAAGAACGGGGGAACGGACTGCTTTCACGGAAGGCATGTGGGTCCGGTGTATTAGGTTGGCAAGACGGCGAGCTGCCGCTCGCCATTGCAGACATGGCAAATCGGGTATGAATAAGGCGTGACGTCGTGTCGCGGGGGAGCGGGCATGGCGGCGATCGTAGCGACGGTGGCGTATCTGGGACTCGAAGCGCGCGCGGTCGAGGTGCAAGTCCAACTGATTCCAGGACTTCCTGCGTTCAACGTGGTCGGCTTGGCAGACAAGGCGGTCGGCGAAAGTCGTGAGCGGGTGCGCGGCGCGATCGCGGGGATGGGTTTGTCGCTGCCCCCCAAACGCATCGCGGTGAACCTGTCGCCCGCCGATCTTCCTAAAGAAGGGTCGCATTTCGATCTTCCTATCGCGCTGGCGTTGCTGGCCGCGATGGGGGTGGTCGATGCCGAAGCCCTGGCGGATTACGTGATCGTCGGCGAACTCGGGCTCGATGCGCGGATCACAGCGTCGCCCGGCGTGCTGCTGGCCGCGCTGCACGCGTCGGAAGTGGGGAAGGGGCTCGTCTGCCCCGCCGCGCAAGGCTCGGAAGCGGCCTGGGCGGGCGAGATCGAGGTGATCGCCGCGCCCGACCTGCTGTCGTTGCTCAACCACTTCAAGGGCCACGGCCTGCTCAGTCCGCCTAAGCCCGGAATCGCGGAAGCCGCCGATCACGGTCCCGACCTACGGCAGGTGAAAGGGCAGGAGACGGCGAAGCGTGCGCTGGAGATCGCAGCTGCCGGATCGCATAACCTCTTGATGGTAGGTCCGCCTGGGTCTGGGAAGTCACTGATGGCATCCTGTCTCCCCGGGATCCTGCCACCGCTCGACCCTGCCGAAGCGCTGGAAGTATCTATGGTCCAGTCGGTCGCTGGTACGCTGACCGGCGGGCGCCTGACCCGCACGAGACCCTTCAGAGCGCCACACCATTCCGCGTCGATGGCAGCACTCACCGGGGGCGGGCTAAAAGTGAAGCCGGGGGAGGTCAGCCTCGCGCATCTTGGCGTGCTGTTCCTCGACGAACTCCCCGAGTTCCAGCGTGCCGTCCTCGATTCGCTCCGCCAGCCGCTTGAGACGGGTACGGTCAGCGTCGCCCGCGCCAACGCACACGTTACGTTCCCGGCTCGCGTACAGTTGATCGCCGCAATGAACCCGTGTCGGTGCGGCCACCTCGGCGATGCGAGCCTGGCCTGCGCGAGAGCCCCGAAATGCGCGGCGGATTACCAGGCGAAGGTCTCCGGCCCTCTGCTGGACCGAATCGATCTTCACATCGACGTCCAGGCGGTGAGTGCTGCCGACCTGATCCTCCCGCCACCGACCGAAGGCTCGGTGGAAGTTGCCGCACGCGTCGCGGCAGCCCGCGCGATCCAGTCCGAGCGCTACCGCGACCACCCGGTTCGCACCAATGCAGAGGCCGATGGCGCGCTGCTCGATACCGTCGCCACGCCCGACGAAGCTGGCCGGAAACTGCTTGCCCAGGCCGCCGAAGCGATGCGGCTGACCGCGCGCGGCTACACCCGGATCCTCCGCGTCGGCCGCACCATCGCCGATCTCGCCGGCAGCGAGACCGTCGGTCGCATCCACATCGCCGAAGCGCTCAGCTATCGTCGCCAACCGCCGAGAAACTGAACGGATACGTTTTCCAGTCAAGACAGCTTGCGGCGAACGAAAGCTTCGTCTAGCCAACCCGCCGCTGCCCCTGTGGCGAAATTGGTAGACGCGACCGACTCAAAATCGGTTGCCGCAAGGCATGCTGGTTCGATTCCGGCCAGGGGCACCAACCACTAATTCCAACGCATCCCAGCCCGCCCCGCGAGGGGCGGGTATTGGTGTTATTACAGGGATGTGCGGCGTCCCATCGCGTCCCGTTTCATCCAATGCAGCGACGTTCATCTGGGGGCACTTCGGGGCACCGAGTTCGGTGCCCGGGGGGCACTGAATGCGAATTGATACGCCATCAAGAAGGCGAAGCCGAAGGGCAAACCTTACAAGCTCGGCGATCCGTCGGCGTATATTTATACATCATGCCCAGCGAATATCGCGGCTGGCGCATGAAGTTTCGATTTGTCGGCAAGGAGAAGCGCCGGGTCTTCGGTTCGTACCGGACGTCACGTGCGGCACGTTGGCGATCGACGTTCTCGACCGTCATGAACGAACTGGCGGGCGTGGAGAGCAGGGTAGGGATCGCGCGATCATCGACCTCTTGCTGGCACACGTGCCGAGCAACAGCGTCGAGGCCGCGTACAACCGCGCTGAATACATGCCGCGTCGGCGCGAGCTGGCGTAGGAATGGGCGGACGATGCTCGTGCAGGATCTTGCACCGCTACACTCGTTGCTAACACGGCTACGACAACACGGCCGACCCGTCAGGGAGCAGTGGCATGACCGCGCGCTCCCTCATCAAGATCGTCGGCGGCAGAGCCTCGAAGGGCCATCGGACCGGACAGCCGGTGCGCCGCAGCAGCTACCGCGCCGCCGGCCGCGATCGGCGGCGACGCTCTGCGCGCGCTTATAGGGATGATCGACTCCAAGACCGGCAGGCTTGAGCCAGCCATTGCAACGCTAGCGGATCGATGGGGCCGTTCACGGAGCGCGATCGTCAGCGCGCTCGCGTGTCTGAAGGACATGGCTTCCTCCGCTGTGGATCCGGTGGCTCGAACCGATCGAGGATCCCGACGCATTCGGCCTCCAGGTGAAGCAGGTTACGAACGCGTATCGGTTTGGCCTGCCAAAGGAAGCGGCCGACATGGTCCACTGCATGGTGAGCAAGGTGCCGATGCCGGACGACGAGGTAACCCGTAGGAAGGCTAACGAAGAGGAAGACGCTGCGATGCCCGCGAAGATCTCGGCCGATGATCTGGCGGCCTTCCGTACCCGCGACGATGCCCCTCTCGCGTCGCTAGGCCGTCCCGTAGATATCTATAACGTGAATTTACCGGGTGGTCAGAACCCGACCCTCGTTCCACTCGTGGCGTTCTTCGTCTCTCAAGGCATTCCACTTGCTCATTGGGGCGCATCAGATCCCGATATTGCATCAGAAGCGACCCATAAAGCGGGCGGGCGAGGCGGGGGACTTGCGCCATATTTGCGGTTGGCAAACTGGAAAGGGCGATGGCGCGCGCGCCGGGCAAGTGGCGTCGATCGCCGCTCATCCGACGGGTCTTTCCGACCTCTGGCTATAGTGGGCTGTGCGGGGTCCTCCGCGGCTCTCACCGCGGTGGGGTCGGGCGGCGGTGAAGCATAAGCCGTCGATAGCTGAATGGTAATTGGATAGGATCTGGATCGATCGGCAGGCGACGTCGGCAAAGGACGCAGCTGTTTACAGTACCACCTGACTTAGAGCCGTATCAGGGGCTCGATCAGGGGAAGCACTTTCTCAACCCCAGCAGTGCTGAGATGATTGTCGTCCGAGAAAAGAGGTTGGTCCGTTTTAGGATGGTCCCGCAGACATAGGCCTGTCGGGCAGATCAGCGGCACGGGATCGATAACCGAGACGGCCGTGCTGGCAGCATCAAGTTTTTCAAGCGCACGCCGCTGGCCCCGACGAGCCCTGTAGACTTGCTCAGCGCTTACTGGATCGATCCGCGGTGCCCCGGGCATTTGCGACTGAGGGTCGAACCATTGACCTTCAGGGGGAGAGCTCAAAAATATAACTGGTATGCCGGCTTGGACGAAGCGATTAAATCCGGTCGTATAGTCGGCATCGGTGGTGGCTATGGCATAATGCGCAACTACCAAGATCCTCGAGATGCCGCGATCGTGAGCATCACGCATGACGTCGTCGAACCAGTCCGTAGAGCAATAGGCCGTCACGCCCACGATCGTTGGCTGACAGTTTCGCTTCGTAAGGTAGATCGGCACCCGTCGTTGGTCGGCAATCTCCTTGACCGCGTCCTTGATCTTAGCTGCGTGCGAGTCCCCGAAGATCAGCACCCCTCCAGGTTCCGATGCGCTGCCGATCCGGCATATTTCACCACCATCGCGAAGGCGCTGAACATAGGAACACCGACCGTCCGTGTGATCCATTTGTGCCTGAAGCAGGCGTGCTTCGGCGGGGGGGTATCGAAACATCATGCCGGTGGTTAAGAACACCAGCGCGGCTACTCCGGAAGTCAGCGCAAGAGCCGTCAGAGCGGCCGCGGCAGGTCGCATTGTCCCGGCCAACCATGCTTTGCAAGAGTTGCCTTTTTCGAGCGCCGTATAAGACACGGTGCCGAGCGCATAGCTGAAACCGATCAAGACTATTCCCTCAATGACGCCGGGCAAGCGACCAGTAATGATATAGAAGAACACCGCCAGGGGCCAATGCCATAGATACCATGAATAGCTCGTCAATCCGATGTGCTGCACGATACCATTGCAGGTTAGGCGGACAACGCGCGCTGAAACCGATGACTGTGCTGCAAGGATTGCCATGGTGCCAGTGATGGCCAGCAACGCCTGCGGGCCCGGCAACGAAGCGCGTTCGTCGAATACGAGGATCGATGCCCCGATCAACAGCGCGCCAATGACAATGACGACGTTGGCAACAGCTTGCGGCAAGCGCCCGCCGCTCGTTCCATACTGGTACCAAAGCGCTACTGCCACCCCGCCGGTAAATTCCCACACCCTGAACGGCAGGAGGTAGAATACAGTTTTAGGTGTTATGCCGGCCACCAAAGTTCCAGCAAAAAACGATGCTACTGAGGCGATGCAGAGGGCAGTCGCGCCAAATTTGAAACCCTTCCTGAACGCAAAAATCAGTAGGGGAAATAAGAAGTAGAATTGTTCTTCGACAGCCAGGCTCCATGTATGGAGCAGCGGTTTTTGGTACGCAGCCTCGAAATAATCGCCTTCCACCCAGAATGCGAAGTTCTGGAAGTATACCCCCTGCGCTGCCAATGTTCCGGCGAATGCTTTCAGAAGTACGGGCGGAAGAAGATATAGCGACACCGCCGTGACGGTCATCACCATCACGAGTGCGGCTGGTAGGAGCCGGCGGACCCGTCGAGCAAAGAAGCTACGGAAGGTAGTTCTGCCGGCTACGAGATCAGGCAAGTAGTTGATCGATATAACAAAACCCGACAGCGTAAAAAATATATCTACGCCGATAAATCCTCCGTGAACAGCGTCAGGGAAAATATGAAAAGCAACTACCGCCACGATCGCAACGGCTCTGAGCGCATCCGTAATCGGAAGGCGTCCAAGCCTTAGTATTCGATCGCTTTGCAAATTTCCTGCCCCAATTTATTGTGTCACGGTTATTTCGCGCACAAGTTTGGAGTGCAGCTAGCACGGCTTTATACTCACTCAATATAAATATTTGGTGCAATGATCGTGATGTCGACTATGTCATTGGCATTGCTAATTTAGTTAATAATTCGAATTATGACAGTATTGACTGCGGTGGCGCGCGCCTCGTAAGTCAGGCTTTGGGTGCCGCCCTAAGCAGGTCATCATGCCGCGTTCCCTCAACCGCAGCCTCGGCTACAATGAATGTCTGCTTGGCAAAGCTGCGCAGGACTATCTGGTGTTCGGCAATGCCTATCTCGGAGCGCGCAGGAACGTGCTCGGCAAGGTCATGGATCTGCACCACGTGCTCACGAAATATACATGCCGCTGCATGGTGGATGGTGGGTTTTGCTGGACGCCGGGAATAGCGGCACCGACTAGATCGACCAGGTCATCGAGACCTTCAACACTGAGACCTGCCCTCGACGCATCAACGTCGAGCACCTTTCGGGCTAAAGTCCCGAGTCCCCGCTTAACGGCAACGATCAGTGCGTCAGCCTGATCGCGCAAAAACCAAAAGCCCTATCCCTTGGTCGAACTGGCCGACAGCTATGCTGGCTCCGGCCAGGGGCACCATTTCCACATAATAGTCTGCAAGGCCGCGTGTAAGTTTGTGCGCTGCCTGCGATTGCAGTCTTTCCGCCACTCCGCCACGATCGTTGCAAACAGACAGGCGAGAGGTCCCGATGGCGCACTACGGCGATTATCAGAACGCGATCTATGGCGCAGGCCTGCGCGGCGTGGTGCCGACGCTGCCGGTCGATTTCGCGACGCTCGAACGGCGCGCGAGCGCGGCGCTGCCGCCAGCGGTGCTGTCGTATCTCCAGGGCGGTTGCGGGGACGAGTTCACGCAAGACGAGAATGCGCGTGCGTTTCGGCATTGGGGGCTCACGCCGCGGATGATGGTCGATTGCAGCCGGCGCGACCTGTCGATCGAGTTGTTCGGGATGACGCTGCCGACGCCGCTGTTCATGGCTCCGGTCGGGATCAACGGAATCTGCACGCAGGATCAGCATGGCGATCTCGCTGCGGGCCGGGCGTCTGCGATGACCGGCGTGCCGCTGATGGCGTCGACGCTGTCGAACGACCCGCTGGAGACGGTGGCGGAGACGCTGGGCGACACCCCCGGCTTCTTCCAGCTCTATACGCCCAAGGACGTCGGCGTCGCGGAAAGCCTCGTGCACCGCGCCGAGGCGGCAGGATACAAGGCGATCGTCGTGACGCTCGACACCTGGGTGACGGGATGGCGCCCGCGCGACCTGAACGCGGCGAATTTCCCGCAGCTGCGCGGCCAAGTGCTGATGAACTATTTCTCGGACCCGGCCTTCCGCAAATTGCTCGCCAAACCGCCGGAGGAGGATCCGGCGGCGGCGATCGGAGCCTGGGCGGCGACGTTCGGGCGCGTCCTGACCTGGGCGGACATGCCGTGGCTGCGCTCGCTGACCAAATTGCCGATCGTGCTCAAGGGCATCTGCCATCCCGACGATGCCCGCCGTGCGATCGACGAGGGCGCAGACGGCATCTACTGCTCGAACCATGGCGGGCGGCAGGCGAATGGCGGGATCGCCGCGATCGACATGCTGCCGGGTGTCGTCGCCGCCTCCGGATCGACGCCAGTGCTGTTCGATTCAGGAATTCGGTCGGGGACCGATGTCGTCAAGGCGCTGGCGCTCGGCGCGACCGCCGTCGGGGTAGGCCGCCCCTATACCTACGGGCTGGCGCTCGACGGAGCGGCGGGCGCGGCGCATGTGCTCAAATGCTTGCTGGCGGAGGCCGACCTGCTGATGGCCGTCAACGGCTATCCGAGCATTGCCGACGTCCGCGCAGCCAGCGCGATCCGGCAGTCGCGCTGACGCTCAGTCGATCCGGTACTGGATCGGCTTGAAGCTGCCGCCGTTGGATTGCAGCGCCGAGCAGGCGGTCATGCCGATCACGAGATCCATCGCCGCACGGAACACGATCGTGTCGCCGGCCTTGCTCAGCGGCGGTTCGACGGTGAATGCGCCGGTCTCGCCGTTGATCGGCACGTTCATGAAGCAGTTGAATGCTACCGGGATCTGGTCGGGCTCTACGCCCCACGGCGCCAACGCCTCGGCGAGGTTGCCGAAACAGCCGCGATGCGGATCGGTGTCGCCATAGATGATCTCGAACGTCTCCTTCGAGCACGGCGTCAGCAGGAAGTCGTGCCGCCCGACATCGTCCGAGACGATCTCCAGCATCACGTTGCTGCGGTTCGAATACAGCAGGTCGCCGGTCGTCAGGTACAACCGGCTCGCATAATCGAGCGTCCGTCCCGACGAGATCGCCTCGCGGATATCCCCGCGATTATACGCCAGCAGGTCCGAGACCTGGCGGCCCTCGGGGTCGATCACCGTCAGGGTCTGCCCCTTGTCGAGCGTGAAGCCGGCGCCCGAGCGCGGCGGGATCGTCTTGATGTCAGCCACGCGCGTCACCTCGCTTGAAAGGGCATTTCCAGGATTCATCGACCACGCGGCCGCTATACTGCCGCGCTTCACTGCTTTCGCCGTGCCGCGCAAGCATCGGGTTCATCGAGCCGGCAAGGTCGAGATCGCGCGCGAGGATCGACGAGCGCAGCTTGTCGTAGCGCTGCTGATTACGCAGCACCTCGAACTGGTCGTGCAGGTTGAACACCATCGCCGGCGATTCGAATTTCCGCGCCGGGCGGCTCGCGTTCGGATGCAGGCCGACGACGAAAAACGCTTCGCCGGCAAAGCTCAACGAAAAATGCGGATCGTCGGGATCGCTGCTGACCGACGGGTCGGGCTGATAGCCGAGCCACGAATCCTTGTCGCTGAGCGACTGCGCGCGCGCCCAGAGATGCGCCTCGAACTGCTCTTCGGACAACAGGCCAGGAGCCTCGAACAGGATGATGAGCGTCCGGAAAATGGCACGATCTTCGCGGTATTTGCGCACCGTTTCGCCCAGTGCCGGAGAAATTCTCATGTCATCCCAAGCAGATCGCACGTCGCGTGCGACCAGGATGTCCATCTGTCCTTTGGCGAGCGCAGACTTTGCGCCGACGCAGGGAAACCGCGGCGCCTGCACCGTTTCGATGAACTTGCGCGCAAGGGGATGGTCGTTTTGGAAAATTGGCTGATACATGGTCGGGGAGGAACCCGCGAGCGGGGGCAATGTTTCGCTTCCGGCACGAGCTTTGATATGTATCAGTACGAATCTCGATCTGTTCTTTTATGCCGCAGGTCGGTACCGCAGTGCGCGGAAAAGGGGCTTGGATGATCTCGGAAAAGTTTCTCATGGGGCGCGGCCGGCATGAGTTGAGCGACGAAGAAAAGCAGGTGCTGGAGGACAGCATAGGGTCGGTGCGGCTGGTGCCAGCGCGCAAGCAGATCGTCCGCGCGGGCGACCTGATCGACACGAGCACGCTCCTGGTCGAGGGGTTCGTCTGCCGATACATGGACGACCGCGAGGGCCAGCGGCAGCTGGTCGCGGTGCACGTGCCGGGCGATTTCGTTGATCTCCACGCCTTTCCGATGAAACGGCTCGACCACGACATCGCCACCTTGGGGCCGGTGAAGATCGCCTGCTTCGATCACCGAACGTTGCAGGGGATCACCGAACGCTATCCGCATTTGACGCAGAAGCTCTGGTTCAGCACGCTGCTCGACGCGGCGATGCACCGCGAGTGGATCTTCCGGCTTGGGCGCCTTGGTGCGGAGGGGCGGATCGCGCATCTGTTCTGCGAACTGAACGTGAAGCTCGAAATGGTCGGGATGGCGGTGGACGGTCGGTTCAAGCTGCCGATGACGCAGCCCGACCTCGCCGAGGCGAGCGGGCTGACCGGTGTGCATGTGAACCGCGTGCTGCGGGCGCTCCGCGAGAAAAATCTGCTGACGTTCAAGGCCGGTGAGGTGAATATCCTGGATCGTAAGGCGCTCGCAGCCGTTGCGGAGTTCGAACCCCAATATCTGTACGGGTCCAGAGGCGACTGACTGCGACCGGCAGCATGCGATCGCCGATGGTGCCGGAATGCACGGAGAGCGATCATGTTGAAGCCGGAAACCACCCCGGGCGTCGCCTCGGCCGAGGGGGGCGTAGTGACGCTCGATGGGCCCGAAGGCGTCGCGATCGCGATGACACCCGAAGCCGCGGCGGAAACGGGCCGGCGGCTGATCGCTGCGGCGGCGCTGGCGGCGACTCAGACGGGCGGCGAACCGCCGCTCGATTGACCGACGACGGGTGTGTGATCCCCTAAATGCCCCGCGCGCCTTCCTCTGTGTGACTTTATCACTATGCTACCCGGTACATCGACCGGGAGATCCATGTGCAGTTTCTATACCTCGCCGCCAGTGCCGTAGCGCTGATGGCGTCTACCTCCGTTGTCGCGCAGGTCGCGCCTGCAACGGCGCCCGCCGCCAATCCGTTGCTCGCCGACTGGACCGGACCGATGGGCGGGGTGCCGCCGTGGGACAAGGTTCGCCCCGAGCTGTTCCCGCAGGCATTCGAGACCACGCTGGCCGAACGCACCGCGGATTACCGCAAGATCGCCGACAATCCGGCCAAGCCGACCTTCGCCAACACGATCGTGCCGATGCAGTTGGCCGGCAAGCACTACGGGCAGGTGATGACGCTGTTCGGCGTGATGACCGGCAACATGAACACGCCCGCGTACCAGAAACTCGACCGCGAATGGTCGCCGAAATTCTCCGCGGCATCGGACGCGATCACCTTCGACAAGCGGCTGTTCGCGCGCATCCAGGCGATCTACGACACGCGCAATTCGAGCGGGTTGAACGCGCAGCAGATCCGCCTCGTGACGCGGATCTACGACAGCTATGTGCGGCAGGGCGCCAAGCTGAACGACGCGCAGAAGGCGCAGCTGTCGCAGTATAACCAGCAGCTCGCGACCGCGTTCTCGACGTTCGGTGAGAAGCTCCTCGCCGACGAGAGCAAGGCGATCTCGGTCACCGACGAAGCGCAACTGACGGGGCTTCCCGACAGCGTGAAGGCGGTCGCCAAGGCCGCCGCCGTCGAGCGGAAACTGCCGGGCTTCGCGATCGTCAACACGCGCTCGGCGGTCGATCCGGTGCTGACCTATGCGACCGACCGAGCACTGCGCGAGAAGGTTTGGCGCGCGTTCGTCAATCGCGGCGACAATGGCGATGCGAACGATACGAACGCAACGATCGCGCAGATCGTCAAGCTGCGTGCCGACCGCGCGCACCTGCTCGGGTTCAAGACGCATGCTGACTGGCGGATGCAGGACACGATGGCGAAGACGCCTGCCGCGGCGATGGACCTGATGATGCGCGTCTGGCCCGCCGCGAAGGGACGCGTCGCGGAGGAGGTAGCGGACATGCAGAAGGTCGCCGGCACCTCGCTGACGATCGAGCCGTGGGATTACCGCTTCTACCAGGAGAAGGTGCGCAAGGCGCGGTACGACCTAGATCAGGCGCAGCTGAAGCCGTATTTCGAGCTGGGGAACATCATCCAGGGTTCGCTGTATGCCGCCAACCGGCTGTACGGGCTGAACTTCAAGGAGATCACCGGCACCGTTCCCGTGTTCGAGCCGAACATGCGGGTGTGGAGCGTCACCGACAAGACCGGCAAGGATGTCGGGCTGTTCTACCGCGACGATTTCGCGCGCACCGGCAAGCGATCGGGCGCATGGGCGAACACGTATCGTGGTCAACGCGGGCTTTCACCGGCGCAGCTCGTGCTGTCGTCGAACAACAACAACTTCGCCAAGGGTGCGCCCGGCGAGCCGATCCTGATCAGCCTCGACGATGCGCAGACGCTGTTCCACGAGTTCGGCCATGCGATCCACGCGATGCTCCAGAACGTGTACTATCCGGGGCTCGCCGGCACGCCGCGCGACTTCGTGGAATATCCGAGCCAGGTGAACGAGCATTGGCTGCTGACCCGCGACGTGCTCGACAAGTACGCACGGCATTACCAGACCAAGGCCGCCATGCCGCAGGACCTCCTCGACAAGATCGAGAAATCGCGGACCTTCAACCAGGGATTTGCGACCACCGAATATCTGTCGTCGGCGATCGTCGACATGAAGATCCACACCGTCCCCGACGGCGTGATCGATCCCGACAAGTTCGAGGCCGCGACGCTGGCCGAGATCGGCATGCCGAAGCAGCTGGTGATGCGTCACCGCGTCCCGCAGTTCCAGCATCTGTTCGCGTCGGACAGCTATTCGGCGGGCTATTACAGCTACCTCTGGTCCGAGACGATGGACGCGGACACCTTCGCGGCGTTCGAAGAGGCGGGCAGTCCGTGGGACAAACCGACTGCGGACAGGTTCGCGAAGATCCTGTTGTCGACCGGCAACGAGACCGATCGCGCCGAAGCGTATCGTGCGTTCCGAGGGCGTGATCCCGATGTGAACGCGCTGCTGAAGAAGCGCGGGTTTCCGACACAAGCTCCGCAGGGGACGAAGTAATGGCACCCGATCAGAAAACGCGCCTCAAGGCGATCATCGGTGGATCGACCGGCAATCTGGTCGAATGGTTCGACTGGTACGTCTATTCCGCCTTCACACTGTATTTCGCACCGCATTTCTTTCCGTCGACCGATCGCACCGCGCAGTTGCTCAGCACCGCGGCGGTCTTCGCGGTGGGCTTCCTGATGCGGCCGATCGGCGCGTGGATCATGGGCATCTATGCCGATCGCCACGGCCGCAAGGCCGGGCTGACGGTGTCGGTCACGCTGATGTGCGCCGGCTCGTTGATCATCGCGTGTACGCCGGGATACGAGACGATTGGCGTCTTCGCACCGACGATGCTGGTGATCGCGCGGCTGATGCAGGGTCTGTCGGTTGGTGGCGAATATGGCGCTTCCGCGACGTACCTGACCGAGATGGCGGGCAAGAACCGCCGCGGGTTCTTCTCGTCGTTCCAGTACGTCACGCTGATCTCGGGCCAGCTGCTCGCGATCTGCGTGCTGCTGATCCTGCAATCGACGATGAGCGAGGCTGCGCTCGATTCCTGGGGCTGGCGCATTCCGTTCGCGATCGGTGCGGTGTTGGCCGTGGTCGTGTTCTACATCCGCCGTGGCCTTGCCGAGACGCAGAGCTTCGAAAATGCCAAGGCCGATGCGGGCGACGGCAAGCCGAAGTCGGGCTTCATCCAGCTGATCACCAAGCATCCGCGTGAGACGATCACGGTGATGCTGCTGACCGCTGGCGGTACGCTCGCCTTCTACGCCTACTCGATCTACATGCAGAAGTTCCTGGTCAACACCAGCGGGTTCAGCCGCGAAGTGGCGAGCCAGATCAACGCCGCGACGCTGTTCGTGTTCATGCTGTTGCAGCCGATCGCAGGCGGGCTTTCGGACAAGATCGGGCGGAAGCCGCTCATGGTCGGGTTCGGCATTGCCGGCGTGCTGTTCACCTATCCGATCTTCACCGCGCTGGAGAGCGCGACCAACCCGATCTATGCCGGGTTGCTGGTGATGGCGGCGCTGGTGATCGTGACGGGCTACACGTCGATCAACGCGGTCGTGAAGGCGGAACTGTTCCCGGCGCATATCCGCGCGCTGGGCGTCGCCTTGCCCTATGCGCTGGCCAACACGCTGTTTGGCGGGACCGCGGAGTTCGTTGCGCTGAAGTTCAAGGGCGCGGGCTTCGAACGCGGCTTCTACTGGTATGTGACGGCGATGATCGCGGTGTCGCTGGTCGTGTACCTTCGCATGAAGGACACGCGGACGAACAGCCAGATCGTCGAGGATTGATTTTGCAACTCCCTCTTTCCGCAGGGGAGAGGGAGTTGCAGCAGGGAATTAACGCGGCAACTCTATGATCGCGTCGAGGCCGCCACCCGTCCGGTTGACCAGGCGGATCTCCCCCCCGGCTTCGCGCACGATCGCTCGCGCCAAGGCCAGGCCAAGGCCGATACCCCCGGTCTCCCGGTTGCGCGAGCTCTCCAGTCGCGTGAAGGCATCGAACACGTCGCCCATCCGATCCTCCGGAATCCCTGGCCCGTGATCCGCGACCACGATTGCCACCGTCTTGGCGCCCGCCTCGACGCGCACCTCCGCTGAGATGCCATATTTCACCGCATTCTCGATCAGGTTGCGCACCGCGCGGCGCATCAGCGACGGGCGCAGGCGCATCCGCAACCGGTCCGCCTCGACGAAGCTCACCTCGCAGCCGAGATCGCGGAAATCCTCGACCACCGCGTCGACCAAGGCGGCGAGATCGACGTCGGTCGGCGGTTCGCTCGGTCGTCCGAGCCGCGCCAGCGACAGGATGTCGTCGAGCGTCCGGTTCATCTCCGCGACCGTGTCGATCATCTTAGCGCGATCGCTATCGTCCTCGACCGACTCGATCCGCACGCGTAGCGCGGCAAGCGGCGTGCGCAGGTCATGGCCAATGGCGCCGAGCATCCGGTCCTTCTCGTCGAGCATCCCCGTCACGCGCAGCCGCAGCGCATTGAACGCAGTGATCAGCGCGGCGACGTCGTCGGGCCCCTCCGCGGGCATCGGCACGCCGGGCTCGCCCGGTCGGAACCGCTCCGCCGCCACGCGCAGATCGCGCAATGGTCGCGACAGCCGGCGGACGATCCACAGCACCGGCAGCAGGACGATGATATAGAGGATCGCGGTCTGGCTCAGCAACGCGATCAGCAGGCGTGCGCCCGGCTGTGGCCACGGCGCGGTGATCGTCAGCCAGCCGCGGCCGGGCTGTTCGACCGCGATCACCAGCGTGCCGCCATCGCGTTCGTCGCGGCGAATTCCCGCGCGGCGGCGATTGTCGCGGTCGCTGTCGTCGTCCAGCGTCGAGGGCTGCAGCCCGGTATCGATCCGCCCGACCCTCACGCCCTGATCCGCAAGCTGACGGCGGAGTTCAGCGGCGACCTCGGGATGGCGCTGATACCCGATCCGCGGGATCGGATCGGCGGCCAGCCGGCGGACGCGCCCGCGGTCTGCGGTGAGCGGACGGCCGCCATGCGCCTCGCGGTCGAGCGCATCGGCGATCCGCGTCGCGACAGGCCGGGTCGCTTGCGACAGGCGAAATTCGGTTCGGTCGCGCAGGATGAGGGCGAAGTTGATCGCCTGCGCGACGAACAGGGCGAGCGCGATCAGCAACGCCATCTGGCCGGCGAGGCTGCGCGGCCACGGCCGTTTCACAGCCGCGTGACTTCTGCCGCAAGCGTGTAGCCGCCGCCCCAGACCGTCTTGATCAGCTCCGGCGACTTCGCATCCGCCTCGATCTTGCGCCGCAACCGGCTGACCTGGTTATCGATCGCGCGATCGAACGCCGCCGCCTCGCGTCCCTGCGTCAGGTCGAGCAACTGGTCGCGCGTCAGCACCTGGCGCGGCCGCGTCACCAGCGCCAGCAGCAGGTTATATTCGCCGGTCGACAGCGGCACCGACACGCCCTCGCGGTCGACCAGCGCGCGCTCGCCCGATTTCAGCACCCAGCCGGCAAAGGCGTAGGCGTTCGCTTCGGGCGCATGCTGGCGCGCGCCGCCCGCGGTCGCACGCCGCAGGATCACCTTCACGCGCGTCGCCAGTTCGCGCGGCGAGAACGGCTTCACGACGTAATCGTCCGCGCCCATCTCCAGGCCGATGATCCGGTCGGTCTCCTCGGTCCGCGCGGTCAGCAGGATCACCGGCACGTCGCTGGTCGCGGCAATGTGGCGGCAGAGGGACAATCCGTCCTCGCCCGGCATCATGATGTCGAGGATGACGAGATCGATCGCATACGCCGTCAGCCGCGTTCGCGCGCTCTCCGCATCGCCCGCCTGCGTGACCCGAAACCCCTGTTTGGTGAGGTACGCGGCCAACGGCTCGCGGATCGAGCGCTCGTCGTCGACGAGCAGCAGATGCGGCATATCTCCCATCGGGGCAGTGTCTAGCATGGCGGCTGTCCAGGGGAAGCACCGGGGTTTGCCCAGCGCCTCCCCATTTCCGGGTTATCGAGCAGGGGCGGGTGTGGGTATTTGCGGCGTGACGCCCTCGCGGCGTTCGCGGCGATCGACGTGGCGCATCTCGGCGGCATTGGCGCGCTCGGTCGCGTCAATCGTGCCGTCGTGATTGGCGTCCATCCGGTCGAACCGCTTGAGCGCGCGCGCCTCGAACTCTTCGCGGGTTACGCTGCCGTCGCCGTTCGGATCCATCCGGCGACCCATGCCGTCATGCTTGCGACCGCCGGGTGGCGGCACCGGCACGTCGCGGCCACTTGCCACCATCCGGTCATGCATAGCGGTGCGATAGGCGCGCATCTCGCCGGCGCTGATCCGTCCGTCGCGGTCGGTATCCATCTGCGCGAACCGGGCGTCGGCCTGTGCGATCGCTTCGGCGCGCGTGGTGACGCCGTCGCGGTTCGCATCCTGCCGCATCGGCGGACGCGGGGTTGCGGGGGCAGGGGCGGTCTGCGCGCTGGCGGCGGACGTGATCGCGCTGGCGGCGAGCATCAGGGTGAGGACGGTCTTACGCATGTCGGACTCCGGCTGAGTGGGACGAATTCCCCCCTCGAATAACGCCTGTCTAACCGCCCGTTGTCGCAAGCGTCTGCCGGCCTGCCGCCAATGTGTCGCAAGATATGTCGGGCGCTCACGCCCGCGCCAGCGTCAGGCGAAGATCGCGACGCTCTGCATCTGTTCGGCAACCGGCGTGCCGTCCGCGTTCCAGATCGCCATCTGCTGACTAGAGCTGCCGTCCTTGGTATAGTCCGTGGTCGCACGGAGCAGCCACCAGCCGTCGTGCGTCACCGGCTGGGCCCCGAGGATATTGAGCAGCCACGTCATCGAGCTGAGCGGCGCAGGGCCACCGAGGAGCTTGAGCGCGGCGGGCGGCAGGCAATCGGCGAGCGCGACCAGCTCAACCATCGGATCGAGCCCGTCACGCTCGACCAGCCGCGCCCAGCGCAGCCACTCGGCGGGTCCGACGCTATCGTCGCGGCGGTCTAGCAGGTCGAAATTCCGCGAGAACGCGACCGCGCTGTGGCCGCGGAAGGTCTGCGTGTCCGGCCCCGGCGTCGGGAAGTCGGGCGCACGGCCGGTCTGGTGATCGACGCGCGATTCCACCGCACCCATGAACACGAACGTTGCGCGCAGGCCGAGCCCCGCCGCGCTCTCGACATCCGCCTGGACGAACGCGGCGTTGCGACCGCGCCGCAACCGGCGCGCGCGGATCACGATCTCGCCCGACAGCGGCCCGATGAACGAGACCTGCGCAGACCGCAGCGGCGGAAGGTCGACATCGGACTGCTGCGCAGCATGGAGCGCGAGTGCGGCGGAGAAGCCGCCGTAAGCTGTACGGCCCTGCGTCCAGTTCTCCGGCACCGTCCCGCGCCAGCCATCATCGGTCCGCACCAGCGCGTCGATCGCCTGTTTGAGACTGGTCATTGTGGTCCTTTCATCCTTCGTCATCCTGGGCTCGACCCAGGATCCAGAGCCACGCGCGGGAGCAGTCGTGGCTCTGGATCCTGACTTTCGTCAGGATGACGGAAGGGAGGCCGCTAAGTGGTCGCGGAGCTCGCGCTTGAGGACCTTGCCGATCGCGCTGCGGGGCAGTTCCTCGGCGACGTGGAGCGCCGACAGCCGTTGCGTCTTGCCCACCTGCCCGTTCGCCCATGCCAGGATTGCGATCGCGTCGTCGGTCGCACCGTCACGCGGAACGTAGAAGCCGACCGGAGTCTCGCCCCACGCTTCCGAGGGCACGCCGATCACCGCGCAGTCCGCGACTGCCGGGTGCTGCGCCAATACCGCCTCCAGGTCGGACGGATAGATGTTGAACCCGCCCGAGATGATCAGATCCTTCTTGCGGTCCATCAGCGTGAGAAACCCGTCTTCGTCGAACCGCCCGACATCGCCGTGACGTATGTAGCGGTTGCCGTCCGCGTCATGCCATTCGGCATCGCGTGTCGCGTCTGAGCGGCCATGATAGCCGTTCATCATCGCCGGGCTGCGACCAACGACTTCGCCCATCTCGCCCGGCGCGACTTCGTTGCCGTCGTCGTCGATCAGGCGAATCTCGTGGCCCGGCATCGGCTGGCCGACAGTGTGGAGCTTGGTCGGGTTGGCGGTGGCGTTCAGCGCACAGCTCGCGCCGCCCTCGGTCATGCCGTAGAATTCGACGAGCACGCCCGGCCAGCGCGCGACGACGTCCGCCTTCAGCGCGGCCGAGAACGGCGCGCTGGTGCTCGTCTTGAAGCGGAACGCCGACAGGTCGAAATCGTCGAAGTCGGGCAGCGCCATGATCCGCTGATACTGAACCGGGACGAGCATCGTGTGCGTGGCGTGGTATCGCTCGGCGAGTTCGAGATACGCGCGCGCTTCGAATTTCCCCATCAGCACGACGGTGCCGCCCCAGCCGAGCGTCGGCAGGAAGCTCACCAGCGTGGTGTTCGAATAGAGCGGCGTGGCGATCATCGTCACCGCGGTGTCGAACCCGGCGGCGGTGTTGCGCGCGATATGCGCCCAGCGCATCGCGTGGCTCTGGACGATACCCTTCGGCGTGCCGGTCGTGCCCGACGAGTAGATGATGTTGAACGGGTCTTCGGGCGCGATCGTGATGGGGGTGGGCTTGGCGCCATCGGGAGTGAGCCAGTCCTCGAAAGCTAGAAAAGCTTGTTCCCCCGCGAAGGCGGGGGTCCAGTCTGGGCTCCCGCCTTCGCGGGAGAACAAGATGGGGCGGGCTGAAAGCGTTTGCCCCTCCAACGCACGCGCATTCTCCGCATCGAGGAACACGATAGGCGCGCCACTATCCGCAATCATCGCGGCGATCGCTGCCGGTGTCGCCGACGGCGCGATCGGCGTCGCGACACACCCCGCGCGTACCGCACCAAGGAATGCCGCGGCGTAGTCGGTCGTCGGCGCCGCGACGATCGCCACCGCGGTCCCCGGCGCTACCCCATCACGCTGCAACGCCGCCGCGACCCGGTCCATCACCCTGTCGAGCGTTCGATAGTCGATACTGCCCTGCGCGTCGGCGACCGCGGTGCGATCCCCGCGTTCAAGCGCATGCGCGCGGATCAGATCGGGCAGTGTGGCAAAGCCCGAGGCGAGCATGTCTGCAGCAGTCGTCATCCGCGCATCGCTAGGCGAACGCGCCGGGCAATGCCATACGGTATATTCGAAAACCGAAGTCGAGGAGACGCCATGCTGTTCTACGATAGCGCGCTGCCAGCGCCCAACCCGCGTCGCGTCCGCATCTTCCTCGCCGAAAAGCACGTCCGCGTGCCGATGGCGCAGATCTCGATCCCCAAGGCCGAGCACAAGGGGGAGGCGTTCCTGTCGGTCAACGCACTCGGCCAGACGCCTGCGCTCGCGTTCGACGATGGCCGCGTGCTGACCGAAAGCGTCGCGATCTGCCGCTATTTCGAGGTGCTGCACCCCGAGCCGCCGATGTTCGGCCACGGCGCGCACAACATCGCCGAGATCGACATGTGGACGCGGCGGATCGAGCTGCGGCTGATGACGCCGCTGTCGATGGTCTGGCTCCACACGCACCCCTGGACCGCGCGGATCGTCCAGCCGCAATATACCGAGTTCGGCGAGAGCCAGCGCCCGCGTGTGCTGGCGGCGATGGCTGAGTTCGACCATGCGCTCGACGGTCGCGAGTGGCTCGACGGCGAGCACTATACGATTGCCGACATCGTCCTGCTGACGACGATCGACTTCGCGAAGTTCGTCGGCATCGCGGTGCCCGACGATCTGGCCCACCTGAAGGCCTGGCATGCGCGCGCGTCGGCTCGCCCGAGTGCGCAGGCGTGAGCGATGCTTTGGAAGGCGCGGTCGCGATCGTGACGGGCGGCGGCACCGGAATCGGCGCGGCGGTCGTGCGGCGGCTGGCGGCGCGCGGCGTGTCGTGCGTCATCAACTACGCCACCAGCCGCGACGATGCCGAGACGCTGGCGGTCGAAGTCGGGCAGGGCGCGATCGCGGTGCAGGCGGACATCGTCGGCGACGCCGCCTGCCGTGCGCTCGCCAAGGCCGCGAGCGACGCGTTCGGGCGGATCGACTTCCTCGTCAACAATGCCGGTCGCACGAAATTCGCCGCGCACGAGGATCTCGATGCGCTGGAGGCAGAGGACTTCATCGACATCTACCGGCTCAACACGATTGCGCCGTTCCAGATGGTCCGCGCCTGCGCACCGGCGTTGCGCGCGAGTGCGATGGGCGCGGTGGTCAACGTGGCAAGCGTCGCGGGCGTATTCGGCATGGGATCGTCGGTCGCCTACGCCGCGTCGAAGGGCGCGCTGGTGACGATGACGAAGAGCCTCGCGCGGGTCCTGGCGCCGGAAATCCGGGTCAATGCAGTCGCGCCCGGGTATGTCGCGACCGGCTGGTACGAGAAGAAGCTGGGCGAGGAGGGGTTTGCGAAACTCAACGCCAAGGTCGCGGCGTCGGTACCGATGGGCTTTGCGACCGGTCCCGACGATGTCGCGGGGCCGATCGAGATGCTGCTCGATCCGATGAGCCGGGCGATGACCGGTGAGGTGTTGCTGCTGGATGGCGGCGGTCATCTGGACGTCGCGCTGTCGCGGCGGCCGGGTCGGGACGGGTGAGGGGGATCAATGGTCTTGGGAAGCGGCAATAACTCAATCCTTCCCCGCCAGGGGGAGGTGGCGCCGTAGGCGACGGAGGGGGAGGCACGGAACAGCAGCCGCTCCTTTCCGCCCCCTCCGTCTGGCAAGAGCCAGCCACCTCCCGCTGGCGGGGGAGGATCGTTACGTCAGACTAATCTGGGTGAACGAGAGGCTAGTCGAGTATCGAGCGGTTCTGGTCGCCAAGCTTCCACCCCGGCGAAGGCCGGGCCCAGTTGGGGAACGCTGCTTAATTCAAGGCAGCGCTTCATCGCGAGAACCATTCCAACTGGGCCCCGGCCTTCGCCGGGGTGGCGTTTGAAAGGGCAACCTCGCCTTGACGATGCCTTCACACAGAACGGCAGGAGAGGATTTACCGCCCCCCCTTACGGCCTCCTACCGAGCAGCCGCAGTCTGCCCGAACAGCGTCTTCTTCGCCTCGTCGGTCATCGGCACGCTGGAGTCATGCACCGCCTTGCCCTTCTCATACGCTGCGATCGTCGCCGGCCGTGCCGCGATCGCCTCGAACCAGCGCTTCAAATTCGGGAAATCCTCCAGCCGCTGGCCCTGCGCTTCATACGGCACGATCCACGGATACGCCGCCATATCCGCGATCGAATAGTCGCCCGTGATAAAGTCGCGCCCTTCGAGCTGGCGGTCGAGCACGCCGTACAGCCGGTTCGTCTCCCTCACGTAGCGATCGATCGCGTACGGAATCTTTTCCGGCGCATACCGATTGAAGTGATGATTCTGCCCGAGCATCGGCCCGAGGCCGCCCATCTGCCACATAAGCCACTGGTTTACCGCGATCCGCGCGCGCAGGTCGTTGCCGCCGAAACGCCCGGTCTTTTCCGCGAGATACTGCAGGATCGCACCCGATTCGAAGATCGCGATGGGGGCGCTGCCATCGGCAGGCGCGTGGTCGACGATCGCCGGCATCCGGTTGTTTGGCGCGATCTTGAGGAAATCAGGCGAGAATTGTTCGCCCGCACCAATGTTTATCGGCTTGATTGTGTATTCGAGCCCCGCCTCTTCGAGAAACAGCGTGATCTTGTGGCCGTTCGGTGTGGGCCAGTAAAACAGGTCGATCATCGGGGTGCTCCGTCGATTGTGTCGTCGTGCAGATGGGGCAGGGCAGGGCGTGCAACAAGCGCAACGCGGCTGTCGGATTGTGCCAAGAACGCGGCGGCGGCTAAAAGTCGCTTTGCAAAGCCGCGAATCTATGCGAGTGGGCCGCATACCCGGTATTCAGATTGCCCGGACGCTCCGCTCCATCAACGATGTGAGACGAGCCCGGCCACGACGTTGGAGAGGGGATAAGGCGGAAGAGCGACCCGAACGAGGACGCATCTTCCGCCGTCCTTCTCACGAACCACCGATCATACCCTGAAACTCGCAAGATACTGCTCAGTCGGGAGAATTCCGTCCGACGCCATTATTCCTTCGGCTCGTCGCAGAGGGGCCTGAATTGCAGCTTTAGCTTGTCTGGTACGCTCCCCATAGCTTAGCGTCAGGTCTGTTTCGACTTCGAGGTATTGCCGATGGCCGCAGCGTATCAGTCCCATCCCGAGATCGCCGATGCCTTGGCGATGAAGCGACGGGGCCTGACGCTCGCGCTGCTCACCTTCACCTATTTTTTCAGCTACATGGATCGCCAGATCCTCGCGATCCTGCTCGAGCGGATCAAGGCGGACCTGTTGCTGACCGACACCCAGCTCGGGTTGCTGTCCGGACTCGTCTTCGCGATCTTCTATGCGACGCTCGGCATTCCGGTCGCGCGACTCGCGGATCGGACCAGCCGGCGCAACATCATTGCCGCCAGCCTGACGATCTGGAGTGCGATGACCGCGCTGTGCGGGCTCGCGCAGAATTTCACGCAGCTGATGCTGTTCCGGATCGGCGTCGGCATCGGCGAGGCGGGGTCGAGCCCGCCCAGCCATTCGATCATCGCCGATCTGTATCCGCCGGAAAAGCGTGCGAGTGCGATGGCGGTGTATTCGCTCGGCGTGGTGCTCGGCGCAGGCTTCGGGACGCTGATCGGCGGGGTCGTTGCGCACTCGTACGGTTGGCGGATCGCGATGATGACGGTCGGCCTGCCGGGCATTGCGCTGGCGCTGCTCGTCCGCCTGTTCATGGTGGAGCCTCGTCGCGGTCTGTCCGACGCCGCTCGCGCTGTGGCGACGCCGATGCCGAGCGTCGCGCAAGGGTTCGCGTCGATGTGGGCAAGCGCGCCGGCGCGGCATCTCGTGGTCGGCGTCACGCTGACGTCGATGATCGGCTATGCGCTGACCGGCTGGGGCCCGAGCTATATCCAGCGGTCGCTCGGCATCTCGATGCTCGACATCTCGCGCTATATCGCGCTGCCGGGAGCGTTGTTCGGCGCGATCTCCGCACTTGCGGGCGGCAAGATCGCGGATATGCTCGCCAAGCGTCACGGCCTCCATGTGCAGGCCTGGGTGGTGCTGGTGATGAAGGGGCTTTCCCTCCCGTTCGCGCTGGCCTTCTACCTGATCGATGCACCTGCGATCGCGATCGGCAGCTATTTCGTCTCGCTGATATTCGCGAATTCGTATCTCGGGCCGAGCTTCGCGCTGATCCAGCATCTCGCGCCGCTGCAGATCCGCGCGATGTGGGCGGCGATCACGTTGCTGGTGATCAATCTGGTGGGGCTGGGGCTGGGGCCGACGCTGGTCGGGTGGCTGAGCGACCTGCTGAAGCCGGGGTTCGGCGAGGATTCGCTGCGCTATGCGCTGATCATCATCGTGTTGATGACGCCGTGGGCGCTGTTCCATTACTGGCGCGCCGGGGTTCTGCTGAAGCGGGACGAAGATTTGGCCAAGTAACGCGCGGCATCCTCTGTCATCCAGACGAAAGTCAGGACCCAGGATCGCAGGGGATGGCGTTCGTAACTCTGGGTCCTGACTTTCGTCAGGATGACGGGGAGGGGCGATCCCCACGCGGCCGCAGGGTGATTGAGGGGATACTGCTTGGCTAGGCTATCCGTTAGGCCCGTCGTCCAGCATCCACGCCAGCGCCGTCGCCCGGTCGTCGAACACCGCCATGTCGTCGCGCACCGAGGCGATCCGCTTGACCTGCAATCGGGCGAGCTTGCCGTCGGTATACAACGCCACCTTGCGCGATTTCAGTGGCATCGACACCGCGACGCGTTGCAGCATCGCGATCACCTCCTGCGGCTGGATCGCGGACTTCGAGAAATTGCAGAGCAGCATGTGGCGCTTGCCGGTCGCCAGCACGCGTCGTCCCTCGCGCTCCAAATCGTGCAGGAACTCCTCGACGTGCGAGATCGTCCAGAAGCCGGACGCGTCTACCTCGATGATACCCGTCGCAAGATCGGTCGTGATGGTGTGCATGCCGCCTCCGTGGAGGCGCCGGAGTCAGCCGTCGGCGGTTAACGCCGCGTAACCAAACCATTCCGGCTGCAACCCCACACCAGTCCGGGGAGGGCGCTCAGGCCTTCGCCATCCGATCGTCGAACAGCCCGAACATCAGCGTCGAGGCATACATCGCGATCGCCCGCTCGCGCGGCATCGTCGACGCCCATTTGCGCATGTCGAACGCCGCGTTCTGGAGCGCCATCAACGCCTGTGCGGCGATCAGCGCATCGACCGCGCGGATCGAGCCTTCGCCGATCCCGTCCATCATCATGCCCGCATAGCGTCGCGCGATGCCGTTCGAGCGATCGACCATCGCGTTGCGCACGCCGACCGGCAATCCGCTCAGCGCGGTGGTACGCAGCAATGGCCCGCGTTCGGCGAACTGCACGTCGAGCAGCGTAGCGACAGTGCTCGACAGCTTGTGCCAATAGCTCCCGCCCTCGGCTTCGCCGCGGCTCTGCGCATCGGCGATCGTGTCGAAGCTGCGGCGGTAGCATGCGATGACGAGATCGTCCTTCGCATCGAGATGGTGGTAGAAGCTGCCCTTGGTGACGTTCAGCTCGGACGCGATCTTCTGGACGGACGCACCGCGATAGCCGAGTTCGTTGATCAGGCGCGTTGCGGCCAGCAGGAACGCCTCGCGCCCCGGCTCCGCCTCGTCATGGCTGAGATCGAGCAACTTCGGGGACCATTTGGCCTCCTTACCCGCGATGCCGTGCGCGAACACGTCCATCAGCCGCTCCTCGACACGCCCGTACTGATCGGGCTCGTACCGCGTCAGCCAGATCGGCAGCCAGAACGTGTTCTCCAGCAGCACGTGCGCACGCGCGCCGTTGAGATCGGTCTGGGCGCGGGACGATGTCGGCCCCCATAACAGGCGCGTGCGGCGGAACACCTCGCGCCAGCCTGCCATCAGCCGCCCGCGCATCGGCTCCTCGGTGGCGCGCAGATCGGAAAGGACCGCGAACGCCTTCTCCTCGCCGCGCTGGATGCGGGCGAGCCGATCCATGTTGAGCGCGAGATAGCGCCGCACGCGGTCCTCCGGCGTCGCCTCTTCCATCGCCACGTCGAGCATCGCGATCAGCGATTCCAGCGTGTTCTCGAACGCCGCGGCGGCGAGGTCTTCCTTGCGCTTGAAATAATAGGTAACGCTGGTCGTATTGAGCCCGACGCGCCGCGCCACGTCCGCGAACGTCATGCCCTTGGCACTCTGTTCGTTGATCGCTTCTGCCGCTGCGGCGAGGATCGCGTCACGCTTCGCACGGAAGCGCTTGGTCCCCTGTTCGCTCTCGTCGCTGGCCTCTGCCGGAACCTTCATCGAAACACCCTAACAGCTTCGATTTGAAGATACAGTGCTTTTTAGGCGCTTTCAGGGCGGACTTGAAAACATGCTTTCGGGGGCCCTGCACACGCTTTACCGAATACGCGGTATGGTCTAACCCGCCTCCAAAGCGATGACGAATGGAGAGCCCGCATGGATTTCAGCTTTAGCGAACGAGAGACGTATTTCCGAGATCGGGTCCGGGATTTCATCGACCAGAATATCCGCCCGCGCCAGGCCGATTACGATCAGCAGGCGCATGAAGGCGAGCGCTGGAAGGTGATTCCGGTGATCGAGGAGATGAAGGAGAAGGCCAAGGCCGCCGGGCTCTGGAATTTCTTCATGCCGCCGCATTCGGGCCAGACGCACGTCGACGATTCGTTCGCGTTCGAAGGCACGCAGCTGACCAATCTCGAATATGCGTTATGCGCGGAGGAGATGGGCAAGATCAGCTGGGCGAGCGAGTGCTTCAACTGTTCGGCGCCCGATACGGGCAACATGGAGGTGTTTCACCGCTATGGCACGCGCGAGCAGAAGGAGGCCTATCTCGGGCCGCTGATGCGTGGCGAGATCCGCTCGGCGTTCCTGATGACCGAGCCCGCGGTGGCGTCGTCGGACGCGACCAACATCGAGACGTCGATGGTGCGTGATGGCGATCACTACGTCATCAACGGCACCAAATGGTGGTCGTCGGGCGTCGGCGATCCGCGCTGCAAGATCGCGATCGTGATGGGCAAGACGAGCTTCGAGGGCTCGCGGCACCAGCAGCAGAGCCAGATTCTGGTGCCGATGGACACACCCGGCGTGACGATCAAGCGGATGCTGTCGGTCTATGGCTACGATCATGCGCCGCACGGGCATGGTGAGGTTGTGCTGGAGAACGTCCGCGTGCCGGTCGAGAACGTGCTGCTCGGCGAGGGTCGTGGGTTCGAGATCGCGCAGGGGCGGCTCGGGCCGGGTCGTATCCATCATTGCATGCGGACCATCGGCGTTGCGGAGACCGCGATCGAGGCGATGGCGCGGCGACTGCTCGACCGCGTTGCGTTCGGCAAGCGGATCGCCGACTTCTCGGTGTGGGAAGAGCGCATCGCGACCGCGCGCATCGACATCGAGATGACTCGGCTGCTCTGCCTGAAGGCGGCGGACATGATGGACAAGGCCGGTAACAAGTCCGCGCAGATCGAGATCTCGATGATCAAGGTGGCGGCGCCGAACATGGCGTTGCGTATCCTCGACGATGCCATCCAGGCGCATGGCGGCGGTGGCGTCTCGGGGGACTTCCGGTTGGCGCACGACTGGGCGGCGATGCGGACGCTGCGGTTCGCGGATGGCCCGGACGAGGTCCACAACCGCTCGATCGCGCGCAACGAGTTCGGGAAATACGGCGACTTCCGCAAGGGTGGCGTGTCCAACGGGGATGTCGGGGTGAGCCGGTAAACCCCCGTTCGTCCTTCTTTCTTCGTCATCCTGGGCTCGACCCAGGACCCAGAGCCACAAGCGTGACGATCTTGGCTCTGGGTCCTGACTTTCGTCAGGATGACGGTCTCGTTTCGGAGCGCACCTACCCATGAAAGCCGCAGTCCTTTTCGAAGCCAACACCCCGCTCAGCATCGAGGATGTCACCATCTCGAAGCCGACCGCGCACGAAGTGCTGATCCGCACGGTCGCAGTCGGCGTGTGTCGCTCCGACCTGCATTTCGTCGATGGCGCCTACCCGCACGCGATGCCAACCATTCCCGGCCACGAAGCCTGCGGGATAGTCGAGGCGGTCGGCGATGAAGTGCGCGGCGTGAAGGTCGGCGACCATGTCGTGACGTGTCTCTCGGCATTCTGCGGTCAGTGCGAGTTCTGCGTCACTGGGCGGATGTCGCTGTGCATCGACGCAAGCGTGCGCCGCCCGAAAGGTGCCGCGCCGCGCTTGATGCTTGGCGACCGGCCGATCGCGCAGATGCTCAACCTCAGCGCCTATGCCGAGATGATGCTGGTCCACGAACACGCGTGCGTCGCGATCGACCGCGACATGCCGATGGACCGTGCGGCGCTGCTCGGGTGCGCGATCACGACGGGGGCGGGGGCGGTGTTCAACACTACGGATGTGACGCCGGGCGAGACGGTCTGCGTGGTCGGTTGCGGCGGCATCGGCCTCGCTGCCGTGAACGCGGCCAAGATCGCTGGCGCGGGCAAGATCATCGCACTCGATCCGGTGCCTGAAAAGCGCGCGATGGCGGAGAAGCTCGGCGCGACGCACAGCATCGACGCGCTGTCCGACACCGCCGCGGACGAGGTCGTCGCGATCACCAAGGGTGGCGTGCATCACGCGATCGAGGCGGTGGGCCGCGCGCAGTCGGCCGCCACCGCAGTGAAGGTCCTGCGCCGCGGCGGCACCGCGACGATCCTCGGCATGATGCCACTCGGCGAGAAGGTCGGGCTGTCGGCGATGGACCTGCTGTCGGGCAAGCGGCTGCAGGGCGGCTTCATGGGCTCGAACCGGTTCCCGGTCGACATCCCGCGGCTGGTCGATTTCTACATGCGCGGGCTGCTCGATCTCGACACGATCATCGCCGACCGCATGCCGCTCGAGCGGATCAACGACGCGTTCGACGAACTGCGGCGTGGGGATACGACCCGCAGCGTGATCACGTTCGCATGAGCGACGCATCGAAAAGCATGGTCGGAACGATCGAAGTTGGCGAGCGCGACCGTCTAGACCTCGACGCGCTCGGGACTTGGATGACCGCGAACGTACCAGGCTATGCCGGCCCGCTAACCTACGCGAAGTTCGCTGGCGGCCAGTCGAACCCGACCTACCGGCTCGACACGTTAACCCGCGCCTACGTCCTGCGCCGCAAACCGTTCGGCCCGATTTTGCCGAGCGCCCACGCTGTCGATCGCGAATACCGCGTCATTGCCGGGCTGTATCCGACCGGCTTCCCCGTACCGCGGCCATACGGCCTCTGCGAAGACGCGGCTGTCATCGGCTCGGCCTTCTACGTCATGGAGATGGTCGAGGGCCGGACGATCTGGGACGGTGCGATGCCCGGCGCGACGCCCGCCGAGCGTACCGCGCATTACGAGGCGATGGTCGACACGCTCGCCGCGCTCCACAACACCGATTACGCGGCGGCAGCGCTCGGCGGATACGGCAAGCCCGGCAATTATTTCGAGCGCCAGGTCGGCCGCTGGACCAAGCAATACCGCGCCGCCGAGACCGAGCATATGGAGTCGGTCGAGCGCCTGATCGAGTGGTTGCCAAGAACGCTACCCGAGCAGACGCGGACGTCGATCGTCCACGGCGACTACCGCATCGACAACATGATTTTCGCGCCCGCTGAGCCCAAGGTGATCGCGGTGCTCGACTGGGAACTGTCGACACTAGGCGATCCTCTGGCGGACTTCTCGTACTTGCTGATGAGTTGGGTAACCGAACCCGAAGGGCGCTCCGGGGTGCTCGGCATGACCGGGCCGGAGACGGGCATCCCGACGATCGAGCAAGTCGTCGCACGCTATTGCGCTGCGACAGGTCGCGATGGCGTCCCCGATCTCAACTGGTATTTCGCCTACAACCTCTTCCGCCTGACCGGCATCGTCCAGGGCATCAAGAAGCGCATCGTCGATGGTACCGCGTCGAGTGCGCAGGCGGAGAAGACGGTGGCGAAGATCCACGGGCTGGCGGATGCGGCCTGGGGGTTCGCGGTGAAGGCGGGTGCGTAGTTCCCCTCCCGCTTGCGGGAGGGGTTAGGGGAGGGGCTGGCTTGGCTTCGGTTTGAAACGTTGCGGAAAGATCGGGCCCTCCCCCGACCCCTCCCGCAAGCGGGAGGGGAGAAGCAGGAATGTCACAGTTCGACCTGACGGGACAAGTCGCGATCGTTACCGGATCCTCGCGCGGCATCGGCCTAGCCTCGGCGCGCGAACTCGCCGAGCATGGCGCGAAAGTCGTAATCTCCAGCCGCAAGCAGGACGCCTGCGACACCGTTGCCGCCGAACTCAACGCCAGGCACGGAGACGGCACCGCGATAGCCATCGCCGCCAATATCTCCGACAAGGCCGGGCTCCTGAATCTCGTCGACCAGACCCGCGCCACATTCGGCCGGATCGACATTCTCGTCTGCAACGCCGCCTCGAACCCCTATTACGGCCCGCAAGCCGGCATCGCCGACGACCAGTTTCGGAAAATCCTGGACAACAATATCGTCTCCAACCACTGGCTGATCCAGATGGTCGCCCCCGAGATGCTGGAGCGCCGCAGCGGCAGCATAATTATCATGTCCTCGATCGGTGGCCTGCGCGGTTCGCCCGTGATCGGCGCCTATTGCATCAGCAAGGCCGCCGACATGCAGCTTGCGCGAAACCTCGCGGTCGAGTTCGGCCCGTCCAACGTCCGCGTCAACTGCATCGCGCCCGGCCTGATCAAGACCGACTTCGCGCGAGCGTTATGGGAAGACCCGCAACGGATCGAGGCGGCCAACACCAGCGTCCCGCTCCGCCGGATCGGCGAGCCCGAGGAGATCGCCGGCGCGGTCGTCTTCCTCGCCTCGCAAGCCAGCGCGTTCATGACCGGCCAGACGATGGTCATCGACGGCGGCGTTACGATCTAACCGGAAGGAAACCCCCATGCGTTTCGAGAACAAGTCGATCATCGTCACTGGCGCAGGCTCGGGCATAGGCCGCGCCGCCGCGCTCCTGTTCGCGGGGGAAGGGGGCAAGGTCATCGTTGCCGACAAGACCGAAGGCGCGGACGAAACCGCCCACCTGATCGCGCAAGCTGGCGGCACGGCCAAGGCGATCCGCATCGACGCGGGCCTCGAAGACGACGTCATCCGCACCGTAGCGCTGGCGTGCGAGAGCTTCGGCGGACTCGACGTCATGTTCGCTAACGCCGGCATCTCCGGCGGCATGGCGAACCTGTTCGACACCGATGTCGCGCTCATCACCGAAGTGTTGCGCGTCAACCTGATCGGCCCGTTCCTCGCGATCAAGCACGCCGCCCCGCGCATCGCCGAGCGAGGGAAGGGCGCGATCGTCCTAACCGCGAGCGTCGCCGGTATCCGATCCGGGGCAGGTTCGCCCGCGTACTCCGCGTCGAAGGCGGGCGTCATCAACCTCGCCGCCGTCTCCGCGCAGCAGCTCACCGGCTCGAACGTCCGCGTCAACGCGATCTGCCCCGGCCTGACCGAGACCGGGATGACCAAGCCCGTCTTCGACTACGCACGCGAGGCGAACAAGATGGACCGTGTCGGCCGCCTCAACCCGCTCCACCGCGGCGCGCAGCCCGAGGAACTCGCCAAAGTCGCGCTGTTCCTCGCCTCCGACGACGCGAGCTATGTCAACGGCCAGGCGATCGCGGTCGATGGGGGGCTCTCGTCGAGCCACCCGGTGACGCGGCAGGAATATGGCAAGACGGCCGCCTGATCGGCTCGGATCGGCGACGGGCACGCTTGCGTAACGACTTTATGGGGACCATTTGGGGCGCGCGGGCGTTTCATGTCCGACCCCATTCATGAAGGAGAATCCTGATGGCTTTCGAACTCCCGCCGCTGCCGTACGCCTATGACGCGCTCGAGCCGGTGATCGACCAGGAAACGATGAAGTTTCATCACGACAAGCACCATGCGGCGTACACCAACAAGTTGAACGAAGGCGTTGAGAAGGACGCATCGCTGCAGGGCAAGACGATCGAGGAGATCCTGTCGGTTATCTCGTCGCAGCCACCGCTGGTGCGCAACAATGGCGGAGGCTTCTGGAACCACGATTTCTTCTGGAAGACGATGGCGGCCAAGAACGGACAGGCACCGTCGGGCAAGCTCGCCGAGGCGATCGATCGTGATTTCGGCAGCCTCGACAAGCTGAAGGAAGAGTTCAACACCAAGGGTGCTGGGCAGTTCGGCTCGGGTTGGGCATGGCTGATCGCGGATGACAGCGGCAAGCTGAAGGTCACGAGCACGCCGAACCAGGACAACCCGCTTATGGACGACGCCAAGGAGCCGGGCACGCCGCTGCTGGGGAACGACGTGTGGGAGCACGCCTATTACCTGACGTACAAGAACGACCGTCCGGGCTATCTGAAGGCTTGGTGGGACATCGTGAACTGGGACGTCGTCGGCGAGCGCTACGCGAAGGTCGCGGGCTGAGCCAATTACCCTTCCGCTTGCGGGAGGGCTAGGGGAGGGGGCGACGTACGTACTGGCGTCCGGTCTGTTGGTCAGGCCCTCCCCCGACCCCTCCCGTGAACGGGAGGGGAGCAGTAGAATTACTCTTCGGGCGGCAGGTCGGTCACGGCTTTGTCGCCCGTTTGCAATCCATGCTTCAGCAGCATCGGAATGTTGGCGAACGCGAAGAGCAGCGTCAGCGGGATCGCACCCCAGAGCTTGAAGCCGACCCAGAAATCCCAGGTCGTGTTGCGCCACACCGCTTCGTTCAGCACCGCCATGAACACGAAAAACACCGCCCAGTTGCGCGTCAGCTTGCGCCAGCCATCGGCGGACAGGCCGGGATAGGCGGTGGCGAGCAGCGACTGGAGCAGTGGGCGGCCGGTGACCAGACCGAACGTCAGGATCGCCGCGAACATCGCGTAGATGATCGTCGGCTTCATCTGGATGAAGCGCTGGTCGTGGAAGTAGATCGTCAGCCCGCCGAACACGACGATCAGCGCGCCCGATAGCCACAGCATCGGCGAGATATGCCCGGTTTTCACCTTCGATACGATCATCGCGGCGACCGTGGCGATGATGAACGCGGTGGTCGCGGCGACGACGCGGACGATCGGCAGGCCGGGGGTGAGAAAGTTCACCGCGAAGAAGACCGCGAGCGGGCCATAGTCGACCGCCATGCGGAGGCCGGGGGATAGGGGGGGCTTGGTCACTGGGTTATCCACGAAATACGGTAAGATGCCGTTCGTCCTGAGCGTAGTCGAAGGACATTGCCACAAGCTGACCAGT
>JAZKCH010000067.1:0-19523 GCA_040388215.1 Pseudomonadota bacterium | reverse complement strand
TCGAGGCCCGGCTTGATCTTGTTGCGCCAGCCGACGAACGCGGTGACGACGTCGACCTCGTTCTCCGAGAAGTCGCTTTCGAACTGGTAGAAGAAATGCGTGCCGACGCCGCCTTCGAGACCGAGGCGCAGCGCGCGCATGCCCGTCGTCGTAATGTTGCGGCCGTCATATTTCGAACCGAAGCTCGAGCTGACGTCGGTCAGGATGCGGCCGCGCGGCTTGAACGTGTAGACGCCGTCCGCCGAGTGGAACACGGGCAGGCCGGCGCCCCATTCGGTGGTCACGCCCGACGGATTGTCGCGTGCGGCAACCGCCTGCGCGACGCTGCGATCGGCCGGACCGGGAGGTGCCAGCTGCGGCGCAAACGGCACCGTGCGGCGCGGCTCGGTGTTCTGTGCGACGACCTGCGGTGCGATCTGTACCGGCGGTACGGGCGCGGACGCCTGCGCCACCGCCGCAACATTCTCCAGCCGGTCGAGCCGCGACTTCAGCGCCGCGATCTCGGCCGCCTGCGCACGTACCAGCGCGGCGAGGTCTGCGTCGGTCGGAGCCTGCGCGAGTGCCGGGGTTGCTGCAATCAAGGCGAGTGCGGCGCACCCGGTACGGAAG
Source organism: Pseudomonadota bacterium (assembly GCA_040388215.1). GTDB lineage: Bacteria > Pseudomonadota > Alphaproteobacteria > Sphingomonadales > Sphingomonadaceae > Sphingomonas. The sequence goes on along the minus strand of JAZKCH010000067.1, from coordinate 18,914 downwards.
AGGGTCATTGGGCTTTGGCTCCGGTGGCGAGAATCGCGGTCCAGTCGCGCAGGAAACGCTGGCGCTTGACGCGGTCGAGGTTGACGAGAAGTTGAGGACCCACGCGGATCGGTCGCGCCTGGGCTTGAAGAAGGCGGCGGGCGGCCACGTCGGTGCGGACCGGCCACAGGCTGCGCTTGGCGAGCAGCGACTGGCCTTCGCGCGACAGCAGGAAATCGAGGAAGAGTTTCGCCGCCGCCGGGTGCGCGGCCTCGCGCGCGATGAACGCAATCCGCGACGTGACGATCGTGTAATCCTTGAGAAACGCGACGCCGATCCGTGGGTCAGTGCGGGCGCGTTCCAGCGCGTACGAGCCGATGACGTTGTACGCGAGCGCCTGCCGCCCCTCGGCGACGCCGCGCAGCATAGGTTCGCTGGTCTGCGCGAGGACGGGCCTGGTCGCGGCGATCGCCTCCAGCAGCGACCGCGTATCGCGGGTAATCGCCATGTCCTCGGACAGGTACAGATAGCCGACATTGGAGCGCGCCGGGTCGAATGTCGTGACGCGCCCGGTCAGCGCTCCCACGTTCTTTCGCAGCCAAGTCTCCAGCGCGGCATGCGTGCGCGGCACCTGCGCGGCGGGCACGAGACGCTTGTTGTAGACCATCCCGATCGGCTCCGCGGTGACGCCGAAGCCCATGTTCTTCCACACCGACACCGGCGGCAGCGCGGGCTTTTCCGGACTTGCATAGCCCTGCGCGAAGCCGTCGTTGATCAGCTTCACCTGCAGGTCCATCGCCGAGGACCAGACCAAGTCGGCGGACAATTTCCTGGCGCGCGTCTCGGTGACGAAGCGGCGGTACATCTCGGTCGAGCCGAGATCCGCGTACAGCACGGTGATGCCCGGATAGCGCTTCCGGAACGCGGCGACGACCGGCAGCAATTCGGCGCGATCGGCATTGCCGTAGATCCGCACCTGCCGCTCGGCACGCGCGTCCGAGATCAGCTGGTCGTAGGATCGCGGATAGCTAGCCGGGCGCTGTGCCATGACCGAGGTCGCGGTGAATGTAGCTGCCAGCAGTGCGATCTTCAGAAAAACTCGTGCCATCATCACTCTCCTCGCCTTCCGTCTCTGTGTTCGGATAGACTGCAGCCGTGGAGTACGAACCGAACCTGTCACCAACCTTTCACGGGTTTTCATGCGCATCCTGCTGATCGAGGACGACGCCGCGCTGGCGCGCAGCATCGCCGCGTTGCTGCGCGCGGGCGGCAATGCGGTCGATCACGTCGCGACCGGCGAGGATGCGCTGTCGGTGGTCGCGGGCGAACCCTATGCGCTGGTGATCCTCGACGTCGGCCTGCCCGGCATCGACGGGTTCACCGTGCTCGAGACGCTGCGCAAGCGTGGCGAGCGCGTCCCCGTCCTGATGCTCACCGCCCGCGACGCACTCGACGACCGGGTGCGCGGGCTCGATCTCGGCGCCGACGACTATCTGCGCAAACCGTTCGAGCCCGAGGAACTCGAGGCCCGCGTGCGCGCGCTCGGCCGGCGGCGGGGCGGCGATCCGCTCCCGGCGCTCAGCGTCGGTACGCTCACGATCAACCGCTCGACCGGCGACGCCGACATCGCCGGCCGCGCGCTCGACCTGCGCCGTCGCGAACGTGCGGTGCTGGAGACGCTCGCGACCCGAGCCGGCCGCGTGGTGCCCCGCGCGCTGCTGATCGGCGAGGTGTTCGGGTTCGACGAGCCGGTCGGCGACAACGCGATCGAGGTCCATGTGACCCGCCTGCGCACCAAGCTCGCGCCCGACGGCCCCGGCATCCGCACGGTCCGCGGCGTCGGTTACATGCTCGATGCCGGCTGAGACGCATACGCCAGCGCTGCGCACCCGCCTGCTGGTCGCGGTGCTCGGCCCGTTGCTGGCGGCGGCGATCCTGATCGGCGTGGTCGGCGCGACGCTGATCGCCGACGTGGTCCGCCGCACCAACGATCGCGTACTCGGCGGGGCGCTTGGCGCGATCGCGGAGACCGTGCAGGTCGAGCGCGGCGAGGTGACGCTAGACCTGCCCGCCGCCGCGTTCGGCATGCTGGAGAACACCGAGCGCGACAACGTCTATTACCGCGTCGCCGTGGGCAACGACCTGCTCACCGGTTATGCGGATCTCCCCGCGCCCGATCCCGCGACGCTTGCGGTCGACGTGCCGCGCTATCGTTTCGCCCGCTACCGCGACCAGAAGATCCGCATCGCCGAAGTCCGCCGCTCGCTCCCCCGGATCGACAAGCCGGTCATCGTCCAGATCGCCGAGACGCTCGATGGCCGCGGTGCACTCACCCGCCGCCTGATGCTCGCGCTCCTGATCGGCGAATGCGTCCTCGTCGGCGCCGCCGCACTGCTGCTGCGCCCGGCGTTGGGTTGGTCCCTCCGTCCGCTCGCCCGTCTTCGCGGGGCCGTCGAAGCGCGAGACGAACGTGCGCGGCCGGATTTCTCGCCGCTCGACACCGGTCCGCTACCGAGCGAACTCCGCCCGCTTGCCGGCGCGTTCGACCGCCTGCTCGCGCAGCTCGACACCGCCACCGTCGGCGTCCGCCGCTTCACCGCCGACGCCTCGCACCAGATGCGCACGCCCTTGTCGGTGCTGAAGGTCCAGGTCGCGCTCGCTCGCCGTGGTTCGGACGCGGAGCGGCGCGAGGCATTGGACGAGATCGCCGACGCGGTCGTCCGGCTTGAACGGCTCGTGACGCAATTGCTCGCCCTGGCGCGTGCCGAGGAAGCGGGCGTGTCCGCCCCGCTCGAAGCGGTCGACCTCCGCGAAGTCGCCGCAGCGGTCATCACCCGCCAGATCAAGCACGCGATCGAGGCGGGCATCGATCTGACGCTGGAAGGCGACGAGACCGCTGGCCCGGTCGTGTCCGGTCACCGGACGTTGATCTTCGAGATCCTGTCCAACCTTGTCGACAACGGCATTCGCTACAATCGGCGCGGCGGTACCGTGTCGATCGTGCTCCAGACGACCGAGGGAGCGACGACGGTCACGATCGCCGACGACGGCCCCGGTATCGCGCCCGAACACCGCGAACTGGTGTTCGAGCGGTTCGTGAGGCTCGGCGCACCCGGCAGCCCCGAGGGTAGCGGGCTGGGACTGGCGATCGTTCGCTCCGCTGCGGCGCGCCTCAAGGCAGCGGTCGCGCTGGCCGATACGGAGAGGGGGACGACCGTCGTCCTTCGATTTGCTCACCGGGAGTGATGCTCCGCGGCGTCGTTCCGCCATGGGCCGACTTGGCGCATATCCTCCTGTACGCGCGGCGTTGCGCCGGGTAACGACGCCCGGCACATCACCGAGGTATCGGCATCGGTGATGCACACGTTCGGTATCCTCGGACTTGAGAATGATATGACTCCGCGAGAATTGATGGCGACGGCGATCGTGCCGGGCGGCGGTGAAGAGCTGCGGCTCTATCGGCGCGGGGCCGATTTCATGATCCTGCTCGATCGTGCCGAACTGATGAGCACCCGGATGAGCGGTTCGGAAGAGGCATTGGCCGAGATGACGTGCGCGCGATTGCGCGACCGGCCGAGACCGCATCTGCTGATCGGCGGGTACGGCATGGGTTTTACGCTCCGCGCCGCGCTCGCGGCTCTTGACCACACGGCACGGATAACGGTGGTCGAACTGGTACCCGAGATCATCGCCTGGGCGCGGGGTCCGATGGCGTCGTTGATGGCCGGGTGTCTCGACGATCCGCGCGTAAGGCTGGTCCAGGGCGACGTCGCGTCGGTCATCGCCGAATCCGCGTCGGCGTATGATGCCATCCTGCTGGATGTCGACAATGGGCCGGACGGCCTGACCCGTACCGACAACGACAGACTATATTCGGCGCGTGGCCTGGCGACAGCGAGGCGCGCGCTTGCGCCCGACGGTATCCTGGCGATCTGGTCTGCCGCACCGGATCCGGTTTTCAGCCGGCGCCTGGTATCGACCGGGTTCCGCACCGACGAAGTGGTCGTCCGTGCCCGCAGCAATGGCAAGGGCCCGCGGCACGTCATCTGGTTCGCCACGCCGGCGGAGCCGGGGATGCCGCAGTAACACGATCTAGGCGATGGGCGTCGCCTTGGGAGCTGGTCGCGCGACCATGATGAGGCAGGCCAGCGCGCCGATCAACGGTACCGACCAGGCCATCGTCAGCAGCTTCGCGCCGCTCTCAAAGGCGAGGGGCGTCGCGAAAGCCCAGCCGACCCATGACAGTCCCTGACCGAGCAGTGCGCCGCTGAGGCCGCCGCCGAGCTTCAGAACGAGCAGCAACAGCGCCACCGGCAGCCCCTCGAAGCGGATGCCAGTGCGGCGTTCGCCGTGGTCGATGGCGTTGGCGAGGAGCACCCAGATCATCATCTGCAACCCCGCATTGCCGATGCCGAACAGCGCGATCCCCGCAATCGCGGCGGGCATGACCGCGAACAGCATCAGGCCGGTTGCGGTCGTGACCAGCGCGAGAGCAAGCATGTGCGCTTGCTCGATACGCCGCGCCACGTTCATCCAGCCGGGCAGCGCGACGAGTTGCGCCAGCGCCAGCGTGGTCAGCGCTTTGCCGGTCCAGCCCGCATCGTGGAATATGCCCTTGCCGATATAGGCGAAGGAGCGGGCGAAGAACGGTAGCGTCAGCGCCTGGACGAAGCCGAGTGCCAGCAACAGCAGCAACGGCCGGTTGCCGAGGACCCAGCCGAGCGGTGCGCGAGGGACCGAAGCGCCCGCGACGATAGCCGATTGCGGTGCGGAAGCAGCCGAAAGCCACAAGGTCGCGACATAGGCGAGCGCCGCGCCGCCAGTGACGGCGAGGAGCCCATAGCCGCCGCCCTCGGCCGCCGGATCGACGAACGCGTGCGCGAAATGTGCGACGGTCAGCGCACCGAGGCAGCTGAACATATACCGCAAGCCGGACAGCGTCGTCGCCGTGCCCGGAGTCCGCGTCATCCGCATCATCAGCGCGTTGTGTGCCACGTCGCACACCGAATAGGCGGTACGGAACAGTAGCACCATCACGGTCGCCCATCCGACAATTGCCGGTTCGCGCCAGCCGGGGTCGACGAAGAACGTCGCGAAGAGCACTCCGACGACGGGCGCACCGACGAACAGCAGCCGCCGATACAGCTCGAGCCGGTCCGCGGACCGATCGACCAACCGACCGAGCAGCGGATCGCAGACGCCGTCCCAGACCAGCCCCACCATTACCACCAGCCCGGCAGCCGCGGGCGACACACCCCAGCGTTCGGTCAGGACGAACAGCAGGAAGACATCCATCGTCGACGCGAGGACGTTCTTGCCGAAATTGCCGCTCGCATAGCCGACCATCCGGGCCCGTTGGACCGAGCGATCTGCGACTTCAGTGGCGGCGGCTTGTTCCATTCTTTGGGGTATTAGCGCCGGTGTCTTGCAGTTGCGGGACATTTCGGACGGTCGTGATGGCCAGCGTGCCGCCGCGGAGCAGGTCGGCGTGCCGGACGCGGAAGTTCGGGAGGGTCCGTCCGTTCAGGCTGGCCTTCGCGATCCGGCCATCCATCGGGCCGGCGCGCTGGATCGTCAGCGTGCGGCCGTTGCCGAGATCGATCGCGCTTCGCACGAATGCCGGGGTCGTCACAATGTACCACGGCTCGCCCGGCACCAGCGGGTACAGTCCAAGCGTCGCGAATACGTACCACGCGGTCATCCCGCCGGCATCGTCGTCCATCCCGTCGGCGAACCCTTGCGGCGACAGCGCAAAGCTGCGGCCGACGAACGGCACCGGCAGCTTGCCGCTGTTGGTATAGGGGTGCGCGATCGGCTTGGTCAGGATCGTCCGGACGAGGTCGGCGGTCGCCTGCGGCTGGCCCAGCGCGGCGAACATCCACGGTACCTGAATGTCGGGCTCGTTGGTCATGTTGAACAGGCCGGCATCGAAGAAATGATGCAGCTCGCCGAGCAGCCGCTCGCGCCCGACCGTCGCGATCATCCACGGCAGGTCGAAGATCGGCGCCCAGCGATATTGCCACAAGGTGCCCTGATACAGCCCGCGCGCTTTGACCACGTCACCATCCGCGCCCGGCGTCTGGAACACCGATCGCCACATCGGGCGGTAGCTTTGCGCCTTGGCCGTGAAGGTCCGTTCGAGGTCTGTGCGACCGAGATCGCGCGCGAGTTCTGCGGTTGCCCAATCGTCATAGGCGGCTTCGATCTGTTCGTCAGGCGTGCCGCGCTTGAGCGTGTCGCTGTCCGCCGCCATTCCCGCCAGCGCGGCGTCCGCGTCGAACGCGATGCCCTTGCGGTGCATGTCGAGCAGCGCGATCCCGGCATGTTCGGTGCGGACCGTCAGGAAGGGTTCGTGGGGGGTGGACCATTGCGCTTTACCGTTCGCATAGAGCGCGACCAGCGACTGCGCGATATCGGCGCTGCGCTCGGGCTGGAGCAGTGCGAGCAGCGGCATCTGGGTCCGGTAATTGTCCCAGAGCGACCAGTTGGCGTAGCGCGTCCGACCCTTTGGCGAGGTCTGCACCGCGCCGTCATTGTCGCGGTGGCGGCCGTCGGGATCGTCGATCGCGACCGGGGTTTCCATGACGCGGTAGAGCGAGGTGTAGAACAGCGCACGCTGGTCTCGCGAGCCACTCGGCACGACGCGGCCGAGGACGCGGTTCCAGCCGGCGCGCGTTTCGCTCGCGACGGTGGCGAGGGATTTGCTGCCAATTTCGGTGTCGCGGACCGACACCGCGCCGCGTCCGTCGACAGTCGATAGCCCGGTGCGGACTTCGATCGAGTCGCCCGCTTTGCCGGCGATGTGCAGCGTCGCCAGATCGTTCTGGTCGGTGGTCAGCCTTTGGTGGATCGGCCGTCCGTTGACGAGGATGCGACTGGCGCTGTGGAGATGATACGCGCCCTGATCGCAGACTGTGCCCGCAACGAGGTCGGCGCGGAGGTCGTCGCTGGCGAGGCTGCCCCAGCTAGCCGACAGCCGTTTCGAATAGCTGTGTCGCGGGTCGATCCGTAGATCGACAGTGCCGGTGCGGGGCAGGGTGAAGCGCAGCACGCCCGCCCCCCGTGTCGCTGTCATCTCGGCTAGGATGCCGCGGTCGTAGCGGACGCGGTAGGTGCCGGGATGCGCGGTTTCGCTGGGCTTGTCGATCAGCGCCGGGCCGGTCTGGCCAGCATAGCGCAGCGAGATCATCAGGTCGCCGCCTGCGCCGCCGCAGCCGACCCCGACGCCGCGGGTATGTGAGAAGCCGAGCAATGTGGTCGCGGCATGGTCGTAGCCGGCGTGGTTGGCGGGGCTGGTGTCGGGGCCGAGCTGCATCATGCCGAACGGGGCCACGGCGGCGGGGGAGAGTTGGCCGAAGTCGGCGAGCGTTCCGACGAAGGGGTCGACTAGGTCTGCGGGGGTTTCTTGCGCGGTGAGGGCGGCGGGGGTCGCGAACAGCATGAGAAGCAGCGGATATTTCAACCACCCCGGCGAAGGCCGGGGCCCAATTGGACAGGTCGACGTAACGGAGCGCGATCTCCGGTTACGGCCGTCCCCCAATTGGGCCCCGGCCTTCGCCGGGGTGGCGGTAGGGGTGTTTACCGGGTTCGAGTGTCTGAAATAATCGCTCATGGATCGAGAGGATCGCGCGGATCTTGGCGTAGGGATAGCCGCGACGGCTGAAATTCCAGGTCGTACGCCGACAGTCGCCGCCCGACCGTCCCCGGCAAATACCCCAGCTCCGTGCGGTTGCGGTCGGTGAAGGTCTGGCTTTCGATGTATTTGCTCTGCTCTGCGTCGGTCACGATCAGCGTCGGCCGATCGAGCGGGATGCCGAGCGCCACAATCCGCCGCGTCGCGTTGCGCAGGTTGGTGGTCGTATGCCGGGCATAGGGCTCGAGGATGACGCGGTCGGCGGGGATGCCGTAGCGTTCGATCAGCGCGCGGCGGATCTCGACCGCCTCGACGAACCGGGTGCCGCGCGGATGCACCGCGCTGCCCGAGACGAGGATGAACGGTGCGAGACCCTGGCGATAGCGTTGCGCTGCGAGCAGCGCGTGGAGCTTGCTGCGCGGGCTGAGTTCAGTGCCCGTATCTTCAGGACCGACGCCGGGCACGATCAGCAGCGAGTAGCGGAAGGCCTTCCAATCGGTCCGCGCGGCAAGTGTGCGTGCGCCTGCATTCTCGCGCTGGTCTAGCGGTTCGAACCGCGTCGCCGCCGTCGCAACGTTGGCATCGAGCAACGCCACAGCCAGCCGCACGCTGGCCGCGATGGTCGCGGGCGGCGCATCCGACGCGGCGCGCGCGGTATCGATCGCGACTTTCACGCTGTCGGCGAAGAACGGCGTGCCCGTTGCGAAGATCGGTCCGTCGATCTTCGGGTAGCGTCCGGGCAAGCCGAGGCCGTAGACCCGGAGGACGACGTTCAGTGCCTCAAGCTCCTGATCGATGCCGGCCACCACCGACAGGTCGGCATTCGACTTCGGCCGCGCGCCATTCTTGGACAGACTGGCGACGACCATCGCCCGGTCCTGATCGGTCCAGATCGTCGCCTCGATCACGCAGGCGGGTACGCCACCGCACGCGGCAATCCGTCGCGCCCGCGTATCGAGCGCGCCAGCCGGCAACCGCCCCAGCGCGCCGAGCATCGGAAACAGCCGCTCCGACAAGGTGTCGACGACCGTATCGCTGACCGCCACCGGTGCGGACGTTTCCGCCCACACCGGAGCCGCCGCCGTCATCGCCAACGCCGCGAGTATCAAACGCAAGCCCGTCACCAGGACTTGCTGACCACGAGGCGGACGTTCCGACCGAAGATCGGGCGGCCGTAGATCGCATCCGCGGTACCCTGGCCGCTCAACTGATCGGTGCGCGTATTGCCCTCGGTCAGGCCCTTCGCGTTGAACAGATTGTCGCCGACGACCTGCATCTGCCATGTGTCGTGCGTCAGCGTGAGCCCTGCGCCGACCGTCTGATACGAAGGCAGGGCAGTGTTGTTGAAGAAGTCGACATAGCGTTTGCCGGTATATTCGTAGCGGCCGTACAGCTGCACCGAATTGCCCGCGACGTCGAAGTCGACCGAGGGCCGGATGTTGCCGTAGATTTTCGGCTCGCGGACGATCTGGTTGCCCTCGACGTCGCCCGCGCTCGCGCCGTTGGCGTTGACGAGGCTCTTATACTGCGGATCGCTGATCGTCAGCGCGCCGGTGACCGCGAAACCGTGCGGCAGCGCGAGGTTGCCGTCGATCTCGATGCCCTTGATCTCCGCCTTCCCGACGAATGGCACCGACTGATCGTTGCGGCCGGTGACCGGGTCGAGCGCGACGAACGACGCGTTGAGCGGATTATAGCGCGTATAGAAGCCGATCAGGTACAGGTACGACCGGCCGAATGCGGCCTTCAGGCCGACCTCATACTGGTTCGCCTTCGAGGTGATGATCGTCGGGTTGATCTGGTAGGTGACCTGCGTCGACGGCGGCGTTTCGAGATGCGACGCGCGGGCATAGGCGCCGAGATGCTGCGTGACGTCGTAGTTGATCCCGCCGGTCCAGTTGGTGATGCTCGGGCTCAGCTTCGAATTGATGATCTGCCCGGTGAATGCCCGGACCGCGTTGTCGGCGAGCGTGGTCGGGTCGCCGAGGTTGGCGGAGGTGGTCGCGAAGGCATAGCCGTTGAAGCTGTAACGTTCGTGGCGGACACCGCCGTCGAGCGTCAGGCCCTTGGTCAGTTCCCAGGTGTCGTTGGCGTAGAGCGCGTACATCTTGGCGTCGGTGTTGCCGCGGTTGAGCGTCGTCGTATAGCGCAGCACGCCGTTGTCGGTGATCGAACCGACCGCCTGGCCCGCGGCGTTGTACGCGATCAGATCGAGCGTCCGCGGCTTGCCCTTCACCTCGAGCAGATAGTCCTGATACGCGACCTCGTTGGTCTCGCCGTACAGGCTGCCATACACACCGACGCGGAGATCGTGCGTGCCGAAGCCGGTTGCGATCGAGCGCGTGACGCTGAGGTCGCCCTGCGTCGAATAATATTTCGAGACGACGTCGCGGAACTGCGCGGGGACGACGAGGCCGGAGGCGGCGTTGGGGTCATAGACTTCGGCGCCGTTGGTGCCTGCGATCGCATAGCCGAGCCGGGTCACGCCCGCGCCGAACGCGGTCCGTGCCGCGCCGAGGTTGCTGGCGGCATAGGCGTTGGCGTCCGAGGGGTTGCTGGTCGAATACAGCGCGTTGAAATGGAGCTTGCCGACGCTGACGCCGCCCTTCGCAGCGACCTTCCAGCCGTCGTAATCCGCGTCGTACTGCACGCCGACATTGCCGAACTGCGTGTGGCGACCATTGCCGAGATCGGCGTCGACGTTGCGCGTCGTCCCGTCGGCCTCGCGGAAACGGATGTTCGCGTTGCGCAGCGCGGGCGAGTTCATCGTGCCGCTGAAGAAGTCGATATACTGGTTGAGCGACTTGCTGGGATCGCGCGGGTCGGCGGTCGGGATCGGCAGATAGAACACGTTGTGGTCGTTCAGGTAATTGCCCGATACCCGCAGCGAGCCGTTGCTGAAGTCGTGCTTGATGTTGGCGCGGACCTGGCCACCGCGATCGTTCGGAAAGCCGTTGTCGCGATAGCCGTCGTGGCGGCGCAGGAACCCGCCGATCGCGTAATAGGTCGAGTCGTCGATCGGACCCGCCTGGTACGCGTCGAGCCGGTACAGCCCGGTATCGCCGAGCGTAACCTGCGCCTTGCCGCGCGTCGTGTCGGTGCCGGACACGGTGATGTTGTTGACGATCGCCGCGGCATAGCTCGCGTAAACCGGGGCAGGGCCGCCGCGCACGACCTCGACGCGCTGCGTCATCAGGTCGAACCGGTTGATGCTGTCGCCGCGGAAGAAATTGCCGTCATTCTCGTGGAACATCGGCAACCCGTCCTGCTGGAAGGTGACGAGGCCACCGTCGCTCGGCAGGCCGCGCAGACGGATGATGTTCTGGACCTCGCCGCCGGTGTTCTCGACCGCGAAGCCGGGCAGCTTGCCGAGCAGGTCGGCGAAGTTGATCGGCGCGAGCTTCTGGATGTCGGCGTTGCTGAGCGAGTTGACCGCGTAGGAGACGTCGAAGCGGCGCTGCTGGCGAGCCGAGCCAGTAACGATGATGTCGCCGCCGCCGGCGTCAGGCGCCGCGGCGTCGGGTGCGGATGCTTCCGGGACCGCTTTGGCCGGGACCGTATCGGCCGGGGGCGTGGCGGCAGGCGGCGTGGTGGGGGCGGTCTGAGCCCAAGCCGGCGACTGCGCGGCGATGCTCAACGCGAGAATGGCGCAACCCGTGCGCAAGCCAAATTTGGTCATCTGTTCGTCCCCAACCCTGTTCGTTGCCACGCCGCTGGACGTGGAATATGACGATTTTAATTAATTTCATGAAATAAACTAATCGACTATCGGGAGCGTCGAGGGAGCGGGCGATGGCTTATGCTAAGCTGAGACTGGACGATGACGAGCGGCGGATCATGCAGGTCCTGCGCTCGGTCGGTGGGCGATCGCGCAAGCAACTCGCCGCCGATCTCGCGATGAGCGCGTCGAAGCTGACGCGGCTGTCGAGCAACCTGCTCGCGCACGGACTGATCGAGGAATGTCCGAGTTCGGAGCCGGTGACGCCCGGTCGGCCCGCGGTGCCGCTGCGGATATCGCCCGATGCCGGCTATGCGGTCGGTGCGATGCTTCACCGCGGGCTGATGGAGGTGGCGCTGGTCGACTATGCGGGCGGGGTGATCGCGCACAGCTCGCAGCCCTTCGACGATCCCGATCCTTGCGTGTTCGCCGCACGCGTCACTGCTTCGATGCACGCAATGGCGATCGAGAACCGGCTGCTCGGGCGGCGACTGCTCGGGGTCGGGATCGGCGTGCCCGGGTCGTCGCTATCGCCCGAGGGGAATCGGCGCTGGACCGTCGACAGTCTCGGTGCATGGCGTGGAATCGATCTGAAGACGCTGTTCGAGGAGCATATCGGTCACCGGATCTGGATCGAGAACGATGCCAATACCGCGGCGCTGGCGGAATATTATGTCGGCGGGCTGATGCGGCGCTGCTCGACCGCGGTGGTGATCCTGCTCGGCCACGGGATCGGCGCGGGGATCATCGTCGAGGGTCGCATCCTGCGCGGCGCTATGGCGAGCGCGGGGGAGATCGGCTGCCTCTATCCCAACGACCGGCCACGCCCGTCGACGCTCGACCTGTTGATCACGCTTCGCGCAGCCGGTTGCGATATCCACTCGCTGGTCGATTTCGAGGCGGTGGTCGCGGGGTACGAGGACGTCGTCGACGCCTGGGTGCGCCGCGCCGCCAGTCAGATCGCACCGATCATCAACTGGGGGCTCGCCTGGATCGATCCCGGCGAGTTCGTGATCTCTAGCCCATTGCCGAACCGCATCCTGCGCGCACTTGTCGAGCATATCGACTTCGGCGCGATGCACATCGGCGATCATGTCAGCGGCGTGCCGATCATCTCGGTGTCCACGCTGGAGGGTGCCGCCGCGACAATCGGTGCGGCACTTCTGCCTATCCACGCGACGGCGGTGGTTTAAGACCACGGCTTCCCGCGGTGGGAGGCACGACCTTCGGATCAGGGTACCGGGCAGGGTACCGGGACTACACGATTACTTTGCGAAGCATTGTGCCATGTATGCGATGCGTGCGCGGCCATCGGCGTGCGATGCGTCACCGGGGAACTGGCGCATGGTATCGCTCAGCTTGGCCAGTTCGTCACGGGACAGCCAGCCCTGGATCTTGCCTTGTTCGACGGCCCAGCAATCGGCAGCCGCTTCACCGGGACCAAAGATCTGATGCGCGCATTCATGCGTGTACCAGAATAGCTGCTGCGCACGCGGTAAGTTCAGAACCCGCGGATGAAGGTATATCCGTCCTCGATATGCTGCAGCGATATCGTCGATCGGCTGGATCATCGTATCGACGGGGCCACAGGTCGCACGGTAACCGGCCAGCAACAGCGCGCCCGGCAGGATCAAGCGTTGCGCGGCGACAGGGTGGGGGACGAGCACCAGCAACGACGCTGCTGCGCACGCGAGAAGTTTTTTGAACATGGGTATCCTGGCCCCGCGAAGAGCGAGGATTTGAGAAAATCTAAAGGGGGGAGTGGCGGGTGTTCAGCCGAACGACAGGTACAAGATCCCGGCCCAGAACACCGCCGACAGCGACAGTGCGAACGCGATGCCGCGGATCACCGGACGGCGTGGTTTCAAGGGTACCCGGTCGTGCTGCACCTCGGGCGCAGGGCGATCTGCGGTTGCGACCGCAGCGTTGGCGCTGACGATGGCAATGGCGGGCGTGACCTGGGTCAAGCCGCTGAGTAGAGCGTGGGATGTCGATCCCGCCCCGGTGATGAAGCCCGGTTGCATGATGGTTCTCCGCCGATGTCCGTTAAAGCGCGTCACCCCGTGCTCTCGCCGGCAGCGGAACGTGGGATGTTCCCGAACTCTTCGGTCTGGTGCGACTTGAGCGCATCCCTGTGGGCGGGGTGGCGGCGAAAAATCGCTCAACCGAGCCTAACCTATGTTGGTCGTACTTGATAAACGTAAGTGATCACATAAAGATGCATCAATTAAAAATATAAACATATGATAAGATTCCTGTTATTGGCCTAGTCCGGGACGCAAGACTTAAGCGACGAGAACATGTCAGAATTTCTAGATACTGGTGCTTGGCCGACCGATCATTCGGACAATACGTCGTCGATGTCGGCGTCGTTGTCCGCGCTCGATCTCCGTGACGGACAGATGGAGGCACTGGCGCGATCGGACTCCGCCGTCCGCGTGCGAGAACGGATCGTCCACTATGCCGGCGCCGTCCGGATACCGTCGAACAGCGTCGAACTGTACGTCGTCCGCAATTTTCTGACGCTGCAGGAATGCAGCGCGCTGATCGGCCTGATCGACGCCGACCGTGTGCCTTCGCCGGTCGTCTCCGACGATCCGGTGCCGTCGTATCGGACCAGCGAAACCTGCTATCTCTACCCCGGACCCGACGCGGTGACGGCGGTCGAAAACAAGCTGGAGGAGCTCACCGGGATCGAGTCGGTTTTCGGCGAAGCGTTGCAAGGCCAGCGCTATGCGGTTGGGCAGGAGTTCAAGCCGCATCATGATTTCTTCGATACCGGGCAGCATTACTGGCGAAACCAGGTGCCGATCGGTGGACAGCGGACATGGTCGGCCATGACGTTCCTCAATCAACCGACGCTGGGTGGGCGAACGAACTTTCCAACGGCGGGCGTGATGATCGCACCGAAGGCAGGCAATCTGGTGATCTGGAACAACATGGATGCGCTGGGCCGCCCGAACCCGGAGTCGTTGCACCAGGGGATGCCGGTCGAGCAGGGGGTCAAATACGTGCTGACCAAATGGTATCGAGAGCGACCATGGGGATAGTCGGTTCTCGGGGGCGATCGTTCGAGCCGGAGAATTTTCCGCTGACGGGGGCTGGATCAAGTCGATGTACGTTACTGCCCGGCGTCGGGCGGTACGGCGAAGACGCTACGCAGCGGCTTGGTCTCGGGTAGGATGTAGACGATGCCGACGGTGCCGGTGAACAGCGGCTTGATCACCGCATCGTAGAAGCTGGCGGGCACGTTGACGCAGCCATAGGAGATCCGGTTGTCGGCCGGTGTCGGCGATGCGAGCCGCCCGGCGCGGTTGTCGACGCGGCGGCCGACGATGACGCGGTGCATCGACAACGCGGCGTCATAGTCGATCCACAGGATGTCCTGTTCGAAGTCGCGACCGAGCGATGCTTCGAACCGTCCCGCAGGCGTGGTGCGCTCGGCAGGGGTGATCGTCGCGAGCTTGCGCTGGCCGATCCCCGGTACGCTCTCGTCGCCGCGCGCCATTCCGAGCAATGCGGGCGCGGTGCCACGCAGGATGGCGGCAGCGTCGAAGGCGAATACCTTCGCGTTGACCTTGTCGATGACGACGAACGGCAACGTGTGATTGTCGTGCGATGCCGCCACCCAGTCTGCCGTAGCGCGCGCGTCGGGAGAGACGGTCTCGCGCTCGAACCGCGCGACGTTTGCAGGGTCAGCGGCGGCGCTGGTCGTCACCACCGGGGTCGCCACCACCGGGGTCGCGGCGACCAGCGCAACGGCGAGCAGCTCTAAGCCACCGCACCTGTTCGTTCGGCGCGGCATGGGTGGTCGCCCCCGATCGCAGATCATCTCAATGGCGCGCCTGCTTGCGGGCAAACAGCGGCACGACGGGCTTGGCCGGGGGTGTCGGTTGCACGAATGGACGATCCACGACGGGCGGCACGTTCGTCGGCGCGTAGGGTTGCTCGGGCGAGTTCGGCGAGTTCGGCGAGTTCGGCGAGTTCGGCGAGTTCGGTGAATTTGGTGAATTCGGTGAATTCGGTGAGTTCGGACTGTCCGGCGTTTCGACGATGACAATTCCCGGACGATCGGGAGTCGGCGGTGTTACGCCCTCCTCGACAACCTCGATCGGCGGCGGGGTCGGTGCGCGGACGGGAACAGGCGGGACCTCCAGTAAAGGCCGCGTTGCGTTAGGAAGATCAGGAACGGGAGTTGGTGCAGGTGCTGGAGCGGGTGCGGGCGCTGGCGCCGGAGCCGGAGCCGGAGCGGGGGCCGGAGCCGGAGCCGGAGCCGGTGCTGGAGCTGGCGCGGGTGCCGGAGCCGGAGCCGGAGCCGGAGCGGGGGCCGGAGCCGGAGCCGGTGCTGGAGCTGGAGCCGGAGCGGGCGCCGGTGCTGGAGCTGGAGCCGGTGCTGGTGCCGGAGCTGGAGCTGGAGCCGGAGCGGGCGCCGGTGCTGGTGCCGGAGCCGGAGCTGGAGCTGGAGCGGGCGCTGCCGTGATCGTCCCGGTGGTCCGGAACCCTGCGACACAGCAGGAACTGGCCAATGCGTATTGGGCCGCGTTCGTGCCCGTGAGCGTGTAGCCGCTGAAACTGACGCCGATGCCGGTGCCTTCGCCGGTACTGTCGAACGTCGCGGTCGCATTCGGGCCGGCGACCAGCGACACACCGGTCGGAGTCCCGGAGGTGCCGTTGGTGTTGAACCCACTCAGCACCGCCGCATTGGTACCGTCCGCCACCTTCTGCGCGGTGGGGAACAGCAGCATGCGCTGGGTGATCGCGGCGCCCTCGGTCAGGACGAACTCGGTCGAGAAGTCGGTCGGCGTCGTGTACGACACCGGGTTGTAGTTGATCGATACCGGCGCCGCGGTAACGGTGGTCGGCGGCGAAAGCGCGGAGAACACGATCGTGCCGCCGTTGACGCCCGGCCCTGTGCCATCGGACCCCGCGATCAATGTCAGCCCGACCGGCAGGCCCAAGCTCTGCGCCGGGATCGTCGTGCCGCGGGTCAGCGTGACCGCCGCGTCGATCATCACGTCGTGGCCGGCGCACAGCGCGATATTGCCGTCGGTCGTCGTGATCGCGTGAAACACCTGCACGTTGCGCCCGGCGTTCAGCAGAATGCTGCCGTTGGTCGTCGTCAGCGCCGCGTTGACGTTCACATCGCGACCGCAGCACGCGACGATATTGCCGTTGGTCGCGGTGATCGGCGCGTTGATGTTGACGTCGCGAAACGCGTTCATCGTCAGCGTCGTCGGTACGCCCGATGCAGTCCATGCGACTGCGTCGTTGACGAAGATGTCGCCATTGCCGGTGGTCGTGTCGCCTGCCGCGGGGATCGTGCTGATCGTGATGCTGGTCGTCACGAGCTGTGCCGACAACGTCGAGCCCGAGATGTTGCCCCCTGCGCCGATCACGTAATCCTGCGGATCGATCAGCCACATGCCGGTCGCGCCGGACGGTGCGTAGGTCGAGACCTGCGCGCCATCGGCGACGTTGACGGTCGCCGCCGACGTCTCGATGAAGCCGCCATTGCCGCCGACCGGGGCACTCGCATCAAGTTCGCCGCTAACGCTGACGGTGCCCGTCTTCATGTCGCCGAGCAGCAGGATCGTGCCGCCGCGGTTCTGCAGCGTGCGCGCCTCGACGATGCCGGTGTTGTTGACCGCGGTGTGGAGCAGGTCGCCCGCACCCTGCGCAGTCATCACGACCTTGCCGCCGTCCGCGCGGATCAGCCCGCCATTGCGGACCAGCGCGCCGACCGCGCCCTTGTCGACCGCGACGTTGAGCAGCCCGTCGCCTGCGACGTCG
This sequence comes from Pseudomonadota bacterium, assembly GCA_040388215.1. Taxonomy (GTDB): domain Bacteria; phylum Pseudomonadota; class Alphaproteobacteria; order Sphingomonadales; family Sphingomonadaceae; genus Sphingomonas. The sequence continues at coordinate 1,794 of JAZKCH010000067.1, read as the reverse complement.
AGCGTGATTGCCTCGCCGCCCGCCAGTACGACGGTGCCGAAGTTCGCCTTGATCGTCCCGCCGTTACCGACGTTCGCGCCGAGCAGCGCGACATAGCCGTTCTTCGCGGTGATAGAGCCGTCGTTCTGGACGCTCGCGCTGCTCGCACCCGCGAAACTGTTCTTGCCCGCGAGGAAATCGGCGTCGGAGATGTTCAATGTCGAGGCCACCAGCCCGCCGACGTTAACATTGGCGGTCTGGCCGAACAGGATGCCGTTCGGATTGACCAGGAACACCTTCCCGTTCGCCGACAGATTGCCGAGAATGACGGAAGGGTCAGAGCCGAGCACACGGTTCAGCGCGACCGAGCTGCTGGTCGGCTGTTCGAAGACGACGCTCTTGCCCTTACCGATCGAGAAGGACTGCCAGTTGATTGCCGCGCGGTCGCTGGTCTGCGTCACGGTCAGCGACTTAGTACCGGTCGCGATGCTCGCCTGACCCGCGACGACCTCACCCCCGGTCGGGAGCGTCTGCGCCTCGACCGGACGCGCCGCTACCGCGCCCGCGAGGCTGAACCCGATCAGCCACGCGAACCGTGCAAGGCCGGTGGTGCCGAACAGCCCGCCGCGCCGCGTGCGCGTGACGGTGGGGGCGGGGCGTCTGGTATTTCGGATCGATGATGGGATGGGGGTCATGTGCGGTATCCTTGGTGGCGGCGGATGGCCGCAAAATTCGGGGGCGGCGTGCGCGGTCAGAAGGTCTTCGAAACCTGGAACCAGGCGCGGCCCGACTTGTCGGGAGCCGACGTCGCATCGGCATCGCCGAGTTTGCGCGCATACGTCGCCTTTGCGGCAATCCCGTACGGTCCCGCCCAGCTCAGCCCGCCGCCGTACGCGCTGCGTCTGGCGTGGTTCGATCCGTCGAAATACGGATGCTTGACGTAATCGACCTCGCCGACGTCGACGAACCCGAACAGCTGGAGCGCACCCGGCACGACCTGCGGCAAGGCCAGTCGTGCTTCAGCGGTGGCGACATAGCCCTGGTCGCCATACGCCTCGCCCTCGGGATAGGCGCGCACCGCATAGGCGCCGCCCAGCTCCATCTTCTCGGAAATGTCGAGGTTGCTGAACGCGATCTGTCCGCGGGCGGAGGCGAACAGCGACAGCGGACCGGCGATCGTCTGCAACCGCGCGAAGCTGAACTGCAGCTTTCCGTAGCTGCCGTCGGTACGGGCTGTAAGCGCGTCGACCGAACGCTCATACGCGCCGCGGATATCGAGATTGCCGACCGAATAGCTCAGCGAATACGCGCTCCAGCCACCTCCAAGCAGCGTGTCGTGTTCGTCGCCGCTGAGGCCTGCGGTTACGACCTGCGCACGGCGATAGGTCGTGACGTCGACGATGCCGATTCGGTCCTCGAACCATTTCACGTCGCCGCCGATGGTCACGTACAGATTGTTGTCGCGCGAGCGGATCAGCGGATAGCTCGCATAGACACTGGCGACATCGGCATTGCCGCTACCGTCGAGGGTATCGAATTCCTTGCCGAGCGAATATTCGAGATGCGCGAACGCGACGCCCAGCGTGACCTGCCCGATTGGTGCCTGGTACGATGCGCGGCCATAAGCCAGCCCGGAGAACGACGTCAGTGCGCGCAGGCTCAGCACGTCGCCCGAGCCGGTCGGGTTGTTCCAGTTGACCGAACCACCGACGCGGTAGGCACCGGTGTAGCGGTTGCCCGCATTGTCGGCCTCGACGCTGCCGGTGATGCTCTGGCCGGGGGTGATGTCGACCAGCAGGTCCGACGTGCCGACCG
>JAZKCH010000066.1:0-18857 GCA_040388215.1 Pseudomonadota bacterium | reverse complement strand
CGAACATCGCGTAGATGATCGTCGGCTTCATCTGGATGAAGCGCTGGTCGTGGAAATAGATCGTGAGCCCGCCGAACACGACGATCAGCGCGCCCGACAGCCACAGCATCGGCGAGATATGCCCCGCCTTGACCTTCGACACGATCATCGCGGCTATGGTGGCGATGATGAACGCGGTGGTCGCGGCGACCACGCGGACGATCGGCAGGCCGGGGGTCAGGAAGTTCACCGCGAAGAATATCGCGAGCGGGCCGTAGTCGACCGCCATGCGGAGGCCGGGAGATAGGGGGGGCTTGGTCACTGGAATATCCACGAAATACGGTAAGATGCCGTTCGTCCTGAGCGTAGTCAAAGGACATTGCCACAAGCTGACCAGTCCTTCGACTTCGCTCAGGACGAACGGGGGAAGGGGGCGCGGGAGGGGTTACTTCCGGACGCTCTCCACGCCCGCGATGATCCGGCTCACTTCGTTTGCATCGAACGGGCGCAGATCCGTCATGCCTTCGCCGATGCCGATCGCGTGGATCGGCAGACCGTATTTTTCCGCCGCTGCCACGAGCACGCCGCCGCGCGCGGTGCCGTCGAGCTTGGTCATCACGAGGCCTGTGACGCCTGCGACCTCCTTGAAGACCTCGATCTGCTGGAGCGCGTTCTGGCCGGTGGTCGCATCGAGGACGAGGACGATGTCGTGCGGGCTCTCGGGGTTGATGCGGCCGAGAACGCGGCGGATCTTGGCGAGTTCGTCCATCAGTTCGCGCTTGTTCTGGAGGCGGCCGGCGGTGTCGACGATCAGCACATCGATGCCGGTTTCGGTTGCCTTCTTCACCGCGTCCCACACCACGCCGGCCGCGTCGCCGCCCTCGGGGCCGGTTACGATCGGCACGCCGACGCGCTCGGCCCAGGTGCGGAGCTGGCCGATCGCCGCGGCGCGGAACGTGTCGCCTGCGGCCAGCATCACGCCGTAATCCTGCTCCATCAACAGATGCGCCAGCTTGGCGATGGTCGTGGTCTTGCCCGAGCCGTTGACGCCGATGACCAGGATCACCTGCGGGCGCGGGAAGGCGTCGATCTCGATCGGCTTGGCGACCGTGGCGAGGACCTTCTCGACTTCCTCCGCGACGATCACGCGGATGCCTAGTTCCTCCATGTTGCGCTCGAAGCTGCCCTCGGCGAGGCGGTGGCGGATCCGGCTGGCGGTCTCGGGGCCGAGGTCCGACGCGATCAGCGCCTCCTCGATATCGTCAAGCGTCGCGGTGTCGAGCCGCGCGCCGCCTAGGCCTGCGAGGTTGCCGACGAGCCTGTCGGAGGTGCGCTTGAAGCCGCCGATCAGCTTGTCGTGCCAAGTGGGAGTGGTGCTCATGATGGTTCTCGTGTTGCGCTAAGGCGGTCTGACGTAGCGCCGGTGATTCTGATGCGGACGATGTCGTCGGGTATGGCGGGCGCGTCCAGCAGGACTTCTGCGAAATTGCCGATATGTCCGCGGTCGCCGGAACGTTCGACGAGCATGTCTTGGCGCGTACCGACCAAGGTTTGCAGCCATCGCGCGCGGGCTGTTTCGCCGGCGTCGCGGAGGAGGGCGGCACGCTGGCGGCGGACTTCGGGCTCGACCTGCGGCATGCGCGCGGCGGGGGTGCCGGCGCGCGGCGAATAGGGGAAGATGTGCGGGTGGACGATGTGGCAGTCGTCGATCAGCGCGAGCGTGTTCGCGAACATCGCCGCGTCCTCGGTCGGGAAGCCGGCGATCAAGTCCGCGCCGATCGCGATATCGCCGCGGGCGGTCTTGAGGCGATCGACCAGTGCGACGCTTTCTGCGCGCGAATGGCGGCGCTTCATGCGCTTGAGAATCATGTCGTCGCCGGCCTGCAACGACAGGTGGACGTGCGGCATGATCCGGCGCTCGGTCGTCAGCAGAGCAAAGAGGCGGTCGTCGATCTCGATGCCGTCGAGCGAGGAGAGGCGCAGGCGTTCGAGTGCGGGCACGTGATGCAGAATGCGTTCGACGAGGTGGCCCAGCGTCGGCGCGCCGGCAAGGTCGGGGCCGTAGCTGGTAAGATCGACGCCGGTCAGGACGATCTCGCGGTGGCCCGCGTCGACGAGGCCGGCAATCCGGTCGACGACTGCACCGGCGGGGACCGAGCGGCTCGGGCCACGGCCGAACGGGATCGCGCAGAAGGTGCAGCGGTGGTCGCAGCCGTTCTGCACCTCGACGAACGCCCGCGCGTGGGCGGAGAAGCTGGCGGCAAGATGGGGGGCTGTTTCGCGGACTTGCATGATGTCGGAGACGACGACCGGGGCTTCGGTCTGCCACGCTTGCGATGTGAGCTTGTCGGCGTTGCCGACGACGCGGTCGACTTCGGGCATCGCAGCAAAGCTCGCCGGATCGATCTGCGCGGCGCATCCGGTGACGACGATCTGTGCGCTGGGGCGATCGCGCTTGGCCCGCCGGATTGCGACGCGGGTCGCTTTCACGGCTGCGTTGGTGACCGCGCAACTGTTGACCACGACCATGTCCCGCCCGGCGACGAGTGCGCGGATCGTTTCGCTTTCGGCGATGTTGAGACGACAGCCAAGGCTCACGACCTCGGGGGCGATCTCAGACGTGGCGACTGATGGCATGCCCGCGATTTAGGAGCGACGATGACCGAAGTCCACGAAAACGAAATTGGGGCGCAAGCGAATGCGGTGCTCGCTTTCTGGTTTGGGCAAGATCCTGAGAGACACTGGGCGAAAGACCCCGCGTTCGATGCCGAGATTGCCAGCCGCTTCGGTACGACCCGCGATGCGACGGTCGCCTGCGGCGCGGCGGTCTGGCGTGACCGGCCCGATACGCTACTGGCGGCGATCATCCTGATCGACCAGTTTTCGCGGAATATGTACCGCGACACCGCCGAGGCGTTCGCCGGCGACGATCTGGCGGCCGTGCTTGCGGTTCGGGCGATCGAAAACGGCTGGGACATGGTGTATCCACCGGAGCGGCGCGCGTTCGCGTACATGCCGCTGATGCACGCCGAGGACGTGCCTCTGCAGGCGTTGAGCGTCGCCAAGTTCGAGGCGTTGGGCGATGCGCGCAATTTGAAATTCGCGCGAGAGCACCGCGACGTCATTATCCAGTTCGGTCGCTATCCCTCGCGAAACGCCGCGCTCGGGCGGTCGACAACCGCGGAGGAAGCCGCGTATCTCAACCAGCCAGACGCTGGCTGGTAATCATCGCGATATCATCCGAGGGCGCCTGTGCGAGCAAACGCTTCTCGGCCAACAGACGGCGGACCTGAGCCGCCCCCAGTGGTCGCCCGTACAGATACCCCTGGCCCTTCACGCAGCCCATGGCGCGCAGGCGTTCCTCGATCGCGGCATCCTCGATCCCCTCCGCAGTCGTCGGCAAATTGAGGCTGTCGCCTAACCGCACGATCGTGTTCACGATCGCCATGCTCTCGGGATTGTCCAGCATCGAGGCGACGAAGCTCTTGTCGATCTTGATCCGGTCGAACGGCAACGCCCGGAGATGCGCGAGGCTCGAATAGCCGGTGCCGAAATCGTCGAGCGCGAGGCGGATGCCCTGGTTCTTCAGGCTGCCGACGATCGACTGCGCGAGCGGGAGATTGTCGAACAGCGCGCTCTCGGTGATCTCGATCTCCAGCCGGCTTGCGGGGAAGCCCGTCTCGACCAGCGTCTTGATGATCTTCTGCGCGAGCCACGCGTCGCGCAACTGCAACGGGGAGACGTTGACCGAGAGTGTCAGCCCTGCGTCCCAGTCACGCGCGGTAGCGAACGCCTGGCGCATGATCGACAACGACAGGTCGCCGATCAACCCGATCTCCTCGGCGATGGGAATGAAGATGTCCGGTGCGATCGTGCCTCGCGTCGGGTGTTCCCAGCGTGCGAGGACTTCGAAGCCGGTGATGCGCCCGGTCGTCAGATCGACCTGCTGCTCGAAATACGGGACGATCTCCTGTGCGGGGACCGCGTTCCGCAGACCTGCTTCGAGCTCGCCGCGCAACTGCAGGGAGCGCTCCATCGACCGATCGAACCACGCATGGCGACTGCGCCCGGCTGTCTTGGCGGCATGGAGCGCGATATCGGCGTTGCGCAGCAGCGCGTCGACCGACCCACAGTCGCTGTCCGAGCGCGCGATGCCGATCGACACGCTCATATGGATGTCGACGCCGTTGGTCCGGAACGGCAGTGCGAGCCCGGCTACCATACGCTCGGCAATCCGGTCGGCGACGTTCTTGTGTGCGGAATCGAACACGAAGGTGCAGGCGAACTCGTCCGCGCCAAGCCGTGCGAGCAGGCTGGCGCCGGGCGCGATCGCCGCGATCGTCTCGGCGACATAGGCGAGCAGCAGGTCGCCGACCGCGTAGCCGTGTAGGTCGTTGACGCTTTTGAAATGATCCACGTCGATTGTCAGCAGGGCCATTGCCTTGCCGCGGCGGCGGGCGCTGGCGAACAAGGTCGCGCCGTCTTCGGACAGGCTGCGACGGTTGAGGAAGCCGGTCAGCGGATCGCGCTGTGCCAGCGCCTGAGCGCGGTGGCCGGCTTCGGTAAGGTCGCTCAGTTCCTCGGCGAGCGCGCGATAGCGGAACCAGCCGAACAAGATCAGCGAGACATTGAGCAGCATCGTCGCGACGAGCGTCCGATCGATCGCCACGTCGCTGCCGTGGATATGCGTCAGCGCCTTGACGAGCACCGTGCCGCCAGTGCCGACGAACAGCAGGATCGCGGCGCCCGTAACGGCGCCGGTCATGAATTCCCGACTGATGTTGCGGGGCGTACGCGTCGCCACCGACTTTGCGGTCATGAGGTTGGCCTGTTCGGTCTCTGATTGGTTGGCGGTGTGCCATGCAACAGGTGTAGGAGATATTAAGGCGAGGTTGGCGTGGGGTAGGGCGTGGCTTGGGCGCGATTGATCGCGCACTTCAGTTATGTCGGAACAAGCCCGGCATGACCAAGTGGATAGGCTAAAGGGATGCCTACCGGCCATCTTGCACTTCCACCTCAGTTCCAGTAGTGAGCCCATCACGTTCCGTTACGGGGCGCATTGGACGAGCATCCAAGGATGCACGCTGGCCGGCGAGGTTTCGCCCGCCGGCGCTTTTGCGTTTTGTCACGGTGATTTGGAGTATTTCGATGTTCGAAAGCCTGAGCGATCGACTTGGCGGCGTCTTCGACCGCCTTCGCGGCCGGGGTGCGCTGACCGAAGCGGACGTGCGTTCGGCGATGCGCGAGGTGCGCGTCGCGCTGCTCGAAGCCGACGTCGCGCTGCCTGTCGCGCGCGAGTTCGTCGACAAGGCGACCGAGAAGGCGATCGGCCAGAACGTCCTGCGATCGGTCACGCCGGGGCAGCAGGTCGTCAAGATCGTCAGCGATGCGCTGGTCGAGATGCTCGGTTCGGAAGCCTCGGAGCTGGAGCTGGGCGTTACGCCGCCCGCTGTCATCATGATGGTCGGCCTCCAGGGCTCGGGCAAGACGACCACCACCGCCAAGATCGCCAAGCGGCTGGCGGCAGGGCAGGCCAATTTCGGCCAGGGTGCTCGCGAGCGGAAAAAGGTGCTGATGGCGTCGCTCGACGTCAATCGCCCGAACGCGCAGGAGCAGCTGGCGACGCTCGGCACGCAGATCGACGTCGCGACGCTGCCGATCGTAGCTGGCCAGCAGCCGGTCGATATCGCCCGCCGCGCAATGCAGGCGGCGAAGCTCCAGGGCTATGACGTCCTGATGCTCGACACCGCGGGTCGACTTCATGTCGACCAGGCGTTGATGGACGAGATGAAGTCGGTCGCCGACGTCGCGAACCCGGCCGAGATCCTGCTCGTCGTCGATTCGCTGACCGGCCAGGACGCGGTCAACGTCGCGCAGAACTTCTCGGATCAGGTACCGCTGACGGGTATCGTGCTGACCCGCATGGACGGCGATGCCCGCGGCGGCGCGGCGCTGTCGATGCGCGCGGTCACCGGCAAGCCGATCAAGTTCGCAGGGACCGGCGAGAAGCTCGACGCGCTCGAGGCATTCCACCCGGAACGCGTCGCCGGCCGCATCCTCGGCATGGGCGACGTCGTCAGCCTGGTCGAGCGCGCTGCGGAGTCTATCCAGCAGGAAGATGCCGAGCGGATGGCCGCCAAGATGGCCAAGGGTCAGTTCGACATGAACGACCTGCGTGCCCAGCTGGCGCAGATGCAGCGGATGGGAGGGCTCGGCGCGCTGGCGGGGATGATCCCCGGCATGAAGAAGGCGCAGGGCGCGGTCGCGTCGGTCGGTGGCGAAAAGGTGCTGGTGCACATGGACGCGATGATCGGTTCGATGACGATCAAGGAGCGTAACAAGCCCGAACTGATCAACGCCAAGCGCAAGATCCGCATCGCCAAGGGTTCCGGGACGACCGTCCAGGAGGTCAACAAGCTGCTGAAAATGCACCTCGAAATGTCGACCGCCATGAAGAAGATTAAGAAGATGGGCGGCATGAAGGGCATGATGGCGATGCTCGGAAAAGGTGGTCTTGGGGGCGGCCTTGGCGGGATCGGTAACGCGATCGGCGGGCCACAGATGGGCGACATGCTCAACAAGGCCGGTGCCGGTGGCCTGCCGGGCGGTGGCGGCGGTCTGCCGGGGCTTGGTGGCCCCAAGATGCCGCAGATGCCGGCCGGTTTCGACGATTTTCTGAAGAAGAAATAACCTCTTATCCAACCACGACACCTCGGCTTTGCTCGGGGATCTATCTAGAAAACGAAGGAAAATATCATGGCAATCAACATTCGCCTCGCGCGCGGTGGCTCCAAGAAGCGTCCTTATTACAAGATCGTCGTTGCCGATGCGCGTTCGCCGCGTGACGGCCGCTTCATCGAGAAGATCGGCAACTACAACCCGCTCCTCGCCAAGGACAACGAGCAGCGCGTCCAGCTCGACGCCGATCGCGCGAAGCATTGGCTGAGCGTCGGCGCGCAGCCGACCGACCGCGTCGCGCGCTTCCTCGACCAGGCCGGCGTGCTCGAGCGTTCGGCGCGCAACAACCCGAACAAGGGCAAGCCCGGCGAGAAGGCCACCGAGCGCGCTGAAGAGCGTGCGACCAAGGCGGCCGAAGCTGCCGAGGCCGAAGCGGCTGCCAAGGCTGCACCTGCTACGGGCAGCAACGAAGAGACCGAGCAGGTCGTCGCTGCCGAAGTCGAAGACGCCACGAGCGCTTCGTAAGATCTGGGGCGGTCGGGACATCCCGGCCGCCCCTGTTCCAAACCCGTCATCCCAGCGAAAGCTGGGATCCAGAGACACAGACGAGAGCGTTCGTGACCCTGGATCCTGGGTCGAGCCCAGGATGACGGTGAGGGAGCGGACCTGAGTGTCCGCTCCGCCTACGGGTCGCCTCCGCACCCGATCCGCCGTTCGTGCGTTCTTTGTTGGTAACCCCGAGCAGGAGCGCATGATGGCCCCCGAAACTGACCCCCGCACAGCCCCCGCACCCGAGGACATCGAAGATGCCACCAACCAAGGCGTCTCCGCCGACGACCCCGCCGAAGGCTCCGACGACACCCCCGGCCGCGACGAAGGTTCGGCGCAAGGATGAAGTGACGCTCGCTGTCGTCATCGGTGCGCACGGCATCGGTGGCGAAGTGCGGCTGAAGGTATTCGCCGAGAATTTCGGTAGCTATAAGAGCTTCAACGACGGCGCGCTGTCGCTGAAGTCCGCCCGCAGCGGCAACAACGGCATGATCGCCCGCTTCGCCGAAGTAGCCGATCGCAACGCTGCCGAGGCAATGCGTGGCACCGAATTGACCGTGCCGCGGTCATCGTTGCCACCGCTTGAGGACGGCGAATATTATCACACCGATGTGATCGGGCTCGACGTCGTGTCGACGGATGGCGAGGCGATCGGCCGGGTGGTCGCGATCGACAATTTCGGCGCGGGCGACGTGATCGAGATCGAACGTCTCCCGGTGGACGACAAGCCCGGCAAGCGCTTCATGATACCGATGCGGGTCGAAGCGGTACCCGAGTGGGATGCGGAACGACTGGTCGTCGAAGCGTCGTTCGCGGCCGAACAATAGGCTTCAACGATCGCCTCCTTGTTCTCCCGCCTTCGCGGGAGAACAATTTTGTTTGGCCATGACTACCGCCGCAACGGCCGCTGCTCAGCAAGCATGTTCCGGATCGTCGTGGCAGCAACCCCGGCTTCTCCCATCGCGTGGCTGATCTGGTCCAGACCCTTCACGACGTCCCCCGCCGCGAACAGGCCGGGGATCGACGTCCGCTGGTGGTCGTCGACCTCCAGACACCCATCCTCGGATGCCCGCGCTCCGGCCGCGACCGCCAGTTCCGAGCGGATCACCGAGCCCAACGCGGGATAGACGCTGTCAAACGCCAGCCGCCCGTCGACCGTGTCGAGCGCGAGCGTGCCGTCCTCGATCGCATAGTTGCCGCACGGACCACCAACCCGGACGATCCCCGCATCATCAAGCGCCGCCTCGCACGCCGGATCAAGATCATGGCCACCCTCGGGCGCGATCAGCGTCACGTCCTTCGTATAGCCCCGCAGGAACAGCGCCTCGCGCATGCCGTGGTCGCCGGTGCCGATCACCCCCACACGCTTGTCGGTGACCTCATAGCCGTCGCAGATCGGGCAATAGCGCAACAGGCCCGTTTCGAGCGCTTCGTCATGGACTGCATCGGGCATGTCGGGCCGGTTGTTGACCACCCCGGTCGCGAGCAGCACGCTCCGCGCCCGAGCCCGGCGATCACCGATCCGCACCGTGAACCCGTCGTCGTCCACCTCGATCGCATCCACCCGCGCACCCTCGCGCACCGCACCGTAGGTCTCCGCCTGCGCCAGCATCCGCGCAAGCAGATCAGTCCCGCGGATTCCCTTGGGATACCCGGCATGATTGTGCGTACAGGGGATCAACGCCGCGCGACTGCTGCCGCAATCGAACAGGCGGATCGAGAGGTGGAATCGCGCGAGATAGATCGCCGCGGTCAGCCCCGCCGGCCCCGCGCCGATGATGATGCAATCGTCCATCCCGCGCGAGCGTTTCGCAGCCGTAATTGTTCCGTGCGCTTTTCTAGTATATACGGCGTGTGCATACGGAGGCGGCAATGGCCAAGGAATATCGTGCGAAGGTCTTTAAGTCGGGCAATTCGGTCGCATTGCGCTTGCCCAAAGCGCTTGGCATCGCTGAGGGGGCTGAAATGACGGTACGAGAGGACAGCGGCAAGTTTATCTTCGAGCCCTATTCGCCAGCGCCGCGGAAGATTGATCTAACGGGCATTTACGGATCGATCCCCGGCCTCAAACTCCTCGACCGAGAGGACCGGGTTTTCGAACCCTCGCCGCGTCCGTGGGATGATCCGTCCTGGCCGGGTGGCTCCGAATAGCGATGAAATATCTGCTCGACACCAATATCTGCATCCTGTTGCTGGGCGGAAATGTCCCGCGTCTCAGACACCGTGTCGAGCAATGCGACGAGGGCGAACTGGGGATGTCCGCTGTCGTCTTCGCCGAACTGGCGATCGGTAGCTGGCAGGGTAAGCTGCCGCCACTGGACGCGATCGATGCGTTCAGCCGGTGGGTGCCAGTGCTGCCGTTCGACGAACTGTCTGCGAGGCACTATGCCCAACTGCCATTCAAGCGCGGTAGTTTCGACAGGCTGATAGCCGCACACGCGCTATCGCTTGGACTGACGCTGATCACCAACAACGAACGCGACTTCGCCGACGTGGCGGGTCTTCGCATAGAGAATTGGACGCTGTGACTTTCGCTGCCACGATATTGACGCTGTATCCGGAGATGTTTCCGGGGCCGCTGGGGACGTCGCTTGCTGGCCGTGCGCTGGGGGAGGGGCGGTGGTCCTGCTCGCCGGTGCAGATCCGGGACTTTGCGACCGACAAGCACAAGTCGGTGGACCATACGCCGGCGGGGGGCGGGGCTGGGATGGTGCTCAGGGCCGACGTGGTGGCCTCCGCGATCGACAGCGTTGCGGACGGGCGCCCGGTGCTGGCCATGACGCCTCGGGGGAAGCCTCTTGCTCAGGAGCGGGTTCGCGAGCTCGCCAAGGGGCCAGGCGTCACCATTCTCTGCGGCCGGTTCGAGGGGTTCGACGAACGCCTGTTCGAGGCGCGCGACATCGAGGAGGTCTCGATCGGCGACTACATCCTGTCGGGCGGCGAGATGGGGGCGCTGGTGCTGCTCGATGCTTGCATTCGGCTGCTGCCCGGCGTAATGGGCGCGGCTTCTAGTGGGGATGACGAGAGCTTCGAAACGGGGCTGCTCGAATATCCGCACTATACCCGACCTCAAGAATGGGAAGGGCGCACGATCCCGCAGGTGCTGCGATCGGGGGATCATGCGAAGATCGCGGCATGGCGCAAACGCCGTGCGGAGATCGATACACGGTCACGGCGACCGGACCTTTGGGAGCGCCATGAGGGCGCTCGGGTCCAGTCGCCCTCTGGCGCGCGGCGACACGAGGACGAGACATGAACCTGTTGCAGACGATCGAAGCCGAGAACATCGCGAAGTTCCTGGCCAACAAGACGATCCCCGATTTCCGCCCTGGCGATACGCTGAAGGTCGGCGTGAAGGTCGTCGAAGGCGAGCGCACGCGTATTCAGAACTACGAGGGCGTGTGCATCGCGCGCTCGAACAAGGGCATGGGCTCGAACTTCACCGTGCGTAAAATGAGCTTCGGCGAGGGCGTCGAGCGCGTCTTCCCGCTCTACTCGCCGAACGTCGATTCGATCGAAGTCGTCCGCAAGGGCGCCGTGCGTCGCGCCAAGCTGTATTACCTGCGTGGCCGCACCGGCAAGGCGGCACGTATCGCCGAGCGTCGCGACATGCGCCCTGCAAAGGGCACCGCAGCCGCCGAGTAATCGGAGACTGCTGGAGTTGGAGAAGGGCGCGGGGGCGATGGTCCCCGCGCCCTTTTTCGTTGTGCGCGGGGCGGGGGGTAGGCGGCGGGGCAAGCTGCTGGAAGCGCTGCCGTTTATCCGTAATTCGCGTTTATGCTGTAGCACGGAAGTGCAGGAAGTGCAGACGCTGGGAAGCATTTTCGCGGCGGCGGTGACGTAAGAATGTTGGAGCGGTGTCGAGGTGAAGGGGGCGGGCGCGGGCATCCGGCAACGGTGCGCTTCTCCGAGCGTGTAGGACAGCCGATTAGCATTTTGGCCAGCGGCCGTGGCGTCTGCACGGCTCCTCCGTTCTTCGGGGCGTGTGAGGTGGTTTTCCGGTCGGACAGGACACGCGTTCCTGCGCAGGCCGACTTCCGCCTCCTTGTTTCCCCGCGAAGGCGGGAGTCCAGTCTGTGTCCCCGCCTTCGCGGGGAAACACGCTTTGTATGTTCCCGAGAAATCAGCGTCCGTCGTGGATGCAGCGCAGCGCCGAGATTGGCTTCACGCGAAGGCGCTAAGGCGCGAAGAGAAGGAAACAGGGGGCGAGCTGATCACTTCTCTTCGCGCCTTGGCGCCTTCGCGTGAACACCTCTTCTCCCTCAGGCTCCCGTCAGGCCTCGCGCCACGTGCCCGGCGCCAGACCCGCCAAGGTCCAGTCGCCGATGCTCCACCGGACCAGCCGCAGCGTGGGATGGTCGATCGCTGCGGTCATGCGGCGGACTTGCCGGTTGCGGCCTTCGCGGATGGTTATCTTCAGCCAGCAATCGGGGATGCTCGCGCGGACCCGGATCGGCGGCACGCGCGGCCAGAGGTCGGGCGCGTCGATCCGCTCGACGTCGGCGCGGGCAGGGCCATCCTTCAGCACGACGCCCTGTCGCAACCGGTCGAGCGCGGCGGGATCGGCATCGCCCTCGACCTGCACGAGATAGGTTTTCGGCAGCTTGAACTTCGGGTCCGCGATCCGCGCCTGGAGGCGACCGTCGTCGGTCAGCAGCAACAGCCCTTCGCTATCGCGGTCGAGCCGCCCCGCCGGATAGACGCCCGGCACATCGACGAACTGCGACAGCGTCGCGCGCGGGGTCGGACTGTTCACGTCGGTGAACTGGCTGAGCACGTCGTACGGTTTGTTGAACAGGATTACCCGGGGCATAGCGGGGCTTTAGAGGGATACGGGCTGGAAGGTCGAGTGACGATTCCAAGGCGCCGTTGCTATTTTCAAGTATATCCATGCTATTTCAGATAGCTTCTGGCCAGCGGGCATCGATTGTTCACGTCCGCCTTGTTATTTGAGTGGCATCCGATCATTCTCAAAACGGACAGAGCAGTTAGGGTTCACCTCGACTGTTGCAGGTATGAGGATTGAGAAAAGCGCATGGCAAACGCACGTCGTGAGTGGCTCAAGGCAATTGCTGATTGGAAGTTGGAGGCGGCCGACGAAGATAACAGCCGCTACTTTTATGGAATGCCGGGTGTTAGCTCCGTACAGTCTGGCGAATCCAGTTATGTAATTGGTCGCAAAGGATCAGGAAAAACAGCAGTAGCTGAACATGTTCGAGGTTTGGTCGGACCCACAACCTTCGTCAGAAGTTTGTCGTTTAAAAGCTTTCCATTTAACGAACTTTATAAGTTGACAGACAGTAGTTTCACGAGCCCTTCGCAATACACTACCGTCTGGAAATACATCATATATGCGGCAATTTGCAATATGATGGCGGGTAATGCTAATATTGATTCCTCAGTTTCCGCCGAACTTGCGAACCATTTTTCAATGGATGTCGAAAAAGCTCTCGCTAGATCTATCAGTAAAATAAGCGATCGAGGTGGAGGCTTTACGTTATTTGGCACTGGCGCAAATGCTACCGTGAAATCTGTCACGGTGGCGAATGACACGACTTGGCAGGAAAGAACGCAGATTTTAGAAGATCTAATAATAGATCATGTCGACGATTGCGATTACTTTGTCTTATTTGATGAATTAGATGAAGATTACAAGGATGTGTTTGATGCAAAGATGTCTAAACAATATCTTGATTTACTAATTGGTCTTTTTAAAGCTGTTCATGATATACGGCGCAAGATGCGAAAAGGTTCGCGTATAAAGCCCATAATATTTCTTAGGTCTGACATATACGAACTTTTAAAAGATAACGATAAAAATAAATGGACGGACTCTGCCCTAACTTTAAGTTGGTCGGAACCGAACTTAAGAGATCTTACCGCGTTTAGACTGTCCCGGGCGCTAATCGCAGGTGGGCCAATACAATCATTTACGACCCTGATCGATGAACTTTTCACTACCGATTCAACTCGAGCGGGCGGGGTGCGTAGACAGCGTCATGTGTTTGCATACATTTTGGGGCACACACTTTTCCGACCGCGTGACGTTATATCTTATTTGCGAGAATGTGCCCGCTTTGCCCTTGCGAATGGTACTGGAAAAATCTCACCGAATAAATTTTCGGACGTGAATAAAGCATATTCTTTACGGCTTAGGCAGGAATTCGTTGACGAAATCGGTGGTGCCATGCCCGATATCGAAAGTATGTTTGATGTTCTATCTCTTATGCGGAAGCAAATATTTGTATTTCCTGAGTTTAGAAAACACTTTGATGAGGCTGTGGCGAATGGTGAGTTAAAAACCCCATTAAACTTTGAAACAGTTTGCCGGGTATTGTTTCACTACTCGGCAATTGGGAACCAGCCTTCACAAAATAGTGCGAAAATATTTCAATATATATACCCAAATGCAAAACTCAATTTGCATGAGAAGGCTGTTATTCACCGAGGATTGTTGCAAGCATTGCAGATTAATTGAAGGTCGTCGTGGCGATATTGCGCGAGGCGGACCTAACCAATCGATAGACTAGCGATAAAAAAAAGGCCGCGGTGATCTACGCCGCGGCCTTTTGAATTGAAGAAGCCCAATCCTTACTGGTCGAGGAAGCTCCGCATCTTCCGACTCCGGCTGGGATGCTTCAGCTTCCGCAGCGCCTTCGCCTCGATCTGGCGGATGCGCTCGCGGGTCACCGAGAACTGCTGGCCGACTTCCTCGAGCGTGTGATCGGTGTTCATGCCGATGCCGAAGCGCATGCGCAGCACGCGCTCCTCGCGCGGGGTGAGCGACGCCAGCACCCGCGTCACCGTCTCCTTCAAGTTCGCCTGGATCGCGGCATCCACCGGGATGATCGCGTTCTTGTCCTCAATGAAGTCGCCGAGATGCGAATCCTCCTCGTCGCCGATCGGCGTTTCGAGGCTGATCGGCTCCTTGGCGATCTTCATCACCTTGCGCACCTTCTCCAGCGGCATGGAGAGGCGCTCGGCCATCTCCTCCGGAGTCGGTTCGCGGCCCTGCTCGTGGAGGAACTGGCGGCTGGTACGGACCAGCTTGTTGATCGTCTCGATCATGTGGACTGGGATACGGATGGTCCGCGCCTGGTCCGCGATCGACCGGGTGATCGCCTGGCGGATCCACCACGTCGCATAGGTGCTGAACTTGTAGCCGCGGCGATACTCGAACTTGTCGACCGCCTTCATAAGGCCGATATTGCCCTCCTGGATGAGATCCAGGAACTGCAGACCGCGGTTCGTGTATTTCTTGGCGATCGAGATCACCAGCCGCAGGTTCGCCTCGACCATCTCCTTCTTGGCGATGCGCGCCTCGCGCTCGCCCTTCTGGACCATGTTGACGATCCGGCGGAACTCGGTGAGCGCCATGCCGGTCTGCTGCGTGATGTCGGCGATCTCGGCGCGGATGCGCTCGACCGCCTCGCCCTCGTTCGCGACGAACGCGGTCCACTTCTTGTCGACCTTGTTGACCGTCGCCAGCCAGTTCTCGTCGATCTCGTGACCGATATAGCGATCGAGGAAGTCCTTGCGCGGCACCTTGTGGCGCTCGGCGAGGCGCAGCATCTGGCCGCCCAGCGCGGTCAGGCGACGGTTATAGGCATAGAGCTGATCGACCAGATATTCGATCTTGGCGTTGTGGAACTGGACGCTCTCGACCTCGGCCGTGAGTTCCTCGCGCAGCTTCTGATACTTGCGCTCGTCGGCCGCGGAGAAATCGCCGCCGATGCCCATCGCGTCGACGCGCGACTGCTGGATTTTGCTGAACTTCTTGTAGAGCGCGGTGATGCTGGCGAACCGCTCGAGCGCGATCGGCTTGAGCTGCTCTTCCATCTGCGCGAGGCTGAGGGTGTTGTCCTCCTCCTCGTCGTCCGATGCGCGCGGAGCACGGCGCTCGCCGTCCTCGTCCTCGTCGGCGGACGGCTCTTCGGGCTCGGCCTCTTCCTTGAACGAGGGACCGGCGTTCTTCTCGCTGATCTCGCCGTCGTCGGCTTCGCCGTCCTCGGCCATCGCTTCGGGGGCGGGGTCCTTCGACAGCATCGCGTCGAGATCCATGATCTCGCGCAGCTGCATCGTGCCCTCGTTCAGCGCGGTCGACCAGTCGATGATCGCGTTGAAGGTGATCGGCGATTCGCAGAGACCGAGGATCATCGTGTCGCGACCCGCCTCGATGCGCTTGGCGATCGCGATCTCGCCCTCGCGGCTGAGCAGCTCGACCGCGCCCATCTCGCGCAGGTACATGCGGACCGGATCGTCCGTGCGATCGATGGTCTCTTTCTTTTTCTCGATCGCGGGGCCTGTGTCGGCATCCGCGTCGGCGGCCTCCGGCTCGTCCTCGTCGTCCTTGGCGGGCTCGGTCTCGCCATCCTCGCCGGCTTCGTCGTTCTCGACGATGTTGATGCCCATCTCGCTCAGCGCGGCGCTGATGTCCTCGATCTGGTCGGACGACATCTCGCCCTGCGGCAGCGCTTCGTTGAGCTGCTCATAGGTGATGTAGCCGCGCTTCTTGGCGCGCGCGATGACCTTCTTGATCGACGCATCGTTCATGTCGATCAGCGGCGCATCGCCGGTTTCGTTCGTCTCGGCGGGTTCCGCCATGTTCGCCTTAGCCATCAATCGCCCTCGGTACCCAACGCTCGGGCGTCTTCGTTCGACTGTACAAGATTTGCAAGTCGGACTTCCAACGCCTGTTTCTCTCTTACCATAGCCACTTGTCGTTCGAACGCCTCTTCGGTGAAGTGCGTCTGCATCGCCGCGGTCGCCTGCTTCAATGCCGCGTCTACCTCAGGCCGCGCGACCATGATCGCGATCGCCTCGTCGAGGTCGGCACGGACGCGGGCTGGATCGGCCGTGGTCTGCGTGAACGAGTAGGGCATCGTATCGGCTCTCAACAGGTCACTCGCGACTGAATTGAAACCGGACCTCGCCAATATGGTGAGCAAGCGCCCGCTATCAAGCTTCTGGTCCTCAAGTGCAACATCTACGACGGCCTCGAACAAACGACCGAGCGCGCCGTCGATCATTTGGAGGGAGCCGAGCACCTCCATGTGGCGCGCGATCTCGACCGGGTGGCGGATCAGGCCGGCGAGCACCGCCTTCGCCAAGACGCGGTCGATGCCGGTGGCGAGGAAGGCCTTCGCGTCTTCGGTGACGGGTGCTGCCGGGGGCTTCCAGCCGCCTTTAGGGCGCTCTCCGCGTGGCACGAAGGGGGTGCGGACGGGTTTGAAATGCTCGTAGAAGCGGTTCTTGAACTCGGAATGATATTGCTGCTTCACCGACGGGTCGGCGATGCCTTCCGCGAGTTCGTGGAGGCGGCGCTTGAGGCCGGCACGCTGTTCGGGGGTGTCGAGCGCCTCGGCGGCGACTTCGGAGGCCCAGAGCCGGTCGACGAGCTGTTCGGGGGTCTTGAGCAACGCCTCGAACGCACCGGGGCCGCCGGCGCGGACGAGGTCGTCGGGGTCCTGGCCTTGCGGGAGCGTGACGAACGCGAGGCTGCGGCCGGGGGCGAGCATCGGCAGCGCACGGTGGGCTGCGCGGAGGGCTGCCTTCTGGCCGGCGCCGTCACCGTCGAAGCAGAGCAAAGGCACGTCGACCATCCGCCACAATCGTTCGAGTTGTGCTTCGGTGAGCGCGGTGCCGAGCGGGGCGACCGCTTCGCCGAAGCCTGCCTGGGCGAGCGCGATGACGTCCATATAGCCCTCGACCACCAGCACGCGGCCGGATTTGCGCGAGGCGGGGGCTGCTCGATCGAGATTGTAGAGCGTGCGGCCCTTGTCGAAGAGCGGCGTGTCGGGCGAGTTGAGGTATTTGGGCTCGCCGCCGTCGAGCACGCGCCCGCCGAACGCGATCGTCCGGCCGCGGGGGTCGCGGATCGGGATCATCAGGCGACCGCGGAACCGGTCGTAGGGGTCCTTGCCCTCGACCGAGATCAGCATGCCGGATTCGATCAGCATCGCGTCGCCGTAGTCCTTCAGCGCGGTCTTGAGCTTGCCGCGGCTGTCGGGCGCGAACCCCATGCCGAACGCGCGCGCCGTCTCGGGCTTGATCCCGCGGCGGTCGAGGAGGGCGCGGGCTTCGGTGCCGGGGAGGCCGTTGAGCTGCTCGGTGAACCAGTCGGCGGCGTCGGCCATGACCTCGTGCAGGCCCTTGGCGCGCTCGGCCTTGGCGGCGGACTGGCGGTCCATCGCCGGCATGTCCATCCCGGCGGCCTGCGCGAGCTCCTTCACCGCGTCCATGAAGGGGAGGCCGCGCTGGTCCGTCATCCACTTGATCGCGTCGCCGTGCGCCGAGCAACCGAAGCAGTGGTAGAAGCCCTTGTCGTCGTTGACGTAGAATGAGGGCGTCTTCTCGTTGTGGAACGGGCAGCAGCCCTTGTGCTCGCGTCCGGCCTTGGTGAGCTTGGTGGTCTTGCCGACGAGCGCGCTGAGCGAGGTGCGGGCGCGGAGTTCGTCGAGGAATTGCGGGGTTAGGGCCATTAGATCGCCCCGCCCCCAACAGAGCCCCCCCGCCCGCTTGCGGGAGGGGGCTGGGGGGTGGGCACGCGCTCGGTACCGATCGCAGCGTTCAGAATGGTCTCCAATACGCTGGGCATGTTCGAGGTCAGGTCGTTGTTCCAGAAGCGGACGACGCGGTAGCCGGCGGCTTCGAGCGCGTGCGTCCGCTTAACGTCATAGGCTGCTGCTTCGACATGCTGGCTACCGTCCAGTTCGACGATCAGTTTGTGCGAGCGGCATACGAAGTCTGCGAAATACCCGGCGATCGGCATCTGGCGGCTGAACTTGAGATCCTGCAACCTGGAGCCCTTCAACTGCCGCCATAGCATCTGCTCGGCGTTCGTCGCGTCGTTGCGGAGGTCTCGCGCTCTCTCGGTTGGTCGGTCCAGACGATGGCGCGGGCCCACCCCTCGGTCCCCTCCCGCTTGCGGGAGGGGAGGAAGTAAGGGCTCGCCCTTGTCCATTTACGACAGTGCCGCTTTCACCAGGCCGCTCGCCTTGCTTATGTCCAGCTCGCTCGCGTGGCGTGCCTTCAGCTCCGCCATCACGCGGCCCATGTCCTTCATGCCGGTCGCGCCGAGCTCGTCCTTGATCGCTAGGATCGCCGCGGTCGTTTCCGCCTCGCTCATCTGCTGCGGCAGGAAGCGTTCGATCACCGCGACCTCCGCCGTCTCCGCATCGGCGAGCTCCTGGCGGCCGCCCTTCGAGAACATTTCGATCGACTCGCGGCGCTGCTTCACCATCTTCTGCAGCACTTCGATCACCAGTGCGTCGTCGCTTTCAGGCGCCTTGCCGGTCCGCGCCTCGATGTCGCGGTTCTTGATCGCGGCCTGGATCAACGAGATAGCGTTGCGGCTCTGCTTGTCGCCGGCCTTCATGGCGGTCAGCTGCGCAGCCTTGATGTCGTCGCGAATCATGTACTGGTCTTTCAGGCGGTTCGGGATAGCCCGATGGGATAGCGCGTCCGCCGTCCGTTTAACAGATTGACGCTGCGGCACGCCGGCCTTAGCGGACACCACTTAGCGACATCGTCAACGTAAAGAGAGTGCCCAGCCTGATGGCCGACACCAATCCAATAGCCATGCCTGCTGGAGCGACCGGCGTCCTCGTCCTCGCCAATGGCGACGTGATCTGGGGTCGCGGGTTCGGCGC
>JAZKCH010000065.1:0-12756 GCA_040388215.1 Pseudomonadota bacterium | reverse complement strand
ATTGCATGGACCGGCTTGTAACGTCCGTTTGACGCAAGCCTGCTCCAAAGCAGCCCGTCCGCTTTCCTCCCCAAACCGGACACTCCCGAAATTCGATCCTGACCGGAAAAACGGGATTGGCCGAACGCACCCCATTTCAGACGTAGCTTCAACAACGTGAGCGGTCCCTGGAGGGCTTATTACCTTCGATCGCTTTCCATCATGCGCACGAACACGCCCCGCCCCACCGCTTCTACCGGTTGTAGAGGGTCTTGTGCGATTCATACTCCTTGGGCGCATCGCATCGACGCAGCGCCTTGTGGTTACGAAGAGGATGCCGCTCAACACCCACCGATCATCAACCCGCGGCTTCCCGTGGCTCTTGAGAAAATACGGCTCAAGCCGCGCCATCTGTTCGTCGATCAGCCAATACACGTCGCTCATCGCCAGTCTCCTCGCAGAGCCTGAAACAGCTCGCCCCTCTCACATCAATAGGTCCTGACCCTAGGCCGATCACCTCGGGTAGTGAATTGAAGTACCGGAACGGGCTGGTGGGTTTGCGTGGGGCGCGCATCTCACTGTTCTACCCAACGCATGTTTACCCAGCGGCTCATCTGGTCTGACAGCGCTCCAAGGGAAAGCTGGCGCTTCAGATCCCTAAAATGGCTGAAGCAGCATCGGGTGGCACGCTCAAGTTATGCACTGATTTGCGTGCGCAGATCATAGCCATTCGCATCAGCCACCGGAAAGAACGCGCGCAAGACATCGCGTTCGACTTCCGTAATGTGCGGGTTCCAGACGTCAAAAATTAGGATCGCCCGAAGACTATCGGAGCGGTTCCATGCCTCATGCTCGATCGTGTCGTCGAACGCCCACGCTTCGCCGACACGCCAATCGCGCGTTTCCCCGCCGACGCGGAATTCACAATTTAAAGGTACGATCAACGGCAGGTGGATGATCGCACGTACGTTGCTGACGCCAGTATGCGCAGGAAGATGTGTGCCGGGCCTCAGCAACGAAAAGAATACCGATGGCGCGCGTCCGGGTAGGTCGGCGAGCGGCAACGCCTCAATCGCCGCGACGGTCCGCGGACAGCGCGCGCACGCCGCGTTGTCGCGCACGCCATTATTCCACAGGTGAAAGGCGCCCCAATCGAGCCGGTTGTCGAGCGCCGACCATTTATTCTCGGGCGTGCCCGGTTCCATCGCGACATAGGGCCGGATTCCCGATGAATCGGCCGCGAGTAGTGCTTCCAACTCGGCGCGGATGACGTCGGTCTGCGCTTCGATCTGCGCCAACCACGGGAAATGTGCCCGGTCGAAGAACTCGTCGGCGGGCAGGAAGGGAACGTGTAGCCCCGAGCAGATGTTGGTATAGATCTGCCGCCGTCCGAGCAGGTGATCGATACACCCGTCGACTCTGCGCCGGTCCGCCGGATCAATGGTGTCACGCAGTTTTGCAAGCCCCGCATCGACCGCAGTCGCGAACGCAGCTTGCTGCCGCGCGACGAAGGCATGCGCGTGCCCCAGCATCGCGTCGATCGCCGGGCTGCGCTCGTCGAGCAGCACCGACATTGCGAGCACGCCGCTCCACCGCTCCGCCGCGCGATCGTCCTGGCCGCGTCGCTCGAACAGTTCCGCAAGCCGGACGAGCGCCATGAAATGCCGCTGATCGATCTTCAGTGCGCCTTCCAGCGCCGCCTGTTCGCCGGCATCGTCGCCGACTTCCCGCATCGCGATCGCCAGGTTCATGTGGAGTTCGGGCGCGAGCGGATCGACCGCGATCGCCCGGCGGAACAGCGCGGCAGCGTCGACCGGCGCGTCACGCGCCAAGGCCTGCCGCCCCAATATGTTGAGCGCGAGCGGGTGATCGCCCGCCTTTGCCAAGACATGACGACACAACCGCGCCGCCTCATCCGCGTTTCCTGCTCGATGTGCCTGCTTCGCCGATCCGAGAATAGTCTCGATCCCGCGCCGATCACCGCTCTGGTTCATGCCCACCCCGCCCCCCGTTGGAGACCGAACTTACCGCGATTGCACGGGTGGACAAGCGACCGTTTCGTCGCGCAGTTGGGCCACATGGTCAGTCCAACATCCCCACCCTTTCCAACGCTCTCGGCGGCGGCAGCGGCAACCGCGCGCGATGCCGAATGGCTGGCGCACCGCTATGACCCCGTTCAGGACGCGGTGCATCTTTTGCCGCTCCCCCGGGCTGTGCACCGCACGTCGATTTTCCTGACCAAGGAGCACCTCCCCACTGATCTGGAGCCGTTGGTTCTGCCACGCCGTGCGGTCATGGCCGCGAGCCCGCCGGCCGCTCCGCTGCATTTCATATTCCACTCCGCGTTTTGCTGTTCGACGCTGCTGGCCCGAGCGTTCGACCGGCCGGGCTGGGCCATGGGTCTGAAGGAACCGACGATCCTGAACGACCTGATCGGCTGGCGTCGTCGCGGCAACCGGGGCCCCGACATGGCTGGCGTGCTCGACGACGTGCTGACGCTGCTTGCGCGCCCGTTCGCTGCCAACGAGGCGGTGATCGTAAAGCCGTCGAACGCGATCAACGCGCTGGCCGCCCCTATCCTCGTGTTGCGCCCGGAGGCGCGCGCGGTGCTTTTGTACGCCCCGCTGCGAACGTATCTCGGATCGGTCGCAAAAAAGGGCATCGATGGACGACTTTGGGTTCGCGTCCTGTTGCTCGGGCTGCTCGACGACAAGCTCGTCGATCTGGGATTTGCGCCCCGCGACTATCTAGGGCTGACCGATCTCCAGGTGGCCGCAGTCGGTTGGCTAGCGCAGCAGGCGTTGTTCGCACGGCTGGTCGGGCAATTCGGCGCGGATCGCATTCGAACGCTCGACAGCGAACAACTGACGGCTGATCCGGCCGGCACCATGCGTCGATTGGCGACGCTGTTCGGCCTGCCGCTGGACGACGCAACGCTCGATGCGATCGTGACGGGACCGGCGTTTACGCGGCATTCCAAGCTGGAGGCGGATTTCGGGATCGCCGAGCGCACCGAAGAGCACCGCGACGCTGCCGACACGCATGCGGACGAGATCGACAAGGTTCTGGTCTGGGCGGAGGCGGTCGCCACCACCGCCGGCGTCGCCATCAACCCGCCGGGCGCGCTATTCGACTCGCCGATTCGCTGAGCGTCTGTGGCAGGTCAGTCGCTACGGATCTCTACCGTGCGCCGATCAGCCGCAGGGGTTGCCCATTGCCGCGTTCTGGCAAGATGTCGTCGCGGTGGACTGGCGAATGAGATCACGGTCGCGCTGCCATTCGGTCTTCGTCTTGCAGACCCGATACCCTTTTACCAGAGATCCGGTTTCGAGGAATTTCTTGCAGATCATCTTGGAGCCCGGATCTGCGGACTTCTCACCGACATCTTTCTGAGGGGGTGCGGCTACGGCACTGCCGGCAATCGGTAGGCACAGCACGGCAGCGAGGAAGAAACGCTTCATGGTCGAGTCCCTTGCAAACACGGGGCCGGTGCCCCCAAGACTTTGTGACAGATCGGACGGCAAAACGAAAAGGCCAAAAATGCGACAAACCGGAAGCCGTCGACCCAGTGCAGCGCGTGATCCCGTCGTGCGCGCGAAGATCGACCGTGCACTGGCCGGCAATGCGATCGCACAAGCCGCTAAACTTGCCGAAACTGCGCTGGCGCGCGGCGATCTGGACCCAATGATCCTCAATCTGGTCGCTTGGCGTCGCGAGGAGGCAGGCGATTATGCAGGTGCGCATCGGCTGTTGCAGCAAGCCCTTACCCTCGCACCGGGGGACCCGTTGATCCTCGGTGCGATCGGTGCGGTGTTGCGCAAGGAAGGGTTGCTCGACGAAGCCGTTGCGGTGCTCGATCAGGCCATTGCGGCGGCACCGTTGCACGCCGCAACCTGGCTCGAGCGCGGCTATGTCTTCGATGCGCTGCGGTTCTGGGACGAGGCTCGTACCAGCTATGAGCAGGCATTGGCACTCGATCCCATGCTGGCGCCGGCATTGGCGAAGCTGGCCGACGGCGCCGCGAAGAATGGCGACGCTCGGACGGGTCGCGATCTTGCGGACCGGGCGCTTGCAATCGATCCGCGCGAACCGACCGCATTGTGCGCGATGGCGACGATCGACATCGAAGGCCGCGACGGTATCTCTGCCGAAGCGCGAATGACGACGCTGCTCAAGACAGCCGTCAAGGGCGACGATCGTACAAGGGCGTTTACGCTGCTCGGCGATGCGCTCGATCGACAGGACCGGCCGCACGAGGCGTTCACCGCTTACACGCGCGCGCAACGCAATTTTCGGTCGATCTACACCAAGGCGCTGTCACCGACCGCGGATCGGCCATCGCATCGCAGCTTCATCGAGACGATCGCCCAGCAGGTTCGCGATGCCGGTATACGCCCCCGCGCTACCGCCGAAGACCAAGGTTCCGATCCAGTTGCCGGTGCAGCCACGCGGCACGTCTTCCTGCTTGGCTATCCGCGATCGGGCACGACTCTGGTCGAGAACGTGCTCGCCAGCGCACCCGACGT
The DNA here is from genome assembly GCA_040388215.1 of Pseudomonadota bacterium. Classification (GTDB taxonomy): domain Bacteria; phylum Pseudomonadota; class Alphaproteobacteria; order Sphingomonadales; family Sphingomonadaceae; genus Sphingomonas. The sequence goes on along the minus strand of JAZKCH010000065.1, from coordinate 8,251 downwards.
CATCGCGCTCGAGGAGCGTGATACGCTGGTCGATACTGATGAAGTATTGGTGGCGAACGACGGCACAATGCCGGCGCTCGATACGCTGGAGCCTGCAAGGCTTCAGGCGTTCCGCACGGCCTATTGGCAACGGGTCACGGCTATGGCGGGCGGTGTCGTCGGCAAGACGTTCGTCGACATGAACCCGTTCAACGGTATCAAGCTGCCGATCATCGCGCGGCTGTTTCCGGATGCAAAGATCCTGATCATGCGGCGCGATCCGCGTGACATCGTCCTGAGCTGTTACCGGATCAACTTCACGCCGAGTACCGCGGCCTGGGCGTTCAGCGACCTCGACGAGACCGCGCGGCACTATGACGCGCTGATGCGGTTGACCGAACTGTGTCGCGAATACCTGCCGCTTTCATATTATGAGGTGCGGTATGATCGATTGGTAACCGAATTCGAGGATACCGTCCGCGAACTCGCCACCTTCCTTGGTCTGCCGTGGACGGAAGACTTCCGCAAATTCGATCGGACTGCGCAGAATCGTGGCGTGCGCACCGCCAGCGCGACCCAGGTGCGTCGGGGCCTGTTTGACGGACGCGGACAGTGGCGGCGCTATGCCGACGAACTGGCGCCCGTGCTGCCGATCCTGGCGCCGTGGGTCGCACGGTTCGGGTTCGACACCTGATCCGAAGACAAAAAAAGGGGTGGGCCGGAGCCCACCCCTTTCTCAGAGATCGTTTCGTTTCGTTCCGATCAGAACTTCATGCGTGCACCGAACTGGAAGCGGCGACCGATCGCGTCGTAGGTCGATGGGAAGGTGTTGCCGCTGTTGAACGACGTCGAACCGATCGTGCCGCCGACAATCGGGGGATCCTTGTCGAGCAGGTTCGTCACGGTGACCGTGAAGTCGAGGTTGTCGCCGACGCCGATACGCGTCGCCAGATCCAGGTAGTTATACGCCTTGATCTTGCCGAAATCGACGACTTCGCCAGCCAGCGCGCCGGAGCCGATCGTGCCCGCGAAGGCGGTGATGCCGTCCTCGACCTTCATGCTGCCGACGTGACGCCACAGGAGCGAGACGTCCGCTGGACCGAAGGTCAGCGTCGTGCGCTGGTTCCAGGTGAACGCAGGCTGGAGCGAACCGGCCGACGAGCTTGGACCTGCCGAACCCGGCGAACCGCAGTTGCTGCTATAGAGGCCGACGCACTCGCGATACTGCGAGATCGGCGTTGCCTTGAACTTCGAACGGTTCGTCCAGTTACCCTGGAAGCTGAGGTTCAGCTTCGTGAAGCCGAGATCACGACGATAATTGGCGCCGAGATCGATACCGTCGGTCAGGATACGCCCCTGGTTCGACGGTACGAAGTTCAGACCACCGGTCGTCGACGCATCGCCATCGAGACCGCCGGTAACCGGGTTACGACGGATGACCGTGCAGAGCGGGTTGGATGCGCTGCCGGCGTTCACGTTGACCGCACCACCGGCTGCAACGCCCTGGCCAAAGCACGCGTCGATCGCGTCACCAGGCAGCGGCTGCGAAATCGCATTCCGGATGCTGATGTTGTAATAATCGACGGTGATCGACAGGCCGGGAATGAAGTGCTTCGGCTGGATGACGACGCCGAACGTGTAGGAGTTCGACGTTTCCGGACGCAGCGCCAGGCTACCCGAGAACGTACCATTCGGCTGTCCGGCGGTCGGATTGGCGATCAGACCGATCGTTCCCGCAGGAGCACCCTGTGCAAGGCATACCGCTGCGAGGGCAGCGTTGGTTGCCGGACCGCGATAGGTCGCCGTCGTACGGCAGGGATCCTGCGACAGGTTCGTCAATGCAACGCTGACCGGCGAGAACAGCTCGGCGATGTTCGGTGCACGCACCGCACGCTGATAGTTGCCGCGCATCTTCAGGCCGTCGAACGGCTCCCAGCTACCGCCACCCTTGTAGGTGGTCGTGTTGTACCGCGGGGTGCTGTCGGCGAATACCTTGTAGTCCGAATAGCGGACGCCGGCTTCGACAGTCAGGCTGCGGAAGAACGGCCGATCGGCGATCAAGGGCGCGATCAACTCGCCATAGCCTTCGATGACTTCGTAGCCGCCATTGAAGTTGAGCACCGCACCACCGGCGCCACCGAGTTCGCCGGCCGTCTGCGACAGCGTGTCGGCGCTCTGCGAGCCCTTGTACTTGCGGTATTCGGTACCGGCCGCGAAGCCGATCGGCTCGCTCGCCAATGGCGACGAGAAGCCGAAATCGCCGGTCAGCAATGCGCGAGCCTGTGCCAGCGATGCGAACTGGCGGGTCGTGCTATCAGCGGTGAGATAGCTGAGCTGGTTCGGCGTGATCGAACCATCGGCACCGAAGATGTTCAACGGAACGCAGCCCGACCCTGCATTGGTGTTGGCACCACCGCCAACCACGACGATCGGCTGGCCGCGGGAATCGATACCCGTGACGGTCGGCGACGACGCCAGGCAGCTTGTGGTGTTGGTTGCGAACAATGCCGTGCGCGCGCGCGACGCCAGCACATACCCCGACTGGGTCTGACGGTTTTCCGACTCACCATAGCCACCCGAAACGTCGAGGTTGAGCGAGTCGGTGATGCCGATCTTCGCACCAGCATGGTAATCGAAGATCTGCGTGACGAACTGCGACAGACGCGGACCAGCTTCGGTGGTGCGACGACCGATCGTCGTCGTGATCGCACGGAAGTTCGGGTCGCTGATGCTGGTGGCAGCTGCAGCCGCGGTGCACTCTGCCGGGGTCAGCGTACGACCGACCGCGACCGGATTGCCGCCACCCGGGAACGAGAAGGCCGCGTTGTTCGCGCAGAACTGCGAACGCGCCGTAGCGGGCAGATACGGGTTGCTGAGCGGAACCAGCGCTGCTGTACCGAACAGACCCGATGGCGCGATCACTGTATTGACCGTGTTCTTCGAGAACATGCCGCGCGTGTAGACCTGGACGTTGTCGGCGACATCGTAATGCGCCGCTGCGAACAGGTTGTAGCGTTTGAACGGCGTCTGGAACACGTTGGCTGGTGCGAAGTTGAACCCGTCGCGGCTTCCGACGTACGGCCGCAAAGTGCCGTTGCTAGGCTGGATGGTGCTGTACGGGTTGGACTGGTTAGGTACCGTGAAGCGGCCCGGTACGGTCGTACCCGAACCACCACGGCCACCCGAGGTCGACGTGTAGTTGTTTTGCGAGATACGACGCGAACCCTGATAGATCGGGTCCGACTTCTGGTAACCGATCGAGAGCACCGCGTTGCCCTTGTCATCGGCGAAGTTGCCGCCGACGGTCAGGTCCGCACGGGTCGACGCACCGTCGCCCCGCTCGGTGATGCCCTTGGAAAGGTTAAGCTCCATGCCCGAGAAATCCGAGCGGGTGATGAAGTTGACGACACCCGACACCGCATCGGCGCCATAGGTCGTTGCGGCACCGCCGGTCAGAGTGTCGACGCGCTCGATCAGAGCGAGCGGGATGTTGTTCAGATCGACGCGACCGACCGTGCTCGACGGAACGATGCGCGTGCCGTCCAGCAGGACGACGTTACGGAAGTTGCCGAGGCCGCGAAGATCGACGAACGACGCGCCGCCGTTGCCGTTGTTCACGTTCTGACCGATCGACGCGACGACGCCGGGAAGGTCGCGGATCAGGGACTCGGCGTTGCCCGACTGGCGAAGCGCGATTTCTTCCTGGCCGATCACGGCGACCGGGCTCGACGAGATCAGGTTCGGGTTACGGATCAGCGTGCCGGTAACGACGATCTCGCCGGTGCTGTTGTCGTCGGCGGGCGGAGCCGATTCCTGGCTCGACACGCCGGCTGCAGGAGCGGCGGCGTCGGTGCTCTGGATGCCAGTCTTAGGCTGGCTGGCAGGATTGGCGTCCTGTGCGGCGGCTGGGTTGAGCGCGAGTACGGTGCTGACCAGCAAGGTCGAAGCCAACAGGCGCGCACGGTATGGAGTAAACATGAGAAGTCCCCTTTCATGATCCGTTTTGCGGATCACACCTCCGACGTTTGTCGGTCAGATATTGCGTTGCGTAATGTAAATGTCGCGCATCGCCAATAACGCTGGAACGCTCGCGACATATTATTGCGGATTGTAGCAACCATGCCACACTCCCCTCGATCGGCTTGTGGGATGAGTGCCGCTGGCATACCGATCGAGGTGCGAAACGGGCGGAGGAGGACGCAATGAACGGGGTACGGATTTTCGCGACGATCGCGGTACTATGTTGCAGTTGCGAAGGCTTGGCGCAGGAGATGTCGAGCGGCGGCGTCGTACAGTCGCTTTCGAGATGCCGCGCGATCCCGGCTCCCGATGCGAGACTGGCCTGCTTCGATGCGGCAACGAACGCGATCGAGGCAGCGGTCAAGGCGAAGGACGTCACCATCGTCGACCGCCAGGATATCCGTAAGGCACGCCGGTCGTTGTTCGGTTTCTCTGTGCCCCATATTCCGATTTTTGGTGGCGGCGATCAGGACGATGGACCGAAAACCGAATTTACCGAATTGAATACGACGATCGCCAGTGTTCGCGCGATGGACAATGGTCGGATCGAGTTGCGGCTCGCAGAGGGCGAAGCGGTCTGGATGACCACCGATCCAATGCCGTTTCCGCCTAAGGTCGGGGCAAAGGTCCGCATCCGTCAGGGGGCGATGGGAAATTACTTCATCGCAGTCAGTGGCGAGAGAAGCGTACGCGGCGTACGAGTTCGGTAGCGACTCTCCACCGTCGCCTTACCTCGCAAGCGCGATCGAGGCGACGGCAGTTACCGCAGCAGCAGCCTCGACTTCCCGCCGCGCGATCCAGTGCTCGGCCTGCTCGATTTCGGGCGATAGATTACACTCGATGGCCTGCCGCCTCGCCAGGCGGTCGGCGTTGTCGAAGGACTGCGATGGATTCTTGGAATATGTCGCGAACAGCGGACCAGTCACGCGCGCCTCGATTTCGACAGGCGAAAGTGGCACAGCGAGATGCGCTGCCACATTCTCCAGCACGCTGCGCGGGTCGGCGAAAAAGGTTTCCGCATCGACGCTTCGCGCGTTTGGCAAGGTCGCTGCCGAACTGGCGTAGAGCTGCATCTGCGCCAGCCATAAGGCGGCCGCGCGCTCGGCATCGGACGCCTCAGGCATTGCCCCGATATTGTTGGCGAGCTGTGTCGTGACGTTGCGCAGCCATGTTCGGTGATTGTCGCTACGCAGAATCGCCAGCAAATAGTCACGGAGCGGAAGATGCAGGACTATCATCCGCGCTTGCGGGTCCATCGCGCTTAGCCGCGGCAACAGGAAATTGGTCGGGACGTTACCTTTGACGATCGTCGGCAAATCCGGATGGTAGCGCTTCGACAGCATCGCCACAGTCAGCGCGAGCCGCGTATCCGGTGGCAAAAAGGCAAGCTGGCGCAACGCCTGTGGTTCGCGCAGCACAAGGTTCGCGTTCGCCCCATCCAGGGCACGCGCAAGCAGCGTCGATCCACAATGTGCGACATGCATGATCCAGCCGGTCGGCGCCGGGCTCGGGATCGCTTCGCGCAAGGCCACGACGGGAATACGCAACGCGCCCTCCCCGGCGGGCGATACCCGCGCATCGAGGAAGATCGACCGGTGATAGGCGGCCCGATCCATCGGCACGAACACCGCCGTGTCGCCGTCGAACGAATGCAGATAATGGTCGGGCGAAGCGTAGAGATCGGCCAGCGTCAGGGTCATCGTAGCGGGTATAGCTCCACTGCCGGATTGCCGCTATCCCTGCCCCGCCATGCCACATATCCACGTCCCCGAGCCCGGTCGTCCATACGTTCTGGTCGAACCCACCGACGAAGCCAGCATTCTCGATATCGATCCTGCGCAGATCACCGCGCTCTACAAGACCCACGGTGCGTTGCTGGTCCGCGGTTTCGGCGCCGATGCCGCGCAGTTCCGCCGGTTCGCGGGTAAGTTCTGCTCGACTTCGGTGATGAACGAGAGCCCGGGGCGCCGGCCGATCGAGCCGGAGTTCAACATCCACACCGTCGATGGCGGCACCGGCGCATTCTCGCTCCATCCCGAATTGTCGCGCGAGCCTTGGAAGCCGGATGCGGCATTCTTTGCGTGCCTATCGCCCCCGTCGCGTGGCGGCGAGACGACGATCTGCGATGGCGTCGCGCTGGTCAACGCGCTGCCCGACGCGCTGCGCCGGAGCCTGGAAAACCGCCGGCTGCTGTATATCAAGCCGACCTGGCCCGAACTGCTCGACTTCTGGCTCGGCGATCCCCATCCGAGCGATGCCGTGCTGGCAGCGCCGCCGCCGTCCTGCCCCTATTCGTTCAGGCGGATCGAGGGGCAGGTGTTGCGGATCTTCACGCGCCCCGCGCTGCACCGACCGATGTTCATAGACGCTCCTGCGTTCGGCAATTTCCTGCTGTTCGCGCGGTTCAACAACAATCGCCCGGACTTCCCGCTACTCGACGACGGCTATCCGGTGCCCGAAGCGTGGCTGCAGGCGATCAAGGCTGCGGGGGACAGCGTCAGTGCCGCCATCGCCTGGCAGACCGGCGATGTTCTGATGCTAGACAACACGCGCTTCATGCATGGGCGCAGGCCGATCCTCGACGCGAGCGAACGGCTCATCGCGACGTTCTTCGGCTATGTGAGCTTCGCCGAACCGGATTCTGAGGAGCCGATCGATCCTCCTTGGCGGAGCGGCGATTTCTATCCGCCGATCCCGCCCGGATTGCAACGCTAACGCGCCGGTATCGCCCCCATCGCGAGCATCGAGTCGAACTTCACCTCGTTCTAGCGCACGCTTTCGTGGAGGTAGGGGCCGGTCGCGCGGCCAGTTATGTCAGCGGCGCCGATCGGTTGGGTCGTGACGTGGCGCCGCGCTTCACCGCGATGCGGGATAAATGTAGGAACGCTCTGCATAGGCTCATGCCGTGGTTGGCCATCAGTAGGTGGCCTCCAGCGTAAAGGGATGATCGGCGTCCAGGACCACGATGCCGCCAGCGAGGGCGGTTGCGATCGCGAGGATTGGCTTGGCGGTGTTGGTACCCGAGTGTCATCTACAGAGCGCGCGCCCTGGAGGCACATCGCGCGTCGAAAATGGCCGCAAACTCGGCCGACGAAGAGGCCGACAAACGCTTGCCGTTTCTCTTTGCGTCGGTGGTGCCGGCCACTATTGTTTCAAGACCGTTTTGCACGTCCAGCGCGGGGCAACATTCCGCCGAACAGAGCGATTCACGGTATCCAAAATCGTCCTCGCCGCGGGCGTTTCGAACCGGGAACAGCATATCCGTTCTCATCGTCCGGGCACCCTCGATACAGCGGGGCATCGAATATGCGTCGAAGTTGAACGGTAGAGAAAGGTTGCCTTTTTTCTCGGGCGTTTAGCGGCTCTACGATCCTTAGCCCCCTAGCCGGGTTCTTATCGATAAGCTCTTCCTTCACTGCCCATTTTAACAGACTAGACAGTTTTGTTCATGTATTCGCTCGCGTTTGCCGGAGTCATGGCGGCTTCTTTCGTTCGCCTTGCTTCGTCCATTATCTCGGCGAGCGAAAGCTTGGGCCATCGCCTCCGCGCATTGCTTGGTACGGCGCAATGCGGCAGCCTTGGAGAGCGCCGCCCCGGCGCCACCGCCAGGGCAACGTTCCCAGCAGCCTTTCCTGTGGCGCGACCGATGTCCCGCGCCGAGGCGTTGGCGACGGCGCTTGCCGCACGGGAGACCTGGATACGGGCCGGGGTATCCTTGGCAGCGATCGCGGTGTCGATCATGGCCGCTAGTCCGCGGCCGGCGTTGCGAACGGTAGTCGCGGGATTTGTCGTCAGCGCAGCATGCACTTCGGCCACCGTTCCTGTCCCTACATCGTAAAGTCCTTCGCCAACGCCACCGACGAACTCATTGAGAGGGTTCGGCTCGTTACCAGGCCGCCGCCCTTCGATGCGCTTGGTTTGTAGCGCGAGCAACGCATGCTTAACCGGCCTTCGATCCTCGCCGGTTGGGGCCCCAGCAGGCAGCGTTCCCGCCATCGCTAGTGTCGCGGTCTGCGACTTACTCCGTTTCCCTAAAGCCGACGCGGAGCCAGTGCTGGACGACGTCCGATGTTCTCCTCGCCAGCCGCATCGACCCCACCAGCGCCGGCAAAGGTAAATCGGCCGTCCGCCGGATCGTGCCACGGATTGAATTTGAGTTCGAGACCGTCAGGACTGAGCGCCGATGGCACCCTACCCGTCCGAAGCCAACGCGAAAACGCGTTCCGCTCACTACTGCCCGATGTCTGGACCA
>JAZKCH010000064.1:0-6803 GCA_040388215.1 Pseudomonadota bacterium | reverse complement strand
TTCGCGCTGCCGCCGTTCGAGCTCTACCGCTCGCTACGCCGCATCAACCCGTCACCGTTCCTGTATCACCTCGACCTTCCCGGCTTCGCGCTGATCGGCTCGAGCCCCGAAATTCTCGTCCGCGTCCGCGACGACGAAGTGACGATCCGCCCGATCGCCGGCACGCGGCCCCGCGGCAAGACCGCCGCCGAGGACGAGGCGAACCGCGTCAGCCTGCTCGCCGACCCGAAGGAGCGCGCGGAACACCTGATGCTGCTCGATCTGGGCCGCAACGACGTCGGCCGCGCGGCATCGCCGGGTTCGGTGAAGGTGACCGCCAGCTACGGCGTCGAGTTCTACAGCCACGTCATGCACATCGTCTCGAACGTCGTCGGCACCTTGTCGCCCGACAAGGACGCGCTCGACGCGCTGTTCGCAGGCTTTCCCGCCGGCACGGTCAGCGGCGCGCCGAAGGTCCGCGCCTGCCAGATCATCGCCGAATTGGAACCCGAACGCCGCGGCGCCTATGCGGGCGGCGTCGGCTATTTCTCACCCGACGGCTCGATGGACTCGTGCATCGTCCTGCGCACCGCAGTGGTGAAGGACGGCACGATCCACGTCCAGGCCGGCGCCGGCATCGTCGCTGACAGCATCCCCGAATACGAACAGCGCGAGTGCGAAGCCAAGGCCGGCGCGATCCTGGCGGCAGCTCGCGAGGCCGTCAGCCGGGGAAGAACTCCCGGCTTCGGTCGGTAATGTATGCCGAAGGAAACGACCACGTATGACCAGTAAATCATCCCGGTGAAGGCCGAGGCCCAATTGGCAAACTGAGCCATGGTCGTCGCACTTCGTTGTTGCAGTCCCCAATGGGCTCCTGCCTTCGCCAAGGTCGTATTCGTCTCAGACCAGTCAAGGGCCTAGGTCACGCGGTCCTTATGGCGTTGTGTTCGTCTCGCTAGCTGGCGCCCGACGTTCCGCCGCATAAGCTTGGTTGCGCGAAAGGAAGCATCCGGTCTGACCACCCGTCCCGACTGCCGAACAGGTATCCGGCAACCCGCCAGCCACTCGTCCCAGCTGATCCATCGACGCCGCGCGGTTCACCCAACTCTGGTTCTGCGCGGCGACCGGCTTGTCGTCACGCAGCGACTTCGGAATGCGATAGGGTTGCTCCAACGTCGAGCAGACGACGATCTCGCCGCCGCTCGACTTTGGGCACGTCTGGTTGCCGGTCAGCGTCACGCTGCGGATACGCTGGGGTGGCGTGTCGACTTGGGCATCCTGCGCCGAGGCCATGGCGGGGAGCGCGATCAGCGCGGCGAGGACGACGGTACGAAACATCGGTTAAGCTCCTTTGAACGGATAACGTCCGTCACGCGGCATTGCTCCGCACTGAATGAACACCGTCCGGCCGAGCAGATATAGGACGCCATCCGGCAATCCGCGACCATCGCGCGGCGAAATTTCGGCAAGCCGTGGCGGCATCGTCGCGGTGCATCGTCCCCGACCATGCGCGACACGTTGCATGGCGCTACGCATCGGCTATGGCGGCGCCATGATCCTCGTCGTCGACAATTACGACAGCTTCACCTGGAACCTAGTCCATTACCTGATGGAACTGGGCGTCGAGGTCGAAGTCGTCCGCAACGATGCGATCTCCGCCGGACAGGCTCTGTCGTCGGGCGCGGACGCGTTCCTCATTTCCCCCGGCCCCTGCACGCCGACCGAGGCGGGCGTCAGCCTCGATCTGGTCGCCGCCTGCGCGGACGCCGGCAAGCCGCTGCTGGGCGTGTGCCTCGGCCACCAGGCGATCGGCCAGCATTTCGGCGGCAAGGTCGAGCGTGGCGGGCTGATGCACGGCAAGACCTCGCCGGTGCTGCACGACGACACCGGGCTGTATGCCGGCCTGCCGTCGCCGTTCACCGCCACGCGCTATCACTCGCTGATCGTCAACGCCGTGCCCGACACGCTGGTGGTGAACGCGACCGCGCAGGACGGCACCGTGATGGGTTTCCGCCACAAGACGCTGCCGATCCACGGCGTCCAGTTCCACCCGGAAAGCATCGCCACCGAACACGGCCACGAAATGCTCGCAAACTTCCTCAAGATGGCGAACATTCCCCACCAACTCCCCTCCCGCCTCCGGGAGGGGTCGGGGGAGGGCCGTGCCGCAAAGACGACGTGTGTGGGACAGGAAGCCCCTCCCCTAACCCCTCCCGCCAGCGGAAGGGGAATATGAACCTTCCCGACCCTACATCCCCCCTCTCGCGCGAATCGGCCCGCGAAGCGTTCGCCGACATCCTCGACGCGCGCGCCAGCGACGACGCGATCGCCACCTTCCTCACCGATCTCGCGACCCGCGGCGAAAGCAGCATCGAGATCGCCGAAGCCGCGCGCGCGCTCCGCAATCGGATGATCCCGATCGACGCCCCCGCTGGCGCGATCGACGTCTGCGGCACCGGCGGCGACGGCCACCACACCTTGAACGTCTCGACCGCGGTCGCGCTCGTCGTCGCGGCAACGGGAGTACCCGTCGCCAAGCACGGCAACCGCGCCGCCTCGAGCAAGGCCGGCGCTGCCGACACGCTGGAAGTCCTCGGCCTAGACATGGACCGAGCCGGCGCCACCGCCGAGGCAAGCCTCAACGAGATCGGCATCGCCTTCCTGTTCGCCGCCAACCACCACCCGGCGATGAAGCGCATCACCCCGATCCGCCAGCGCATCGGCAAACGGACGATCTTCAACCTGATGGGTCCGCTCGCCAATCCGGCCGGTACCACCCGCCAGCTCATCGGCATCGCCCGCCCCGATTATGTGTCGCTCTACGCCGAAGCACTCGAACAGCTCGGCACCGAAGCCGCGCTCGTCGTCTCGGGCGAAGAAGGCCTCGACGAACTGTCGGGCGCCGGCCCCAGCATCGTCGCCTCGGTCGGCACCGTCGCGCTCCCCGGCAAGGTCACGCCCGAAGACGCAGGCCTCACCCGCCACGCGATCACCGACATCCGCGGCGGCGACGCGCACCACAATGCCGACGCACTCCGCCGCCTGCTCAAGGGCGAGACCGGCGCCTACCGCGACGCCGTTCTGCTCAACGCCGCCGCCGCCTTAATGGTCGCCGGCACCGTCCCCACCCTCGTCGAGGGCGCCGCGCAAGCCGCCGCCGCGCTCGACACCGGCAGCGCCGACGCGCTGCTCGCCCGCTGGATCGCCTACTGACATGACCATGCTCGACCGCATCATCGAAACCAAGCGTGCCGAAGTCGCCGCGCGGAAAGCCACGACCTCGCTCGCCGACATCGACGCCGGCATCGCCCGCATGTCGAAACCTCGCGGCTTCCGCGCCGCACTCGACGCAAAGACCGGCTACGCGCTGGTCGCCGAGGTCAAGAAAGCCAGCCCCTCGAAGGGCCTGATCCGCGCCGATTTCGACCCGGTCGCCCACGCCCGTGCCTATGAAGCCGGCGGCGCCGCATGCCTCTCGGTGCTGACCGACGAAAAGTGGTTCCAGGGCGCCGACGCGTACCTGACCGCCGCCCGCGAAGCCGTTTCGATTCCCGTGCTGCGGAAGGACTTCATGGTCGATCCATGGCAGTCGACCGAAGCACGCGCAATCGGCGCAGACTGCATCCTGATCATCGTCGCCGCGCTCGACGACATCCAGATGGCCGAGATCGAAGCCTCCGCGCTCGAATGCGGGATGGACGTGCTGGTCGAAGTCCACGACGCGCACGAGATGGAGCGAGCGCTGAAGCTCAAGTCGCGGCTGATCGGCGTCAACAACCGCGACCTGCGCGACTTCACCGTCGATTTCCAGCGGACCTACGACCTCGTCGGCAAGGCGCCCAAGGACTGTACCTTCGTCGCCGAAAGCGGTCTCACGAGCCGCGCCGAGCTCGACGCGATGGCCGAGCACGGCATCCACTGCTTCCTGATCGGCGAAGCGCTCATGCGTCAGACCGATGTCGAAGCCGCGACGCGAGCGCTGATCGGGTGACCGGCCTCACGCACATCGACGAAGCCGGCGCGGCAAGAATGGTCGACGTCGGCGGCAAGGCGGTCACTGCCCGCGAAGCCATCGCCTCCGGCCGCATCACGATGTCCGCCGAAGCCGCCGCGGCGATCGGTGCCGGCACGGCGAAGAAGGGCGACGTCCTCGCGGTCGCGCGCGTGGCCGGCATCATGGCGGCCAAGCGCACCAGCGACCTGATCCCACTCTGCCACCCGCTCCCGCTGACCAAGGTCGAGATCGACCTGGTCGTCGACGAAACCGGCGTAACCGCCACCGCCACCGCCTCGACCGAAGGCAAGACCGGCGTCGAGATGGAAGCCCTCACCGCTGCGACGGTAACGCTGCTGACGATCTACGACATGGCGAAAGCGATCGACAAGACGATGGTCCTCTCGGACATCCGCGTCCGCGCAAAGTCCGGCGGCAAATCCGGCAACTGGACCGCGTAAAGGGAAACCCTCTCCCCAACGGGGAGAGGGATAGACGCCAAAGTCGGCGAGGGTGAGGGCAAGCCAAGCAAAGCGCTCAGCTAAAGCCCCTCAATCCCCACCCATAGCCCATTCGTGATCCTCGACGATCGTAGATTCCACCGGCCGCCCCGCCGCATCGAGCGAAGGATCATACCGAAACCGCTCCTCGATCAACCGACACGTCAAATCATCAAGCACCCGGCTCCCGCTCGACCGAGTCACCCGACACCGCGTAACCCGCCCACTGGTCTCGACGACATATCGCACCGAAACCCGCCCCCGGATCCCAGTCTCAGCGGCCTCACGCGGATAATCCGAGTCCCGCAGGCGCCCCCTGCGCCACTCCGGCGGCGTCTCCTCGCCCCCACCGCCGTCACCGTCGCCATATCCCCCGCTCCCGGTCCCATTCCCGATCCCGCCACTCCCGGTCCCCGGCCCGCGCACATCCGAAGCGCCTGCAGTAGCCTGCGCGCCCACGCCCGCCTTTTCCGCCACGACGACCGGCGGCGGCACCACGATCGGCACCACCGGCGGCGGCGCCACCACCTCGGTAGCCTTCGACTTCAACTTAGGCGGCGACGCAGCCCCCTGCGGCTTGCGGCTAGGAGAATGTCGAGGCCTGACCTTCTCCTCCGGAGGCGGTGGCGGAGGGGGCGCCACCCCGAACACCTTCAACGCATCGCTCACCGCAGCCGGCATCGGCACCACCAGCCCATAGATCAGCGCATAGCCCAGCAACCCCGACACCACGACCGCCCCCGCCGCCGCGCCGACTCTGTCTCTCGCCCGAGGCTGATTACGTGTCATCATGCTGATCTGGTGTCTCTTTCCCCCCAAACAAAGCCCCGCAAAGGATGAACCCGCGCTGGCCGATCACTCAGAGCACTCGATCGCGGACCAACCCGCACCCATCATCGCCAAAGAAGCGCGCTGCCCACCCAAATAAAAACGCCACCCCGGCGAACGCCGGGGCCCAGTTGGGAAAGCCGAGGCAATAGCGAGCGACGTCCGCCCAACCCTTGTTTCCCCGCGAAGGCGGGGACCCAGCCTGGGCTCCCGCCTTCGCGGGGAAACAAGGAAGCGGGAGCAGCGTTCGATCCTAGCATCCTAGTCAACCACAAGGACCGCCCAGCCGTCGCACCTCGGGCCAGCACCACCTGTCCTACACGCCAAACCCATGGCAGAGCATGGAACATACCCCCACACCCTGCGCTTCCCCCTATGAAACCGCCCCAAGGCGAAACCCGTCAAACCGCTCCCAGCGCCTACACTTCCTTCACTTCACTTTTCAGAACCGCCCAAAAACAGAGCCTTACGCATGACCCTAGTCCCCGTCGCCGAAGCCCAGACTCGCCTCTTCACCATGGCCCCCCGCGTCGGTCACGAAACCGTCGCCCTGCGCGAAGCCGCCGGCCGCTGGGCCGCCGAGGACATCCTTGCCCGCCGCACCCAGCCAGCGGCCGATCTGTCGGCAATGGACGGCTACGCGATCCGCTTCGAAGACCTTCCCGGCCCCTGGACCGTCATCGGCGAAAGCGCCGCCGGCCGCCCCTTCACCGGCTCAGTCGCCGCCGGCCAAGCAACCCGCATTTTCACCGGCGCAGCGATGCCCGAAGGCGCCGATACGGTGATGGTCCAGGAAGAAGCCGAGCGAGACGGCGCGACCCTGATCCTCGCCGGCGAAGGCCCCCCAACGCTCGGCCGCAACACCCGCCGCAAGGGCCTCGACTTCTCCACCGGCACCCGCCTGATCGCAGTCGGCGACCGCCTCAGCCCCGCGCGCATCGCGGTCGCAGCGACCGGCGGGCACGGCAGCCTCAGCGTCAACCGCCGCGTCCGCGTCGCCGTCGCCGCAACCGGCGACGAACTCGTCCCCCCCGGCTCGACCACCGACGGCGTAGCGCTCCCCGAATCGAACGGCATCATGCTCGCCGCGATGCTCGCCGACATGCCCGTAGACGTCATCGACCTCGGCATCCTCCCCGACAATCTCGACATCCTGCGCGACGCGTTCGCCAGCGTAGAGGCCGACCTGCTCGTCACCACCGGCGGCGCATCGGTCGGCGACCACGACCTCGTCCGCCCGGCAATCGAAGCGGCCGGCGGCACCATCGACTTCTGGCGGATCGCGCTGCGCCCCGGCAAGCCGATGATGGCCGGCCGGATCGGCGAGATGATGGTGCTCGGCCTCCCCGGCAACCCGGTCTCCGCGTTCGTCACCGCGACGCTGTTCGTCAAACCCGTCGTCGCGCACATGGCCGGCGCACGCGACCCGCTTCCCCAGTCGACGCACGCGCTGCTCGGCGAAGACCTCCCCGCCAACAACGCCCGCACCGACTATCTCCGCG
>JAZKCH010000063.1:0-26609 GCA_040388215.1 Pseudomonadota bacterium | reverse complement strand
TCGCGCCGCTCGATCGGATTGTCGCGCAGCCGCAGCGGCGTCTCGTCGCTGCCGATCCCGAGACCCAGTTTCGCCGCGACACCCGGTGCGCCCAGATAGACGATCGCGCCCGCCGCGATCAGCATCAGCAACCCGGCGATCACCGCGACGATCGTCCAGCGTCGCGTGGTATTGCGGCGCGGGCGGAACGGCGGCTGCTCGGTCGTCGACGTGAAGTCGGGCGTGAACGTGACCGGCGTCGCTACGGGCTCGGATGCGATCGGTGGCGCGACAAACGGCGCATCTCGTTCGGTCGGCTCGACGGCCGGCGATCGTGCGATCGACGGATGGGCAATCGGCGACGGAGCAATCGGTGTCCGCGCAAGGGGAGCAAGCGGGGCCAGCGGTGGCGGCACGGGCGCGAGCGGCGTCGCGACCGGCATCTCCAGTGCGTCCTCGCTCACCGGTGCGGGCGCCTGGAACCAGCTATGCCGGCAATTGGCGCAGCGCACGGTGCGTCCCTCGCCGCCGATCGCGCTGTCGGGGACCAGATAGCGCGTGCTGCACTCGGGACATTGGAGGATCATGGAGACGCTTCACCAGCGGCCGCCGGAGCGCGACCGTTCATGTTCCGAATAAGCACGCTGCCCGTCTATGTGGCAAGCTTGAAGCGGCGCGCGCTTTCATGCGAAAGCGCCGATACGGGCATTGGCACGGGCATCAAGCGGGCGAGAGCGGGCGCAACAACGTCATGGCGAATATCGTCCAATTCGAAAATGTCGGCCTGCGATACGGCTCGGGGCCGGACGCGGGGCCCGAGACGTTGTCCGACCTCAGCTTCACGCTGCGCAGTGGTGCATTCTATTTCCTCACCGGCGCGAGTGGTGCCGGCAAGACCTCGTTGCTGAAACTCCTGTATCTCGCGCAACGGCCGACGCGTGGCGTCATCCGGCTGTTCGGCGAGGACGCGGTGGTGCTGTCGCGTGATCGCCTGCCCGGGTTTCGGCGGCGGATCGGCGTGGTGTTCCAGGATTTTCGGCTCGTCCCGCATCTGTCGACCTGGGACAATATCGCGTTGCCGTTGCGTGTGGCGGGGATGCCCGAGGCCGATATCGAGCAACCGGTGCGCGAGATGCTCACCTGGGTAGGACTCGGCGACCGGGCGGATGCACGACCGGCGACATTGTCGGGTGGCGAGCAACAGCGTGTCGCGATCGCGCGCGCGGTGATTGCGCGCCCCGAGATCCTGGTTGCGGACGAGCCGACCGGCAACGTCGATCCCGATATGGCCGAGCGGCTGCTGCATCTGTTCGAGTCGCTCAACAAGCTGGGGACGACGGTCGTCGTCGCGACGCATGACTTCCATCTGCTGGGGCGGATACCGGGCGCGCAGATGATGCGGCTCGATCGCGGGCGACTGCTCGATCCGACGGGATCGCTCCGCTATCCGCCGACACGGCCCGAATGATGAGCCGCGCCACCAAAGCCCGGTCTTCCGCAGAGCGCCGCGTGCTCGACGAAGCGGGCGGCCTGCGCGCGATGACGTGGGTGATGGCGATCATGCTGTTCCTGACAATGCTGGCTGCCGCACTGGGGCTCGCGACCGCAGGGGCTGCGCGGTTGCTCGATCGGCAGTTGGCGGGGCGGTTGACGGTGCAGATCGTCGATGGCGACCCGGTGCGGCGTGACGTTGCCGCTGCCCGTGTCCTTGCCGCCTTGCGGGCGATGCCGGCGGTGGCGACGGCTACGCCGGTCGATCGCGCGGAGCTGACACGGTTGCTGCAACCCTGGCTTGGCTCCGATGGCGCCGATCCGCAATTGCCCGTGCCGGCGATGATCGACGTCGACCTCGCCGACCATGACGAGGCCGCCGCATCGCGCGCTGCTGCTACAGTCCGTCGCCTTGGCTCGAGTGTCCGCGTCGACCGCCACGAAAGCTGGATGTCGCCGGTCAACGACGTGATGCGCACGTTGACGTTTCTCGCGCTAGCGCTGGTCCTGCTGATGGCGAGCGCGACCGCCTCGGTGGTGGTGCTCGCCGCCCGTGCGGGGCTCCAGACGCATCGCGCCACGATCGCGGTGATGCACATGCTGGGCTCGACCGATCTTCAGGTCGCGCGGCTGTTCCAGCGGCGGATCGCGCTTGATGCGACGATCGGTGGCGTCGGCGGCGGTGTCGCGGCGTTGCTGGTGGTCGCGTTCATCGGCATCCGCCTGCACGGGCTCGGCTCCGATCTGCTCGGCGGGGTGACGCTGGGCGGGGTCGACTGGGTGGTGCTCGCGCTATTGCCCGTCGCGTTCGTCGTCCTCGCCACGCTTGCCGCCCGCGTGACGATTGTCCGCGCGCTGAGGCACATCCTGTGATCGTCCGGCTGTTCGGTATCATGGCGCTCGCCTGGGCGTTCGGGTTCGCAGTGTTCATGCTGATGCTGCCCAAGCCGCTGAACGGCTTCACCTCGGATGCGATCGTCGTGCCGACTGGCGGAGCAGGGCGGATCGACCGCGGCATTGCGTTGCTGCGCGATCACCAGGCGAAGCGGATGCTGGTGACGGGCGTCGCGCCGGGGGTGCGGCCGATCGATCTCGCGCTCGAATACCGGACGTCGCCCGCGTTGTTTGCGTGCTGTATCGATCTCGGCGCGGATGCGGTCGATACGCGGTCGAACGCCGAGGAGACCGCGCAGTGGGTGCGCGTGCACAAATACCGGTCGGTGCGGTTGGTGACGTCGGACTGGCATGTGGCGCGGGCGCGGATGGAGCTGTCGGCGGCGCTCGACAAGAATGTCGTGATCCTCGGCGATGGCGTGCCGGGTACGCCGCGGCTTGGGACCTTGGTCAACGAATACAACAAGTTGATCCTTCGCCGGATCGCGTTGTGGATTGGATTTGGCGGATGATTTGGTTGCGCAACTGGGCGTTCATGCTCGTTTTCTACACGATCTCGGTGCCGATCGTGGTGACCGTGCCGATCTCCGCGCTGTTCGGATCGCGCGCGGTGATCGTGCATTCGACGATCTGGACGCGGTTCCATCGCTGGTGCGCGCGCGTGATCCTCGGCGTGCATATTCGGATCGAGGGGATGCGTCCGACCGAGCCGGCATTCTATGCGTGCAAGCACCAGGCGATGTTCGAGACGCTCGAACTGCAGCGGATGCTCGATGGTCCGGCGATCGTGCTCAAGCGCGAACTCGCCGACATCCCGGCCTGGGGATGGGCGGCGCGGCGGTACGGCGCGATCGTGGTCGACCGAGAGGCCTCTGCGAAGGCCATGCGGAGCATGATGCGCGAAGCGACGGCGGCGAAAGCCACCGGGCGCTCGATCCTGATTTTCCCCGAGGGCACGCGCGTCTCGCCGGGTGAGCACCCGCCGCTCAAGCCAGGATTCGCCGGGCTGTATCGCGCGCTGAAGATGCCGACGGTACCGATCGCGTGCGACAGCGGTCTGATCTGGCCGAGAAAAGGCCTGAAGCGTCCGGGCGTCATTACCTTCCGCTTCGGCGATGTCGTCCCGCCCGGTCTCGCGCGCGAGGACGCCGAACAGCGGGTCCACGCGGCGATGAACGCGCTCGATTAGACCGGTGCGCGTCTAGAAGCGCGCGCGTACGCCGAGCCGGTAGATGCGACCCAGCGTGTCGTACAGTGCGGGGTTCACGTCGAGCCCCGTGTTTGTCTGCGGCGCAGGCTCGGGATCGTGATCCAACAGGTTGTCGACCTTGAAGAACATGCTGACCTGCTTGGTCACGTTCACCGATCCGCCGAGGTCGAGGTAGAAGGCGCCCTTCATCGTGTTGTAGTCGATGGTCGGGTGGTTGGCGGTCGAGACCGGGCAACCCGTGGTGCAAACGACATATTGGTTGCCGAACACCCCGTCCGAGAACCAGCGCTCCTGCAAGTTGATACTGAAGACGTCGTTGTCATAGCTTTGCGTCGCCAGCCATTTCCAGTCCGGCGTCGCACCGTTGTTGGCCCCGGCCTGATCCACGACAGCCACATTGGCGATCCCGGCATCGACAAGGAACTCTTTCACATGCGTACCGAGGATGCGCAGCGTGAAATTACCGGGAATACCGAGCGGCTTCTTCCACTGATAGCTCGCCTCGATGTCGAACCCGCTGGTCTTCCACGATGCCAGGTTGAACGGCTGGACGTTGATGAAATTCCCGCCCTGAACCGGACTGTTCAGCACGAAGCCGCCGCAGAACGCCTGGTTGCCCTCGAAGCAGAAGCGGACGATCTGGTCCGCCGACAGCGTCGAGATCACCCCGTCCAGCTTGATCTTGTAGTAATCGAACGACAGGCCGAGACCCGGCGCCCATGACGGGTGTGACAGGACGATACCGACCTCGGTGTTGCGCGCGATCTCCGGCTTCAGGTCGGGGTTGCCGACGGTGTTCTGGAACGCCTGGACACCGCCGCCTGGTGGGAACGGGTTGGTGAAGTTCGGCAGCGTGGTGACGGTCGGCGCGGCGAACAGTTCGGACAGGTTCGGTGCGCGGACGTCGCGCGACGTGACGGCGCGCAACCGGATGCCGTCCAGCGGCGTATCCCAGGTGCCGCCGGCCTTCCAGGCCCAGACCGTGCCCGAGGTGCTGTAATGCGTCACGCGACCCGCGCCGTTCAGGTTGGCGCGACCGATCGCCTTGCTGTCGAACAAGGGCAGGTTGAGCTCGAGGAATCCTTCGTACACCTCGTACTTGCCGCGGCCGTTCTTGTAGTTGCCCGCAGCCCAGTTGCTGCCAAGCGGCGAATTCAAGAGTGGATCGGCGGGATAGGCGGTGCTGTTCGGGCTGACGGCGGTGACACCGGCGCCATAAGGATCGCCGTGGACGCGGTAGAATTCGCGGCGATATTCGCCACCGAACGCGACGGACAGGGGCCCGGCCCATAGGTTGAGCGGCTCACCCGAAAAGTTGAGGCTCGCCACGTCCTGCGTCAGCTTGGTGCGTTGGAGCGGCCCGTTGCCGGGTTGCACATAGGCGAGCGCCGATGCCGACGGCACTGCGCCACCGAAAATGTTGATCGGCTGGCAACCGGCGGCGCGTGCGACCGGATCGGCACAGACGATCGCGCCGTTCAGCGTGATCGCGTTGGTCGCGGCGACATAGCGCGACTGCAACACGGTATTGTCGACGTCGATCGCTGCGAGGGTGATGCCGTGTTCGTAATAGGTGTCGTAGGTCCAGGGCGTACCGCCGATGTCGAACTTGCCCTTCAGCCCGCCGACGAAGCGATATTGGCGACGGTCCGTCTGGACCAGCGGATCGGGGAAGTTACCATTGCTCGTGCCGAAGCCGAACGATGTGATCCCGGGCGTGCCGGTGGCGGGGTTGATTGCCGTCGCACAGCGATCGCGCACCAGCTGTGGCAGATAGGGGTTGGCGCATTGCACGTTCAGGCTCGCGCGGTTGTAGCCTGGGCTTGGCTGATTGCTGGTCTTCACCTGCGCGACGTTGACCGTCACATACGCTTCGTTGTTCTCGGCGAAGTCGAAGCCGATCCGTCCAAAGCCGTTCAGTCGCTCAAGCGAGGATTTGAGCGACGCGCCGGAGCCGGGTGCGCCCGACAGGTCGCCGCCGACGCAGAAGCTGTTGCCAGGGAAGCAGTTGGTGACGCCGCCGGTACCGGTCGGTCGGCCGTTCGACCCATAGTTGAAATTGTACGGCGCGCCGTTCTGATCGAACGCGATGCCCTGCAGCGGGCCGTTGTTGATCAGGCCGAAGCGCGCATATTGATAGGGCTGGGCATAGTCGCGATAATTGAACTCCGGCAGGCCGTTGTTCTTCTGATTGGTGCTGACGAGCGTGGTGGCACGGTACCAGTCGCGACCCTTGGCGAGGTCGGTGCCGAAATCGCCCGGGCCGACGCCGTCTTCGTCGTCATATTCGCCGCTGACGATCAGGTGCAGCTTGTCGCCGAACAAAGACGTGCCGAACGCGGCCTGGACTAGGCCTTGCTTGTCGTCGCCATAATTGGTGATGCCGCCCTGGACGTTCGCCTTGAAGCCCTTGAAGCGCGTGTCGGTGAT
Organism: Pseudomonadota bacterium; assembly: GCA_040388215.1. GTDB lineage: Bacteria > Pseudomonadota > Alphaproteobacteria > Sphingomonadales > Sphingomonadaceae > Sphingomonas. Next base: position 20,605 of record JAZKCH010000063.1, on the reverse strand, counting down.
GAAGTTGACCACGCCGCCGACCGCGTCCGAGCCGTAGGAGGCCGATGCGCCACCGGTGACGACGTCGACGCGCTTGACCAGCAACTGCGGGAACATGCTGATGTCGGGAACGCCGGAGACGTTGGCCCCGACCACCCGTTGGCCGTCGAGCAGGGTCAGCGTGCGGATCGGGCCGAGCCCGCGGAGCGAGAAGGAGCTCAGCCCCTGCGTGCCGCTCGATGTGCTGAACGTGCCGGTGGAGGCGCCGGTCGAGCCTTGCAACGACGGTAATTGCGCGACCGCGTTGAAGATATTGGGTTGCGCGTTCTTGAGGATCTGGTCCTCGCCGATCACGGTCGTCGGCGTCGGCGCGTTGAAGCCGCTGGACGTGATGCGTGAGCCGGTGACGACGATGTCCTTGTCCACCTCGGCCCGATCGTCCGCGACGGTCTGCGGGGTCAGCATCTGGAGCGGCGCTGCCGGATCGGCCGCTTGCGTCGACGCGGGCAGGTCGGACGGCGTAGCTGTTGTCTGGGCTGCGGCAGGCGCGCCCAGCAACGCGGTCGCCAGCACGAGCACGCTGGTTACGGTACCATTCAAAGTTCCGCCTAATCGCCGACCGCGCGTGACCTTGTGCATCCAACCGTCCCCATGTTGCACGCCGCACGTACCGTGATCCGGCTTGGCGACGTGTCGTTGTGGACGCAGTCTACAATAGAGTGGGTGCGGTAACATCTACGACCATGGTCGCAAGCGGCCACCTACATCCTCATGGCATCAGCCGCTTGCGACCCTGCGACAGATGCCAGCGCATCGCCAGCGCGGCGCCGTCGGCATCCTGCGCGCGGATCGCCTCGACGATCGCGTCGTGCTCGTCCATCATCGCCTTGATGACCTCGGGCGGGCGCGATCGCGATATGTCGACCCCCGCGCGCAGGATCAGCATCACGGCGTCCTGGAGATGATCGAAGACCGGCAGGAACGCGGCATTGGCGGTCGCCTCCGCGATCGCGCGGTGCAGCACCCAATCCTCGTCATGCGCCGGCGCGTTGGACAGCAGCGCCGTCCGCAACGCCTCCAGCGCGCGCTCGATCGCGTCCATCTGGTGATGCGACCGGCGTTGTGCCGCCAGCCGCGCGGCCTCCGCCTCGAGCACGAAACGCACCTCGTACGTGCCGAGCGTCGTGGCGATGTCCGCCATCGGCATATGCGACCCGAGCCGCTCCGAGGGCCGCCGTTTGACATAGGATCCCGCCCCGCGCCGCGCCTGCGTGATGCCGTCCGAGGCGAGCCGCGCCAGCGCCTCGCGGACGATCGTCCGCGACATGCCGAACATCGTCGCCAGCTTGTCCTCCGCGGGCAGCCGGTCGCCGACCGCAAGCTGCTCGTCGAGGATGATCTGGACGATCCCGGTATAGGCCCGGTCCGCCAGCCGCACGCCGCCGTTCACGACCGGCCTCGAACAGGGGGCTGCGGCATCGTCAAACGACATAGCTCAGCGCCATCACCAGCGCGAGGCCGACCACCGAGATCGCCGTCTCCAGCATCGACCATGTCCGGAACGTGTCCGCGGTGCTGGTGCCGACATAGCTTTTGACCAGCCAGAACCCCGGATCGTTGACGTGGCTGAAGAATACGGAGCCAGCGCCGATCGCCAGCACGACCAGTTCCGGCGACACGCCCGAGCTGGCGACCACGCCCGGCATGATCCCGACCGCAGTGATCGTTGCGACGGTCGCGGAGCCGGCGGCGAGGCGTATCCCGACCGCGACCAGCCAGCCGAGCAACAGCGGCGAGATCGAATACATCAGCACGGTGCGCGCCAGCAGGTCGGACAGGCCGGCGGTCACCAGCACCTGCTTCAGCGCGCCGCCCGCGCCGATCGCGAGCAGGATCGCACCCGCCGCACCCATCGTCTCGTGCCACACCGCATTCTGGATCGCGGCATCGCGCAGCCGCCGGCCGAACAGCAGCGGCAGGGCGATCAGGTTGGTCAGCAACAGCGCGACCACCGGGTTGCTCGCCGCGACTAGCCAGGCGGCGCCCTTCATCCCCGGGATCATCTGCCCCAGTTCGCCGGTCGCGATCATCAGCACGGGCAGCAGCACGATCAGCAGCGAAAGCAGCCGCGCCGGCGGTGCGATGGCGAGCGCATGATCGTGCAGCACCGGCGCCTCCAGCCGCACGCCGCGCGTCGTGAACTTCGCCAGCAATGGCCCGGAGATGATCGCCGTCGGGATGGCGATGGCGATCCCGTAGAGCATCGTCTTGCCGAGGCTGGCACCGAGCGCTTCGACCGCGAGCAAGGGGCCCGGATGCGGCGGCACCAGCGCATGAACCACGCCGAGCCCCGCCAGCGCCGGCATGATCAGCCGCAGCTTGGCGGTGTCGCGTTCCGCGCCGTCCTTGCCGGTCATCTCCTCGGCAGCCGCGACGACGATCGGCAGCAGCAGGACGAGGCCCGTCTCGAAGAACAGCGGCAGCCCGACGACGATCGCGATGCCCAGCGTCGCCCAGGGCGCGGCCTGGACGCCGGTCATCCGCAGCGCCGCCTTGGCCAGCGACGCAGCGGCACCCGATAGATGCAGCATCGCGCCCAGCGACAGGCCCAGCGCGACGACCAGCCCGGTGCCGCCGATGATGTCGCCGACGCCCTTCTGCACCGCTTTCGCGACGTCGGGCAGCGGCAGGCCGGCGAGCAGCCCGACGGTGAACGCGCCGCACAACAGGCCGATAAAGGGGTGGAGCCGGCCGCGGACGATCATCACCACGGCGAGCCCGATGCCGGCCAGCGCGGCGATCACCAACCGCATGTCGGCGCTCATCATCGGCCCGCCGCCCGCATTAGAGCGCGCGCGTCCCGTGCAGTCCGTGCACGCGTGTCCGGTGCGTGTGGCATCAGGCCCCTCCCGTCGCTCAGCGGCGCCTTCGCCTGCCGGTAATTATGGATATCTGTACGACAGGTCTTTTCGGTCTGACAACAGAAAAGGCTTGATTGCGTGCAAATCCGTGGCCCATACTCGAAACCTGTCCAACCGAATCCGTATAGCCGGATCGCTGGATCAACGGCGCAGACCCTGTCGCGACACCGAACCGTCCCGGCACAGGCTGACGCTCAGGGAGGATGACCATGGAACGGACCGGCCACGATATCGGGCATCCCCCGGCGGCAAAGGCACCAGTGCAGCACGTTGCGTTGACGCCGACCCAGATCAGGGTGCTCCGCGGCGTCCATTCCGGGCTGCTCAACAAACAGATCGCGTTCGACCTCGGCATCGCCGAGGCCACCGTGAAGGTCCACATGACCGCGCTGATGCGCAAACTCAACGTCCGCAACCGCACGCAAGCCGCGATCGTCGCGCAGACGCTAGCGATCTGACACCCCCGTTCGATCCTCCTCCTTGCGGGGGACGATCGAAGGCCCCCAAAAGATACGACCTTCGTCGCAGATGAAGCGCACCGTCACGAACGGTAGGGCTGCTGTCGCGATAACGGGAGACGGACGATGGTTGCGAAATGGCTGCTCTGCGGAACGGCGCTCCTGATCGCCGCGCCGGCGTTCGCAAAACCCGTCCCTACCAAGTCCGTCTCGGTCTATCGCACCCAGCCCGACGATCCGCGTGCGATCACCGTCAAGGGCGTCGGCGACGGTCGCGCCGACGACAGCGTCGCGCTCCAGCAGGCGATCGACGCGGCGGCGGCAGGCGGGCAGGGCGGAATCGTGTTCCTCCCCTCAGGCCGCTACCGGATCAGCCGCACCATCTTCGTCCGCTCCGCCGTCCGCATCTTCGGCACCGGCCCGACCCGGCCAGAGATCGTGCTCGGCGACAACAGCGCGGGCTACGCGTCGGGCGTCGCGGCGATGGTCAGCTTCACCGGCGAGGACCAGTACCGCGTCGGCAAGGCCCCCGTGCCGCCGCGTACCAGCGTGCCCTTCGACCCCGCGATCTTCGACGCGACCTCCAGCACCTTCTATTCCGCGCTCTCCAACGTCGATTTCCGGATTGGCGAAGGCAATGCCGGCGCAGTCGCGGTCCGCTTCCGCGTCGCGCAGCACGGCTATCTCCGCCACGTCGATTTCCACATCGGCTCAGGCCTCGCCGGCGTCTACCAGGCGGGCAACGAGTTCGAGGACCTGCGCTTCTTCGGCGGTCGCTACGGCATCATGTCCGAAAAGACCTCGCCCGCGTGGCAGTTCACGCTCATCGACTCCGAGTTCCAGGGGCAGCGCGACGCGGCGATCCGCGAGCATGAGGTCGACCTGACGCTCGTCAACGTCGCGATCCGCGACACGCCGGTCGGGATCGAGATCGACCGCGGCTATTCCGACTCACTCTGGGGCAAGGACGTCCGGTTCGAGAACGTATCGCAGGCGGGCGTGATCGTCTCGGCCGAAAACAGTGTGTTCACGCAGGTCGGCTTCGACAATGCGGTCGCGTCGAACACGCCGACCTTCGTCCGCTTCCGCGACAGCGGAAAGGCCGTGGCGGGGACGGGGCCAAACTACCGTGTCAGCGACTTCTCCTACGGCCTGAAGCTCGCCGGGCTGGGCACGATCGGCGAGTATGCGACCGACATCCAGATGGCACCGCTCGCGCGCCTGCCCGCTCGGCGGACGCCGGCGATCCGCGCGATGCCCCCGGTCCGCGACTGGGCGAACGTCCACGATCTCGGCGTGAAGGGCGACGATACCACCGACGACACCGCGGCGTTGCAGCGCGCGATCGACACGCACCGCGTGCTGTATCTGCCGGTCGGTCGCTACCGAGTCACCGACACGATCACGCTCCGCCCCGACAGCGTCCTGATCGCGCTGCACCCAAGCCTCACGCATCTCTATTTGCCCGACGAGACGCCCGCATACATGGGCGTCGGCGGTCCGAAGGCGCTGTTGCAGAGCGCGAAGGGCGGCAACGCGGTCGTCTCCGGGCTCGGCCTGTGGACCGGCGGCGTCAACCCGCGCGCGACCGCGCTTCTCTGGAAGGCCGGCGAAGCGTCGATGGTCAACGACGTCAAGATCCAGGGCGGCGGCGGCACATTGCTGACCAAGGGCAGCCCGATCGGCTTCGGCGATCCGCGCGCGCGCTTCGATGGGCAGCACCCGAGCATCTGGGTCACGGACGGCGGCGGCGGCACCTTCGCGGCGATCTGGTCGCCCAACACCTTGGCGTCGGCCGGCTTCCAGGTCTCGAACACCAAGACTCCCGGCCACGTCTACGAACTCTCCGCCGAGCATCATTACCGCGCCGAGATCGTCCTCGATAACGTCGAGAACTGGGAATTCCTCGCGCCGCAGACCGAGCAGGAGGTGCGCGACGGCGTCGATGCCATCTCGACGGAGATCCGCAACTCGCGCAACATCCTGTTCGCGAACTACCATGGCTACCGCGTGACGCGCACGATCAAGCCGATGGATGCGGCGGTAAAGCTCTACAGTTCCGGCGATATCCGCTTCCGCAACGTCCATGTGAACGGCGAAAGCGGCTTTGCGAGCTGCGACGCGAAAGGCCGCGGCACCTATCTGCGCGCGAGCAAATTCCCGTTCGAGAATGCGATCAAGGACATGACCCGCCAGCAGGAAGTGCGCGAGCGTGAGTTCGCCCGGCTCGACGTGCCGCCCGCCCCCGCGACCGCAGCGACCCAGCCCGCGATCCCCGTGTCGCCGGGCGTCGAAAAGCTCGCCGACGGCTTCTATTCGATCGCCGGCGGCTCGGTCGATGCGAAGGGTAAACTTTACTTCATTGATCGGCAATTCCAGCGGATCCACAGTTGGTCGAAGGGCGAGGGGTTGTCGATCGTCGCGGATGCGCCGCTCGATGCGGTGAACCTCGCGGTCGATCGTTCGGGCAAGCTGCTCGTCCAGTCCTCCGCCGGACGCGACGGCACCGTCTACAGCATCGATCCGACCAAGCCGGCCGAGGTCACGGTCATCGTCCCGACGCCGGCCAGCCCGCACCGCGGCGCGGCGACCCTGCTGCCCGTCAACGTCTGGGCGAATGGCGAGTTCGCCGACCGGATCGACCCGGCGACCTATACCTATCCGACGATGGCGGACTTCTTCACCACCAAGATGGGCGAGACAAAGCCGCAGGAGTATGTCTCGCCCGACGGATCGCTGGTGCTTCCCGCGTTCCGCGTCTGGAACCAGGGACCGGACGATCACCGCGGCTGGCGCTGGTCCGACACGCTCGACAGCTATGGCTTCGTCGCCGCCGTCCCCGGCGAACGCGTCGTCCTGACCAACGGCTCGGAGAACCGGACCTATAGCGGCGTCGTCGGCGATCAGGGCCGCCTGACCGACCTCAAGATCGTCGCCGATCGCGGCGGCGAGAGCGGCGCGCGCGATGCCGCGGGCAACCTCTACGTCGCCAACGGCCAGGTGTTCGTCTACGCCCCCGACGGCACGCTCGCGCGCCGCATCGACGTTCCCGAACGCCCGCTGCAACTCGTGATCGGTGGGGCCGATCGCCGCACCTTGTTCATCCTCACGCACCACGCCTTGTACGCGACCGGGATCTAGAACCCCCCGCTATCGAAACAGGGTGAGGGGCACGGCCTCGCCCATCACGCGATACCCGGCCTCCGACGGGTGGAGGTGATCGCCCGAATCATACCGGGGCGACAGCCGGTCGGGATGCGCCGGATCGCGCATCGACCGGTCGAAATCGATCACCGCGTCGAATATGCCGGATGTGCGGATGAACGTGTTGATCGCCTGCCGATCGGCCTCGTTGGCGGCGTCGGGGTGGTAATAGCTATTGCCCCCGAACGGCATGACCGTGCCGCCGATCACCGTGATCCCGTGCGCATGCGCTCGTTCTACGAGTTGCGTGAAGCCGGCCTTGAGCTGCGTGACCAGCGCGGCGTGCTGCGCTGGCGTGGCTGGCGCGTCGCGGCTCAGCACGCCGAGATCGTTCACGCCCTCCAGCACGATCGCCCAATGCACGCCGCTGCGCGCGATCACGTCGCGGTCGAAGCGCGCGAGCAGATTGGGACCGAGCCCATCGAGCAGCACGCGATTGCCGCCGATCCCCGCATTGACGACGCCGATCGCCTGCGTTGCAGGGCGCGCGCGCAGCCGCTCGGCCAGCACGTCGGGCCAGCGGGTATTGTGTTCGGGCTTCACGCCGTAACCGTCGGTGATGGAATCGCCAATCGCAGCGATCGTACCCGCAGTCGGCGCCCCTGCGACCTCGACATCCGCGAGCGCATACCAGTGGGTGGTCGGCGTCGCGCCCGCCAGCGTCGCGTCCGCGACCGCATTGCCCGCCCGGGTAAAACTCGTCGCACGCGAGCCGGGATGCCCGGTCTGCGGGCTGGCTGCGTCCGGCAGATACAGGCTGACGGCAAGATCGGCCCCGGCTGCGACCCGAAGCGCGACCGGGTCGCTGTAGATCTCCGCACCCGCCGGGATCACCGCGTCGCCATGCCCCGAGAAGGTCAGCCGCACGCCACCTTCGATCCGCGGCGTGCCGGGCGCGACGGACCGGGCTAGGCGCGCCCCGCCGATCGCCAGCGGGCGCGTTCCGAATGCGTTGGAGAGCCGGATGCGCACGCGCTCACCGCCCGCCGACACGCGCACGACCTGCCGCAGCGTGATCGCGCCGGCCCGATCGGCGGGGAGCGCATTGTCGCCCTCGGCGATCATCTGCGACGATCCCCAGGTCGCGATCCACCGCGTGTCGCGTGCCGGCGCGGTGTCGCGTGCAGTGTCCCGCGCGCCTGCGCCCGTCACTATCAGGGCGCCCAACACAAGCGCCAACGGCCACCGTCTCATCATCGCGTCCTCGTCCTTTTATCCAGTGTCAGCGGTGCTATTGCGGGTTGCCGGGCGCGTACGGAAAGCGCTGCGCCTTGTACCATGCCAGGTCATGCGCGGGTGCCGCAGCGCCTGCCGGCAACGGCAGGCCATTGACGGACATCCAATACGCCAGGCTCGCATCGCGCCACCACCGCGCCTCGCGCTCCTGGATCGCAAGATACGTCGCGGTCTTCGCCCAACGCTCTGCATCGACCCCGGTCTTCACGCCGTCCCATTGCCGACGCATGCCGGTCACGTAACCCACGCCCGCATCGTAATCATGGATCATCTCCGCCCAGACCGAGCGCCCCGATGTCGTCCGATACGTCCACGGCACATGGTGGAACCACAGCAACTCGCGCTCTGGGGTGGTCGCAGGATCGGCCAGCTTGCGGGCGAGCTCGGGCGCATATTGCGCGACCGCGTCACTCCCCGTCTTCGTCCGATCGAAGCCGATCCCGGCCTTGTCGGCGCGGTGGTAATAGACCGGGTTCCATTCGGGACGCTTGAGATCGGCGACCCACGGACCCGGACCGTAATGATGCCCCGTCGCCATCACGTGCGCGAGGCCGAGCGGCGTCATGTAATCGACCACTGCCTCACGCGATCCCATCATCATCGCGACCACTGGATCGACGATCTTCGGGGAGGGCGCGAACGTCATCGCCGCCCATTCGCGCGCGACCGGCGCGGCGCCGAGCGTCGGATCCCACGCCATCCGCCCGAACGCGTACCAGTTCGCCTGATTGAACGTCGAGCCCGCCCAGTCGCGGTCGCGCCCGATGTTCGCGACACCGGCCATGCCCGTCAGCGTATGACCTTCGACCGATCCATCGACGACATCGGCAACGGTCTCGCCCGGCGTCCGCATCGTCTTGCTGCCAAGCGTCTCGGCGAACATCGGCCCGAGATAGGCGAGGTGCGTCGCGAAGCCGAGATACTCCTTGGTGATCTGGAATTCGATCATCAGCGGGGTCTTCGGCATCGCCCCGAACAGCGGGTGGAACGGTTCGCGCGGCTGGAAATCGATCGCGCCGTTCTTGACCTGGACGATGACGTTCTTGGCGAACGTGCCGTCGAGCGGCTTGAACTCGGTATAAGCCTGTTTCGCGCGGTCGTCCGGGTCGGTCTCGGCATAGACGAACGCGCGCCACATCACGATCCCGCCATGCGGTGCGACCGCGGCGGCGAGCATGTTGGCGCCGTCAGCGTGCGAACGGTGGTAATCGCGCGGGCCGGGCTGGCCCTCGCTGTTGGCCTTGACCAGGAAGCCGCCGAAATCGGGGATGCTGCGATAGATCTCGTCGGTCTTCGCCTTCCACCACGCCGCGACCTGCGGGTCGAGCGGATCGGCCGTCTTCAGCCCACCGAGTTCGATCGGCGCCGAGAACCGCGCCGACAGATACACCTTGATCCCGTACGGCCGGAACACGTCGGCGAGCGCCGCGGCCTTCGCGATATACGGCGCGGTCAGGCTGTCGGCCTTCGCGTTGACGTTGTTCAGGACGGTCCCGTTGATCCCGATCGAGGCGTTGGCGCGCGCGTAATCGGTGTAGCGCGGATCGCGGAAATCGGGGAGCGTCCACCAGTCCCACAGCGACGCGCCGGCATAGCCCCGCTCGACCACGCCATCCAGATTGTCCCAATGGTTGAGCACGCGCAGTTTCACGCGGGGGCTCGAGGTCAGGGCGATCCTATCGAGGCTGCCACCGGTCTGCAGGTGCCGCAGCAGCGCGAAGCTGCCGTAGAGCACGCCGCGATCGGTATTGGCGGTGACGAGCAGGACGCGGCGGCTACCGAGCGTGACGAGGCCGACCCGGTATCCTTCGTCGCCGAGTGCGGCCAGCGGCAAGCGGAGCGCCGCGACGTCGCGATCGTTGGCGGTGGCCAGCAGGATCGGCGGCGTGCTCGTCCCGAACAGGCCCGCGCCGCGCCGCAATTCCTCCGCCGCCACGCGAAGCGTCGGCGTGTCGCCGCGCGCTTCGATCGTCGGGGCAGCGCGCGCGCCTGTCGCCGAGGCGTGATAGCGTAGCCAGAGGTCGTAGCCGTCTTCGGCCTGCGCCGGTCCGGTCAAACCAATTACCGCGCCGAACAGCAGCACGAGCTTACCGATCGATCGGCCGAATTGCGTCATAATCCTCTCCCGCCGTTCCGCGCCACATTGACAGGATCGCGGATGATCAGCCATGTTATCGCTATCACGACGACGGCTTCGACAGCAATGCCGCGTTTCATATTAGGAGATGATCGTGGCCGATACGGAGACAGTTGGGATCGTACCGCCCACGATGCCAGCCATGATGCCGACCCGCCGCGACCTTTTCGGGTTGCTCGGCTCGGTCTCCATCGCGGGGCTTGTTCCCGGTGTCGCGCAGGCGGCTGCGGCGACCCCGATCTACCGTGATGCCCGTGCACCGGTCGACCTTCGGGTCCGCGATCTGATGGCGCGGATGACGCTCGAGGAAAAAGTTGGCCAGACCATTTCACTATGGGCGACCAAGGCGGAGGTGATGACCGCCGGTGGTCTGACGTTCGATCCTGCGCGGGCCACCGCGGCGTATCCGGCCGGGTTCGGGCAGGTGACGCGCCCGTCGGATCTGCGCGGCGGGCCATCGGTGGCGGCGGTGGCAGGCGGCACCGGTGCACGGTTCCGTGGCTCGGCGTCGACGATCGCATTCGTCAACGCGGTCCAGCGCTGGGCGCGCGGTACGCGGCTTGGCATCCCCGTGATCTTCCACGAGGAATCGCTGCACGGCTACATGGCGCCCGACGCGACGATGTTCCCGCAGGCGATCGGCATGGCCGGCAGCTTCGACCGCGACCTGATGCGACGCGGACAGGCGATCATCGGTCGCGAGGTGCGCGCGCACGGCAGCCACCTCTCGCTGTCGCCGGTCGTCGATATCGCGCGCGATCCGCGCTGGGGCCGGATCGAGGAGACGTTCGGTGAGGATCCCTATCTGTGCGGCGAGATGGGGGTAGCCGCGGTCGAGGGCCTTCAGGGCGACAGCACGACGCTGGCGCCGGGCAAGGTCTTCGCGACGCTGAAGCACATGACCGGCCACGGCCAGCCCCAGGCGGGCAACAATATCGGCCCGGCACCGATCGGCGAGCGCGAGCTGCGCGAGAGTTTCTTCCCGCCATTCCGCGCGGTCGTGACGCGCACCGGGATCGGCGCTGTGATGCCGTCGTATAACGAGATCGACGGCGTGCCGAGCCATGCGAACCACTGGTTGCTCGGCGACGTGCTGCGCGGCGAATGGGGCTTTTCGGGCGCGATCGTCAGCGATTACGGCGCGATCGAGGAACTCGACACGATCCACCACATCGCGCGCGACCTGAACGGCGCGGCGCGGCTGGCGCTGGCGGCGGGCGTCGACAGCGCGCTGCCGGACGGGATGGCGTTCCGGACATTGCCCGCGCAGGTGCGGGCGGGGACGGTGCCGATCGCGCAGGTCGACGCGGCGTGCGCGCGGATGCTCGCGTTGAAGTTTCGCGCCGGACTGTTCGAGGACTCGGCGGTCGATGCTCGCGCCGCCGCTCGCCTGACCGGCAATGCCGAAGCGCGGGGCGTCGCACTGGAGGCCGCGCGGCAATCGATGTGCCTGCTGACCAACGATGGCACGCTGCCGCTCGCGCCCAAGGGCAAGATCGCGGTGATCGGCCCGAATGCGGCGATCGCGCGGCTCGGCGGCTATTCCGCGCCGCCGCGCCAGACGGTGTCGCTGCTCGACGGCGTGCGTGCACTGGTCGGCGGCGCGGCGACGATCGTCCACGCGCAGGGCGTGTTCATCACGCAGAGCGAGGAGCGGTCGCAGGACGAGGTGCTGCTCGCGGATCCCGCCAAGAACCGCGCGTTGATCGCCGAGGCGGTCGAGGTCGCGCGCGGTGCAGACACGATCATCCTGGCGATCGGCGATACCGAGCAGACCAGCCGCGAGGGATTCTCGGCGAACCACCTCGGTGATCGCACCACGCTGGACCTGCTGGGCGAACAGAACGCGCTGTTCGACGCGCTGCATGCGCTGGGCAAGCCTATCGTGATCGCGGCGATCAACGGCCGTCCGCCGAGCTGGCCCACCGTGATCGCGAAGGCGAACGCGGTGCTGGAATGCTGGTATCCGGGGCAGGAGGGTGGCACCGCGATGGCCGAGGCGCTGTTCGGGCGGATCAATCCGGGCGCCAAGCTGCCCGTGACCGTGGTCCGCGAAGTCGGGCAGGTGCCGTTCTATTACAACCGCAAGCCATCGACGCAGCGCGGCTATCTGTTCGCGGAGACCGCGCCGCTGTTCCCGTTCGGCCACGGCCTCAGCTACACCCGCTTCGACATCAGCGCACCCCGGCTGTCGGCGGCGAAGATCGGCATCGCCGGCAGCGTCGGGGTCGAGGTCGACGTCGCCAATATCGGCCAGCGCGCCGGTGACGAGGTCGTCCAGGTCTACGTCCGCGACCAGGTATCGTCGGTCGCGCGGCCGGTGATGGAGTTGAAGGGGTTCGAACGCGTGACGCTGGCACCCGGCGAGCGACGGACGTTGCGCTTCACGCTCGGCCCCGACGCGTTCGCGTTGTGGGACGTCGACATGCGCGAGGTCGTCGAGCCCGGCCTGTTCACGATCATGGCCGGCCCGAGTTCGGCACAGCTCAAATCCGCCATCCTCGAAATCGCCTGAAGGATCCGCGATGCCCAAGATCGTTTCCGCCCGAGTCATCGTTACCTGTCCGGGGCGTAATTTCGTCACGCTGAAGATCGAATGCGACGACGGTACCACCGGGCTCGGCGACGCCACGCTCAATGGCCGCGAGTTGAGCGTCGCCAGCTACCTGACCGATCACGTCGTGCCGTGCCTGATCGGCCGCGACGCGCACCGGATCGAGGACGTCTGGCAGTATCTCTACAAGGGCGCGTATTGGCGGCGCGGCCCGGTGACGATGGCGGCGATCGCTGCGGTCGACACAGCGCTCTGGGATATCAAGGGCAAGCTCGCCGGCATGCCAGTATACCAGCTGCTCGGCGGCGCGGCGCGCGATGCGTGCATGGTCTACGCGCACGCCAACGGCACGACGATCGAGGACACGATCGCGGTCGCCAAGGCCGAGCAGGCCAAGGGATACAAGGCGATCCGGCTGCAATGCGGCGTGCCGGGGCTCGCCTCGACCTACGGCGTCGCCAAGCACGGCGCGCGCTACGAACCCGCCGACGCCGACCTGCCGAGCGAGAGCGTGTGGTCGACCGAGAAATACCTCCGCGTCGTCCCCGAACTGTTCAAGGCCGCGCGCGAGGCGATGGGCTGGGACGTGCATCTGCTCCACGACATCCACCACCGGCTGACCCCGATCGAGGCGGGGCGGCTCGGCAAGGCGCTCGAGCCGTATAATCTGTTCTGGCTCGAGGACCCGACGCCCGCCGAAAACCAGGAGGCGTTCAAGCTGATCCGCCACCATACCACGACGCCGATCGCGGTGGGTGAGGTGTTCAATTCGATCTGGGACGCGAAGGACCTGATCCAGAACCAGCTGATCGACTATATCCGCGCGACCGTCGTGCATGCCGGCGGCATCACGCACCTGCGCCGGATCGCGTCGCTCGCGGACCTGTACCAGGTGCGGACCGGGTGTCACGGCGCGACCGACCTGTCCCCGGTGGCGATGGCGGCGGCGCTGCATTTCGGGCTGTCCGTGCCCAATTTCGGCGTGCAGGAGCATATGCCCCACACCGACGAGACCGATGCGGTCTTCCCGCACGCGTACAGCTTCGACGACGGCATGATGCATCCGGGCGAGGCGCCGGGACTCGGCGTCGACATCGACGAGGATCTCGCCGCGACCTACGACTATAAGCGCGCCTATCTCCCGGTCGCGCGTCTCGAGGATGGCACGCTGTGCAACTGGTGAACGCCATCGCCACCCCCGCAGCCGAGAAACCGCGCGGGAAAGTGCGGTGGATCGTCTGCGCGCTTTTGTTCGCCGCCGTCGCGCTCAGCTATATCGACCGGCTCGTGCTGCCGGTGCTCAAGCCCGAATTGCAGGCGCGCTATAACTGGAGCGAGCAGGGTTATGCCGATCTCGCGATCGCATTCCAGGCCGCATACGGCATCGCCTATGTCCTGTTCGGGCGGTTCGTCGACCGGGTCGGCGCCAAGATCGGCTATGCGGTCGCGGTGACGCTGTGGACCATCGGTCACGTGGCGCACGCACTGTTCACCAGCGCCGGCATGATGATCTTCGCGCGTATCCCGCTCGCGATCGGCGAGGCTGGGGCGTTCCCCGCCGCACTCGCCGCGGCCAACGAATGGTTTCCGCAACGCGAGCGTGCGCTGGCGATCGGTATCTTCAACGCGGGCTCGAACGTCGGGGCGATCCTCACCCCGTTGATCGTGCCGGTGATCGCGGTGACGTTCGGCTGGCGGATGGCGTTCATCGCGACCGGCGCGCTGACCGTGCTCTGGCTGGTCGCCTGGCTCGCTTTCTACCGATCGCCACGCAAGCACCCGCGCGTCACGCCTGAGGAACTGGCCTGGATCGAGGCCGATCCCGTACCCGCCGCCAAGCCGGTTCGCTGGCGTACGCTGCTGCGGTTGCGACAGACCTGGGCATACATGCTCGGTCGGTTCCTGATCGATCCGGTGTGGTGGACCTTCCTGTTCTGGCTGCCCGATTTCTTCAATCGGCAATACGGCGTGAAGATGCTCGATTTCGGCCCGCCGCTGGTCGCTGTGTACGTGCTGGCCGATGTCGGATCGGTCGCAGGCGGCTGGTTCTCGTCGCGGCTGCTGGCGAAGGGGGCGACCCCGAACCGCGCACGGAAAACGGCGTTGTTCGCCTGCGCACTGTTCGCGCTGCCAATCATCTTCGCCGCGCAGGCACCCGGACTATGGTGGGCGGTCGCAGCGATCGGGCTGGCGTGCGCGTGCCACCAGGGCTTCTCCGCGAACGTCTATGCGATCCCCGGCGATCTGTTCCCCCGCGGCATGGGCGGATCGGTGATCGGTCTCGGCGGGCTCGCGGGCGCATTTGGCGGCATGCTGATGGCCAAGTTCGCGGGCACTATCCTCGCCGGCGTCGGCAGCTATGGTCCGATCTTCGTGGTCGCCGGGTGCGCCTATTTCGTCGCATTGCTGGTTATCCACCTGCTCGTCCCGCACTATACCCCCGTCGATCCGGAACGCCTCGCATGACCCATCCGCTACGCCTCCACCCCGATCGCCTGTTCCCCAGCGACGGCCGCACCCGCGACATCGCCCGCGCGCTGCATGCGGGCGTGAAGGACCTGCCGATCGTCAGCCCGCACGGCCATACCGATCCGGCATGGTTCGCGCGGAACGAGGCGTTCAGCGATCCAGCCTCGCTGCTGATCGTCCCCGATCACTACGTGTTCCGGATGCTGTACAGCCAGGGCGTGCCGCTCGACGCGCTCGGCGTGTCGACGGTCGACGGCAGCATGACGGAAACCGACCCGCGGAAAATCTGGCGCATCTTCGCGGACAACTACCCTCTGTTTCGCGGCACGCCGTCGCGGGTGTGGCTCGACTGGGTGTTCGCAGAGGCGTTCGGGATCGACGTCCGCCTCGAACCCGCGACCGCGGACCTGTATTACGACACGATCGACGCCGCGCTGAAGACGCCAGCCTTCCGCCCGCGCGCACTGTTCGACCGGTTCGGTATCGAACTGATCGCGACTACGGAGAGCCCGCTCGACCCGCTCGAACACCATGCCGCGATCCGCGCGAGCGACTGGAACGGCCGCGTCGTCACCGCCTATCGCCCCGATCCGGTCGTCGATCCGGAAACGCCGGGCTTCGCCGCCAACGTCCGCCGCTTCGGCGAAACCGCGAACGAAGATGTCGGCAGCTATGCCGGCTATCTCGCCGCGCATCGCTTTCACCGAGCGCGCTTCCGCGATGCCGGTGCCACCTCGACCGATCACGGCCACTCCTCGGCCGCGACTGCGGACCTGACGCCCGGCGAAGCGGAAGCACTTTACGCCCGTGTCATGGCCCAACCGACCGCCGCCGACGCGGAACTCTTTCGCGCGCAGATGCTGACCGAGATGGCGGCCATGTCGGTGGAGGACGGCATGGTGATGCAATTGCACCCTGCCGTATCGCGTAGCCACAACGCCTCGGTGCTCGCCCGCTTCGGTCGCGACAAGGGCGGCGACATCCCGCTGCCCGGCGAATTCGTCCGCGCGCTGAAACCGCTGCTCGACCGGTTCGGCAACGATCCCCGCCTGACCCTGATCCTCTTCACCCTAGACGAGGACACCTACTCCCGCGAACTCGCCCCGCTCGCCGGCCATTATCCGTCGCTGCGGCTCGGCCCGCCCTGGTGGTTCCACGACAGCCCGGAGGGCATGCGCCGCTTCCGCGAGCGCGCGACCGAGACGGCGGGCTTCTACAACACGGTCGGCTTCAACGACGATACGCGCGCCTTCCTCTCGATTCCCGCGCGCCACGACGTTGCGCGCCGGATGGACTGCGCGTTCCTCGCCAAACTCGTGGCCGAACACCGGCTCGAAGAGGACGAAGCGCATGAGGTCGCCCGCGCGCTCGCCTATGATCTGGTCAAGCAGGCGTACCGGCTGTGAGGCTGTCGACCGCCACGCTCGACCGCTTGCCCGCCGCCGTCGCGCGGCCAACCTACGACCGGTCGCGCGTCAAGCGCGGCGTGGTGCATCTCGGCATCGGCGCATTCCACCGCGCGCATCAGGCGGCGGTGTTCGAACAGGCGCTGGCGGCGGGCGATCTGCGCTGGGGCATCACCGGCGTCTCGCTGCGATCCGCGGGCGTCCGCGACCAGTTGGCACCGCAGGACGGTCTCTACACGCTTGTCGTCCGTGATGGCGAGGGCGAGCGGTTGCAGGTCGTCGGCGCGATCATGGACATCCTGGTCGCGCCCGAGGATCCAGCGGCGGTGGTTGCCGCGCTCGCGTCGGCCGAGACGCATATCGTCACGCTGACGATCACCGAGAAGGGCTACAAACTCGATCGCGCCACCGGCAAGTTGCAGGCCGGCGATGCCGACGTCGCACACGATCTTGCCTCGCTCGACGCGCCGCGAACCGCGCCCGGGTTCCTCGTCGCCGCGCTCGCGGCGCGCCATGCCGCGGGCACCGCCCCGCTGACGATCCTCTCGTGCGACAATCTGCCGCACAACGGCACGCTGTTGCGCGACGCGGTGCTGGCGATGGCGGCGGCGCACGATGCGGACCTGCACGACTGGATCGCCGCGACCGTGACGTTCCCGCAGACGATGGTCGACCGGATCGTGCCCGCGACCACGCCCGCCGATATCGCCGCGCTGGCGAACACGCTGGGGGTCGAGGATCACGCGATGGTGAAGGCGGAGCCGTTCGCCCAGTGGGTGATCGAGGATCGCTTCGCCGGCGAACGCCCCGATCTGGCGGCGTTCGGCGTGCAACTGACCGACGCGGTGGCGCCGTGGGAGGACGCCAAGCTGCGGCTGCTTAACGGCGCACATTCGGCGATCGCCTATCTCGGCGGGCTGGCCGGGCTGGACTTCGTCCACGAGGTCGTCGCGCAGCCCGAGGCGCGCGCGTTCGTCGAGGCGCTGTGGGACGAAAGCATCACGACGCTCGATCCCCCCGCCGCGCTCGACATCGCGCAATACCGGGCCGCGTTGATGGCGCGCTTCGCCAACCCCGCGCTCCAGCATCGCACCCGCCAGATCGCGATGGACGGCTCGCAGAAACTCCCTCAGCGCCTGCTCGCCCCGATCGCCGACCGTCGCGCGAAGCGGCAGCCGGTCAATGCGCTCGCTCTCGCGATCGCGGCCTGGATGCGCTGGCAATCGGGGGTAACCGATACGGGCGAGACCTTCGCGATCGACGATCCCATCGCCGATCGGCTCGGCGCAGCGATCGCCGGCGCAACGACGTCGACCGAGCGCGTCGACGCGTTGCTCGGGCTGCTCGCCTTCCGGCCGGATCCCGACCTGCGCAGCGTGCTGATCGCACATCTCGACCGGCTCGACCGCACCGGCGCCCGCGCGACGCTCGCATCGTTCGGCGAAACCGCATGATGCTCGGCTGAGCCCGCATCCGCCATCGCCAACCCGGTCCCGACGGCGCTACACTGCTCGGCATGAGCATCAGAATCGGTATTGGCGGCTGGACCTACGAGCCGTGGCGCGGGACCTTCTATCCCGATAAATGGCCGCAGAAGCGCGAACTCGACTATGCCGCCGAACGCGTCACCGCGATCGAGATCAACGGCACCTATTACGGCAGCCAGAAGCCCGCGACCTTCGCGTCCTGGGCCAAGGCGGTACCCGACGGCTTCGTCTTCGCGCTCAAGGCCTCGCGCTACTGCACCAACCGCAAGGTGCTGGCGGAGGCGGGCGAGTCGATCGCCAAGTTCACGGGGCAGGGGATCGTCGAGCTCGGTGACCGGCTTGGGCCGATCCTGTGGCAGTTCATGGCCACCAAGAAGTTCGATCCGGACGATTTCGCCGCGTTCCTGAAGCTGCTGCCCGCCAAGCAGGACGGCCTTGCGCTACGCCATGCGATCCAGGTCCGGCACGAGAGTTTCGCGGTGCCCGAGTTCGTCGCGATGTGCCGCGCGGCGGGCGTCGCGATCGTGTTCGCGCAGTCCGCCGAATACCCCGCGATCGCCGACGTCACCGGCCATTTCGTCTATGCCCGGCTGGAGGACGCCGAGGAGCGCTTCGTCGCCGGCTATGCCCCGACCGTGCTCGACGACTGGGCCGCCAGGGCAAAGACCTGGGCAGCGGGTGGCCGACCCGAAGACCTGCCCTATGTCGAGGACACCGCCCCGGCAAAGACACCCCGCGAGACGTTCGTCTTCTTCATCAACGGTGCCAAGCTCCGCGCGCCCCACGCTGCGATGGCACTGATCGAGCGCGTTGCATCTTGAACGCGCCGCCCCGACCATCTGTCGCCGGCTACGCCCTATAGCTCTGCTTGTTGCACCGGGAAGCGAAGCGCGACGCGGTCGGTCATTTGGCAGGCGCCGCTTTCGGCTCCCAAAGCTCGATCTTGGTCCCGTCGGGATCGAGTATCCACGCGAAGCGGCCGCTCGGGTCGCTATCGTCGCGCTTGATCACGGCGATACCTTTGGCGTGCAGCCGCGCGAGAATGGCGGAAAGATCGTCGACCGCAAAGTTGAGCATGAAGTCGCGCTTGGACGGTGCCATGTAATCGCTCGAACGATCGAACGCGTTCAGCGTGAGAACGCGCGGATGCCCAGGCGCATCATAGGATAGCATTGCGCCGCCCCAAGCCTCGATCGCGACGCCCAGAACATCCCGGTACCATGTCATCAGCGTTTTCGGATCATCGCTCTTGATGAAGATGCCGCCGACGCCGGTAACCCGACCTTTTGGTTCTGCAGAGAGTTCGGCCGGCGTTACACTCAAATACAGCGCGACGATGGCGAGCAGTGCGTAGCGGTAAGACACGGCATGAAGTCCTCCCTGGAGACGTAAGCGCGTTGTCGTCCGGTTTCGCTGATAGTGACAGCAGCAACTCTACCATACGGGTGCTGCACGGTCCGGTTGGATTAGTCCCAGCAAGCGTACACTAATCTGTTGTTTGCACAATGCGGCAAGGCCGAGGCGCATCTCTCCTATTACCTGCACAATCATCGCCAATATAGCGCGCTGGATATGGCGCAATGCCGGTGTTTCCGGTCCTTGGGACTACGAGGCGTGAGCATGTACATGGACGCAGGTCGGGCGCGGCGGGTTTATCGTGCGCTAGTCCGTTGTCGTCACGGGAGCAGCATGGACCAATATCGAACCGAACGACGATCCCGCGTCGGTCCGCTGAACGAGCATCAACTGCGATGCCTACAAAACCGAAAAGATGGGCATGCTATACCCCGGTTGCGCCTTCATCCGGCGCGGGCGTCACGATGACCGGTGCCGGGATCACCACCGGGGCCGGCTGAGGCTGGCCCGCCTGGCCGATCAGCGCGGTGTTCTCGATCACGTCGAGGGCTTGGCGCGCAGTGACGTAGCGGCGGGCGGCGTCCATCCAGTTGCCGGCCTGCGCCGCACCCGGCAACCGCGCGACCTCGGCCCGTGCCGCCTCGACCTGACCCGCTTCGAGCAGCCGGCGTACGCGCGCGAGGCGGTCGGCGGGCATCGGCGAGGGCGTCCCGGCCTTGCGCAGCACCACCAGCGAGTCGATCTGGTGCTGGATCGTGTCGAGCCAGCCCTCCCCGGTCGAGGTCGTGATGTCGGGCGCGATCGTGTCGAGGCCCTGGCGCAGATCCTCCAGCGTCACCGGCTGGCGCGCGGCCTGGATCAGCAGCATCGTCGCCCGCGGCTGCGCCTGGCCGAAGCGCATTCGAAGCTGCTCCTCGAGATAACCGAGCCCGACCCCGCGATCGAGTGCACGGCGTGCGGCGAACGCGACCATCAGCCCTTCCGCGCGCGTCGCCTGTCCGCCCGCGGCACTGGCATCGGTCGTGATCGCTGCGGTACGCGCCTCGAGCGCGGTCAATTGCGCCGCAAGCGTCGCTTCGCGGGTCGCCAGTACCGCGGTATCGACCGGCGCGGCGGCCTGCGGCTGACCATCGGGGCCGAGCGGCTGCGACGGGATATACCCGGTGGCGGACGACGACAGCTTTTGTTGCGCGGTCGTGGCGGCAGCGGTGGAATGGGTGAAGCCGAACCACGGGACAGTCTTGGCCGCATACGCCATCAGGGCGAGCCCGGCGACGAACGCGAGGCCGACAAGGGCAAGGATCACACCCATTTTGGGTCCGCGTGCCCGTGGGCGATCGGTCGGCACGTAGTCGCTCATGGCGTGCTTATCCCCGCCGCGCGCGCGCTGGTCAATCG
>JAZKCH010000062.1:0-14529 GCA_040388215.1 Pseudomonadota bacterium | reverse complement strand
GGGATCAGCCTGGTGGTCGGCGGGATCGGCATCATGAACATCATGCTGGTGTCGGTGACCGAGCGCACACGCGAGATCGGCATCCGTCTCGCGATCGGCGCGGTCGCGCGCGAGGTGCTGTTGCAGTTCCTGGTCGAGGCGATCGCGTTGTCGTGCCTCGGCGGCGTGATCGGCCTCGTCATCGCGCAACTGGCGATCGCGATCATCGCACCATTGATCAAGGTTCAGTGGATCTTCGTACCCGAAATCAACATCTTCGCCTTCGTCATCTCGGCGGTGATCGGCGTCGTCTTCGGCTATTTCCCCGCGCGCCGCGCCGCCGCGATGAACCCTATCGACGCGTTAAGGCACGAGTGATCGCCGACTTGGGATCGTGGACCAGCGCCTGCAGCCGGTCCAGATCCTCGGGCGTATCGATATCGATCAGCTCGGCTGGTGCGGTGACGACGTGCCGCCCCGCCTTCACCAGATCTCGCGCACCCGCATCGCCGTCCAGCGTCAGCAGGAAATCGAACCGGTCGCGCCCGAACAGGGCAGGGGGGCTCGGCTTCTCGCCATCGCTGGACGCGACGACGGCATCGGCGCTGTCCGCGGCATCGAGCATCCGGTAGATGTGCGCCGCGGTCACGCGCGGCATATCGGCGAGCGCGATCAGCACCGCCTCCGCGCCCTCGTCCTTGGCGCACTGCACGCCGAGCTTCACCGACTGCGACATGCCCGACGACGGATCGTCGTTATGCACCACTTCAAAATGATGGCGGACGAAGTCGAGCTTGCAGCCATCGGTGACCACAAGCCGACGCTTAAACGGAATGTTCTCGAACGCGGTGACGACGTGCATCCCGAGAGGCTTGTTGAGGAACGGCACCTCGAGCTTGTTGGGAATGCCGAACCGTTCCGAGCGGCCCGCGGCGAGCAGGATGAGGAAGACGTCTTCAGCGGCGATCATTGAACGCTCCTATCATCGCCGCCGCGACCGACAGCGCAATCTCCGATGGCCCGATCGCGCCGATGTCCAGTCCGACCGGCGCATCGATCCTGTCGATATTCTTGGGCGTAACGCCTGCCGCGGCAAGACGCTCCCGCCGCGCCGCGTGGCTCTTGCGGCTGCCGAGCGCCCCGACATAGGCGGCATCGGTCGCGAGCGCGGCGATCAGCGCGGGATCGTCGATCTTGATGTCGTGGCTCAGCGTCACGACTGCGGTCGAGGGGCCGGGGCGGAGCGCGGCAATCGCCTCGTCCGGCCAGCGGTCGTCGAGCGTCACGCCCGGAAACCGCTCCTCGGTCAGAAAGCGCGCGCGGGGATCGATCACGACGGTCTCGATCCCGAGTTCGCGCGCGAGCCCCGCCAAGGCCTGCGCGATCTGCACCGCGCCGACGATCAGCAGGCGGCGCGGCGGATCGTAGCGATTGACGAACACCTCGCCCGTCTCCAGCGGCCGCGCGTCGCTATGACCGGTCTTGAGATCGGTCGTCACGGTCAGCGCATCGCCGTGATCGCGCGCATCGGCGATCCGGTCGAACAGCTCGGGATCGAACCCCTCGGCCGACACCGGCTGCACCATCACCGCGATCTCGCCGCCGCACGGCAGGCCCACTTCCCACGCCGCCGCATCCGCCACGCCGTAGTTGCGCACCTGGAACGGCGCACCCGCGATCACCTCGGCGGCGGTGGCGAGGATGTCGCTCTCCACGCAGCCCCCGGACACCGATCCCTCGAACCGCCCATCGGCATGGACGAGCATGTGGCTCCCCTTGGGCCGAGGCGCGGATCCCCAGGTCGAGACGACCGTGGCGATCGCCATCCTCTCGCCCTTCCAGGTCTTCGCAGCAGCGAGCACGCTATCGTTTTCGGCCATGTCTCGTTCTCTTTCTAATCCTCCCCGTACGCGGGGAGGGGGACCAGCGCAGCTGGTGGAGGGGGCCAGCCGCAAACGTTACGCTTTGGGGAAACCCCCTCCACCACGCCAAGAGGCGCGGTCCCCCTCCACGTGCCGGGGAGGATCAGACGGCGGGCAACCCTTCGAGCAGCTTGTCGAGCGTCACCGGAAAGTCCCGAACCCTCACCCCCGTCGCGTTGTAGATGGCATTCGACACCGCGGCCCCCGCGCCGGAAATCCCAAGCTCGCCAACGCCCTTCGCCCCCACCGGGTTCGCGGAGTCGTCGATCTCTTCGATGAAATGCACCTCAAGCTGAGGAATGTCGGCATTCACCGCGACATGATACTCGCCGAAATCGGGGTTCACGAACGCCCCGGTGCGCGTATCGACGATGCCCTCTTCGCTGAGCGCATAGGCGATCCCCCACGCCATCCCGCCGGTGATCTGGCTCGTCGCGGTCTTGCGATTGAGCACACGCCCAACGTCGAACACCCCAAGCATCCGCCGCACGCGCGTCTCACCCGTCACCGCGTTCACCGCGACCTCGACGAAATGCGCGCCGTGACTCGCCTGGCTGGTGCGCTTGCTTTCGGCACCCGGCCCGGTCTTGCCCATCGCCACGATCGCCTCGCCGCGCACGAGATCGGCGAGCTTCACCGATCGCCCGCCAGCGCTCACGCACCCATCGTGCAGGCTCAGATCCTCCGGCGCAGCGTTCATCCGCAACGCCAGTTCGCCAAGGATTTCCTCGCACGCCAGCACGACCGCCGAACACGCGCTGCCAGCGCCAAACGATCCGCCCGACCCCGCGCTCGGCGGGAAGTCGGTATCACCCAACCGCACATTCACCTCGGCCACTGGCAGCCCGAGCATCTCGCCCGCAGTCTGCGCGAGGATGGTGTACGTCCCCGTGCCGATATCGGTCATGTCGCACTCGACCGTCGCGCGGCCATCCGCTTCCAGCCGCACGCGCGCCTGCGCCTCGACGGTGAAGTTGCCGCGCAGGCTCGCCGCCATGCCGATCCCGACCAGCCACTCGCCGTCGCGCACCGACCCCGGCGCCGGCACGCTCGCAGGCCAGCCGAACCGCTCGGCGCCTTGCGTATAGCAATCGAGCATCCGCCGCGTGGAAAACGGCTTGCCGCTCACCGGATCGGTCTCGGGCTCGTTGCGCCGCCGCAGCTCGATCGGATCGATCCCGAGCTGCTCGGCCAGTTCGTCCATCGCGCACTCGACCCCGAACGTCCCGACCGCCTCGCCCGGCGCCCGCACCGCGCCGCTTGCGGGCAAATCCACGCGCACAAGGTCGGTCTTGAACCGCCGCGCGTCGCCCCGGTACAGCGGCAGAGTCCCGAAAGGCACCGGCTCGAGAAACTCGCCATCGTCATTCTGCGCGACGACGCTCTCATGCCCCATGCCGAGGATCACGCCGTGCTCGTCGGCGGCGATCCGAATCCGCTGAGTCGTGTGCGAGCGGTGATGCACCATATAAGCGGTCTGGCGGCGAGGCAGCGCGACCTTCACTGGACGCCCGACGACCTCCGCCGCGATCGCCGAAAGGATAGCCTCGGGACCGACGCCGGTCTTCCCCCCGAACCCGCCGCCGACATACGGCGCCAGTACGCGCACCTTGTCCGCATCGATCTTGAGCGCCTTGGCGATCGTCTTCCGCGCGCCGCCGATCACCTGGTTGCTGGTGCGCACGGTGAGCTTGCCACCCTCCCACCACGCGGTAGTCGCATGAGGCTCCAGCGCGGCGGGGAAATGCACGGGCGTCGTGTAGGTCCGGTCGAACGTGACAGCCGCATCCGCCATCACCGCGTCGAGATCGCCATTGTCGATTGGCGCGAGGAAGCCGATCTTGGGGTTAGTATCGATCGGCTGCGCCTCGACGTCGAACCGATCCTCGCCCGCCTCGGTGCGAACCACGACCAGCGCCGCGGCATCGCGCGCGATCGCCTGGTCCTCCGCGACGACGATCGCGACCGGCTGGCCAAGGTGAAGGATGACGTCGGTATCGAACTTCGGCATCGCGCGCGAGTTGGACTCGCCGGCCGGCATGCGCGGATCGTTGTGAATCACGGCGATAACGCCCGGCAAAGCCTCGGCAGCAGAAACGTCGATACCAACGATACGCCCGCTACCAATCGGCGTCCCAACGATCGCGGCGTAGGCGATACCATCGGGCGTACCCTCATACGCATAGTCCGCCACGCCAGTGACCTTGGCCGGCCCCTCGATCCGGTCGAGCCCGAGCCCGAGAACGCCCTGCTTGGCGCGGTCGAGACCACCCGGCCGAAACGCCGCATTCATCACGTGTTCGTTCATTCGTCGGTCCTCGGGTGGAGGGGAGGATATGGGTAGGGCGGGGACGTTTGACGAGGTCACGGCCCGTACCCAAAACACCCCCCCCGGCGAAGGCCGGGGCCCAATTGGGGAACGAGAGTAACGGCGGACAGTCCTCCGTTATCAAAGCCTTCCCAATTGGGCCCCGGCCTCCGCCGGGGGGGTAACTGTTACACGAGGTGAGCCTGACTCAGCTCCGCCTCAAACAGCCGGCAACTGATCCAGCAACTTGTCGAGCGTGATCGGGAACTCGCGCACCCGGATTCCCGTCGCATTATACACAGCGTTCGCCACCGCAGCACCCGCGCCCGAAATCCCCAGCTCACCGATGCCCTTCGCGTGGATCGGGTTTGCATGGATGTCGCGCTCGTCGACGAAGTGGACGTCCATCTGCGGCACGTCCGCATTGGCCGGCACGTGATATTCGCCGAGGTCGTGGTTCACCAGCTTGCCGGTCCGCGTATCATGGACGAGGTCCTCGGTCAGCGCGGTGCCGATTCCGAACGTCATCCCGCCAAGGCACTGCGACCGCGCGGTCTTCGCGTTGAGCACACGCCCCGCCGCGAACGACCCGAGCATCCGCCGCACCCGCGTCTCGCCGGTGATCACGTTGACCGCGACCTCCGCGAAATGCGCGCCGAACCCGGCCTGCGACGTCTCCTTCTCCTGCTTGCCCGGCTTGATGTGCCCGGTAGCCTCGAGACCCTTGCCGACGAGCTCGCCGATCGGCGTCGAGCGGTTGTCGCCGATCGCGTTGCCGTCCTTCAGCGTCAGGCCGTCCTCCTCGACGCCCGCTGCCTTGGCCAACTTCCCGCGCAGCATCTCGCAAGCCAGATACACGGCAGTACCCGAAGACGCCGCGCCCCACGACCCGCCCGAACCAGCCGCCGGTGGATCGTTGGTGTCGCCCAGCGACATCGTGATGTTCTCGACCGGAATGCCGAGGATCTCGGACGCGATCTGCGCCAGGATCGTGTAGCTGCCGGTGCCGATATCGGTCATCGCCGACGACACCGTCGCCGAGCCGTCCGGGTGGATCTCGACCTTGGCGGACGATTCCATCATCATGTTGCCGCGCACCGCGGAGGCGACGCCCATGCCCACCAGCCACTCGCCCTCGCGGCGCGACCCGGCCTTCTGGCGCTTGTCCCATCCGAACTTCTTCGCACCCTCATCGAGCGCACGCGTCAGGTTGCGCGACGAATAGGGCACGTCCTTCTCGGGGTCGATCTTCGGATCATTGCGCTTGCGCAGCTCGATCGGATCCATCTGGAGCTTCTCGGCGAGCTCGTCCATCGCGCCTTCCAGCGCAAGCATCCCGACCGCCTCGCCCGGCGCCCGCATCGAGCCCGACAGCACGAAGTTCACATCGACCACCTCATGCGTGATCAGGCGGTTCTCGCCGCCGTACAGCAGGTGCGTGCCGATACCCGCCGGCTCGAAATAATCCTCGGTCGGCTGGTTCGAGGTCAGCGTCTCGTGACCGATCGCCAGCAGCTTGCCGTCGGCGTCGGCCGCGAGCCGCACGCGCTGCTCGGTATTCGACCGCCGCACGGTCGCCTCGAACACCTGCGGCCGCGACATCACCGCCTTGACCGGCCGGCCAAGCTGCTTCGCCGCGATCGCCGCCGCGACGCTCTCGGGTGCGATGCCGAGCTTCGACCCGAACCCGCCGCCGATATAGCGCGCGATGATCCGTACCTTCTTCTCGGACAGCCCCAGCGACTTCGCCAGCTGCTGCGCATCCGATGTCGGCATCTGGTAGGCGCCGTACAGCGACAGCGAACCGTCCTCTTCCCACACCGCGGTCGAGGCATGCGGCTCCATCGCCGCCGAATTCTGGCTCGGCGTGACATAGGTCGAATCGATCGTCACCGCCGCCTCGGCCATCGCCTTGTCGACGTCGCCCTGCTTGAAATGCGCCGGCGTCGCGTCGTCCGGCGGCGTCCGCGTCTCGTCGCGGTGCGCGGCGAAGTCGTACTGACCCTCGGCCTCGTCATACTCGATCGGCAGCCGCGCCGCCGCATCGCGCGCGACCTCGAAGCTCTCGGCGAGCACGATCGCGACGATCTGGCCGAAGAACGCAATGTCCTTCACGCCCTGCGTCGGTGCATCGGTCGCGCCGCCCTGCGCCGAGACGCGGATGAACTGGTCGAAATCGGTGACGACGTCGATCACGCCGGGGATCGCCTTCACCGCGTCGACGTCGATCGACACGACCTTGCCCGCGGAGATCTTCGTCCCGACGAGCACACCGAACGCCATGTTGTCGAACTGGTATTCCGCGGCATAGGTCGCCGTCCCGGTGACCTTCAGCGGGCCGTCGATCCGGTCGAGCGGCTTGCCGATGACGCCCTGCACGCCGGTATCCAGCAAGCTGTCCGGATGCGGCTTGTCCATCGTCAGGCTATTCGTGGTGCCAAGGCCAAACATGCTCATGCTCCCGTCACGTTGCGCAGCGTCGCGATAAGCGTGCGACGGGCGAGGGGGATCTTGAAGTCGTTCGAGCCATAACCCTTGGCGTCGGCGAGCAGCGCGGTCGCCGCAGCCTCGAACACAGCATCGGACGGCGCCTTGCCGACCAGCGCGGCCTCGACCGCGGGATTGCGCCACGGCATCGGCCCAAGCCCGCCGAACGCGAGCGAGGCCGACGCGATCACGCCGTCCTGCACGTCGACCACGGCAGCGACCGACACGAGCGCGAACGCGTACGACGCACGATCGCGCACCTTGCGATATTCCTGCTTGCCCTTGGGCGGGGCGGGCAGCTCGATGTGCGTGATCAACTCACCGGCTTCGAGCGCGTTCTCGATCTGCGGCGTATCGCCCGGCAGGCGATAGAAGTCGTGGATCGAGATCCGCCGACGATCGCCATCCGCCTTCAGCGTCACGATCGTCGCGTCGAGCGCCCGCATCGCCACCGCCATGTCGCTTGGGTGCGTCGCGATGCAATGCTCGCTCGTCCCCAACACGGCGAGGATGCGGTTGAACCCGCCGATCGCCGAACACCCGCTGCCCGGCTCGCGCTTATTGCAGGCGGCCGCCGTGTCGTAAAAATAATAGCACCGCGTCCGCTGGAGCAGATTGCCCCCGGTCGACGCCTTGTTGCGCAACTGCCCCGAGGCACCGGCGAGCAACGCGCGGCTCAGCACTTCGTACTTCGCGACGACGCGGCGGTCAGCGGCGAGATCGCTGTTCGGCACCAGCGCACCGATCGTCAGCCCGCCATCCTCGCGCTCCTCGATCTTCGCGAGATCGAGCCGCGAGATGTCGACCAGCTTGTCCGGCGTCTCGACCTGCAACTTCATCAGGTCGAGCAAATTGGTACCGCCCGCGATGAACTTGGCGCCGCTCGTATCGATGTCCTTGACCGCAGCCTCGGGCGTAGCGGGCTTCTCGTACGTGAAGGTCTTCATGCCACCAGCTCCCCACGCGCATTGGCTTCCATCGCGGCGTCCTTCTCGTCCGCGGTCCGGCCGGCGGGCTCGGCACCACCGACTTCGCGGATCGCATCGACGATGTTCGGATACGCGGCGCACCGGCACAGATTGCCGCTCATCCGCTCGGAAATCTCGGCATCGTCGAACTTCGGATCGGTCAGGTCGCCCGACGCATGGCTGGCCCAGCCCTTCTTGACCTCGTCGAGCATGCCGACTGCCGAACAGATCTGCCCCGGCGTGCAATAGCCGCACTGATAGCCGTCATGCCGCACGAACGCGTCCTGCAGCGCATGGAGGTTACCCGGCTGACCGATCCCCTCGATCGTCGTGATCTCGTCGTCCTGATGCATGACGGCGAGCGTCAGGCAGGAATTGACGCGGCGCCCGTTGATCAGCACCGTGCAAGCGCCGCACTGGCCATGATCGCAGCCCTTCTTCGAGCCCGTCAGCCCGAGATGTTCGCGGCACAGATCGAGCACCGACGTGCGAATATCGGGCTCGGCGTCATATGATTGACCATTGATCGTGAAATGCATGGCGGTGCCCCTGGTTGAATGTGCCGGGAATGTACGGATTTCGAGGACTTAACGCCGATGCGACCGATCGTTTCCTATTGCGACAAGCTCTCACGTGTTGGTGCGCTGGCGCTCGTCGCGGCAAGCGGGCAAGCTGCCGCGATGATGCCAGCTTCCACGCCATTGTCGCCTCCAATCGTGATCGCGCACCGCGGCGCGAGCGGGCTCCGGCCCGAGCACACGCTCGCGGCGTATTCGCTCGCGATCGATCAGGGCGCCGACTTAATCGAGCCCGATCTGGTGCCGACCAAGGACGACGTGCTCGTCGCGCGCCACGAGAACAACATCGCCGAGACGACCAACGTCGCCGACCATCCCGAGTTCGCCGCGCGCAAAACCACCAAGACGATCGACGGCCAGACGATGACCGGCTGGTTCGTCGAGGACTTCACGCTCGCCGAACTGAAGACGCTCCGCGCGAAGGAACGCTTGCCCAAGCTCCGCCCCGCGAACACCGCCTATGACGGCCAGTTCCAGATCCCGACGCTCGCCGAGATCATCGCGCTCGCCAAGCGCCGCACGACCGAGACGGGCCGGACGATCGGCATCTATCCGGAAACCAAACACCCGACCTATTTTGCCAAGATCGGCCACCCGACCGACGCGAAGCTCGTCGCCGAACTGCGCGAGGCCGGCTGGGATTCTGCGAAGGCGCCTGTATTCATCCAGTCGTTCGAGGTCGCCAACCTCCAGCGCCTCCATAAGATGACCAAAATCCGCCTGATCCAGCTCATGGACGGAGAGGGCGGTCCCGCCGACAGCACACAGCCGAGCTACAAGGCGATGATCACGCCCGAGGGTCTGAAGGCGGTCGCGGCCTACGCCTACGGCATCGGCCCGAACAAGAGCATGCTCTGGACCGACGCGACCCCCACCACGCTGGTCGCCGACGCCCACGCGGCGGGCCTGCGCGTCCATCCGTGGACCTACCGCGCCGAGAACTATTTCGAGCCGACCCGCTTCCGCCACGGCACCGACCCTGCCGCCCACGGCGACATCGCCGCGGAGATCGACGCCGGCCTTGCACAAGGTATCGACGGTTTCTTCACCGACTTTCCGCTATACGGGGCCCAAGCGCGCGATCGGGTGCGCGCAGGAGTGAAGTAAATGCGTAAGGTCCTCCCCGTACTCGCGGTACTGCCGTTTCTCGTAAGTGGCTGCATCAGCACCGCAACCTCCATCGTGAAGGCGCCCTTCCAGGTCGCCGGCAAGGCGGTCGACTGGACCACGACCAGCCAGGAAGAATCGGACCGCAACTACGGCAAGAAGATGCGCAAGCAGGAAGCCGAAGAGGGCAAGCAGCGCAAGGAACTGGCGAAACGTTGTAAGCGCGACCCGCAGCGTTCGGAATGCGGCCAATATCAGGGCTACCGCGCGGGGAACTAAGCAGCCCGGTACCCGGCCTCCCTTACTACCACCCCGGCGAAGGCCGGGGCCCAGTTGGGCGGACGGAAGTAACGTCGCGCTGCCCTCAGTCAGCAACGTCCCCCAACTGGACCCCGGCCTCCGCCGGGGAGGTGGCCTCGGGATTTGGGATACCGCACCCCGCCCCCTCCTTGTTCTCCCGCGAAGGCGGGAGCCCAGTCTGGACTCCCGCCTTCGCGGGAGAACAATCTAGCGGGCAGGGCAGCTCCTAAAACCACCCCATCACCGTGACCGGAAACGGCGTCCACGCCCCAACCCGCACCCCGGCGAACCGCAGCGCATCCCCCGTCCAGCTGTTGCACGTCCGCACCGCGTCATACCGCCCGTTCGCATCGTAAAACGCATCATAACCGGCATATCCAAGATATCGCGCACCCCCATCGCGAAAGCTCGCCCGGATATACGCCACCAGCCGTCGATACTGCGTCGGCGATAAGACAATCTCCCGCGCACCATCCCGCGCGCTAGGCATCGGCAGATGATCGACGTGCATAAGCGTCCGCGTGCTGCCGATCGCCGACGCCAACACGGTCCGCAATTTGACATCAGCCCAGGTCGGCGTCTCCAGGTAGAACGCCTTCTCCCCCCACCCGAACGCCACGTGATCGAACGCCCCATACCGCGGATCGCGCAGATCCTCCGCCCGAGCCACCCCGCGCCAGTCCACCCCGGCGGCCACCTTCGGCACGATGATCCCGGTATGCACGCCGTTGCTCTCGACGAAGATATGCACGCCCTCGGCAGGCGCGATCCAATCACGATTGCTGGGGATGGCCCCCCCGATCAGCCCTGCCACCGCATAGCTCGCGATCACCCCGACCACCGCCGCGACGCTCCATAAAATCCACCGCACCCAGCGCGTTTCCGTCTTCATTCCGTCATGCTAGACCAAGCCCATGGCCAATGACACGCACGTACTGAGCACCCCGCCCGAAGGCGCCCCCGACTGGACGATCCCGCAGAACTGGGCGGCCTATACCGCGGAGGATCACGCGACCTGGGACACGCTGTTCGCGCGCCAGTCGAAGCTGCTCCCCGGCCGCGCCTCGAACGCCTGGCTGCGCGGGCTCGACGTGCTGAAGCTCTCGAAACCCGGCATCCCCGATTTCGAGGAACTGTCGGAACGCCTGACGAAGCTGACCGGCTGGTCGGTCGTCGCGGTCCCCGGCCTCGTCCCTGACGACGTGTTCTTCGACCACATGGCCAATCGCCGGTTCGTCGCGGGCAACTTCATTCGCCGCCCCGACCAGCTCGATTATCTGCAGGAACCCGACGTCTTCCACGACGTGTTCGGCCACGTACCGATGCTCGCCGACCCGGTATTCGCGGATTACCTCGCCGCCTACGGCCGCGGCGGCCAGCGCGCGCTGGGGCTCGACGCGCTGAAATATCTCGGCCGGCTCTACTGGTACACGGTCGAGTTCGGCCTGATCGCCGAACCCGAAGGTCTGCGCATCTACGGCTCGGGCATCGTCTCCAGCTACGCGGAAACGCGGTTTGCGCTCGACGATCCGAGCCCCAACCGGATCGCGCTCGATCTCGCTCGGGTGATGCGGACCGAGTACCGGATCGACGATTTCCAGCAGAACTATTTCGTCATCCCGAGCTTCGAGGAGTTGCTGCGGCTGACGGTCGAGACGGATTTCGCGCCATTGTACGAGGAGCTGAAGGCACTCCCGGATATCCCGGTCGCGCGGATCGAGCCGGGCGACGTGGTAATTACTGAAGGTACGCAGGAGTACGCGATCGCAAAACTCAGCGCATAAACAACAAGCACCACCCCGGCGAAGGCCGGGCCCAATTGGGCGAACCTCCAAAATAGAGCCGCACCGCCATCCCAATTGGGCTCCGGCCTCCGCCGGGGTGGTGTTAGGTATGGGGTGAGCGCATACTTCCCCAAGCGTTGTTCCCCCGCGAAGGCGGGGGCCCAGACTGGACCCCCGCCTTCGCGGGGGAACATTCTTCTAGAGGGAAGGGCGGCCCCAGATATCCGCTACCTCAGATATCCAGCGCCCACCCATCACGCCCCTTCGGATCGAACGGCCCCTCGGCCACGAACCGCACCGCCCCCGCGCACAACCGAAGCACAGACCAATCCCCCCGCCGGTCGACCGCCTCCAGCGAACACCCGCAAGCCTCATACGCCGCCACGACCACAGCCCGCTGCGTCTCCAGCAAGCCGGCCAGCACGATCGTCGCCCCCGCATCCGAAATAGAAGCGATCTCCGGCGCCATCGACACCAGCGGCCCCGCCAAAATATTCGCGATCACCAGATCATACGGCGCGCGAGCCACGATCGCATCGTCCAGCGTACCGTCCGCCACAACGAGATCGATCCCCTCGACCCCGTTGAGCGCCGCATTCTCCGCCGTCACATCGATCGAGACCGGATCGATATCCGTCCCCATCACCGCAGCCTCAGGCCAAAGATGCGCGGCAGCAAAAGCAAGCAAGCCCGTCCCAGTCCCGATATCGATCACGTTCGCAAAATCGGCATCAGCCAACCCATCGAGCATCGCCAGACACCCGCTGGTCGTCTCATGATGCCCCGTCCCGAACGCCCGGCTAGCCTCGATCAAAAACGCCCGCTTGTCCGCCGGCACCGCGCCCGCATGCGCGCCGGTATGCACGAAGAACCGCCCGACCGACAAAGGCTCCAGCCCAGCCTGGCTCATCGTCACCCAGTCCGCATCGCCCAACCGCTCGACCGCAATCTCGGCCCCTGCCGCACTCGGCACCAGCGCGCGCACCGCCGCGACCGTCTCCGCCGCCGGCTCAAGCTCGAAATACGCATCGAGCCGCCACGATTCGACGTCGTCCTCGATCTCTTCCGTGGTCATCAACACGCCATCGATCGTCAGGTCGTCGCTCGCATCGATCGCCTCGGCCTCCGCGCGCGTGCAGGGCAGGGTGAGCTTCCAACTATCGGACATAGCTAGCCCCATTCACGTCGATCACCGACCCCGTCATCGAGGCCGGCGCTTCCAACGCCAGAAACTTCGCCGCCGCCGCGATCTCGTCAGGTACAGCAACCCGCCCGAGCGGAATATCCGCCAGCAACGCATCGCCCCCACGGCTCGACAGATAATCCTCCGCCATCCCGGTCATCGTGAACCCCGGGCACACCGCGAACGCGAGGATGCCGTCCCGAGCATATCCCCGGGCGATCGTCTTGGTCATCGCCACCATCCCCGCCTTCGACGCGGCGTAATGCCAGTGCGCCGGCGAATCTCCGCGATACGCCGCCCGGCTCGCGATATTGACGATCCTCCCGCCGACACCCCGAGCCTGCCAGTGCAGCACCGCCAGCCGGCACAGTTCAGCCGACGCGGTCAGGTTGATCCGCATCGTCCGCTCCCACTGCGCGGTCCAGTCGTCATCGGCGAGCGGTGCCGCCTCGAACACCCCCGCATTGTTGATCAGCACATCGATCGTACCGCCAGCCTGCTCCAGCGCAGCGTTCCAAAGCGCACTCGGCGCGGCAGGATCGGCAAAGTCGGCAGGAATACCGCTCGCGGTCCCATGTCCGATGACGGAAGCGCCCGCCTCGGTCAGCGCCGCATGAATAGCCGCGCCGATACCGCGACTGGAGCCAGTGATAAGAATAGTCATCCCCGCGCTCTAGCGCCGCAGGCCGTATCCGTCATCACGCCGAATAAGGATTGGATCACGCGGAGACGCGGAGGCGCGGAGGCGCGGAGATGGTGCGTATGTGGCGCGCGAGGCGGGTAATGCCGAGGGTTTTTGAAGAACATTCGGTTCTCCGCCAGGACCTCCGCGTCTCCGCGCCTCCGCGTGAACCTACCTTACTCTGCCTCCGCCCCCATCAAGCCACGCTAGCCGAGAATCCGTCCGCCGCCCCGCGCAATACGCCGAGCTGGTCGTCGACATCGCCGAACGCGTGACCGAGCTGGTCGATCTCCGTCGCCACCGCGTCGGTGTCCGCGCGGATCGTTGCGATCGTGGTCGACATCGAGTCCGCCGCGAGCGCGGTTTCGTCGACCGCCGCGGTGATCGCGGTCACGGTGTGGGCCTGCGCCTCCATTGCGTGACGGATCCGCTCGGCGCTGTGCCGCACCTCGGTCACCGTGGATTTGATCCCCGCGTTGGTCGCGACCGTCGCCGCCGTCGCCGCCTGGATCGCGGCGATCTTGGCGGCGATGTCGTCGGTTGCCCGCGCGGTCTGGTTGGCGAGCGACTTCACCTCCTGCGCCACCACGGCGAAACCGCGTCCGGCATCGCCGGCCCGCGCTGCCTCGATCGTCGCGTTCAGTGCCAGCAGGTTGGTCTGGCCGGCGATGCTGCGGATCAGCCCGAGGATCGATTCGATCGACTTGGCGTGCTCGCTCAGCGCTTCGGATACGCCGACCGCCTCGCCGGTCTGCGCGCAGGCACGGTCGGCGATTTCGGTCGCTGCCTCGACTTCGTTCCGTGCGTCCTCGATGGCGCGGATCAGCCCGGCGGTGGTGCGCGCCGCCTCGCGCATCGCCACCGCGGATTGCTCCGCCGCCGCGGCCACTTCGCTCGCCTTGCTCAGCATGCCACGCGTCGAAGCCGACGCACCGGCCGCTTGCACCCGGATCCGCGCACCCAGCGCCGCTGTATGCTCGATCGACGCGGCGATGCTGCCGCGGAAGTCGGTCGCCCTGGTCTGCCGTTCGACCCGCGCCGCCTCCGCATCGCTCGCACCGAGATGCGACGCCATGATGTCCGCCTCGATCAGCGCCAGCCGCTGCACGACATCGCTCAGCGTCCGCATCGCCGACATGTCCGCACCCAGCCGGTCGGCGAGCAGGTTCAGCGTGACGCTGTGCGCAAACGCCAGCGACGAGAGCAGCGCGGGCAGGGGGATGCCCGAGCG
>JAZKCH010000061.1:0-30538 GCA_040388215.1 Pseudomonadota bacterium | reverse complement strand
TCGAGCGCGACGACCTCGCCTCGCATACCTCGTCGTCGAGCACCAAGCTGATCCACGGCGGCCTGCGCTATCTCGAATATTACGAGTTCCGACTGGTCCGTGAGGCATTGGCCGAACGCGAAAAGCTGATCGACGTCGCGCCGCACCTGATCAGCCCGATGCGGTTCGTCATGCCACTCGCAAAAGGCATGCGTCCGGCCTGGCTGATCCGGCTCGGGCTGTTCCTCTACGATCATATCGGCGGCCGCACTCGCCTGCCGAAGTCGAAGGGCGTGCGGCTCGACAAGACCAACTGGGGCGCGGGTCTGAAACCTATCCGCCACGGCTTCGTCTATTCGGACGGCTGGGTCGACGACGCGCGACTGGTGGTGCTGAACGCGCTCGACGCCGCTGAACGTGGCGCGCAAATCCGTACGCACACGAGCTTCGAGGGCGCACGACGGGAGAGCGATCACTGGGTCGCGACGCTCGGCGACGGCAGCACCGTTACCGCTCGGGCGATCGCCAACACCTCGGGCCCGTGGGTGAGCAAGGTGCTCGCCGAAATGCCACAGGCGCATGCCGAACGCCCGCCGCGCCTCGTCAAGGGCAGCCACATCATCGTCACCAAGCTGTTCGAGGGCGAGCACGCCTACATCCTGCAGAACCCGGACAAGCGGATCATCTTCGCGATCCCCTACGAAGACGACTTCACGCTGATCGGCACCACCGACAAGCCCTATGAAGGCGACCCCTCGCACCCGACGATCGACTCCGACGAAACCGAGTATCTGTGCGACAGCGTCAACCGCTACTTCACCCGACAGATCGGCGCGGGGGACGTGGTGGGCAGCTATTCGGGCGTCCGACCGCTGTTCGACGACGGCAACGAGAACGCCTCCGAAGTCACCCGCGATTACGTCCTGCGGCTCGGCACCGGCGAAGCGCCGCAGATCCTGTCCGCGTTCGGCGGCAAGATCACTACCTATCGCCGGCTGTCGGAGCATGCACTCGAGGACCTCGCGCCGTTCCTGCCCGAGATGGCGAAACCCTGGACTGCAGGCGTGGCCTTGCCGGGAGGCGACCTCCCGAATGGCGACTTCGCAGCGTTCTTGAAAAGCGTCCGATCGCGGTGGCCATTCCTCGACGCCGCCAATGCCGCCCGCATGGCACACGCATACGGTACGAGGATCGAGCGAGTCCTTGGCGACGCCACCGGTCTCGACGACATTGGCCACGGGCTTTCCACGCGCGAGATCGATTATCTGATCGATGAGGAATGGGCTCAGACCGCGGAAGACATCCTCTGGCGGCGGACCAAGCTCGGCCTGCACGGCGGTGCTCCGCTTCAGGCTGCCGTGGAGGCGTATCTGACCACGCGGACAGGTGCTGTACGGGCGCAATGAATCCGCGCGTATCGTGACTGTCGTTCGGGAAACCTAGGGTGCGCGTTCCAGTTTGCGCGCGAGGAACTGGAGACGGGGCCGAACGCGCAGGAACAAGCCGTAGGCGCGTTCGAGTCCGGCTAATATGAGCGAGTTCCGTGCAGCGAGGCCGAGCGGTCGAAGCAAGGGAATGGCACGCCACATAGCCCCGAACGCAGCCGCGCCCGACAGCATCCGACCGTCTTCGCGCGCATGAAACCGCGCGAGCAACGCATCGCGGTCGATTGGGCACGCGCTTGCGCCGTCGCTGACATCGACGAACTCGATCGCGCCCCGACGATCCAGTCTGCGCATCGCCGCGATTTCCCGTCGGCATAGCGGGCACCCACCATCATGCCAGACGGTGAGACGCGTCATGTGACGTCATCTTCCGCCTGCGGGTTCCGCTGCCAGATCTGCTCGGCGAGGAGCGTGGCGAAACCCAACCAGGCGACGAAGGGTATCGCCGTCGCTGCTGCAGGCCGGTCAACCCGGTCGGCCGCCACGACATACGCAGCACCGGTGACGATCATCGCGCCCGACGCCACCATGCTCGACCCGAGCGCCTTCTTGCGGAAGAAGATTTCGGTCCAGCCGCCGATCATCGCGCTGTTGAGCAGCCACAGGCCGACCGCCGTGTTGCGCGGCGTGCCGGCCGGCTGGCGGAGCAGCCTGTACCCGCCGACCGCAAGCCCCGTTTCAAGCACGGGCCAAACCGCGCCGAACGCCGCGTCCGGTGGCGTATAGGAGGGCTTATCGAGTCGCTTGTACCAGCGGCGGATGCCGGGATGCGACGGATCGGGCGCATTGCGACGCCCGAGCACTGCGCTGGCGCCGAGCACCGTGGCCACGATTGCCAACGCCGCCGGGCGCGACAATCCCGCGCGGGGATTTGAGGTCCTCGCGTCGCTCATGACGCGAAATACCGTTCGAGATCGTCGCTACCGCCGATCCGTTCGCCGTCGATGAAAATCTGAGGCGTAGTCGCGACGCCGTGCTCCGCCTTGAACGCGTCCACCTCTTCGCGCGACCGCAGGATCCGGTCCTGAACCTCGAAACCTTGATCCTCGAGCATTGCTTTCGCGCGAACGCCGAACGGACAGACATGATCGGGCAGAATCATTCGGTAGAGTATCGCGGTCCTCGTGTCGGCCATATCGATCGTCCTCGCGGCGCGACTCTGCCCGCGTGAAGCACAGCGCAGCAGCGCACTCGACGTTCCGCCTTATGGCAAAACCGTGCGCGATCGCTCGACCCGCGTTACCGGCTCGCGATCGTGGTGATCGATGCGGCCGGCACGGCGAGCGTATCGATCCGATATCGGACCGACACACCGACGTGATCCGACAGCATCGTTCCATTTGCGGCCTGGCCGAACGGCGCTGCGAGCGCGATCGGACGGATCCGTACCGTCGGTGACGGGCGGTACATCATCCAGTCCTTGCCGCGACCGATCGACAGCGCCATTCCGGACGGCTCCGTCACCGGACAGCGCGGGGCGATGCGGCAGGAGGCGACGGCAGTCTGCAGCGACGCCTCGCCGCCCAGCATGCGCAGGTCGAAATGCGTCCGCCGCGCGAGATCGCGACCGACGTTGAAATCGCCTGCGACCAGGATCGGCCGATCGCCCGCACCGAGAGAGCCGATGAAGTCCGCAAGCAGATCGAGCTGCCGCCGATACGCATAGATCGCGCGCGGCGACGGTGCGCCCGAGGCGGTGTTCGAATTGAGGTGCGTGTCGACCACGACGATCGGCGTCGCGATGCCCGGCACCGCGATCAGTGCCGCCACCGCGCCCTTGTTGGCAAGGCAATCATACCCTGCGCAGACCGGATAGGCCATGCGCCGCACGGCCAGGATCGGGTAGTCGGAGAAGATCGCCAGACCGCTATCGACATGCTTGCCGAGCCGTTCGCCGACCAGCCGGCTGCCATCCGAGACGAAATCGTCGTCGTTGCGGGGGATGATCGCCGCGGCATCTTCGGCCGGGCCGAATGCAGCGTACCGATAGCCTGCGGTCCGGCCGATCGCCTTGGCATTATCCACGAAAGCCTCCTGCACGACGACGATGCCAGGCTGATCGCCAGCATCGCGCATCGTGCGCAACCGCGTTCCGATCGCACGGAGATCAGTCGAGCGATCGTCGGTGATCGGCCATGGCAGGCCGTGCACGTTATAGGTCATGAGCGTAACCTCGCGGGACTGCGCGGTGGTCGCCGCAGCCGGCGCACCGACCAGCATGGCAGCGGCCGCGGCCAATGCCAGATCTCGTACCATCACCATGTCTTAATCCCTGTCGTCATTTGGTGTGGTGACGCCACCGCCTGCGACTTTCCGCAGTGCAATTGCGTCGACGTGCAGCCGTCAGCGTTTGAGCGGCGCGAACGAAAAGAGTCCGCTGCGATAGTTCATCACGACATGGGTCGTGGTGAGCCCGTCATGCACCATGATACTCGCCTGATCCGCGTGCGGCTTGGAATGGCCGAGCTTGGGATTGCTCGCAAAGCCGATGCCGTCGTGAAGCAGGCTGAAACCGTGGCCACCGTCGCGCGCGTGGACCACGCTCACTGCATAGGTACCGGGTGCGGGCACGCGTAGGCACAGCGACACCGGCCCCGTGGCGGGGACGGCAAGGACGGCTCGACGGAATGTCTTGCCCTGCCCGACCAGGACGTTGTCATCGGCCAGGAAATCGCCGTCGCGCGCGGGGTAGAGTTCGGC
Source organism: Pseudomonadota bacterium (assembly GCA_040388215.1). Taxonomy (GTDB): domain Bacteria; phylum Pseudomonadota; class Alphaproteobacteria; order Sphingomonadales; family Sphingomonadaceae; genus Sphingomonas. The sequence goes on along the minus strand of JAZKCH010000061.1, from coordinate 26,414 downwards.
GCGCACGACGCCGACGCGGTCCTTCAAGCCGTCGACGTCGACGATCAGCGCCGGGCCGGGCTCGTGCGGCCGGCAGCGCGCCTCCGCCGTGCCGAGCGCAGGGGTCGAGGGCGGCATGACCGTCGGAGATGCGATGGCAGACGCTGGGGGAGACGCGGCGGCAAGTGCCAGGACGACAGGCAGGATCACTTCGTACGCTCCATGGTGGCGAGTTCGACGGCCGTCAGCGCAGCGCCGAGCAGCAGGTGGGTGACGAGCCAGAGGCCCGCGATCATCGTCAGCACCGCGGTCACCTCGGACGTCCGCCCGACGGTGAACGCGACCAGTCCGGCGAACACGATGTCCTTGTTGGGCAGCAGCGGGAGACGCGACACGAGCAGGCGCAAGGTGGCCAGCGCCAGCCACCAGGCGATCGGCGCGGCGGGCATCACCGCGGCCCACAGCAACGCGGCGAACAGGGTGGTGGCAACGATCCGCAGAAGATGGATGACCGCGATCCGGTTCAGTTCGGGACGCGGCAGCGTCAGCAGCTTCTTGCGCAGCACGAGCGTGATCAGCGACGGGATCGCCATGCTCGCCGCGGACACCGTCATCACCTTCGCATCGGTGCCGAGATGCAGCGCGCCGAGCGCCTGCCAGCTGACCACCGCCAGCACCAGCGTGCAGACGTTGGCGACGACCGCGGACAGGATCGAGACGTCCTTGATCGCACCGAACGGCGTGCCGACCATGCTCGCATGCTTGCGCGCCCAACCGTAGAAATACAGCTCGCCCGAGTAACCGAGCACGATCTCGTTGCTGATCCGCTTGCGCAGCAACGCGAGGATACCGCTCGGCGGCAATTGCCACAGCCGCCGGTAGATCACCCATTCGCTGAACGGCGTGACCAGATAGCCGAGCACGAAAATCGTCCAGAACAGCGGCGAGCGCGGCACCAAGTCAAGCATGCCGGCAACGTCGAGCCCCCGGAGCTGCCAGAGCGCGGCGATCAGGATCGCCGCCGACAGCAGCGGCGCAAGCCAGCGACCGAGGAAGTTCTTGCGGACGATCGTCGGCGTCAGCGGTGGGAATTGCACGCGTTTCAGCGTCAGCGGCATCTCGCTCATGCGGCGCTCCTGTAATGATTGCGCGGTTTCCAGCGTCGCGACCGTGGGACGGTCGCCCGTGGCGTTCTGGCGAGGTCCGGGCAGGGCGCGCTGGGTACGATCATGGCCGAACGACGCCGCCGCCGAATGCGAGCCGCAGCTTGGGATGACGCCGCCCTGAAATAATTTTCGGCACGATCCGGGCAGGACTGCGGGGGCAGGCTGGCGGTGCCGTCCCGTCAACAGCGATCCGATGACCAACGAGAGCGAGACGATGGCGCAAACCGACTTTGCCGATCCTGCCCGACCGCCAGAGCGCGGGTTCGAGGTTCCTCCGGCCGACAAAAAGTCGACGGACAAGAGGTTGGTGGTGTCGATCCACGACGTCTCACCGACCTTTGCCGTGCCGATCGCAATGCTTGCCGAGCGAATCGAGGCGATCCTCGGCGGACCGCGGTTTGCGATGCTGGTGGTACCCGATCACTGGGGGGTCGCTCGCCTCGACCAGTCGCCGGCCTTTGCGCGCCGGCTGCGCGCGTGGGCGGACGCCGGTGTCGAAATGTTTCTCCACGGCTGGTTCCACCGCGACGCGAGCGATCATCGGAATGCCACCAGCGCCCTGAAAGCCCGGTACATGACCGCGGGCGAAGGCGAGTTTCTAGGGCTCGATGCGGTCGAGGCCGAACACCGGATGCGCGCCGGTCGCGACATGGTCGAACAGGCGATCGGCCGGTCGGTCGCCGGGTTCATCGCGCCGGCGTGGCTCTATGGTCCAGGCGCGCATGCGGCGCTGAAGGCTTGCGACTTCGCGCTCGCTGAGGATCATTTCCGCGTCTGGCAGCCGCGGACTGGCGCGATCGTCGCCCGCGGACCGGTCGTGACCTGGGCCAGCCGCTCGCCCGCGCGCACCGCCAGCTCGCTCGCGGTCGCCGCCGCGGCGCGTGCGCTGCCGGACTGGATGCCGACGATGCGCGTCGCGGTCCATCCCGGCGACGTCACCAAGGACTCGCTGTTAACCAGCATCGATCGGACGCTGCGGACGCTGGCCGAGCGGCGCACCGTGTCGCGCTACGCGGATCTGGTTACCGAGCAGGTGGCATCATGAAGATCGTCGACGTCTGCGCGTTCTACACCCCGACCGGCGGCGGTGTGCGGACCTATATCGACCGGAAACTGGTCGCGCTTGCCGCGCGCGGACACGAGGTCGTCGTCGTCGCGCCCGGCGAGGAAGATCGCGAGGAGCAACGCGGTCCGAATGCGCGTGTCCGCTGGCTGCGCTCGCCGCGCTTCCCGCTCGACCGATCCTATCGCTATTTCGCCGACCGTGCGGCGCTGCACGCGATACTCGACGAAGAGGATGCCGATGTCGTCGAAGTCTCCTCGCCGTGGCGCAGCGCGTCGATGGTCGCGGACTGGCGAACGCGCTCGGGATCGCGCGCGCGGCTGTCCCTGATCGCGCATGCGGACCCGTTGTCCGCCTATGCCTATCGCTGGTTCGGCAACGTCGCCTCGACGCAGGCGATCGACCGCGCGTTCGACTGGTATTGGCGGCATCTGCGCCGACTCGATGCGCAGTTCGACCATATCGTCAGCGCGAGCGACAGCCTGACGCAGCGGCTGCGCGAAGGCGGTCTGCGGAAAGTGATGACCGATCCGATGGGGGTCGAGCCCGGGCAATTCTCACCGCAGCTGCGCGATATGGACCTGCGCCGCGAGATGCTGGCGCTCTGCGGGCTTGGCGAGGATGCGCTGCTGTTGATCGGCGTCGGCAGGCACGCACCCGAGAAACGCTGGGACATGGTGGCGCAGGCCGCGGCGATCGCCGGCACGCACGCACCAGTCGGCCTGCTGATCATCGGTGGCGGGGCGCGACAACGCCGGGTGATCGACGCGATCGGCGATAACCCGCACGTCCGCCTGCTCGAACCGGTCCGGGACCGCGGGGCGCTGGCGCGACTGATGGCCAGCGCCGATGCATTGATCCACGGCTGCGAGGCGGAGACGTTCTGCTTCGTCGCGGCCGAGGCGATCGCGTCGGGACTGACGCTGATCGCACCCGATCGCGGCGGCGCGGCCGATCTCGCCTGCGCGAACGACGGCGCATTATATCGCTCAGGCGATGCACAGGACGCCGCCGAAGCGATCCTGGCAGTCGCGGATACGGTTGGATCGGGGGCGGCGCGACGGCGGGAGCGCCCGGTCAGGACGATGGACGATCATTTTGACGCACTGCTCGCACTTTATGGGGCGGATCCCGCTTCCGCTGTCGAACGCGCACCGCGCTACCTGCAAGGAACGGGACGATGACCGCGATCGCACCACCCGCCTTCATCGCCGACGACGCGCCTCGCCTCGTCGCACCAACCGTACGCGCTATGCGGATCGAGCAGGACAGCGCGCTCGACGTCCCGCACACCTTGGCTGCGTCCCCGTGGCGCGCCCCGCTATTCTATCTGTCGTTCGTGGCGGGGGCTTTGCTGCTCGTCGCGGTGGGGATTATCTTGGCGTGGCGTCTGATCAGCGGGTTCCGCGAGGCCTGACTGTCGTTTGACTTTGCGTCAGCCGGTAAAGCGCACGCACCATGATCGTCAGAATTTCGGACGCGACTTCCGATCGGGTAGAGGGCAAGACGTCCGCATGACTTTCGGAGCCATGCCGTAGCCGACGCGGATCCTCTTCAGCCTGCCGGACTGTCGGCGGTGCTCACAGCGCATCGACCGCAGCTCGTCCGGTTCTTTACCGGGCGGACGGGTAGCGTCGCGGAGGCCGAGGACGTCGTCCAGGAAATCTGGCTGCACATCGCCGAGCCGGTGGCGGGTCCGATCGCCAATCCGGTCGCCTATCTGCACCGGATCGGGATGAACATCGTGCTCGATCGGGTCCGCGCGAACGGACGCCGTGCCCGTCGCGACAGCGGCTATGTCGAGGCGACGACGACCTTGGCGGCGGGAACGGTCGCGGCGGGCGAGGCGATCGACGATACGCCGTCCGCATTCGAGGCGGTCGCCGGGCGACAACGGATCGCGCAACTCGCCGCCGCCCTCGCCGGCCCGCCCGAAGGCGCCATGCGCGTGTTTCGTCGCCACAAGATCGATGGGCTGTCGCATGCCGAAGTCGCCGCCGAGTTCGGGATCAGCCGCAGCGCGGTCGAAAAGCATATCGCCGTCGCGCTGCGTCATCTCAGAAAGGCGCTAAATGATTGATTTTTGCGCCGGACTGCGGTGGCGGGCGCGGGGTGGCGTCTATGACACGAGCGGGGGGCATCCGCTCGGAACGAGGGTGCCGTGATGGACGCAACGACCCAGGATCCGATCGACGCTGCGACCGCCTGGCACGCGCGAATCGACGCGCCCGACATGGATTGGGCGGGCTTCGGCGATTGGCTAGAAGCCGATCCGTCGCACCGCGCCGCCTATGATTCGATCGCACTGCTCGATGCGGAGATCGCCGCCGCCGCCCCCGCGATCGCCGCGTTACTGCCGGCGAACGACGACAGCTTCGCCGATGTCGCGCCGGTAGCGCGCCCGACCCGCTGGCGCTGGCTGGCCGCAGGCACCGGCGGCGCGCTCGCCGCAGGCCTGACGCTGCTGCTCGTCGCGCCGACGCTCACCGGGCCGGACGACAGCGTGCAGACCTATGCGACCGGCGTCGGCGAAACCCGCGCGGTCACGCTCGCCGACGGTAGCGCGATGCGGCTCGATCGCGGATCGCGGGTCTCGGTGTCGGGGGGCTCGACTCCATTGATCGAAGTCGCGGATGGTGCGGCGAGCTTCTCGGTGCGCCACGATCCGTCGCGCACCTTGATCGTGCGGGCGGGCGGCTATGATGTCCGCGATATCGGTACGCGCTTTGCGGTGGTCAGCGCGCAGGGGAGGATTTCGGTCGCGGTGGCGCAAGGCAGCGTCAGCGTCGCGCCGCATATCGCGGACGGCAGCGCGCCGACGACCCTTGTCGCAGGGCAACGGCTCGACATCGACCCCGGCACCGGGATTGCCGAACGCCGCGCGATCGCACCGACGTCGGTCGCGGACTGGAGCGATGGTCGCCTCGACTATGACGGTGCGCCGTTGAGGCTGGTTGTCGCCGACATATCGCGGTATGCACGCACCCCGCTGGTGGTCGATCCGTCCGCCGCCGGGCTCGTTTTTTCCGGGGTTTTGACGATTGGCGACGGCTCGCGGCTTCTCGATCAGCTTCGCGCGGTGCTACCACTACGGCTGCGCCGCGCTGATGGTGTCGTCCATATCGAGCGCACCGGCCCACGCTGAAGCGGCGCGCACCAGCCCGATACGGGCGATCGTCATCCCCGCCGGATCGCTGCGTACCGCGCTCGATTCGCTGGCTCGCCAGACCGGTATTTCCATCGGCATGGCTGGCGTCCTGCCCGATACGCCGACGCGCAAGATCGTGCGCGCGCGCGACGTCGCCGACGCGCTGAAGCGATTGCTGGCGGGGACGCGGCTGCGCGCGGTCCGCATCGATGCGACGACCTGGCGGATCGAGGCTCTGCTTCCCCGTACGGCCCGTGCTCGCCCGTTCGCATCGCCCGCAGCACCGCCGGTCGTCGAGGGGGGCGACATCATCGTCACCGCCAGCAAGCGTGACGAACGCCTCTCCGATCTGCCCGTTTCGATCAGTATCCTCGGCGGCCCCGCGCTCGGCCGTCTCGCCGGCAAGCGCGGGCTGGTCGATCTGCTCGCAACCACCGATGGCGCGTTCTCGACCAATCTCGGCCCCGGCCGCGATCGCGTCTTCCTGCGCGGTGTCGCCGACAGCGCGTTCAACGGCACCAGCCAGTCGCTCGTCAGCCTGTATCTCGACGATGCGCGGATCGGCTATTCCTCGCCTGATCCTGATCTCCGCATGGTCGACATCGACCGCGTCGAGATCCTACGTGGACCACAAGGCACGCTGTACGGCACCGGCGCGCTTGGCGGCGTCATCCGGATCATCACCACAGCGCCCGACCTCGACCACCCATCGGGCGACGTCGGCGGCGAAGTGACCGGAATCAACAACGGCGCGTTCGGCGGCGCGCTCGACGCCACGCTCAACCTGCCGATCGTCACCGGGACGCTAGGTCTGCGCGCGTCGGGCTGGACGGAGACGATGCCCGGCTGGATCGACGACACCGGCCGTGACAAGCGTGACGTCAACCGCACGACCCGCAGCGGTGGCAGGGCCGCCCTCCGCTGGGCGATCGGCCATGGCTGGGCCGCGACCGCAAGCGGCATCGCGCAGTCGATCGAGGCACGCGACAGCCAGTACGCGACCAGCGGGCTCTCGCGCACGACCGCGATCGCCGAGCCGCAGGACAACGACTTCCTCTCGGGATCGCTCGATGTCCACGGCCCGATCGGCAGCTTGGACGCGCAATCGACCACTTCGATCGTTTCGCATGAATTCGGCAGCACATATGATGCGAGCATCATCGACGGCGCGATCGGGGCGATAGCGCCGGTAGCGTATGTCGAGGATCGCGCGATCAAGCTGGTGACGCAGGAGGTCCGGTTGAGCGATCCAACCGCGCGCCACCCCTGGATCGTCGGCGCGTCGATCCTGCACGCGACCACCCGCCTCAAAGGGCGGTTCGAATCTGACGCCAATAGCGCGATCGCGCGCGACGACAAGGAAGCGGTGTTCGAGGCGGCGATGTTCGCCGAGGGTACGCAACGCCTGTCGTCCACCCTCGACCTGAAGATCGGACTGCGCGGCTTCGTGACCGTGAACGACATCGAACAACAAGGGCCCGACGAGCAGAGCACCACCAAGCTCGGCGTTACACCGAGCGGCACGCTGAGTTGGCACCGTGACGACACCGGACTGATCTGGCTGCGCTACGCCAGCGCGATTCGTCCCGCCGGCGTAACCCGCGCGTCCATCAGCAGCGAACAACGCATCCCGGGCGACGAGTTGCAAAGCCTCGAACTGGGCTGGCGCATCCGCGGGCTGAACGACCGGCTGAGCTTGAACGGTGCGATCTTCGGATCGATCTGGGAGCATCTGCGCAGTGACGTTGTCGGATCGGACGGATTGTTCGGGACGGTCGATGCGGGGAACGCCACCAACTACGGCGTCGAGTTTGGCGGCCGGTTCGACGTACGGCCCTACACGATCGACTTCGGGACCACGATCCAGCGCGCGCGGCTGACATCGCCGGCAAGCGACCGCGCCGGGCAGGACGATCGCCGCTTGCCAGTCGTTCCCGATTACTCGGCGCGGTTGGGTGTCACGCGGCGGTTCTCGCTGATCGGGATACCGGCCAGTGGCTATCTCACGGCCCGCTATATCGGCCAGACCCGTTTGAGCTTCGATCCCCTGCTCGATCGGCCCGCAGGAGACTATGCGACGGTCGGCGCCGGCGCGACGCTGGACGACGGGCCGCGGCACTGGTCGATCGATGTCGATAACCTACTCGATGGCCGCGGCAACAGCTTCGGGTTCGGCAATCCGTTCACGCTGGCCACCTCCACGCAGACCGTGCCGATCCGCCCGCGCGCGATCACGCTGAGGCTGGCGATCGGACTATGAGGCGGGTGGGGAAACGGCTGGATCGACACCCTGACGTGCAACCGTGGTCGCGCAATCGGCGTTATAGGGCCCACGCATGATCAAGGTCGCCAGCTACAATATCCACAAGGGCATCGGGCTCGACCGTCGGCGCAATCCCGAACGCGTGGTCGAGGTCCTGCGCGAGATCGATGCCGACGTGATCGCCTTGCAGGAGGCGGATCGGCGGTTCGGCGCGAAGGCGTGTGTATTGCCGCATCACCTGCTCGAGGAGCACAGCGACTGGAAACCGGTCGATTTCGGCCTCCGCGCGCTCAGCATGGGATGGCATGGCAACGTCATCCTTGTGCGGAAATCGGCGCGCGTCGTTGCCAGCGAACCGCTACACCTGCCGGCCCTTGAGCCGCGCGGCGCGGTGATGGCCGACGTGCAACTCGCCGGCGGGATGATCCGTGTGCTCGGCATGCATCTCGATCTGTCGGGGCTTTGGCGGCGCAAGCAGGCGGCGGCGATCATGAATCATGTCGATACCTGCACGCATCGGCATCCGACGGTGATGATGGGCGATCTCAACGAGTGGAGCGCGGGCGCCGGGTGCCTGCGCGACTTCGGGCGCGACTATGCGTTTGCCGAGACCGGCGCGAGTTTCCATTCGCGGCGGGCGATCGCGCGGCTCGACCGGATCATGGTCTCGCGCGAGTTGAACATCGTCGATTGCGGCGTCCATGCCAGCCCGGCGGCGCGGAAAGCGTCGGATCATCTGCCGATCTGGGCTATGCTCGAACCCAGGGCAACGGCTCCATAATCGATACCGAGGATGTAGAATGCGCGAGAAGGAACTGCGACTGGCGCTCGTCTGCTATGGCGGGATCAGCCTGGCGGTCTACATGCACGGCATCACCAAGGAGATCTGGCGACTGGTTTGCGCGAGCCGGGCGTTCCATGACGGCGAGGCCCCGAAGGGTGGCAGTCAGGGCGTCTATCACGCGCTGCTCCAGGAGATCGAGGATCACGCATCGATCCGGGTGCGCGTGCTCGCCGACATCATTGCGGGTGCTAGTGCGGGCGGGATCAACGGCATCTTCCTCGCGCAGGCGATCGCGACCGGGCAAAGCCTCGATCCGCTGACCGACCTGTGGATGACATCGGCCGACGTCGAGGCGCTGATCGATACCGAGGCGGCGCCGAAATCGCGCTTCTCGAAGGCATGGGCGATGCCGCTCGCGTGGATGGCGGCGGGGCGGAGCACCGACAAGGTCGAGGCGCTCGACGAGCCGACGCGTGAGGAGGTGCGGACCAAGCTGTCGCATTTCATCCGGTCGCGCTGGTTCGAGCCGCCATTCGGGGGGAAGACGTTCACCAACCTGCTGCTCGATGCCTTCGACGCGATGGGCGCGAGCGAGCGCGGACCGCGACTGCTTCCGCCGGGCCAGCCGCTCGACCTGTTCGTGACGGTGACCGATTTTTCGGGGCATCCCGAGCGGTTGCAGCTCAATTCGCCCGCCGAAGTGGTCGAGACCGAGCATCGGCTGGTGGTCGACTTCACCGATCATGGCGGCGCGACCGAGACACTCGCGCCGCGCGCGGAACTGGCGTTCGCGGCGCGCGCGACATCGAGCTTTCCGGGTGCATTCCCGCCGTTCACGGTCGCCGAACTCGATGGCGTGCTGGAGCAGCGGAAGATCGCGTGGCCGGAACGCAGCAGCTTCCTCGCGCGCGTGCTGCCGCGTCATACTGCGGCGAACGCGGCCGAGAGCGCGGTGCTGATCGACGGATCGGTGCTCGCCAACGCGCCATTCCGCCCGGCGCTCGATGCGCTCAAGCAACGTCCCGCGCGACGCCAGATCGACCGGCGCTTCATCTACATCGACCCCTCCCCCGGCATCAAGCTGCGGCTAAATCGCGGTGAAGGTACGCCCGGCTTCTTCCAGACGATCATCGGCGCGATCAGCGACATCCCGCGCCAGCAACCGATCCGGGACAATCTCGAGGCGATCGCCGAGCGGTCGGCGCGGATCGACCGGATGCGCGGGATCGTCACCGCGATCCGGCCCGAAGTCGAAGCCGATGTCGAATCGCTGTTCGGCCACACGCTGTTCCTCGACCGACCGACCGCGCCAAGGCTGATCGCGTGGCGGCGGCGCGCGCAGAAGGCTGCGGCGGCGAGTTCTGGCTATGGCTTCGTCGCCTACGGGCATCTGAAGCGCAGCGCGGTGATCGAGGCGCTGGCCGGGTTGCTGTACGAAGCCGGGCGGCACCACAGTCCGCGGCGACTGACGCAGATCCGCGCCGCGATCGTCGCGCAGGTTGCGGCGACGGGCGCGGACCAACTCGGCGCGGGCTTTGCGAACGGCGCCAGTCCCGCCTCGATCGCGTTCCTGCGGACCTTCGACATCGGCTTTCGCATTCGCCGGCTGCGGCTGATGGCGCGGCGCCTGTCGGAGGTCGAGACCGCCGCCGACGAACCCGAACTCGCACCGATGCGCGATGCGATCTACGAATCGCTGTCGCCGTATCTCGATCGGCTGCGCGGCGAGATGCATGCCGGGATGCACGACGCGGTGCGCGCGATGAAGGGGGACGCGACGGCCGTGCTGGAGACGCTCGGGCGGACGTTCGATCTCGAACGGCTCGATGCGGAAACCGACCAGCGGCTGGCGGAGGCGTTTGCCGCACTCGCCAAGCCCGCGCGACGGACGTTGCTGCTCGCCTATCTCGGCTTTCCCTATTTCGACACCGCGACGCTGCCGCTGTTGCAGGGCGAGGGGCTCGACGAGTTCGACCCGATCAAGGTCGACCGGATCGCGCCCGACGATGCGACCGCGATCCGCTCCGGGCGCGCGGAGGCGACGTTGAAGGGGATCCAGTTCGGCACGTTCGGCGCGTTCTTCAGCCGCGCCTACCGCGAGAACGACTATCTCTGGGGGCGGCTGCACGGGTCGGAACGGATGATCGACATTACCGTCTCGACGTTACCGCAGACCGTGCGGATGAAGCCCGGGCGGGTCGCGGCGATCAAGCGGGCGGCGTTCCTCGCGATCCTCGACGAGGAGGAACCGCGGCTGACCGCGATCGTGCCGCTGATCGCGCAGTTGCGGACGGAAATCGGCTAAAGCTGGCCAAACGCGCGATCTAGCGGTAGCTCTGGGCCACTCGCCGCTTCGGCTGCGGGCGAAGACATAGAGGTGGCCGCATGCAGTTCCTGAAAATCCTGTTCTGGTGCCTGCTGGCGTTCGTCGCCGCGGTGTTCACCATAAGCAACTGGAACGCCGTCCAGATCCAGCTCTGGGGCGGGCTGATCGCCGACGTGAACCTGCCGCTGCTGCTGTTCGTGACGTTTCTGATCGGGTTCGTGCCGACCATGCTCTACAATCACGCGATCCGGTGGCGGCTGCGCCAGCGGCTGTCGACCTGCGAGCGCGAATTGCTCGAGCTGCGCACGCCGCGGCCAGAGCCGGTAGCCTTCGCGCCCGCCGAAACGCCGGTAACGATCGCGCGGCTCGGTGCGCCGACCGCCGTCCCGCCGGGCGTCGCCTGATGAGCAACCGCATCTACGTCGCGCTCGACACGCCCGATCTGGGGCGCGCCAAGGCACTCGCGGCGCGCGTCCGCCATCACGTCGGCGGGATCAAGCTCGGCCTCGAATTCTTCTCCGCGCATGGCCAGTCCGGCGTGCATGCGATGGCGGAATTCGGCCTGCCGATCTTCCTCGATCTCAAGCTGCACGACATCCCCAACACCGTCGCCAAGGCGGTGCAGGCGCTCGGCCCGCTCGAACCCGCGATCCTGACCGTCCATGCGAGCGGCGGCCGGGCCATGCTCGAGGACGCCAAGGCAGCGGCGCCGATCGGCACGAAGGTGATCGCGGTGACGATGCTCACCAGCCTCGACGCAGCCGATCTCGCCGCCACCGGCGTTACCGGCAGCGCACACGACCAAGTCACGCGCCTGACCGAACTGGCGTGCGAGGCCGGGGTCGACGGCATCGTCTGCTCCGGCGCGGAAGTCGCCGCCGCCAAGGCGATCTGGCCCAAGGGGTTCTTCGTGGTCCCCGGCGTCCGCCTGCCCGACGGCCAGATCGGCGACCAGAAGCGCGTCGTCACCCCGCGCCAGGCGATGGACGCAGGCGCCTCGATCCTGGTGGTCGGCCGGCCGATCACGCAAGCCGAAGACCCCGACACCGCCGCCCGCGCGATCGGCGCGACGCTCTGATCCCTCTCCCATCGGGAGAAGGGTTTTAGGAATCAGCATGACCACCGCCAAGATCTGCGGCCTTTCCACCCCCGCGACGCTCGACGTCGCGATCAAGCACGGCGCCAGCCATGTCGGGTTCGTGTTCTTCCCCGCCTCGCCGCGCCACGTGACGTTCGCGAAAGCCGCCGAACTCGCCGCGCGCGTACCCGGTCACGTCGCGAAGGTCGGCGTGTTCGTCGATCCCGAGGACGAGATGCTCGAACAGGCGGTCGCCTCCGCAACGCTCGCTGTGCTGCAACTTCACAAGGTGACACCGGCGCGGGCCGCCGCGATCCGCACGAAGTTCGGGATTGAGACGTGGGTTGCGGTGGCAGTGCGTACGCGCGGCGATCTCGAGGGTGCGCATGGCTTCGCAGGGGTCGCGGACCGAATCCTGTATGACGCGAAGACGCCAGATTCGGCGGCACTTCCAGGCGGGATGGGGCTCAGATTCGACTGGGACCTGCTCGACGGGTTCCGGCATCCGCTGCCTTGGGCGCTGTCTGGAGGACTCGATCCAGCGAACGTGGCGGAGGCGATCCGACGGACCGGTGCGGAACTGGTCGACGTGTCCTCAGGCGTCGAAAGCGAGCCCGGCACCAAGAACGAAACGAAGATCGCGTCGTTCCTGAGAGCCACCACCACTTGAGTTGTTCACCCGCGAAGGCGGGTGCCCAGACTGGATCCCCGTCTTCACGGGGATACAAGGGCTTGGCGCACCGTACCGAGGTGCTAAAGCGCTCTGCATGAACGCTCCAACCCTCGCCCCCAACTCCTACCGCGCCCAGCCCGACGAGCGCGGCCATTTCGGCGATTTCGGCGGACGCTATGTCGCCGAAACGCTGATGCCGCTCGTCCTCGAACTCGACGAGGCCTATCGCGCCGCGAAGGCCGACCCCGCGTTCAAGGCGCAGTTCGACGACCTGCTCGAACATTATGTCGGCCGCCCGAGCCCGCTCTACTATGCCGAGCGCCTGACCGAAGCGCTCCGCGAGTCCGCCCCCGAGGGCATGGGCGCGCAAGTGTGGTTCAAGCGCGACGAACTCAACCACACCGGCGCGCACAAGATCAACAATTGCATCGGCCAGATCCTGCTGGCGATGCGGATGGGCAAGACGCGGATCATCGCCGAGACTGGTGCTGGCCAACACGGCGTCGCCACCGCCACCGTCTGCGCGCGCTTCGGCCTGCCCTGCGTGATCTACATGGGCGCGAAGGACGTCGAGCGGCAGGCGCCCAACGTGTTCCGGATGAAGCTGCTCGGTGCCGAAGTCCGCCCCGTCACCAGCGGCGCGCACACGCTGAAGGACGCGATGAACGAGGGCATGCGCGACTGGGTCGCGAACGTCCACGACACCTTCTACATCATCGGCACCGCCGCCGGCCCGCATCCGTATCCGGAAATGGTCCGCGATTTCCAGAGCGTGATCGGCACCGAGGCACGCGCGCAGATGCTGGACCGCGTCGGTCGCCTGCCCGACATGCTGGTCGCTGCGATCGGCGGCGGCTCGAACGCGATCGGGCTGTTCCATCCGTTCCTCGACGATGCCGACGTGCAGATGCTCGGCGTCGAGGCGGCGGGCCACGGCCTCGACAAGGAACATGCGGCGAGCCTCGCGGGTGGATTCCCGGGCGTGCTCCACGGCAACAAGACGTACCTGTTGCAGGATGAGGACGGCCAGATCACCGAGGCGCATTCGATCTCCGCCGGGCTCGATTATCCCGGCATCGGCCCCGAGCATGCGTGGCTGCGCGACATCGGCCGCGTCCAGTACGACAGCGCGACCGATACCGAGGCGCTCGATGCGTTTCAGCTGCTGTGCCGGACCGAGGGCATCATCCCCGCATTGGAGCCATCGCACGCGATCGCCACGGTGACCAAGAAGGCACGCGAGATGCGGCAGGACCAGATCATCCTGGCGAACCTGTGCGGCCGCGGCGACAAGGACATCTTCACCGTCGCCGAAGCGCTCGGAGTGGCGATATGACTTCGCTTCTGCTCCCCTCCCGCTCGCGGGAGGGGTCGGGGGAGGGCTTGTTCGCTCCTCAGACCTCGGACATGCGGGTATGTCATTCCCTCCCCCAACCCCTCCCGCAAGCGGGAGGGGAGCTGTGAGCCGCCTCGCCGCCACCTTCGCACGCACCGCCGCCGCCGGCCGCGCCGCGCTTGTCGCGTTCGTCACCGCGGGTGATCCCACCACCGAGGCCACCGGCCCGATCCTCGACGCGCTTGTCGCCGGCGGCGCGGACGCGATCGAGCTCGGCATGCCGTTCACCGATCCGATGGCCGACGGCCCCGCGATCCAGGCCGCGAACATCCGCAGCCTCGCGCAAGGGACCCGCACCGCGGACATCCTGGCCACCGCCACCGCATTCCGCGCGCGCCACCCGGACGTGCCGCTCGTCCTGATGGGCTACGGCAACCCGATGCTCCGGCGCGGTGCGGACTGGTTCGCCGACGCCGCCGCCAAGGCCGGCGTCGACGGCGTGATCTGCGTCGACGTGCCGCCTGAGGAAGACGATGCGCTCGGCCCGCAGTTGCGCGCCGCCGGGATCGACCTGATCCGTCTCGCGACCCCCACCACCGACGCCGCGCGGTTGCCGACCGTGCTCGATGGCGCCAGCGGGTTCCTGTATTACGTGTCGGTCGCGGGCATCACCGGGCTCCAGCAGGCGCAGCAATCCTCGATCGAGGATGCCGTCGCCCGCCTCAAGGCCCAGACCGACATCCCGATCGCGGTTGGCTTCGGCATCCGTACGCCCGAGCAGGCCGCCAACGTTGCACGCGTCGCCGATGGTGTCGTCGTCGGCTCGGCGATCGTCGAACTGGTCGCGCAGCACGGTGCCGCTGCGGCCGAGCCGGTCCGCGCCTATATCAAGTCTCTCGCCGACGCCGTCGCGTCCGCACGGAAGGTCCCCGCATGAGCTGGCTCAACAGCGTCCGCAACGTCCTGCCCTTCGTCGCGAAGCGCGAGACGCCCGAGAATCTCTGGCACAAGTGCAAGGGCTGCGGGCAGATGGTCTTCACCAAGGAGCTCGAGGACAATCTGTACGTCTGCCCGAAATGCGATCACCACGACCGAATCGGGCCGAAGATCCGCTTCGCGCAGCTGTTCGACGAGGGCAGCTGCTCGGAACTCCCGGCACCGAAAGTCCCCGAGGATCCGCTCAAGTTCCGCGACCAGAAGCGCTACACCGATCGCCTCAAGGCAGCACGGACCGACAACAGCGAACAGGACGCACTGATCAACGCGCGCGGCGCGATCGCCGGCCACCGTGTGGTCGTAGGCGTACAGGATTTCGGATTCATGGGCGGATCGATGGGTCTGGCCGTCGGCGAAGCCTTCGTCCGCGGCGTCGAGGCCGCGATCGAGGACCGCGTGCCCTACGTGATCTTCACCGCGAGCGGCGGCGCGCGCATGCAGGAGGGCATCCTCAGCCTGATGCAGATGCCGCGCAGCACGGTCGCGATCCAAATGCTCCATGACGCCGGGCTCCCCTACATCGTCGTGCTGACCGATCCGACCTCGGGCGGCGTGATGGCGGCGTATGCGATGCTGGGCGACGTGCAGATCGCCGAGCCCAAGGCGACGCTCGCCTTCACCGGCCGCCGCGTGATCGAGAGCACGATCCGCGAGAAGCTGCCCGAGGATTTCCAGACGTCGGAATATTATCTGGAGCACGGGATGATCGACATGGTCGTCCACCGGAAAGACCTGCGCGAGCAGCTCGGCACGGTCATCGGGTATCTGAGCGCGCGCGAAGCGGCGTAAGTCGTCTCCCCTCCCGCTTGCGGGAGGGGTCGGGGGAGGGAATGATGCACGGATCGCCAAGCCCAAGCCCCTCCCCCAACCCCTGCCGCAAGCGGAAGGGGAGCTAATGCCCGACCACGCCGTTTCTTCCTCGCCTGCAGTGCAAGCGCAGCTCGACCGGCTGACCGCGCTCTCCCCCGGCGCTGATACCCTCGGCCTCGAACGCATCACAGCGCTGCTGGCCCGTCTCGGCGACCCGCATCTGTCACTCCCCCCCGTGTTCCACGTCGCCGGCACCAACGGCAAGGGCTCGACCTGCGCCTTCCTCCGCGCCGCGATCGAGGCCGCCGGGCACAGAGTGCACGTCTATTCCTCGCCGCACCTCGTCCGCTTCAACGAACGCATCCGCCTCGCCGGCAAATTGATCGAGGACGATCTTCTCGCGACGTTGCTGGCCGAAGTCCTCGATCAGGCTGCCGACCTGCAAGCCAGCTTCTTCGAGGTCACCACGGCCGCCGCCTTCCTCGCTTTCGCCCGCACGCCAGCGGCAGCGACCATCGTCGAAGTCGGCCTCGGCGGCAGGCTCGATGCGACCAACGTCATCCCGAACCCGGTCGTCACCGGCATCGCCGCACTCGGTATCGACCACCAGTCGTTCCTCGGCGATACGCTGCTGGAGATCGCCGGCGAAAAGGCAGGCATCGCCAAGGCCGGCGTGCCGCTGGTGACGATGGACTATCCCAAGGCCCTCCGCGCAAAGATCGCAGCTGTAGCCGCTGCCGCGGGTGCCCCCGTCCACGCGCGCGGCACCGCCTGGACCAGCGAGACCGCGCGGTCGACCGTCCGCTACGAGGACACCGGATTCTCGGTAGTCACCAACCGCCCTCGCCTGGTCGGTGCGCACCAGTCGCGCAACCTCGCGCTCGCGATCGCGATGCTCCGCCATCAGGGCGCACTGCATGTTCCCGAAGCCGCGATGCGCGCCGCCGCCGATTGGGCGCACTGGCCGGCCAGGATGCAGCGTCTGTCGGACGGACCGCTGCTCGCGCGACTACCGACCGGCAGCGAGCTGTGGCTCGACGGCGCACACAACCCCAACGCCGCGCAACCGGTCGCGCGGGCGTTGCGAACGCTGGCCAAGGGCCGGCCGGTCACGCTGGTCCTTGGCATGCTCGCCAACAAGGATGCCGAGGCGGTGATGCGGATTCTCTCGCCCTCGGTCGGCCACGTCGTCGCGATCCCGGTCCCCGGCCATGCGCACCATGCTCCCGAGGCCCTTGCAGTGCTCGCGGAACGTTTCGGCAAGACCGCGGAAACCGCGTCGACGCCAACCGGCGCACTGGACCTGATCGCGGCCCGTGGCGATCGATCCAACCTCGTCCTGATCGCCGGTTCGCTCTACCTCGCCGGTGAAGTGCTCGCGGCGAACGATCAGCCGCCGGACTGAGCTCTTATTGCTATTGACTATCAATAACGGACGCGCGAGTTTGTGGGCACCACCACGGAGTCGCGTGAATGACCGATACCCGCCCCAGTTCGACGCCCAGTTCGACCCCCGCCTCGACCACCCTGCTCGCCAGCGCGACGGCGTTGCTGCCGCATCCACTACCGCCTTGTGAAAACGCGCGAATCGCCTTGTTCGCAATGCGCCGGATGGGCGCGCATGGCCTTGCCGACGCACGCGCCGCGCACACGATGTTCACCGCCTTCGGGCAGAGCTTCCGTCGTCCGCTGGTGTTGTTGCGCGCGCTGATGGCGGACCTCGCGGGCACGTCGGCGGGAACGATCGCGATCGCGCCGTGCTGCTGTGCGCGGATGACGCCGGCCGAGTCGGCGATGCTGTCGATCCTAGCGCGGGTCGAGACCGCCCCTGAGACAGCCCGCTATCTGATGACCGATCTGCTCGGCGTCCGCCGCGTCGACGGCGTCCTCGCCAGCGCCGCAGCCGTCGCCGCCGCGTTCGCCGACGAGGGGCGACCGGTCACGATGTAAGGCTAGACGGACTCGCCAGTCCGCGCGTCGCCCTCTCCCTCGACGCCGGCGCTGCCGATCGAGCGGTCGATCATACCCGACCGGCTCATCCACCAGAACAACACGATCCCCGGTACCGCGAGCACCGTCGTCAGCAGGTAGAAATCGACATAGCCGAACGCCTCGATCAGCGCGCCGGCGGTGGTACCCGTGACAATCCGCCCGACGATGCTGGCTGCTGCCGAGATCAACGCGAACTGCGCGGCGGTGAAGCGCAGGTCGCACAGCGCGGAGAAATAGGCGATCACGACAACGCCGCCGAACCCGCTCGAGGCGTTCTCGAAGCCGATCGCCGCCGCCATGCCGAGGTTCGAATGCCCAGCCGCCGCCAGTGCCGCGAACGAGAGGTTGGAGACGCCCATCAGCACGAGCGACAACAGCACCGATCGCTTCATCCCCATCCGCGCATACAGGATGCCGCCGATGAAGATGCCGACCAGATACGCAATGAAGCCGATCCCGACATCGTAGAACGCGATCTCGTCGCCGGTGAAGCCGAGGTCGTCGAACAGCAGCCGCAACGTCAAATTGGCGAGCGTATCGCCGACCTTGAAGATCAGGATGAAGGCGAGAACGATAAACGCCCCCTCGCGCGAGAAGAACTGGACGAACGGCCCCCAGATCGCGCGGAACCCCTCGGCGAGACCACGCCGTTCGATCGGCGGGCGGCGGCGTTCGGGCTCGCCCAGCGCCAAGCCCGCCAACACCGCGGGTAGTGCGAACACCACGCACGCCAGATAGGCGGCGTTCCAGCCGGCCCGTTCAGCGACCACCAGCGCCAGCGCGCCCGAGCCTGCCGAGCCGATCCGCCAGCCATATTGGCTCATCCCCGATCCAACACCCAACTGTCGCGGTTCGAGCGTCTCGATCCGGAACGCGTCGATCACGACGTCGAATGTCGCGCCTGCAGCGCCGACCAGGATCGCCGCGGTTGCGGTGGAGGCGATGCTCGCCGCCGGGTCGATCAGCGCGAGATTGACGACCGCCGCTACGACCAGCGCGGCCGTGACGATCAGCCAGGACACACGCTGGCCGAGCCGCCCGATCACCGGGAGGTGGACGCCATCGACGACCCACGCCCATAGAAATTTCAAATTGTAGACGAGAAACGCGAGGCTGAACGCCGTCACCGTCTTCTTGTCGATGCCGCTCGCCGCCAGCCGGGTGGTCAGCGTCGCGCCGATCATCGCATAGGGGAAGCCCGACGATATGCCGAGCGCGAGCGCGGCCAGCGGGGCCTTCTCGACATACGGTCGAAACCCGTCGCTCCAGCGCTTTTCTTCGGTTCCGCCCATCGCACTTACGCTCCCACTCGCTTGCGGGGGACCCTAACGGGAAATCGCAACCGCGCTACCCGTCAGGCGATGGACCGCGGGGGAAACGTCAGGCCTTCGCTTCGAACAGCGTGAAGCCGTACGGGACGCGCTTGGGCTTGCTGCCGGCGCGCATCGCCTCGATCGCCTCGATCGCAGCGATCAGGTCGCGCGGTGCGTAGGGCTTGGCCATGCAGCCGGCGGCGAGCGTCGTCGCCTCGACCGGGCAACTCCCTGTCACGAACATCACCGGCACGCCGCGTGCGTGCGCCGCGCGCGCGACGTCGATGCCCGAGCCGTCCGCCAAATTCACGTCGACCAGCACCAGGTCGATCACCGTTTCGCTAGCCAAGATCGGCAACGCATCCGCGACCCGGTCGATCGTCGCGACGATCGTGAAATTTGCTTCAGCGAGGAAATATTCGGTGTCGAACGCCACCAGCGGTTCGTCCTCGACGACGAGGAGCCGGACGATCTGCCGCTTTTTCTTGCCGAACAACATTGCCGAAAGGCCCCCGGTCGCGCGCGAAAGGTCGTTACGCTTGCGGGTGTTAACGCACCGCAGCACGAACGGTCGCAAATATTTTCGCGCTGGCGGCCGATCCATAGTATCAGCCGCGCCATGACGACTTCAAAAGACGATAACCCGACTGCCAGCCCGTCGCCCGACGCGCCTGCAACTCCTGCCACACCGGTAAAAGGCGACCGCATCGCCAAGCTGCTTGCCCGCGCCGGGATCGCCTCGCGCCGCGATATCGAGCGGATGATCGCCGAAGGTCGCGTCGCGCTCAACGGCTCCACGCTCGATACGCCGGCGACGATCCTGCGCAACTTGGCAGGCGTGACGGTCGATGGCGATCCGGTCGAGGCGCCCAGCGCCGCGCGGCTATTCCTGTATCACAAGCCGACCGGGCTGCTCGTCACCGAGCGCGATCCTGCCGGCCGCACGACGATCTACGATCGCCTGCCGCAGGACCTGCCACGGCTGGTGCCGGTCGGTCGCCTCGATCTCAACACCGAGGGGCTGTTGCTGATGACCACCGATGGTGGGCTCAAGCGTCAGCTCGAACTGCCTGCGACCGGCGTCGAGCGTGCCTATCGCGCGCGTGCCTACGGCAACATCACGCAGCCGCAGCTCGAGGAACTGATCGAGGGGATCGAGATCGAGGGCGTGCGCTACGGCTCGATCAACGCGAATATCGAGCGTCGGACCGGCGCGAACGTGTGGATCGAGATGATCCTGACCGAAGGCAAGAACCGCGAAGTCCGCCGCGTGCTCGAGCATCTCGGGTTGCAGGTCTCGCGGCTGATCCGGACGCGCTATGGTCCGTTCGTGCTCGGCGACCTGCCGCCGGGGCAGATCGGCGAAGTGCTCCAGCACGACGTCGTCGCGTTCCAGAAGGAACTGGCAAAGGGTCGGCCCGAGGGTCCGGGTGCGCGCGCGAATATCGGGATCAGCGCGAGTGCCGGTGCGGGCGCCGGGATCGGTGCGCGGTCGAGCCAGCGGGGCAGCAATGCCGCCCGTCCTGCTCCAGCAGCGCGTCCGGCGCCGGGTGCTCGGCCGACGCAAGGTGCGCGGCCTGCTCCAGGCGGCACGCGTACGCCCGTCCGCAGCCCCTACACGGCACCTGCGAGCTCCGGCTTCTCGAGCGGCGCCGTGCCAACGGACCGTCCTTCGCGGCCTGCCCGCCCGGAGCGGATCCGTCCGACGGCGGCGATGCAGCGCGGCGACGTCAACGATCCCTGGGCGCGGCCCGACACGCGCAACGCTGCTCGTCCGACCGGCGCGCATCACGCCCGGCCAACGAGTGGCGAAATGTCCAAGCCCTATGTTCGTCAGGAGCGGGCGGATCGCGGCGAGGAGCTGAGCACCAGCCCGAAGATCAAGCATTTCCGTGCCGCCAAGCCGCCACGCGATCGTGCCGCCCCGTCGCGCGTCGGCGCCGGTGGCACCGTGACGCCGCGCCGCACGGAAACCCCACAGCGTCAGGAGCCGCAGCGTGGCTTCCGTCCGCAGGCGGATGATTCGCGCGGCCGCAGCTCGCTCGACAAACGCGCCGCCCGCAGTGCGTCCGGGCGTCCGGGTGCCGAACCGCGGCCGGTGCGCGATGCGCCTGCACGGCCCGAACGGGGGACTCGTCCGACTGCACCCGGCAAGGGTCCGTCGGGGGGGCGCGGTCATCCGCCCCGTGCACCACGTGGAGGGAAACGCTGATGCGTATCATCGCAGGCCAATGGCGCGGACGCCCGATCGTCGCGCCCAAGGGTGATTCCACCCGTCCGACCGCCGACCGGATGCGCGAGACGTTGTTCTCGATGCTGACCAGTCGTGTCGGGAGCTTCGAAGGGTTGGCGGTCGCCGATCTGTTCGCAGGCTCGGGCGCGCTCGGGATCGAGGCGCTGTCACGCGGCGCGGCGACGTGCATGTTCGTCGAATCGGACAAGCTGGCGGTCGATGCGCTGAAGGGCAACCTTGCCAAGCTTGAAATCCGCGGCGATGTCCGCGCGACGTCGGTGATGGCGCTCGGGCCAGCGCCTGCGCCGCTCGACGTGATCCTGATGGATCCGCCGTACAACACCGGTGCCGGGCTCGTCGCGCTCGACAAGCTGTCGCGGCTGGGTTGGGTCGGGCCGGCGACGTGGATCAGTCTGGAAACCGCGAAGGCCGAGGTCGTCGAACTGGCGGGTTTCGAGGTCGACGCTACGCGCGTGCACGGCAAGGCAAGACTAACTCTGCTCCGACCCGCCTAAAGTGTTCTCCCGCGAAGGCGGGAGCCCAGACTGGGCTCCCGCCTTCGCGGGAGAACATACTAGTTGCCAGTGTTGCGGCCCAGGATCAGTAGCCCACCAAGGCTCAGAACACCTGCCGCCATCAGATACCCGCCGACCAGCCACAGCCCGCGCGGAGCCAACGCCTCCGCCACGATCGGCGCGAGCGCACCGCCGAGCACACCGCCCAAGTTGAACGTCATCGACACACCGGTATAGCGCACCCCCGCCGGGAACAGGCTCGGGAGCCATCCGCCGAGCGGCCCGTACGCGAACCCCATCACGAACAGCGCGCCCGACAGCCACAGCCACACCGTGAACAGCGATCCCGAGCCGAGCATCGGCCCCATCAACGCGCCGACGCCGATGCATCCGGCAAACCCGATCGCCAGCATCCGTGCCGCGGAATGCCGGTCCGCCAGCACGCTCGCGACGATCACGCCGCCCGCTAGGAACCAGATCGCGACGAGTTCGACCGCCAGGAACGCCTCGCGCGAATAACCCAGCGTCTTTGTCCCGTACCCAAGCGCGAATGCGGTCGCGAGGTAGAACAACGCGAAGCACGCAATGACGCCGAACGTGCCAGCCAGCGTAGCGCGCAGATGCTCCGTCAGTAGCGTTGCGATCGGCACCTTGGGCA
Source organism: Pseudomonadota bacterium (assembly GCA_040388215.1). GTDB lineage: Bacteria > Pseudomonadota > Alphaproteobacteria > Sphingomonadales > Sphingomonadaceae > Sphingomonas. Next base: position 4,081 of record JAZKCH010000061.1, on the reverse strand, counting down.
ACGCCTCGGTCGCCTCCGCTTCGAGGAAGGCGGGCGTCTCGGTCAGCTTGAGGCGCACCCAGAGACCGAGCCCCACGAGGATCGCGCTCAACAGGAACGGAATCCTCCAGCCCCACGCGACGAACTGTGCCTCATCGAGCACCAGACCGATGATGAGGAACAGCCCATTGGCGGCGAGAAAGCCGACAGGTGCGCCAAGCGGCGGGAACATGCCCCAGGTATTCTTCCGGTGCGGCGGCGCATTCTCGACCGCGAGCAACGCTGCCCCGCCCCATTCGCCGCCGAGGCCTAACCCCTGCCCCAGCCGCATCAAACAGAGCAGCGCTGGTGCGATCCAGCCGACCTGCGCATAGGTCGGCAGGAACGCGATCCCGACGGTCGATCCGCCCATCAGCAACAGCGACGCGACGAGCGTGGATTTCCGGCCAACACGGTCGCCAAAATGTCCGAACACGATCGCGCCGACCGGGCGCGCGACGAAGGCGAGCCCGAACGTCGCATAGCTGAGCAGCAACTGCGCCGATGCGGACTGCCCGGCGAAAAACAGCGGGCCGAACACGAGCGCGGCAGCCGTTGCGTAGATGTAGAAGTCGTAGAATTCGACCGCAGTGCCGACCAGGCTGGCGGCAAGGATGCGGCGGTTGGAGGCTAAAGTCGTCATGTGCACGGCATCGCCGTGGCGGCGGTTCCGGTCAACCGATTGCGGCTTACGATCCTCTCCTGCCAGGGGGAGGTGGCGCGAAGCGACGGAGGGGGAGGGCACGGAACATAGGTTCCCCATTCCTCCCCCTCCGTCTGGCAAGCGCCAGCCACCTCCCCCTCGCGGGGGAGGATCAGACGGGAAGGACGATTCTTGCGACGAGACCCGGCGCGTTGTCGGCCAGTTCGAAATGGCCGTCGTGCAGCCGCGCCACCGCTTCGATCAACGCCATTCCCAAGCCTGCGCCCGGGGTGGAGCGTGCGCTGTCGAGGCGGCCGAAACGCTTCAACGCCTGCGCGCGGTCGGCGGCGGCGATTCCGGGGCCGCGGTCCTCGACCTGGATCGCGACGCCGTCGGTGCGGTGGACGATCCGTAGCGTGACTTCGCCGCCCCCCGCGCCGTGGCGAAGCGCGTTGTCGATCAAATTGGTAATCGCCTGACTGATCAACTCGCGGTGCAGCTTCATCGGCGGAGGGCGATCGTCGATCGCGATTGTGAAGACGAGGCCGGCGTCTTCCGCGACGGGGGCGTAGAGTTCGCCGATTTCTTCCAACAGGTTCGCGGGTGACACTTCGATGAAGCGATCCCGCGACACCGAGCCCGAGCGGCTGATCTCGATCACCATCGTCAGCATCCGCATGACGAGATCTGTCTCGACCAGCAGCCCGCCCAGCGCCGCCTCGCGCGCATCCGGGTCGGCGATCAGCACCGCCTGCTCGGTCTTCGTGCGCAGGCGCGCCAAAGGCGAACGGAGGTCATGCGCGAGGCTGTCGGTGACGATCCGCAGTTCGGCCATCACGCCTTCGAGCTTGCCGAGCATGACGTTCAACCGCGCGGCCAGACGATCGAACGCGTCGCCACCGCCGGCGACCATGTCGACGCGACGCGAGAGGTCGCCCTCGCCCGCCGCTTCGATCGCCTTGGCGATACCGTCGAGGCGGCGGCCGACATAGCGCGTGAGAACGAGGCCACCGACCACGCCAAGCGCGAGCGAAAGGAACACCGCAACCGCAAGCGCGCGTTCGATCGCGCGCTCCTCTGCGGCGATCAGGTCGAGATTCCGCCCTGTGAGTAGCCAATAATCGCCCAGCGGGTGAAGCGCGTAGCCCGACTCACGCGCCGACCAGAGTTCGTCGGCGCCGAGCCGCGCAATCCGGAAATGCGTGGTTTTGAGGGGGACCGCGAGCCGTTCCGGCGCGATTCCCACCAGCGCCCGTCCCTCCGGATCGATCACCGCTAGGACGAGCGAAACATCGCCGGGAACAACCGCGCCATCGATCGCCTGGCGGACCGCAGGAAGCCCACCGCTACGCCAGACTGCGCGCAACGCTTCGGATTGCTCGGTCGTCTCGCGACGGATCGCATCAATCGCGTCGGCGCTGGTGGTCTTCCAGACGAAGCCGACAAGGGCCAAATTGGACACCAGCGCCAGCGCGATCGAGAGCAACGCGATCCGGGCTGTTACCGAAAGGCGAATCACTCCCCCGGATCAGTTTTCAACGGCGAGCCGGTAGCCTGCGCCGCGCACGGTGTGCAGGATCGGCGTCGGGAAGCCGTCCTCTAGCTTGCGACGGAGGCGGCCGATATGGACGTCGACGACGTTCGAACCCGGGTCGAAATGATAGTTCCAGATCTTCTCGAGCATCATCGTCCGCGTCACGACCTGGCCGGCGTGGCGCGCGAGAAATTCGAGCAGGTTGAATTCGCGCGCGCCGAGCGGGATCGAGCGTCCCGCACGCGAGACGGCGCGGGCGAGCAGGTCGATCTCCAGATCACCGACGGAGAGCTTGGTCTTCTGCGGCTCGGTCGCGGCGCGGTCGGAGCGGCGGAGCATGGCCTCGATCCGGGCGGAGAGCTCGGCGAACGAGAACGGCTTGCAGAGATAATCGTCGGCACCGGCCTTGAGACCATCGACACGATCATCGACCGCGGCGAGCGCGGACAGGATCAGGACTGGGGTGGCGATGCCGGCGGCACGAATAGCGCTGACCATCGACAGGCCGTCGAGGCCGGGCAGCATGCGGTCGGCGATGATAAGGTCGAAGATGCCCTCACTGGCGAGGAAAAGGCCGTCGCGGCCGTCGGCGCAGGCTTCGATTGCATGCCCGGCTTCGGCTAACCCCTTGGCAAGATACGCGGATGTCGACGCATCGTCCTCGACGATCAAAATCTTGCGGCTCAACGCGCTATCACCTTCCCTGCCACCGAAATCGGTCACTATCTCCTGCCCTCATAAACGGAAAGGCCGGCGGAAAGAAGTCTTCCCACCGGCCCCCACGGTACCCCCGGGAGTGACGGGCACCGATCTCTGGAAACTCGCGTTGCCGTTGCTGGCCACGGTTTGGTTCTAGGATCGGGCGGGGGTCAGGGCGATGACCGACGGGTGACAATTGCGTCATGTTGATCGGGCGCGGGCGAGATGTCCGCGACAACGGATGCATCGCGAGTGTGCTTGCGATGATGGAGCGAGCCATCAAGGTAACCGAGAGTGCGTCGATACCCCCTCCCCGTCATCCCGGCGAACGCCGGGACCCATGGTTGCGGGATTGGTGGTGGTTGCACTCTAAGGCATGGTCCGCCGTATCCGTGGGTCCCGGCGTTCGCCGGGATGACGGAGGGGGGAGAAAACCGGGAGGCGCAAGATCGCCGCTCCCGGTAGCGTGTTCCCCCGCGAAGGCCGGGGAACACGCTTACTTACGCCTAATTACTTGTCGAGAATTGCCGAAATCGCCGAACCGACGTGCGCGATATCCGCCATGCCATCGACCCGGTGAACCAGCCCCCGGGCGTCGTAGATCGGCAGGATCGGGGCGGTCTTCGCGCGGTATTCGGCCATGCGGTTGTGGACCGTCTCCGCATTGTCGTCAGGACGGCGCTTGAATTCGGTCGAGCCGCAGACGTCGCAGACGCCGGCTACGACCGGCTTCTTGTAGCGATCGTGGTACCCCGTGCCGCACTTGGCGCAGGTGTAGCGGCCGACGACCCGGTCGATCAGCGCGGCTTCGTCGACGCCGAGTTCGATCACGTAGTCGAGCGTGCGTCCACGATCGGCGAGCAAGCCGTCGAGCGCCTCGGCTTGTGCGGCCGTACGCGGATAGCCGTCGAAGATGACGCCGTTCGCGGTGTCCGGCTGGTCGAGACGCTCGCCGATGATGCCCGAAACGATCTCGTCCGAGACGAGACCGCCCGATTCCATCACCGACTTCGCCTGAAGGCCGACCGGCGTTCCGGCCGCAACGGCTGCGCGCAGCATGTCACCGGTCGAAAGCTGCACCATACCGCGCTCGCTGACGAGCGTGGCGGCCTGGGTGCCCTTGCCCGCGCCGGGCGGTCCAAGAAGGATGATATTCACGAAACGCACTCCCCTCGTTCGTGCAGGAT
>JAZKCH010000060.1:0-12106 GCA_040388215.1 Pseudomonadota bacterium | reverse complement strand
TCGTACATGCTCAGTTCGAGCATCTTCGGATCGATCATGATCATCCGGCACTGGTTCGGCGTCAGCTTGTACAGCAGCGACAGGATCATGCTGTTCAGGCCGACCGACTTGCCCGAGCCGGTCGTGCCCGCGACCAGCAGATGCGGCATCGGCGCGAGATCGGCGATCACCGAATCGCCCGCGATGTTCTTGCCGAGGATGATCGGCAGCTGCGCCGACTGATCCTCGAACGTCTGGCTGCCGACGAGCTCGTGCAAGCTCACCGCCTCGCGCCGCGCATTCGGCAGCTCGATACCGATGACGTTACGCCCCGGAATGACCGCGACGCGCGCAGAGATGGCGGACATATTGCGCGCGATATCGTCGGCGAGCGCGATCACCCGGCTCGCCTTGACGCCGGGGGCGGGCTCGAGCTCGTACATCGTCACGACCGGCCCCGGCCGCACCTCGATGATCGACCCCGTCACCTTGAAATCGTCGAGCACGTTCTCGAGCAGGCGTGCGTTGCGCTCCAGCCCCGCCTTGTCGATCACATTGCCTTGGCTAGGTGGCGACGGCGTCAGCAGGTCGAGGCTCGGCAGCGTGAAATTGTCGCGCAGGTCGAGCGACGACTGGCGCTCCTTGGGTTTCGCCTGCGATGGCGCGTTCTGGCGGTCGGCGATGACGGGAGCAGGGCGCGGGTCCGGCTCTGCGATCGCACGCGGCTCGACCGGTTTGCGGGTCAGCGTCAACGGCTCGTCGTCGTCCTCGTCGATCTCCGCAAAGCCGTCATAGCCCAGCGCCTCGGTGCGATTGCGGCGGGGCAGGCGCCATTTGCGTTCGCCCAGATCGATCTCGATGCTCTTGCCCCAGACGATCGCACCGGCGATCGCCGCGACCAGTCCGATTGCGCGCGCGGACCAGAGCTCGGCGACCGGCTGGCCGATGAAGCTCAGCCCCCAATGCACCGCGCTGGACACCGACAGTCCTATCACGCCGCCCCATCCTGCCGGCAGCGCCAACACGGACGTGCCGGAAACGAACGCCAGCGCGCTCGCCATCAGCGCGACGCCGATCGCCGCCCCGCGCACCATCCGCAGCCAATGTCCGAGTGGTGCGTCACGCCACAGCCGCATCCCGAGAATCGGCCCGATCGGCAGCAGCAAAGCGACCGCCGGCCCGAACAGAGTCAGCGCGATATCGGCGAACCACGCGCCCGGCGGGCCGACCAGATTGTCGGGATAGGCGCCCGACGCGGTGTTGAGCGCAGCGTCACTCGGGTGATAGCTCGCCAGCGCCAGCGCCATCAGCAGCGTGCCGACGAACAACGCGATCGCCGCGATCAGCGCTCCGCTGCGCACCGCCCCCGCCTTCACCGTCTCACGCCACAAGGCTGGCTGCGCGCGGCTGGCCATAACCCGTAATCTCCAGTTGCAGTATAATGTGGAAATGCATCGTCCTCGGCAGGCGCAACGTCAAGGTAACCACGCGACAACACGGGTTAAGCTGCGTCCGGATCGGCGTTGGCAGCGACCGGCTGGCGGGATAAAGCGGCCTTATGGACACAGATGTAATCATCCTCGGTGGCGGGCTGGTCGGCGCGACGCTCGCCGTGGCGCTCGGCGTGCACGGCATCTCGACGATCGTGATCGACCCCGCCGACCCCGCGGTGACGCTGGCGCCAGGCTTCGACGGCCGAGCGTCGGCGGTGGCGAGCGCGAGCCACCGCATGCTCGATGCGATCGGCATTGGCGCGACGCTGGCGGGGCAGGGCTGTGCGATCCGCCAGATCCGCGTCAGCGACGGTCTCGAACCCGGCGCACTCGATTTCGTCCCAGACGCCGACGATGGCGCGCTCGGCACGATGTACGAGAACAAGCTTCTCCGCCGCACGCTGTTCGACGCCGCGACCGCCGCACCGAACGTCGATCTGCGCATGCAGACCCGCGCGACGTCGGTCGATCGCGCCGAATCGGGCGTCACCGCTACGCTGAACTCGGGTGACGTAATCCGCGCACCTCTGATGATCGCCGCCGAGGGTCGAAATTCGCCGACGCGCGAGGCCGCCGGGATCACGATCGCGCGCTGGTCATACGATCACACCGCGATCATCGGCGCGTTCCATCACGAGCTGCCGCACGGCGACGTCGCGTACGAGATCTTCTATTCGAGCGGCCCGTTCGCGCTGCTCCCGCTGCCCGACGATGCCGACGGCCACCGCTCGGCGATCGTCTGGACGGTCGATGCGAAGAACGCCCCTGGAATGCTGAAACTCGGCGACCGCGCGTTCCTCGCCGAGGCTGAGAAGAGCATGGGCGGCTTCCTCGGCACGCTGTCGATGGCGACGCCACGGTCGAGCTATCCGCTCGGCTTCCACCACGCCGCGCGCATCACCGACACGCGCCTCGCGCTGGTCGGCGACGCCGGCCACGGCATCCACCCGATCGCGGGGCAAGGGCTCAACCTAGGCTTCCGCGACGTGGCAACGCTCGTCGAAGTCCTCGTCAAGGGCAAGCGCCTCGGCCTCGACCTCGGTGACGCAGCGCTACTCGCCCGCTACCAACGCTGGCGCGGGCTCGACACGTTCATGACCGCCGCCGCCACCGACACGCTCACCCGCCTATTCGGCCTCCCCGGCAAGACCGCCAGCGCCGTCCGCCGTTTCGGCATCAGCGCGGTCAACGCGATCCCGCCGCTGAAAGACCGCTTCATGGCCGAGGCACGCGGCGAAAGCGGCGATCTGCCGAAGCTGTTGCAGGGCATGACGGTCTAGCACGTCATGATCGATCCGGCCTTCCGACGTGAACAGCGCGGCGTAGGTGTCCGGATGGCCGGTGCAGTGCTCGTTACCGCGGCGATTGTCGTCGCATCCTTGGCGTTCGGACCACCCGCTGCGCTTTCCACACGGCTGAAGGTCGCGATCATGGCCGACCTGGTGGTCGTCGCATGGCTCGCCGCCGGCATCGCCAACGTCGCGCGTCTGCGGTTCTTGTCGCCCGTCGATATTATCGGGGGCGGCCGGACGGACGCCAGCACCGCGGTCCGTGACGCCTCCGCGATTCTGCAAAATACGCTGGAGCAGGTTACGCTCGCTATCCCTGTCCATATCGCCGCCGCGGTGGTGATCGATCGATCCCTGACGCTGCTGGTCGCGCTCGGCATTATCTTTACGATCGGCCGCACATCCTTTTGGCGAGGCTATCGCTGCGGCGCCCAAGCGCGCGCGTTCGGCTTCGCACTGACCTTCTACCCAACAGTGGCCACGCTGCTCACGGTCGCTGGATTCGCCGTGAGCGAGATGCTCAGCTTTTCGCGCTAAGCGCGTTCGATGTGTCGATCGTGAACGCGCGACAATAAGAGCAGCGCGATCGATGCACCGACGAGGCACATCAGCATGTCCCACTGCGTATCCCACGGATCGCCCTGAGTCCCCAGGAACGCGTCGGCACCCTGGCCGAGCGAGACCGCGGCACCGAACTCGATCAGCTCGTACAGCGCACTCACGCTGAGACAATAGGACAGCGCGGTGATCGCCAACAGCCGTCGCGAGGTGATGGCCCCGGTCCGCACGAGCACTTCGCGCAAGACGATCGCCGGTACGAAGCCCTGCATCAGATGACCGAACCGATCATAGGGGTTGCGCGCGAGATGCAGCCAGTCCTGCACGGCGAAACCGATCGGTACGCGGGCGTAGGTGTAAGCACCACCCAGCATCAGCACCAGTCCGTGCAGCGCGATCAGGACGAGTGCGAGATCCGAAAAACGGAACCGCTGGCGCAGCGCTATCAGTATTGGAAAAACAATCAGGACAGGTGCGATCTCCATCCACCATGTTGCGTAATCCGCCGGTGACCATCCCGACGCGATAAGTCCCATTGCCCAAACCGCGCCCAAGATCGCCAGGCGGCGGTCAGTCCACATTATGCTTCGGGCACGGTTCGTCGATCCGTCGCGCCTCCTCGACCAGCATGACGGGCACGCCGTCGCGGATCGGATACGCCAAGCCGGCCGCCTCCGAGATCAGTTCCTGCGTCGCGTCGTCATACCGCAGCGGCGTGCGCGTCATTGGGCAGACCAGACGCTCCAGCAGCCAGGGGTCGAGCGCGCTCACTGCAATGTTACCGATTCGTCGCCGTCATGGCGGCCGAAGAACTGCATCAACTGGATGATCAGCTCTGCGCGCTGTTCGATATCCGCCGCCTCCAGCAACGCCTGCTTCGCAGCTGCATCGAAGGGCGCAATCTGGGCGATGCCATTGACCAGGCTCTCGTCATCGAGCCGTCCGACCGCATCCCAGTCGACCGCATAGCCCTGCATGTCGGCAAACCGACGCGACTCGAGCTCCAGCGACGAGCGTCGTCCGAGCGACAGCGCGTCGTCCTCGATCAACGGCAGGAGCTCCGCCTCGACCTGCCGGAACGCGGTCGTCACATCGAGTTCGCGGACGATCCGGAACAGCGCGATGCCTTCCAGCACGACGTTGTACCGCCCGTCGTCGAGCGCCTCGACCTCGGCGATCTTGCCGACGCAGCCGATGTCGTACAGCGCATCGGCGTCGTCGTTCGGCCCGCCACGCGGCTGGATCATCCCGATCCGCCGGTCGCGCGCCATCGCATCGCTGATCATCGCCCGATAGCGCGGCTCGAACATGTGCAGCGGCAGGTGCATGCCCGGAAACAGCAGTGCTCCCGGCAGCGGGAAGATCGACAGACGCGTGGTGGCGCGGGGAGGGGCGGACTCGGTGGTCATCCGAACAGGATCGCAGACAGGCGGCGGCGTTGTCCAGACACCCACGGGTCCTCGAGCCCGACGACCTCGAACAATTTCAGCAGCTGCGCGCGCGCCGCGCCCTCGTTCCAGTCGCGCTCGGTGGCGATGATGCCGAGGAACGTGCCCGCCGCCGCATCGCGGTCGTTCGCTGCCATCTGGCCGTTGGCGAGCGCAAATCGCGCGGCCAGATCGTCGGGGTTCGCCTCGACTGCGGTCAGCAGCGGCGACAGGTCCGCGACCGGCGGCGCCGACTGCGCGAGCGCGAGGGCGGCCTGCGCGCGGGTAATCGCCGGATCCTTGGCGATCGCCGGATCGAGGTTCGCCAGCCAGTCGCTCGCCTCGTCGAGCTGCCCGGTCGCGACCAGCGCGCGGACGAAGCCGGCATGGACCTGCGGATGCTCGGGGGCGATCTCGGCGATCTCGCGGAAAATCCCGAGTGCACGCTCGCCGTCACCCGCAGCGAGCGCCTCTTCGCCCACCGCGATCAAGGGCTCGACGTCGGGCGCGGCATCCGCCGGCCCGGCCTCGATAGGCAGCTGCTTGAGCAACTGGTCGAGCAGGACGCGCAACTGCGATTCGGTGCGCGCGCTGGTCATGTCGGCGACCAGCTGGCCCTGGAACATCGCATAGACGGTCGGGATCGACTTGATCTGGAATTGCGCGGCGATGAACTGGTTCTTGTCGGTATCGACCTTCGCCAGCACGACGCCCTTGTCGGCATAGTCGGCGGCGACCTTTTCCAGTGTCGGCGTCAGTGCCTTGCACGGCCCGCACCATTCCGCCCAGAAATCGATGATCACGAGCTTCGTCATCGATGGTTCGACGACATCGCGACGGAACGACTCGACGGCGTCCTTTTCGGCGGGGGACATTCCAAGCGTGGCCAAGTTCAACTCCCGTGTGGTTCTAGCGCGGTATCTGGGGGGCGGCGGCGGCGAATGCCACCTCTAGGATGGAACGCCCGGCACAACAAATGCGCGGTGCCATCACATGACGCTAACCATCCAGGGATCGAGCCGGGATCCAACGCCGTGAACGATGCCTTTGGTGGCTCTGGCAACGCACGGTCGGTGAATCGGAACGATCCATTCCGCCAGGGGGAGGCTGCGGGATCGAACGTCGATTCGCTCTCAATGAAAGTCGCGGGACTTGGGCAGGACTCGCACGTCGCGGGGGTGCGTTGCGCGCGGGTGGTGCGCGCGGGCGTCCGGGCTGCGCGTGAGGACCGGGCGGATCACTTCGTCGACGCGCGCGAGTGGCGGCTCCAGCGCGTGATCTTCCGACAGCAGTCGCAGCATCTCGGTGCGATCCTGCACCCGCGACGTCATCAGGTGCGTGACGCCTTCCTCGCTGCGCTGGATCACGCCCTCCAGCACCATCAGCCGCGACGCCATCACCGCGCGGCGGTTCGCCTCGAAATCGCGCGCCCACATCAGCCCGTTGGTGATCCCGGTTTCGTCCTCGATCGTCACGAAGATCGCATTGCCCTTGCCGGGGCGCTGGCGGACCAGGACGACTCCTGCGACCTTCGCGCGTCGACCGTCCTTGGTGGCATTGGCCTGCGCGCTCGACAGGATACCCTCGGCGGCGAAACGTGCGCGGAGAAATTGCATCGGATGCGCCTTCAACGACAGCCGTGTCGTCTGGTAATCCGCGGCCACCTGTTCGGAGAGCGGCATCGCCGGCAGATGCGCGTCGGGTTCCTGGCCGAGTTCAGGCACGTCCGCGGCAGCGAACAGCGCAAGCTGCTTTGGCGGTGTCCTGCGGACGTCCCACAACGCCTCGCGGCGCTCCTTGGCGATCGATCGGAACGCGTCGGCGTCGGCGAGCAGGTTCATCGCCCGTTGTGGCAGGTTCGCCCGACGCGCGAGGTCCTCGATACTGGCGAACGGCACGGTCCGGACGCGGACGATCTCATCGGCCCAGTCCTGTCGAAACCCATCGACCTGCCGAAACCCGAGCCGCAGATCCTCCCCGGCCCGGGGAGGGGAACCATCCGCAGGATGGTGGAGGGGGTGCGCCGCAAACGTACCGCCTGGAAGCGGGGAAGCTGCGACCGGGCCGTCCGTAACGAGCCCAGCCGCAAACGATCCGTCCGCTGAAGCCCCCCTCCACCCCGCTTCGCACTCCCCTCTCCGCACCGGGGAGGATTCGAGAGAATTATCCCAGCCGCTCGCATTCACATCGACCGGTAGTACCGTCACCCTATGCTCGACCGCATCGCGCACCAGCTGCGCCGGCGCATAAAATCCCATCGGCTGTGAATTGAGCAACGCGCAACAGAACACCGCCGGGTGAAAGCATTTGATCCACGACGACACATATACAAGGCGGGCGAACGACAGCGCATGACTCTCGGGAAATCCGTACGATCCAAACCCCTCGATCTGCTTGAAACAGCGCTCGGCGAACTCGCGCTCGTAGCCGCGGCCGACCATCCCTTCGACCATCTTCCTGTGCAGGTTGCTGATCGTGCCAACGTTGCGGAAGGTGGCCATGGCTTTGCGCAGTTCGTTTGCTTCATCAGGCGTAAACCCCGCCGCGACGATCGCCAGCTTCATCGCCTGTTCCTGAAACAACGGCACGCCGTATGTCTCACCGAGCAACGTCTCGAGCTCGTCCGACGGTCCATGCTCGCGCGATGGCGAGGGATAGACGACCACCTCCTTCTTCGCGCGCCGCCGAAGGTATGGATGCACCATGTCGCCCTCGATCGGCCCCGGTCGAACGATCGCGACCTGCACCACCAGATCGTACAGCTTTCGGGGTTGCAGGCGCGGCAGCATGTTGATCTGAGCGCGGCTCTCGACCTGGAATACGCCGATGCTGTCGCCCTTGCAGAGCATGTCATAGACTTCGGTATTTTCGTCGTTGGCGATCGTCTTCAGTTCATGATCACCGAGCCCGTGGCTCCGCATCAGGTCGAAGCTCTTGCGGATGCACGTCAGCATGCCAAGCGCGAGAATGTCGACCTTCATCAGGCCGAGGCAATCGATATCGTCCTTGTCCCACTCGATGAACGTGCGGTCCTCCATCGCGCCGTTGTGAATCGGCACGATTTCATCGAGCCGTCCCTGTGTCAGCACGAAGCCACCGACATGCTGCGACAGATGACGCGGAAATTCGAGCAGCCGCTCGACCATGTCCTGCAACCGGGCGATTTCCGGATTGGCGACGTCGAACCCGGTTTCAGCGAAGCGCCGTTCCGGAAAACGGTTCGAGAAGCTGCCCCACACCGTACTGGTCAGGCGCTGCGTGACGTCTTCGGTAAAGCCCAGCGCCTTACCGACCTCGCGCACGGTGCTGCGCGAGCGAAAGTGGATGACTGTCGCGGCGATCGCGGCGCGGTCGCGACCGTAGCGGCGATAGATATACTGCATCACCTCTTCGCGTCGCTCATGTTCGAAATCGACGTCGATATCAGGCGGTTCGCTGCGTTCCGCGGAGACGAACCGCGAGAACAGCAGGTCGTGTTTCATCGGATCCACCGACGTAACGCCGAGCACATAGCATACCACCGAGTTGGCGGCGGAACCGCGTCCCTGGCAAAGTATCGGCGGATCGACGCTGCGTGCGAACCGTACGACGTCGTGAACGGTCAAGAAATAGTAGGCGTATCCGCATTTCTCGATCAACGCGAACTCCTCACGGAGCGATACGATCAGCTTGTCCGGCACATAGCCGTCATATTGGTCGATCGCCGATTGCCACGAAAGGTGTTCCAACCAGCCCTGTGGAGTCCAGCCTGCGGGCACGGGTTCGTGCGGATATTCGTATTTGAGTTCGTCGAGTGTGAAGGCGATTCGCGCCAGCAGCTTTGTCGCCTCGTCGATCGCATGCGGTCGGTCGCGATAAAGATGCGCGATGTCGTCGGCCCCCTTCAGATGGCGCTCGCCATTGGCACCAAGGCGTTTGCCGGCACGCTGGATCGTCGTTCCCTCGCGGATGCAGGTGACGACGTCGTGAAGCGAGCGATCGTCCGCCACCGCATAGCGAACGTCGTTGGTCGCCAGGATCGGGACGCGCGCCTTGGCCGCGATCCGGGCAAGCCGGGTCTGACGCCGCCGATCGCGACCGCCATGTGGCATCGTTATGCCAAGCCAAACCGATCGCCGCGCCAGCGGACGCAGCGCGACTAGCGTGGCATCAAGACTGGCATCGTTGCGCCTGGGAAGTACGAAATCCTTGTGCGCGACCACCGGGCGGGCGGTGGATTCCGGCATGACAATCAACAAAATCTCACCCAGATGCGCGACCAGATCGTCGAAGCCGAGGATGCAGCCACCTTTCTCGGCGCGCCGGTTGCCTAATGTCAGCAGTCGCGTCAGCCGTCCCCATCCAGCCCGGGTTGCGGGATAAGCGACGATGTCCGGCGTACCGTCGGCGAATACGAGACGCGCGCCGACCACCAGTTTGAAATCGAACGGTGGCAGCTTCGCACCGAGCTGACCCCGTTTTGCGCGTTCCAGTGCATCATATGCACGGACCACTCCGGCAACCGTATTGCGATCGGCGATGCCGATACCGGCCAGTTCCAATTCGATTGCGCGACCGACGATGTCGCTCGGATGGCTGGCGCCGTCGAGGAACGAGTAGTTGGTCGCCGCGACCAGTTCGGCGAACCCGGTCATGGCGCCGCGCTGCTCACGCGAAGACGCCGTGGAGGTACCAGCGGGGCGCCTCCATCTCCGAATACAGGCCGTGGCGGAAGATCCAGAAGCGGCGGCCGCGGCGGTCTTCGATGCGGTAGTAGTCGCGCGTCGGGATATCCTGGCGGCGCCACCATTCGCCCGCGATCCGCTCCGGCCCCTCGCTGTGCGCCACGTCATGCACCGTGCGGCGCCAGCGGAAGCGGTGCGGCGGGCCGTCCGGCACCTCGGCCATCATCGATTCGATCGGCTGCGGCGGGTCGAACAGATAGATCGGGCGGAGCGGCGGCTCGCCGGTTTCGGGCGCGATCCACGGCGTCGGGGCAGGGGCCTCGGCCGCCGGCAGCATCAGCTCGGCCTGTTCGGGAATATGACTGTCGCGTGCCGAGAACCGGCGCACGCGCGTCCGGCCCAGCCGCGTGCCGAGCTGGTCGACGAGCTGCGCGACCTCGCCCTTTTGCGCCTCGCCGCCTTCGAGCTTTAACTGCGACGCATCGAGCTTTTCGGCCAAGGCGATATCGAGCCGGACGAGGTCATAACCGAACCCCGGATCGAGCGGATCGGCGAGGCTGTCGATCCGCTCGCGGAACAGCCGCATCAGCAGCGCGACGTCGCGTGTCGGCTGGCCGGTCTCGATCCGCAACCGCTGGACCAAGCCGTCCGCACGGAAGAGGCGCGCCTCCCACCGCCGTCCGCCTTCATGACGCTCGGTCAGCTGAGCCGCCGCTTCGGTGGCGAGTTCGGCCAGCATCTCCAGCGCATATTCGGTGCGCGCGATCGGCTCGGCGAAGCGGCGCTCGACACCGATCTTGGGCACGCTGCGGCGCGCGACGATCGGGCCCTTCACCGACCCGTCGAGCCGGCGGATCATCATCGCCGCCTCCTCGCCGAACCGCGCCGCGATCGTCGCCAATGGCCGCGCCATCACGTCGCCGACCGTCTTCAGCCCTGCGCGCGACAAGGCGGTCGTCGCATCCTCGTCGAGCCCCAGCGCGGCCACCGGCAACCGCTTCACCGCACGCTTTTCATCCGGAGCCGGCGCCCCGGCGAACCGCGCCAGCGCGCGCGCCGTATCGGGGGTGTCGCCGAACGCGTGGCGCACCAGCAGTCCACGCCGCGCGAGGCGTTCCTCAAGATCGGCGGCAAGTCGCCGTTCGCCCTCGAACTCGTGCACGCACCCGGCGATATCGAGGATCAGTCCATCGGGTTCGTCGAGCGCGACGGAGGGCGTATAGCGCTGGCATCCATCCGCGAGCCGCTCGAGCCATTCGTGATCGGCATGCGCATCGTGATCGTACACTTCGAGTTCCGGAACACGCGCCCGCGCATCGGCGAGCGTTAGGCCGGGAACGAGGCCCGCCCGCAGTGCCTCGCGGTCGAGCGCCTTCAGCCGGATACCGCCCGACACCGTCTCGACGAAGGCGATCGGCGTCTCAGCCCGTCCGACGAACAGATGCGGCCGCATCGTCCGCAGCCGCTCGATCGGCAACCACGGGAATACCAGCGCCAGATAGCGCCTCGGAATCGTCGAGTTCGAAGGCGATCTGGTCGAAGGCGGTATTGTCGAAGATGTACGCGTCACGGTCCCACTCCACGCGCCAGCGGAGCCCGGCCTGGCCTCCACGTCGACGCAGCAATTCGATGTCGAAGGCAGGTTTGCCCGGCGCATCGGCCTCCAGCGGTCGCGATCGACACGCTGCGACCTGCCAGCGCGATGCGGCGGCACTCGGCACCGGCTCGGCGCCAATGCGTAAACTCAAGATCGTTACGCCCGAGGCTTCGGCGGCCAGCATCAGCCGCCGCGTTGCAGTCAGGTCGAACCCCGGCGCGCGGCCCCAGGACTCGATCAAGAGAGTCCCCAGTCCGTGGCAGCGCGCGGCATCCGCGGCGGCGCGCAGCAAACTCGCCTCGTCCTCGACCAGTCCCAGCACCAGCGACGTCACGTCGAGGCCCATCTCGACCAGCCCGGTCGCATGCAGCCGCCCGCCCTGGCGCTCGCTCGCCTCGGTCCGCAGCCACATCACCGGCGTCGCGCGCGCTGCCAACAGCGTGGCGACTGCGAACCCTGCACCGCTTGCCGAATCGTCGACGCTCGCAAAAATCTCGTGCAACTGCGCCTTGGCCATCCCCTGCGTCAGCCACGCATCGTCGGGCCGGCCATCACCCTGCGTCGGCATCCCGGTCGTGGCGATCCGCTTCAGGCGGGCAATCAGGGCGGACGACTCGTTCACAATTGTTCTTGTAATGTTCTTGCCGTTGAGTCGCCAGCGAAATCTTAGCATGGTGCATCCCGCGCCAACCTCGGGTCTGTTTCACCTCGTCGGCTCGCTCCACGTCGGCATTGCCAGATCGGCCCCATGAAGAGGCGTGGAACGCTATCGATCAGAACCCGAACCCTAGGACAATTAACCGCCACCCGTTTTCGGCGGACGGTGATCGCAGCGTTGGGACCGTCCCGATGATCACTTGAAAGGGTATAGCCGTGTACCGCCGAGAGCGCTTGGCGGACAGCAAAGTGCTTTCCCCCTTTGCGTATGCCGCCCAGTGGCCGAAAATTTTATCCGTAATATCGAAAAGGCGCTTGCCGTTCCGGAAACCTCGGGCTAACAGCGCGCCTCACCCAGTCGCCGTGTCGCTTCAGACCGGAGACTACGGCGCCAGAGCGGGCGTAGCTCAGGGGTAGAGCACAACCTTGCCAAGGTTGGGGT
>JAZKCH010000059.1:0-3010 GCA_040388215.1 Pseudomonadota bacterium | reverse complement strand
CGGTGGGGTATCGCCCTATCGATAGCGGATCACCCCTCCGTCAGCGCTACGCGCTGCCACCTCCCCTTCCAGGGGAGGAACTCAAGGTTGTGTTCCACCTACTGCCTCCGCCCCCGTCGTCATCCAGCGAAGCGGGGATGGCGATTGGTCAGAGCCAGCTACGCCCATCCGGGCCGCCACACCCGTAAGGCGGCAACTGCCCCGGGAACCGCGCCTGCATCTTGTGACAGCCCCAAGCCCGCATCGGCCCCGGCGCATAGCCATTCAGCGCGATGCCTACCTCGTCATACGGGCTCGAGCCCTGCGCGACGTACATGTACCAACGCCCGCCAAACATCACCGCCGCGGCGATGAGCACGACACAAACGACCTGAACGATTTTCTGCATTGAAGACCCCTTTTGTAAATAAGGGCGCCCCGTTGCAGCCAACATGGATCAATTTCAACCACCGATCTGGTAGATCGCGATCCACCCTATCGGCAGAAATCCGCCGTTTACAGCGCGTCCAAATCGATAGGTCGTGTTCTATCAAGCGCTTGCGGCGCCTCCGGCATCGGATATTTCAACCCGGTCGCGCAGTTGAAAAGTACGACCTTGTCGTCCTCGTCGACCAACCCGGTGTTCAGCGCCTGGTGATACGCCGCCAGCGTCGCGCCACCCTCGGGGCACAGCAGCAACCCGTCCTGCTTCGCCGCCGCATCGACCGCCTTCAGGATCGCCGGATCGCCGACCGCGAGCGCCTGCCCGCCGCTCTCGCGAACCGCGCGGAGGATCAGGAAGTCGCCGACCGCCTTCGGCACGCGAATCCCCGCCGCGACCGTGCTTGCATCCTCCCAACGCTCGGCATGCTCCTCGCCCGCTTCGAAAGCGCGGACGATCGGCGCGCAGCCGCTCGCCTGCACCGCGAACATCTTCGGCCGCTCCGAGCCGATCCAGCCGAGCTTTTCCAGTTCGTCGAACGCCTTCCACATCCCAATCAGCCCAGTGCCGCCACCGGTCGGGTAGAAGATCGCGTCCGGCAGTTTCCAGCCGAACTGCGCGGCGAGTTCGAGCCCCATCGTCTTCTTCCCCTCGATCCGATAGGGCTCCTTCAACGTCGAGAAATCGAACCAGCGACCTTCCGCGGCGCCCTTGCCGACGATCGCGCCGCAATCGTCGATCAGGCCGTTGACACGCCAGACCCGCGCACCCTGCATCGCAATCTCGCGGACGTTGATCTCGGGGGTGTCGTCCGGGCAGAACACGATCGTCTCGATCCCGCACCGCGTCGCATACGCCGCCAGCGCCGCGCCCGCATTGCCGTTGGTCGGCATCGCGATCTTGGTGACGCCCAGTTCCTTCGCCATCGCGACCGCCATGACGAGGCCGCGCGCCTTGAACGATCCGGTCGGAAGGCGGCCCTCGTCCTTGACCAGTACATTGGGGCCGCCCGACTTGGTCAGCGGCACCAGCGGCGTCTCGATCTCGCCAAGGCTGACGATGTTGGAAGTATGCCGCACGGGGAGCAGTTCGCGCCACCGCCACAGGTCGGTCGGCCGCGCCTCGATCGTATCGCGCGAAACCGCGGACCGCACCCCATCGAGGTCGTAGCGGACCAGCAACGGTCGCCCGGCGCGCGAAAGCCCATGAAGCTGATCCGCCTCATACCGCTCGCCGGTGATCGAGCATTCGAGATGCGTGACGAAGGTCTGGCGATCGGTCGTGAGGTTCTGGTTCATGAACTGACTTTCAAATCCTCCCCTGCAAGGGGAGGGGGACCAGCGCAGCTGGTGGAGGGGGCGTGCCGCGGACGTACCGCTCGACGAAAGCCCCCGGCCGCAGATGGTACGCGGGAGGGGAGCCCCCTCCACCACCGACCAAGCGGTCGGCGGTCCCCCTCCCCGTTCCGGGGAGGATTATCCCGCCTTGGCGACGCCGACCATTGCGGGACGCAGCAGGCGGTCCTTAATCATGTAGCCTGCCTGCATCTCCTGGACGATCGTCCCAGCAGGCTGGTCGCTCGGCATTTCCAGCATTGCCTGGTGCTTATTCGGATCGAGCATCTGGCCCTCCGAGGCGATCTTGGTGATGCCGTGGCGCTGGAACACGCTCTCGAGCTCGCGACCGGTCGCTTCGAGGCCGGTGACGAGGCCCTTCATCTTCTCGTCCGCGCGAAGGTCTGCGGGAATGGCCGACAGGCCCCGCGAGAGGTTGTCCGCAACCGACAGCACGTCGCGCGCGAACGCAGTCGCGGCATAGGCGCGGGCGTCCTGCGCTTCCTTCTCGGCGCGGCGGCGGACGTTCTGGATCTCGGCCTGCGCGTAGAGGACGTTCTGCTTGGCCTCGGCGAGCTGGTTCTCGAGCTCGGCAACGCGGTCGTTCGAGGCCACCTCAGGCGCGGCTTCGGCGGTCTCTTCGCGCAGGTCTGCAGGCGTGTTCTGGTCGATGTCGGACATTGCTTTCCCTATAAAATTGGCCGGCTCAACCCATCAACCGGGCGAGCGTTGCAGCCGTGAAATCCACCATGGGCACGACGCGCGCATAGTTCAACCGCGTCGGGCCGATCACGCCGACCACGCCGACCACCCGGCCGTCCAATCCGCGGAACGGCCGCGCGATGACCGAAGACCCTGACAACGCGAACAATTTGGTCTCAGCACCAATAAAAATTCGCGTCGAATCACCCGCCCGCGCGCTGTCCAAAAGCGACGCGACTTCCTGCTTTCCCTCCAGATCGTCGAGCAGGTCGCGGACCCGGTCGAGATCGGCGGCGGCGGCGGCATCGATCAACCGCCCCTGCCCGCGCACGATCAATACCGGGCGGCGATCCGCATCTTCGCTCCACACCGCGATGCCGCGCTCGACCAGCGTCCGTGCCGCGCCATCGAGCGCCGCCTGCCCATCCGCCAGCTCGCGCTCGATCCGTGTCCGCGCCTCGGCCAGCGTCAGCCCGCCGAGCGTCGCCGACATGTAGTTGCCCGCCTCGATCAGCGCGGACGCCGACATGCCCTTGGGCAGCGCGATCACGCG
>JAZKCH010000058.1:0-22970 GCA_040388215.1 Pseudomonadota bacterium | reverse complement strand
ACGGCCAGCACGGTGCCCGACAGGAACGGCTTGGTCGCCTCGACGCTGCTGCGGTTGCGGTGGCTCTTGGGGTTGCAGATGATGCCGGTGCGGATCTTCGCGGCGGCCTCGCGCGGGTTCACGCCGGGCCGTTCGGACGTGGCCGAATCGAACATCCCCTCGGGCAACCACGCAGGCGCGACCGGAGGGGAGAGCAATTGCCTGCCAAAGGCGTCAAAGTTCGAAATAGCATCAGCCACGATATAGAGATACCCGTCACGGTACAGAACCGCTACAATTTTGTGTCAGCGAGATTTCCGTTCCGCGTCAGTCCCAGTCGGAGCGATGCTCCGCGTCAGGCGCAGTCCGGACGAAACTTATCGGCGGTACCGCATCTTCATCCGTACGACGGTGCCGGATGCGGGCAGGGCAGTGCGGACAGCGTCGAACGACGGCAGCCCGATCGAGGTCGGCGCGTCGTTGGAGAAACCGAAGCCCTCCTTCGGCATGAACAGCGTCCGATTGAACTTATGGTCGCCATTCTCGTCGTGATATTGCGCGATCGCATAGTGGCCGGGCTTCATCCAGAAGCAGGCGCGCGGGGCCGTAGCCGATACGCGGGCGCGTCCGACCTTCGCGCCCTTTGCCAAAAACCGTGACTTGTCATCGGGATAGATCGCGAACGCGACCTCGCCGGCGGTGTTGCGCAACGTCGTTGCTTCGAGCACCAGCTTGGCGTTGCCGTTGCCGGGCGAGCCCTCGCAGGTCTCGGCCGCATGAGCCTGGACCGGCGCAAGCGCGGCCATGGCGCCGAGCGCGATAAGGAAGACGTAGTTCATTGGTAGACCAAGACCCGGAAATAGTGGCGATAGAGCGGCGCGCAGATGACATTTGCGACGTGAACGAGGCGTTTATCGCAAACGCCCATCGTTTTACGCGGGTCTACGCTTGGTCCCGAGTGCGGGTCATCCGAGCGGCCGCGAATCCCAGCAGGATTGCGACCGCGACCGATCCGGCGGCAACCGCGGCGGCGATACCCGCCGACCCGTGGGTGGGCATCAGCGCAAAAGCTGCAACGAACATCAGGGCGACCCCGACCGCACGGATGGCGAACACCGTGCCGGCACGGTGCAGCGCCGTCATCACCGTATCGAGGCTGACGGTAGCGAGGTCGAAACACCCCGCCGCGGCGAGCCACAACAGCACCGGATAGGCGCCGCCGAACGACTTGCCCCCGACCAGCTTCAGGATCGGCTCGCCGACCAGCGCGACGACCGCGAGGATAACGAGGGCCGCAGCCGTACTCGCCAGCATGGTTCGCACGAGGATCCGGCGCAGGCGCGACGGCTCGGCAGTGCGGACCGCGCGGACGATCTCCGGGAACGCAGCGCGCGACAGCATCTGCGACAGTTTCGCCAATGCCTGCGCCAACTGCGTCGCGAGCCGGAACGCACCCGCCGCCGCCGGTCCGATCGACGCGCCGACCAGTAGCAGCGGGATCTGCTTGCTCGACAGGCCCAGCGTCGCGCTGGCGTTGGTGCTGAGCGAGAAGCGGACGATGCCGGGGTTCTCGTCGCGGACCTGCTGCCACGTGCCACGGCCGCTCGCGAGCAGCCGAAAGTCGCCACTGCGCGCGACCATGATCCAATAGGTCGCCGCGGTGACGATCTCGGCGGTCGCCCAGGCGAGCATGAAGCCGCGGATCGTCGGCTCGAAGATCATCGCCGCACCTGCGCCGACGAAGCGCATGATCGGCGTCATGCTGTCCGCCACCGCCGATAACGAGAATTTATCTCGCAGCCGCAGGATCCCGAGCGGCGTCGAGCGGATCGTGATCAGCTGCACCACCGCGAACATCAGCGTGTCGCGCATCAGGTCGGGCGGGATGCCGAAGCCGTCGCTCCACGCGAACAGGATCGCCACGGTCAACACGGCACCGACCAGCGCGCTACAGATGTCGAGGATCGCCGACAGTCGGAGCAGGCGCGCGAGCCGCGGCGTGTCGCCGTGCTGGATAGGCTCGACACCATATTGGACGATGATCTGCCATGTCTGAAACCCGACGAACGTCGCGAGCGCCTGCGCCGCACCCGAGATCAGCGCGAACCTGCCGAAATCGACCACGCCCAGCGTGCGCGTCGCGAACCCGAGATAGAAGAGCGACAGGATCGCCAGCACGCTGCGACTGGCGAGCAGCCAGCCGAGGTTGCGCGCCGCCGCCCGGAAAATCCCGGTCGTGCCGGCGCGGGCCGGCGCATCCGCCGGGGCCGGAGAAGGAGCGGGGTCCTGAACCATCTGCGACCGGCCCCTAGAGTGCGACGGCGAGTGCGGCAAGCGGCACAAAGCCGGCAGGGTGCGCGCAGGCGGCGGGGTGCGCGGAGGTGACAAAGCGGCAGCCGGCTCCTAGACCGCGCGCGATCGGGCGGCGGTGCTGCCGTCATGCGAGGGATCGTTCGTCATCTGCGGAATTGCCGGCCTTTACGCACGAGGTGGCGGTGTCGTCTCGCCCCGCCTTATTACCGCGCAGTGCGATACGATCCTGCACCGCGGGCCCGACGACCAGGGCGTGATGACCGATGGCGATTTCGGCTTCGGCATGCGCCGGCTGAGCATCATCGATATCGAGGGCGGGCACCAGCCGTTCCATTCGCCCGACGGCCGCTACGCGCTCGTCTTCAATGGCGAGATCTACAATTTTCGCGAATTGCGGCGCGAGTTGCAGGCGCTCGGCCGCGTGTTCGACAGCGCGGGCGATACCGAGGTGATTCTCGCCGGCTATGAACGCTGGGGCGACGACGTCTGGACGAAGCTCGACGGGATGTTCGCGGTCGCGGTGTGGGATACGCATGCCCGGCGTCTGATCCTCGCGCGCGATCCGATCGGGATCAAGCCGCTATATTATACCGACCAGGCGGCCGGGTTCGCGTTCGGCTCCGAGCTCAAGACGCTGACGGTGCTGCCGGGGATGGCGTTCGACGTCGACCGCCGCGCGCTCCACGATTATTTCAGCTTCGGCCATGTCCGCACCCCGCGCTCGATCTACGCGCAGGTCCGCACGCTGCCGCCGGGCCACGTGATGACCATCGAGGCGAGCGGTACGCCGACCATGCGCGCCTATTGGACGCCCGCCTATCAGCCGGCCGAGCCTCGTTCCGAGGCGCAGTGGATCGAGCGGTTCCGCGACGAATGGCTCGACACGATCGGCAAGCAGATGGTCGCGGATGTCGATGTCGGCGCATTCCTGTCGGGCGGCGTGGATTCGTCGGCGGTGGTCGCGGCGATGGCGCAGGTTTCGGATCGCCCGGTCCGCACCTTCACGATCGGCTTCCCCGACCCGCGATTCGACGAATCGCCGCATGCCGAGGCGATCGCGCGGCATCTCGGCTGCAATCACGTCACGCGCACGCTGGAGCTGGCGGAGGCGCAGGCGATGCTGCCCGAAGTCCAGCAATGCTACGACGAGCCGTTCGCCGATCCGTCAGCGGTGCCGACCTGGTACGTCAGCCAGATCGCGGCGCAGGAGGTGAAGGTCGCGCTGTCGGGCGATGGCGGGGACGAACTGTTCTTCGGGTACAAGCGCCACGCGACGGAGCGGCGGATCGGGGCGCTGCCTGCCCCGTTGCGTCGTCTTGCCCGCGCGCTCGACGCGGTGCCGACCTTGCCGTCGCGGCATGCGAATGCGGTGTTGCAACGCTGGCGGAAAACCACCGGCAGCGCTGCGCTCCCGAACGGCATCGCGCGGTTCTTTGCCAAGACGCAGATCACGAACGAAGCCTTTCGTCGCGAGATCTTCTCGGCCGAGTTTATCGCCGAGGAGGAGGGCGGGATCGCTGCGCTGGTCGCGGAATATTTCCTCAATCCCGACGCGATCTCCACCGACACGCTCGAGCAGTTCGGGCTGGCCGATCTCGCGCTCAACCTCCCCGGAGCGATGCTGACCAAGGTCGACCGCGCGAGCATGGCACATTCGCTCGAGGTGCGCGTGCCGATGCTGGGGCAGGGGATGGTCGACCTCGCACTGTCGATGCCCGCCGACATGAAGCTGCACGGCAAGATCGGCAAATACGTCATCCGGCAGGCCATCGCGCCGTGGCTGCCGGAAGGGATCCTCGACCGGCGGAAACAGGGCTTCCAGATGCCGCTGGCGGCGTGGTTCGCAGGCGATTTCGGCGCGTATGCGGAACAGTTGTGGCGCGACAGTGGCGTGCGCGAACAGGGGATGTGGCGTACGGGCGCGGTCGACAAGGTGTTCGCCGATCACCGCGCGGGGCGGCGGGACTACAGCCGTTTCCTGTACGCGCTGGCGATCTATTGCCTGTGGTGGATTGGCCGGCCGAAAGTCCTAGTTGAGGGATAGAGCTTGCCGCATCCCTCATTTCCGTTCGTGCTGAGTAGAGACCGAGTAGCTCCGTCAGGAGCGTATCGAGGGCTCGTATCGAAGCACATGTTCCGCGCGCCAACCTGTCCTTCGATACGGCATCTCGATACGCCGCCTTCGGCGACTACTCGACGGCTACTCAGGACGAACGGAAGGGGCTAGCTCAAGCCAACCAACTCACCAACGTCTCGCCCTTGGCCTTGCGCAGCATCGCCTGCACCAGCCGCACCGTGTGCACCACCAGCGAGATCGCGGTCCACGCCGCCACCCCAATGATCCCCCAGTCCGGCCGCGTCACCAGCAACCCCGCGAACAGGATCACCATGTTCGGGTTCCTTCGCGCGGTGATCAGCCGGAACCAGCTGTCGAACCGCTCCCACACATGGATATGCATCCCGAACCGGACGATGAACGCCCCCTCGATCAACCGCTGCGCGACATAGCCGAACAGCATCGTCCCGATCACCGCCCAGAACACGCCATCCTCGAGCGGCCGCCCATACGGCGCGCACCCCGCCGCCCAGGCCCACCACCAGAACGGCGGATGCACCAGGTCGACCCCGTGATCCCACGCATTCCCCAGCTTCGATGAGGTGATCGTGCACCGCGCCAGCTTCCCATCGACGGTATCGAGCACCATGAAGAACAGCCCGGTCGCGAGCCCCGTCCAGAACCAGCCATACCAGAACGCCACTGTCGCCACGATGCACAGCACCGAGCCGAGCGCGGTCACCTGGTTCGGCGTGATCCCCGCGCGCGCGCAGACCCGCGTGATCGCCAGCGCCCATTCCGGCCAGAGATACTTGGTCAACAGGTCGGTGACGCCCTTATACGCGCCGACATAGCTCGCGCGCTCGATCGCCGGCACCGCGGCGGGGGTGAGCAACTCGGCGAACGGCCGCTCGCGCTTGCGCAACGCTTCGTTGAGGATGCCTTCCTCGGCCTCGGCGGCGATCACCGTCAGCCCGGTCACCAGCGGCGCCTCGCCGAGCATCGCCGCGGTCATCCGCGCGCGCTCATCGGCGTCGCGGACATGCGCCAGCACAGGGACGCCGGTGCGCGTGACGACGGTACCGGGGCGGGACTTCAGATGCGCGATCCACACCGGGTCGAACGCGTAGGCGAGGTTGGCGAGGATGACGGGGCCATTCCCATCGTCCTCCGGCAACCCCTGCGCGACGCCGATCCGCCGGATCCGCTCGGCATTGGTCATGCCCCAGAGCAGCGTGTCGTTCGCCCGGACGGTCCGGAGCGCTGGCGTGGGGGCGGTTGAATCTACCATGACGCACCCGTTACCCGATCTGGTCGGTAAAGCGAGAGGGCGGAGTAAGGTGGCGGTGCATGCCCTCCCGAACCACCACCCCGGCGAAGGCCGGGGCCCAATTGGAATGACCGGAGTAACCTCGCGCAGTCCTTCGTTGGCAACGTCCCCCAATTGGGCCCCGGCCTTCGCCGGGGTGGTGAAGATTTACCGGGCTGGCGTGGCTTCCAGCAGACGAAGGATTTCCCCCGCCGCCCGCGCCGCGCCCCCTTCAACCGCGCCGAGCGATTGCCCGGCAAACTCTGCCTGAATCACTTCGTATTGATGATGCATCAACGCCGCCCGATCCACCGCCGCAACAACCTCCGCAACGTCCCCAACCACCTCACCGCAAACCCACATCGCGTAGTTCGGATCGCCCTCCCACGCGGCCCCCCCCGCATTGAGAAACACGCAAGGCCGCGGTCGCATCAGGAACTCGATCACCTGGCTCGACGTATCGCCGAGATACACGTCCGCCACGCCGGTATAGCTCCCATCGACCATCGCGAACCCGTCGATGTCGCAATGCACGTGCGGCAGATCGCCGATCTCGCGCATCAGGTCAGCCAGCTCGGGAGCCTTCTCGACCAGCCGCTGGTGCGGCGCGAAGATCAAATTGTAGCGCCCGTCCGCGACGATCCGTCGCACCACCTCCGCCCCCCAGCGCCACCACGACGAGCGATGCTGCTGCCAGTGCGGCGTATACACCACCACCGGCCGCGTATCCGCGAACGGCGGCGCGGTATGCGTCCGATGCGTGAAGTCGGCCTTCACATAGCCGGTCGCGACGAACCGCTCAGGAGCAAACCCGCGGTCGAGATACGTCCGCCGCTCCAGTTCGCTCGGCACCAGCGTCAACGCCGCCGCGCGCCTGCGCGGGTCGTCGCGCGCGCTCATCGACCCAACCCCGTGCGAGGTCTTCACGAACTTCGCGCGCATCGGAAACAGCCGCGGGAGCCACAAACTCGTCTGCTCGGCACACACGACGACGCGTGCACTCCGCAAATAGGGCAGCAGCCGCAGCAGCATAGGCATCTTCGCAGGCAGCACCGGATTACGCCCGCTGCCGTCATCCGCAACGACGCGAAACCCCGGTGCCCGCCGGATACGAACGGTCGGGAAGGGCGCGGTCCAGCGCGCCAGCAAAGTCTCGTGCACCGACGTGCTCACCCACAGCTCGATCGGCACGTCGGACGTCGCGGCAAGCGCCTCGACGATCGGATAGAGATGCGGGATCAGCAGCGTCTCGCCGAGAAACAGGAACGCGATCTTTCCGCGCGCGCCGGAGCCGGTCATGCCCGGTGATCGCCTTCCCACAGCGCGATATCCTCGGGCCGGTCGATCTCCTGCCAGTGCGCGTCCGGCGGGATCCGGACGGCGCGGACGCCCGGCCCCCGCGCGACGCGGGCGACGACGGCATGGTGATAGGCGTGGATGCCGTTCTCCTCGCCGATCACGCCGCGTAACGCCTCGGCATAGGCCGCGCCGCCATGCGACACGATCAGCCCGAGCGAACGATCGGTCGCCTCATGGCCGACGAGATGCTTGCCGACTGCGATCACGCGGTCGCCGTCTGCCTCGACCAGCATGTCGTCGAGCCCGGCGTCGGTCAGCGGTTCGACCAGCAACGCCACGCCGTCCGCGGCGCCGCCGAGCGCGGTGCGCAGGATCGTCGGCTCGAACACCGTGTCGCCGTTCATCAAGGCGAACGGCGCTTCGAGATACGCACGCGCTGCCCAGACGCTGCCGATGCTGTTGGCGATCGCCCAGAACGGGTTGAAGACCAGCTCGGTCGGCAGTCCCCCGTCTCGCGCGTCCAGATGCGCCGCGATCTGGTCGATCCGGTAGCCGCCGACCACCACCGCCCCCTCGAACCCGGCTGCGGCGACCGCGTCGAGCTGGTGATCGAGGATCGCGCGACCGCCGACCTCGACCAGGCATTTCGGTGTGGTGAGCGTGAGTGGCAGGAGCCGCGATCCGTGACCCGCGGCAAGGATGATGGCCTTCATGGCGTGAGGCTGTACGGGCGAAGTGTGGCAGGAAAATGCATGCGGTAGAGGTCCAGCATCGTACCCTCCCGTCATGCCGGGCTCGTTCCGGCATCCACGGTTCCGCATTACCACCGCTATCGAATTCGCGGAACGGTGGACCCCGGAACGAGCCGGGGGTGACGGAGCTGCGCAGCCGTTCAGCGTCGAACCGCCGCCGCATCCTCCCGAGACCAGCCCCCGCCCATCGCCTGGTACAGCGTCACATACGCGGTCAGCCGATCCGCCCGCGCCTGCACCAGCGACAGTTCGGCGGTCAGCAGTCCGCGCTGCGCATCGAGCTGGTCGATATACGCCGAATACCCCGCGCGGTACCGGTTCGACGCGTTGCGTAGCGCCCCCGCCAGCGCATCGCGCTGCCCCGCGAGCGCCACCGCCTGCTGGCCCGACCGCTGCACGCCCGCGAGGCTGTCGTCGACTTCGCGGAACGCCTGCAACGCCGTCCGGCGATAGGCGAACGCAGCCTGATCGCGGCGCGCGGTGGCGGCATCGGCCTGCGCACCCAGCCGGCCGCCATCGAAGATCGGGCTGAGCACGCTCGCGCCGATCGAGAACACCGCGATCGGGTTCGCCAGTGCGGTCGACAGCACCACACCCGCCGAGCCGGTCAGCGCCAAGTTCGGCAACATCGCCGCGCGCGCGCTGTCGAGCGAGCGGTCGGTGGCGACCAAGGTCTGCTCGGCCTGATACAGATCGGGGCGGCGGCGGAGCAGGTCGGCGGGCAGGCCATCGGGGATCGCCGGTGCGGCGAGCTGGTCGAGCGTTCGGCCGCGCGCAATCGGACCGGGGTTGTCGCCGAGCAGCAGGCTCAGCGCATTCTCCTGCCGGCTGATCGCGAGCTGGGCGGCGGGGACGAGCTGTTCGGTGGCGTGGTATTCCGCCTCCGATTGTCGCAGTTCGAGGTTCGAGGTGTAGCCAGTCTCGGCCCGCCGCCGCGCGATGCGTAGGCCCTCTGCACGTGCCGCCAGCGTCTGGCGTGCGACCGCCAGCCGCAGGTCGAGCGCGCGGAGCGTGATGTACCCGGTCGCGACGCTGCTCGCGATGCCGAGCCGGACGGTGTCGCGCGCCGCTTCGCTCGCCAGCAACTGCGCGCGCGCGGCCTGGCTCGCGAGACGGAGGCGGCCGAACAGGTCGAGATCATAGCTGATCGACACCGCCGGCTGCGCGCCGATCGCATCGGAAGGCGTGCCGAGCGGGCTGACGGTCTGGCCGGTGGTGCTAGGCGCCGAGCCGCTGACGAGCGGCGTCTGTTGCGCGCGGGCGAGGCGCGCGGCGGCGCGGGCTTCGTCGATCCGCGCGGCGGCGGAGCCCAGGTCGGGGCTGTTGGCGAGCGCCCGGGCGACGAGATCGGTGAGGACCGGGTCGCCGAACGCGCTCCACCAGTCCGCCCGGATCTGCGCGCCGGTACCGAGCGCGGTGCGCCATGCCGGGGGTGGGGCGACGGCGGTGGTTGTTGGGGCTTCGGGGCGGGGGCCGATACAGGCGGTGGCTAGGAGGGCTAGGGTGAGGGCGGCAGCCGTTTTCCGGCGCGGCCACCCAACTGCGTGGAGCCATCCCGCAACGCTACACCACCCCGGCGAAGGCCGGGGCCCAGTTGGAAAGGTCGCAGTAATGATGGACAGCGCATCGTTATAACCATCCCCCAACTGGGCCCCGGCCTCCGCCGGGGAGGGGGCGTTGGGGGTGACTGTTAAGCCTAGTTTCACGTCGCTCGATACGTGTCCCGCCCAAACCATGTTTCCCCGCGAAGGCGGGGACCCAGACTGGGCTCCCGCCTTCGCGGGAGAACACGGAGCGGGCGCTATGCCAGGTTCAGACCCCATCACCGGACACCCGGCCCGCCAGCCGTATCCACCCGCGCCTGCACCGACATCCCCGGCCGCAACCGCGCGCTCAGCGGTTGCCCCGCATCCACCCGGATCCGTACAGCGATCCGCTGTGGCACCTTGGTGAAATTCCCCGTGGCATTGTCCGCCTTCAGCACCGCGAATTCCGACCCCGCCGCCGGCGAGATCCGCTCGATCCGCCCGGTCAGCCGCGCGTTCGCCAACCCGTCCACCGTGAACGACGCCGGCTGGCCGACCACCATCCGCGCGGTCTGCGCTTCCTTGAAGTTCGCGATCACCCACGTCTCCGGCGGCACCAGGAACATCAGCTGCGATCCCGCCGTGACATATTGCCCGAGCCGCACGCCGACCTCGCTCAACCGCCCCGTCTCGGGCGCACGGATCACGGTATTGGCGAGGTCGATCCGTGCGAGTTGCCGCGCGGCCTCGGCCCCGGAGACCCCCGCCTGCTGGCCACCACGCCCGACTTCGACCGTACGGATATCCTGCCGCGCAATCTCCCGCGCAGCCTTCGCCTGCCGGACCTGCGCCTGCGCCTGCCGCAACGCCGCCAGCGTCTGGTCGCGCTCGCGCAGCGATACCGAGCCGTCGGTCACGAGGTCGTTGACGCGCGCCATGTCGGCCTGCGCGCGCATCAACTGCGCTTCGGCATTGGCGACCGCCGCGTCCTGCGCTGCGAACGTCGCCTCGCGGCTGGCCGCCGTCTGGCGGCTGTTCGCCAGCGTGGCAGCCTGCGCATCGACCTGCGCCTGCGCCTGATCGACGCGCTGGCGATAGATGCGGTCGTCGATCTTCACCAGCGGATCGCCCTGCTTCACATCGGCGAAATCGCGGACCAGCACCTGCGTCACATAGCCGCTGACCTGCGGGCTGATCACCGTCGTCCGCCCGCGGACATAGGCGTTGTCGGTCGACTGATAGCTCGTCGCGAACGGCGGCAGCCGCCACGCCGCCAGCACCGCGCACACGCCCGCGACCGCGAGCAGGACGATGACGATGATGACCGTCGAGCTCGGCGGTTGCGGACGCCAGCCCGACCCGACCGGGGTGACCGGCACCGCCGCAGTAGGCGCCTCCGCCATCTTCTCTTCGGTCGCCGGCCCCTCGGCCACCGGGCTGCGTGCGTCGCTCATGTCGTCCCCTCAACCGGGCCCTCAAGCCGCGCCCGTCGCTCGCGTCGCGCGCGTCTCGCCAGCAGGAACAGCAGATACCCGAACGTCGCGCCAGCAAGAACGGCGATCAACCGGAAGACATCGGCATACGCAAGCACGTTCGCCTCGCGCGTCGTGGTTTGCGACAGGATCGCGGCGCCCTCGGCATTGCGTAAGCTCGGGTCGACGATCACCCGGCTGACCGCGGCGCCACCGGCGGCGATGCGTTGCGTCACAATCGGGTCGGTCGGCGAGATCTGCTGGACCAAAGCCGCGCTGTTCGCTTTCTCGCGGATCACCTGATAGCTGCCGAGCAACGCCGTCCCGCCGAGCCCGCCGAGCGAATTGATGATCCCGAACAGCGCGATGAAGCTTATGATGTGGCCCGCGCCTTCCTTCAGCGCGCGGGTCATGCCGAACAGCAGCGCGGGCCCGAGGAAGAACGTCGCGGAGAAGCCGATGATCGCCTGCGTCACGTACATTTGCGGCGCGCGCGTCAGGCTGGTCGCGTAGGAATCGAACCACGCGGCTACCGCGACGAGGCCGATCGCCAGCATGATCGGGTGGCCGAGCCGCTCGACGTCGAGCGTCACCGCGCTCGCGATAACGCCTGCCACCGACGCGACGAAGATGATCAGGAAGAACGGCACGAGCTGGTCGTTGTTCTGCCCCAGCACGGTCAGCAGCCCGACCGACGCATAGGTCTGTTCCGACAGCACGATCCGCGCCATCACGATGACGATCGTGAAGCGGACGATGTCGGCGCTGCCGAGCCAGCGGGTGTTGAGCAGCGGGTTGGCGCGGTGGTGCTCGACGACGATCGCGGCGGCGAACATCGGGATCGCGACGATCAGCGCCCAGCCGATCCACGGCGCATTGGTCCACCACACGATCCGCCCGAGCCCGAGTACGGCGGCGAACAGCGCGGTCGATCCGGCGAACAGCACGAAGGTCAGGAAATCGAGCGGCTCGAACGCCTTGCTCCGCGTCGTCGGCGGCAGGCGGAGCGCGGCGACTGCCGCGAGCGAGAGCAGCGCGAGCCCGAGTTCGAACAGGTACAAGGTCCGCCACTGCGACATCGCCAGCAGGTCCGGCGAGAACAGCCGCGCGAGCGGCGTCGCGCATTGCGGGATACCGATGCCGAGTACGACCGCCTTCAACCGCCATTTCGCCGGCAGCGACTGCATCACGTAATAGAGGCACAGGCTGCTCAGCGCGGCGCCCGCCATCCCGCTGATCGCACGCACCGCGATCGCGGTCGCAAAGCCGTGCACGAACAAATGCGCGAGCGTGATCAGCACATAGAGGATCAGGAAGATCATCGCGAACGGCCGCAGCCCGAACTGCGCGCGGAACTTGATCATCAACAGGTTTATGCTGACGTTGGTCATCACGTAGACGGTTGGCAGCCACGCGATCTCCGCCGGATCGAGCCCGAGCGCGCCCTGGAGCGTGTAGGTGTTGGCGCTGATCAGCGCGTTGCCGAAGCCCACCGTCAGGCCGAGTAATATACCGATCAGCGCATAGGCGATCTGGCGGTGTCTCGGGTGCGCGGGAGAGCCCGGAGAGCCGGGCAGGACGGGGCGTTCGTGTTCGGCGAACTGCCAGTTCTCTTCGCTCAGGAAGTGTCTGATTCTCTGGGCGATCATGGTTGGGCGGTTCTGGCATGATCGGGGCGGGGCGTCATCCAGGAACGCCTACGAATATCAGCAACCGGGCTAGTAGAAGCGTACCACCCCGGCGAAGGCCGGGGCCCAATTGGAAAGGTCGCAGTAACGACGGACTGCACATCGTTACAGCCGTCCCCCAATTGGGCCCCGGCCTTCGCCGGGGTGGTGGCCGGCGCCGGAGTAGTGACTGTGCGGGACTAGGGAGCTTCTCCCGCTAAACCCAAAGCCCGCCCCCAAATCAAAATGCTGCACTGCAGCGGAACATCCGCAACCACCCGACCGTTGCGCCAGTATGCGCATGTTCAGATCGCTTCACATACCCCCCGAATGGGTCTGGCTGGAGAGTGTCGCGGTCGTTTCGGCCGCCGTCCTCGTTGCGCTGTTGGCGCATTGGCTGACGATGCGGATCGCTGGCCATGCGCAGCGCCGTTCGACCGCCAAGACCGACGGCCTCGTCCTCGCCCGCGTCCGCCGCCCCTTGCGCGCGGTGTTTGTCTCGGTCGCCGTTGCGTTCGTCGCGCGCGTCCTGCCGATGGACAACGACATCCTCGACTTGTGGAAGCAGATTCTCGGCTTCCTCGTCCCCGCGCTGCTGGGCTGGCTCGCGGTCGCCGCGCTCCGCGCATTCCAAGACGTCATCGAGATCCGCGCCGACATCACCGTCGAGGACAATCTCCGCGCTCGGCGAAAACGGACGCGCGCGGCGATCCTCGGGCGGATCGGCACGTTCTTCATCATCTTCATCAGCGTCTGCCTGATGCTGCTGAGCGTCCCCGGCATCCGCTCCATCGGCGTCACGTTGATGGCCTCCGCCGGTATCGCCGGCCTCGTCGTCGGTGCGGCGGCCCAGCCTGCGCTGAAGAACCTGATCGCCGGCGTGCAGATGGCGTTCACCGAGCCGATCCGGCTCGACGACGTGCTGATCATCGATGGCGAATGGGGGCGGGTCGAGCAGATCAACCTGACCTTCGTAGTGGTCAAGATCTGGGACGAACGCCGCCTCGTCGTGCCAGTGTCGAAGTTCCTCGAACAGAGCTTCCAGAACTGGACGCGCGAGACCAGCCAGTTGATGGGCTCGGTGTTCTGGTATCTCGATCCCTCCGCGGACGTGCCGCGGTTGCGCGAGAAACTAGGTGAGATCGTCACGTCCAACCCGCGTTGGGACAAGCGGTTCTACAATCTCCAGGTGACGGACGTGAAGACGGATTGCATCGAACTGCGTGGTCTGATGACGGCCAAGGATGCAGCGATCGCGTTCGATCTGCGCTGCGATGTAAGGGAGGCGTTGTTGAAATATATCCGCGAGGAAATGCCCGAAGCGATCCCGCGTAATCGCCTGCTGATGGCGCCGGACCCGGTGAGCCGCGGCTAGCCCCATTTAATCCTCCCCCTTATGGGGAGGTGGCAGCCCGAAGGGACTGCCGGAGGGGAGGCGCGCTATCGAGGGCGGATCACCCCTCCGTCTGGCAAGCGCCAGCCACCTCCCCTTGCAGGGGAGGATTGGTTAAGCTTCGACGTGCTCCGGCACAGCCTCGAGCGCGGTGATGAACAGCTCGCACCACCACATCACGTCCTCCTTGCGGACGTTGTCGATCAGCTTCTCCCAGCGCGCCTTGCGCTCCGCCAGCGGCATCGCCAGCGCCTTGGCGATCGCGTCGGACATCTCCTCGGGGCTGTACGGATTGACCAGCACCGCATCCTTCAACTGCGTCGCCGCGCCCGCGAAGTGCGACAAGATGAGCACGCCCGGATCGTTCGGGTCCTGCGCCGCGACATATTCCTTCGCGACCAAGTTCATCCCGTCACGCAACGGCGTCACCAGACCGACGCGTGCCGCGCGGTAGATGCCCGCGAGCACATCACGCGGGAAGCCGCGGTTGACGTAGCGGATCGGCGTCCAGTCGATATCCGAATATTCGCCGTTGATCCGCCCCGACATCGAATCGAGGTTCGCGCGGATTTCCTGATACGTATCGACCTTCTCGCGGCTCGGCGGCGCGATCTGGAGCATATA
This sequence comes from Pseudomonadota bacterium, assembly GCA_040388215.1. GTDB lineage: Bacteria > Pseudomonadota > Alphaproteobacteria > Sphingomonadales > Sphingomonadaceae > Sphingomonas. Next base: position 8,580 of record JAZKCH010000058.1, on the reverse strand, counting down.
GACGAGCCCCGCACGGTCGGGATGCGACCCCAGGAAGCGCTCATACCCGGCAAACCGCTCGGCCAGCCCCTTCGAATAATCGAGCCGGTCGACCCCGACGATCAGGCTACGGCCTGTCGCGGACATGTACATCCGCTCCTTGGCATGCCGCGCGGTGTCGCTGTTCGCCGACTTCTCGAAGTCCGCGGTCTCGATCCCGATCGGCGTCGTGATCGCCTTGATCGTACGGTCGCCGACCGTCACCCAGCCATCCTCGCCGACCACGCCATCGAGCTGGCTCGTCACGTAATGCAGGAAACTGTCGAGCCAGTCCTGCGTCTGGAAGCCGACCACGTCGTACGCGAACATCGATTCGACCAGCGCGCGATGGCTCGGCAGCGACAGCAGCATCGCCATCGGCGGCCACGGGATATGCAGGAAGAAGCCGATCTTGTTTTCGACGCCGAGCTTGCGCAGCTCCTGGCCTAGCGGGACGTGGTGGTAATCATGAACCCACACCAGATCGTCCGGCTCGATCAACGGCAGCACCGTCTCCGCGAACCGCTTGTTTACGCGAGCATAGCCGCTCGAAAAGTCGCGCTCGAACTCGGTCAGGTCGATCCGGTAATGGAACAGCGGCCACAGTGTGCGGTTCGCATAGCCATTATAATATTCGTCGAAATCCTGCTCTTCGAGGTCGATCGTCGCGGTGGTGACGCCCTTGCCCTGCTGGAAATTGATGTGGCCGGTGAACTTGTCGGTCGTCTCACCCGACCACCCGAACCACACGCCGCCCTTTTCGCGGAGTGCAGCGAGCAGTGCGACGGCGAGGCCGCCCTGGTTGCCCGAGGGCGCATCGACCGACTGGACGCGGTTCGAGATGACGACGAGGCGGCTCATCGGACGGCACTCCACGGCTTGCTGAGCAGGACCGCACAGTTGATCAGCCCCACCAGCGAATAGGTCTGCGGGTAATTCCCCCACAGCTCGCCGGTATTCGGATCGATATCTTCGGATAGCAGCCCGGCCGGCGTCCGCCGCGCGACCATCTCGCAGAACAGCGCGCGTGCGTCGGCGGTCCGACCGGTCGCATGCAGCGCCTCGATCAGCCAGAAGGTGCAGACGTTGAACGCGGTGTGCGGCAGGCCGAAATCATCCTCGGTCGCATAGCGCAGCATGTGGCTGCCGCGGCGCAGGCCCTCCTCGACCGCCTTCAGCGTCGACTGGAACCGCGGATCGTCGGGCGCGAAGAAACGCAGGTCGAGCAGCTGGATCAGGCTCGCGTCGAGGTCGTCGCCACCGAACGTGGCCGAGATGCGCTGCGTGTCCTCGCGCCACGCCGACTGCTCGATCGTGGTGCGGATCGTGTTGGCGCGCTCTTCCCAGAACGTCCGACGATCCTCCAACCCGAGAACCTCAGCCGCATTGGCCAGCCGGTCGCACGCCGCCCAGCACATCGCCGCCGAATAGGTGTGGACATGCGCCTTGGTGCGCAGTTCCCACAGCCCGGCGTCGGGCTTGTCGTACGTCTCCCACGCGCGGTCGCCGACCAGTTCGAGGCTCTTGAAGTCCTCCTCGCTCGACATCCGGAACAGGCGCTTGTCGAAGAACGCTTGGACGTCGGACAGGATGATCTGGCCGTACGCATCGTGCTGGATCTGCTCGTACGCCTGATTGCCGACGCGGACCGGGCCCATCCCGCGGTAACCGGGCAGGTCGGCCTCGATCCGCTCGACCAGCGTCGATTCGCCGCCAACGCCGTAGAGCGGCTGGACATGGCCGCCCTTCGACGCATCGACGATGTTGCGGAGATATTCGAGATATCCTTCCAGCACGTCGAGCGCACCCAGTCGGTTCAGCGCCTGCACGGTATAATAGGCGTCCCGGATCCAGCAGTAGCGATAGTCCCAGTTACGCTCCGACCCCTCATGCTCGGGGATCGAGGTGGTGAGCGCGGCGACGATCGCGCCGGTCTCCTCGTGCTGGCACAGTTTCAGCGTGATCGCCGCGCGGATGACGACGTCCTGCCACTCGACCGGCGTGGCGAGCCCGCGCACCCAGTGCCGCCACTCGTCCTTGGTCCGCGACAGCATCGCCTCGGCCGCCTCGTGCAGCACGCCCGCGAAGCTCTCGTCGGGGCCGAGGAACAGGTGCATCTGGCGCTCGAGCCGGAACCAGTTCTCGCCGACGATATGCCCGACCGGCGCATCGGTGGTCAGCCGCAACGTCTGGTCGTCCATCAGGAAGCGGATGTGGTTCGACCCCTGCGTATGCTCGGTCGGCTTCCCCCAGTTCGTCGCGACGCGCATCCGGATGCGGATTCGCGGCGAGCCGGCGACCGGCTTGACGATCCGGACGAAGCTGGTCGGGCGATAAGTGCGGCCTTCGCGGACGAAGCGCGGGCAGAAATCGATCACCTCGACCGCGTTGCCGGACTCGTCCTCATGCCGGGTCACCAGAATCGGCGTGTTGCGGATATAGGCCTGCGTGGTCTTCGCACCGCCCTCCAGTTCGATCGCCCAGAACCCGGTCTCAGGCGCATCGCCGCCGAGCAGCGCGCAGAACGCCGGATCGCCATCGACGCGCGGCACGCAGCCCCAGACGAACGTACCGGTCTTGTCGATCAGCGCGGAGACCTGGCAATTGCCGATCGGCCAGAGGTTCATGTCGGCGGTTTGGGTAAGAGCGGGTTGGGCGAGGGCGGGGGTAGCTGCGGTCATCGTGTTTCCAATATGGCGGCGATCCAGTCACGGAGCGCGGCAACGTCGTTCAATCGATAGGCGGCTGCGGTCGCGCGCGGCTCGCCGATGAGAATACCCGCACCACCAAGGGCGCGTGCGGCCTCGAAGCCGTCTTCGTCGGTGACGTCGTCGCCGAAGAAATACGGTATGCTCCCTGCCATTGTCGGCGTTGCGATCAATGCGCGCAAGGCCGAGCCCTTGTCGCCGGCGGTCCGCAGTTCGACCATCATCTTGCCGCGCTGGAGCGTGAGGCCGTGCGTGGCGGCGAGATCCTCGGCGAGGCGGACGGCGTGAGGTTCGAAGTCCGGCGCCATCCGGTAATGCAGCCCGGCGCCGAGGCTCTTGGCTTCGTAGACGAGTCCATTGGCATCGGCGAACGCGCGCAACGCGTCCGCGGCGGCTTCCAGCGAAGCCGGGCGATCGGCGGCGATGTGACCGTCTTCGGGGGTGCGACGTTCGGCACCATGGCTGCCAGCGACAGCGAACAGCTGCGCATGACGGCCCAGCATCGCATCGAGTTGGCTGATCGAGCGCCCGCTGATGATCGCGACGCGTCCGGGGAAGCGCTCGGCGAGCGTATCGAGCCGGTCGAGCAGGCGCTGATCGACCAACACGGCATCGGGCGTCGGTGCGAGATCGACGAGCGTCCCGTCGAAATCGAAGAAGAGGCTGACATTGTCGAGGGCCAAAGGTGGCGGATCGAGCACGGCAAGCGGCGGCGCGAGGACATCAGTCGCGGGCTGGCGTTCGGCTAGCATGATCGTCCAACCCATGGAGATGCCGCTACGTTCCGCTGCACTGCAAAATTGGAACGGAGGCGGTTCGATTATTTTGTGCGCGGCCTCCACGAAATCCGTGCCGCCCTCTTGTTCTCCCGCGAAGGCGGGAGCCCAGTCTGGGTCCCCGCCTTCGCGGGGAAACAAAATTGGGAATAACGACGGCGCAAACCTACGCCGCCACCCCGGCGAAGGCCGGGGCTCAATTGGAAAGGTAGAGGTAACAGCACGCAGTTCGCCATGAACCCGGTTCGCCCAATTGGACCCCGGCCTCCGCCGGGGAGGTGCACACGGCAGGAGACCGCGGCGGGGAAACAGTCTTTGCTACTTTCACGCGATCAAAGCCCCGCACCTCCAGAGCATCCACCCCGCCTGCGACACCTCGCGACACAAAACCGCTGGACTAGGGCAGGGACGGCGGCCATTCCTCCGCGCATGTCCCGCGTCAGCGTTCTCCTCTTCGCACCCGTCCTGTCCGCGGGCGTCCTGCTCGCCGGCTGCACCGTCGGCCCGGACTACCATCCCAAGGCGGCCGCCGAGCTCGGCGTCCCTGACGCGTATTCGGTCACCCCGGCGACCACCCCCGAAGACCTCACCCGCTGGTGGCAGAAGTTCGACGACCCCGTCCTCGGACAGCTCGTCGAGCAGGCCGCCGCCGCCAACCTCGACATCGCGCAATCCGTCGCGCGTCTCCGCCAGGCGCGCGAGAGCCTGCTCCAGAACCGCGCCTCGCTGCTTCCCACGCTCAGCGGGTCGGCCGGCTACCAGCGCAACGAGAATGTCCGCGGCGGCGGGCGCTCGTTCACGCTGCCCGACGGCACCGTCGTCGATACCGGCGGCGGCGGCGCCAACAGCTTCACGCTCGGCGCCAGCGCCAGCTACCAGGTCGGCGTCTTCGGCGAGATCCGCCGCACCGTCGAGGCGAGCCGCGCCGAGTATGCCGCATCGGGCTACGACTATGCCACTGTCCTGATCTCGGTCGAAAGCGAGGTCGCCCGCAACTACGTCCTCGCGCGGCTCTACCAACAGCAACTCGCCAACGCCCGCGCCTCGCTTGCCATCCAGGATGACAATCTCGAAATCGCCGGCTTCCGCGTACAAGCAGGCCTCGTCTCCAGCGTCGATGCCGAACAGGCGCGCGCCCAACGAGCCCAGACCGCGGCGACGATCCCCAGCCTCGACCAGCAATATGCCGCCGCCGTCGCGCGGATCGGCGTGCTGACCGGTCAGGCCCCCGGCGCGCTCCGTACGATGATGGCGCCCGCAAAGGCGATCCCGACTGGCCCCGCCGCGGTCGGCGTCGGTATTCCCGGCGACACGCTGCGCCAGCGCCCCGACATCCGCTCGGCCGAACGCGCGCTCGCCGCCGCCACCGCGCGGATCGGCGTCGCCAAGGCACAGCTCTATCCGGCGCTCGCGATCACCGGCAATCTGAACACCAACGCGACCTCGATCGGCAACATCGGCGACGCAATCACCGGCAGCCTGTTCGCCGGACTGACCCAGGCGATCTTCAACGGCGGCCGGCTGCGAAGCCAGGTCCGCACCAGCGAAGCGGCCGCGGACGGCGCGCTCGCGCTCTACAAGTCCACCGTCCTGACCGCGCTGGAGGACGTCGAGAACGCCGTCGTCGCGCTCCAGACCGCGCAGGAACGCGAGCGCCAGTTCGCTATCGCGCTCGACGCCTCGAACAACTCCGCGATCCTCAGCCGGAGCCAGTACCGCACCGGTCTCACCGATTTCACCACGCTCAACCAGCAGGAAACCGCGCTCCTGTCAGCGCGCAACGGCGCGACGCAGGCGCGCGCCGACGCGGCCACCGCGTTGGTCGCACTCTATGCCGCACTCGGCGGCGGCTGGGATTCCACCGTGATCCCTGAAGCGCCCCAATCAAATCCAGAGGCACGCTGATGGCCGACGCATCGATCGACGACTTCCTCGGCGTAAAGCCGCAGGCCCCCTGGAAACGCTATGTAAAGTGGGTCGCGATCGCGGTCGGCGTCGTCCTGCTATGCTTGCTGCTCGCGAAGTGCTTCGGCGCGAAGGAGCAGACGCAATATTCGACGCAGGCGGCCGAGCGCGGCAATCTGACCGTCAGCGTGTCCGCCACCGGCAAGCTCGCCCCGACGACGCAGGTCACGGTCGGTTCGCAGCTGTCGGGTCTCGTTACCAAGGTCGTCGTCGACGTCAACGACCGCGTGGTCGCCGGCCAGCCGCTCGCGCTGATCGATCCCGAACAGCTCGACGACCAGATCCGCCAGACCAGCGCCCAGCTCGCGGCGAACCAGGCGCAGGTCGCGCAGGCACAGGCGACCGTCGCCGAATCGCGCGCGCAGCTGAACCGGCTCGAAGAGGTCTCGCGCCTGTCGGGCGGCCGCGTGCCGTCCAAGACCGAGCTCCAGACCGGCCGTGCCGACTACGCCCGCGCCGTCGCGGCGCAGAAGGTCGCCGAGGCCAACGTCGTCGCCAGCCGCGCGCTCCTCGCGCAGAACCAAACGCAGCGCGCGCGCGCCGTCATTCGCTCGCCCGTCACCGGCGTCGTGCTCGCGCGCCAGATCGACCCCGGCCAGACCGTCGCCTCGTCGTTCAACACGCCGACGCTGTTCGTGATCGCCGAAGACCTCACCAAGATGAAGCTCGAGGTCGCGATCGACGAAGCCGACGTCGGCGAGGTCAAGGTCGGCCAGAAGGCCAGCTTCACCGTGGATGCGTTCCCCGGACAGACCTTCCCCGCGACGATCACGCGCGTCGATCTCGGCTCGAACCTGACGGTCAGCTCGGCGACCTCGTCGACCACGACCACCGCGACGACATCCACCGGCCAGGTCGTGTCCTACGCCGCCGACCTGACCGTCGCGAACCCGTCGCTGACGCTGCGCCCGGGCATGACCGCGACCGCGGACATCGTCACCTCGGACAAGCGCAACGTCATGCTCGTCCCCAACGCGGCGTTGCGCTTCAAGCCGAGCGCGGATGGCGCGAAGGATCAGGGCGGTGGCATCGCCGGCTCGCTGACCTTCCGGCCGCGGCGCGGCGCCGGCGGCAACGCCCGGACCGCCAAGCTCGATCGCGGCTCGCAGCAGACGATCTACGTAAAGGGCGCCGACGGCACGCCGCAGCCGGTGCAGATCACCACCGGCGACACCAACGGCACAATGACCGAAGTCTTGTCGGGCAACCTCCAGCCCGGCGCGCAGGTCATCATCGGACAGCTCGCCACCGGCACCGACACGACCAAGACTCCGCGCCGGTCGGGCGGCGCCAGCAAGGGTGCGGGCGGTGGCCAGTAATCCGCTGCCCCTGATCTCGTTGCGCGGCGTCACCAAGACGTACGGCACCGGCGCGACGATGTTCCAGGCGCTGAAGGGCGTCGACCTCGACATTGCGGCGGGGGATTTCGTCGCGGTGATGGGGCCGTCGGGGTCGGGCAAGTCGACGACGATGAATATCCTCGGCTGCCTCGACGTGCCGAGCGCCGGGACGTTCACGTTCCAGGGCCACCATGTCGAGACGCTCGACCGCGACCAGCGCGCACTGCTCCGCCGCAATCACCTCGGCTTCGTGTTCCAGGGCTTCAATCTCCTCTCGCGCACCTCCGCGCTGGAGAATGTCGAACTCCCCTTGCTCTACCGCGGCGACGAAAAGCGCGCGCGCCGGGATGCGGCGATGGCGAGCCTCGATACGGTCGGCCTCGCGGACTGGTGGGACCACACCCCCGCCGAACTGTCCGGCGGCCAGCAACAGCGAGTCGCGATCGCCCGCGCGCTGGTGACCAGCCCCGACGTGCTGCTCGCCGACGAACCGACCGGCAACCTCGATAGCGAACGCTCGATCGAGATCATGCAGTTACTCACGCGGTTGAATGCCGAGAAGAACATCACGGTGCTGATGGTTACGCATGAGCCCGACATGGCTGCGTTCGCGCGGACGGTGGTCCACTTCAAGGACGGCCTGGTAGAACGCATCGAAATCCAGCACCGCCAAGGCGAAAGCGTGGCTTCGTGAGCGCCCTATCTTGCCCCCTCCCGCAAGCGGGAGGGGCCGGGGGTGGGCACGCGCTCTCGTCGAACGCAACGCTAGCCGTAGCTCCAGCGCGCATCGCAACCGCAGTATCCGTCGATAGCGCGAGCCCACCCCCCAACCCCCTCCCGCAAGCGGGCGGGGGGGAAGAAAGCTAATGTTCGGCACCACCCTCGTCCTCGCGCTCCGCTCGATCCGCCGGCACATGCTGCGGTCGTTCCTCACCATCCTCGGCATCGTCATCGGCGTCGGCGCAGTCGTCACGATGGTCACGCTCGGCAAGGCGACCACCGCTGCCGTCCAGCAGTCGATCTCGTCGCTCGGCACCAACATCCTCCAGATCCGTCCCGGCCAGGGTTTCGGCCGCGGTGGTGGCGGACCGCCGCCGCCGCCGCTCAAGATGGACGACATCGACCCGATCGCGCGACAGATCGCCGGCGTCACCGCGGTCGCGCCGACCGAACAGCGCAGCGCCACCGCGATCTACAATGGCGCCAACTGGAGCACCACGATCAACGGCACCACCGGCGCCTATTTCGAGGTCCAGCCCTGGCCACTCGCCGGCGGCCGCGTCTTCACCGGCCAGGAGGAAGCGGCAGGCAAGGCGGTCTGCATCCTCGGCAATACCGTCATCCAGAACCTGTTCCGCGGCGCCGATCCGATCGGCCAGCGGATCCGCCTCAACGACATCTCGTGCGACGTGATCGGCACGCTCAGCACGCGCGGGCAGGCGGGCTTCGGCGGCGATCAGGACGATGTCGTCGTCATGCCGATCAAGACCGTCCAGCGCCGCTTCACCGGCAACCAGAACGTCGCGGCGATCCTCGTCGGTGTCGATCAGGGCTATGACACGCAACAGGTTCAGGCATCGCTGACCGACCTGCTCCGCGAACGGCGCCATCTGGCCGAGGGGCAGGACAACAACTTCAACATCTTCGATACCAAGCAGATTTCGGACACGCTGACCGGGACTACCACCCTGCTGACCGGAATCGTCGCCGCGGTCGCGGGGATCAGCCTGGTGGTCGGCGGGATCGGCATCATGAACATCATGCTGGTGTCGG
>JAZKCH010000057.1:0-28850 GCA_040388215.1 Pseudomonadota bacterium | reverse complement strand
CGCCACCGCCGATGCGAATGCGATCTCCACGATATCCCTCTCCATATTGTTAGCGGTACCCTATGCGCCGTAGCGAGCCCGTCAAGTCCCGCTGTTATATCCCGCGCTGCGTATGCGATTGTCGCTCCGACTTGCGCAATGGGCAAATGCTCGACATTAATCCGATAAATTGACGCATCGATCTGAGCAAGAGTCGACCCGCGCGACGTTGAGCGGCTGCGCGCAGGAATGGGAGAAGGCGCAATTCGCAGACTCGTCACGAACGGCGCGGTATTCGCGCCCTGGATGATACCGATATCATCGTGGCTGACGTGCTGCGCGAGTATGACCTGTCGCTGGTTCTGCGAGATGAGCGACGGTTATAGTCCATGTCGGGGATTACGGTCGAAACGAGAGCGAGATCTGGCGGTCGCTACAGGGGTCGCGGATTGCAAGGGGTAGGGCGATGAAAGCTTTCGGTTTCGCGGCACTGCTAATGGGCAGTGCGCTAATGCCAGCCCAGGCGCAGGCAGAAGGCGACAAAGGTGGTTTCGAGCGGATTGCAAACGGGATCGGCTTCACGCCCGCCGCGGCCGGTCCCGTGGGCTGGATCGAGGTGACGGTGCACGGCGACGGCATCATCCATGTCGTTGCCAGCCCGACGCGGATATCAGCCGTGCCAAGCCTGATGGTGCCGGCGCCGCCGATCGCGCGTCCGTACACCGTCACGCAGCAGGGCAGGCGCGTGCTGATCGCGACGTCGCGCGATACCGCCGAAATCGATCTGAAGACCGGCCGAGTCCGCTTCCTCGATGCGGCTGGCAAGGTCGTGCTCGAGCAGGCGGCGAACCCCGCATTTTTTCCTACCACTGCGGATGGCAAGCCGTTCGTCGTCGCCTCGCAGCAGTTCAACCGCGGCACCGATGAGGGGCTGTACGGGCTCGGCCAGCACCAGAACGCACAGATGGATTACAATGGCGAGGACGTCGAACTCGCGCAGCACAACATGGACATCGCCGTCCCGTTCGTGGTCTCGACGCGAAACTACGGGCTGTTGTGGGACAACGACGGCATCACCCGCTTCGGTAACCCACGGCCCTATGCGCTGGTGGGCACCGATAGCCTGAAGGTGACGAGCGATGGCAAGCCCGGCTTCACCGCGCAATATTATCTCGGCGATCGGCTGGCGGTGACGCAGCAGGAAGCGTCGATCAACTACCAGTATATCAAGGATCAGGCCAAGTGGCCCGCCGCCGCCAAGGCGCAGACGGTCGCCGCGACCGGTGGCCAGAACACCGCGGGTAACGCGGTCGAGACGCAGAAGGTTGTGTGGACCGGCGACGTGACGCCCGACGTCAGCGGCGTGCACAAGTTCCAGCTCTACGGCTCGAGCTATTTCAAGGTGTTTGCGGACGGCAAGGAAGTGCTCAACCGCTGGCGCCAGAACTGGAATCCCTGGTACGCGAACTTCGACCTGCCGATGACCAAGGGCAAGCGCGTCGCGGTGCGGATCGAGTGGGAGCCTAACGCAGGCTATATCGCGCTGCTCCACAACAATCCGCTCGCCGCGCCCGATCGCCATTCGGTGTGGTTCACCAGCGATATCGCGAAGTCGGTCAACTATTGGTACGTGCCCGGCAAGAACATGGACGAGGTCGTCGCCGGCTATCGCTCGCTCACCGGCAAGGCCGTGATGATGCCGAAATGGGCGTACGGCTTCTGGCAGTCGCGCCAACGTTACAACACGGAAGGTGAGGTCGTCGACGTCGTCAAGAAGTACCGCGACCTGAAGATCCCGCTCGATAACATCGTCCAGGACTGGTTCTACTGGCCCGAAAACGCGTGGGGCAGTCACCAGTTCGACGCCAAGCGCTTCCCGCAGCCGCAGAAGATGATCGACAAGATCCACGACATGAACGCGCGCTTCATGATCTCGGTCTGGCCGAAATTCTACCCGACGACCGAGAACTACAAGGAGCTGGCGGCGAAGGGCTATACCTATCGCGGCAATCTCGATTACGGGAACAAGGACTGGGTCGGGCCGGGCTATCTGAACACCGATTACGATCCCTATGCGCCCGAGGCGCGGACGATCTACTGGCGGCAGATCAAGGACAGCCTCGCGAAGATCGGCACCGACGCATGGTGGCTCGATGCGAGCGAGCCCGATATCCATTCGAACCTGTCGATCCCCGAGCGGATCGCGACGATGGGCCCGACCGCGGCGGGGCCGGGCGCGCAGTATTTCAACAGCTATCCGCTGGTGCATGTCGGCGCGGTCTATGACGGCTGGCGTCAGTACAAGCCGGACGTGAGGCCGTTCATCCTGACGCGGTCGGGGTTTGGCGGGTTGCAGCGCGAGGGCGCCGCGGTGTGGTCCGGCGATGTGGCGAGCCGTTGGTACGATCTGCGCGCGCAGATCTCGGCGGGCGTGAACATCTCGATGTCGGGCATCCCCAACTGGACGCACGACATCGGCGGGTTCGCGCTCGAGGATCGCTATTCGACCAAGACGCCGACCGCGGCCAACCTCGACGAGTGGCGCGAGCTGAACCTGCGCTGGTTCCAGTTCGGCGCATTCAGCCCACTGTTCCGCAGCCACGGCGAAAGCCCGTACCGCGAGATCTACGAGATTTCGCCCGAGGGCTCGCCGATGCGGCAGTCGATGGTGTGGTACGATCAGCTTCGCTACCGCCTGATGCCGTATATCTACACGGTCGCGGCGGACACGTGGTTCAAGGACGGCAGCATCATGCGCGGCCTCGTGATGGACTATCCGAACGACGTGCAGGCGCGGACGGTGAACGACGAATATCTGTTCGGCGACAGCTTCCTCGTCGCACCGGTGACCGAATATCGCGCGCGGTCGCGGGGCGTGTATCTGCCGGGGGCGTCGGTCTGGTACGACTTCAACTCTGGGCAGGCGTATCGCGGCGGCCAGAGCGTAACCGTCGCGGCCCCGTTCGAGCGGATGCCGCTGTTCGTCAAGGCGGGTGCGATCGTGCCGATCGGGCCGGTCTCGCAATATGTCGACCAGAAGCCCGATGCACCGTTGACGCTGGCGGTCTATCCGGGCGCGAACGGCAGCTTCGGGCTGTACGAGGATGACGGTGTCAGCGAGCAATATCGCGGCGGCGTATATAGCCGGATTCCGGTCTCTTACGATGACTCGACGGGGGTGGTGACGCTCGGCGCGCGCGAAGGGCAGGGGTATAAGGCGATGCCCGAAAGCCGGACGGTGCGCGTGAAGTGGATGACGGCAGGACGGCCGCTCGATCTCGATGCGGCTGGCGATGCCTCGGTAACGTATCGTGGGGCTGCGATCGAGATCAAGCGACCGGTGCGGTAACCGTCGATCGCCGCCGAAGACACGCGAACAGGATGTCCGGTCGTTCTGCTATCCTGGGGAGGCTAGGTCGCGTCGCTCGTGCTCGTCGAAAGCGCGATGGCAAAGCGCGCGCTACGACGTAGAGACAGAGATCGACCGTCGCGATTGGGTGCCTGATCCTGCAACCTCTGTCCGCCCTCAAATGGTTTCGTCGGCGTGTCCGCACGAGTGAAGCCGCGTTCATCGTGCTGGCGGCGTTCGTCGGTGCGGGGGCGGGGTTGCTCAGCGTGCTGCAAGGCGCGGCCGCGCGGACGATGCAGCACATCCTGTTCGGCCTGTCGTCCGCCGCACGGCTGAGCGCTTTGCCTTCGCTGCCGCTCGCGTCGCTGATCGTGCTGCCGATCGGCGGGATTGCGCTCGCGGCGTTCACATGGGCGACGCGGGCACGCAAACGGCGGATGGTCGACGCGGTCGAGGCGAATGCGCTTCATGGTGGTCGGATGTCCGTTCCCGACAGTCTTGTCATCTCGGGGCAGACGATGCTGTCGAACGGGTTCGGTGCGTCCGTCGGCCTCGAAGCAGCCTATGCGCAGCTTGGCGGGGCGATCGGATCGGTCGCTGGGAGGGCGTTCAACCTGCGCCGCGCCGATCTTCGCAATCTCGTCGGTGCCGGCACCGGTGCGGCGATCGCCGCGGCCTTCGGCGCGCCGCTGGCTGGGGCGTTCTACGCGTTCGAGATCGTCATCGGCGCTTATACGCCGACTGCGCTGGCGCCCGTGGTGGCCGCTGCGCTTGCCGGCACGCTGGTCGCTCACCTCCTCGGCATTCAGCCCTATGTGATCGATTCGGTCGCGACGATGCCGACCGAGACGCATCACTATCTGCTCTACGCAGGGCTGGGCGCGTTATGTGCGGGCATCGGCATCGCGCTCATGCACGCGGTCGCGCTGGTCGAGAGAGGGACGCGACGCGCGCGCCTGCCCGACTGGCTGCGTCCGGCGGTCGGCGGGTTGCTGCTGATCCCGGTCGCGCTTGTGTCGCCGCAGGTTTTGTCCGCGGGGCACGGCGCGCTCCACGCCGATCTCGCGCTCGGCGCGCCGCTCGCATTCATCGCCACCATCTTCCTCGCCAAATGCGCGGCGTCGATCGTGTCGCTCGGGTTCGGGTTTCGCGGCGGACTGTTTTTCGCGTCGTTGTTCCTCGGTACGCTGGTCGGGCATCTGTTCGCCGGCAGCTTGGCCGTGGTGGTCGGGCAGCAGGTGCTCGATCCGCGCAACGCCGCGCTGGTCGGGATGGCTGCGCTCGCGGTCGCGGTGGTCGGCGGGCCGATGACGATGGCAATGCTCGTGCTCGAGGCGACGCACGATTTCGCGCTGACCGGTGCGGTGCTGGCGGCGGCGCTGGTGTCGTCGACGATCGTGCGCGAGACGTTCGGCTACAGCTTCTCGACCTGGCGGCTTCATCTGCGCGGCGAGACGATCAAGAGCGCGCGCGACGTCGGCTGGGTGCGGACGCTGACCGCGGGGCGGATGATGCGGCGCGAGACCAAGGCGATGCCGGCGGCGGCTACGATCGTGGAGTTCCGCCGCCGGGTGCCGCTCGGGGCGACCAGCCGCATCGTGCTGGTCGACGCCGATGATCGCTATGCGGGGATAGTCCAGACCCCGACCGCCTATGCCGAGGGGCTCGATCTTGCGTCCGCGGTCGGTCTGCTTGGCGTCAATACCGACGCCGCGCTGACGCCGACGATGGACATTGTGGAGATCATGCGCCGCTTCGACGCGTCGGGCGCCGACGAGCTCGCGGTCCTTGACGACGACCGCAAAGTGCTCGGCATCTTGTCCGAATCTTTCGTACGACGCCGCTACGCCGAAGAACTCGAAAAATCGCAACGCGAACTCTTTGGCGAACGTTGAGCTTGCGGCTGGGCTGAACGACCGAGAGCAACCCCTCCACTTCAGGCTTATAACTCGTCTACGCGGCACCGCCGAGGAAGGCATCGCCGTCATGCCCGTCCCTCGCGACTATCGTTGACCAAACGACTACGAAGACACCTGCGACGAGGCACATAACCGGTCTTAACGTCTCATTATCGTGACGCGCTGGCCCCGGCGTCTCCGCTAGCAAACACGCGCCGCGCGATTGCGAACACGTTTCCCGCAGGCGTTCTGGCCATAAAATGCGACCCTAGACGTCACCCGCAGCAAAACGCCGCGGGCGAGCAAGGATACCGCAATGACAATCGAATATCCGCCTATTTTGCCCGTCGATCGCACGAAACCGCGTCATCAACGGTCGGTCGAAACGCCGATACCTTCGGTGCCGCGCCAGCGGTTCGTGTTCACGGATCTGGAAACGCAGTTTGATCCGGATCTCGACACGCTGTGGACCTATATGCGGCAACGTGTTCGACCGAGTTTTAACCCAAGCTTGCTGACCGAATTCGGCCAGTGGCAGAACGACATCACCGAGGCGTGTGCGACTGGTAAGATGCCGATCCGGTACGTCGTTCTCGGCTCGCGCTTTCCCGGCGTCTTCTCGCTGGGTGGTGATCTTGATCTTTTTGCGGGTCACATCCGCAATGGTGATCGCAGCGCTCTGGTTGCCTATGGCCGGGCCTGCGTCCAGATTCTCCATCGCAACATGCTCAGCCTCGACCGTCCTCTTATCACGATCGGTCTGGTCGAGGGCGACGCGCTAGGCGGTGGCTTCGAGGCGTTATTGTCCTTCAACGTCGTCATCGCCGAGCGCGGGACGAAGTTCGGACTGCCGGAAACCAATTTCGGGCTGTTCCCAGGGATGGGGGCGCACTGCTTCCTGTCTCGGCGGCTCGGCGCAGCGCGCGCCGAACAGATGATCCTCAGCGGACGAACCTATAGTGCCGAAGAACTGTACGAGCTGGGCATCGTCCACGCTCTTGCCAGTCCGGGCCATGGGCGTGCGGAGGTGGAAAACTATATTCGCCAGAACCGTCGACGCCATAGTGGCCATTGCGCGATCTACGAGGCGTCGCGGTCGGTCAGCCCTCTGGCGCTCGGCGAGTTGGAGGCTGTCGTCGAACTATGGGCGGATGCCGCACTCAGGCTCAGCGACGCAGATCTGAAACTGATGCGGCGTCTGGTCGGTGCACAGACCAGACTGCTCGACAAGACGCAGCAACTCAGCTGATCACGACCGCTTCTGTGCTCTGACGTTATCGTCGGCAAGCATGGTCGCGACCATGTTTGCCGACATCGGATGCGCGAGCAAGAAACCCTGCACTGCATCGCACCGCGTCCGGCGCAGCTGATCCAGCTGAGCCTGCGTCTCGACCCCCTCGGCGACTGTCCGCATCCCCAGCTTGGCGGCAAGATCGATCACCGTCTGGACGATGGCTACCGATGCGGGGCTTTGTTCCAAATCGGTGATGAAAGATCGATCGATCTTCAACGTCTGGAACGGGAATTTTGTCAAATAACTGAGTGAAGAATAGCCGGTCCCGAAATCGTCGAGGGTAGTCCGGACGTTAAGGCGGTTGATCGCGTCGAGCGCAGCGAGGGATGCCTCGATGTCATCAAGCAGTACCGACTCGGTCACCTCGAGTTCGAGCCGGTCCGCTGCTAACCCGCTGCTCGCTAGCGCGTTCATGATCACCATCGACAAATTGGTCGATCGCAATTGGATTGGCGAGAGGTTGACCGCGATCTTGACCCTGCTCGGCCATGCGCTGGCGATCCGGCACGCTTCCCGTATCACCCAGCCGCCGATTTCGACGATCAGCCCGCTATCCTCGGCGATCGGAATGAACTCGGCAGGTGAGATCGAGCCTAGCCGCACATTGGTCCATCGTAACAGCGTCTCGCACGACAGCACGCGTTCGCCAGCGAGATTAAAGATCGGCTGAAACATCAGATGGAATTCGCCACGTTCCAGCGCGCCTTGCATCTCCGCCGCCAAATCGCGGCCGCGCTCGATCTTTTCGTCCATCAACGGCTCGTAAAAGCACATCTGCCCGCGTCCGCCGTCCTTAGCCCGATACAGCGCGAGGTCGGCATTTTTCAACAGCGTGTCGGCATCGGTTCCATTGGCAGGAGCAATGGCGATCCCGAGTGATGCGCCAACCCGCAGCATACGGCTGTCGTGGTGAACTGGTTGCTCGACTAAGGCGATGATCGTGCGCCCGATCTCGGTCGCGTCATCCGGCTGATGGATGCCGCAGACCACGGCAAATTCATCGCCTCCTAGTCGGGCAACTATACCCGTATCGCCGAACGCTTTATCCAAACGCCGAGCGATCCCCGCCAGGACTGCATTGCCCGCCAAGTGGCCGAAGGAGTCGTTGATTTCCTTGAACCGATCGAGATCGATCCAGTGAATCGACAGACTGCGATGTCGGGTTCCCAACTCTTGCAACTGCGCTTCGAACCGCTCGCGAAAAGCGGTACGATTGGCGACGCCGGTCAGGTCATCGCGGCGCGCGACGGCAGCGTGATGCTCGGCAAGCGCCGTTTTTTCGCGCGAAGCGATGGTCGCTCTCAGGATCACGCCATACGTCTGCAACGTGATATCCATCATTGCCACGACGAACAGCAGGATGACCACGCCCAACACGATCTTGAGGGGTTGAATCGACGCGAACAGTCCCAGGGCCAGGGGGACCGACGCGAAGCACAATTGCGACAATGCTATCCACGGGCGACCGGCATTTCGACCAGCGATACCTGCCGCGTATCCGACCGCCGTCGTGACCGCGAGCAACTGCAAAACCCCGTCGCTGGTATGCAAAAGGGTGAGGAATCCGAACGTACCGAGCAACGCGGAATAACTGAGCGCACCAGATCGGTAGAGGAGTTCCTGTCGGCCCGACCAGCGCCTGACCGACTTTTTTCGGAGTGAGCCGGAACGGCGCAGCCGCAGGGCGTCGATGACCCGGAAACCCGCTACGACGACGATGGCGACCGCACAGGCGATCATCCAGCGGCTCCCCCCGACCAGTGCGACGATCGCCGTAATCGTGCCGCTCGTCAGTGCTCCAATCACCAAGGACTGAGGCGATGCGTAGAGCGACTCGACCAGAGTCTGCCGGACATGGGCGGCAATCGCCTGATCTGATTGTCGCAGCTGTCGCAAGCGGGATATTAGACCAGTCATCGATCCGTACATGGTGGGTCGCGAGGTAAAAGAAACGTTAATACTCGGACTGCGGCTGCCCGGCCAACCGACAGCTTTCGATCGCCTTATGGCAGCTGAGACGGATGTACCGGGCGTGGTTTGCGTAGTTTCCGAGGGATCAAGGATCGGTAGCTGATGGCGTAAGCCGCTTAAGGGATGCGGCGAGCATCGGGCGACGTTTCGGTGTGTCTCGCCGTGACGCCCGATACCGTTTGCGGCCGTCGATAAAGGACGAGGCGATGATGGGTGATACGCGCAGAACAGGAATTGGGCGGCATGCGGTGATCTTGTGTCATCCCGGACCGATCAGTTTCAATCATGCAATCGTGGACAGGTATTGCGCCGCGGTCCGTGCCGCCGGACAGGAGGTCGTGTTGCGCGACCTATATGCTATCGGCTTCGACCCGGTGTTGAAGGCGGCGGAGCGCTCGACCGATGTCGCGGCGGTGTATGGGCACGATGTGCTGGACGAGATAGAGCATATCGCCGGGTGCGACGTGTTCGTGCTGGTTTATCCGATCTGGTTCGGGACGCCGCCGGCGATGCTCAAGGGCTATGTCGAGCGGGTATTCGGCGCGGGAGTGCAGCCCGAGGCGTTACAGGGGCGGGTGCGGACCGATCTGCTCGGCGGCAAGCGGCTGCTGAGTTTCACGACATCGGCGGCGAGCAAGATCTGGCTCGACGAGCAGGGGCAGGGACAGGGCCTGAACAGCGTCTTCGACCAGTATCTCGTGCATGCGTTCGGGATGCGATCGCAGGAACATCGCCGGTTTGCGCATATCGTGCCGGGCCTGAACGCGCGCTTTGCCGATCAGTATCTGGGCGAGGTTGCGGCGCAGGCGCAGCGGACCTGCGCGCAGATCGCGTTCGGGGATGAGGCTTTGCTCGCGGACCCTGCGCTCGTCACGCGAATGGCGCGTTGAATTTTCCGTATCTTCAAGGACAGTCCATGATCGGTATGATGCAATCCGCCGTCGTCGAGGCGTTCGGTCCACCGCTGACCTTCGCGCACGGCTTCCCGATCACCGCGCCGTCGCTCGTCGCGTTCAACCAGGGCGTAGCGATGACCCGCCGTCGCGGGACGTGCGTGCTGGTCGGCCTGCAACCGGGCGACTGCCTGCTACCGCTGTTCGACGTGGTAGCGAACTGCATCACCGTGCGCGGATCGTTCGTGGGCACGCGCAAGGACATGGCGGAAGCGCTCGCCTTTGCCGCCGATGGCAAGGTGAAGGCGGACATCGAATTGCAGCCGCTGTCGGCGATCAACGATATCTTCGACCGGCTCGAACACGGTCAGGTCGCCTCGCGCGTCGTCCTCGATTTCGGGAGTCAGACATGACCGACCTTGCAACGCTCGCGCCTACGAAAGCGCATCCGCTGTCCCACGACATGCTGCGCCGGATGGACGCGTACTGGAGGGCGGCGAACTATCTGTCGATCGGGCAGATCTACCTGCGTGACAATGCGTTGCTCGATCGGCCGCTGACGATCGCGGACGTGAAGCCGCGGCTGCTCGGGCATTGGGGGACGACGCCGGGACTGAACTTCCTGTACGTGCACCTCAACCGGCTGATCGTCGAGCATGACCTCGACATGATCAATATCATCGGGCCGGGGCATGGCGGGCCGGGGCTGGTGGCGAACACCTACCTGGAGGGCTCGTACACCGAACGCTATCCGGCGATCGAGCGGAGCCGCAGCGGCATGCACCGGCTGTTCCGGCAATTCTCGTGGCCGGGCGGTATCCCGAGCCATGTCGCACCCGAGACGCCGGGGTCGATCCACGAGGGCGGCGAGCTCGGCTATTCGCTGGCGCATGCGTATGGCGCGGCGTTCGACAATCCCGACCTGATCGTCGCGTGCGTGATCGGCGACGGCGAGGCGGAGACCGGCGCGCTGGCGGCGAGCTGGCATTCGAACAAGTTCCTCAACCCCGCGCGCGACGGGGCGGTGCTGCCGATCCTGCATCTCAACGGGTTCAAGATCGCCAACCCGACGATCCTCGCGCGGATCGACGGGCATGAGCTCGACGCGTTGCTGCGCGGCTATGGCCATGAGCCCTATTATGTCGGCGGCAGCGATCCGGCGGCGGTCCACCAGCAACTCGCCGCCGCGCTCGACAAGGCGTTGGCGAAGATCCAGGCGATCCAGGCGGCGGCCCGGATCGAAGGCGTGACGCCCGAGCGCCCGCGCTGGCCGATGATCGTGTTCCGCACGCCGAAAGGCTGGACCGGGCCGAAGTTCGTCGACGGCAAGCCGGTCGAGGGGACATGGCGCGCGCATCAGGTGCCGATCGCGGACTTCAACGATCCCGAGCATCTGCGTCAGCTCGAAGTGTGGATGCGGAGTTATCGGCCCGACGAACTGTTCGATGCGAACGGCAAGTTCCTGGACGAGTATGCCTCGCTTGCGCCGACCGGGCATCGGCGGATGGGATCGAACCCGCATGCCAATGGTGGCGAGTTGATGGTGCCGCTGTCGCTGCCTGATTTCCGCAGCTTTGCGGTGCCGGTGGACGTGCCGGGCACGGTGAAGGCCGAGGCGACGCGGGTGCTCGGCCGGTATCTGCGCGATGTGATGAAGCTCAACCTGGCGACGGTGAACTTCCGGTTGTTCGGCCCCGACGAGACCGCGTCGAACCGGCTTGCAGACGTGTACGACGTGTCGGGCAAGGCGTGGATGGCGGAGGTCGAGGCGGTCGACGAGCATCTCGGCCCCGACGGCCGGGTGATGGAGGTGTTGAGCGAGCATCTCTGCCAGGGCTGGCTCGAGGGCTATCTGCTGACCGGGCGGCACGGGCTGTTCTCGTGTTACGAGGCGTTCGTCCACATCGTCGATTCTATGGTCAACCAGCATGCCAAGTGGCTGAAGACGACCAGGACGATCCCTTGGCGGCGGCCGATCGCCTCGCTCAATTATCTGCTGACCTCGCATGTCTGGCGGCAGGATCATAACGGGCTGTCGCATCAGGATCCGGGGTTCATCGATCACGTCGCGAACAAGACCGCGGACGTCGCGCGGATTTATCTGCCGCCCGATGCGAACTGCCTGTTGTCGGTCGGTGATCATTGCCTGCGCAGTCGCGGCTATGTGAACGTGATCGTCGCGGGGAAGCAGCCGGAGTGGCAATGGCTAGGGATCGACGCGGCGGTGCGGCACTGCACCGCGGGCGCGGGGATCTGGGGCTGGGCGGGCGATGACGCCGAGCCCGATGTGGTGATGGCGTGTGCGGGCGACGTGCCGACGCTGGAGACGCTCGCGGCGGTGACGCTGTTGCGCGCGTACGTGCCCGATATCCGGATACGGGTGGTGAACGTCGTCGACCTGATGAGCCTACAGCCGCGCTCCGAACATCTCCACGGGCTCGACGAGCGCGAGTTCGATGCGCTGTTCACGCGCGATGCGCCGGTGATCTTCGCGTTCCACGGCTATCCGGCGATGATCCACAAGCTGACGTATCGGCGCGCGAACCACGCGAACATCCATGTCCGCGGGTACAAGGAAATGGGGACGACGACGACGCCGTTCGACATGGTCGTGCTGAACGATCTCGACCGGTACCGGCTGGCGCTCGACGCGATCGAGCGGATCCCGCGCTTGCGTACCCATGTGCCGCGCGAGACGGCACGCTATTGGACGACGATGGAGCGGCACAAGCTCTACATCGCCGAACAGGGCGACGATCTGCCGGAGGTGCGTGACTGGCGATGGTCACGGTAGTGCTGGCGCTCAACAGCGGATCGTCGTCGCTGAAATACGGGCTTTACGCGGTGGCTGAGGAGCCGGACCTGCTCGTCGGTGGGACGATCGAAACCACCGGCGATCACGGGCGCTTCTTCGACACGATCGAGACCGCGTTGCAGCGCTTTCCGGCGCCAACGGTGATCGGCCACCGCATCGTTCATGGCGGGCCGCACCGCGACGCGCATTGCCGGATCGACGATGCGGTGATGGCGGATCTGGAGGCGGCGTGCGCGTTCGCGCCGCTCCACGGGCCGGCGTCGCTGGCGCTGATCCGGGCGGCGGAGGCGCGCTATCCGGGCGTGCCGCAGGTCGCGTGCTTCGATACCGCGTTTCATGCGGGGATGCCCGATGTCGCGCGGACGTTGCCGATTCCACTTGCGTATCGGGCGAGCGGAGTGCGGCGCTATGGCTTCCACGGCCTGTCTTGCGAGTCGATCGTCCGACAGCTCGGCGACGAAATGCCAGCCCGGCTGGTGATCGCGCATCTCGGCAATGGTGCGAGCTTGACGGCGGTTCGCCAAGGCCGATCGATCGACACGAGCATGGGGCTGACCCCGTCCGGCGGCGTGATGATGGCAACGCGGACCGGCGATATCGATCCGGGCGTGCTGCTGTATCTCCTGCGCGAGACCGGACTGGACGGGACCGCGCTGGCGACGCTGGTCGATCACGCCTCGGGGATGGCTGGCGTATCCGGGCTGTCTGGCGACATGCGGGTTCTTCGTGCCGCCGCAACCGACGAGGCCGACCTCGCCATCCGCATGTTCGAGCGGTCTGTCTGTAAGCAGGTTGCGGCGATGACTGCCGCGCTAGGCGGGGCCGACATGCTCGTGTTGACCGGGGGTATCGGCGAGAACGATGCGGCGACCGGCCAGGCGATCCGTGCAGGTCTGGCCTGGGTGCCGGGGCTCGACATCCGGATACTCACCTCGAAGGAGGACGCGCAGATCGCGCGCCACGCCGCCGCGCTCGCCTGACGTTCCCCGCGAGGTACGTGCTTTCCGAGTCCCGACGGCTTCGTCCGACCGCGCTACTGTCTTGATACGGATCAGCCCTTCGATACCCGCATCGTGCGGCAGCGGGGGCGGACCAGCGGGGAGTTCGTGATGAACGCTATCCACACCGAGATGCTCTATTTCCAGCGCCGCCTCGACGCCACGCAGGCAATGGCCGACGCCGCGGCCGGGCCGTGCGCGCGGCGGGCTCACGAACTGCTCGCGCACCTCTACGGCGAGACGCTGGACGCGCTGGCTATCAGGGCGTCCAGCGCGGCCGATCGGGTCGTGGAACCGGTAGTAACATTTGCGGCGCGTAGCATCCGCACCCTGCCGCGCCCCCGGCCGATTTCGCGTCGCGCGCGGCTGACACTCAGGCTCGCCTGCTAAGGCTCTATTCCCGCAGCCTTGGTGCGCAGCGCGCCTCGGATCAGCACGAAGCCCGGGACGAGCGGCAGCCACAGCGTGAACACGCGCAGCAGCAACGTCGCCGCGAGCGCCGCCTCGACCGACACGCCCATCAGCGCCAGCATCCCCGTCGCGCCCGCCTCGAACGTGCCGAGGCCGAGCGGGATCGGGCCGAGCGTCGCGATCATCGATGCGGTCATCACCGCGACGAACGCGATCGGGAACCCGATTGGTTGCCCGAGGGCGAGGAAGCAGACCATCAGGCTGGCCGCATCGGCGAAGAAGACGAGGCCGTTCACGCCCGCGACGCGGACGATCAGCCGGCGGTCGACCAGCAACCGCTTCGGTGCCTCGCCGACGATGGCGACCAGTGCACGGATGCTCGCGAACCGGGCGAGCGTCGGGGAGACGGGGCGCCGCCCGCGCCGCCGGATCCACAGCGCCAGTCCGGGAATCGCGGTCGCGACGGCGAGGAACACAAGCACGAAGCCGGCGATCCAGATCGACGCCAGCCCCTTGATCCACAGCACCGCCAGCATCGCGAGCGCGCAGATGCCGTAGACCGCATAGAAGCCGATCATCGCCATCAGCAGCGTGGCGACTGCGTTGCCGCGTTTGACGCCGAGCGCGGTGAGCCGGTCGACCAGAAACATGTTGCCGCCCATGCCCGCGACCGGAATGACCTGGTCCGCAAACAGCTTGCCGACCGCGATCGGATAGAGTCGGCGCAGCGGTTGCGGCGTGTCGGTATGGCCGAGCACGATTTTCCAGCCGGCTGCGACGCTCGCATAGGTGGTCGCCTGCAACCCCAGCGCGACCAGCAGCCAGCTAGGACGCGCGTTCTCAAGCATCGTCGCGAACGCGTGAAGATCGCCGATCCGCAGCACCGCGCCGACGACGATCGCGATCACCGCGAGGCCCAGCACCCAGCCGATATGGCGCAACGCCCCGCGCCAAAGTGTGGCTACGCTCATTCAGCGGCGCGCGCGTTTGGTCGGGCGGTGGTCGAACAGGAACGACTTGAGCAGTTCGGCCAGCACCAGATAGGCGAGCGTGATGCCGCCGATGCTCGCCACTACCACGAGCGGCGGTGCGACGAAGCCGAACCATCCGCCGACCGGCGTGAACGGCAGTACCATCGCCACCAGCAGCGCCCCCAGCGACGACAGCGCGAGCGCCGGTCGCGGCAGGTCTGCCCAGGGACGCCCATTGGTGCGGATCACGAAGATCACCAGGATCTGCGTCGCCATCGATTCCAAAAACCACGCGGTGCGGAACTCGGGCGCGGCGACGTGGAAGACGAGCGAGAGCCCCGCGAAGGTCAGCAGGTCGAACGCCGACGACAGCGGGCCCATCACCGCGGCGAAGCGGATCAGCGCGGGCATGCTCCAGACCTGTGGCCGCGCGACCGCCTCGGCGCGGACGCCGTCGAACGGGATGCCGATCTCCGACACGTCGTAGAGCAGGTTGTTGAGCAGGATCTGCGTCGGCAGCATCGGCAGGAAGGGCAGGAACAGCGACGCCGCCGCCATCGACAGCATGTTGCCGAAGTTCGAACTCGCACCCATCCGGACGTACTTCAGGATATTGGCGAACGTCCGCCGCCCTTCCTCGACACCGTCCGCGACCACGCCGAGATCGCTGTCGAGCATGATCATGTCGGCCGACGCCTGCGCGACGCTGGCCGCGCCGGCGACCGACAGGCCGATATCGGCGAGCTTCAGTGCGGGCGCATCGTTGATCCCGTCGCCGAGATACCCGACGATCGCGCCGCTCGCCTGGAGCGCGCGGACCAGCCGCGCCTTCTGGTCCGGGGCGAGACGGCCATAGGCGTCAACGTCGCGGACCTGCACGGCGAGTGCGTCGTCGCTCAGCTTGGCGATGTCCGCGCCGGACAGGACGCGCGAGGTGGCGAGGCCGACCAGTCCGGCGAGGCGGCCGACCACCACGGGGTCGTCGCCGGACAGGATCTTCAACCGGATGCCCGCCGCTTGCAGGCGCGCGACGGCGGCGGGGGCGGTCTCCTTCGGCGGATCGGCGAACGCGCAGAGGCCGGCATAGACGAGATTGGTTTCGTCATCCGGAGTCGGCGCATGCGTCGGTCCAGCCCATGGGCGGGAGGCGATCGCGATGGCGCGTTGGCCCTGTTCGGCGAGCGTGCGGACCTGTGCGAGGACGGCAGCGCGATCTGCGTCGGTCAAAACGCATCCGGCAAGCACGGCCTCCGGAGCGCCCTTGGTGATCAGGATCGTGCCGCCAGCACCCGTCGCCAGTACCGTCCCGAGCCGCCGGTCGAAGTCGAAGACGCTCTGCGCGGCGAGCGTCCAGCCTTTCGCGGCGTCCGGCGATGCGGTCACCAACGCCGTATCGAGCGCGCCGCGATCGCCGCCGAGCGTTGCCGCGATCGCGCCCAGCCGCGCGGCTTCGGGATCGTCCGTGCCCGTTGCGCCGATACTCCGCGCGAGGCTGATCTGCGCCGATGTCAGCGTGCGGGTCTTGTCGGTGCACAAAATCGTCATCGCGCCGAGATCGTGGATCGACGCGAGCCGCTTCACGATCACCTTGCGTTTCGCCATCCGCAGCGCGCCGCGCGACAGCGTGACGGTGGTGATCATCGGCAGCAGCTCGGGCGTGAGCCCGACCGCAAGTGCGACCGCGAACAGCAGCGACTGGAGCAATGGTCTCCCAAGGAATATGCTGGCCGTCAGCACGACCACCACCAGCGCGAGCGTCAGCCGCGTCGTCAGCAGGCCGTAGGCGTGGAGATCGCGCTCGAATGGGGAGGGGGCCGCGGCGGTCGCTAGCGCGGCGGCGGCCGAGCCGAACAGCGTGGCGCGGCCGGTGCCTATGACCAGAGCGGTCGCCGTTCCGGTCTGCGCAATCGCCCCGCGGAACAATGCGTTCGAGGCTTCGGCGGCGGTCGTCGCGGTGACGACGCCGGCGCGTTTGTCGACCGGATAGGGTTCGCCGGTCAGCGCGGCTTCGTTGGCGGTGAACGCGGTGCCGTCGAGGATCAGCGCGTCGGCGGGGGTGATGTCGCCCGCGCGGACCTCGACGATGTCGCCGGGCACCACCGCCTCGATCGCGACCGCGACGAACGCGCCGTCGCGGCGAACGCGCGCGGAGACCGCGACCGACTGGCGCAGGACCGCCGCGGCGTGGACCGCTTGGCCCTCCTGATAGGTGTCGAGCAGCACGGAAAAGCCGAGGATCACGACGATGATCGACCCGCCGACCGCATCGCCGGTCGCGGCCGACACCAGGCCGGCGGCAAGCAAGATCAGCGACAACGGCTCTAGCAGACGTCGCGCGATCGCCCGTGCGGGGCCGGTGAGCGTCTCCGCGCCGTCGCTGTTCGGGCCATAGCGTGCGAGCCGCTCTGTCGCCTCCGCCGCGTCCAGTCCGCCACGCGACGTCCCGAGATCGGCGAGCAGGGCGTCGGCCGAGCGGGTCCAGAACGGCGGTGCGTCCTGCGTCAGGCGACCGGCTCGGCGATCGGGAGCTCACCGGTTAGTTGCGCATGCGGCGACGCGTTACTGTGGTCGTGGTGGACGGTGATCCGACGCGGGCTGAGCGGTTCGAGCACCAGCTTGGCCCGCTCCATCTCCGCCTCGCTGCCGTGCGCCATGACGAGGAACCCGTCGGCCGCGATATCGGTCTCGTAGGTGACGATCAAGTCCTCGGGGATGCCGAGACTGGCAAGCGCGGCAACCAGCGCGCCGGTGCCGCCGAGCATGACCGCGCCTTCGATCGCGGTGATCACCGTGGCAGCGAGATGCCCGAGCAGCACGACCCCGCCGACGACGGGGACGGTCGCGTAGAGCCCGCCCATGAACAGCCCCCACAGGCCACCCCATAGCGCGCCGCGCGAGCCCCAGAAGCGGATCCGGTCGCCGCTGTTGTAGAAGCCCGTCGCAACCTGATCGCTGTGAAAGCCCTTGCCGACGATGCTCAACCGCCGCAGCCCGAACCCAGACGCGGCGAGCGCCTTCACCGCGGCATCGGCTTGCGCGTGGTCGTCGAACACGGCGACGATCGAATGGCTGAACTTCATGGCGTGGTCCTCGATTGGGGAGCGTAGCCAAACCGTACGATCGGGGTGGACCGGCACCAGCGTCGGGAACTACCTAACGCGGGCCTTGAGATCGGCGCGGAAGTCCGACGGGTGGTCGAATAGCGCACGCGGATTGAACACACCCTTGTTCTCCCCCGAAGGCGGGAGCCCAGTCTGTGTCCCGCTTTCGCGGGAGAACAGGCTATCGTTGCGCCGCAGTCACCCATCCGCATTCCAGCCGGACCAGCCGCGGTCGATCGAGGTGGCGATTGCGGTCAACAGTGGCGCGTCTCCGGTGGTGCGGTCGAGGATGCGGTCGCCGTGGCGTTCGGCGGCGTGGATCAGCGCGGGCGGCGGGACGGTGCCGTCGAGCAGGATCGCCTTCCCCCGCCAGCCCGACGCGCGCATCGCTCGTAACGTTTCCATGCCATCGCCTTCTGCGCCTCCGGTACCCCCGCTGTCGATGTCGACTACGATGCAGGGGAAGTCGCGCGATCTCGGATCGGCCAGCAGCGCTGCGCACGTCGCGTAGGAGCGGACGTCGTAGCATTCGGACAGCAGCATGATCTGCCGCGCACGACGGATCGCTGGGTCGCCGTCGACCAACGAAACGCCGATCCCGTCATGGGATTGAACGGATGATGGGGTCGCGGTTTGAGTCGGCTGGTCGGTCATCGATGATCCTTGTCGCGACCTTCGATGACACGCGCGCCACGGCGCGTCTGTACGTAGAAGACGAGGGGCTCAGGCTGGTTCGGCGGTCTTGCCCAACCCCGCCGAAAACGCGATGCGCAGGACGTCCGACAGGCTGCGGGCGGCGAGTTTTTCCATCAAATTGGCGCGGTGGACTTCGACGGTGCGGGTGGCGATGGCGAGGTCGTAGGCGATCAGCTTGTTGGGGCGGCCGAGGACCATGCCGTCGAGCACGTCGCGTTCGCGGGGGGTGAGCGCCGCAAGCCGGACGAGGGCATCCGCGGCGGCGAGGTGCTCGCGGTCGGACCTGGCCGCGTGCGCCAGCGCGGTTTCGATCGCTGCGAGCAAGGCACTTCGTTCGAACGGCTTTTCGAGGAATTCGATCGCGCCCGCCTTGATCGCGCGCACTGCGAGCGTCACGTCGCCGTGGCCGGTCAGCATGATCACGGGCAGCGCGATCCCTGTCTCGGCGAGGCGCGCCTGTACCGCGAACCCGTCGAGGTCGGGCATCCGGACATCGAGCAGCACGCAGCCGCGTGTCTCGCGCGTGACGGCTTTCAGGAAGTGCGTGCCTGCGGGATAGGTTTCGACCGCATAGCCCGCCTTGCGCAACAGGAAGCCGACCGATTGGCGGATCGCTTCATCGTCGTCGACGATGTGCACTGTGCGGAGTGGATCAGACATCGGTGTCTTCCTGAAGCGTGGCGAGCGGCACGGTGAAATGGAACGCGGTGCCGCCGCTCGCCACGCCGTCCGCCCAGATCCGCCCGCCATGCGCCTCGACGATCGTCCGGCAGATCGACAGGCCGAGCCCCATGCCGTCCTCCTTGGTGGTTGCGAACGCTTCGAACAGACGTTCGCGGACGGTAGAATCGATGCCGCTGCCGGTGTCGGCGACGGTGATCTGCATGCAGCCCTCGCGCTCGGGCGCGGTAGCGATCGTCAGCACCTTGCACGGCGATGATGCCATCGACTGGATCGCGTTGCGGATCAAATTGACCAGGACCTGCTGAATCTGGATGCGATCGACCAACACTGTGACGCCCGCCGGCGCGACGTGTCTGACGACCGTGATGCCTGCCTCGTGCGCGCCGAGCAGGCCGAGACTGGTCGCCTCCTCGACGAGCAGGTCGAGCGCTTCGTCGCGGAATCCGGTGTCGCCGCCATCGACAAACGCGCGCAGCCGGCGGACGATCGTGCCAGCCCTGAGCGACTGTGCCGCTGCGAGCTCCAGCGCTTCTGCGACGTCGGCCAAGAGGGGCGCCAACACCGGATCGTCGCCGTCCGCGATCATCGCGCGTGTCGCTTCGAGGTAGTTGGCGATCGCGGTCAGCGGTTGGTTGATCTCGTGCGCCAGGGTCGACGCCATCGTTCCCATCGCGCTGACACGGGAAACATGGATAAGTTCGGACTGGAGTTCCTGCAACCGGCGTTCGGTCGCGTGGCGGTTGGTGAGATCGCGGATGAAGCCCGTGAAGATCCGCTCGCCGCCGATCGACGCCTCGCCCACGGCCAGTTCGATCGGGAACGTCTCGCCGCCTTTTCGCATCGCGCGCTCGAGGCGGACATTGCCGATCACGTGGCGCTCCCCGGTATGGCGGTACTTCCGGAGGTGCGCGTCGTGGTCGCGCGCCTCGGTCTGCGGCATCAGCATCGCGACGTTCTGGCCGATCACTTCGCTCGCCGCGTAGCCGAAGACGAGTTCGGCGGCCGCGCTGAACGAGGCGACGATGCCGTTCTCGTTCATGACGATCATCGCGTCGGGAACGGTGTTGAGGATCGAGCGGAGGTGATGTTCGCGGCGGACGATCGCGGCCTCGGCGGCCTTTTCATGCGTGATGTCGCGGATGACCTTGCCGAACCCGCGCAGCGCGCCGGCGTCGTCGTGGAGCGCGGTGATCGTGACGTGCGCTAGGAATTCGGAGCCGTCCTTGCGGACCCGCCAGCTTTCTTCCTCGACCCGGCCATCGCAGTGCGCGCGGGCGAGGTCGGCGGCGGGTTTGCCTGCGGCGATATCGTCGGCGGGGTAGAAGATCGCGAAATCGCGGCCGATGATCTCCGCCTCGGCCCAGCCCTTGATCCGTTCCGCACCGCGGTTCCAGATCGTGACGCGGCCGCTGCGGTCGAGCATGTAGATCGCATAGGTGGTGGCGCCGTCGATCAGCAGCCCGAGTTCCTCCGCCAGCATCGCATCGCCGCGCGCCACCGCCTGGGGGTCGGTATCGTGCGGCGACTGCGACGCGATCATGCGGGCGGTGCGGTGGCTCGGGGGGCGCAGAGGCAAATCATCGAGATGCGGGCCTTGTTCGACACACTGATCCGATCCGTCGGGGGGCAAGTCTTCGATACCCTCCTTCGAAACATGACGCATGTTAAGCCAAGGATCCGCTATATGCTAATAGTCCTTCGATGATCGCGACGATCGACAGGATCGTGCTGCCGATCACTATCCTTCGGTTCGCGGCGGCGACCGGGCCGAAATACTTGCGGATCGCGTGGCCCGTCATGGCTCAGTGCGACAGCAACGTGCAGCGTCGGTCGCGCAGCAGCAGGTCGCGGGTGACGCCGCCGAACGCCCATTCGCGGATCCGGCTGTGGCCATAGGCGCCGGCGACGACGAGGTCGGCCTCGATCTCGTCGGCGATTGCGGCGAGCGTATCGATGCTGGAGCCCTTCATCCGCGCGACGATCTTGTCCGCGTCGATGCCGTGGCGCGCGAGCCAGGCGGCGACCTCGTCGATCGGCTTCCGCGCCTCGATCGCGTCGATCGCGACTTCGACGATCACGACGCGGTCGGCGGCCTTGAGCATCGGCAATGCATCGGCGATCGCGCGGCGGCATTCGCGCGTGTCGGTCCACGCGACCAGAATGGTCGAGAAGCGCGCGGTGGCGGCGCCATCGGGAACGACCAGTATCGGGCGGCCGGCGCGCAGGATCAGGTCGCCGGTATCGGCATGCGTCGCGAGATCGGCAAAACCCGGTCCCGCGCTGGTGATGACGAGATCGGCGGACCGCGCATGCTCAGCGACGACATGCGCGACGTTGACGAGCGTCGGGATCGAGCGCCAGTCCAGCACGTGTCGCGCAAGCCGTTCGTGCGCATGGAACTCGGTCTTGGCGCGGGCGAGTTCGCCGGCGACGATATCGCGCTCGATCACCGCATATTCGCCGCCGAGATAGCCGTCGCACGTACCGATCTGGACCGGCTGGCAGGCGGCGATGCCGATCACCGCGGCATCGTACTGGTCGGCAAGCGTGGCGGCGACGTCGAGCAAGGCGACGTTGGGACGCCCGCCATCGAGATGCACCATCAGGGTCGAATAGGTCATGCGCGGTCTCCCTCTTTCGCCGAGCTTTCGGCGTTTGGGAGGATGCGGGAAAGGATCGGGAAGTACGCAGTCGGGCGGCATGCGTAGTTCCCGACGCTGTCGGAGATCGGCCGTATCGATAGGCTCGCGATCATCGGCTCGGACCTCTCCGCGCTGTTCTCAGGAGCCTGTCATGTCCCACGACGCAAGATTGCAGAAAGCCGTGCTCGCCGAACTCAATTGGGATCCGAGCGTCCCCGCCGGGCATATCGGCGTCACCGCGAACAACGGCGTCGTGACGCTAAGCGGCCACGCCGGCAGCTATGCCGCGAAATATGCCGCCGAACGCGCCGCTGCCCGCGTCGACGGCGTCAAGGCGGTTGCCGAGGAGATCGAGGTGCAGCTCGAAGACCGCTTCAAGCGCAGCGACGAGGCGATCGCCAGCGCGATCGTCGAGCGGCTCTCCTGGGATACGACCGTGCCGCACGACAGTGTCAAGGCACAGGTCGAGGACGGCTGGGTCAGTCTGCGCGGCGAGGTGCGCTGGCATTTCCAGAAGGATGCGGCCGAGGCGGCAGTGCGGACGCTCGCGGGCGTGGTCGGCGTGATCAACCACATCGTGCTGAAACCGCGCGTCGACGTCACCGACGTCAGCAACGATATCCGCACCGCGCTGCACCGCTCATGGTTCTTCGATGGCGACACGATCAAGGTGTCGGTCGATGGCGGCACGGTGCGGCTCACCGGCTCGGTCGATTCGCCGCACGACCGGATGGTCGCCGAGCGTACCGCCTGGGCGGCGCCGGGCGCGGTGAAGGTCGAGAACATGCTCGAGATCGCCTGAATGCGCGCGTGGTCGCTAGCCTCGGGAAGCGCCGTCTCGACACTGACACATGGCGGGACAGCTTTTTTCCGACCGACTATCGGCACGCGTCGGGAGCAGGTTAGTGGCAGTCGGTCGCGTGCGAACAGGCGCCAGAGTAAGCCTGGCGGCTGTTGGACATCCGGTTGACGGTGCATGCAAAAGCGAGGCTCCGGCCGGGAAGCATAGTCTTGGATGGGACTTGGTCGGCTTGCGGGGGGGGGGGCGCTTAGGCCTTACCGTCCTTGCTGGAAGACAACGGAATGATGATCGCCCGGTTTCGCCCACTGGTTGATCGATGTGCGCGTCAGCCCGTGGATGGGGCAAGCGTCATGCGCAGGATCATCGATGCCGGATCGCTCGGACAGGCCGATGCGATCCAGCCCCGCGCGCGTTCGAGGTCGATCGCCTGGTGATTGTCACGGCTCTCGATCGACTCCAGCGTCCGGATCCCCTTCGCCTGCGCGAACGCCGCGACGTGATCGAGCAGCGTCCAGCTGATCCCGAGTCGCTTATAGTCGCTCCGGATTGCCAGCGCGACTTCGGCGCAGCTGAGCGTCTCGTCCGCCGCCAGCATCGCGGTCGCGATCATCCGCCCGCTGGCGATGTCGAAGGCGAGGAAATTCTCAACATGCTCGTGATCGACCGTGACCAGCGCTTTCAATTGATCATGCCCGACCTTGTGGATTGCACTGAGAAACCGAAACCGCAGATCGTCGACATCGACATGCTGGAACAGCGTACCGAGTTCGGTTTCGTCCGAAGGTGCTGCGGGCCGGACCCGGAAGACATAACCGTTACGAGTCGTAAGGTCGGCGCTCCACGCCTTGATCTCCGGGGGCGTGCGACGATCCGCACGGATGAGTTCGACCATATCGTGGAGCCCCTTGGCGAGTGCATGGTCCGATACCCGGAACATGCACTCGCTTAACGGCAACGCGAATGGCGCCGTAGTATCGGAAACCACGTAGGCACCACGAGGACGCGCGACGATCGAGGCGCGCCCTTTCACATTTTACCAGATATGCACGCGCTGGGCCGGTGCCAGATACAGCGCATCGCCCGGCTTCACGCCGAACGCCGTGTACCAGGCGTCGACGTTGCGGACGATGCCGTTGACCCGATAGAATGGCGGCGAGTGCGGATCGGTCAACAATCGCGCCCGCGCCGCACCTTCGCGCAGCTTGGCCTGCCAGGCTTGCGCATACGCCAGGAAGAACCGCTGGTCGCCGGTCATCCCGCCGATTACCGGCGCCTTACCGTGCTCCGCCTGATACTTCTGATACGCAGCATAGGCCGTCTCGACGCCGCCAAGATCGCCGATATTCTCGCCGAGCGTGAGTGCGCCCTTCACGTGCACGCCGGGGATTGGTTCATACGCGTCATACTGCTTCGACAGCGCGGAGGTGCGTTGCGTAAACGCCGCACGGGCTTCTGGCGTCCACCAGTTTTCGAACTTGCCCGAGGCGCTGAACTGGCTGCCCTGATCGTCAAAACCATGACCCATCTCGTGGCCAATGATCGCGCCGATCGCGCCATAGTTGACCGCCGCGTCCGCTTTCGGGTCGAAATAGGGCGGCTGAAGAATCGCGGCGGGGAAGGTGATCTGGTTGTTCAGCGGATCATAATAGGCGTTCACGGTCTGCGGCGTCATGCCCCACAGCGTGCGATCGACCGGCTTGCCCAGCCGTGACAATTCGAGCTGATGCTGGAACTCGCCCGAGCGCATCGCATTGCCGACCGGGTCGCCACGCACGACCTTCAGCGAGGCATAATCGATATACTTGACCGGATGGCCGATCCGCGGATCGAATGCGGCAAGCTTCGCCAGCGCCTGCGTCTTGGTCGCCTGGTCCATCCAGGTGTTGGCGGTGATCCGTTCCTTGTATGCGGCACGCAGGTTCGCGATCAGCTCGCCCATCTTTGCTTCACTCTCGGGCGGGTAATGGCGCTTCACATAGACTTCGCCGACTGCTTCACCCATCGTGCCGTTTACCAGCGCGATTCCGCGCTTCCACCGTGCGCGCTGCTGCGGCTGATCGGCGAGCGTTTTGCCGTAGAAATCGAACGTCGCCTGATCGAACGCCTTGGGCAACACGCCCGAACTCACGGAGGCGAGGCGGAACTTCATCCAGTCCTGCCACGTCGACACCGGGGTGGCGGCGAACAGCTTGCCGAGTTCGGTCAGCGCGGTTGAGTTCGTCATGTAGACGGTCGGGAAATCGCCATAGCCCGCGGTCGACAGCAGCAAAGGCCAGTCGAACTCGGGTGCCAGCGCCTTGCGCCCCGCCGCATCCATCGGCTTGAGCATCGCTTTCAGGTCGCGCGACTGGATCGGCGACCACTGCACCTTCGCCATCGCCGTTTCCAGCGCGACGATCCGGTCCGCCTTCGCCGACGCATCGGCGACCCCGGACAACGTCAGCATCCGCTCGACATACGCCCGATAGGCGGCGCGAAAAATGTCGTATTTTGGACCCTGTTCAAGATAATAATCTCGGCCACCCATGCCGAGCGAACCCTGGCCTGCGGCGACCGCATAGCGCTTGGGATCAGCCGGATCGGGCAACTGGCCGACCTCGACCGGCGCGGCATAACCGACCGTCGAGAACAGGACCTGCAGCTTCCGCTTGTCGCTCGCGGCGTCGATCCTGGCGAAATACGGCTTAAGCGGTGCAGCACCGGCGCGTTCGATCGCGGCTTCGTCCATGAAGCTCGCGTACAGGTCGCCGAACTGCTTCGCGCCAGGCCCGACTGCGGCGGGATCGCGCGCGGCATCGTCGAGGATCGTGCGGACCTGTTGCTCGGCCTGGTCCGCGAGGATGACGCTGCCGCCCGCCGACGTGCGATCCGCGGCGATCTCGGTGCGTTTATTCCAGCTGCCGTTCGCATAGGTCCAGAAGTCGTCGCCCGGCTTCACTGCCTTATCGGCGGCGGTCAGGTCGATCCCGAACGTCCCATAGCGTGTGCCGGTCGGAGTGGTCTGTGCCAGCGCGGACACCGACAGCGCCGCGATGGCGACACCCAGCGACAGACGTGAGAAATGATTGAACGGCATTGAAGCTCCTTGCGAGAACGGGGCAAAACCCCCGGTTGAACGAGACGTGGAAGAACGGATCATGCCGAATCGCGCCGCATCAGGCGGGCAAGCGCGGCAAGGTTGGGTTTTTGCCCCGCGTTGAGTAGGCTGGCGCGGAACACACGAGCGAGCAACACGAATTCGATCGCGATGAACGCCGCGAGCGTGAGCGCGCTACCGACGATCTCCCATACCGACACGCCACTGCCAAGTCGCGCCAGCATCGTGAACGGCGTGTAGAGCGGGATCCACGTCAGTACCTTCAGCGCGGTTGCGCCAGTG
Source organism: Pseudomonadota bacterium (assembly GCA_040388215.1). GTDB lineage: Bacteria > Pseudomonadota > Alphaproteobacteria > Sphingomonadales > Sphingomonadaceae > Sphingomonas. The sequence continues at coordinate 2,967 of JAZKCH010000057.1, read as the reverse complement.
TTCGACAGGATACCCTGCGCGACGATCGTGAAGGGCATCGCGATCACCATCAGCACCGGTGTCAGATAACTCTGGGCGTCGCGCATCGAGTCGCTCATCGCGCCGATCGCGAGCAGGATCATCGACACCATCAGATAGCCCGCCAGGAAAAAATACAGCATCACCAGTATGATCCAAGGCGAGGCGAGGGGGGCCAGCGCCATCCGCAGGAATTCGCCGACCGCACCCTGCGTGGCGAACGCGGCGCCGGTCGCGCACAGCCCCCACACCGCGACCATCGTCAGCCCGACCGCGACCGTGCCGGCAAGCTTGCCGTAGAGCAGCTCGTCGGGACTGACACAGGCTAGCACCGTCTCGATCAGCTTGTTCGAGCGTTCCTCGACCAACCCCTGCAAAACCCAGTTGCCCGACAGCAGCAGCGACATGAGCAGAATGTACGCACTGAGCAGCGGCACGATCGAACGCACCAGCATCCGTTCGCGGCCGCCGCCCGGCGCCGGGGTCGAGATCGCGATCGACGGCACCAGGGTCGTTGCGGCCGCCGCCTGCTCGGGCGCGAGTCCTGTCGACTGGAGATAGGCGATCCGCAACCGCTGGGTCAGCACCGACTGCAACGGCTGGACGAAATCGGCCCCCGGTTGTTCGCTCGACCAGAGCCGCGCTACGGTCGCGCGGGTGCCGAATCCGCGTGGAATGTACACCGCATAGTCGAGCGGCCTGGCCTTCTTGTCGCCGAACTCGCCCGGCTGGACGAGCGGCTTGAGCAGCCGATCGAGCGTGACGGGATCGGCAGTGGCGATCGACGGCGGCGTCGGCACGATCGTGAAATCGGCCTCGGGCGGATCGAACGCGGGCGTCTCGGGCGTGGCCAGGCGCTTCATCGCCGCCAACGCCGCGGGCAACCCGCCCGCCTTCACGAACGCCGCAACGTCCGCCTCGCCGTAGAGCCGGTCATGCTGCGCCCACACCGCGGTCGGGTTCGCGCGATCAAGAGCGTAGCGCTGGGCATAGCGCGACAACGCCGTGAGGATCCGCCGCTGCCGATCGCCGTCGAGACGATTGCGGATCGCGGTCGCCTCGCGTCCGTCCGCGTCGATCAGCATTACCCGCTGGGTATCGTCGGAGCCGAGAACCTTGGACGCGATCGGGCCCCCGGCAAAGACGATCGGCAGGATCAGGAGCGTCAGCCAGAAGCTGCGCATGCCGGTGATCTGGCGGAATTCGCGCAGCGCGACGAGCAGAATGTTGCGGATCATGCGGGCTGCCCGGTCGCGGCGACGGAGGGATTGCCAACCAGATGGATGAAGACCTCGTGCAGGCTGACCCGCTGCTGGTCGAACCGCCGCAGCGTGATGCCCTGTTCGGTCATGCATTGCAGCACGTCGGCAGGGTCGATCCCTTCGCACAGCGTCACGTCGTACGCTCGCCAGCCGTCCGCATCGGCGTCGCCAGCATCCGCGCGATCGATCCCGGGGCAGCGCATCGGCGTATCGCGCGCGACGATTCTCAACCTTGCCGGCAGCAGCCCGCGCGCTTCACTCTGGGTTCCCTCAAATATCTTTCGCCCGCGCGACAGCAGCAGCAGCCGGTCGCAGAGCCGCTCGGCATGCTGCATCACGTGTGTCGAGAAAACCACGGTCGCACCATCCCGGGCCGCGTGTAAAATTTCGTCCTCGAGCAGCCCCTGGTTGACCGGATCGAGCCCCGAAAACGGTTCGTCGAGCAGCAGCAGCTTCGGACTGTTGACCAACGTCGCCGCGAGCTGGACCTTTTGCGCCATGCCCTTCGACAATTTGTCGATTGGCATCTTGGCCGACCTCGCCAGCCCGAAGCGTTCGAGCAGGTCTTGCCCCTTAGAGCGCGCTGCCATAGCCGTCATACCCTTGAGCCGGCCGAAATAGATGACGGTGTCGATCGCGCTCATCCCGCGATACAGCCCGCGCTCCTCAGGCATGAACCCCAGATCCCCCGCATTCTCGCGTCCCGGCGAACACCCGAGCACTGCGATCCGTCCCGAGGTTGGCCGCAGGATGTCTAACACCATCCGCAACGAGGTAGTCTTGCCTGCACCATTACCGCCGAGGAAGCCGAAGATCTCGCCGGGCCGCACCGCGAAACTCAACGCGTCGACCGCGGTTTTTTCGCCGAAACGCTTCGTCACGTCGTCGAGAACCAGTGCATCCATCGGCCATACCCCCGCTTCGCGATGATTTTGCCACCGCACACCGATGAGGGCGACGACGCTGTGGCATCGTTCGGTTCACCCCCAATATTATCGGTAAACGATATGGAGCCTGTGCCGTATCGGCAACGGATATTTGATCGACTTTGGGTCTTTCTTCAGTCCTGCCTGAGCCACTGGCGGAGTACCGCGGTGACTTCGCCCGGGCGTTCGAGCGGGGAAAGGTGGCCACACCCGCGGAGCAAATGGAAGCGCGCGCTCGGAATTCGCAAGCTCAACGACAATGCGTCGTCGGGGGTGCATATCCGGTCGCGATCGCCGACCGCGACCAGCGTGGGCACATGGATCGCGGCGATTGCCTCGCTGATGTCGGGGCGGGCGAGCAGCGCGCGTTGCTGGCGTTCGAAGACAACCGGGCCAACACGGTCCGCCATTGCCTGTGCCGGGCCGCTGACGATCGCGGAGAGGCGCGGGTCGGCATGCGGGGCGGTGGCGAGCATTCCCTGCCCTGCGACGGTACGCGGACGGACGTCCATCGATCCGCGCGTGCCGAACAAGGCGATCCGCTCGATCCGGTCCGGGGCCTGGCGGACCATCTCCATCGCGACGTAGCCGCCGAGGCTAACGCCTGCGACCGCGAACCGTGGAGGGGCGGCGGCGAGCACCCGCGCCGCCATCGCCGACAGCGTATCGTCCTGCGACAGGTCGCCGAATTCGACCTGTGCGATCCCGGCGAGGTCGACGATCTGGCGGGCCCAGAGCTGCCCGTCGCAGCCCATCGCGGG
>JAZKCH010000056.1:0-18815 GCA_040388215.1 Pseudomonadota bacterium | reverse complement strand
AGGCGTCATCGCGGCCCTGCGAGCGCGTCCAGCATCGGTCGGATCCCGCGCAGGTCATACCCGGCGTCCTCGGCCTGCGCGAGCAGCAGGTTCGGGTTCCGCCCCGCCTTGGCTGCCGCCAGCGCCCACAGATTGCAGCTCCGCGTCCCCGACCGGCAATATGCCAGCACAGGCCCATCCGCATCGACCAGCGCCTGCGTCATCGCGTCGATCTGCGGATGCGAGAACCCCGCATGCGTCACCGGGATCGAAACATACTTCAGCCCAGCCGCTTTCGCCGCCGCGCGGATCTCGTCGCCCGAAGGCTGCCCCGCATCCTCGTCGTCGGGCCGGTTGTTGACGATCGTCGTGAAGCCCGCCGCGGCGATATCCGCGACCTGCTCGACTGCGATCTGCGGCGCGACCGAAATACTTTCGTTTATTTGCCGTATCATGCGGACTCGCGGACAACCTGAAGGAAAGCATCCCCATAGGCGTCGAGTTTGCGCGCGCCAATGCCTGAAAGCAGGCTCAGCTCGGCACGCGACGAAGGCCGCTGCCGCGCAATGTCACGCAGAACCGAATCGTGGAAGATCACATACGGTGGAACGCCCGCGTCCTTCGCCAGATCGCGCCGCCGCACGCGCAACGCCTCGAACAGCGGATCGTCGACCGGGTTCGGCGTCGCGCCCGGCGCAGCCTTGCGCCGCCGCTCGCGCTTGGGCGGCACGACGATCGACACCGCCGCCTCGCCCTTGAGGATAGCCTTGGCGGCAGGCCCAAACTCGAGGCCCCCATGCGGATTGGTGCGCAAAGCATCCTTCAGCATCAACGCTCGCGACACGGGTTTAAGCAACGCCACCTCGTCGCCATCGACGATCCCGTACACCGACAGCGCCTCGTGCCCGTTCATCAGGCTCCGCTCCGACGAAACGCCGGTGAGGATGCCCTCGATATACCCCACGCCAAACATCTGCCCGGTCCGAAACACCGCCGACAGGAATTTTCGCGCCGTCTCGGTCGCATCGACCGCATCGACGTTCCCGAGGCAATTGTCGCAATTCCCGCAATCCTCGAGCCGCTCCTCGCCGAAATGCTTGAGCAGGATCCGCCGCCGACACCCGGCGGTTTCGACCAGCCCGCCCATCGCGGTCAGCCGCTGTCGCTCGCCCGCCTGCCGCTCCGGCTCGACCTCGCCGATCCGCTGCCGAGCGCGCGCGAAATCCTCCGCGCCCCAGAACAGATGCGCGATCGCCGGGTCGCCGTCACGCCCCGCGCGGCCCGTCTCCTGATAATAGGCCTCGATCGATTTCGGCAGCCCGGCGTGGGCCACGAACCGGACGTCGGGCTTGTCGATCCCCATCCCGAACGCGACCGTCGCACAGATCACCATGTCCTCGCTCGCGACGAAATCGGCCTGGTTCTTCGCGCGCACCTGCGGGTCGAGCCCGGCATGATACGCGCGCGTCGGCCGCCCGCTCCGCCCCAGCGCCTCGGCCAGCTTCTCGGTCGCCGCGCGCGTCTGCGCGTAGACGATCCCCGGCCCGGGAATCTTCTCGAGGATATCCGCGATCTGCCGGTTGACGTTGTCACGCCCCGAAATCGCATAGCGGATGTTCGGCCGGTCGAACCCCGACACGATCAGGCCTTCTTGCGAGATCCCCAGCTGCTCGAGGATATCCGCCCGCGTATGCGCGTCCGCGGTCGCGGTCAGCGCGAGGCGCGGCACGTCCGGGAAACTGTCGAGCAACGGCCGCAGCAACCGGTAGTCGGGGCGGAAATCATGCCCCCACTCGCTGACGCAATGCGCCTCGTCGATCGCAAAGAGCGACAGCTTGGCCTGGCTGAGCAGATTGCGGAAACTCTCGTTCGAAGCCCGCTCCGGCGCCACGTACAGCAGGTCCAGATCGCCCGCCCGAAACCGAGCGATAGTCTCCTCGCGATTGGTATCGACCGACGTCAACGTCGCCGCCTTGATCCCCACCGCGGTCGCCGCGCGCAACTGGTCATGCATCAGCGCGATCAGCGGCGAGACGACCACACACGTCCCCTCCAGCATCGTCGCTGGCAACTGGTAGCACAGCGACTTGCCCGCCCCCGTCGGCATGACGGCCAGCGTCCGCTGCCCCGCGAGCACCCGGTCGACGACATCGCGTTGCACCCCGCGGAAATCAGGAAAGCCGAAGATGCGCTGGAGATCGGGAAGAGGGTCGAGTGCCATCGCCGCCTAGGTAGCGATCCTCGGGGCGATGTCGAGGATAGTGGGGGTGTTATCGACGAAGAGCGTTTCAGGGTTCAGCGATGTTCAGAACGCGACGCTTCCATCCAGTACCACCCCGGCGAAGGCCGGGGTCCAATTGGGAGGTGGTCGTAACGGCGGACGGGGCTCAGTCGGCAAAGTCCCCCATTTGGGCCCCGGCCTTCGCCGGGGTGATGCGCGCAGAGTTTAGCCGTCTTGCTAATTAGCCGCTTCACGAATAAACCAAGTCCATGGACTCGGTCTTCGACGCCCTCGCGCACCCCACGCGCCGCCGCATTCTCGAACTGCTCAAAGGCGGCGCGATGACCGCCGGCGCGCTTGCCGACGCGTTCGCGGTGTCGAAGCCGACCATGTCGAACCACTTCGCCAAGCTGAAGGCTGCCGGCCTCATCCAGGCCGAGAATCGCGGCACATCGATCGTCTACACGCTCGATTTGTCGGTGATGGAGGAGGTGGTGATGGGCTTCATGGGCCGGCTCCGCGTCGGCGATGCGCACGAACAGGGGAGCGAGACATGCGTTACCGGGACCTGATGATCGCGTCGGCACTGACCGCCGCGACGCTGGCGATCGTCGCCGCGATCGCGCTCGGCCGCTTCCCCGCGGGTACGCAACTGCCGACCCACTGGGGCGGCAACGGCCTGCCCGATCGCTTCGCCAGCGTGAGCAAAGCGCTGTTCACGCCCGTCGCGCTGACGGTCGGCCTCTCGCTGTTCATGGCGGCACTGCCGTCGCTCGAACCATTGCAGGACAAGCTCGAACAGTCCGCGCCGCTCTATCGCACCGCCTGGGCCGGGCTGCTCGGCATGATGGCCTTGTTCGAAGCGCTGGTCGCCGCCCCGGCGTTCGGTTTCGTGTTTCCTCCGACGACGATGCTCGCCGGCCTGGGCGCGTTCCTCGTCGCGATCGGCAACGTCCTGCCCAAGTCGCGCCCCGGCTTCTTCGTCGGCATCCGCACCCCCTGGGCGATCGTCGACCCCGACAACTGGATCGCCACGCATCGCTATGCCAGCCGCATCATGATGGCCGCGGGGCTCGCGATCATCGTCCTCGCCGCGCTGCCGATGCAGGGCGAAACCCGCACCGCAGTCTTCCGCGCGCTGCTGCTGGTGATGGTCGCGACGCCGGTTCTCTATTCCTTCTTCTACTGGCGCCGCACCCGCCGCGCGCAATAGATCGAGATCCGGTCGGGTTGTCGCTGTCCCGTCATGGACCGGCGCAACTTCCCTGCGCATCCTCCCATGTTCAATCCGGGGGGAGACGCGCATGGAACTGAGCATCAGGCTGGCCGAACTGCAGAAGCGCACCATCGAACACCGCGAGGTGCTGCTGACCGAGGAGGCAGCGAAGACTGCGCTCGTCATGCCGTTCCTCCAGTCGCTCGGCTACGACGTCTTCAACCCGTCCGAAGTCGTCCCCGAATTCACCGCGGACGTCGGCACCAAGAAGGGCGAGAAGGTCGACTATGCGATCTGCGCGGGCGGGAAAGTGTCGATCCTGATCGAGTGCAAGCCGTCCTCGGTCCAGCTCAACGTCAACCATGCCGGCCAGCTCTTCCGCTATTTCAGCGTCACCGATGCGCGGCTCGCGGTGCTGACCAACGGCGTCGTCTACCAATTCTATTCGGACATCGAGCGCCCGAACAAGATGGACGACAAGCCGTTCTTCACCTTCACGATGGACGCGATCAAGCCCGCCGACATCCGCACTCTCGAGAAATTCACCAAGGCGGCGTTCGACATCGACAAGATCGTCCAGGAGGCGGGCAACCTCAAGACGCAGTCGCTGATCCGCCTCGAACTCGAAAAGGAGTTCGCCGAGCCCTCCGACGAGTTCGTCCGGATGATGGCGCAGCGCGTCCATGGCGGGCGCCTCACGCCGGCGATCAAGGACGGGTTCGCGAAACTGCTCGCCCCGGCGATCGCCGCACTGATCCGCGATTTCGTCAACGAACGCCTGTCGTCCGCACTGAAGGCATCGAGCCCGGTCGAGGACCTGCCGCCGGGGGCGTCCGACGACCCCTCCGATGGCGACGGCATCGTCACCACGCAGGAGGAGATTTCGGGCTTCCACATCATCCAGGCGATCGCGTCGCGCCTGATCGACCCGAAACGCGTGATCGTCCGCGACGCGAAATCGTATTGCGCGATTCTGCTCGACGACAACAATCGGAAAACGGTCGCGCGGATGCACTTCAACGGCATCACGACCAAGTATCTCGGCATGTTCGCGGGCAAGGACGAAACGCGGCATCTGCTGTCCGACCTGACGCACATCTACCAATATTCGAGTGCGATCGAGGCAAGGTTGCGCGAACTGGACCCGTCCATTCCAGCGTAGCGAACGCCCCTAGTCCCCGCTCCCCTTCTGTTCCCCCGCGAACGCGGGGGCCCAGGACCCAGCAGCGCCATCACTTGTAAATCCTGGCCCCCCGCGTTCGCGAGGGAACAGGAAGGGGCGGCGTGCGATACGCTGCTCGTCTTTAATGCTTCACCCGGGACCCACCCCCCCCCCCCCGGCGGAGGCCGGGGCCCAATTGGAAATGCGGCAATGACGACGCGCTGTCATCCGTTAGCAGCGTCCCCCAATTGGGCCCCGGCCTTCGCCGGGGTGGTGGTTTGGGTGGACCCACACTCTTCACTTCCGTGTTTCCCCGCGAAGGCGGGGACCCAGACTGGGCTCCCGCCTTCGCGGGAGAACAAGGAGGGGTAAGCTACCGGTGAAACGCGGTCGCCCAGGTATTTACGGGCCAAAGACCGCAAGCATCTGACGTTACGAAGGGCGTGGCGAGCATTCCTCACCGACTACCCCAACGCCGTTACTCCGCCGCCAACGCCCCATCATCATCCCCCGCGCGCTCCTGCGCCTGCCGGTTCCACATCTCCGCATACACGCCGCCCTGCCGCAGCAGATCCGCATGAGTCCCCTTCTCGACGATCCGCCCCGCCTCCAGCACGACGATCTGGTCCGCATGCACCACCGTGGACAACCGGTGCGCGATCACGATCGTCGTGCGGCCGCGCTCGATCGCCTCGAGCGTATCGAGGATTTCCGCTTCGGTCCGGCTATCGAGCGCCGACGTAGCCTCGTCCAGAATCAGGATCGGCGGGTTCTTCAGCAGCGTCCGCGCGATCGCAACGCGCTGTTTCTCGCCCCCCGACAGCTTCAGCCCACGCTCGCCGACGCGCGTTTCGTACCCCAGCGGCTGGCGCTCAATGAAGCCCGAGATCGCCGCGCCCTTCGCGGCCGCCTCGACCTCGGGCATCTCCGCGCCCTCACGCCCATACGCGATATTGTACCCGATCGTGTCGTTGAACAGCACCGTATCCTGCGGCACGATCCCGATCGCAGCCCGCAAAGACGCCTGCCGAACCTGCGCGATATCCTGCCCATCGACGGTAATCCGCCCGCCCGTCAGGTCATAAAACCGGTACAGCAACCGCGCGAGCGTCGACTTGCCCGCGCCCGACGGCCCGACCACCGCGAGCGTCGATCCCGCCGGCACGTCCAGTTCCAGGTCGCGCAGGATCGGCCGCCCCGCGTCATATCCGAACGACACCCCCTCGAACCGCACATGCCCCGCACTCACCGCCAGCGCAGGCGCGCCCGGCGCATCGACCACGGTCGCCGGTGTATCGATCAGGTCGAACATCGCCGCCATGTCGAGCGCCCCCTGCCGAATCGTGCGATACACCATCCCCAACAGGTCGAGCGGCCGGAACAGCTGCGCCAGCAGCGTCGACACGAACACCACGTCGCCAGCGGAGGCGAACCCACGGCTCCACCGCCACACGACGAACCCCATGCCGCCCGCGAGCATCAGGTTGGTGATCAGCGCCTGGCCAAGATTCAGCCACGCGAGCGAATTCTCGCTTTTCACCGCCGCCTCGGAATAGGCCGTGATCGCGCTGTCGTAGCGCCGCGCCTCACGCTCCTCAGCCCCGAAATACTTCACCGTCTCGAAGTTCAGCAGCGAATCCACCGCATGCGCGACCGCGCCGGTATCGAGGTCGTTCATCCGCGCGCGCAGGGCATTGCGCCAGTCGGTCACCATCCGCGTGAAGAGGATATAGCCGACCACCATCACGACGGTCGCGACGACCAGCGGCCAGCCGAACTTGGTCCAGAACAGCCCGAGCACCAGCACGAGCTCGAACACCGTCGGCGCGATGTTGAACAGCAGGAAATACAGCATCGTGTCGATGCTCTTGGTGCCGCGCTCGACCACCTTGGTCACAGCGCCCGTCCGCCGCGACAGGTGAAAATCGAGGCTCAGCGCATGCAGATGGCGAAACACCTGCGCCGCCAGCCGCCGCGACGCATCCTGCCCGACGCGCTCGAACACCGCGTTGCGCAGGTTGTCGAACAAGGTCGTCCCAAACCGCGACGCCGCATAGCCGACCACCAGCAACACGACCAAGGTCAGCGCCCCGCGGTCGTTCCCCGCCATCCGGTCGACCGCGTATTTCAGCGTGAACGCCGCGCCGAACACCTGGATCAGCTTCGAGGCGATCACGAGCAGCATCGCGACGACGATCCGCGCCTTCAGCTTGGGCTGCCCCGCCGGCCACAGGAACGGCAGGAAGCGGCGGAGCGTCGGCAGCAACGGCTGGTCAGCGCGGGTGGAGGTGTAGGTGTCAGGTGGCATGGATCGACGCGATGTAGGCGCAGTCAAGCCCCGGTAAAAGCATTTGGGGGAACATTCCTGCCACTTCGTCGCTTTTATCGATACGTCCTGCCGCACCGGCATGTCGCAACCGGAGAGTGAGATGGAACCGCTGTTCTACGTCATGGCGATCATGGGTTGCGGCGATGGCAATGTGAACTGCACCGAGGCGCGCATGATCCCTGCTCGCTACGAGACGATGGCGCAATGCCGCGCCGCGCTCCCCGACCAGCTGGCGCAGAACACCGACGTTCCCTACCCCATGATCGGCGCGAATTGTCGTGCGCAAGGCCAGTTGATGGCGAAGACCGGCAAGGCAAAGTCGCAAGGCTGACCCGGATTTTCGTCATGCCGGGCTTGTTCCGGCATCCACCCATCCCCGAGTTCCATGCTTTAGACTGCGCGGAACGGTGGATCCCGGAACAGGTCCGGGATGACGGGGTGGCTTAGGCAGGTGCGCGCTAAACCTTAGGCCGCGTCCACAATCGCGTGTCCCGCGCGGTCCGCGGATACAGTTTTTCCCGCCGAGCCGCCTCCCGTGCCGCGGTCACGATAAACCCGAGCTTCTGCATCCCGGATGTCGTCACGCGGTGATCCCACGCATGCTCGCCGCGCGCCGCTACGGTCAGCCCGATTGCCCCATAAATCCCAGCCGCCGACAGCACCGCCCAGGCCGACCGGAACGACAGCGCCGGCGTCCCCTCGCGCGCACTCGCCTCGAACGCCGCTGCGCGATCCGCCATCCGCCGTGTCAACACCGCGAGCCGCGACCGAAACGGCGGCTTCATGTGCTGCCCCGGCGGAAAGTCCATCTCCACAAGCCAGTCCTCTGGCAGGTAGCATCGCCCGACGCGGTCATCCTCCTCGACGTCGCGCGCGATATTGGCGAGCTGGAACGCCATCCCCAGGTCGCACGCACGGTCGAGCGTATCCTCGTCGTCGGGATCGACGCCCATCGCCACCGCCATCATGCAACCGACAACGCCGGCGACATGGTAGCAATATTTGTAGAGGTCGTTCTCCGACCGCGGCCGCCACTCGCGCGCATCCAGCGCAAACCCCTCGACCAGATCGCGCGCGAACCGCTTCGGCAGCCGGGTCTCGGCCGCGAATATCCGCAGCGCATCGAATGCCGGCTCGCCGACGACTTCGCCCGCCAGCGCCTGCTCGGTCATCGCCGACAACTGCACCAGCCGGGCAGGGGCGTCGTCGACCACGGTCATCCCGTGGCCATGATCCTGCCCATCGGCGATATCGTCGCACCGTCGGCACCACGCATACAGCAGCCAAGCCCGCTCGCGCGTCGGCTTGTCGAACAACAGGCTGGCGGCGGCAAAACTCTTCGACCCGCGCGCGATAGACTCATGCGCGGTAGCCACGATCGCGTCGCGCGAGGGTTGGGGATAGTTCACTTGCTAACCCCGCACGCCACTACCGTTTCAGCCCCCACCCCGTCGAAGGCCGGAGCCCAATTGGAAAGGTTGGAGTAACGGCGCGCAACGCCCAACAATTTATGTCCCCCAGTTGGGCCCCGGCCTTCGCCGGGGTGGCGGCAGGTGCTGGAGTGAGCCGTCAACCTCACAAATCCGACGCGTTCATCCGCACGATCGGCTGCGTCGGCACATGGTCCGCCATCCGGTCGAGCAGCACCTCCAGCGTATCCGCCACGATCAACAGATCCCGGTGCTGCGGTCGCAGGAACCCGACCTCGCCCATCTTCTCCCAGAACGCGATCAAATGGTCGTAATATCCCGCGGTATTCAGCAACCCGACCGGATCCGCATGATAGCCGAGCTGCGCCCAGCTCAGCGCCTCCCACAGCTCGTCCATAGTCCCCGTGCCGCCCGGGATCGTCACGAACCCGTCGGAAAGATCGGTGAACATCTGCTTCCGCTGATGCATGCCGCTGACGACGTGCAGTTCGGTAAGCCCCCGATGCGCCACCTCGGCATCGACCAGCGCCTGCGGAATGACGCCGATAACCTCGCCGCCGCCTTCAAGCGCGCCATCCGCGATCGCGCCCATCAGCCCGGTCCGCCCACCGCCATAAACGAGGCCAATCCCTCGCTCGGCGAAAGTCCGTCCCAGCGCCCGGGCGCCCTCGATATAGATGGGATCAGCCGGCGTCGCCGACCCGCAATACACAGCAAGTCTCTTCATCCCGCACCGCTACGAGATGCGAGCACGGGCCACAAGCGTGCGAACATCGTCGAACCGGAATCCGGATCGGCAGTAGGCGCAACCGATCCGGACAATCATCCGATCAGCAAGCGCTCCGACATGCATCGCCGGCCACTTTTGCGAGCGAAATGCAGATGCCCTGGCCGAACGGAAGCCTGCCGCACAGCGAGATCGCCGCTGCCTGGGCGATGTCGCACCCGGTCTGGCAAATGCCGCCGACCTCTGCCGTCGCCGATACGCCGCTGCTTGCGGGTTCGATGGTCTCGCCCGCGAAATTCTCGCTGATGATGCTGGCGATCAGGCTCTGCTGATCGGCAGTCAGTGCACCCCATTCCTGCTGGTTCACGGTGATGGTCATATCGGCATCCTTCCACGTTCGAACGAGCGGCCGGATGAGGCGATACGTATGTTTCGCCGGCACCGCCGCACGCAAGGAAAGCTAGCGGAAGGTCCGCGCGCGGCTATCGACGATCCACCCATTTCGGTGGTCCGCTGTCCACGGGGGCCGAGCGCGCACGTAAAGCGCCAAACAACCACTCCGTTTCGGATATGGTAGGCAGAATGGGTTCACGCGGAGACGCGGAGGTGTCGCGGTCCGGACAGCGCTCGCGCCGTTTTCATCCTCGTCCCGCAAATCGTTGGAGACACGGTAGCTACGCGACAAGCGCAACACCTCCGCGCCTCCGCGCGAACAAACCTTACTTTTCGCCTTCGAGCATGAGTCGAGCAGTCGCCTTGGCACTCCCGACAACCCCCGGGATCCCAGCTCCCGGATGAGTCCCAGCCCCCACGAAGTACAAGTTCGGAATATGCTCGTCGCGGTTGTGCACGCGGAAATACGCACTCTGCGTCAACACCGGCTCCAGCGAGAACGCGCTACCCAGATGCGCATTCAGATCCTGCGCGAAATCCTTCGGCGCGTACGAGAACTTCGTCACGATCCGCTCGTGGATGTCCGGAATCAACCGCCGCCCGATCTCGTCGAGGATGCGCTTCTCTAGGATCGGCGCGATCTCGTCCCAGTCGACCGGGAACTTCCCGAGATGCGGCACCGGCGCCAGCGCGTAAAACGTCGAATGCCCCTCCGGCGCCAGCGAAGGATCGGTCACGGTCGGATGATGGAGGTACAGCGAAAAGTCCTCGCTCAGCACGCCGTGGTCGTAAATGTCCTCGAGCAGTCCCTTATAGCGCGGCCCGAACAAAATCATGTGGTGCGGGATGCCCGGCCACGTGCCCTTGATCCCGAAATGCACCACGAACAGCGACGGCGAATATTTCTTCCGCTCGAGCGACCCGGTTTTCCGCTTCGCACTGCGTGAGGTCGCCAGCAGGTCGCGATAGGTGTGCATGATGTCGCTGTTCGCCGCGATCGCGTCCGCCTGCGCCGACCAACCGCTCGCGCACGTCACCCCGGTCGCACGATCCCCCAGAGTCTCGATCGACGTCACCGGATCGTCGAGCCGCAACACGCCGCCCAGCCGCTCGAACTGCGTCACCAGCGCCGCCACCAGACGGTTGGTCCCGCCGCGCGCAAACCACACCCCGCCGTCACGCTCCAGCTTGTGGATCAGCGCATAGATCGCGCTCGTCGTCATCGGGTTGCCACCGACCAGCAGCGTGTGGAAGCTCAAGGCCTCGCGCAACTTCTCCGACTTCACAAAGCTCGAAACGATCGAATACACCGAGCGCCACGCCTGATATTTTGCCAGCGCCGGCGCCGCCTTGATCATCGACCCGAAGTCGAGAAACGCGACATGGCCAAGCTTTTCATAGCCCTCGTGGAAGACGCCAGCCGAATATTGCAGGAACTTCTCGTACCCCGCCCAGTCGCCGGGATGCAGCTTCTCGATCTCCGCGCGCATCTGCACGTCGTCGTTGGTGTAGTCGAAGTTCGTCCCGTCGGGCCAGTTCAGCCGGTAGAAGGGCAGCACCGGATCGAGCGTCACGTCCTCGCTCATGTCGCGCCCGGTCAACGCCCACAATTCGCGCAGGCAATCGGGATCAGTGATCACCGTCGGCCCTGCATCGAACGTGAACCCGTCGCGCTCCCAGAAATACCCGCGCCCGCCCGGCTTGTCGCGGCTTTCGACGATCGTCGTCTGCACGCCCGCGGATTGCAGCCGGATCGCGAGCGCCAGCCCGCCGAAACCTGCGCCGATGACTATTGCGGTCTTCATGATGACATACTGCCTGCGATGGCGCGGACGGCGCGCACGATGGGGACGGGGGGCTTGCCGGCCAGAACGCGAGCCTTGTCGGAAAGCGTCGAGCGTCCGGCGTAGAAACGGCCGATAAGCGAGGGTGAGAGACGGTAGAAGCGTTCGAGGATGCGGTAGCGTTCCTCGGGTTCCGCCGCGCGGAACAACATCGTGTCGAGCATCCGGTAGAAGCCGCGGCTCCTCCACGTCGCCCGCGCCATCGCATGCGTCGCGTCATGGAGTTTCGCGCCGGAGAAATCGTACAGGCCCGCCAGCATCGACGCCATCCGCACCGCGTCTGGCAGCGAGTAGCCGGTGGTCGGATGAAACATCCCCGCGCGCATCCCGGCCTTGGCGACACGCGCGCCGCCCGAGCGCCAATAGGCCTCGAAATCGCCGCCCATCGCAACCGGCAGCACGCCGGACTCTTCGCGTACGATGCTCTCGACCGACCAATTGCGCCCCGCGACATACTCATCGATTCGCGCGCCCAGCGCCGGAATATCAAGATCGGGCGTGTCGCTGTAATAGGTGTCCTCGACGAACATCCGGTCCGCGCTGAACGGCAGGCAGTAGACGAACCGATAGCCGTCGATCTGCGGAATGGTGGCGTCCATCACCATCGGCTTTGGTGCCTCGTGCGGCACGCTCAGCGCCAGTTCGCGCCCGAGAAACTTCTGCCACGCCAGATCGAGCAGCGACAGGTCGCCCGATCCGCGCGCATCGATCACGCCGGTCGCCTCGATCCGGTCGCCATCCGCCAGCACCACCGCGGTCGCACTCGCGCCCGACACCTTCCGCCCGAGCATCAGCGCATGGGCGGGCAGGACACGCCGCACTTCGCGGTCGAGCTTGCTGCTCTCGATAGAATAATAGGTCGCATCGATCGTCCGCGCATGCGCCGGAAACCGCACGTCGTAGCCGCGCCACGCGTGCACCACGAGCGGCGCGACGATCCAGCGATCCGCCTGCGCGACGTCGCTGCCGAAGAACGACCACAGATGATTGCCGCCGACGACTGTAGCGGAGTCGATCAGTCGCACGTCGAGCGTGGGGTGCTTGGCCTTAAGCGCCAGCGCGATCATCCCGCCGGCCAAACCCGCGCCAACGATCGCGATGTCGCAGGAGATCGTCGATGCCATGCCTCCGACTAGCGCAAAGCGAGAGCCTCGAAAACAACCTTTGCTGTGTAAGGCAATCTGCGTTGCCGGGGCAGGCGGGAGCTTACCCATGATCCTCCCCCTGGCGGGGGAGGATCGCGACGGCGGCCACCTGGCTTGGGAAGGGTAAGGGGGAGGGAGGACGACTTGGTACGATGTCGCTACATTGATCGTATGCCCGCCCCTATACTCACCACCGCCCGCCTGACCCTGACCGGCCACGCCGCGCCCGACCTCGAAGACTGCACCGCGATGTGGTCCGACCCGCGCGTCTATACGATGATCGGCGGCCAGCCGCGGTCGCGCGAGGACGTGTGGATCCGCCTGCTCCGCTCGATCGGCCAATGGACGCTGTTCGGCTATGGCAGCTGGATCGCCCGCGAGACCGCAACCGGCCGCCTGATCGGCGAACTCGGCCTGATCGAGGCGCGCAGAGCCATCCAGCCCGCGATCGACGCGACTCCGGAGGTCGGCTGGACGCTCACCGGCGGTGCGCAAGGCCAGGGCTACGCATCCGAAGCGCTCGCCGCGATCCTCGCCTGGACCGACGCACGCATCCCCGCGACGACCTGCATCATCGACCCCATCAACGCCCCCTCGATCCGGCTCGCCGAGCGCCTGAGCTATCGTCTGCGCACCGAAGGCACCTACCGAGACGCGCCAATCCTGATCTTCGACCGCACTGCGTCCGCGGTGGATCCTGCGATTATTTCTGCGCGGTGAGAACCGGCTTCTGCACCGAAGCGATCGGCATCGGATCGCCTGCCCGGTCGTAAAACGCCATCAACACCAGCCCCAAGGCCAGGATGCCGCCGGCGATCATGTAGATCAGTCCTTGACGATCCTTGCCCATATCCCCGCGCGCAGCTCCGTGGTTTGCCATGCATCACTCTCCGATTGGCAGGTCATCCTGCTCTGGAGGGGAAGGCTAACGTTTTTCCGCGCACTGCATAGAGCCTATCGCAACCCCACGATATTCTCGGGAAAAGCGCCAAGCGTCGCCCAGCTCCACGATGCAAAACGCATGAACTGCGCATCGATATGCGTGCAGCCTGTTGGGACGGCCCGATGCCGTCACGTCATCGGCACCGCTCTCGTCGAACTCGCAAGCGGCGTCTCGGCTTATTTGAGCCGCGCGGCACACCATGCGTCGCTCTCGGGATGCTGGGCGCCCTTGCCGACCCGGCTCATGAGATACGGTTCGTCTGCCGGAACGGATTTGGCGACGAGCATGAGCTTGTCCATATCGGCCGGCGCTATGAGGCGGGAGCAGTGGCCGGCCAGTTCGAGACTATCCCCCATCGCACGGAGCGGCTTCGACACGGCGCTGTCGTCGGGCGGTCGTATGATCAGCGGCGGCGCCATCTGCCCCGAGGCACTCTGAAGAAATAGGGCAAGCGCAATAAAGGTCATGGCCGACAGTAGCATAAGCCTGATTCGGCACCACTGCGTTTGCGAACCCACCCGGATAGCGCGAAGGCGTTACGGTGGTGCCGGCGAAAACAGGTCCGCCCCAGTCGGTGCGGGATTATCCGCATCACGCCCGCTACCTCAACACCCATTACCCAAAACCGCGAAATCCCCTATAAGCGCCGCATGTGGCTCGCCATTCTCCTGTCCGCTTTGGCGATGACCGCGATCGTCGGAGTTCGCTATCTCATCGTCTCCGGCGCGTTCGCCGCCGCTACGCGCGCGCGCCATCCCGGCCTCTACCGCGGGCTCGATGCGCAGATGCGGCGCGAGATCTGGTGGAGCATCGCCTCGGCCGCGACCTACGGCATGCCTGCGGGGATCGTCGCTTGGGGCTGGCAGAATCGCGGCTGGACGCAGATCTACACCGACGTCCACGCCTACCCGCTCTGGTACCTGCCGGTGTCGGTGCTCGCCTTCCTGTTCGCGCACGACACCTGGTTCTACTGGACGCATCGCTGGATGCATCGGCCGAAACCGTTCAAGCTCGCGCACGCGGTGCATCACGCCAGCCGCCCGCCGACCGCGTGGGCGGCGATGGCGTTTCACCCGATCGAGGCGATCACCGGCGCTGTGATAATTCCGCTACTGGTGTTCTTAATTCCGATCAATGTTGGCGCGCTGGGTCTGGTACTGACGATCATGACCGTTATGGGAGTAACCAATCACATGGGGTGGGAGGTTTTCCCCCGGTTCATGTGGCGGGGCGCATTGGGCGGCTGGCTGATCACGGCGAGCCATCATCAGCGCCATCACGAACAATACGGGTGCAACTATGGCCTCTATTTCCGCTTTTGGGATCGGCTCTGCGGCACCGACAAGGGACTCGGCGACTTCACCAAGGCGCATGCGAAAGCTGCCGCTCGTGGTGGCGGGCGCGGTGAGCTGGGCGATGTTGGCGGCGGCGGCCCCCGTCACGCGGCTTGACGTCGAGATCGACAATCTGCGTTCGGCAAAGGGCCTCATCCGGATCTGCCTCACCGCCGATCCCGATAACTTCCCCGCCTGCGTCGACGATGCCAATGCGATGACCCGGTCGATCCCGGCCAGCATCCACACCACCAGCTTTCCAGGGCTTCCCCAGCGTGGTTATGCGCTTGCTGTCATCCACGACGAGAACAGCAACGCGAAGCTCGACACAATCGCGGGTATTCCGCGCGAAGGCTATGGCTTCTCGCGCAATGCTGCGGTCCGGTTCGGCCCACCGCGCTTTTCGGCCGCCCGGTTCATGGTTGCTGGTGATGCCGAAATGCAACAGGTAAAAATGCGTTACATCTTCTGACGGATCGTAACGGACCGAAAACGATGGCGCTGCGTTTCGCGCTGGAACCTTTTTGTCCGGAGCATTTCCTTGCGCGCACTCACTCTCTTCACGTCTGCCGCAATCGCGGTGCTCGCGATCGCCACGCCCGCCCTCGCGCAGACGGATCCCAACCCGTCGCCGCCGATCACCGATCCTCGCGACAACAACCGCGTCACGGTGGCGCTCGGCGTGGTGTCGATGCCTGATTACGAGGGCGCGGACAGCAATTCCTTCACGCCCGCCGGTGCCTTTGTCGGCACGGTGCGCGGCCATGACTTCTTCCTGCGCGGCACGCAGCTCTATTTCAACCTGATCCCCAACACGGGTGAGGTCGGTACCAATTTCGAGCTGGGCGTGATCGGCGGCGTCCGCCGCGATCGCACCGGCGATATCGACAACCGCCAGGTCCGCGCCCTCGGCAAGATCGACACTGCCTATGAGCTGGGCGGTTACGTCGGCGTCGCACGGACCGGCGTCATCACCAGTGACTATGACACGCTCACCGCGCGCGTCGCCTATGTCCATGACGTTTCGGGCACCTATGACAGCTACGTGATCACGCCGCAGGTGAACTACACCACGCCGCTGTCGGTCCGTACGCTCGTTTCGCTCGGCGTCGCCGCGGATTACGCTGGCAAGGGCTTCGGCCGGACCTATGCGGCGGTGACGCCGATCGGCACGCTCGCCAGCGGCCTGCGCACCTACGACGTCAACGACAGCGGTTTCCGCCGGGTCAACGCATCGCTGTTCGTCGTACAGAGCCTGTCGGGTGATCTGCGCCACGGCTTCGGTGTCGGCGCGGGCGTTCTCTACGGCCGCATGGTCGGGAAGTACAAGGACAGCCCGATCGTCGCCGACGTGGGCAGCGCGGACCAGTGGCTCTACGCGCTGGGGCTGACCTACACGTTCTGATCGAAGGCCGGCCTGATCTGATACCTGCCTGATTCGGATACCGGGCAAACCCTCACAATCCTCCCCCTGGCGGGGGGGGATTGTGAGGTTGAACTTTCGGATATTCCAGCACGTCGTGTCCGGTCGGCTCTCGGAAGTCCCATTCCTCAGCGGCACCCGCCACGCCAACCAACCAAGCGCGCGAAACCGCTGCGGCGCATGCGCCATTAAGCTCCCGCGAAACTGCCGCGATCGAGTCCCGAGCGCGTCCGCCAGACCGCGCCGCCGCCTGCCCGCTGTACTCGCGACACACCCCGAAATTTATTTCACGACGTTGCCGTTAATGCTGCGTCCATACCCCGTCGGCGTCCGTTCCTCGCATTGGACGGCATATTTCTGCCCGCAATAGAGCGCGTTACGAGTCGGGCCTTGGCGACAGGGTGTTACTCTCATCGGTCCGGATTGTTCGATTGTTTCAATAACTCCGACGTCTGCAACTACAAGGGGAGGACCCTGATATGACCGAGAGCGTGCACCTGATCGAAGCCCTCGATGCGCGAGTGGAACGGCGCAGCGAACGACGTGAATTCTTCAAGACTGCGCTGGGCGCTGCTGCGATGACCGCGGCCGGTGCGACCGCACTGTCCTTTTCCAGCTCGGCGTCGGCCCAGACGATCACCGACGCGGACGTCCTGAACTTCGCGCTCAATCTCGAATATCTCGAGGCGCAATTCTATTCCTACGCCGCCTACGGCACCGGGCTCGACAACAGCCTGCTGTCGGGCAGCGGTACGCAGGGTGCGGTCCGTGGTGGTCGCCAGGTCAATTTCACAGACCCGATCGTACGTCAGTACGCCCGTGAGATCGCGCAGGACGAGATCGCCCACGTCAAGTTTCTCCGCACCGCGCTTGGTTCTTCGGCAGTAGCACAGCCGGTGATCGACGTCAGCGTCTCGCCGACCAGCGCCTTCTCGCTTGCCGCACAGGCTGCCGGGCTCGTTCCCGCCGGCACCGCGTTCGATCCGTACGCCACCGACGAGGCATTCCTGCTCGGCGCGTTCATCTTCGAGGACGTCGGCGTGACCGCGTACAAGGGCGCCGCCCCGCTGCTCACCAGCAAGGCGTATCTCGAAGCCGCCGCCGGCCTGCTCGCGGTCGAGGCGTATCACGCCGCGATCGTCCGCACGACGCTGTACGGCAAGGGTATCGCGACGCCGTCGCTGCGCACGTCCGCAGATGCCATTTCGAACGCGCGCGACAGCCTCGACGGTACTACCGATCTCGATCAGGGCATCTCCCCGCTCTCGCAGACGCCGATCAACCTGAGCACGACCCAGGCTGCGGTCACCACATCGAACATCGTTCCGCTGGATGCGAACGGTGTCGCCTTCAGCCGATCGGCCAGCCAGGTGCTCAATATCGTGTACCTCAACAAGGGTGCGGCGTCGGCAGGCGGGTTCTACCCGAATGGCATGAACGGCAACATCAAGACGAGCATCGCGGCAACCTGATCGGTCCGCCCGATCACCCGCTCATCTTCGCTATTCAGGGGATTAACCCAATGACCGATCTCAATACCAAGCTCGAGATATTCGACGCGATCGCCGCCCGCCGTAACGAACGCCGCGGCTTCCTCCGCTTTGCCGGCGGCTCGGCGCTCGCCATCGGTGGCGCAAGCCTGCTCTCGGCCTGCGGCAACGACGATTCCGATCTCGCACCGACGCCAACGCCCGGACCGACGCCGACCGCGACGCTCAACGACGCGGACGTCCTCAACGTCGCACTCAACCTCGAATATCTCGAAGCGCAGTTCTACGCGTTCGCGGCATTCGGCGTCGGCCTGAACGCCAGCCTGTTGACCGGCATCGGCACACAGGGTGCGGTCACCGGCGGCGCGCAGGTGCCGTTCCAGGACACTGTCGTCCGTGAGTACGCACGCGAGATCGCGATCGACGAAGTCGCCCACGTCGCATTTCTGCGCTCGGCCCTCGGCAGCGCCGCCGTCGCCCAGCCTGCGATCGACATCTCGGTCGGCACGGCAGCCGCGCCGGGTGCGTTCACGGCCGCCGCCCGCGCGGCTGGCGTCATCGGCGCAACGGGTGTGTTCAATCCCTATGCCGACGACAATAGTTTCCTGCTCGGCGCGTACATCTTCGAGGACGTCGGCGTGTCGGCCTACAAGGGCGCAGCACCGCTGATCGCCAACAAGACCTATCTCGAGGCGGCCGCCGGCATCCTTGCAGCAGAGGCATATCACGCAGGCCTGATCCGCACGATCCTGTATCGCAAGGGTCTGCAGACGCCGAACGGCGCGCCAGCGCTGATCACCGCCGCCAACCAGATCAGCGACGCACGCGACAGCCTCGACGGCACCGTCACGAACAGCGCGACCGGCGTAATCGGCGACGACGATCAGGGCATCACCGGGTCGGATCCGACGATCTCGAACATCGTCCCGACCGACGCCAACGGCCTAGCCTACAGCCGCTCGGTCGCGCAGGTGCACAACATCGTCTACCTGACCAACACCGCAAAGATCGGCGGCGGCTTCTTCCCCAACGGGACCAACAACCGCCTCGACTCGCTCCGCACGAGCGGCGCCAACGCGTGATCCTCGTCACGGACTAAAACAGAAACCTCGGATCGCGGCGCCTTCAGGAGCGCCGCGATCCTTGTTTGGGGAATGACCATGAAACACTTCACGACGC
>JAZKCH010000055.1:0-6181 GCA_040388215.1 Pseudomonadota bacterium | reverse complement strand
CCCCCTCCGTCTGGCAAGGGCCAGCCACCTCCCCCTTGCGGGGGAGGATCGTGAGTTATCGATCGGGCATCAACGAGGTCCGCCCCTAGCGCGTGACCATGTTCCCGCGGTCGAACAGGTCGACGCTCTGCGGCGTGATCCACCCGTAGCTATAGTTCAGCTGGAACAGCACGAACAACACCGTCGCCACCACCGTCACCCGCCACGCCGTCCGTCCCGAGCGAAACTCGTGCGGCGCGCTCTCGGCCTGACCGGGGACGTGTTCGCCCCCGACTTCACGCGTCGTCTTCACGCCGAACGGCAGGACCAGGAACACCGAGAACGACCAGAACAGAACGTAGATCGCGAGTGCCGAGGTCCAGCGCATCGGCTCAGCCCTCGATCAGCAGGACGTCGACGATCGGTTGCTTGCCGGTCCAGCGCTTGGCGACCTTGCGCACCGCGAGACGGATCTGCTCGCGCATCTTGTCGCTGTCACGCTTGCCACCGCGCACCGTGTCGGCCGCTGCCTGGACCGCATCGGCAATGAACGCCGCACGGTCTTCTTCGACCGGCACGCCCTGGACGCGGACCTGCGGCTGGCCGACCATCCGGCCGTCCTTGCCGAGCGCGACACCGACCGAAATCTGGCCGTTGATCGCCAGCTTCCGCCGCTCGCTCAGCGTCGCACCGTCTGCGGGCAGGATCACGTCGCCGTCGAGCACCAGGCGTCCGACCGTCGCGTTGCCGATCTTCGCCGGGCCCTTGGGCGCCAAACGGATGATATCGCCGTTGCTCTGCACGATCGTGCGCGGAATGCCCTGCTCGAGGCCGAAGCGCGCATGCTCCATCATATGGCGCATCTCGCCATGCGTCGGCACCAGCACTTCGGGCCGCAGCCAGTCGTACATCTGCGCGAGTTCCGGCTGACCCGGATGGCCCGACACATGGACGTGCGCCTGCCGCTCGGTGATCATGCGGATGCCCTTGGCCGCCAGCGTGTTCTGGATGCGACCGATCTGGACCTCGTTGCCCGGAATCTGCTTCGACGAGAAGATCACCGTATCGTCGGCGTCGAGCGTGATCGTGTGCTGGCCATTGGCGACACGGGCGAGTGCCGCGCGCTCCTCGCCCTGACCGCCGGTGGCGATGATCAGGACCTTGTTCTTGGGTAGGCGCATCGCCTCGTCGGGGCTGATCGTGTCGGGGAAATCCTTCAGATAGCCCGTCGCGCGCGCGACCTTGATGATCCGGTCGAGCGAACGCCCGGTCACGCACAGCTTGCGCCCGGTTTCCTTCGCGACTTCGCCGAACGTATGCAGCCGCGCGGCGTTCGACGCGAAACTGGTGATCATCACGCGGCCCTTGGCCTTGCTGACCTCCTCGAACAGGCCCTTCCGCACGGTGCTCTCGCTGCCCGACGCGGTCGTGTTGAAGATGTTGGTCGAATCGCAGACGAGGACGTCGACGCCCTTGTCGCCGATCGCCATGAAGCCCTCGGGCTTGGTCGGATTGCCGATCACGGGGTTCGCATCGAGCTTCCAGTCGCCGGTGTGGAACACGCGACCATAAGGCGTATCGATCAGCAGCGCGTTGGCTTCCGGAATCGAATGCGACATCTCGACGAAGGTGAAGCCGAACGGCCCGAGCTGGAAGTTGCCGCCCATCGGGATCATCTTGAGCTTCACGCGATTGGCGATGCCCTCTTCCTCGAGCTTGCCGCGGATGAGGCCCATCGTGAACGGGGTCGCGTAGATCGGCACGCCGAGGTCTTCGGCGAGATACGGCAGCGAGCCGATGTGATCCTCATGGCCGTGGGTGATGACGATGCCGAGCAGGTCGTCGATCCGGTCCTCGATGAAGGACAGGTCGGGCAGGATCACGTCGACGCCGGGATATTGCGGATCGGCGAAGGTGATGCCGAGATCGACCATCACCCACTTGCCCTGACAGCCGTACAGGTTGACGTTCATGCCGATTTCGCCGGAGCCGCCAAGGCCACAGAAAAGGAGTTCGTTCTTCGGAGTCATTGAATACTTTCAGGATTATACAGGAATATGGCCCGCAGGCCGGTCGGCGCGAGCCCAATGGCCCTAGATATGGTGACGATCCCACATCATCGCCAGCCCCTGGATCGTCAGGTCGGCTTCGATGACGTCGAACACGTCGGTCTGTTTCTCGAATAATGTGGCGAGCCCGCCGGTGGCGACGACCTTCACGGGACGGCCGATCTCGCGCTTCATCCGCGCGACCAGCCCCTCTATCATCGCGACATAGCCCCAATAGATGCCGATGTGCATCTGCGAGACGGTGTTAAGCCCGATGACACTGGTATCGGTCGGCGCCTCGATCGCGATCCGCGGCAGCTTGGCGGCCGCAGTGACGAGCGCGTCGAGCGAAAGGTTGATCCCCGGCGCGATGATCCCGCCCTTGTACGCGCCGCTATAGTCGACGACGTCGAACGTGGTCGCGGTGCCAAAATCGATCACGATCAGGTCGCCGGGATGCAGCGCATGCGCGGCGATCGTGTTGACCGCACGGTCTGCACCAAGCGAGGCCGGCTCGTCGACGTCGATCGCGATGCCCCATTCGACCGGTGCATGACCGGCGATCAGCGCCTCGGTGTCGAAGTATTTCGACGCGAGCACCTGAAGGTTGTGCAGCGCGCGCGGCACGACGGTGGCGACGATCACGCCCTTCACCGCGGTACGATCATGCCCGCCGAGCTGCATCAACTGGCTCAGCCACACCGCATACTCGTCCGCCGTCCGCCGGGGATCGGTCGCGATCCGCCAGCGCGCAACGATCTCGCCGCGCCCCTCGTTCTGGCGGACGAGCGCGAACACGACATTGGTATTGCCGGCATCGATCGCGAGCAGCATCAGCGGGGCCTCAAAGCAGGAAGACGTCGGCAGCGTGAATGACACGCCGCTCGCCAGACGCCAAGCGGAGGATCAGCGCGCCGTCGGTGTCGAGGCCGACGAACAGGCCGTCGATCCCACTGCCGTCCGGAAGGCGAGCGGTCAGCGCGGTACCGGCGGGGTGCGCACAGTCGACCCACCGCTCGCGGACGGGAGCGATCCCTTCGGTCCGCCACCGGCCGATCCAACGCGCAAAACTGTCGGCGAGGATGTCGAGGAACATCGCCGGATCGACCACCACGCCGTGCGCGGCAAGATCGGTCGTCGCACGGTCGGGCAGATCGGGATGATGCGCGATGTTGACGCCGTAGCCGACGATCACGGCGTTATCCGCGCGTTCGAGCAGGATGCCCGACAACTTGGCGTCCGCGAGCAAAAGGTCGTTGGGCCATTTAAGGACCAGCGTTTCGCTTGCATCGGTCGTACCCTGGCAGATCCCAGCAACGAGGAACGTCGACACGGTTTCCTGCAGGGCAACTGCGGCGACCAGCGCGAGGCTGGCCGCGGGCGGATCGGTCGGCCGCAACCGGACCAGCGTACTGGCGTAGAGGTTACCCTCGGGCGACGACCATTCACGCCCGAGCCGCCCACGTCCCGCCGTCTGGCGGATGGCGCGCAACCAGAGACCGTCTTCGGCACCGCCGCGTGCAAGCTCCAGCAGGTCGGCGTTGGTCGATCCTGTCTCCGCAACGGTGCGGATGATGCTCAGAACAACGCCCGTGCGGCCGCCATCGTCCACGCGCCGAGCACGGGGATGAGGAGATAGCCCGCTGGCGACACGAACACGGCGGCGATGGCGATCAGGCCACCCTCGACCTTGCTCTCCATCGGCGCGAACGCGGGAGCCGGATCGTCGAAGTACATCGTCTTGACGACGCGCAGATAATAATACGCACCGATCACCGAAGCGGCGATGCCGACCACCGCCAGCGGGAACAGCCCGGCGTCGACCGCAGCACTGAACACCGCGAACTTCGCGTAGAAGCCGAACAGCGGCGGGATGCCGGCGAGGCTGAACATGAAGATCGCGAGCGCCGCCGCCAGTCCAGGCCGCGTCCGCGACATACCGGCGAGGCTGTCGATCGTCTCGACCGGCTGGCCGTCGTCACCGCGCATCTGCAAGACGACCAGGAACGAGCCCAGCGTCATCGCGACATAGATCGTCAGGTACATCAGCACGCCCGACACGCCTTCCGGCGTTCCGGCCGCAAGACCGATCAGCGCGAAGCCGACATTGTTGATCGACGAATAGGCGAGCAGCCGCTTGATGTTGGTCTGGCCGATCGCCGCAACCGCGCCGAGGATGATCGAGGCGAGTGCCGCGAAGATCACGATCTGGCGCCACTGGTCGGTTGCCGGCCCCATCGCATCGACCGCCACGCGGACGCTGAGCGCAAGCGCCGCGACCTTGGGGGCGGACGCGAAGAACGCGGTAACCGGGGTCGGTGCGCCCTCGTACACGTCGGGCGTCCACATGTGGAACGGCACGGCGCTGATCTTGAACGCGAGCCCTGCAAACACGAACACGAGCCCGAACAGCAGCCCGAGCGACTTGGTGCCGGCATAGGCTTCCGAGATCCCCGAGAACAGCGTCGTACCGCTGAACCCGTAGACCAGCGAGATGCCGTACAGCAGGATGCCGCTGGCGAGCGCGCCGAGCACGAAATACTTCAGGCCGGCTTCTGCCGAACGCCCGTCGCGCCGCATGAAGCTGGCGAGAACATAGGCCGCGAGGCTCTGGAGCTCGAGACCGACATACAGCGTCAGCATGTCGGTGGCCGAGACCATGATCCCCATGCCGCAAGCCGACAGGAGGATCAGCACCGGATATTCCGGACGCAGATCGTCGCCATGCGAGCGCGCGAAAAAGCTCGGCGCCATCACGATCGCGACCGCCGAGGCGATGTAGATCAGCACCTTGGCGAACGCGCCGAACGCGTCTGCGCGGTACAGGCCGTCGAACGCATAGCCACCCGACGAAGCCGGGCCGACAAGCGCGATCCCTGCCCCGACGAGCACGAACACGGCGGCGATCGAGACGGCGCGCGTCGATTTGTCCCCGCCCCAGGCCGAGACGAGCATCAGGGCGATCGCACCCAGCGCCAGCACCAGTTCGGGCAGCGTCATTGCGATGTTAGCGGCGTAATCCATCAGTGTGCCTCCCCGTGCGCGGCACTATGGACAATTGCAGCGGGCTTCCCCGCAGTTGGGTTTGAATCGCTGGCAGGCTTGGCGCGGTCGACACGGGCGAGAAGCACGCCGACGTCCTTGCGCATCGGTGCCAGGAAGCTCTCGGGATACACGCCCATCCACAGCACGACGGCTGCGATCGGTGCGAGCAGCCACATCTCGCGGCCCGACAGGTCGACCATCGCACGGACGTCGTCCGACTTGATCTCGCCGAACACGACACGGCGGTACAGGAACAGCATGTACGCGGCGCCGAGGATGATGCTCGTCGTGCAGAGCAGCGCGGTCCAGGTCGAGACCTGATACGTGCCCATCAGCGACAGGAACTCGGCGACGAAGCCGCTGGTCCCCGGCAGGCCGATCGAGGCCATCGTGAAAAACAGGAAGAAGATCGCGTATTTCGGCATGTTGATCGCGAGGCCGCCATAGCGCGAGATCTCGCGGGTATGGAGCTGGTCGTAGATCACGCCGACGCACAGGAACAACGCACCCGATACCAGGCCGTGGCTCAGCATCATGATCATCGCGCCTTCGATGCCCTGCCGGTTGAACGCGAACAGGCCGATCGTGACGATCGCCATATGCGCGACCGACGAGTACGCGATCAGCTTCTTCATGTCCGACTGCACGAGCGCGACGAGGCTCGTGTAGATCACCGCGACCGCCGACAGGCCGAAGATCAGCCAGGTGAGCTGGCCGGACGCTTCGGGGAACATCGGCAACAGGAAGCGCAGGAAGCCGTATCCGCCGAGCTTCAGCAGCACGCCCGCCAGGATCACCGAGCCTGCGGTCGGAGCCTGGACGTGCGCGTCGGGCAACCAGGTGTGGACCGGCCACATCGGCATCTTGACCGCAAACGAAGCGAAGAACGCCAGCCACAGCCAGATCTGAACATCGGCCGGGAAGTCATAGTTCATCAGCGCCGGGATGCTGGTCGTGCCTGCGGTCTTCGCCATATACAGCATCGCGATGAACATCAGGACCGAGCCGAGCAGCGTGTACAGGAAGAACTTGTACGACGCGTAGATCCGGTTCGCGCCGCCCCAGATGCCGATGATCAGGTACATCGGGATCAGGCCGGCTTCGAAGAA
>JAZKCH010000054.1:0-3101 GCA_040388215.1 Pseudomonadota bacterium | reverse complement strand
ACGCCGGCCCAGACCGACGCCCCCTCCGGCTTCGAGGAAACCGGCGCCGACTCCGCCACGCCGGTCAAGAGCGTCGTCAACGGCGCCTTCGAGAACGGCGTCCTCACCAGCTACGCCAAGGGCCGCGGCCTGGGCGACTGCGGCGTCCACCAGAGCTTCGTCTGGGACGGCACCCACCTGCGCCTGTCCGAGCAATCCGAAATGGGCGAATGCCGCGGCAATATCGACTACATCACGACCTGGCGCGCGAAGGTGGTGCGCTAACCCTCCTTCTCCACTCAGGGTGCCGGCCGCTCCACCTGAGCCTCGGCCAGATACACCCCGAACAGCCCCTCGGGGTCGGTCCAGGCCGCCACCGGCGTCCACCCGCCCGACCGCAACAGGATCCGCGCATCCCGCGCGCCGTATTTGTGGCTATTCTCGGTGTGGATCGTCTCCCCCGCACCCATCTCGAATGACCGCCCGTCAACGGTAAACGCAACGTCGCGCACCGCCTCCAGATGCATCTCGATCCGCGCGCGATCGTCGTTCCACACCGCCTTGTGGCGGAACGCGTCGACCGGAATGTCGCCGTCCAGCTCACGGTTGATCCGCTCGAGCAGATTGAGGTTGAACGCCGCCGTCACGCCCTGCGCGTCGTCATACGCCGGCACCAGCACGTCCTCGCTTTTGATCCGGTCCATCCCGATCAACAGCATAGCGCCGACGCCAAGCGACGTCCGCATCGCGCGCAACAGGTCGACCGCCATCAACGGGATCATGTTGCCGATCGTCGACCCCGGAAAGAACCCGAGCTTCGGCGTGTCGGCGATCGTCTTCGGCAAGCTCAGCGGCCGCATGAAATCGGCCTCGAACGGCAGCACCAGCAGGTCCGGGAACTGCTCACCCAGCACCTTCGACGATTCCCGCAGGAAATCGCCCGAGATATCGATCGGCACGTAGACCGACGGCGCGACCGCATCGAGCAGGATCGGCGTCTTGGTCGAAGATCCCGACCCGAACTCGACCACCGCACGCCCTGCACCGGCCAGCGTCGCCACCTCCGGACACGCGGTCTCCAGGATCGCCCGCTCGGTCCGCGTCGGATAATATTCAGGCAGGTCGGTGATCTTCTCGAACAGCTCCGATCCGCGCCGATCGTAGAACCACCGCGCCGGGATTGCGCGAGGGCGTCGCGCGAGCCCGTCCAGCACGTCCGCACGGAACTGCGGATCAGCCAACGTCTGCTGTCCGTCCTCGATCTCAGGCTTCAACATCAGATATCTTTCGCGAGGCGCACGCCGGTGAACTGCCACCGTTGATGCGGATAGAAGAAATTGCGGTAGCTCGCCCGCGCATGGCCGCGCGGCGTCGCGCAGCTGCCACCGCGCAGGATGAACTGCGAACTCATGAACTTGCCATTATACTCGCCGACCGCGCCCGCTGCGGTCACGAACCCGGGATAAGGCCGATACGCGCTGCCGGTCCATTCCCAGACGTCGCCGAAGAACGCCGGTCCGCCCGCGGATGGCCGCGGCTCGACGGGGCCGGCGACATCCATCTGGTTGCCACCGGTCGCATCATGCGTAGCGGCCGCTGCCTCCCATTCGAACTCGGTCGGCAACCGCGCGCCGGCCCAGCTCGCATAGGCATCCGCCTCGAAAAAGCTGACATGCGTCACCGGCGCCGCGGGATCGATCGCGCGCCGCCCGTCGAGCCCGAACCGCGTCCAGCCCGCCTCACCCTGCTCCCAATAGAGCGGCGCGACGATGCCCTCGGCCTTCACCCACGCCCAGCCATCCGCCAGCCAGTGCTGCGCCCCGGTATAGCCGCCATCGGCAATAAACGCCGCCCATTCGCCGTTCGTCACGGTCCGGTCCGCGATCACATGCGGCACCAGCAACGCGCGATGTCGCGGACCCTCGCAATCGAACGCGAAGCCCTCGCCGTCATGCCCGACCTCGACGATCCCGCCCTCATTTGCGATCCAGCCGATCGGCCCCGGCATCTCGACCGGGACCTTCCGCGCCGCCGGCCACATCGCCGGCTCGAGCGGGTTCTCCGAAAACATGTGGAGGATGTCGGTCACCAGCAATTCCTGGTGCTGCTCCTCATGATGACACCCGAGCGCCACCAACTCCTGCGCATCGCCGGACAGCGTCGGCAGCGCGTCGAGCAACGCCGCATCGACATGCGCGCGGTACGCCCGCACCTCGTCGATCGACGGTCGCGTCACCATCCCGCGACGGTCGCGCGCGTGACGCCGCCCCTCGGCCTCGTAATAGCTGTTGAACAGGAACGGGAAGCGCTCGTCGTGCAGCACATAGCCGGCGACATGATCGCGCAGCACGAACGTCTCGAAGAACCACGTCGTATGCGCCATGTGCCACTTGGTCGGCGATGCATCGGGCATCGACTGTACCGTCGCATCCGCATCCGACAGCGGCGACGCGAGCGCGAGCGTCAGGTCGCGGACTGCGGCAAACCGCTCGGCCAACGGGGACGTTTTCGGCAGGCCTTCACGGTCGGGACGAACGGGATTGGGCATCGATCTCTCCTCAGTTCTACGTCGAGCGAAGCGACGTTGGAACGCGAGCGACGATACGCGCCTAGTCGCGCGTGGCCCCCGGTCGCCAAAGAACGTCTCCGGCGCCGTTTTGGTTCACCGTCCGCGATGCCACGAACAGGAAATCCGAAAGCCGGTTAACATACGCTAATGCGGCCGGATTGAGCGGCTGCGTCTCGCTCGCACCGACGGCGGATCGCTCCGCGCGACGGCTGATCGCGCGCGCCAGGTGCAGTGCGGCGGCTTCGGCCGATCCCCCCGGCAGGATGAAACTGCGCAACGGTGCAAGATGCGCGTTCAGCGCGTCGATCTCGCGCTCGAGTCGCTCGACCTGCGAAGGCACGATCCTCAACACCATCTCGGACGGTGCGAACGGATCACCGCCAGCCTCGTCCGTGCCGGCCGGAGTCGCCAGATCCGCGCCGAGATCGAACAGGTCGTTCTGGATCCGGGTCAGCGCCGCCGCCATCGGCTGGTCGCCCAGCGCGATCACCGCCAAGCCGATCGCCGAGTTCGCCTCGTCGACATCGCCGATCGCCTGCATCAGCGCGCTCGA
>JAZKCH010000053.1:5161-12902 GCA_040388215.1 Pseudomonadota bacterium | reverse complement strand
CGCCTGGCCGTATCCGGCTCCAACGCCGACAAGCTCGAAGCCTTCCGCGCCAGCCTCGGCGGTGACCACGTAGCGCTCCCCTGCAACCTCTCCGACGCCGCCGCGGTCGATGCGCTCGTCCCCCAAGCCGTCGAAGCGCTCGGCGGCAAGCTAGACATCCTCGTCAACAACGCCGGCGTCACCCGCGACAATCTCGCGATGCGGATGAAGGACGACGAGTGGGACAGCGTCATCCGCGTCAATCTCGAAGCCGCATTCCGTCTCATGCGCGCCGCAGCCAAGCCGATGATGAAGGCGCGCTTCGGCCGGATGATCTCGGTCACCTCGATCGTCGGCGTCACCGGCAATCCTGGCCAGGCGAACTACGCCGCATCGAAGGCCGGCCTGATCGGCATGTCGAAATCGATGGCGCAGGAGCTCGCCAGCCGCGGCATCAC
This sequence comes from Pseudomonadota bacterium, assembly GCA_040388215.1. Lineage (GTDB taxonomy): Bacteria > Pseudomonadota > Alphaproteobacteria > Sphingomonadales > Sphingomonadaceae > Sphingomonas. Next base: position 12,465 of record JAZKCH010000053.1, on the reverse strand, counting down.
CGTCAATTGCGTCGCGCCCGGCTTCATCACCTCGCCGATGACCGACGCGCTGCCCGACGCGCAGAAGACCGCGCTCACCACGAAGATTCCGGCCGGCCGCCTCGGCGAAGGCGCAGACATCGGCGCCGCGATCGTGTATCTGGCAAGCCGCGAAGCCGGCTACGTCACGGGACAAACCGTGCACGTGAACGGCGGGATGGCGATGATCTGAACTTGCGCGCTGAACTGCCGCGTTCTAGGTGCGTTCAGGAAATACCGAAAACCCCCAGATTTGAAGAGGGAACTACCATGAGCGAGACCGCTGACCGCGTGAAGAAGATCGTCGTCGAGCATCTCGGCGTCGAAGCCGACAAGGTGACTGAGGACGCGAGCTTCATCGACGACCTGGGCGCAGACAGCCTCGACATCGTCGAACTCGTCATGGCGTTCGAGGAAGAATTCGGTGTCGAGATCCCCGATGATGCCGCCGAGAAGATCGCAACCGTCAAGGATGCGATCACCTATATCGACGAGCACAAGGCCTGATCAGGGTCTAGGGTTCAAAACTTTGGACCTGCCCTGATGGGTGTGATTTGAGCGGCTCCCCGTCCTTGGGCAAAGAGGGCGGGGAGCCGTTTCGTTTTGAGAGCAGACGGAGTTTGAAGCCATGCGGCGTGTCGTCGTAACCGGGCTAGGCCTGGTCACCCCCCTGGGGGCGGATGTTGAAACGGCCTGGGCGAATATCCTCGCCGGCAAGTCGGGCGCGGGCCCGATCACGCGCTTCGACGCGTCGGATCAGGTGTGCCGCATCGCCTGCGAGGTGAAGCCGGCCGACCACGAGTACGGCTTCGATCCGGGCAAGCGCGTCGACCACAAGGTTCAGCGCCAGGTCGATCCATTCATCATCTACGGCATCGACGCGGCCGGCCAAGCGCTCGAAGACGCCGGGCTGACCGAGATGACGCTCGAGGAGAGCTGGCGTGCCGGCGTCTCGATCGGCTCGGGCATCGGCGGATTGCCGGGTATCGAGAGCGAATCGATCGTTCTCCACACCAAGGGTCCGCGTCGCGTCTCGCCGCACTTCGTCCATGGTCGGCTGATCAACCTGATCTCGGGTCAGGTTTCGATCAAATACGGCCTGCGCGGTCCGAACCACGCGGTCGTCACCGCCTGCTCGACCGGCGCGCATGCGATCGGCGATGCCGCGCGGATGATCGCGATGGACGACGCCGACGTGATGCTCGCGGGCGGCGCAGAGGGCACCGTCTGCCCGCTCGGCATCGCCGGGTTCGCGCAGGCCCGCGCGCTGTCGACCAACTTCAACGATTCGCCCGAAAAGGCCTCGCGTCCGTACGACAAGGACCGCGACGGCTTCGTGATGGGCGAGGGCGCTGGCGTGCTGGTGCTCGAGGAATACGAGCACGCCAAGGCACGCGGCGCGAAGATGTATGCCGAGGTGATCGGCTACGGTCTGTCGGGCGACGCGTACCACGTGACCGCCCCGCATCCCGAAGGCGATGGCGCGTTCCGATCGATGCAGATGGCGATCAAGAAGTCGGGCCTCGCGCTCGAGGACATCGATTACATCAACGCGCATGGCACATCGACGCCTTTGGGTGACGAGCTTGAGCTGGGCGCGGTCCGTCGCCTGTTCGGCGATGCGATCTCGGGTCTGTCGATGTCGTCGACCAAGTCAGCGATCGGCCATCTGCTCGGCGGCGCCGGCGCGGTCGAGAGCATCTTCTGCATCCTCGCGCTACGCGACCAGATCGTCCCGCCGACGCTGAACCTCGACAATCCGAGTGACAGCTGCGTCGGGGTCGACCTCGTGCCCCACGTGGCCAAGAAGCGTGAAGTCCGCGCGGTGCTGAACAACTCGTTCGGTTTCGGCGGCACGAATGCGTCGCTGGTAATGACCAAGGTCCGATAATAGCTTGTTCCCCCGCGAAGGCGGGGGCCCAGTCTGGGTCCCCGCCTTCGCGGGGATCCAAGGAGTACCAATGCGCAAGGTCGGCTGTTTCGGACTCGTCTTAGGCCTGGCGGCCGTCGTCGCGCTGTTCCTCGTAGTCCAGGGCTGGGGCGGCGCCGGCCCAGCCCCTCGCACGCTGACCGTGCAGATCGGCGAAGGCAGCACGCTGGCCGGCGCTGCCACCGAACTCGAAAAGGCCGGCGCGATTCCCTCGGCCCGCCGCTTCCGCCTCTACGCCCGCGTGTTCGGCTCGGGCGATCCGATCAAGGCCGGCGAATACCGCATCGCGCCGCACACCAGCCAGTCCGACATCCTCAAGCTGATGCAAGGCGGCAAGGTCGTCCAGCGCCTCGTCGTCGTCCCCGAAGGCTATCCATCGGTCCTCGTTCACGACGCGCTGGCAAAGGCTGACGGCCTGACCGGCACCGTAACCGTCCCTGCGGAAGGCTCGATTCTCCCCGACAGCTACGCCTTCCAAGCTGGCGACACGCGCGCCTCGGTCGTCGTCCGGATGCAGTCGGCGATGAAGACCTACCTCGCCACCGCCTGGGCCGCGCGCAAGCCCGGTATCGCGGTGAGCACGCGAGAACAGGCGATCATCCTTGCCTCGATCGTCGAGAAGGAAACCGGCAAGCCCTCCGAACGCCGCACCGTCGCCGCGGTCTATGGCAACCGCCTGCGCAACGGCATGCCGCTCCAGGCCGACCCGACGGTAATCTACCCGATCACCAAGGGCCGCCCGCTAGGCCGCCGCATCCTGCGGTCGGAACTGCACGCGAAGAACGGCTACAACACCTATGCCGAAGTAGGCCTGCCGGTCGGTCCGATCGCCAACCCCGGCCGCGCCTCGATCGACGCGGTGCTCGACCCGGCGCAGACCCAGGCGCTCTACTTCGTCGCGGACGGCACCGGCGGCCACGTGTTCGCGAACACGCTGGCCGAACACAACGCCAACGTGAAGAAATGGTACGCGATCCGCAAAGCCCGCGGCGAGATGTAATCCTCCCCGGAACGGGGAGGGGGACCATCCAAAGGATGGTGGAGGGGGCTCACCGCGAGCGTACCGTCAGTGGAGCGTGATATCGCAGGCGGTACACTCGTGGCGCTCCCCCTCCACCCCGCCGCTACGCGTCGCGGTCCCCCTCCCCGTGCCGGGGAGGATTTACCCCCGCAAAGCGTTAGCCGCGCGCGCCTTGATCTCGATCTCGGCCATTGTCCCGCCAGTCACCCAGCTCCCGCCAACGCAGAGCACCGGCTTGAACGCCAGCCACTCGGGCGCGCTCGCCTCGGTGATCCCGCCGGTCGGGCAGAAGCTGCACTGGTAGAACGGCGCGGCCAGAGCCTTCAGCGCCTTCAATCCGCCATTCGCCTCGGCCGGGAAGAACTTGAAGTGCGTCAGCCCCAGGTCGAGCCCGGTCATGATGTCCGCCGCATTGGCGATCCCCGGCAGGAACGGAATGCCGCTCTCGATGATCGGCATGGCGAGGCGTTCGGTCAGCCCCGGCGAGACGATGAACTCGGCGCCCGCATCGCGGACCTGCGCGAACTGCTGCGTGTTCACCACGGTACCCGCGCCGACGATCGCGCCCGGCACCTTCTTCATCTCGGCGATGGCTTCGAGTGCGGCGCCGGTGCGCAACGTCACCTCGAGCACGCGCAGGCCGCCGGCGACCAAAGCCTCGGCGAGCGGACGGGCGAGCGCCGCATCCTCGATCACCAGCACCGGGATGACGGCGCTGGTCTGCATGATGTCTGCGATAGTTGCGGTCATTGGGTGTGTTCCTGTGCAAAGGCGGCCGCGGCGCCGAACAGGCCGGGCTGGGGATGGGTGATGAGCTTGACGGGCATCGCCGCCATCATGCCCTGGAAGCGACCCTTCGCAACGAAGCGCTGGTCGAAGCCCGAGCGGATCAGGCGATCCTTGATCCGGAAGCCAAGCCCGCCGGCGATCACGACCGCCTTGGCACCCTGTGCAAGCGCGAGATCGCCCGCGACCGCGCCGAGCGCGAGGCAGAACCGATCGAGCGCGGCGAGCGCGATCGAATCGGTCCCGTCGATCGCCTCGGTCCAGATCGTCTTGTCGTCATGGCTGGGAACCGCGCGGCCCTCCAGCGCAGCGAGCGTCTCGTAGATCGCGACGATGCCGGGCCCGGCGACGACTCGCTCTGCCGAAACGCGCGTGAAGGTCTTGCGCAGGCGCTTGAGCAACGCGTCCTCGATCCCGTCCAGCGGGGCAAAGTCCATATGCCCGCCCTCGGTTTCGAGGACCTGATAGCCGTCCTTGCGCCGCAGCAGCTGCGCGACGCCGAGCCCGGTGCCGGGGCCGCAGATCGTCGTGATCCCCTCGGACGGCAGCGGCGTATCGGGGCCGCAAAGGTGGATGAAATCGCTGCTCGGCACCTGCGCGACGGCATGACCGACCGCGCCGAAATCGTTGACCACCACCCACTGGTCCGCCTTCAGCCGCTCGGTGATCAGCGACTTGCGGATGATCCACGGGTTGTTGGTCAGCCGGATGACGTCGTTCGCGACCGGCGACGCGACCGCGATCGCGAGCGCGCGGGGGAGGGGGCGGCCGAGCCCGGCCTCGAACGCCTGGTACGCGGTCTGGAGCGACGCGTGGTCCGCGGTCTTCAACGTCGCGGGCTCGCCGAGCGACACGACACGGCCGTTCTCGACCTCGGCGATCGCGAACCGCGCGTGCGTCCCGCCGATATCTGCCGCTACGATTTCCATGTCATCCTCCGTCTATTATTATTGTCCCCCGTCATCCCAGCGAAAGCTGGGATCTCAGGCCGCATAGTCCGTCCCCGTGGCGCGAGGTCCCGGCTTTCGCCGGGATGACGGGGGTGTGGCTGAGGCGACGGCGGCGTTTGAGATGCGCTTTAGAGCCCAGCACCAGCCAGCATCGCCGACGCACCCTTTTCGGCCTCGTCGGCCAGCCCGCGGAACATGCCGAACAGCTCGCGACCCATCCCGCTCACCGGCGGCGGTATCGCCACCATCTCTCGCGCCGCCCAGACGTCCGCATCGACCAGCGCCTCAAGTGTGCCATTCACCGCGTCCACCCGAATCATGTCGCCATCACGGATCAACCCGATCGCGCCATCGAGCAGTGCCTCGGGCGAGCAATGGATCGCGCAAGGCACTTTCCCGCTCGCCCCCGACATCCGCCCATCGGTGACCAGCGCCACCTTGAACCCGCGATTCTGCAACACCCCCAGCGGCGGCGTAAGCTTGTGCAGCTCCGGCATCCCGTTCGCGCGCGGCCCCTGGAACCTGACGACGACGACGACGTCCTTGTCCAACTCGCCCCGCTTGAACGCCTCGATCACATCCAACTGGTCGTTGAACACCACCGCAGGCGCCTCGACGATCCACCGCTCGCGCTCGACCGCCGACACCTTGATGCACGCGCGGCCGATATTGCCGGCCAGGATCCGCATCCCGCCATCGGGCGAGAACGGCGCGGTCGCAGGGCGCAGGATCGTCTCGTCGCCGCTATCGGGCGTATCGCGCCAGGCGAGTGTGTCGCCCTCGACCACAGCGGTCTTCGCGTACGCTGACAGATCCTCGCCACCGATCGTCATGATGTCGCCGTGCAACAACCCTTCGCCGAGCAGCTCGCGGATCACATAGGGCATGCCCCCGGCGGCCTCGAACGCGTTCACGTCCGCCGAGCCGTTGGGATACACGCGCGCGATCAGCGGGACCGCGCAGGAGAGGCGGTCGAAATCCTCCCAATCGATGATGATCCCCGCCGCACGAGCGATCGCCGGAACGTGGAGCAGATGGTTGGTCGAACCACCGGTCGCGAGCAGCCCGACCGCGGCGTTCACGATCGCCTTTTCGTCGACGCAATGCCCGAGCGGCCGGTACGAATCGCCCCGCGCGCCGATCTTCGCCAAGCGGTGCACCGCCGCGCGCGTCAGTTCTTGCCGCAGCTTGGTGCCCGGATTGACGAACGCCGCGCCCGGCATGTGGAGGCCCATCACCTCCATCATCATCTGGTTGGTGTTGGCCGTGCCGTAGAAGGTGCACGTGCCCTTCGAATGATACGCGCCGATCTCGGCCTCGAGCAGCTCGTCGCGCCCGACCAGCCCTTCCGCGAATTTCTCGCGCACCGCGGCCTTCGCCTTGTTGGGAAGCCCGGTCGGCATCGGACCGCCGGGGATCAGCACCATCGGCAGGTGCCCGAACCGCAGCGCGCCCATCAGCAGGCCTGGCACGATCTTGTCGCAGATGCCGAGCAAAGCCGCGCCCTCGAACGTCCCATGCGACAAGGCAATCGCCGTGCTCAGCGCGATCGTGTCGCGGCTGAACAGCGACAACTCCATCCCCGGATAGCCCTGCGTCACGCCGTCGCACATCGCCGGCACGCCGCCCGCGACCTGCGCGGTCGCACCCGCCTCGCGCGCCCAGATTTTCATCAGCTCCGGGTATCGATAATAGACCGCGTGTGCCGAAAGCATGTCGTTATACGCGGTGACGATGCCGATGTTCATGCCGGCATCGGCCTTCATCGCGTCGCGATCTTCCTCGGTCCCGGCATAGGCGTGCGCGAGGTTCGCGCAGCCGAGACCCGGCCGCCGGACCTGCGCCGCCGCCTCGCGCTCGATCAGCGCGAGATAGGCGGCGCGGCTGTCACGCGAGCGCTCGATGATCCGGTCGGTAACCGCGGAGACGACGGCGTTCAGCATCGTCACGGCGCCCAGTGCACGTCGACTGGCAGCTCGACTTCGGCGAGCACACGGCCGATCGGATAGGACGAGGACGGCCCCTGTTCGATCGCCTGCTCCAGCACCTTCTTCTTCGCATCGCCGGTGATCATGATCATCAGCGCCTTCGACGAAGCGATGGCGGCAGCCGACAGCGTCACGCGCGCCAGCGGTGCTTCGGGCGGTAGCGGATCGGGCATCACGCCGAGCGCACGACGTTCCTTGGGACCGCTCAGCGCCTCGTCATAATCGGGGCCGGGGAAGATCGATGCGGTATGCCCGTCGCCGCCCATGCCGAGCAGGCAGAAATCGAGCGGCCAGTGCAGGTCCTGCATCAGCGCATCCGCCGAGCGACCCGCAGCCTTGTAGTCCGACATCGCCTCGGGGACGATCGGCTTCACGCGCGCGCCCTTGGGAAGGAAGATCTTCGCCAGCGCGGTCACGTTCGACAGCGGATCGCCGAGCTTCACGATGCGCTCGTCGCCCGGGATGATCGTGACCTTTTTCCAGTCGAGCTTCGCCTGCGCGAGCTTCTCATACGCGGCGAACGGCGTCTTGCCGCCCGCGAGCGCGATCACCGCCGAGCCGCGCGCGTCGAGCGCACTCTCGATGACGAACTGGATATCGCCCGCGACTGC
>JAZKCH010000053.1:0-5061 GCA_040388215.1 Pseudomonadota bacterium | reverse complement strand
AGCCGCGCGCGTCGAGCGCACTCTCGATGACGAACTGGATATCGCCCGCGACTGCATTGGCGAGCTCGTCGGAATCCTCGTAATCCCACCATTCGATTTCGGTCATAAACTTGAACTCACTCAGAAAATTGCTGTCAAAAATGCCGTTCGTGCCGAGTAGGGATCGAGCGAAGTCGAGAGCCCGTATCGAGGTACAATGCCACAATCGGGCCGATCCCTCGATACGCCTTCTCGACTTCGCTCGAAGGCTACTCGGGACGAACGGTAGAAAACAAACTCAGTCGTCCTGCCAGGTCACCCCGTCACGCTCGGTCAGCGCGATCGCCGCCGACGGACCCCAGCTACCCGAGGCATAGCTTTTGGGCTTCATCGCGTTGGCCTTCCAGCCCTCGCGGATCGCGTCGATCCAGGTCCATTGCGCCTCGACCTCGTCGCGGCGCACGAACAGCGTCTGGTCGCCCTCGATCAGGTCGAGCAGCAGCCGCTCATACGCGATGCGCCGACGCGTGCCGGCGAACTCGGCGTCCATGCTGAGGTTCAGCGGCACTTCGCGCAGGCGGACGCCGTCACGGTCGAGACCCGGCTCCTTCGCCATCACCAGCAGCTGGACATATTCCTCCGGCTGGAGGCGGATGATCAGCATGTTGGGCTGCAACAGCCCACCGCGCCCGGCGAACATCGAATGCGGCACCGACTTGAACTGGATCGCGATTTCGCTGCGGCGCGCGGCCATGCGCTTGCCGGTGCGCAGATAGAAGGGCACGCCGCGCCAGCGCCAATTGTCGACATGCGCCTTGATCGCGACGAACGTCTCGGTGTTCGACGGCTCGCCGAGTTCGTCCGAGTAGCTCTTGACGAACTTCCCCTTCACCGCGCCTTCGCCGTACTGGCCGGTGACCGTGACGTTCGGCACTTCCTCGGGCTTGATCAGGCGCAGCGAGCGAAACACCTTCGACTTCTCGTCGCGGACGTCGGTGCCCTCGAAGCGAGCGGGCGGCTCCATTGCGATCAGCGCGAGCAGTTGCAGCATATGGTTCTGGACCATGTCGCGCAGGGCGCCGGCGCTCTCGTAATAGCCGGCGCGCTCCTCCAGCCCGACGGTCTCCGAGATCGTGATCTGGACGTTGTCGATCCCCTGCGCGTTCCAGACCGGCTCGAAGAACGAGTTGCCGAAGCGCAGCGCCAGGATGTTCTGGACGGTTTCCTTGCCGAGATAATGATCGATCCGGTAGGTCCGGTCCTCGGGGAAGGCCTTGGCCACCGCGTCGTTGATCTCGCGGCTGGTGTCGAGGTCGTAGCCGAGCGGCTTCTCCAGTCCGACCCGCACCGTCTCGCCCGCGAGGCCGACCTTGTGCAGCCCTTCGATCGCCGATTCGAACAGCGACGGCGCGGTCGAGAGGTAGATTGCGAGGCCGCCCGAGATATCGCCAATCTTGTCCGCCAGCGGCTGGAACGCGGCGGGGTCCGACAGGTCGGTCGCCTGATAGAACAGCCGGTCCAGAAACGTCCCGATCGCGCTCTCGTCCTTGCGATCCTCGGGAAGGAACTCGTCGAGCGCCTTCTTCGCGAACTTGCGGTAATCCTTGTCGTCATGCTCGTGACGCGCGGCACCGGTGATCGTCAGTTCCTCGGGCAGCAGGCCGTCGGCGTGCAGGCCATAGAGCGACGGCAGCAGCATGCGCTGCGCGAGATCGCCGGTCGCGCCGAACAGGAGCAGCTTGGCTACGGGATTACGGTGCATGAAAGCTCCTGGAACTAGCCGGTTTCTTTAGAAAACCAGGCCGGCGACCGGGTCGACCCCGGCCATGATGTTGAGGTTCTGGACTGCGGCACCGCCGGCACCCTTGCCCAGATTGTCGAGCGTCGCGATCAGCCGCGCATGGCCGACCGCGTCGTTGCCGCATACCCGCAGCGTCAGCCGATCGGTCCCCGCATTCTCCTCGATATCGACCGCGCCGATATCGCCGGGGACTACCGAGACGAGCTTCGAGCCGTCGAACGCCGCGCGCAAGGCGTCCTCGATCGCAGCGAGCGACGGGCGGCCGGGCAGGGCGTGCAGATGCAAAGGCACCTCGACGACCATGCCGCGATAGGCGTTGGCCACCGCGGGTGCGAAGATCGGCGCGTGGGTGAGGCCCGCGTGCTGCGTCATCTCGGCGATATGCTTGTGCGCGAGGCCGAGCGCGTAGGCGCGGAACGCCGTCGCGGGCTCGCCATTCTCGAACGCGGCGATCATCGCCTTGCCGCCACCCGAATAGCCCGAGGTCGCGTTGACGCTGAGTGGAAGATCGGCGGGGATAAGCCCGGCGCTGACCAGTGGCGCGATCAGCGCGAGGAAACCGGTCGGATAGCAGCCGGGGTTCGACACGCGCATCGCGGTTGCGACCTTCTCCGCCTGACCCGGCAATTCGGGGAAGCCGTAGGTCCAGCCAGCGGCGACGCGGTGCGCGCTCGATGCATCGATGACGCGGGTGCGATCATTGTCGATCAGCGTCACCGCCTCGCGCGACGCGTCGTCGGGCAGGCACAGGATGACGAAGTCGGCATCGTTCAGCGCCTCGCGACGTGCCGCCGGATCCTTGCGCCGATCCTCGGGCAGCAGCGCCAGTGTGATGTCAGTCCGCCCGGCAAGCCGTTCGCGGATCTCGAGACCGGTGGTGCCGACCGCGCCATCGATGAAGACCGTGGTCATGCCGCGTCCGTCGTCGAAAGGTCGAGTGCCGCCGCCTCGACATAGCCGACCAGCCCACTCGGACGCGCAACGCCCCATGCGGAAACGCCGGCAATCTCCAGCACTTCGAAACTGTCGCCAGGCTTGAGGTCGACCATCGTATCGCTCGCTTCGTCTCGTCCGCTGCGCAACAAAGCTGTGCGCGCGACGGGCCGTATCATCGGCACCGCATAGTGTGGAGCGAATACGTATTCGGCGAGGCGAATATCGGCGATATCGCGGCGAACGGCGTGCGTTCGCGGGTCGAGGTCGACCGAGCGGCCCGTCAGCGCGAAGCTGGTCCGGGCCTTGTCGTCGAACGGCTCAAGCGTGAGCGGCGTGGCCGTTGGAGCCGGCTGGGGCGGGGCCGTCGCCGATGAATTGCCCGAACTCTTCAAGAAAATCTGCCCCTTCGGTGGTGCGCGCGACGAAGATGTTTCGCTTGTCGCTATCGTCGCGTTGCCGGCGCAGATAGCCGAGGGCACCCAATCTGTTCAAGGCGCGCGTGACGACGGGCTTCGATACGTTCAGCGCACGGGCGAGGCCGCGCACCGTGTGCGGCCCCGGTTTGAGGTAGACGAGCAGTAGCAATGCCATCTGACGATTGGTCAGATCGGGTTCACCCGAGCGGACATAATCCACCAGAGCGGTCATCCAGGTCGATAAGGTATTGGCTGCCATTGATGCCACAGCGTTGATCCGCCATCTGAATTTATATGCACGATACCCAGTCATGAGCGTCATTACGGGGTCACAACGCCCCCCGGACGTCATGTTTCCGTCGTTTTGCGATTGGCTTGCGATATGCGGAGCCCGTGTTGCGGTTGATCGAAACCGCGGTGTCGCCTATGTGCGCGCCTTCGCAAAAGTTCCGGGGTTTTCCGCGCAATGTTCGCCTTTCTGCTCGTCATCCACGCGATCATCGCGGCCGCCCTCGTCACGGTGATCCTCATGCAGCGGTCGGAAGGCGGCGGTCTGGGTATGGGCGGTAGCCCGTCCGGCCTGATGTCGGCGCGCGGCGCGGCCGATTTCCTGACCCGCGCGACCGGCGTCCTGGCGACGATGTTCGTGCTGTTCTCGATCCTGCTCGCGGTCCTCGCGGCGAATCACCGCACCACCACGATCGACACGTCGCTCGCGCGCACTCCGGCGACGGCAACGGGGGTCCCGACCGCGCAGCCCAAGGGCGACGCGGCACCGTTCGCCGGTGGCGCCGAGAACGCCGGTGTTCCGGCCGGCACGACCAAGCCCACCGATAACGGCGCGGTCCCGCTAGCCAACTAAACACTCCATTCGCCGATAAAAGGCCCCTGCGTGATCCGCGGGGCTCTTGTCGTTCGTCCCCAACACACGCTACGAGACTCTTCCCATGGCTCGGTACATTTTCATCACCGGGGGCGTGGTTTCGTCGCTCGGTAAAGGTCTCATGGCGGCATCGCTTGCCGCTCTCCTCCAGGCACGCGGGTATACCGTCAGGATTCGGAAGTTCGATCCGTATCTGAACGTCGATCCCGGCACGATGTCACCGTATCAGCACGGCGAGGTTTACGTCACCGACGACGGCGCCGAGACCGATCTCGACCTCGGCCATTACGAGCGCTTCACCGGCGTTCCCTCGCGCCAGTCGGACAACGTGACCTCGGGCCGCATCTATCAGCAGATCATCACGCGTGAGCGTCGCGGCGACTATCTCGGCGCCACCGTGCAGGTCATCCCGCACGTCACCGACGCGATCAAGGCGTTCGCCCGCGCCGAGACGGACGGCATCGACTTCATCCTCTGCGAGATCGGCGGCACCGTCGGCGATATCGAATCGCTTCCCTTCATCGAGGCGATTCGCCAACTCAAGAACGAGGAAGGCCGCGGCAACGCGATCAGCATCCACGTGACGCTGGTGCCGTACATCGCCGCCGCCGGCGAGTTGAAGACCAAGCCGACCCAGCATTCGGTCCGCGAACTCGCCGCGCTCGGCGTCCAGCCGGACGTTCTGGTCTGCCGCTGCGAACATCCGCTGCCGCCGTCGGAACGCGCCAAGATCGCGCTGTTCTGCAATGTCCCCGCCAGCGCGGTCATCCCCGCGCTCGACGCGAAGAGCATCTACGCGGTGCCGCTTCAGTATCACGGCGAAGGCCTCGACATCGAAGTGCTCCGCGCGTTCGGGATCGAGCCGGCCGAGGCGCCTGACCTGTCGCGCTGGACCGAGATCATGGACCGCCTGACCAACCCGCAAGGCGAAGTCACGATCGGCGTGGTGGGCAAATATGTCGGCCTGCAGGATGCTTACAAGTCGCTCAACGAGGCTTTGGTCCACGGCGGCATCGCGAATCGCGTGAAGGTCAACGTCCGCTGGA
>JAZKCH010000052.1:0-55872 GCA_040388215.1 Pseudomonadota bacterium | reverse complement strand
GCTTCATATTCCTGCGCACGGCGCGACCACATGGTGCGCTTGACCTTGGGCTTGCCCTTGAGCGTGTCCATCGCCTCGCGCATCGTCTTGTCCGACGACAGCTTGCGCATGCCGACGCTTTCGGCCTTGTTGGTCGGCACGCGGAGCGTCATGCGCTCCTTCTCGAACCGGAGGACGTAAAGTTCCAGTGTCATGCCGGCAATTTCCGAGCGCTGGAGCTCGATCACACGGCCGACCCCGTGCTTGGGATAAACGACGAAATCACCGACATCGAAGGACAGTGCCTTGGCAGCCATTTGGGGCCTTTCCGGATCAGGCCTCCACGCGACGCCTCGACGAAGGACTCGTCGCAGCTGCATCGGGGGAGGGATAGGTCTAACTCACGCCAGGCGCACGACTATCGTCATCGCGCCCGTCGCGGACCCAATAGCAGCTTTGCAACAAAATTACCAGCCGCACCTGGGCGGCACATGGCAGCCGGCTTGTCCTAACCCGGATCGATCAGTCGCCCGCGCCCGGCTCCGGCGAGAAATACTTGTCGAACTTGCCCTCGACACCCTTCATCGCGTCGGCATCCGGCGGCGTCTGGTTGTCGTTGCGCGTGACGTTGGGCCATTGCGCCGAGAAGGTCGTGTTCAGCTCGAGCCACTGCTCGAGGCCACTTTCCGTGTCGGGCAGGATCGCTTCGGCGGGGCATTCGGGCTCGCACACGCCGCAGTCGATGCACTCGCTGGGATTGATCACCAGCATGTTCTCGCCTTCGTAGAAGCAGTCGACCGGGCACACTTCCACGCAGTCCATGTACTTGCAGCGGATGCAGGCATCGGTGACGACGTAGGTCATTGCAGAACTCCTGGGCCGGATTCCTTTCCGGCGACGAACGCGCCAGCGACTATGCGCGCACGCCCGTCGCGTCAATCATAGCTGGCCTTCTGCGAGACGTTATCAGGCTTTGTCGTTCCCGTATCCTCCCCCGTCAGGGGGAGGTGGCTGGCACTTGCCAGACGGAGGGGGAGGACACGCAACCGAGGTGATCGCTTGCCTCCCCCTCCGTCACCTACGGTGCCACCTCCCCCTGGCGGGTGAGGATATCAAGGCCGGCGTTGGCCCGGGTGCGGCCAGAACCACTCCGTCACCCCGGACTGGTTCCGGGGTCCACGGTTCCGCGAACCAACCTATCTAGATGATGCGGCACCGTGGATGCCGGAACGAGCCCGGCATGACGAACTATTGAGGTAGGTCTGTCGTTCGAGACCGATCGAGACCAGGGTCATTCCGATGCAGGATCGCGCACCGTGCCAGCGGGCGTCCGCCCGGCAATCAAATCCTGATAGCATTCCTGCGCTTCCGGAGCCGGCCCCCGCCGCGCCGGCAGCGCCTCGACCCGGATCACGCGGACTTGGTCGTGAGCGGCGAAGGTCAGCACGTTGCCGATCCGCACCGGGCAATGCGCGCGATCGATCGGGCGGCCGTCGATGCGGAGATGCCCGTTCTCGGCGATCGCCTGCGCGGCGCTGCGCGTTTTCGCGAGCCGCACGAACCACAGGAACCGATCGATCCGCATCGCGCCTTCAACCATGGCGAACCAGTGCGGCGAGCCCGGCAAACGCGTTCTGCCGCGACGGATCGATTGGTGCGGGCGCGACGGCACGCGCAGGCGGACGACCGCGCCAGACCCAGCGCGGGGTGTCGCCGGCCAGCGCCTTGAAGCCGAGCTCCGCCATCAGCCGCTCGAGCGACGCCGGGTCGAGACCGATCGAGGTAGCGAGCGCCGGATCGGGTGCGAACGGCGTACGACCCTGGCGCGAGTCGTGCGCGGCGCGCGCGATCCGCTCGATCAGGTCGACGCGGACAGCTTGCAGTCCGAGCGGACGATAGCCCGCTTCCAGCGTCGCGCCGTCGCTGCCGCGGGCGAGAACCGTAGCGCCATCGCGCGGCGCTGCGATCGCCCTACCTGCCGCGCTCGCGAGCGCGCGCCGCCAACGCGCGGCTTCGGGCTTCATCAGCCGCGGGTCGAACAGGTCGAGCGCGCCGATCGTGATGCCGATCTTTCGCAGCCATTTGCGCTCGTCTGCGTCGATCGCGTCGAGCGAGAGCCGCAACGGGAGTCGAGGCGCGATCCCCCCGGCAGCCTCGATCGCGCTGGCGACGATACGCAGCGCGGGCGTCGCCTTCGCATCGCGGCTGGCATCGGCAAGCTTGACGAGCACGCCCAGCCGCCGGCCGAGCATACCGCCGAGCCACGTCGCCAGCCGCGCCTCGATCCGCTCCCGCGCGGCCTTGTCGAGACAGTCGAGCGACCGATCGAGGATCAGCTTCGGTCGCGCGAACGACGGCCCCGCCGCCAGCCGAGCCACCGCATGCCCCGCCCAGATCACCTGCGCCGCATCGTCGAGCGCGATATCGGCGTCCGGCGCATCGACCAGCGACTGCCCGCGCCGCGACCGCTCGCCCGTCAGCCGCTTTTCCGCCGCCGCCAGCAACAACCGCTTGTCACTGGCCCGCGCATCCGCCGCCACCGTGAAGCGGAAGCCGTCGAGGCGCCCGATCGGATGATCCTCGACCATCACCTCGCCCTCGGGCCCGATCACCACCGGCAGCGCGCCCGCATCCGCGCCGATCTGGCGCATCAGCGCGGTGGTGCGCTTGTCGACGAACCGCTGCGTCAGGCTGGCATGCAGCGCATCCGACAACCGCTCCTCCAGCGCCGCCGTCCGCGCCGCCCAGAGCGTAGGCTCGGCCAGCCAGTCGGCGCGCTGCGCGATATACGCCCAGATCCGCGTCGCCGCGATCCGCCCGGCGATCACCGGCACATCGCCCGCCACCGTATCGAGCCGCGCGATCTCGTCCGCGAACCACTGGTGCGGGATATGCCCCCGCCCCTCGCTCAGATGCCCGAACACCCGCGACACGAACCGCGCATGCGGATCGAGCCCGACTTTGCGGAAATCGGGCAACCCACACGCCGCCCACAACCGCGCAACCATCGCCGGATGCCGCGCCCGCTCGCGCACCCAGCCCTCCTCGGCAAGCCGCTTCAACACCCCCAGGTCGAGCGCCTGAGGCGCAGCGCGCAAAACACCGGCAGGAGGCCGCGCCTCCAGGCTCGCGACCAGCGCATCGATGCTGGAGAAATCGGGCTCGCCCTGCCGCCAATAGAGGTTCTCGAGCCGCGGAAACCGGTGCTCCTCGATCGCCAGCACTTCCTCGGGCAGGAACGCGCCAGGACCATCGTCGGACAGCGCGCCGAACGTCCCGTCACGTTGATGCCGCCCCGCGCGCCCTGCGATCTGCGCCATTTCGGCCACCGTGAGGCGACGCTGGCGCTTGCCGTCGAACTTGTTGAGGCTGGCGAACGCGACATGCGCGACGTCCATGTTGAGCCCCATCCCGATCGCGTCGGTCGCGACCAGATAATCGACCTCGCCCGCCTGGAACATCGCGACCTGCGCGTTGCGGGTACGGGGGCTGAGCGCGCCCATGACGACGGCCGCACCGCCGCGCAGACGCCGTAGCATCTCGGCGACCGCGTAGACCTCCTCCGCCGAGAACGCGACGATCGCCGAGCGCTTGGGCAGCCGGCTGATCTTCTTCGCGCCGGCATAGGTCAGCGTCGAGAAGCGCGGCCGGTTGACGATTTCTGCACCGGGCACGAGCTTCTTGATCATCGGCCGCAGCGCCTCGGAGCCGAGGATCATCGTCTCCTCGCGCCCGCGCGCGCGCATCAGGCGATCGGTAAAGACATGCCCGCGCTCGGGATCCGCCCCTAGCTGCGCCTCGTCCAGCCCGACGAACGCGACATCGCGATCGGGCATCGACTCGGCGGTGCACAGGAACCAGCGCGCATCGGGCGGCACGATCTTCTCTTCGCCGGTGACCAGCGCCACCCGGTTCGCGCCCTTGATCGCCACCACGCGGTCATAAACCTCGCGCGCCAGCAATCGCAGAGGAAAGCCGATCATGCCGCTGGAGTGCGCGCACATCCGCTCGATCGCGAGGTGCGTCTTACCGGTATTGGTCGGGCCGAGAACCGCCGTGATCCCGTCGTTCGCGCCGTCGTTCATGCCAATAACATCGGGGGTAAAGCGTGGCGGCGCAATGACCTGCGAAGAGTTTCCTCGGCATTAACGACTTGCCGTCGCCTGCGCACATCTCGCCGCAATCGCGGCGATGCGTACACATCGGTTAATTTGACTTTAGCAGGTTGCGATCACAACCACCCCCTGACGCCGGGGGGACCGGCACCATCGGGGCGGGCCTGCGTGTATCTTCGTAACGATCAGGGTTTCGAACTGGCGAGCGCTGCGCCGGGGTTCGGCCGCGCGCTCGCACCGCCGCTGCCCCAGCCAACGCGCGCCGACCTGCTACGCGAGCATGCGACGCGGATCGACTGGGTGCCCGATCTCGGCGCGCGGATCGGCAGTCTCGACTGGTGGCGTGGCCTTGCCACCTGCACCGCGCTGTGTGCCGCGACCTGGATGCTATCGCCTGGGATGCGGCCGCTGGTCGGCGCAGTGCCGACACCGCTCGCCGGCGCCGAGTGGGAGGAAACGCGTGCCCAGGGCATTGCCCCGCTGGCGCAGGGCGCGACGACCGGGCGGCGGATGGCAGCGAACGATCTCGTCGCGCCGTTGGCCGAGGTACCCGAGCGGCCGAGCGTGGATCTCTCCGCGACGCTCGGCGACGGGGACAGCTTCGACCGCGTACTGATTCGCGCCGGCGTCGGCCGCAACGATGCCGAGGCCGCCGCCGCGCTCGTCGCACAGTCCGTCGATCCCAAAGCCATTCCCGCCGGCACGCGGATCGCGTTGACCCTCGGGCGCCGACCGGATCGCACCGTTGCGCGGCCGCTGGAGCAACTCGATGTCCGCGCGCGGTTCGATCTCGCGCTGTCGCTCACGCGCGGCGCGGGCGGACTGACCGTGAACCGCAAGCCGATTGCGATCGACTCGACGCCGCTGCGCATCCAGGGCCTCGTCGGCTCCAGCCTCTACCGCTCTACCCGCGCCGCCGGCGTACCCGCAAAGGCGGTCGAGTCGTTCATCAAGGCGATCTCGACACGGCTATCGATCGGCCGCGACGTCACCGCTGCCGACCGCTTCGACCTCATCGTCGAACGCGAGCGTGCCGCGACCGGCGAGACGCGGATCGGCGACCTGCTCTTCGCGGGGATCGACCAGGGCCGCCGCACGGTGCAGCTCGTACGGTTCGCCCCCGATGCGGCGAACGTCGACGACGAGACGAGCCGCGGCGGCTGGTTCGATGCCAACGGCCAGACCGAGCGCCGCGCCGTCTCGGGCATGCCGGTGATCGGACGAATCACCTCGAGCTTCGGGCTTAGGATGCATCCGCTGCTCGGCTTCACGCGGATGCACAAGGGCCTCGACATCGGCGCGCCCTATGGGTCGCCGATCCACGCGATGACCGACGGCGTCGTCGCGTTCGCCGGGCGCACAGGCGGCTACGGCAATTTCGTCAAGCTCGTCCACGGCGGCGGGATGGCCAGCGGCTACGGCCATATGAGCCGCATAGCCGTGTCGTCGGGCACGCGGGTGCGCGCCGGCGAGGTGATCGGTTATGTCGGTTCGACTGGCATGTCGACCGGCCCGCATCTGCACTGGGAGGTATGGAAGAACGGCGCTGCGATCAATCCGCGCACGGTCTCGTTCGCGAGTGTCGCGCAACTGTCAGGCGAGAAATTGCGCGCGTTCAAGGCGAAGGTTGCGCAGTTGCTTGCCGTCCGGGTCGGCGGGTAGCACCCGACCCAGACGGACGATCAGTTCGCGATCGGAGCGAGGCGGCGTTCGAGTGACCGGACGAAGGTTGCCGCCGGGCAGAGCGTGCTTGCACAGCCAGCCACCCGCAGCGGCGTGATGGTCGTGCCACGCCCACCGGCACGCAGGACCGCAGGCGGCTGCGTGCGATAGGATACCCGCACGAACGTCCGCCCGGTACGCGTGTCGCGAAGCCGTTCGAACAGCAGCGCGCCGCCGGGCGGGACGTCATTGGTCGCATAGCCCGGCGTGACGAGCTCGACCCCGAGCGCAGCCGCCAGCGCGGCGACGTTGGTGTCGTGGCCCATCAGCACATCGAGCCGCGGACCGTCGTTCAGCGATTGGATCACGCGGCGCCCGATCACCGACGATTGGTGCGCCGCCATGTAGGGCGGCCTTACGAACACCGCGAACAACGCCGCATGCAACGCCCCGAGACGCTTCAATGTCGCAGCGTCGGCGCGTCCCCAGCCGACGTCGCGCGCGGGCAGGCCTTCGAGATACTGGAGCAGCAAGACCTGCGCGACGCCCGACGTGCCGCGGATCGCCCCTTCGAGCGCGATGCCGTGGCCGCCGTCATCGGACACGATTCGCGCCGGTCCCGATGGTACGCAGCCCCCGCCGCAGCCCAGCACGCGGTCGAGGCCGGCGATCGCGTCGCGGTGCCGGCGGACGAGTGCCGGCATGCCTCCGGTCGCGCGGTCGATATCGGCGATCGCCCTGGCCGCGTCGAACGCGGTCGCATGCGCGCGCAGCGGTTCGAACATCGGATCGACCACGCCGGGCGCCCGGTGCTCGACGCGCAGGCCGCAACCCGGCGCGAACCCCTGCGCATAGGCGTCACCGCTGGCGATCGTGCGGTCCGAACTGTTGCTGGCGATCCTTATCGTCCCCGCGCCCGGACATCCCGTCACGGCAAACAGGCCGCGTGCCGCCAGCCATTTACGGTCCTCTGCCGCGACGATCTCCAGCGCCCGAACACCGTGCGGTGTCACCCGGCTATCGGCGACGGACCATTTCGGCCAGGGCGCTGCGGTACGCGTGTCGTCGGGCACCTCCCCCGGCAGCGGTGCGCGAATGCCGTGCCGCATCACCAGCACCGCGCGTTCGGTCACGAGACTGGCGCGCACCGGGACCGCCGCGCTGCCGGCGATCGCCAGCCCGACCAGAAGACTCGTCAAGCGCATCTCAGGGCTCCACCGTGCACGGTGCCGCGACCAGCACCGGATTGCACCGTGCCATCGTACCACCGGGCAGGGTGACTGCAAAGCCGAACCCCTGCGGATCGGGCGCGCCCGGATAATAGTCGGTGCTGACCGCCTGCGCGCCGCTGTCGGTCGCCGCCTTTGCCTTGGTCATGTCATGCATGCGCGCTTCGACCGTGTTGGCGTCGGTCCGCGTCCGGACGATCACGCCCGCCTTCACCCAGTCGCGAATGCGAGCGCCGTCGACCAGCGGATCCTGGACGATCTGGATCGCGCTTTCGGGTTCGCCGTCGGGATACCAGCCGAACATCGCCCGCCCCCGCAGCGACGGGTGGCCCGCGCGATAGGCGTTCGAGACCGCCGGACGGACGTCGAACAGGACGTAGATCCGCCCACGCGCAGACTCCAGCATGGGCCAGCCCTTGCCATGGACGGCCGCTGCCAACGTCGCGGCCTTGCCCCGCACCTCGTCCGGGACGATCAGCCGCCGCCCCGGTATCGCTTGCCGGATCTCACGGTCGAGCGAGTCGAGCAGCGCGGCGTCGTCGAGCGGCAGCGGTGCCGCGACCTGCGCAGAGGCCTGCGTATCGGCGGCGTTGATCGTGACCATGATCGGCAGATGGCGCGGGTGCGCGCGCGACCAGGCATTCACTTCGCCGAGGCAGCGCCGCAGCGTCACGCAGGTCGAGATATAGTCGATGTCGGGAACGTGGAACACCTTGTACCCCGGCCGCAGCATCGCCGCGCGATCGAACGCGGTGTTCTCCCCCGCCGCCCGTGCGAGCCGCTCGCCCTTCGGATCGGCGTAGCGCCCGCCTTTCGGATCGGCGAAGATGTCGATCTCCAGCTGCCGCACGCCGCGATCGAGCTGTGCGGCCAGCGGCAGATGATAATAATCGAGTGCCGCCGCAGTCTTCGGATCGCGCCGCCGCAGCTCGGCAATCACCGCACCCGGGATCTTCGCCTTGAAGCTGTTGTGCGAGCCGACGACCTGGATATCGTTCATCCGCGCTGGCGCCTGCCCCGGTGCACGAGCGGGCTCGGCGGCCCGGGTCGAGCCACCGATCGACAGACTGACCAACAGCGTTGCGAGTGCGAGGGTCCGCATCAGAATTCTGCCCGCACGCCGAACAACACGGTCCGTCCCCAATAGTTGATCTCGCCGAAGCGGTTCTCGTCGTCGTTATACGTGTACAAATGCGCGCCCGACAGGTTGATCGCCTCAAGGCTGAACGTCACCCGGTCGCTCGCCTTGACCGAGATATTGCCGTCGAGAGATCCGAACGGCGCGGTATAGACCGGCGCCTGCGTCGTGCTGCCGGTGCCCGACAGATACCGGTCGCGCCAGACGTACGACAGCCGCGTCGAGATCGGCCCCTTCTCGTAGAAGCCGGTGATGTTGGCGCTGTTCTTCGACAGTCCGATCAATTCGTCGCGGATCGGTCGCGCGCCGGCGGTGTAGCTCGCCTTGACCGAAGTGTGCGTATAGGACGCCTGCACGCCGAGCCCGTCGAACGGCGCCGGCAGGAACGTGAAGACCTGATTGTACGCCGCCTCGACGCCGTACACCTTCGCATCGCCGCCGTTGACCTGCGTCGACAGCAACACCGTGCCGCGACCGGGGATGTCTATGTTGACGTTCTGCTGCGTGATGTAATCGTCCATCGCCTTGTAGAACACTGCGCCCGTCAGTGACCCTGCGCGGTTGAAATACCATTCGAGCGAACCGTCGAACTGCGTCGCGAGGAACGGCACCAGCTGCGGGTTGCCGCCGCTCGCGGTCGGCGCATCGGTCGACACGGTGATCCGCGGTGCACTGTCGGTCACGTTCGGGCGGGTCAGCACGCGGCTCGCGGCAAGACGCCCGACCAGGTCATGCGTCAGTTCGGCGCGCAGGTTGAAGCTCGGCAACCAGTTGTTGAACGTCTTGGGGAAACTCGCCGGCGTCGCGACATTGCCCGTCGTCAGCGTGCCGCTCGCAACCTGATCGGTGTGGACATAGCGCACGCCGAGATTGCCGGTGACCGGCACCGCACCGACATCGAAGCCGTAATCGGCCCGCACATACGCACCCCAAATCTTCTCCTTCACGACGAACGACGAGCGTAGATCGCCCGCGGTCAGCGGCGAATTCTGCACCGCAGGGGTGAAGAACGCGTCGAGATAGGCCTGCGTGACGGGCACCAGGAACTGGCGCACCGTGTTGCCGGACACGCCCTTCAGGAAATCGTCGTACGGCAGCTGCTCGTAAGCGCCCGACCCAAGGCTCGACAGCGGCGTGTTGGCGGCCGGATTGACGTTGAAGTCGCGGCGGAAATAATCGCGCTTGCGCCAGTGATATTCGCCGCCCGCCGCCAGCTTGGTGATGAATCCGTCGAAATTGTGCGACAGGTCGGCGCGGGTATAGAAATCCCAGTCCTTGCTGTCCTTGGGCGCGATGTTGAACTGGTAGAGCTGGTAATTGGCTGGGTTGGTCGCATCGGTCGTGGTCGTGAAGGTCGGGATCGTCTTATACCCGGCCGACGCGTCATAGGTCAGCGGCGCAAAGAAGAGCGCGCGACTGCGCACCGTGCCCTCGTTGTAGTTCGGGTGATAGCTGTGCGCACTCGACCAGTTCACCGCACCCGACGCGTGCCAGGCATCCGAATCCCAGGTCTGGCGCAGGCCGATGTTGAGCAGGTCGTGACGGTTGAGGCTGTATTCGCGCGACGCCATGAACCGCACGTCGTTGATTGTCGCGGCAACCACCGTATCGCCGTCGAGCTTGACGCTGCCGGGGACGATGACCGGGCGATGCCCCGCGACGCTCGCGTCGTCGGGATAGATGTCGAGGCCGAATTCGTCATAGGCGACGTCCAGCCGGGTCGCGAGGATGTCGAGCGTCGTCAGAAACTCGGGGCTCGGCCGCCATTGCGCGGAGACCATGCCAGAGATCCGCTTGCGATCCTCGGTCTCGATCGTCGGCCGCGTGCGGGTCGGCGTGTAGAGCCCGGTTGCGAGACCGCCCGACGCGGGCGCGGTGAACTTGTTGAGGTTCCAGCCGAAGTTCAGGAAGCGATCGTTGCGCACCGCCTTTTGCCAATATTGCGCACCCGCCAGGATGCCGAACGTGCCGCTGGCGTTGGTCGCGCTGGTGATGACCGTCGCGTTCGGCTTCACCTTGTCGGTCTGGCTCGTATAGGTGCCGCGCAGGTTGACCGTGGTCTTGGTGCCGACGTCGAGCGGGTGGAACGTCTTGACGTCGATGTTCCCGCCGAGCGCGCCTTCGGTCATGTTGGCGGTGGGCGTCTTGACGACGTCGATGCTCGAGGTGAATTCGGCGGGCAGCATCTCGAAGCGGAACTGGCGACCGTTCGCGCCGCCATTCTCGATCAGGTCGTTCAGCGCGACCGTGCTGCCGTTGAGCAGCGTGCTCTGGAACTGCGGCCCGAGGCCACGGACGCTGACATACAGCCCCTCGCCGCGCGGCCGCGTAATCGTGACGCCGGGGATCATCTGCAGCGCCTCGGCGACGTTCTGCGTCGGGAACTTGCCGATGTCGGTCGAACTGATCGAATCGACGCCGTAGTCGGCGCGACGCTTCGTCTCGGTCGCGGCGCGCAGGCTGCGTGCGTAGCTGCCGGTGACGACGATCTCGCCGTTTTCGTCGGTACCGTCAGCCGTCTGGCTGGTCCCCTCGGGCATGGCGGCAGTGACCGGCTTCACTCCATCGACGCGATCCTGTGCCTGCACCGCAACCGCCGCCGACGCTAGGATGAGCGAAGTCGATGCCCGAAGCAGGCTCTTGAAGATGCGCATTGGAATAAGGTCCCCGGTGGCTCCGCTGCCACGTCGGCGCCACTAGGTGTCGTCCGCGTCATTTCCGCGAATGATCCGCGACACTCGTGTGACATGCTGCAATGTTTGGACACGCGGCCGCGTATGGAGACTTCGGATGCACGCAATTGCGGCCCGCTGACGTCGACTGTACGACGGAGGTCCGTATCGCGACGACGAGGACTTTCCCATCGCAATGAAACTGGCCGACCTGGCCGTGATCGCCGGCGTTTCGACCGCGACCGTATCGCGTGCGCTGGCGGGGCATAGCTCGGTCAATGCCAAGACGCAGGCACGGATCCTCGCCCTGGCGCGCGAGCACGACGTGCGGCCCAACCAGCTCGCGCGCAATCTGCGACTGAAGAGCACCGGGGCGATCGGCCTGGTCCTGCCGCTCGGGCACGCGCGGACGCAGCATCTGACCGATCCGTTCTTCCTGTCGCTGCTCGGCTTCCTCGCCGATCTGCTGGTCGAGCGGGGGTATGACATCCTGTTGTCGCGGGTCATTCCGGATGCCGACGACTGGCTGGAGCGCGTGGTCGACAGCGGGCGGATCGACGGGCTTTTGCTGGTTGGCCAGTCGGACCAGTTCGGCGTGATCGAGCGAGTCGCGCAACGCTATCCTCCGCTGGTCGTGTGGGGCGCGCACCGCCCGGACCAGCATCATTTGACGATCGGGTCTGACAATGTCGCGGGCGGTCGGATGGCGGCCGAGCATCTGATCGCGCAGGGGCGGCAGCGGTTCCTGTTCGTTGGCGATCCTGCCCCGCCCGAGTTCGCGGACCGGCTGGGCGGGTTCGCCGCGGCCGCCGCCGAGGCAGACCTGCCGTGCGAAGTACTGGCGACGCCGATGATGCCCGAAGTGGTGCATGCGGCCGTGGCCGAGCGGCTCGCGAAAGGCCGCGTGCCCGACGCGATCTTCGCCGCATCGGACGTTGCGGCGATGAGCGTGCTGCGTGCGCTGGCCGAGGCGGGGGTCGACATTCCCGGCACGACCGCGGTGGTCGGCTATGATGACGTGACGCTCGCCGCACACACCTCGCCGTCGCTGACGACGATCCGTCAGGACCTAGCGATCGGTGCCGAATTGATGGTCGACCGCCTGTTAAAGCGGATCGCCGGAGAACCGGCCGAGTCTGCGATCGTACCACCCGCGCTCATCGTACGTCAGTCTGCCTGATTTCTGCAATCGATTGCGAAAGGTTATTGCAATCGATTGCAGAAAGCGTAGGAGGCGATTCTGGGCTTCACAGAAAGCCAGCCCGCAGGGAGGATCGCATGAAAGTACGTCACGTTTTGCTGGCTGGCATCGCCGCCGCTTCGTTCACAACCATCGCTTCGGCGCAGACAGCCGATCCGCAGGTCGACCCGGCTACCGGCGCTTCTGCCCCCGTAGACGCGCCGCAGGACGACATCGTCGTGACCGCGGTCGCGCGCGGCACGAACAAGCTCAACACCTCGATCACCACCAGCTCGATCACCTCGGATGCGCTGGTCCAGCTCGCACCCCGCACCTCGGGCGAGCTCCTCCGCAACCTCCCCGGCATCCGCGTCGAGGCGTCGGGCGGTGACGGCAACGCGAATATCTCGGTCCGCGGCCTCCCGGTCGCATCGGGCGGCTCGAAGTTCCTCCAGTTGCAGGAGGACGGCCTGCCGATCCTAGAATTCGGCGACATCACGTTCGGCAACGCCGACATCTTCCTGCGCGCCGATTTCAACGTGCGGACGGTCGAGTCGGTGCGCGGCGGATCCGCCTCGACCTTCGCGTCGAACTCGCCGGGCGGCGTGATCAACTTCATCTCGAAGACCGGCGAGCAGGAAGGCGGCGCGTTCCAGCTCAGCAGCGGGCTCGACTACCGCGAATTCCGCGTCGATTTCGACCAGGGCGGCAAGCTGTCCGACACGCTGACCTATCATTTCGGCGGCTTCTACCGGATCGGCGACGGCCAGCGACAGGTCGGCTATGACGGCGTCAAGGGCGGCCAGTTCAAGGCGAACATCACCAAGTCGTTCGGCAATGGCGGCTATGTCCGGCTGTACGGCAAGTATCTCGACGACCGCGCGATCGGCTATCTCCCGAACCCGGTACAGGTGAGCGGTACGAACAGCGACCCGACCTACAGCAACATCACCAATTTCTCGATCAACAACGGCACGCTGCACAGCGGCGACATCCGCACCGTGCAGACGCTCGACGGTAACAACCAGCTCGTCACGCGCTCGATACGCGACGGCCAGCATCCCGTCGTCTATTCGGCCGGTCTGGAGACGCAGATCCCGGTCGCCGACGGCTGGAACATCGTCGAGCGGTTCCGCTATTCGGATATCTCGGGCGGCTTCACCTCGCCCTTCCCGTCCGCCGTCGGCTCGGCGCAGACGATCGCCAACGGCATCGGTGGCGCAGGCGCGCAGCTGTTCTACGCTAGCGGTTCGCAGAACGGCCAGCGGATCGCGAACCCGGCGTCGCTCAACGGCAACGGCCTGTTGGCGAACGTCGTATTGTTCGACGTCGACCTGAAGAGCCTCAACAACATCACCAACGACATCCGCCTCAACGGCTCGGTGCCGGTGGGTACCGGAACGCTGGCGATCACCGGCGGCTTCTACGCCTCGCGCCAGGACATCAAGACTGACTGGCTATGGAACTCGTTCGTCCAGACCGTCGCCGATGACGGTCGCTCGCAGCTGGTCGACATCCGCACCGCCGCGGGCGTTCCGGTCACGCAGAACGGCACGCCGGGCTATTCGGCCTATGGCTTCGGCAATTGCTGCCGCCGGTCGTACGATCTCGACTACACGACCTACGCACCGTTCGCGCAGCTCGGGCTGGAGATCGGCCGCTTCAACATCGACGGCTCGCTGCGTTACGATTTCGGTCGGGCACGCGGCAGCGTTGCCGGCGCCGATCTCGGTGCAGGCTTCGGCAGCGGCATCACGAGCTTCGACATCAACGGCGACGGCGTGATTTCAGCCGCCGAGCGCCAGGTCGCGGTGATCCCCAACGTCCGTTCGCCGCTCAACTACAATTACGACTACCTGTCCTATTCGGGCGGCGCGAACTATCGCCTGACCGACAGCACCGCGATCTTCGGCCGGTACAGCCGCGGCGGTCGCGCCAATGCCGATCGCCTGCTGTTCGGCCCCTCGATCAACACGACCACCGGCGGCCTGACCGACGAAGGCGCGGCAGTCGATTTCGTCCGCCAGCTCGAAGGCGGCTTCAAGTTCCGCCAGAACGGCCTCTCGCTCTACGCCACCGGTTTCTGGGCGCGCACCGAGGAGCAGAATTTCGAGGCGACGACGCAGCGCTTCTTCAACCGCCAATATGAAGCCAAGGGCGTCGAGCTCGAGGGCCGGATCGCACGCGGACCGTTCTCGCTGTCGGCGGGCGGCACCTACACCGATGCCGAGATCACCAAGGACGTGCTCAACCCCGCGGTCGAGGGCAACCGCCCGCGTCGCCAGGCCAAGTTCATCTTCCAGGCGACCCCGCAGGTCGATGTCGGGCGGCTGACCGTCGGCGCGAACGTGATCGGCACCACCGACAGCTACGCGCAGGACAACAACGTGCTGAAGATGCCCGGCTACACGCAGGTCAACGCGTTCGTGTCGGTCCGTCCGGCGGAGAACGTCACGCTGTCGGTCAACGGCAACAATCTGTTCGACGTGAAGGGCATCACCGAAGCCGAGGAAGGCGCGATCCCGACCAACGGCATCGTCCGGGCACGCTCGATCACCGGCCGGACGATCTCCGCCGCGGTCCGCGTCGGCTTCTGATCGGAGGGGGTGAGCGTGACAGTATCTTCCACCGAACGGCGTCTTGAAGCGCTCACCCCCCTTCTCAAACGCCAGCTCGAACGGCTGTACGGCACCGATCGGCTGGCGACGCTCTGGCCGCGGATGGAGACGATCCTCCGCGACCGGGCGAGCGACCGGCCGGCGGCGATGGTCGCGCTCGACGATGCACGGCTGGCCGATCCCGACTGGTTCGTCGCACCCGACATGCTGGGCTATTCGACCTATGTCGATCGGTTCGCCGGCACGGTCGGCAGGCTGATCGACCGGGTCGACCATCTCGAATCGCTCGGGGTCCGCTATCTGCATCTGCTCGCGTTGCTGAAGGCGCGCGAGGGCGACAGCGACGGCGGCTTCGCGGTCGCCGACTATCTCGCGATCGAGCCTCGGCTGGGGACGATGGCGGAGGTCGAGCAGCTTGCGGCCCGGCTGCGCGAGGGGCGGATCAGCCTGTGCGTCGATCTCGCGCTGAACCATACGGCGGACGATCACGCCTGGGCGAAGGCGGCTTTGGCCGGCGATCCGCACTACCGGGCGTTCTATCATGTGCTGAGCGAGGATGATGCGCAGGCTTACGAAGCCGCCCTCCCCGAGGTGTTCCCCACGACCGCGCCAGGTAATTTCACCAACGTGCCGGCAATGGACGGGCAGGTCTGGACGACCTTCTACCCGTTCCAGTGGGACCTGAACTGGTCCAATCCCGAGGTGATGCTGGCAATCGTCGATACGATGCTGCGGCTGGCGAACCATGGCTTCGAGGCGTTCCGGCTCGATTCGATCGCGTTCCTGTGGAAGCAGATCGGCACCGATTGCCGCAACCGGCCCGAGGCGCATTTCATCGTCCGGGCACTCCGCGCCGCGCTCGACATCGTCGCGCCCGCGACGTTGCTGAAGGCTGAGGCGATCGTCCCGACCGCGCTCGTGCCGCCGTATTTCGGCGCCGACGAGGGCGCAGACTGGGATGGCGGGTTCGAGCCCGAATGCCACTTGGTCTATAACAATTCGCTGATGGTCGCAGGCTGGGTCGCGCTGGCCGAGCAGTCCGCCACCCTGCCCCATGCGATCGTCGAGGCGAGCGGTGGCCTGCCGCGCGGTGCCAACTGGCTGAGCTATGCGCGGTGTCACGACGATATCGGCTGGGGCGCAGTGATCGGCGACCTGGCCGGGATCGATCCGGATCC
The DNA here is from genome assembly GCA_040388215.1 of Pseudomonadota bacterium. Classification (GTDB taxonomy): domain Bacteria; phylum Pseudomonadota; class Alphaproteobacteria; order Sphingomonadales; family Sphingomonadaceae; genus Sphingomonas. Next base: position 40,101 of record JAZKCH010000052.1, on the reverse strand, counting down.
GGTGGCGCGGCTGAAGACGGCGGCGCGGTTCCTCGAAGGCGGCGACGGCAGTTGGGCCCGCGGTGCGCCGTTCCAGTCCGACGGTTCGGTGCTGCACGGCTCGAACGGGACGATGGCGTCGTTAGCCGGGCTCGAAGCGGCGACGGACGACGATGCGCGCGAAATGGCGTTCCGCCGGATCGCCTTGCTCAACGCGCTGTCGATCGCGAGTGGCGGGCTGGCGACGACCTATATGGGTGACGAAGCTGGGCTGTTGAACGACACCGGCTATCTGGACGATCCCGAACGCGCGCACGAAGGCCGCTGGCTGCACCGGCCGGAGATGGACTGGGCGGCGCTCGACGGTCCGGCGGCGATGCGGATCAGCGGCGATCTGGAATCGTTGCGCACGGCACGGGTCGCAAGTGGCGGTGCAGGTTCGCCGACTGCGTTCACTTCGGGCTCCCCTGCCCTGCTCGCAATCGGCTGTGGCAGCGACCGCGTGTACCTGAACTTCTCCGACGCTGCGGTGCAAGTCGATGGCTTGGCAGGCTGGCAGGATCGCCTGTCCGAACAGCCGTGCGATGCCACCCTTACTGTCGAACCCTGGGGCGTCATCTGGGCAGGCCCGGCCGCGTGAGCCTGCACCTTCGCAATCCTCCCCCGCCAGGGGGAGGTGGCAGGCATAGCCTGACGGAGGGGGAGGTAAGCGGTCACATCTGTTTCGTGTCCTCCCCCTCCGTCGCCTTCGGCGCCACCTCCCCCTGGCGGGGGAGGATCGATCGGTCCACGCCTCACGGGCGCGTATAAAAGGCACGATGACAATGAACCTCGGCCTCATGACCAAACCCCGCCTGTCGCTGATGCGGCTGATCGAGATGAACCTCGGCTTCCTCGGGCTGCAATTCTCGTTCGGCCTGCAGCAGGCCAACATGGCGCCGATCTACGGCTATCTCGGCGCCGACGAGGCGAGCCTACCGCTGCTGTGGCTCGCCGGGCCGATGACCGGACTGCTGATCCAGCCGCTGATCGGCGCGATGAGCGACCGGACCTCGACCCGGATCGGCCGTCGCACGCCGTATTTCCTGATCGGCGCGATACTGTGCAGCCTGTGCCTGCTCGCCATGCCGTACAGCCCGACCTTGTGGGTCGCGGCGAGCCTGTTGTGGGTACTCGACGCGGCCAATAACGTGACGATGGAGCCTTACCGCGCCTATGTCGGCGATCGCCTGCCCGACGATCAGCGCGCCGCCGGCTTCCTGACGCAATCCGCGTTCACCGGCCTCGCGCAGACTCTGTCGTATCTGGCGCCGTCGCTGCTGGTGTGGATCGGCTTCAACAAGGACGCCGTGGATGGCAACGGCATCCCCGACATCACGCGGATCGCGTTCCTGATCGGCGCGGTGCTGTCGCTGGCGACGATCGTCTGGTCGGTCGTCCGCGTCCCCGAATTGCCGCTGCCCGCCGAAGAGCAGGCGCGGCTGGCGAAGGAACCGCTGACGCTCGGCGGCACGCTCCGCGACCTTAGGACTGCGCTCGTCGAGATGCCTAAGCCGATGCGGCAGCTGGCGCTGGCGATGCTGTGCCAATGGTATGCGATGTTCGCCTATTGGCAGTTCATCACCTTCGCGGTCGCACGCTCGCTGCACGGCACGTCGGATGCCAAGAGCGAAGCGTTCCGCGATACCGTGCTCACCGTCGGCCAGCTCGGTGCCTTCTACAACGCCGTCGCGTTCGTTGCGGCGATCGCGCTGGTCCCGCTCGCCCGCCGCTGGGGCGCGAAGAGCGCGCACGCCGCGTGCCTGCTCGCGTCGGGCGTGGCGATGCTGGCGATCCCCGGCCTGCGCACCGAGGCGGCGCTGTTCGTGGCGATGCTGGGGATCGGCATCGGCTGGGCGAGCATGATGGGCAATCCGTACATCATGCTGATCGACATGATCCCGCCCGAGCGCAACGGCGTCTATATGGGCATCTTCAACATGTTCATCGTCATCCCGATGATCATCGAGAGCCTGACCGTGCCGCTGTTCTACCATTCGCTGCTGGGCGGCGAACCGCGCAACATCCTATATCTCGGGGGTGCGCTGATGGTGCTCGGCGCGATCGCAACCACGCGCGTGACGATGCCCAGCCGCTGATAGCCTACGGGATCCTGCTCGGGGGTGTCCGCCACCGGCATGATCCCCGCGCAATCGTGCGCCGCTATTTCCCTTGGGCACGCCATCGCTGGATGGTGCGGCCGATGATCTGGTCTTCGCCGCCGACGTCGCGCCAGAGTTCGGAGAACAGCGGATCGCTCGACGCCGGTCGCTTCGATTCCTCGAGCCGATCGAAGCTGACCCGGATCGGGATCGTCACGCCCTCCCCGCAGATGATGCACTCTCGATTGCGCAGCGCGGGGATCGAATCGAGGAAGCCGCGCGCGCCTTCCGGCATCGCCGCGCGGACGAACGCCTGGTCGCGATCGTTGTTGAGGCGCATCGCGATGATCGTTCCGCACTGCGACAGCACGCCTTCCGCCAGGTCCGACGGGCGCTGCGTAATCAGGCCCAGCGATACGCCGTATTTGCGGCCTTCCTTGGCGATCCGGCCGAGGATGCGCCCGACCGCGCTGCTCGTTGCCTCGCCTGCCGGGATATAGCGATGCGCCTCCTCGCAGACGAGCAGGATCGGGCGTTGCGGCTCGTTGCGCGACCAGATCGCGAAATCGAACGTCATCCGCGCCAGCACCGCGACGACGACCGCGGTGATCTCCGACGGCACGCCCGAGACGTCGATGATCGAGATCGGCTTGCCGTCGCCGGGCAGGCGGAAGATGCGGGCGAGGAAGCCCGCCATCGTGTCGGCGACCAGCATGCCCGAGAACATGAAGCCATAGCGCGGATCGGCCTTGATCTCTTCGATCTTGGTCTTCAGCCGCAGATAGGGCGCGGTGTCGCCGGCGCGGTCCATCTTGCCCATTTCGAGCCCGATGATGTTGGTCAGGTCGCTGAGCAGATACGGGATCGGCGCATCGACGGTGAGCTTGGCGATCTCCTGGCCGATCCGGCTCTTGGCCTTGGCGGCGAGCAGGCATTTGGCGAGAATGTCGGCATCGAACTGCCGCGCGGCGCCGCTGCTGGTGAGGAACACCTCGCAATGTTCCTCGAAGTTCATCAGCCAATACGGCATCTGCAGGTTCGACACGTCGTAGATCGCGCCGTTGGACTTGAACGCAGCGGCATATTCGCCGTGCGGATCGATCATCACGATGTGGCCCTGCGGCGCGAGTTCGCAGATCCGGTGGAGGATCAGCGCAGCGCCGGTCGACTTGCCCGTGCCGGTCGATCCGACGAGCGCGAAATGCTTGCCGAGCATCGCATCGACGTACAGCGCCGCGCGGATGTCCTCGGTTGGATACACCGTGCCGACGGTGATGTTGACGCGGTCGTCGGCGGCATAGACCTGTTCCAGATCGGCGCTGGTAATCGGGAACACCTCGCAACCCGGCATCGGATACCGCGTGACGCCGCGACGGAAGCGATAGAGCTTGCCGGTGAGTCTCTCCTCGTCGCCCTCGCCCAGGAAATCGATCTCGGCGGCGATGCAGGTGCCGGCCGTATCCTCGAGTTTCAGCGAGCGGACATTGGCGACCAGCCATGTTCCACCGACCCGCATCTTCACTTGGCTGCCGACCTGGCCGGCGGCTGCGACAACGGGATCGGGATTGTCGAACAGCCCCCCGATCGACGCGCGATCGAGCAGCACGCGGCTGCTCGATCCGGCGATCGCGAAGACGACTCCGATCGGCGTGGCAACCGCATCCGCGTTGGCCAGACCGCCGTCCAGCGGCATTGCGCGCGCAAACGCGTCTGATCCCGGCATTTGGCTCATTCCGGCAAGATCCCCAGTCATTCCACCAAGACCGTGCCCGCAAAGGCGTAAACATCCGGTGACGATGGTGAACGCGCGCTACACTCTTCGGGCGATCCAGCCTGCCGCCCAGCCGAGGAACACCGACAGTGCGACCGCGACCAGCCCGTAGATCACCGACGATCGCTCCGCGGCGCGGGCGACGAAGCGCTCGAAGCCCGATTTGCGGATCTCGATATCGCGCACCGCCGCCGCCAGCACGCGGCCGTCGCGGATCAGGAACGTCTCCGCAGTGAAGCGCCCGACGGGCACGCGCGCCGGGATCGACACACGTGCGCGGTAGAGGACACCGTCGGTGATCTCGACCGCGCGCGGCGCCTCGTAATACAGGCCGGCGCGGCGCTTGAGATCGACCAAGCCCTTCTGGAAACGGTCCTGCGTGTCGACCGGCGCGCTGGACGCGGGCGACAATTGCAGACTGTCGAGCCCGAGTTCGTAGATCGCCCTCGTCCGATCGTCGACGAGGCGGTCGATCGGCTTGGACGAGGCGATCGCGTAGAAACTGGGGGCCGAGCGATAGCGCAGGCGTGACGCGTTGACCCAGATGCCCGCGACCTTCTCCTTCTCGCGCATCAGGATCGACTGGGTCGGGCCCTTCACGACGACGACGACATCGGTCGGATGCTCGTCGCTCGGCAACCGCCCGCCGGGATAGAGGATCGCGCCGAACAGGAGGAGCTCGGCACCGGTGAAGCTGTAGGCGATCTCGATATTGCGCTGCGACACGTCGGGGACGAGCACCGGCTTCGCCTGCGCCATCAGCAACGGCGCAAGCAGGACGAGCCAGCGCGCGCGCCTCACGAGAGCGTGACCGAGAAGATTTCCTCGGGCCGCCAGACCAGCCCGAGCAGGATGCGTGCGCCGACCAGCAGCACCATCACGGCCAGCGCAAGGCGGAGATATTCGGGGCGGAACTTAGTCGCGAACCGCGCGCCGATCTGTGCGCCGACCACCGAGCCCAGCAGGAGCAGTCCGGCAAGGACGATGTCGACCGCCTTGGTGGTGGTCGCGTGGACCATCGTCGCGACGGCGGTCACGAACAGCGTCTGGAACAGCGAGGTCCCGACGACGACGGACGTCGCCATGCCGAGCAGATAGATCATCGCGGGGACGAGGATGAAGCCGCCGCCGATGCCGAGCAGGATCGTCAGGATACCGGTGAAGAAGCCGAGCAACAGCGGCGCGAGCGGTGAGATGTAGAGCCCGGAGGCGTAGAACCGCGTGCGCAGCGGTAGTGCCGCGACGAGCGGATGATGGCGGCGTTTGCGCGCCTTGGGAGGGCGCCCGGTGCGCGCGCGACCGATCGTGCCGATCGATTCCTTGGCCATCAGGCCGCCGATCGAGCCGAGCATGACGACATAGACGATCGCGATCACCGTATCGATCTGGCCGCTCTGCTGGAGCAGCCGGAACAGCCAGGCACCGAAGAACGAACCGAGGATGCCGCCCGCGACGAGCACACCGCCCATCTTGGTATCGACGCCCTTGCGGCGGAAATGCGCGAACACGCCCGATACGCTGGCGCCGGTCACCTGGCTCGCGGACGAGGCGGCGGCGACGGTCGGCGGAATGCCGTAGACGATCAGCAGCGGCGTCGTCAGAAAGCCGCCGCCGACCCCGAACATGCCCGACAACAGCCCGACGCCCCCGCCGAGCAGGATGATGACGAGCGCGTTGACCGACAGGTTGGCGACGGGGAGATACAGATCCACGGCCGCAGCGTTACACTGGATTGCGCGCGCGGGGCTAGGCTCGACGCGCGCAGACTGGATTGGGGGCGTTGGTTAGACGATGGTCACTCCCTCCGTGCGCTACGGGATGCGTCAGAAGTCGCTGCCGATCGAGAGCGCAGGTCCCGAACCCGGACGCGCGTCACCGGCGATTCGCTCTCGCCAGTCGAGCGTCAGACGCAGGGTCTTGCCCGCGACCGGCAGTGTCGCGATGATCGACGGGCCGATGTCGAACCGGCTGGCATCACGTTGCGCACTCCCCCACGCGCCGACACCGATGTCGACGCCCGCACCCGCAACCTTGCCGAGCGGATGCGTCAGTCGCGCGGACGCATCGACGAAACCTTCGATCCTGTCGCGCACGATTCCGCCGGCCTGCCCATAGGCTTCGACACGGACTCCCGGAGCGATATCGGACGGGCCATAGCCCGCGATCACGCCCAGCGTCGGTCCCCCACGCCCCCCGTCGAGCACGAAACGCTGTTCGGCGACGAGGCGGATCGGCAAACGGGTCGGTTGCCATTCGATCCCGACCGCAGCTTCGCGCCCTTTGCCCTGGAGCGGCGTGGCGACCCGTGCGACCACCGCGAACCGGCGGCGGTTGCCGAGCGCGTAGACCACCCGCAAGCCACCCTGCGATGCACCGAGCTGCCCGCCCGACACGGTGCCGGCAGGCCCGCCGCGCGCCAACATCCACACGCTTCCGCTCAGGCGACTGGTCCCCCTGGCGACGACCGGAGGCGCGACCGGTGACGGGATCGCGTCGGTCCGCGCGTGCGCGTGATCGCGAACCCCAACGCGAACCCGAACGGCCGCGGCGATCGAAGGCTCTGGTCCGGTGATCGCCGGCCGTAGCGGCCTGGGGGCGACCAACCTGCGTCTCGGCCTGACGCCATGCGCGACCAATGCGATCATCGACGTTGAACGGGGTCGGCGAAGAGCCGCTGCGGCGACCTGCGGAACCAGCTCTTCTATGACCCGCGGGATGACTTCGGATGCGGGGAGGGAGGCGACCTCCGGCAACAGCAATGCCACCCGGATCATCACCCAGCCTCCTAAGGACAGCGCCAGAAAGCGTAAGGGCCGCCCGCCGGTCATCCCTTGTCAGCGGCTTCGCATTCCAGGCTGGTTGGCGTTTCCGGGGACAAATCGGGAAACTCATGGCGCGTCTTGTCCCATACCGGCGCCGCGCCGCGCAGCATGCCGATATAGCGCAGCACCGCATTTGGCGCCGCGACCAGAGAGACGAAGTTTCCAACGAAAAACCGCGGCAAAGACCACAGCGCCTCGCGCAGACCGTAGCTACGCGCCGTGAACAGCATGCGAAGTGCGAGACGCCATGCGAGCAGCACGCCGTTGGCAAGCAGCAACCCGAACGCGGCAGGATGGGGCCCCCACGTATACGGGGCCGGCTGGGCCAATAGCCAGTGGGCCGCGAGCGACATCACCCATAGCGGCAATGCGACATATGCGACGGCGAGGACCACAACCGCGAGCGGGGCCCGCCGGTCGCGCATCCGCATCCAGTGATCGGCCAACGCACGCGGTTTCGCCCACCCGGTCCGGTCCCAGCCGGCAAGTGCGATACCGGTCATCCAGCGTGTCTTCTGACGGATCGATTCGCGCATCGTGCCGGGGAAATAGGCGCGGACCGCGACCACCATACCTGCATCGTCCGCCGCAACGCGCGCGAAGATCCCGCGTGCTCCGAGTTCGGCAAGCCGTAATCCGAGTTCGTAATCCTCGGTCAGGCTGGACGCATCGAACGGATCTCCACCCCGCGCCTGCGCGATCATCGCAAGGACCTCGGGTGCGATCGCACACCCCGTGCCTGCAAGCGGCATCCCCGCCCCGACCGCAGTCCGCACGACGATCTGCTTCGCGTGAGATTCGGCAAATTCGTCGGCGTAATGCCCCGAGACGAGCCGCGAGCCACGATGGACCAGCGGCAGGACCGGAAGCTGGACCACCTCGTAATGGTCGATCAGGCTGTCGAAAACGCGCAATTCCTGCGCATGCACGACGTCTTCGGCGTCATGTAGTACGATAGCCTTGGTCGGAACGGTTTCGCGCGCATCGTCGCGGCGCAGAGCATGCCACACCGTATTGAGACAGTCGGCCTTGGTTGTCGGCCCGTCGCGCGGGCCGATCACGATACGAATTCGCGGGTCCCGCTCGGCAATCAATGCCGCGGCATCGATCGTTCTGCGATCATTGGGATAAACGCCGACATAAATACGGTAATCATCATGGTCGTAGCGATCGAGTGCGGTCGACAGCATCCCGCCGATCACCGCGGCCTCGTCCCAGGCAGCGACGAACACCGCGATCCGCCCGCTGCTGCGCGGCAGCGGCAACGTCGCGAGATTTAGGCGACGTCGTCTGCCTTGCCGCAACCGCTGGACGAGAAAAAGCAGGTCGACCAGCAGGTCATCGACGCCACCGATGAAGAGCCCAACGCTGGCGAACAATAGCGTCTCGCGTGCGAATGCATCGATCACCCACAGCGACTCGGTCACGCTCCACCCCCACGGGTGGCGTACAGCAGGTTTACGTCCGTTTCGGATTCAGTCGGATCAGAATCGGATGTTTCACGATTTTTGCAAGAACGCCTCGATCGCCCGAACAATCCGTGTCGGCGAACGTTACGTCGGGGATCCCACCCCCCTTTCGGGATCAGTGCCGACGATGCCCGGCCTGGCCGCACCGCTGCATGGCATGCGGTGCGGCCTAGACCCCGGTCTAGGCTATCGTAGCTCTCGGACTAAGGTCGGTCGCGGCCGCCACCGCCCGTGTTGCTGCCGCCGCCGCCGGCACCTGCTGCGCCAACCGTACCGATGTTGCCGAACAGATCCTGGAAGAAACCGCGCTCGCGACCAAGCGTCGGCGTCTTCTTGCCGTACGGCTTGATCGAGGCGACCTGATCGAGCCCGCCGCGACGGATCGCGGTGACGGTGCCCTTCTGATCGAAGCTGATCTGCAACGTGATCTGTGCGTTCGGGCGCGGATTGCGGAACGCGAGGTTGCGGCTGTCGCGCGCGAGATAATACCAGTCGCCCTGGTCGAACTGCCCGGCGAGCGTCGGTTTGCCCAGCGTCGCCAGGACCGACTGACGGTTGTCGACGCCCGGCTGAACCGAGTTGACGAGATCCGTATCGACCACATAGCCCTGGTGCGAGCGCAGCTGGGTGCAGCCCCCACTGGCCAATGCGGCAACCGCAAGTGCTGCGGCGAGACCCGTACGGGCGGAAAACACGCTCATATAAACTCCCAACCGGGGCACGCGAAAACACGTGACGAGTCCCACGCATTTGCATCGGCCGCCGATCGCCTCGATATGCGAGGTTGCGCGGGCAAACAAGCCGAAGCGCAGGTACGACCTGAAGGACGACGGATTGGGCTGGTTCGGAAGACTGCTCGGCGAGAAGCCGGACGAGGCATTGCCGCTGTATAACGCCGTGGTCGGCCGGGCCCGTGCCGAGCATTGGTATCTGGCGGGCGCGGTGCCGGACACGGTCGACGGCCGGTTCGACATGATCGCGACGCTGCTCGCGGTCACGATGCTGCGGCTCGAGGCGGAGCCGGCGGGCGGCGAACCTGCGGCACGGCTGGCGGAACGCTTCGTCGACGACATGGACGGTCAGCTTCGCGAGATCGGGATCGGCGACATCATCGTCGGCAAGCATATCGGCAAGATGATGAGCATGCTCGGCGGGCGCCTCGGCGCGTATCGCGACGGTCTGGCGGCGGGCGACATCGCACCGGCGCTGGTGCGCAACCTGTACCGGGGCGTCACGCCGAGCGAAGCCGCACTCGCGCATGTCCGCGAGTCGGTGACGGCGTTTCATGCTGGGCTGGCCGCCATGCCACTACCGAAACTGTTATCTGGAGAATTGCCGTGAAGCCCGAGTTCAGCCGTCCCGAACGCCTCGACACGATCGGCGAGCGCGAACGGATCGTCGAGATCGCCGCCAGCGAAGACGAGCGCGCGGCACTGGCGAAGCGTTTCGCGATGGTCTCGATAGCGCGACTCGAAGCGCGCTTCGGGATCAAGCGTACCGACAGCGGCATCGTCGTGAAGGGCCGCGTGACGGGCGCGGGCGTGCAGGCGTGTTCGGTGACCGACGAGCCACTCGATACGCAGATCGACGAGCCGGTCGCGCTGCTGTTCGTCGAACAGCTGATCGCCGAGGGTGACGAGGTCGAACTGTCCGGCGACGCGCTCGACATGGTCGCGATCGAAGGCGGCACGATCGACTTGGGCGAAGCGGCGGCGGATACGCTGGCGCTCGCGATCGACCCGTTCCCGAGGGGCCCCAACGCCGCGGCGGTGCTGGCAGCGGCAGGGGTGATCAGCGAGGACGAGTTCCGCCCGGCGAATGCGTTCTCGGATCTGAAGGCGCGGATGGCGGGTAAGAGCTGAGCGGTGGCGCGGTCTCGGGCTTGTTCGAGATTAGCTTACCAGAAACCTGCACCACCCCGGCGAAGGCCGGGGCCCAATTGGGGGCTGATAGTGAGGTAGGGCGGTCCGCCGTTACAACCACCTCTCCGATTGGGCCCCGGCCTTCGGGGTGGTGCGAAGTTGGAGGAGCGGCAATCTCCCGACCCTGTGTTCACTCGCGAAGGCGGGTGCCCAGACTGGATCCCCGCCTTCGCGAGGAAACAAGCTTTAGTCCGCGTCTGGGCCCAAGGTCGGATCGAGGTCGCGAGGGCGGATAAAGCGAGTCAGGCGAGCTGTTCCTGACGCGATGTCGGCCCATTCGGTCGCTTCGAACTGAAGCTCCGCAATACTGGCCGTCGGATACTTGTCCTCGACCGCATCGCGCAGCGGATCGGCCCCATCCGCAACCAGCAGCAGGACAAGGTCCTCCAACCCCGGATTGTGCCCGACCAGCAGCGCGCTCGCCGCCTCGGCCGGGAACCCATGCACCACGTCGAGCAACGTCGCCGCCGAAGCCAGATACACCCGCCGATCCAAGTCCGGCGCGATCGTCCGCCCATAACCCGATTCGATCTGCTCCAGCGTCTCCGACACGCGCACCGCGGGCGAGGCGATCGCATGATCGAACGCCAATCCCAGTGATCGCATATGCCGACCGACCATCGCCGCGGCGCGCTTGCCCTTGGCGTTGAGCGGGCGGTCGAAATCGCGCGCGACCGGATCGTCCCAGCCGGACTTGGCGTGGCGCAACAGCGTCAACGTCTTCATGGCAATCCTCAAGCCGGTTCGCGGCTTTCATGCCCTACCGCAGCCCGTGAGGAAAGCCGGCTCGCGACTCGGGCCACCGCTTCTTCGAGCGTTACGCGAGCGATCGGCACGCCCGGCGGGAACGCGCTGAGCAGCCGCGACGGCATCGCCGCGGACAGCATCACGAACACGCCGGAATCGTCCGCGCGCCGGATCAGCCGGCCGAACGCCTGCGCGAGCCGTGCGCGGACCAGCCGGTCGTCATACGCCGAACCACCACCGGCCAGACGCCGCGCGGCGTGAAGCACCGAGGGTTTCGCCCAAGGCACCCCCTCCATCACCACGAGTCGCAGCGACTCGCCGGGAACGTCGACGCCGTCGCGGAGTGCATCGGTGCCGAGCAACGACGCCCCTGGATCATCACGGAAAATATCGACCAAGGTGCCGGTGTCGATCGGATCGACGTGCTGCGCGTGGAGCGGCAGGCCTTCGCGCGCGAGTCGATCGGCGATGCGGCCATGCACGCCGCGCAACCGTCGGATCGCGGTGAACAGCCCGAGCGTGCCGCCGCGGCTGGCGACGATCAGCTGCGCATAGGCGTTGGCGAGCGCGCCGATATCGCCGCGCTTCACGTCGGTGACGATCAGGACTTCTGCCTGACGCGTGTAGTCGAACGGACTCTTCGCCTCGAACCGGGCGGCCGGGCGCAGCAGATGCGGCGCGCCGGTGCGGGCTTCGGCCACTTCCCAGTCGCCCCCGCCCGTCAGCGTGGCCGAGGTCACGAGCGCACCATGCGCGGGCTTCAGGACGATCTCCGCGAACGGCCGGGTCGGGTCGAGCCAGTGCCGGTGCAACCCGATGTCGAACTCGCGGCCCTCGATTCGATCGACCGCGAGCCAGTCGACGAAATCGCCATCGACCGGTCCGCCGACCCTCGCGAGCAGCGACAGCCACGACGCCACCGTCTCCGCGCGCCAGCCGATCGAGGCGATCGCGCCCTCGACTCGGGCTCTGGCGGGCGCGTCCATCCAGTCGGGCGCTTCGGCGAGCACCGCTTCGAGACGGCGGCCGAGCGTCACGAGCGGACGAACGAGCGCGTCGAGGGCCGCGGCGGCAGGCGCGGCGGCCTCGATTAATGTCGCGTCGGGTTCGGCGAGTTCGGTCTCCAGCCCATAGCCCGCGTCGCCCGGTTGCTCGGCCCGCGCGTAGGTGAGCCCACGGACGGCGGCGAGCAGCGTCTCGATCGGCCCAAACGGCGCACCCTCGCCGAGGCGTTGCAGCCAGCCGTCGGACGCCAGCGCCCCCGCCGCGGTCACCGCATCGGAGATCGCCCTTGCCCCCTGTTCGTCATAGCTGGCGAGATCCGACAGGCGTGCGGCGAGCCCCCGCCGCCGACCGCGACCGCTCGATTCGGGGCCGAGGATCCAGCGCCGCAGTTCGATCGTCTCGGCGCCGGTCAGCGCGGTCGCGAACATCGAATCGGCGGCGTCGAAGATGTGGTGCCCCTCATCGAACACGTAGCGTGTCGGCCGGGTGGCGAGTTCGCGCCCTCTCGCGGCGTTGACCATCACCAGCGCGTGGTTGGCGATGACGATGTCGGCATCGGACGAGGCACGGGCGGCGCGTTCGATGAAGCATTTCCGGTAATGCGGGCAGCCGGCGTACACGCACTCGCCACGCCGGTCGGTCAGCGCGGTCGAGCCGTTGCGGCGGAACAAGGTCGGCAGCCAGCCGGGCAGATCGCCGCCGACCATGTCGCCGTCCGCACTATACGCCGCCCAGCGCGCGACGAGGTGCGCGAGGATCGCCGCACGCCCCGCGAACCCACCTTGCAGCGCGTCCTCCAGGTTGAGCAGGCAAAGGTAATTCTCGCGGCCTTTCCTTGTGACGACCTTGGCTTTCCGGATCGCGGCGTCGGGATAAAGCCGTGCGGTTTCCTGGCCGAGCTGGCGTTGCAGCGTCTTGGTGTAGGTCGAGATCCACACCGCGCCGCCCGCCTTCTCTGCCCAGAGCGACGCGGGGGCGAGATAGCCTAGCGTCTTGCCGATCCCGGTCCCCGCCTCGGCGAGCACCAGATTGGGCGTGTCGCGCATCGCGCGCGGCGCGAACGCGGCAGTGGCGGCACCGGCATAGGCGCGCTGGCCGGGACGTTCCTCGGCACCGTGACCGGTGAGGTCGACGAGCCGCGCCTCGGCATCGCCGGGCTCGATCGTGACGGTACGTGGGGCGGGTCGCGGCGCGTGCTCCTCCCATTCGGGGAGTGACGAGAACAGCCAGCGTTCGTTGACCGAAGGCTTCTTCAGCCACTCCGCAACCACCGGCGCCCAGGGCCAGCGCAGGCGAAACAGCGATTGCGCCGCGGTCCACGCGCCCTCCCGTTCCGGCCAGTCGCCACCGGTGAGCGCCAGCATCGCCTCCGCCGCGCGCAGCAGAAACGGTGCGACCTCCGCATCCTCGGTCGGCACGTCCAGCCCGGTAACCCGCGCGATTCCCTTCGGCGTCGGCACCGCGAACTGCGCGGGGCGGAGGAACGCATAGAGTTCGAGCAAATCCAGCCCCGACAGATCGGGATAGCCCAGCCGCTGACCGACCAGCGGCGCGTTGAGCATGATGACCGGCGTATCGGCCGCGATCCGGATCGCCTCGCCCCGCCCGATCGGACGCGCACCCTCGGCGTTCGCGATCCAGATGCCGGCGTGGCTGGCGTGGAGGGCAGGATAGCGAAGCACCGTGCGACCTTGCGTGACGGGGAACGAAAGGGCAACCTTTTGTGCTGTCAACGCGCGTATTTGAGGTTGGCGTCCCGAAGAAAGCGCCACCGCCGACCGTCTAAGTGCAAACAACGCCGCCGACTCCGGCCTGTTACGCAACCGACATGAAGCGCATGCGTTGCGCAATCACCGATACCGAACTTTATCTACATCAACAGGGACGATCATCATGCGGAAGTTTCTCATGGCGCTGAGCGCGCTCTCGCTCGCAATCCCGGCCGCCGCCGTGATCCCCACGGGCAAGGCCGAGGCACGCTCGAAGCGTGAGTATCGCGGCCATGACCGTCGCTACCGCGCAAAGCGCTGCCGTCATTCGAGCGGCACGACCGGCCTAGTCGCAGGCGGCGTCGGCGGCGCGGTGCTCGGCAATGCAGTGGGTGGTGGCCTGCTCGGCACGCTGGCCGGCGGTGCAGCAGGCGCACTTGGTGGCCGTGCGATCGACCGGACGATCACCGCGAAGGATCGTTGCCGCTGATAGCATGCGGCGGTGGGGGTGACGGAGACGAATGCACGCGCTAGTCGCGATGCATCATGACCGACGAACTCCGCACCGCCGCCCTCGAGTCCAAAGCCTGGCCGTACGAGGAGGCGCGCAAACTCCTCAAGCGGTATCCGAACGGCAAGTCGGGCGATCCGGTGCTGTTCGAGACGGGCTACGGACCGTCGGGCCTGCCGCACATCGGCACGTTCAACGAAGTCCTCCGCACGACCATGGTGCGCAACGCCTTCCACGCGCTGAGCGATACGCCGACGCGGCTGATCGCGTTTTCGGACGACATGGACGGCCTGCGGAAAGTGCCGGACAACGTCCCCAATGGCGACATGCTGCGCGAGCATCTCGGCAAGCCGCTGACGCAGATCCCCGATCCGTTCGGCACGCACTCCAGCTTTGCCGCACACAACAACGCGATCCTGCGCGAATTCCTGGACCGCTACGGTTTCGACTACGAGTTCGCCTCGTCCACCGAATACTACACGTCTGGCCGCTTCGACGAGGCGCTGAAGGGCGTACTCCGCCACTTCCAAGGTATCCAGGACGTGATGCTGCCGACGCTTCGGGCCGAGCGTCGCGCGACCTATTCGCCGGTGTTGCCCATCTCGCCAACCAGCGGGATCGTGTTGCAGGTGCCTATCGAGGTGATCGATCCCGAAGCAGGGCTGATCGCGTTCGAGGACGAGGGCCAGCGGATCGAGCAGTCGGTGCTCGGCGGCAAGGCCAAGCTCCAGTGGAAGGTCGACTGGGCGATGCGCTGGGTCGCACTCGGCGTCGATTACGAAATGGCGGGCAAGGACCTGATCGATTCGGTCACCCAGTCGTCGAAGATCGCACGCGTGCTCGGCGGGCGCCCACCCGAAGGCTTCAACTACGAGATGTTCCTCGACGAGAATGGCGAGAAGATTTCGAAGTCGAAGGGCAATGGGCTCAGCCTCGAACAGTGGCTGACCTATGGCCCCGAGGAGAGCCTCGCCTTCTACGCGTATCGCGAGCCGAAGAAGGCGAAGTCGCTCCACATGGGCGTGATCCCGCGCGCGGTGGACGAATATTGGCAGTTCCGCGGCAATTATGCAGGCCAGGATCTGAAGCAGAAGCTCGGCAATCCGGTCCATCACATCCACGACGGCAAGCTGCCGACCGGCGAACTGCCGGTGACGTTCGGATTGCTGCTCAACCTCGTCGGGGTAATGGGCGACGCGAGCAAGGAGCAGGTCTGGGGCTATCTGGCGAACTACGTGCCCGATGCGTCGGCGGCTAAACACCCCGAGCTCGACCGGCTGATCGGCTATGCGCTGGCGTATAGCCGCGATTTCGTCGCGCCGACGTTGAAGCGCCGTGCGCCCGAGGGTGTCGAGATCACGGCGCTGGAGCGGCTGGACGCGGAACTCGCGGCGCTACCGGCGGAGGCGAGCGCGGAGGATATCCAGAACATCGTCTACGAGATCGGCAAGACCGGCGGGTTCGAGAACCTGCGCGACTGGTTCAAGGCTCTGTACGAGACGCTGCTCGGCTCCGAGCAGGGGCCGCGGATGGGGAGCTTTATCGCCTTGTACGGGGTGGAGAACTCCCGGAAGCTGATCGCGGAGGCGTTGGCGCGGTAAATCTGTGCCCTGGCAGACAGATCCACCCCGGCGGAGGCCGGGGCCCAATTGGGATACGCGCTTAACGGGGCGCAGCGTGTCGTTACCCTGATCTTTCCAATTGGGCCCCGGCATTCGCCGGGGTGGTATTTGAGTCGTCCGATCTCTCGCGCCAACTAGACGATAGCAGCGGAACATATTAGCAACAAGCTCGCCTCCCCCGATTCGGAAACCGGCATGTTTCATCGACCGATCGCCCGTCATCGCCTGTTCTTCGCACTCCGCCCGCCGCTCCCGCTCGCACGCCGGATCACCCAGGCGGCGGCGTGGTTCGACGGCCCCGAGCAGAAACTGCGCCCCGAGCATCTCCACGTCACGATCGACATCCTCGACGACCATGATCGCGTCTCGACCGCGCTGGAACGCGACCTGAAAGCGATCGGCGACGCAGTCGAAGCAGCGCCGTTCGCGCTCCAGTTCGACACGGCGATCGGCAGCGATCGATCCATCGCGCTGCGTCCACGCCACAAGAACGCCTCGCTCGCCGCATTGCATCAGCGGATCGCAGTGGCGCGCGAAGCAGCAGGGTTGCGCGCCCGCAAAGGCTACAGGTTCAGCCCGCACATGACGCTCGGCTACCGCGACGGCGCGCCGTTCACGCAAGCGATCGCGCCGATCGGCTGGACCGCGGACGCGTTCGTGCTGGTCCACAGCCATGTCGGCCGAACGCGCCACGACGTGATCGGCCGCTGGTTGCTGAACGGCGACGACGATCGGCAACTCGCGCTGTTCTAGGCGCTCGAATTTGCCGAACGCGCGCGACCCGGTAGGACCCATAGGGCGATCGGTCGGTTCTTCCCTCGTGACCGCGCACCAAGGAGCAACGATGCGACTGTTCTTCGACGAGGCCCAGCGCACCCATGCACCAGCGTGGGAACTGCACAACGGCGCATTCACGGCCTATGCGGAGATGCCCGCGCGCGTCGATGCGATCCTGCGCGCGCTGGGTTCGGTCGAAGTGCCCAAGGATCGCGGCGAGGCGCCAATCCTGGCCGTCCACCCCGCGCCGTACCTCACCTTCCTGAAGGACGCGGCCCGGCTTTGGCAGGAAGCGGGGCGAGAGGGCGATGCGATCCCCTACACCTTCCCGATCCGCGGCCGCCGGCCGCTCGACCTCACCCGGATCGATGCGCTGATCGGCGCACACAGCTTCGACGCGACTACGCCGATCACGCCGCAGACCTGGGCCGCCTCTTACGGCAGCGCACAGTCCGCGCTCGCCGCGACGCACGCGGTACTCGACGGCGACCGCGCCGCGTTCGCGCTGTGTCGCCCGCCCGGCCATCACGCCGGCGCGGATTATTGCGGCGGATATTGCCACCTCAACACCGCCGCGATCGCCGCGCAGGCCGCGCGCGATGCCGGTGTCGACCGCGTCGCGATCCTCGATATCGACTATCACCACGGCAACGGCACGCAGGATATCTTCTACACGAGAGGCGACGTGTTCTACGCCTCGGTCCATGCCGATCCCAAGACCGACTACCCCTTCTACTGGGGCCACGCCGACGAAACGGGCGAAGGCGAAGGACTCGGCGCCACGTTGAACCTTCCGTTGCCACACGGCACGCAGGTCGGTGCCTTCCGCGCCGCACAGACCACCGCGCTCGACGCGATCGCCGCGTTCGGTCCCGGCCTGCTGGTCGTCAGCTTCGGCGCGGACACATGGGAGGGCGATCCGATCTCGCACTTCAAGCTGACCACGCCCGACTATGCCGTGCTGGCCGCTGACATCGCGGCCCGCGAGTGGCCGACTGTCATTGTCATGGAGGGCGGATACGCGGTCGACGCGCTCGGCCACAACGTCGCGGGTTTCTTGAGTGGCTTCTGAGGTGCCGATTGCGCTTGGCACGCCCGCCTACCGCCGGCTGACGCTGGCGATGCTGTTCGCGGGGTTCTCGACCTTCTCGCTGCTGTATTCGGTGCAGCCGTTGCTGCCGCTGTTTGCCGCGCAATACAGCCTGACCGCGGAGGCTGCGTCGCTGGCGGTATCGCTCGCGACCGGGCCGCTGGCGATCGGCATCCTGTTCGCGGGGTTTGTCTCCGACCGCGTCGGCCGACGTCCGCTGATGATCGCGGCGATGTTCGCGGCGGGCGCGCTGACCTTGGCGGCGGCAATCGTGCCGGGGTGGAGCGGGTTGCTGGTGCTGCGTTTCCTGACCGGCGTCGCGCTCGCGGGCGTGCCGGCGGTGGCGATGGCCTATGTCGCCGAGGAGGTCGATGCGGGCGCAGTCGGCGCGGCGATGGGGCTATACATCGCCGGCAGTGCGCTGGGCGGGATGGCCGGTCGGCTGGTCGTGAGTATCGTCGCCGACCTCGAAGGCTGGCGCTGGGCGCTCGCCGCGGTCGGGATCGCAGGCCTTGCGATGGCGGAGGCGTTCCGCCGGCTCGCGCCGCCCTCGCGCAATTTCACGCCAAGCGTCGGACGGCCGGGGGGGCTGCTGCGGAGTGCCGGATCGCTGTTCACCGACCGCGCGATGCCGCTGCTGTATCTCGAGGCCTTCCTGCTCATGGGCGTGTTCGTCACGATCTATAACTATGCCGGCTTCCGGTTGATGAGTCCGCCCTATAGCCTCAGCCAGGCGGCGGTCGGCGGTGTGTTCCTGCTCTACGTGCTCGGATCGGTCAGTTCGGCGAAATTCGGCACGCTCGCCGGACGACTCGGGCGGCGAAAGGTCTTCTGGATACCCGTCGTGCTGTTGATCGCCGGCGTCGCCCTGACCGCGATGACACCGCTGGTCCTGGTGATCGCAGGGATCGCGGTGGTGACCATCGGCTTCTTCGGCGCGCATTCGATCGCGAGTGCCTGGGTCGGCAGGCGTGCGCAGGGTTCGCGCGGGCAGGCGGCGGCGTTCTACCTGTTCTTCTATTATATGGGCTCGAGCGTGCTCGGATCGGCCGGCGGGTTCGCCTGGACGCATGCCGGATGGCCGGGGGTGACGGCATTCTGCCTGCTGCTGGGGATGGCGGCGCTGGTGATCGGGCTGGTGCTGCGTGGCGTGCCACCGCTAGTCGTCGAGCCGCCAGTGCCGCAACGGATGCCGGATCCGTGAGGCGGGGTGTCATCTGGTCAGTATTACCCGGCAGCACAGCCTCATACCCGTCATTCCCGCGGAGGCGGGAACCCATATTGGCTGGCCTCACGATAGGATCGCGCGCGCTTGAGAATATGGATCCCCGCCTGCGCGGGGATGACGATTATCCTATGGCAGGAACTCGCTCTACCGCGACGCCACGTCCATTGCGTCGATTGGCGGCATACCCGCCATCCCCTTCGCGACCGCTTCGACCCGTTCCATGACGCGGAGGACGTTGCCGCCGGACAGCTTCGCCAGATCGCCGTCGCTCCACCCCCGCCGCGCCAGTTCCGCAAACAGCAGCGGATAGCCGTCGACACCCTTCAGCCCGATCGGCCCGGTCCCCTGGATTCCGTCGAAATCGCCGCCGATCCCGACATGATCATGACCGGCGATCTTCGCGATGTGCTCGACATGATCGGCGACCGTCGCGGCGGTGACCTGCGGCTCCGGATGGACGGCGTCCCAAGCCACCAAGGGCGCAGGCGATTTCGCGCCGTACGCCCCCGCTGGCACGCCAACGCTTTTGGCATAGGCCGAGCGCGCGACGTCCCAGGCGCGCCATGTGGCCGACAGGAACGACGGGTAAAAGTTCACCATCACCACGCCCCCGTTCGCGCCGATCGCGCGGAGCAGGTCGTCGGGGATGTTGCGCGGAGCGTCGGCGATCGCGCGCGCACTCGAGTGCGAGGCGATCACCGGTGCCTTGGTCGCCGCCAAAGCCGCCGCCATCGTCACGTCGGAGACATGCGACACGTCGACGATCATGCCAATCCGGTTCATCTCGGCGACCACCTGCCGTCCGAAATCGCTGAGCCCGTTCGCGCGCGGCGCGTCGGTCGAACTGTCCGCCCAGTTCAGGCTCTTGCCATGCGTTAGCGTCATGTACGCCACACCTAGCGCACGATATTGCCGCAGCACCGAGAGGCGCCCGTCGATCTGGTGCCCGCCCTCGACGCCGATCAGCGACGCGATCCGCCCGGCCTTTTCGATCCGCCGGATGTCGGCTGCGGTGGTGGCGAGTTCGAACGTCGCCGGGTTCGCGGCGACGAAGCGGCGGACGATATCGATTTCCTCCAGCGTCATCTCGACCGCGCGCGGGGCGTCGGCCGGAATGTAGACCGACCAGAACTGCCCGCCGACATGCCCCTTCCGTAGCCGAGGAATGTCGGTTTGGAGCGGGTTCGGCAACCGCGCGGTGTCGATGGAAAGATCGACCGCCTCGACCTTCGCGTCGTGCAGGTCGCGGATTTCCCAGGCGAGGTCGTTATGCCCGTCGATCACCGGGCTGCGCTCCAGCACGTGCTCTACGCGGCGTGATAGGGCCGCGTCGGGGCTAGCCTGCGCGGCCATCAGCAGGAATGCGGCGATCATGTCTTGGTCCCCCGTAGCGTCCGCTCCATCCTGAAGGAGGTGTTCGCGTGCGACAAGCCGGCTAAGGCGCTTGCCGAACGTGAGATGAGGGTCGGAAGTGCACAGGGTAACGGTCGAACCCGCGCGCAAGGCGGACAGCCGCATCTCCACCGCGATAGCGATCGCGCGGCTGATCGGCATCATGGGGATCGTCTATGTCCATGCCTGGACCGGGCGGACCGCGGAAGAACTCGCGGCGGTCGCCTTCAGTTGGCAGGCGGTTCTTCGTACCGTGCTGGGCGAGATGTTCGGGCGCAGCGCGGTGCCGCTGCTCGGGATGATATCTGGCTGGCTGGTGGTCTCGACCGCGACGCGCCAGGATTACGGCCCGTTCCTGCTCGGCAAGGCGCGGACGATCCTGCTGCCGATGCTGCTGTGGAATGCGATCGCGATCCTGCTGGTAGGGGCGGCGGCGACGTTCGGCGATCTGAAGGCGCCGACGCCGTCGAGCATCGGCTGGACGCTGAACGAGCTCGTGCCGCTCGTCCACGCGAACGACATCAACGTGCAGATGCCGTTCTTGCGTGATCTCTTCGTCTGCATGATGCTCGCGCCGATTCTGGTACGCGGGTCGAGTATCTGGCTGGCAGTGGTCGCTTCGATCGCGGTCGTGTGGAGCGTGTCCGGGGTGCATGTTCCGCTGCTGTTGCGACCGCAGATCCTGCTGTTCTTCACCGCCGGGATCGCCGCGCGACGCTTTGGCGTGGCGGAAAGGGTCGCGGGGTGGCCGATAGTCCTTTGCGCGCTGCCGTTCGTGGTGCTGATAGCGCCGCGGCTCTGGACAGCGTTGCTTGGGAACGTCTTCTTCGACGCGCATCCGCATGTGATGGCGACGTTCGACATACTGTTTCTATTGGCCTCGGCGGTGCTGTTCTGGCGGCTGGCATGGGCACTGGCGGGAAGCCGCATTGCGGATCGGTTGCGCGGAATCGAGCGCTATGGGTTTCTCGCGTTCTGCGATCATCTGGTGCTGTTGTGGCTGTTCGGGCCGGTGATCGGGCTGGCTACCGGCGCGCTGGGAGCAGGGCTGCATCCGGCGTACCTGCTGGTGCAGCCATTGCTAGTGCTCGGGGCTACGGTCGTCCTTGGGCGGGGATTGATGGCGGCTTCACCAGCCGTGGCGCGGGTGCTTAGTGGCGGGCGGCTGGGGCGGTAGGCTTCAGTTACCGCGTGATGGCGGACCGAGCTGATTCACCCATTCCTGGTTGTGGACAACGGTTGAGCGCACCGGGCGGCCGGCGGCATCGAGCCAAGGCCGGTAGCGGAAGCGCAGTTCGATCAGCCGGCAGGTGGTCGCGTCGAGCACCGCGTTGCCGCTGGAGCGCGTTACACTGCAGTGCGTGACGCTGCCGTCGGTTTCGACGGTGTAGCGAACGCCGACGATCCCACCTGCGCCGATCACCGCCTCGGCATTGGGGAAATCCTTGTTCTTGAAGCGTCCCTTGAGGAGGCGGGGCGGGGTCTCGTCGCCGCCATCGCCGTCGCCATTCCCGGAGCGGCCGCTGCCTGTGCCATTCCCTTCGCCGCCTGCGCCGGTGCCGGGGCCCGGGAGGGGTGCAGCGCCCGAGGTGGCGTTGCTACCGGGGCCGGGTTTGAGCGTCGCGATGACGGGTGGTGGCGGCACGAGCGGCGGGACGATCGGTTCGGGAACGACGAGTTCGGTCGCCTTCGAGCGGAGGTTCGCGGGGGACGCTGCGCCTTCGGGGCGGTGGCTTTTCGCGGGGCGGGGGACGATCTTTTCGGGCGACGGTGGCGGTGGTGTGGGGCCGACGGCGAAAGTCTTGAGGGCATCGGGGATAGCCGTGGGGATGCTGACTCCAAGACCGAGGATCAGCGCGTAACCGATGACGGCGCAGAGCAGCGCAGCGCCGGCGGCTGATATCAGGCGGTCGCGCGGATTCTGGTGGACGCCGTACATGCTGGGTAGTTGGGGAGAGGGGCGGTGGGCGACAACTGCGCGTGAGGGCGCGAGAACGATCTCGGTACTCCGGACGTGTTCGGTACTTATCCCGCTTCGACAGATTCACCTCCCCGGCGCAGGCCGGGGTCCAAGTGGAAAGGTCGATGTGACGAAGGACCGTGCACCGTTACCTCCGTTTCCCAATTGGTCCCCGGCCTGCGCCGGGGTGGTGGTCACTTTGGGTGAAATAGACTTCGTTTTGTAAGCGTATCGGTTCGACGTCGGCAGACCTGTACGTTCGGCCGACACGAGAACGGGCGACGCGACCGAAGTCACACCGCCCGTTCGTGGCGCGCGACGCGGGAGTAAATCCCGCGTCGTCGGTCGGCGCTATGGCGCCGCCGGCCGGGCTTGCTGTTGCGCTAGGCCTCGCCTTGCGCAACAGCATTCGCCTACAGCTTCCCCGTCAACTCCGGCACGATCTTGAACAGATCGCCGACCAAGCCGATGTCCGCGACCTGGAAAATCGGCGCGTCTTCGTCCTTGTTGATCGCGATGATGACCTTCGAGTCCTTCATCCCGGCGAGATGCTGGATCGCGCCCGAGATACCAACCGCGACATACACTTCCGGAGCGACGATCTTGCCGGTCTGGCCGACCTGATAGTCGTTTGGCGCATACCCTGCGTCGACCGCAGCGCGCGAGGCACCGACTCCCGCGCCGAGCTTGTCGGCAAGCGGATCGATCATCGCGTGGAACTGCTCGCCCGAGCCGAGCGCACGGCCGCCCGAGACGATGATCTTCGCGCTGGTCAGTTCGGGACGCTCGTTCTTGGCGATCTCCGAACCCGCAAAGGTCGACAGACCCTTGTCGCCGGTCGAGGCGACCGCTTCGATCTCACCCGAGCCACCTTCGGTCGCGGCCTTGGCGAACGCCGTGCCGCGAACGGTGATGACCTTCTTCGCGTCAGTCGATTGGACCGTCGCGATCGCGTTGCCAGCGTAGATCGGGCGCGTGAACGTGTCTTCGCTCTCGAC
Organism: Pseudomonadota bacterium; assembly: GCA_040388215.1. Classification (GTDB taxonomy): domain Bacteria; phylum Pseudomonadota; class Alphaproteobacteria; order Sphingomonadales; family Sphingomonadaceae; genus Sphingomonas. The sequence goes on along the minus strand of JAZKCH010000052.1, from coordinate 16,958 downwards.
CGACAGGATGTCGCTGATCTGCATGACGTCGAGCAACGCGGCCACGCGAGGGGCGATGTTCTTGCCGTGCGTGGTCGACGGCGCGACGAACGCATCGTGCGTACCCATCAGCTCGACGATCAGCGGCGCGACGTTCTCGGCGAGCGCATGGGCGAACGCGGCATCGTCCGCGACGTGCACCTTGCCGACGCCAGCGATCTTGGCGGCTGCTGCGGCGACGCCGTCGACGCCCTGACCAACGACCAGCAGATGGACTTCACCAAGCTGGCTTGCCGCGGTGACCGCCGACAGCGTGGCATCCTTGACGGCCAGACCGTCATGTTCGACCCAGACGAGCGTCTTCACTTGGCGACTCCCATTTCCTTGAGCTTGCCGACCAGCGCGTCGACATCGGCGACCTTGATCCCGGCCGAGCGCTTGGCGGGCTCGACCACCTTCAGCGTGGTCAGGCGTGGCGTCACGTCGACGCCGAAATCGGCCGGCGTCTTCTGCGCCATCGGCTTCGACTTCGCCTTCATGATGTTCGGCAGCGACGCATAGCGCGGCTCGTTGAGGCGAAGATCGGTGGTGATGATCGCAGGCAACTTCAGCGTGTCCGTCTCGGCGCCGCCATCGACTTCGCGCGTCACGTTGACCGAGCCGTCGGCGATCTCGACCTTCGACGCGAACGTGCCCTGGCCCCAGTTCAGGAGGCCGGCGAGCATCTGCCCGGTCTGGTTGTTGTCGTCGTCGATCGCCTGCTTGCCGAGGATCACCATGTCGGGCTTTTCTTCCTCGACGATCTTGGCGAGAATCTTGGCGACGCCGAGCGGTTCGACCTTGGTCTCGCTGACGACGAGGATCGCGCGGTCGGCACCCATTGCGAGCGCGGTCCGCAGCGTTTCCTGGCTTTTCTGCTCGCCGATCGAGACGACGACGATCTCGGTCACGCCCTTGTCTTTAAGGCGGATCGCTTCTTCGACTGCGATCTCGTCGAACGGGTTCATGCTCATCTTGACGTTCGCCAGATCGACGCCCGTTCCGTCCGCCTTCACGCGAGGCTTCACGTTGTAGTCAAGCACGCGCTTGACCGGCACCAGCACCTTCATCGGGATTCCTTCCAAGGTGAATCTATTCGTTTCGCCAACCGGCGTTGGCCGGACAGATGGCTGTTTCGAGCCGTTTTCGCAAGTCCGGTATGGAAACATCGCCTTGCCGTAGCGTCATGGCGGTGTGCCCGGCGGTCGAGTCGTAATTCCTGCGAATCCTCCCCCGCCAGGGGGAGGTGGCTGGCACTTGCCAGACGGAGGGGGAGGTAAGCGAAACGTCTGTTCCGTATCCTCCCCCTCCGTCACCTTCGGCGACACCTCCCCCTGGCGGGGGAGGATCGTGAAGTGCGTCGTAGAATCCAACGAAAAAGGGCCCGGACGTTTCCGTCCGAGCCCCGTTTTTCGCGAAGTCAGTATGCGAAAGACCGGGCGGTTACGCCGCGACCTTCTGCACCTCAGCGACGATCTTCTTCGCGGCGTCGCCAAGGTCGTTCGCCGGAACGATCGCGAGACCCGAATTAGCCAGGATCTCCTTGCCCTTCTCGACATTCGTACCCTCGAGGCGGACGACGAGCGGCACCGACAGGTTCACTTCCTTCGCCGCGGCGACGATGCCGTCGGCGATGATGTCGCACTTCATGATGCCGCCGAAGATGTTGACCAGGATGCCCTTCACCGTCGGATCGGCGAGGATGATCTTGAACGCCGCCGTCACCTTCTCCTTGTTGGCGCCGCCGCCGACGTCGAGGAAGTTGGCCGGGAACATGCCGTTCAGCTTGATGATGTCCATCGTCGCCATCGCCAGGCCGGCGCCGTTGACCATGCAGCCGATGTCGCCGTCGAGCTTGATGTAGGCGAGGTCGTACTTCGACGCTTCGAGCTCGGCGGGATCTTCCTCGGTCTCGTCGCGCAGTTCGAGCAGGTCCTTGTGGCGGAACAGCGCGTTGCCGTCGAACGCGACCTTCGCGTCGAGCACCATCAGCTTGCCGTCGTTGGTGACCGCGAGCGGGTTGATCTCGATCTGCTCGGCATCGGTGCCCATGAACGCGTCATACAGCTTAGACGCGGTGTTCGCGGCCTGCTTGGCGAGATCGCCGGTCAGCTTCAGCGCGGCGGCAACGGCGCGGCCGTGATGCGGCATGAAGCCGGTCGCCTGGTCAATGTCGATCGACTGGATCTTCTCGGGCGTGTCGTGCGCGACGGCTTCGATGTCCATGCCGCCTTCGGTCGAGACGACCATCATGACCCGGCCGGTGGTGCGGTTGAGCGTCAGCGCGAGGTAGAATTCCTTGTCGATGTCGACGCCGTCGGTGACGTACAGGCGGTTGACCTGCTTGCCCGCGTCACCCGTCTGGATCGTGACGAGCGTGTTGCCGAGCATGTCGGCCGCTGCCGCGCGAACCTCGTCCTCGGTCTTGGCGAGGCGGACGCCGCCCTTGGCGTCGGGGCCGAGCTCGACGAACTTGCCCTTGCCGCGGCCGCCGGCATGGATCTGCGCCTTGACGACATAGAGCGGTCCGGGAAGCTTCTTCGAGGCCTCGACGGCCTCCTCGACGGTCAGCGCCGCGAAACCGGCGGGGACGGGGACGCCGAACTTGGCCAGCAGTTCCTTGGCCTGGTATTCATGGATGTTCATCGGGAAGGCTCCACGCAATTTTTAGGAAACTCGGGAATTGGTTGGGCGTAAAGCACAGGGCGGCCAGCAAATCCACCCTTAAGGCATATGCACTTGCGTCTCGTTCGCAATAGGGCGCTATTGCAGCTGATTACGCTATGTTTTCACTAGGACAATTCGCCTTTTGCCGTGACGCCATGCCGCGCCTATATGCAACGGATGGCGTTATGGCTCGGCATCCTCCTGTTTATCGGCACCGTGATTGGCATGGAGGCGTTCGCCTATGCCGCGCACCGCTGGGTCATGCATGGTTTCGGCTGGTTCCTGCATGAGAGTCACCACCGCGCGCGGCACGGCAATTGGGAATTGAACGACCTGTACGCGGCGATCTTCGCGGTGCCGTCGTTCGTGCTGCTGCTCGGCGGCGTGCAGCTCGGCTGGTGGCCGGGGTTCGCGTGGATCGGGGCGGGCATCGCGGCGTATGGCGCGATCTATTTCGGATTTCACGACGTGATCGTGCACCAGCGCATTCCGACCCGGTATCTGCCCAAGTCGAAATACATGAAGCGGATCGTCCAGGCACACCGGCTGCACCATGTCGTCGAGACGAAGGACGGCAATGTCAGCTTCGGCTTTCTAGTCGCGCCCAAGCCCGAGGATCTGAAGGCCGAACTCAAGCGGCGATCGCGTGCGGGGATTCGCGCGCCGGCCCGGCCGCGGGCGGCTGCATCCCAAGCTGCCGAATCGTAGGGCGTTTGGAGAATAGTAACAACTTGGGGAGCAGTGTCCCGGACATGACACAGCCCGTCCCCATCCCTCCCGCCGAACCGAAGGGCGAGGAACTCCGTCAGGCGCTACGCAAGGCCGTCAAGATGCGTGCGCATCTGCGCGATCGGGGCCAGACGCGATTCGAGATCGAGGTTACCGACCTGTCGCTTTCGGGCTTTCGTGCGGAAACGAGCTTTACGCTGTGGCCGGGGACCGTGGTGTGGCTGACGCTGCCGGGTCTGGCGGCACTCGAAGCGGTGGTCGCATGGCGCGACAAGTTCAAATATGGCTGCGCATTCGCCAAGCCGCTGCATCCTGCGGTGTTCGATCACATCGTGGCGCTGAGCCAGCGATAGGCGCGGCTACGCCCGCGCCGGTGCGCGAGCGTAGCTGTGTGCAATCGCAGGCTCGGCCGGTGGGTCGCCCTAGCGAACCCATCCGACGGCGGCTTTGCCGACCGTAACTTGCTTCAATATGTTTTACTGCGAACGGTAGCGCCACGTCGGCAAAGCTGCTGTCGGTCGGTTCGGTGTTCCCGAACCGCCGGCCGATCCGGACGCTGCTATCGAGCACCGGCGCGGACGTTGCCGCGCCTGCGTCCGTCTTCAGTCGAACAAACTCGACACGCTCGTCTCATCCGCGATCCGCTTGATCGCCTCGCCGAGCAGCGGCGCGATCTGGAGATGACGGATCTTGCCGTGCGCGCCCTTGATGACGTCGTGATTGCCGATCGAGTCGGTGATCACCAATTCGCGCAGCTCCGAGCCCTCGACTCGCGCCACCGCGCCGCCCGACAGCACGCCGTGCGTGACATACGCCACGACGTCCTCGGCACCGGCTTCCTTCAACGCCGCCGCCGCATTGCAGAGCGTCCCCGCCGAATCGACGATATCGTCGATCAGGATGCAGAACCGCCCCTCGACTTCGCCGATGATGTTCATCACCTCTGACTCGCCCGCGCGTTCGCGGCGCTTGTCGACGATCGCGAGCGGGGCGTTGTCGAGTCGTTTGGCGAGCACGCGCGCACGGACCACGCCGCCGACGTCGGGCGACACGACCATCAAATTCTTGCCCTTGAACCGCGCCAGGATATCCGCCGACATCACCGGTGCGGCGTAAAGATTGTCTGTCGGGATATCGAAGAAGCCCTGGATCTGGCCGGCATGCAGATCGACCGACAGCACGCGGTTCGCGCCCGCGACGGTGATAAGGTTGGCGACCAGCTTGGCCGAGATCGGCGTGCGCGGGCCCGGCTTCCGGTCCTGCCGCGCGTAACCCATGTACGGGATCACCGCGGTGATGCGGCGCGCCGACGCACGCTTCAGCGCGTCGATCATGATCAGCAATTCCATGAGGTTGTCGTTGGCGGGATAGCCGGTCGACTGGATCACGAACACATCCTCGCCGCGGACGTTCTCGTTGATCTCGACGAAGACCTCCTCGTCGGCGAAGCGCCGCACGCTGACGTCGGTCAGCGGGATCTCGAGATAGGCCGAGATTTCCTGCGCCAGCGGCAGGTTCGAATTGCCGGTCATCAGTTTCATGAAGCTATTTCCCGCTCGATATTCCGCACCCCTTAGGCGCAGCTTTCCGTTGGTGGAAGGGTTTGCCCGTCGCCGCGGCGCTCCGTACAGCAGCGGGATGACCGTAATCACCCGTTTCGCCCCCTCGCCCACCGGCCGGCTGCACGTCGGCAACATCCGCACCGCGCTCCACAACTGGATGTTCGCGCGGGCCAATGGCGGCAAGTTCGTGCTGCGGATCGACGATACCGATCCCGAACGTAGCGAAGAGCGCTTCGTCGACGCGATCCGCGCCGATCTCGACTGGCTCGGGATGACGCCCGATGCAGAAGAGCGGCAGTCGGCACGGTTCGCGCTGTACGAGGCGCGGTTCGCGGCGCTGGTCGCGAGCGGGCATGTGTATCCCGCGTACGAGACGACGCAGGAGCTCGACCTGAAGCGGAAGATCCAAGCCGGGCGCGGCTTGCCGCCGATCTATGATCGCGCGGCGCTGGCACTGGACGAGGATGCGCGCGCTAAGCTGGAGGCGAACGGCGTGCAGCCGCATTGGCGGTTCAAGCTCGATCACGACTCGGCGATCGCGTGGGACGACCTGATCCGCGGCGCGGCGCATTTCGAGGCGAAGACGATGAGCGATCCGGTCATCCGGCGTGCCGACGGATCGTGGCTGTATATGCTGCCATCGGCGATCGACGATGCCGAGATGGGCGTGACGCACGTCGTGCGCGGCGAGGATCACGTGTCGAACACCGCGCTCCAGCTGCAGATGTTCGCAGCGCTCGGCGTGACGCCGCCGCGGTTTGCACATGAGGCTCTGCTGACGGGGGCGGAGGGCAAGCTGTCGAAGCGACTCGGATCGCTCGGCGTCGATCATTTCCGCGAGGTCGGGATCGAGCCGCAGGCCGTCCGCGCGCTGCTGGCGCGGATCGGGACGAGCGACCCGGTCGAGCCGATCGCCGACGCCGCGCCGCTGATCGCGGGGTTCGACTTTGCGCGGTTCGGAAGAGCGCCGGCGCGGTTCGACGAGGCGGAACTGGCAGCGTTGAACGCGCGGATTTTGCATGCGCTGCCGTTCGAGGCGGTGGCCGAGCGCTTGCCTCAGGGCATGGATGTGGCGGCGTGGGAGGCGGTGCGGCCGAACATGGTGACGCTGGCCGATGCGGCGGACTGGTGGGGCGTGATCGAGGGGCCGATCGCGGTCGAAGGTGACGTGGAGGCAGAGTATCTCGATCAGGCGCTGGCGGCGGCGGGGGAGATCGATTGGTCGAGCGATCCCTGGCACGCGCTGACCGCGCGGTTGAAGACGGAGACCGGGCGCAAGGGGAAGGCATTGTTCCTGCCGTTGCGGCGCGCGCTGACCGGCCGCGATCATGGGCCGGACATGGCGGCGCTCCTCCCGCTGATCGGGCGCGAGCGGGCTTTGGAGCGGTTGGCGGCGCGCTGATCTCGCGGTTCCGAACGTCGTTCCGTCCCAAGCATGTTCTCCCGCGAAGGCGGGAGCCCAGCCTGGGCTCCCGCCTTCGCGGGAGAACAAGAAGGGGCGAGCCAACCCGCGAGCAGGTGGCAACAAACGTCCTTTGACAGCATTTGAGAGAATGCCGCGCGTGATGAAAATGTCTACGACGACAAGACCGCCGAAAGAGCTTCCGTGGCCCGCTTATATTTTGTGAATGCGGCGCGCGAGTGGCGTTGGCGTTCGATTAAGCATCCTTCTTGATGGCCGCTACGTTATAATTGGCTGTATGATGGACACCTTCGCGGTCCGCCCATACCACGCCGCAAGTATTGTCGTTTCCGATCCATTGCACAGTCATGGCCCGACTACCGGACTTCAGTACAACTACATCTCCGGCCTTGATGTCTTCCATGCCTATTCTCCTAAAAGACTCATCGTGACGGCGGTAGCAGCGCTCGTCCACCCCGTAATTCGCGTGCCATGATCTTCACGGACCATCTTGTGCCCGACGCACCACCCCCAAACCCCTTGCTCCGAAAATGTAATGATGTACCATCCCAACCGGCGGTACCTATCTCGCCGCCATCCTCGAGGAGAATCAGGGGAGACGGAAAATGTACGCGGATCGACCAAACCGGACGGGCGGATTCAATCCCGGGAGCCTCGGCGTCGCGCTGGCTATCAACTGCGCGGTGATCGGAACGTTGTTCTTCGCGGCGCCTAACGTGCGGCCGTTCGTGCCCGACAAACCGCTCATAACCTATGTGCCGTACACCCCGCCGCCGCCGCCCGAACCGGTGCCACCCACAGACCCGCTGATCCGCCAGCAACCGCGCCCCGCCCCGCGTCCTGATGCGCCGATCACAATAGTGCAGATACCGCAAACCGACGGCTTCACGGTCGCCCCCGATCCGCTCCCCTACACGCCGCCGATCGGAGTCGAAGGCACCGGAACAGGCACCGTCGCGGTCGATCCGCCAAAGCCCGCACCGGTGTTCGTCCAGCCCGGCATCGACCCACGCTATGCCGCCGACTTCCAGCCGAGCTATCCGTCGGAGGAGCGCCGCGCCGAACGCGAGGGTCGAGTCGTCGTGCGCGTGCTCGTCGGCACCGACGGTCGGGTGAAGCAGGTCGAGCGGGTCAGCGCGACCACCGATACCTTCTACCGCGCGACGCTAGACCGGGCGCTGGCGAAGTGGCGGTTCAAGCCGGCGACGCGCGACGGCGTTCCGGTCGAGGCATGGCGGTCGATGGCGCTGACCTTCGTGCTCCAGAACTAAAGCCGCACAAACCAAAGCTAGGGGTGCGGGGCTGGCCTAGCCGGCTCCGCACCCCTATCTTGGCGCGCATGGGCTTTTTCAGTCGTTTCACGCCGATCGTCGCCTATCGCGACCTGCGGCTTTTCCTCAGCCAGCGCCGGCCGTACGAGCTCATCTTTCTCGTGGCCGCGCTCGGCGTCACCAGCTTCCTGATCTACGCGTTCATGAAGGACTCGTACGTCGAGAAGGAATACCGCCCGAAGATCATCTATGTCGAGCAATGGCCCGCGGATCGCACCGATGCGCAGATCGTCGCACAGCAGAAGATCGACGCGCCGATCAAGGCCAAGGCGCTCGCCGAGCAGAAGGCTCGCGAGGACGCACAGCGCGCCTCGTTCAAGCGCCTCGACGACAAGCTCAAGGCGATGGGAATCTGACCGACTTGCGCTGGATGGGGGCTGCACTGACGCTCGCCGAGCGCGGCCGCGGCAGGACGGCGCCCAACCCCAATGTCGGCTGCTTGATCGTGCGCGACGGCTGCGTCGTCGGGCGCGGCTGGACGCAGGCGGGCGGGCGTCCGCATGCAGAGGCGATGGCGCTGGCCCAGGCTGGTGGGAAAGCGCGAGGTGCCACCGCCTACGTCACGCTCGAGCCCTGCGCGCACCGATCGTCACGCGGGCCAGCCTGCAGCGACCTGCTGATCGAAGCTGGTGTCGCGCGAGTCGTCGCCGCTCTCGAAGATCCCGACGCTCGTACGGCCGGCCAAGGGTTTACCCGGCTTCAGACGGCAGGCATCGCCGTAACCCGCGGCACTCGCTCGGACGAGGCCCGCCGTTCGATGGCGGGGTTCCTGACGCAGCAGGCGCTCGGCCGCCCCCACGTCACCCTGAAGCTCGCAACCTCTCTCGACGGCTGCATCGCGATGGCGGACGGATCGAGTCGCTGGATTACCGGTCCGCAAGCCCGTGCCCACGCGCATCTCGAACGGAGTCGGCACGGAGCGATTCTCGTTGGACGTGGAACGTATGAGGCAGATGCACCGCGACTCGACGTGCGGTTGCCGGGTTTGGAAGACCGCGCACCGAAGCGCGTTCTTTTATCCTCGGCCATTCACGACATGTCCGGCTGGACGGTCATCCCCTCCCCTTCCGCCATCGCCACCCTGCCCAACATCGACCACATCCTCGTCGAAGGCGGCGCGGCCGTAGCGTCGGCGTTCCTGTCCGCGGACTTGGTCGACCGTCTCCTCCTCTACCGCGCCCCGATCCTGATCGGCGGCGGCAAGCCCGCACTCCGCGACATCGGCCTCACCGACCTGGCCGAAGCGCACCAACGCTGGACACACGTCGATGCGCGGCAACTTGGCATAGACCGGCTCGAGGTCTACGAGCGCGAACGAAACGAGGCATAATGTTTACCGGAATCGTCACCGACATAGGCACCGTTACGCGCGTGGAGTCGCCAGGCGACACGCGCGTGGTCGTCAGCACCGCTTATGATACCGCGACCGTCGATCTCGGCGCGTCGATCTCCTGCTCGGGAGTCTGCCTGACCGTCGTCGACAAGGGGCCGAGCTGGTTCGCGGTCGACGTCTCCGGCGAGACGATCAGCCGCACCGCCAAGGACCAGTGGACCGAGGGGCGTAAGTTCAATCTCGAACGCGCGATGAAGCTCGGCGACGAGCTCGGCGGCCACATCGTCACGGGCCATGTCGATGGTCTCGGCACCGTTGTCGCACTGAGCGAGGAAGGCGGCTCGCACCGCGTCACGATCCGCGCCGGCGCCGACATCGCGCCGTTCATCGCGCCCAAGGGCTCGGTAACAGTTGATGGCGTCTCGCTCACGGTGAACAGCGTTCGCGACATCGACGGGGAGGTCGAGTTCGGCCTCAACATCATCCCGCATACCTGGGCGGTCACGACGCTCGGAACGATCCACGTGGAACAATCGGTCAACATCGAGATCGACGTCCTCGCCCGCTACCTCCAAAGAATGGAGCATTACCGTGCCTCTGCCCGCTGACGCCACCGCCGAACTGTCGCGCCTCAAGCACGGGTATCTCTCCAGCCCCGAAGAGATCATCAACGAAGCGCGCAACGGCCGGATGTTCATCCTGGTCGACGACGAGGATCGCGAGAACGAGGGCGACCTCGTCATCCCCGCGCAGATGGCGACGCCGGAAAAGATCAACTTCATGGCCAAATACGGCCGTGGCCTGATCTGCCTCGCGCTGACCCGCGACCGCACCGAGGAACTCGGGCTCGAACTGATGAGCCGCAACAACGGCACCCGACACGAGACCGCGTTCACCGTCTCGATCGAGGCGCTCGAGGGCGTCACCACCGGCATCTCCGCGGCGGATCGCGCACGCACCATCGCGGTCGCGGTCGATGCGACCAAGGGCAAGTCGGACATCGTCACCCCCGGCCACGTCTTCCCGCTGGTCGCGCGCGACGGCGGCGTGCTGATCCGCGCCGGCCATACCGAAGCGGCGGTCGACGTCGCGCGGCTTGCCGGGCTCAACCCCTCAGGCGTGATCTGCGAGATCATGAACGAGGACGGCACGATGGCGCGGATGGACGACCTCGTCACCTTCGCACAGTTCCACAACGTCAAGATCGGCACGATCCGCGACCTGATCGCCTACCGCCGCCGCTACGATCACCTCGTCGAGAAGCGCGCCGAAGCGAAGTTTACGTCCGAATGGGGCGGCGACTGGACCGCGCTGACGTTCTGGAACAAGGCGACCGGCACCGAGCAGGTCGCGCTCGTGAAGGGCAAGATCGATCCCGCCACGCCGACGCTCGTCCGCATGCACGCACTGTCGCCGTTTGCGGATATCTTCGGCGAATCGGGCGATCGCGGCCGTATCCTCGCGCGCTCGATGCAGATGATCGCGGACGAGGGCGCGGGCGTGATCGTCGTCATCAACCGGCCCCGCAGCAACACCTTCACGTCGGCGGTGATGAAGAAGGCCGGCGCGGAGATCACCCCGGACATGGAGGAACTGCGCGACTACGGCGTCGGTGCGATGATCCTGACAGAACTCGGCGTCCACGACATGGTGCTGATCACCAACACGCACCACACGCTGGTCGGACTCGACGGCTATGGCCTGTCGATCGTCGGCGAACGGCGGATCGCATCCCTGGATACCGAAGAAAGCTCCAACTAATGGCCCATCTCCTCATCGTCGAAGCGCGCTTCTACGACCATCTGAACGACCTTCTCGTCGATGGTGCTAAGGCGGCGATCGAAGCCGCCGGCCACACGCACGAGACGATCACCGTACCGGGCGCGCTCGAAGTTCCGGGCGCGATCGCGCTGGCGGCGGAGAGCGAGACGTTCGACGCGTATGTCGCGCTCGGCGTCGTGATCCGCGGCGAGACCTATCATTTCGAGATCGTCGCGGGCGAAAGCGCACGCGGGATCATGCAACTGACGATGGATGGGCTGCCGATCGGCAACGGCATCCTGACGACCGAGAATGAGGCGCAAGCGCTCACGCGGGCGCGTCCGACCGAAGGCGACAAGGGCGGCGGCGCGGCGAACGCAGCGCTGGCAATGCTGGCGCTGAAGGACCGGTTCATCGCGTGAGCGGCGCGCGTGGGTGAGGTGATCAACCTGCGGCTTGCGCGAAAGCAGCGGGCTCGGGCCGAGGCTGCGGTGCGGGCGGATCAGAACCGGCGGGTGTTCGGGCGGACGGCGGCGGAGAAGGCGGCGGAAGCGGCGGTAAAGGCACGGATCGAAGCAACGCTCGACGGCGCGAGACTCGATGGTGCCGACAAGCCCTTGCAATAACCCCACCCTGACCTTCCCACAGCGAAGACGGCGCGGGGCCCTTTCCTCTCCCTTAGGGAGCGGGAGATCCGCCGACCGGTGAGCGTGACCCTTTTGCGCGGTCACCCGCGGTACATTTGCAAACGCCAACCTGCGATCCTCCCCCGCCAGGGGGAGGTGGCGCCGTAGGCGACGGTGGGGGAGGACACGGAACAGAGGTTATCCCCTACCTCCCCCTCCGTCAGGCAAGAGCCTGCCACCTCCCCCTGACGGGGGAGGATCGTAGCCATCTGCGATGTTGAACGACGAGCGTGATGATCGCTTTTGTAGGCCCGGAAGGCGCACTCGCAGCCGTCTCAAACCCTAAGCCCCGCAGCCCTCGATAACCACGGCACCATGCCCGTCCTTGTTCTCCCGCGAAGGCGGGAGCCCAGTCTGGATCCCCGCCTTCGCGGGGAGACAAATGTTGTTTGTTCGAAAGGAAGCAGCCGACAACCACACTCTCCGCCGCCCTCCACAGGAACGTCGCGACCCCCGCGCCGTTATGCCCCCGTAACAAAGGGGCGATCATGATTTCGGATGCGAATGCGACGCTGCTCGCCAAGCTCGGCTTTGCCGCGCGCGGGGTGGTCTACATCCTCGTGGGCTGGTTCGCGGTCGACGCGGCGCTGCACGGCGGCGAGGTCGCCGACAACCAGGGTGCGATCGGATCGATGGCGGGCGGACCGCTCGGGCCGTTGCTGCTGGCGATCGTCGCAGCGGGGCTGCTCGGCTACGCGATCTGGCGACTAACCGAAGCGGCCGCCAACCCGGAGCAGATCACCCGCGATGCCAAGGGCAGCCTGAGGCGGATCGGCCATGTCGTCAGCGGCATCGCGCATCTGATCCTCGCGTGGACCGCGACACGACTCGCGCTCGATCTCGGCAAGGGAAAGGCCGCCGTCTCGCCGGGCGACGAGAGCGCCCGCGACTGGACCGCGTTGCTGCTCGACCAGCCCGCCGGCCGCGTTCTGGTCGGCGCCGTCGCGATCGGGATCCTCGTCGCGGCGTTCCAGCAGGCGCAGAAGGCGTGGCGCGGCGACTTCATCCACGATCTGCGCGGCGATGCCCCCGCCCCCGGCTATGTCTGCACGATGGGCCGGATCGGCTACGGCGCGCGCGCCCTCGTATTTCTGATCGTCGCCGGCCTGTTCGGTCTCGCCGCGTGGACCGCGCACGCCAGCGACGCAGGCGGGGTGGCAGAAGCACTGGAACGACTGCAATCGCAACCGGGCGGCAAATGGCTGCTCATGATGACCGGGATCGGACTGGCGCTGTTCGGTGCGTACAGCCTGGTCGAGGCGCGCTTCCGGCGGCTCCACGTTGATCTGCCTGGTACCGACTGAAACCAACGAGAGCATATCGTTAAGCCGCGGAGCTTAACGAAGATCAGTATGTACACGATCGCCTTCGACGTTCCGACCAAGACGCTCACCATCGTCACCGAGGGATTCTGGTCGCTCGCGACAACCGCGGCGTTCTCCGCCGAGCTGCTCGCGCGGGGTACGGCTGCCCGCCTGTATCACGGCCGGTTCGTCGTGCTCGCCGACCTGCGCAAGGCGGCGATCCAGCCGTTGAAGGTGGTCGATGCGCTCGAGGCGATGATGCCCAAGGCGCTCAAGGTGACGTCCGCGCCGATCGCGGCAGTGGTCGCCTCACATCTCGCCAAGCTCCAGACCGAACGCTATCTGAAGGCCGAGAATTGCCGGACGTTCCTCGACATCGACGAGGCAAAGGCGTGGCTTGCGGGCGATAGCCACGCCGCCTGACGGGCTTTCAGTCCTGCGGTGCGGTCTCGAGCAACGCCGCCTCGACCTCTTCGATCGTGATGCCGAACGCGCCAGCGAGCCCCGACAAGGACGCGCCGCGATCGGCGAGCGTGCGAATCCGCGCGGTGTCGACGATCGTCTTGTAGCTGCGCGTGTCGCGGTCGGTCTTCGATTCCTCGCCGCTGCGCGCGAGCGCGCCAGAACGGCGGCGTTTGGAAATCTTCAGCGCCTCGATATCGTTGGTCGGCGGCGCATCGAGCCGCGCCTTGATCCGCTGATCCTCCTCGATCCGCCGGCTTTCGCGGGCGCGTTCGCGCTCCTGGGACTGGAGATCGCGCTGGGCGGCGCGCGACTCGGACCGCTGTTCGGACGCGGCGAGCCGCTCCTTTGCGCGCTGCTCGCGGCCGTTGGCCCGCTCCTCCGCCCGCTTTGCGGCGCGGTCGGCGGTGCCAGGCATGAGCGGCCCCGTTCCCCTACCGCCGCTCGGCCAGCCGTCGCTCATTCCACATCCTGTCGTCACCGATGCGCCATACGACGCGGAGGCGCGCTGCTAGGCGATGGCGGCACCGGTGACTAGGGGAAGCCCTTCTTGATCCTCCCCCGCAAGGGGGAGGTGTCGCCGAAGGTGACGGAGGGGGAGGACACGAAACAGCGGTAAGCGCGTGCCTCCCCCTCCGTCAGGCTGGCGCCTGCCACCTCCCCCTTGCGGGGGAGGATCGACCTCAGGCGTTCGCGGTTTCGAGGGCGGGGTAATCGATGTACCCCTCGGGGCCTTGGCTGTACCACGTCTTCGCATCGTCCTTCGCAAGCGGTGCACCGGTGCGCAGACGCTCGGGCAGGTCCGGGTTGGCGATGAACGTGCGACCAAAAGTGATCGCGTCGGCGTTGCCCGAATCGAGCTCGGCCTGTGCTTCCTCGACCGTCGTGTAGTCCGAGTTGACGATCAGCACGCCCTTGAACACTTTCCGGATCGCCGGGCTGAGCTTCGGCACGTCGGTCTTGCCGAAGGTGCCATCGGGACCGGGCTCACGGAGTTCGAGGAACGCGATGCCTAGGTCCGACAGCGCCTTCGCGGCAGCCGTGAACAGCGCCTCGGGGTTGCTGTCGTCGACACCCTGCGAATCGCCGTTGGGCGACAAGCGGACGCTGACGCGACCGGCACCGGCGACCGAGATCACGCGCTCTGCGACTTCACGCAACAGGCGGACGCGGTTCTCGATCGAACCACCGTACTGGTCGGTGCGGAAGTTCGCGTTGTCGCGCAGGAACTGGTCGATCAGATAGCCATTGGCCGCGTGGATCTGCACGCCGTCAAAGCCTGCCGCGAGTGCGTTCTTCGTTGCCAGCTCGTAATCGTTCAGCAGGCGCGGAATCTCGTTCAGCTCGAGCGGACGCGCGACTTCGAAATCCTGCTTGCCCTCGAACGTGTGCGCCTGGCCTTCGGTCTTGGTTGCCGACGACGAGACCGGCTGGCCGCCGATCACCGACGAATGGACCTGGCGCCCCATGTGCCACAGCTGCGCGATGATCCGGCCACCGGCGGCGTGGACCGAGTCGGTGACGGGCTTCCAGGCGGCGACCTGCGCATCGGTCCACAGACCCGGCGCGAACGGCCAGCCGAGACCTTCGCGGCTGATCCCGGTGGCCTCCGAGATGATCAGGCCCGCGCTCGCCCGCTGCGTATAATACTCGACCATCAGGTCGGTCGGAACGGCATCCTTGTCGGCACGCCCGCGCGTAAGCGGCGCCATGAGGATGCGGTTCGGCGCGTCGATGGCACCAAGGGTAATCGGATCGAAAAGGCTAGGCATGGAAGCTCCTTATTGGCCTGACGGGCAGAAGATAGGAGGCTACAGGGCGGCATGCATCGCCCCGACCCGCAAAGATTATCTAGCGTGCCCGATACGGTACCCGAGCTTGCGCCCGGCGTCGCGAGCGTTGCCGCACCCGGAATGATCGCATTCGCCGCGCTGGTGGTCGCGAACGTCGCGCTGGCGTTCGGACCGTGGTTCGTCCGCGCGACCGAGGTCGGGCCGGTCGCCGCCGGGTTCTGGCGACTGACGCTGGCGGTGCCGTTCCTGATCGCACTGGCGGTGCAGCAGGGTGCACGGCCGACCAAGCTGAGCCGTGGCGTATGGATCGGGTTGATCGTCGGCGGCGTGTGTTTTGCGGCCGACCTTGGCGCGTGGCATCTCGGCATCCGGCGCACGACGCTCGCCAATGCGACGCTGTTCGGCAATGCCGCGACGCTGATTTTCCCGATCTACGGCTTCCTGATCGCGAAGACGTGGCCGACGCGGACGCAGGGCTGGGCACTGGTGCTGGCGGCGGCGGGGGCGGCGCTGTTGTTGGGTCGCTCGTATCAGCTCGACGCAAAGAACCTCGTGGGCGACCTACTCTGCATCCTCGCGGGGCTGCTCTACACGGTCTATTTCATCCTCATGGCGCGCGCGCGGGCGACGCTGGCGCCGCTCTCCGCGCTGACCTTGTCGACGCTGGCGGGAATCGTGCCGCTGCTCGTGTTCGCGCTGGCGATGGGCGAGCGCGTGCTGCCGACGCACTGGGGGCCGCTGATCGGGCTCGCCCTGTGCAGCCAGGTGCTCGGCCAAGGGCTGATGATCTACGCGCTCGGCCGCTTCACGCCGCTGGTGATCGGGATCGCGTTGCTGATCCAGCCGGTGGTGGCCGGTGTGGTCGGCTGGCTGGTGTACGGCGAGCGTCTCGGCGCAGCGGATCTGGTCGGCGTCGTGATGGTCGCAATTGCGCTGGTGCTCGTACGGCAGGGCCCTCCCCCCGAACCACCTCTTGAAGACGCGCTTGATACGCCTGATTTTGGACGGCAGGAGACGGTATGACCCAGGACCTTACGCTCGACGAAATCCGCGCAAAGCTCGCCCCCGGCATCGCCGCCAATGCGGCGTTCGACGGCTGGAGCGACGCCGCGCGCGACATGGCTGCGCAGGCCGAAGGGATCGACACCGACGTCGCCGCGCTGGCGTTCAAGAACGGCCCGGTCGACATGATCGACGCGTGGTTCGCACATATCGACGGCGTAATGCTCGCCGCAATGCCGCCCGAGCGGCTCGCACTGATGAAAATCCGCGAGAAGATCACCGCGCTCGTCGAAGCGCGACTCGATGCGACGTCGATCGATCGCGAATCGCTCCGGCGTGCGCTCGCGATCCTCGCGCTCCCGCAGAACCTCCCAAAGGCGACACGGCTCGGCTGGCGGACGGTCGACACGATCTGGCGCGCGGCCGGCGATGTCGCGACCGATTACAACTACTACACCAAGCGGACCATCCTGCTCGGCGTGTACGCGTCGACGATCACCGTCTTCCTGGACGACGAGAGCGAAGGTCTCGCCGATACGCGGGCGTTCCTTGGTCGGCGGATCAACGGCATCATGCAGTTCGAGAAGGCCAAGGCCGGCTTTCTCAAGCGCACCGAGCACGGCTTCAGCCTGTCGCGATTCGTCGGCCGGCTGCGCTATCCGACGACCTGAAGATTTGAGCGCGGGACGATTACCAACGTCCCGTCATCCTGGGCTCGACCCAGGATCCAGAGCCGCGGACGATGACTTACGTGGCTCTGGATCCTGACTTTCGTCAGGATGACGGGGCGTTATCGGTCAGTTGATCGGCTTTGGGCTTTCCTTGCGGATCGGTTACTGATAATCACTCGCATCATGGACACTCGCCCCGATCGTTCCGTCAGCCTC
>JAZKCH010000051.1:0-12810 GCA_040388215.1 Pseudomonadota bacterium | reverse complement strand
TGGGGCTGCCGTAACCGATCACCGAATGCACGACGATGAAGGTCGGCTTGTCGGTCGTCGCCTTGAACGTCTCGATCGCGCGGCTCAGTGCCGCAGTGTCGTTCGCGTCGTCGATATGGATGACGTTCCAGCCATAGGCGTCGAAGCGCAGGCCGACATCCTCGTCGAATGCGAGATCGGTCGCGCCCTCGATCGAAATGTGGTTGCTGTCGTAGATCCAGCACAGGTTCGAAAGCTTGAGGTGACCGGCCATGCTCGCCGCCTCGGACGAGACGCCCTCCATCATGTCGCCGTCGCCACAGATCGTGTAGACGTCATGATCGAACAGCGTGAAGCCGTCCTTGTTGTAGCGCGCCGCGAGCCAGCGCTCGGCAATCGCCATGCCGACCGAGTTGCCGCAACCCTGGCCGAGCGGACCCGTCGTGGTCTCGACGCCGGTGGTGTGGCGGTATTCGGGGTGGCCGGGGGTCTTGGACGACAGCTGGCGGAACTGCTCGATGTCCGCGAGGCTCACCGCCTCCTTGCCGGTCTTGTTACCCTCGGCGTCGATCTCTTCGATCTTGGCGAGGTGGATCAGCGAATAGAGCAGCATCGACGCATGGCCGACCGACAGCACGAAGCGGTCGCGGTTGGGCCAGTCGGCGTGCTTGGGATCGTAGCGCAGGAACTTCGACCAGAGCGTGTAGCCGACCGGCGCCAGCGCCATCGGCGTGCCCGGATGGCCCGAATTGGCCTTCTGCACCGCGTCCATCGACAGCGTGCGGATGGTATCGATCGCGAGGCGTTCGGGCGAACCGTCCTCGTGGAGGTTCGGGTCCGCCTTGGTGATAGGGGCGGTTGCGGTATCGGTCATGGAAGAAAAGCCTCGCTCTAGACTGTGACCGAACGCCGCGCATCCGATCTGGTTGCCAAGATAGGGAGCCTTTAGGCGGATGCACCCACCCGTTCCAGTCGCGTAACGACGCCATTCGTTGCAATATACGCAGCGTCGACCTCGTCGAGGAACAGCCCGTGGCCGAGAATGCCGGGGATCGCGGATAGGGTGGCGGCGGTTGCGCGGGGATCTTCGAGGGTAGCGAAGTGGCAGTCGATGACGAGATTGCCTTGGTCCGTCCGATAGTTGCCGCGGATGACGGGCGCGGCTCCCATGTCGGTGAGGACGCGCATGACGTAGGCACCGGCGAAGGGGAGCACTTCGATCGGCAGCTTGGCCGCGCCGATCCGGTCGACGCGCTTGGAGCCGTCAGCGATCACGATCATCCGTGCCGAGCTTGCGGCGACGATCTTCTCCCGCAACATCGCCCCGCCGGCGCCTTTGATCGCGAAGCACCGCGAGTCGATCTCGTCCGCGCCGTCGATCGTGAGGTCGACATGGGCGATGGTGGCAAAATCTGAGACTTCGATCCCGAGTTCGCGGGCGAGTTTGCCGGACGCTTCGGAGGTGACGACGGCGCGGATGGTGAGTCCCTCTCCGACCCGCTCGCCAAGCGCTTGAATCGCAAACGCCGCAGTCGATCCGGTCCCGAGCCCGATGAGCATTCCTTCCCGAACTTCGGCTACGGCAGCGACTGCTGCGGATTTCTTGTCGTCATCGATCAAAGCCATCAGCCCACCCCATCCGTCATGCCGGGCTCGTTCCGGCATCCACCGCTCAACGCACCCGAGAGAATTTGGTTTGGAGGACTCGCGCACGAAGCACCACCCCGGCGAAGGCCGGGGCCCAATTGGGGGACATCGCTAACGAAGCGCGGTCTCTTGTTACCACGACCCTTCCAATTGGACCCCGGCCTCCGCCGGGGTGGTGTGATAGTCGTGCTCCCCTTCTTGTTCTCCCGCGAAGGCGGGAGCCCAGTCTGGATCCCCGCCTTCGCGGGGAAACAATCTCCTTGGTTTGCCGAGCGCTCCACCCCGCAAAACGCCTCCAACCAACAAACCAGGTTACTCTTCCTACCCTATTTCTCGCCCCTGCTTTTCAACTGACATACTTCTGGTACATCCTCGTGGTGTAGCCCGACCAACAGCTGCCAACTCCCGATCGCGAGCGGATACCAAACTTGATAGCCACACGATTTTCCACGCGGCAGTGCGCCCTCCTGCTCGCACCCGCACTGGTGCTCGCCGCCTGTTCCGGCGGCGATGACAAGGCCCAGGGCAAGGGCAAGGCTGGCCAGCCGGGCCAGGGCACGCCGACCGTCGGCTATGTCGTCGTCCAGCCGACCAGCGTCGCGATGACCACCGAACTCAGCGGCCGCACCACCGCGTTCGAGAGCTCGGACGTGCGGCCCCAGGTCACCGGCATCATCCGCCGCCGCTTCTTCACCGAAGGCACGCTCGTCAAGAAGGGCCAGCCGCTCTACGAGATCGACCCGCGCCTCTATCGCGCCGCCGCCAACGAGGCGCAGGCCAACCTCCAGAGCGCGCGCGCCAACCAGCAGGCCCAGAATATCCTCGCCCAGCGCTACAAGCCGCTCGCCGAGATGGAGGCGATCAGCAAGCAGGATTACACCAACGCGGTCGCCACCTCGCGCCAGGCCACCGCCTCGGTCGCGCAGACCCGCGCCGCGCTTGAGACAGCGCAGATCAACCTCAAGTTCACGACCGTCCCCGCACCGATCACCGGCCGCATCGGCCGCTCGCTATTTACCGTCGGCGCGCTCGTGTCCGCGACGCAGACAGACCCGCTCGCGCAAATCCAGCGGCTCGACCCGATGTTCGTCGACATCCAGCAATCGTCCGGCGACCTGCTCGCGCTGCGTCGCTCGCTCGGCCAGAACGGCATCGTCGCGACTCGCGCCGAAGTCCGCCTGACGCTGGAGGACGGCAGCGAATATGGCGCCACCGGCTCGGTCGAGTTCGCCGAGGCGCTCGTCAACACCGAGACCGGCACCGTGACGCTCCGCGCGCGCTTCCCCAATCCGCAGGGGCTGCTGCTGCCCGGCATGTTCGTCCAGGCGAAGTTCGCGCAGGCGATCAACCAGCGCGCGTTCCTCGTGCCGCAGGCGGGCGTGTCGCGCGACGCGAAGGGCAATGCGACGGTCTATGTCGTCGATGCGAACAACAAGGCGGTGCAGAAGAAGATCAAGGCGGACCGCACGCAGGGGGCGTTCTGGGTGGTCACCAGCGGGCTCAACCCCGGCGACAAGATCATCACGCAGGGCCTGTCGAAGATCGCCCCGAACCAGGGCGTGAAGCCGGTGCCGGAAAACACCGCGCAAAAGATCGAAGCGCCCAAGGATGACTCCTCAGGCGGCCAGTCCAGCCAGAAAAAGGCCGGCTAAGCCCTTATGTTGTCCCGTGTCTTCATCGATCGCCCGATCTTCGCCTGGGTGCTCGCGATCATCGTGATGCTTGGCGGCATCGGCGCGATCATGAGCCTGCCGATCGCGCAATATCCCGACGTCGCACCGCCGCAAGTGACCGTCCGCGCCACCTTCCCGGGCGCCAACGCGCAGACCATCCAGAACAGCGTCACGCAGGTCGTCGAGCAGTCGCTGACCGGCATCGACGGGCTGATCTATTTCAGCTCGTCCTCGTCGTCGCGCGGCTCGGTGACGATCACCGTGACGTTCGAGAAGGGTACCGATCCCGACATCGCGCAGGTCCAGGTCCAGAACCAGGTCCAGCAGACGCTGTCCCGACTGCCCTCGCAGGTCCAGCAGCAGGGCCTCGTCGTCCGCAAATCGAACCCGGACAACCTCCTGATCGTCGGCGTTTACGACGAGACCGACAAGCTCACCAACCAGGACGTCTCGGACTATCTCGTCTCGAACCTGCAGGACCCGCTCGGCCGTATTCCCGGCATCGGCGACAGCAACGTGTTCGGCGCGCAATATGCGATGCGGATCTGGCTGAACCCGAACAAGCTGGCGAGCTATCAGCTGATCCCGAGCGACGTGACCACCGCGATCCAGGCGCAGAATACCGAAGTCGCGGCCGGCGAACTCGGCGGCCAGCCCCAGCCCGATACGCAGATGCTCAACGCGACCGTCACCGCACAGTCGCGCCTCCAGACGCCCGAGCAGTTCGCCAACATCATCCTGAAGACCACCAACGAAAGCGCCGTCGTCAAGCTGCGCGACGTCGCCCGGATCGAGCTGGGTGCGGAGAACTACAACGCGCGCAGCCGCGTGAACGCGCATCCCGGCGCTGGTATCGCGGTGCTGCTCGCACCGGGCGCCGACGCGCTCAAGACCGCCGAACTGGTCAAGGCGTTCGTCGCCAAGTCTGCCAAGAGCTTCCCGCCCGGCCTGAAATTCGCCTACGCCAACGACACGACCGACTTCATCAAGCTGTCGATCGACGAGGTCGTGAAGACGCTGATCGAGGCCGTCATCCTCGTCGTCATCGTCATGTTCGTGTTCCTGCAAAGCTGGCGCGCGACGCTGATTCCGACGATCGCGGTCCCGGTCGTGCTGCTCGGCACGTTCGGCGTGTTCTATCTCGCGGGCTTCTCGATCAACACGTTGACGCTGTTCGGCCTCGTCCTCGCGATCGGCCTGCTGGTCGACGACGCGATCGTCGTGGTCGAGAACGTCGAGCGCCTGATGGAGGAAAATCCCGAGATGACGCCTCGGGAGGCGACGATCGAGTCGATGAACGAGATCACCGTCGCGCTGGTCGCGATCGCGCTGGTACTGTCGGCGGTGTTCCTGCCGATGGCGTTCTTCGGCGGCTCGACCGGCGTGATCTACCGCCAGTTCTCGCTGACGATGGTATCGGCGATGGTGCTGTCGGTGCTGGTCGCGCTGATCCTCAGCCCCGCGCTCACCGCGACGCTGCTCAAGCAGAAGAAGAAGGACGCCGAGGGCAACCACGAGAAGAGCTGGGGCGAACGCAAATTCCCGAAGGTGGCGCATTTTTTCACGCGCGCCGGCGACAAGTTCAACAGCGGGTTCGAGAAGGGCACGCAGAAATACACCAGCGCGGTCCAGTCGGTGATCGACCGCAAGTGGCTGTTCCTTATCATCTATGCGGTTGTCGTCGCGCTGCTGGCCGTGCTGTTCCTGCGACTGCCGACGGGCTTCCTGCCGACCGAGGACCAGGGATCGGGCATCGTCCAGTTCCAGCTTCCCGCGGGCGCCACGCAAGGTCGCACCTTCGCGCTCCAGAAGCAGATCGAACAATATTACTACACCAACGAGAAGGCCAACGTCCGCACGATGTTCACCGTCAGCGGTGGCGGCGGTGGCGGCGCGAGCGGCCAGAACACGGGCCAGGGCTTCATCGCCTTCGCACCATGGGACGACCGGACGGGCAAGGAAAACACCGCCGACGCGATCACCGGTCGCGCCTCGAAGGCGTTCGCCGGCTTCCGCGATGCACAGGTCTATTCGCTCGTCCCGCCGGCAGTGCGCGGCCTTGGCTCGTCGAACGGCTTCACGATGGAGTTGCAGAATGCCGGCGGTCTCAGCCAGACCGAGTTCAACGCCGCGCGCGACAAGCTGCTCGCGCTCGCTCGTGCCGACTCGTCGCTCACCGCGATCCGCCTGACCGAACTGCCAGACGTCGCCACGCTGCGCGTCGATGCCGACCAGCAGAAATTGTCGACGCTCGGCCTCACTCAGGCGAACGTGAACTCGACGCTGTCGACCGCCTGGGGTGGGCAGTATGTGAACGACTTCATCGACCGCGGCCGCGTCAAGCGCGTCTATGTCCAGGGCGACGCACAGTTCCGCGCACAGCCATCGGACCTGAGCCAGTGGTTCGTGCGCGGTTCGAACGGCCAGATGGCGCCGTTCTCGTCGTTCGCGAAGACGAGCTGGGGCCAGGCGCCGACGACGCTGTCACGCTTCAACGGCATCGCCTCGTACGAGATTCAGGGGTCGGGTGCACCCGGCGTCAGCTCGGGCGATGCGATGAACCGGATCGCCGAGCTTGCCGGCCAGATCCCCGGCACCTCGGTCGCATGGTCCGGCCTGTCGTATCAGGAACGCCTGTCCTCGGGCCAGGCGCCGTTCCTCTACGGCCTGTCGCTGCTGGTCGTGTTCCTGTGCCTCGCCGCGCTCTACGAGAGCTGGACGATCCCGATCGCGGTGCTGCTGGTGATCCCCCTCGGCCTGGTCGGCGCGATCCTCGCAGTGACGCTGCGTGGCCTCATCAACGACGTCTATCTCCAGATCGGCCTGCTGACGACGATGGGCCTGGCCGCGAAGAACGCGATCCTGATGATCGAGTTCGCCGAGCAGGAAGAGAAGAAGGGCAAGCGCGTCATCGAGGCGGCACTGTCCGCGGCGAAGATCCGACTCCGCCCGATCCTGATGACGTCGTTCGCGTTCATCCTCGGCGTGCTCCCGCTGGCGCTCTCGACCGGTGCCGGCGCCAACAGCCGCATCGCGATCGGGACAGCAGTGGTCGGCGGCATGCTGACCGCGACGATCCTGGCGATCTTCTACATCCCGCTGTTCTTCGTCCTCGTCCGCCGCGGCGCACGCGATGGCATAGCCAAGCTGCGCGGCAAGCCGACTGGCTTCCAGGGTCATGACGACCATGACGGCGATCACAACGAACCGCTCGGACCACCCGAACCACAGGGCCCTCACCGGCCGGAGCCCGCATGATGCGCTCGCTAGTCCTGATCCTCGCCGCCTCGACCGCGCTCGCCGGCTGCTCGCTCGCGCCGAAATACGCGCGGACCGAGCTCCCCGTCCCGCCGTCGCTGCCGGTCGGCGATGCGTATCTCCGCCAATCCGAGGCGGCGCTGCCGGCGATCACCTACCGCGACGTGTTCCGCGACCCGCGCCTGCAACAGATCATCGTCCAGGCACTCGCGAACAACCGCGATCTGCGCGTCGCCGCCGCCAACATCGCCGCGACCCGCGCGCAATACCGCATCCAGCGCGGCGACCTGTTACCGCAGGTCGATGCCAGTGGCCGCTACACCTATTCGGGTGGCGGCAACGGCACACGCAACACCGTCACGAGCGGTACGGGTAGCGGCACAGGCACCGGGACCGGCGGCACGGGTACTGGTACCGGCGGCACCGGGACGGGTACAGGCACGGGCGGCGTCGGAACGGGCACCGGTTCGACCGGATCGGTGGTCAGTTCCTCCAGCTCGAACAGTTCGTTCTCGGTCGACCTCGGCACGACCGCGTTCGAGCTCGACCTGTTCGGCCGCATCCGCTCGCTCACCAGCGCGGCCCTCGATCGCTATTTCGCGACCGAAGCCGCCGCGCGCGCCACTCGCCTGACGCTGGTCGGCGACATCGCCGACGCCTGGCTCACCTACGCGTCCGACCAGAGCCTGCTCAAGATCGCGCAGGACACCGTGGCGAGTTCGCAGCGCAGCGTGACGCTGACCAACGCGCGCCTGCGCGGCGGCGTTGCCCCGCGCACCGATCTTCGCCAGGCGCAGCAGATCCTGTTCACCGCGCAGTCCGACCTTGCACAGCAACGCACCGCGCTCGCGCAGGACGTCAACGCGCTGCAACTGCTCGTCGGCGCGCCGGTCGACGCCAGCCTGTTGCCCACCTCGATCGAGCAGGCATTCCCGACCGTCGCCGCGCTGCCCGCGGGTCTCGACAGCAGCATCCTCCTGCGCCGCCCCGACGTCGTGGAATCGGAATACGAACTCCGCGCCACCAATGCCGAGATCGGCGCAGCGCGCGCGGAACTGTTCCCGAAGATCTCGCTGACCGGCATCCTCGGGTTCGCCAGCACCTCGCTCACCTCGCTGTTCAGCGGCGGCGCGTTCAACTATTCGGTCGCGCCCTCAGTCAGCTATCCGATCTTCCGCGCCGGTGCCGGGATCGCCGGGGTCGCCTATTCGAAGGCGCAACGCGACGCCGCGCTCGCGACCTACGAGAAGACGATCCAGACCGCGTTCCAGGAAACCGCCGACGCGCTGGCACGGCAGGGCACGATCGCCGACCAGCTCAAGGCGAACCAGAACTTCTCGGAAGCGGCCCTCGACACCTACCGCCTGTCCGACGCGCGCTATCGCGGCGGGATCGACACCTTCCTCACCTCGCTGGACGCGCAACGCTCGCTCTACACCGCGCAGCGCAACCTAGTCGCGACGCAACTCGTCGGGGCCAGCAACCGGGTGACGCTGTACCGGGTGCTCGGCGGCGATTCGACCCTCGAAGCCACCGCGAGCGGACCGCAGCCGGTAACGATGAGCGGCGCGCCTAGAACCGAGACATCGCCGCAGCAGCGGTAAATCTCGTCGGCACGCCGAGACCGCGCGGGCGGCGCCCAAGGTATATTTTGATTAACCCTGATAACTGACCATATCGATACGCTGTTCGGGTCAGAACGGTTGCATGTACGCACCGCTGCCTGTCGCCGATCGCAGATCCGGTCATCGTTCGCCATCCCGTTCGGCGTTCAATGCTGCGATCGCTGCGCTGGGCCTGTCCGGATCGGGTCTTGCAGGATTGGGCGACGAGGCCCGCGATCGCATGGCGGGCTTGCACAATCGCAGGCTCGATCAGATGGCCGCGCTGTGGCCGGTCACGTTGGCGACGCACATGCTCGCCTGTGCGACGGTGATCGTCATCGACCTGTTCGCGTCGGTCAGCACGCATCTCGACCGGTTCCCGCTGCTGCTTGGTGTCCATGCCGCGATCCTGAGCGGGGTATCGCTGTCGCTGCTGTGCGTTCTGCGCCTGCAGGCGGTGCGCGAATGGCCGACGGTTCGACGCACCCGGATCGTCACGCTGGCCGCCGCCGCGCTGTCGGTGCCGCTGGTTTCGATGCTGTGGGCGATTGCCCCCCTGCAGACCGGGTCGTCGCTGCTCGCCTGCTTCGTCGCCATGTCCGGCACGATCGTCGTAACCGCGCTGGGGATCCACACCGTGCGCGCCGCGACGCTGGGCTTTGTCGGCGGTGCTGTGGCGACGCTGGCGGTCCTAGCGGGGATCGGCCTGCCGCTCGCCATCGGCATCCTCGTCCTTGCCTATGTCGTGGTCGTCACGCACCGAATGGCGCAAGCCGATCAGCACCATGAGCTCGACCAAGGCGAACTGGCCCGTGAGGGACGCCTCGCGATCAAGATGATCGCCGAATTCGAGCAGCACGGCACGGGCTGGTTCTGGGAAGCCGATCGCCAGGGCCGCGTGACGTATCTTTCCGCCAAGGTGGCCGGCGATCTGGCGTCCTCGGGGAATGCCATCGGCCAGCCCCTCATCGACCTGTTCGAGATGGATAGCGATACGCCCGGCACCGAACGCACGCTGGCCTTCCATATCTCGTCGCGAACGTCGTTCTCAGACTATTCCGTCTCGGCCGCTGCTGTCGATTGTGACCGCTGGTGGTCGATCTCGGGCCGTCCGGTGGTCGACGATCTTGGCCGGTTCCAGGGCTTTATCGGTTCGGGAAGCGACCTGACCGAGCAGCGCAAGTCGGAAGCGGAGATTACACGGCTTGCGCTGTTCGACGGCCTCACCGGGCTTGCCAACCGCCAGCGGATGCGGATCTCGCTGGACAAGACGCTGGCGCAGAACACCGGCCCCTACCGCGCGACGTCGCTGTTTCTGATGGATCTCGATCGGTTCAAGGCGGTCAATGACACGCTTGGCCATCAGGCCGGCGACACGTTGCTCCAGCAGGTCGCACAGCGATTGCAACGCGGGGTCGGCGATGCCGGGCTGGTCGGTCGCCTCGGCGGTGACGAGTTCAAGGTCGTGCTACCCGGAATCGACAATCGCGACGTACTGGCGGCGCTCGCACGCGATCTCATTGCGTCGCTGTCGCAACCGTATTTCATCAGTGGGACCGCCGTCACGATCGGCTGTTCGATCGGCATCGCGATCGCGCCCGTCGATGGCGACACCTCCGAGACGCTGGTCCGCAACGCCGACCTGGCTTTGTATGCGGCCAAGGGCGACGGCCGCGGCGTCCACCGATTCTTTTCGGACACCATGCTGACCGGCGCCCGAACGCGCAAACTGCTCGAAGACGATCTGCGCATTGCCGTATCGGAGGGGGCATTCCACCTCTGCTATCAGCCCGTCGTCAGCACCAAGTCGGTTCGGATCGTCGGCTATGAAGCGCTGATCCGCTGGAACCATCCGACCCGCGGGTTCGTCTCCCCTGCGGATTTCATCCCGGTCGCCGAGGAATGCGGATTGATCGAGGCGATCGGCGAATGGGTGTTGCGCACCGCCTGCATCGAGGCGGCACGATGGCCCGACACGATTCGTGTGGCGGTCAACGTGTCGCCGATCCAGTTCGCCAACCCGGTCCTGCCCGCGCTCGTCACCAGTGCGCTCGCACAGTCGGGGATCGCGCCTGCCAGGCTCGAATTGGAGATCACCGAGGGGGTGTTCCTCGATGAAACGCGCTCGTCCGAACAGATGTTCAAGGCACTCAAGGGCGTCGGCGTACGGTTGGCGCTGGACGATTTCGGCACCGGGTATTCCTCGCTTGGCTATTTGCGCAACGCGCCGTTCGACAAGATCAAGATCGACCAGTCGTTCGTGAAGGGCGCGGCGGAGCCAGGCAACCGCAACGCGGCGATCATCAAGGCGATCGTCACGCTCGCCGATACGCTCGGCATGGAGACGACCGCGGAAGGGGTCGAGGTGCAGGACGAAATCGACCTGCTGCGCGATCTCGGGTGCAGCCACATCCAGGGCTATGTCTATGGCCGTCCGGTACGGGCGGAGGAGGCGCTGCGGCAATTGGGGGTCGAGAACGGCGCGGCCACCGCAAGCGGCTTCAAGGTCAGCCGCGCCCGCCGCCACAAGATGCTGCGCTCCGCCCGCATCCTGCTCGACGGCGTCCGCGGCGACGTCCGAATTCGCGATATCTCGACCTCGGGCGCGATGCTCGACGGGCTCAGGATCGACGGTAATCCCGATGGCGTCGAACTGCAGATCGAACTGATCGAGGACCAGATGACTCCTGCGCGCGTCCGGTGGGCGCGCGACGGCAAGGCGGGAATCGAATTCCACGAATCGTTCAATCTGGAACGACTCAATCAGGCACAGGCCTCGCGCATTCGCCGCGCCGGGTGAACCGCGCCGGGTGAACCGCGCCGGGTGAACCGCGCCGGGTGAACCGCGCCGGGTGAACCGCGCCGGTCGGAACCAACCGCGTCCGCCGCCGTCTCCCTAACATGACCCAACATCCCAAGATCAAGGCGCTCGCCTTCGACGTGTTCGGCACCGTAGTCGACTGGCGCTCGGGCATCGCCCGCGAGGCGGCGCCTTTCCTCGATCGGCTACACCGCAGCGACATCGACCCGCACCGCTTCGCGGATGGCTGGCGCAAGCGCTATCAGCCCGCCCTCGAAGAGGTGCGTAGCGGTCGACGCGCTTTCGTGATTCTCGATACGCTGCACCGCGAGGCGCTCGAAGATCTGCTCCGCCATCACGGCATCGATCCCGCTGCGGTCGACGATGCCACGCTTACCGACCTGACCTACGCCTGGCACCGCCTCGACCCCTGGCCCGATGCCGTCGCCGGGCTGACCCGTCTCAAGGCCCGGTTCCCGATCGTCACGCTGAGCAACGGCAACATCGCGCTGATGCTCGCTATGGCGCGTCGCGCCGGACTTCCCTGGGATGCGATCCTCGGCGCCGAGGTCAGCCGGATCTACAAGCCGCTCCCCGAATCCTACCGCGCCACCGCACGCATGCTGGGCGTCGACCCGGCCGAGCTTTGTCTGGTCGCCGCACACCACAGCGATCTTGCCGCCGCCCGCAGCGCTGGATTGCAGACCGCCTATGTCGATCGGCCGCTGGAATATGGCGGCCGTCGCGCGCCCGACGCCGATGCGGCGCAGGATTGGGATCATGATGTCGACAGCCTCACGCAGCTTGCCGATATCCTGTGTGACTGACTCGCACGACGTTCGTGGTTCCTTGGCATCCACGTCCACGAAGAAACGGCGAAGGTGCTACCGTATCTAGCGCGAGCCGGATGCGCGTCCCGACCAAAGCAACATTTGCCACTTCTCGCCTTTAAATAATTTTTCGTTCTCGCCTCGTTCCCTTGCACATCGCGAACCCCGCAGAACTCCACGCGTCGCGAATCTCCCGCCCGTTCAACCCCGCGCCGAACGCGACGAACCGAGCCTTGATCGCACCCCCAACCCCCTTGCGTCTCTTCGCGGTTTGGCACAATCTCTTGGGGTTGCGTTCGGGGGCGGACCCAATCGCTGGTAGAACAACCCTCGCATAGCCCTATGCGATATGACCGTAAGCGCGCCTTCCACCGCCGCGATGGTCACTTTTTGTTCTCCCGTTCGGGGCCGTCCAATGGTAGCATGGCGACAGGCGACCGATTCGAACGAATACAGAACACTAGGAGCGGTTTCGATGGATTTCAGAGACAGCAGCCGGGATAGCGACATGACCACGAACACGATCGAACAGACCACTGCCACCACTGAAGCCGAGGCTCCGAAGGCCCCCCGCCAGGCGCAGGACAGCCACTCGGTGCGCGCACAGATCTACCCGGTCGAGGTCGATCACAGCCGCGACGCGCTCCTCACCGAATTCGGCAAGGACACGCTGAAGGACCGCTACCTCCTGCCCGGCGAAAGCTACCAGGACCTGTTCGTCCGCGTTGCGTCGGCCTATGCCGACGACGCCGGCCATGCCCAGCGCCTCTACGACGCGATCTCGAAGCTCTGGTTCATGCCCGCCACCCCCGTTCTCTCGAACGGCGGCACCGGTCGCGGCCTGCCGATCTCGTGCTACCTCAACTCGGTCCCCGACAGCCTCGGCGGCATCGTCGACACCTGGAACGAGAATGTCTGGCTCGCCTCGCGCGGCGGCGGCATCGGCACCTATTGGGGCAACGTCCGCGGCATCGGCGAGCCGGTCGGCCTCAACGGCAAGACCAGCGGCATCATCCCGT
>JAZKCH010000050.1:0-35512 GCA_040388215.1 Pseudomonadota bacterium | reverse complement strand
GCATCGCCGATGCCGATGACCGCGTCATGCTCGGCCGACTGCATCGCGAACAGCCGCGCCTTGGAGGCGGCATAGCCCTCGAAGCCGTCATAGCGATCGAGATGATCCGGCGTGATGTTGAGCAACACCGCGACGTCGCAATCGAGCGTCTGCGTCAGGTCGATCTGGTAGCTCGACAGTTCGAGCACATAGACGCCGCCCTCGGGGAGCGGTTGCTGCTCGAGGATCGGCAGGCCGATGTTGCCTCCCATCAAAGTCGGGACGCCGGCAGTCTTGAGGATGTGGTGGACGAGTGCGGTGGTGGTCGACTTGCCGTTCGTGCCGGTAATGCCGACGACCTTATGTGGGGGGAGATCCGCGCGGGCCTGCGCGAAGAGTTCGATGTCGCCTATGATGGGGACACCAGCTGCGCGCGCAGCGGCGGCGAGCGGGTGCGTGTTGAGGGGCACGCCCGGCGAAACGACGAGCGCGCCGAACCCCGAAAGATCGTCCAGCGGCGCGACACTCAAATCCTCCCCGGCACGGGGAGGGGGACCGCCAGCCGCAGGCTGGGGGTGGAGGGGGGCATCCACAAGCGTAACGCCCGTGGCTGCCCCCCCTCCACCAGCAGAGCTGGTCCCCCTCCCCGTACCGGGGAGGATTGCGTCACGCCGAACTTCATCCGAATCCCAAGCGACAACGCTCGCGCCACCAGCCACCAGCGCCCGCACAGTCGCAGCCCCCGACCGCGCCAGCCCCAGCACCGCATAGCGTTTCCCGCGCCAGGCCTTCGCGATAATCACCGCAACTTCAACGTCGAAAGGCCAACCAGCGCCAGCACCAGCGCGATGATCCAGAAGCGGATCACGACGGTCGCCTCGGCCCAGCCGAGCTGTTCGAAGTGATGGTGGATCGGCGCCATCCGGAACACGCGCTTGCCGGTGCGCTTGTAGAAGAACACCTGGATGATCACCGACAGCGCCTCGATCACGAACAGGCCGCCGATGATCCCCAGCACGATCTCGTGATGCGCGACGACTGCGATCGTCCCCAGCGCGCCGCCCAGGGCCAGCGAGCCGGTATCGCCCATGAACACCGCCGCCGGCGGCGCATTGAACCACAGGAACGCGAGCCCCGCGCCGACGATCGCGCCGCAGAAGATCGCGAGCTCACCTGCGCGGGGGACGTGCGGAATGCCGAGGTAATCCGCGAACTTCACGTTCCCGACCAGGTACACGATCACCATGAACGCGACGCTGGCGATGATCACCGGCATCGTCGCCAGCCCGTCGAGCCCGTCGGTGAGGTTCACCGCATTGCCGAACGACACGATCGTGAACGCCGCGAACACCGGGAAGAACCAGCCGAGATCGAGGTACATGCGCGAGGTGAACGGCAGGTACAGATGCGGCCCGTTCTGCGACATGATGATCGTCGCGGCGATCCCGGCGATCGCGAACTCGAGCAGTAGCCGCGTCCGCCCGCTGATCCCCGCGGTGCTCGCCTTACGCACCTTGTCGTAATCGTCGAGGAACCCGATCGTCCCGAAGCCGAGCGTCACGAACACGCACGCCCAGACATACGGATTGCTCAGGTCCATCCACAGGAAGATCGCCAGGCACATCGAGGTCAGGATCATCAGTCCGCCCATCGTGGGCGTCCCGCGCTTCGACAGATGCGTTTGCGGGCCGTCGGCACGGATTGGTTGCCCCTTGCCCTGCCGCACGCGCAACCAGCCGATGAACTTCGGCCCGATGATCAGGCCGATGATCAAGGCGGTCGCGACCGCACCGCCGGTCCGCACCGTCTGATACCGGATGAGGTTCAGCAGGCCGGGAAACCCCAGATGCTCGGCGAGCCAGTACAACATTCAGTTAATCCCGCCTTTGAGGCCAGCTTGAAGACCAGCCACGACGCGGGCGAGGCCCACCCCGTTCGATCCCTTGACGAGCACGACATCGCCCGGCGCCAGGATCGTCCGTAACGACGCGAGCGCGGCCGCAGCGTCGCCCACATGGACGGTTTCGATCTGTCCCTCAAGCACCTGCGCAAGCGGCGCCATCGCTTCACCGACGAGCAGCGCCATTTCGACGCGCGCGGCGAGAATGGGGTGGGCGAGACCGGCGTGATAGTCGTCGGAGCCCTCGCCCAGCTCACGCATCTCGCCGAGCACCGCGATGTGCCGGCCCGGCTCGTGCGACAGGACGCTGAGCGTCGCGCGCATCGAGGCCGGGTTGGCATTGTAGCTCTCGTCGATCACCACCGCCTGCCCGTCGCCAACCTCGACGAGCGACCGCGCACCGCGCCCCTGCAGCCCACCAAGCTCGGCCAGCGCCAGCCCAGCCAGCCCGAGATCGCCCCCGGCCGCCTGCACGCACGCCAGCACGCCGAGTGCATTCGACACCCAATGCGCGCCCGGCTGCGCGATCGTGAAGCTCAGCTCATGCTCTGCCCCCTGCCCCATCCGCGCGGTCACGAACGTCCCGCCGGTCGGCAGCCGCATCGCCTCGATCGCGCGGACATCGGCGCCTTTCTCGCTACCAAACGTGACGATATGCGCGGCATGCGGCGCGGCGTGAGCGAGCAGGCGGTCGCGGTGCGGGCTGTCGTAAGGCACGATCGCCGTTCCGTCCGGTTCGAGCCCGGCGAAGATCTCGCCCTTGGCATCCGCGATCGCGCTTTCGTCGGGGAAGAACGCGGTATGCGCGGGGGCGATCGCGGTAATCATCGCGATGTGCGGCCGGACGAGCTGGGTCAGCTCGGCGAGTTCGCCTGCGTGGTTCATCCCCATCTCGAACACGCCAAACTTCGCGTCGCGCGGCATGCGGGCGAGGCTGAGCGGGACGCCGGTGTGGTTGTTGTAGCTTTTTACCGAGCGGTGCACGTCGCCGGGTGCCGAGCGGTTGAGACAGGCGAAGAGAGCCTCCTTCGCGCTGGTCTTGCCGACGGACCCGGTGACGCCGATGATCTTGGCGGCGGAACGCGCGCGGCTAGCGCGGCCGAGGGCGTTCAGCGCAGCGAAACTGTCGGCGACGAGAACGTGCGGGTGCTCGGAAGGCTCGGACACGACCGCCCCGGCAGCGCCCTGCGCAAACGCCTGATGAATGAACCAGTGCCCGTCGCCAAACTCACCCTTCATCGCCACGAACAGATCGCCGGGACCGACTTCGCGAGAATCGAAAGCAACGCCAGTGACGGAAAAGTCACCAGACGCAACGCCGCCAGTCGCGGCCGCGATCTCGGCGGAAGTCCAGAGACTCACTTCCCCCCCACCCCCGGCCCCTCCCGCTTGCGGGAGGGGGGAAGAAGATGGCCGCCCTCACGCCGCGCACTCCCGCGCTACAGTCACGTCGTCGAACGGCAGGACCATGTCGCCGACGACCTGCCCTTGTTCGTGGCCCTTACCAGCGATCAGCACGATGTCTTCTGGGCCAGCCTCACGCACCGCGGCGCCGATCGCCGCGCGCCGATCGCCAATTTCCTCAGCCCCGCGCGCGCCCTTCAGGACATCGCAGCGGATCGTCCGAGCGTCCTCGGTCCGGGGGTTGTCGTCGGTGACGATGACGCGGTCGGCATGTTGGACCGCGACCTGTCCCATAGTCTCGCGCTTGCCGGTGTCGCGGTCACCGCCTGCGCCGAATACCACGATCAACTTCCCGCCCGCATGCGGTTTGAGCGCGGCGATCGCTGCTTCCAACGCGTCAGGCGTATGGGCGTAATCCACGTAAACGGGCGCACCCGACTTCGCGATCACCGCGCGTTCGAGCCGCCCGCGAACCGGCTGCAACCGCGCGAGGTTGGCGATCGTCTTGGCTACGTCGCCGCCGGTGGCGATTACCAGCCCAGCCGACACCAGAGCGTTCGCCGCCTGGTAGGCGCCGATCAGCGGCAGGGTCACCTTGTAGGTCTGGCCCTCGGCCTCGATCGTCAGCCCCTGCCCCAGCAGAGTCGGATCGCGCCCCACCAGCCGCAATGTCTCGCCCTGCGTGCCGACCGTCACCAAGCGGTTGCCGCGTTCGCGTGCAAGGTCGATCACGCGTGCCGACTGGGGATCGTCAGCCCACACCACCGCTGCGCCATCGGTCGACAGCACCTCGGAGAACAACCGGATCTTGGCGGTGAAATACGCGGCCATGTCGCCGTGATAGTCGAGGTGGTCTCGGCTGAGGTTCGTGAATGCTGCGGCGGTAACCTTCAGCCCTTCGGTCCGGTATTGCGTCAGGCCGTGGCTCGATGCCTCGAAAGCGAGATGCGTGACGCCTTCGCGCGCGAGACCCGCGACGTTGGACAGAAACGTCACCACGTCGGGCGTCGTCAGCCCCGTCGTCACCCGCTCGTCGGCGGTCGTAACCCCCAGCGTCCCGATCGAGGCCGCATGAAACCCGGCCATCCGCCACAGCTGCCGGGTCATCTCGACGCACGACGTCTTTCCGTTGGTCCCGGTAATCGCGACCGACGTCTCGGGGAACGGCGCGAAGAACTTTGCGGCCAGTTGCGCGAACCGTTCGCGGGGGTTGTCGTCGGCGATGTAGGTGGCGCCCTCGACGGTCAGGCCCGGCCGTGCGACCACCGCGATCGCGCCAGAGCGGACCGCGTCCGCCACGAAATCCTCGCCATTCACGCGCGCGCCTTCGAACGCGCCGAACACCGTGCCGGGCGCGACCTTGCGGTGATCGATCGCGAACCCCGTCACCTGCGCCTCTTCCGTCCCGTCGGTCAGCGCTGCGAGCTTCATTTGGTCGTCCTCATTGCCCGGTAGGCTGCGTACGCGACGGGTCCTGCCACAAAGTCGGCAGGATGTCAGACACGTCGATATCGCGGTGCGCGTCGGGCACCACGCCCAGGATCGCCCCGACGCGCGAGATCGTCCGTCCCACCACCGGCGCGGTATTCCACGCCGCGGTCTTCCACCCGGCGGTTTCCTTCGTTCCGAGCGGCGAATCGAGCATCGCCAGCACGACATAGCGCGGCGCATCCATCGGGAATGCCGCGGCGAACGTCGCGACGTTGCGCGAATGATCGTAGCCGCCCGAGACCGCCGCCTCGGCCGTCCCGGTCTTGCCACCGACCCGGTAGCCCGGCGCATCGCCCTTGCGACCGGTGCCGCGCTGCACGATCAGCCGCAGCATCTGCCGCATCCGCGCACTGGTCTGCTCGCTGATCACGCGGCGACCCACCGGTGCGTGGCCCGGCGCGACCTTCAGCAAGGTCGCCGGCCGCCAGATCCCGCCATTCACCAGCGCCGCATAGGCGCTCGCCAGATGAAGCGGCGTCACAGCGATGCCGTGGCCGTACGCGGTGGTCATCGTCGTCGTCCGCGCCCAGTATTTCGGCCACAACGGACGGCCCTTCTCGCGCAGTTCGATATCGGGCTTGGTATCGAAGCCGAGCTTCTTGAACATCGCCTGCATCTTCGCGGGCCCGACCTCGTCGGCCACACGTGCGGTGGCGATGTTGGACGAATAGATCAGCGTCTCGGCCATGTTCAGCCAGCGCTTCGGGTCGCCACGCTCGTCGTGGATCGTGAAACGCCCGACCTGAAGCGGATGCGTCGCATCGAAGCGCCGCGCGAACGATGTGACGACACCCGTGTCCATCGCGGTCGCCATCGTGATCGGCTTGAACGTCGAACCGAGCTCGAACACGCTCTGCGTCGTGATGTTGCGGAGTTGTTCGCTGCCTGACATGCCGACGCGATTGGGGTTGAACGTGGGCAACGAGACCATCGCGATGACTTCTCCGGTCGACACGTCGAGGACGATGCCGCCTGCGCCGCGAGCCGAGAACGTGGTCATCGCGCGGCCGAGTTCGCTCTCCATCGCCGCCTGGACGCGGTTGTCGAGCGACAGCGCGACCGGCGTGCCATTGAGCGCAGGATTGGTTAGCCGGTCGTCGAGCACGCGCTCCATCCCGCTCATGCCGTGACCCGCCGTCGACAGGAAGCCGAGTGCATGCGCCGCCATCGTCGACTGCGGGTACAGTCGCTGCGTATCGCGATCGAACACGATCGCAGGCTCGCCGATCGCGTTGACCTGCTCGACCAAAGCCGGCGACGCGCGCCGCTGAAGATAGATGAAGCTCTTGCCCGACGTCAGCAGCGCATAATAATGTGCCTGGTCGCCCGCCTCGGGCATCAGCGCGGCGAGCTTGCTGGCGATTTCGGTCGGGTCGCCGATCAGTTTCTTGGGGTGGACAGCGATCGTCCACGCATCGATCGTCCGCGCGAGGGGGGCGCCGTTGCGATCGACGATGTCGCCGCGCGCCGCGATCGCCGCCGAGCGCGCCTGCGGATCGGCGAGCGACGCCTGCACCGCCAGCATTCCGAGCCGACCGACCACCACCAGCACCGCTGCTCCGAACAGGAACATCAGCATCATCAGGCGCGTGTGCGCTGTCGCCACGAGGGCGTGACGCTGGTTGGCGCTACGCTGTTGCGAGACAGGCCGGGCGACCAATGCGGTCACCGCCGCTTACGGCTCTCGGAGCGGGCGCCGCTCATGATGTCACCCAGCGTCGTATCGGACAGCAGCTTCCGGTCGAGCATCGCGACCGCCTGCGGACGGACCTTCGCGACGGCAACGAGGCGTTCCGTCTTGGCGGCACGGACGAGTGCGGCCTCGGCGGAGCGCGGCGTCGACACCGACGCGCGGATCACGACCGGCTTGAGCGCGGTCTTGGACGCAGCCTGGATCGCGACGTTCATCGCGCGCGGTGCAGTAACCTGCGCCATCTGGATGGGGGCAAGCTTCACGACGGCCGGAGCGGCGGTCACCGGAACGATCGACGTGGAGACGACGGACCCCGCCCCCGACGGTACCAGCAGCGCGGCGGTCTGGACCCCGTCCGCGCGCAGGCTGTTGACGTCGAGCGCCGCGAGCGCGGCCTCGCTCACCACGAACTGCCCGGCGGTCGGCGCGGACAGCGCCAGCGTGTCGCCGTTCCAGCGCTCGAGCTGCGCGAGGTTGCCGCGCGTGTCGAACTCGGTTTCCAGCGCGCGGATGTCGCGCTGTGCCGAGCGGATCTGACCATTGACCGCCTCCAGCTTCTTGCGCTCGGCGGCGACCTGCAGCGACACGAGGTAGAAACCGAGCACGACGGCCACGCAGCCCCCGAACCAGCCCACACCCTTCATCCGATACGCCGCCGTCATGTCGTCACCTCTTCCGTCCAGGGTTGCGCGGAGGTCCGCCGCGCCGTCCGTAATGTCGCCGAGCGCGCGCGCGGGTTGCGTGCGATCTCGGCCTCGCCGGCGCGAACACCGCGGCCGACATGAGAAAAACTAGGTTCTGCCGGGGCTTTCACCTGCGGAAGATGACGGGAACCTGAAGGCGAGCCGCCGGACCGCGTGCGCAGAAAGCGCTTCACCATCCGGTCCTCGAGGCTGTGGAAGGTCACGATCGCGAGCCGACCGCCGGGCTTCAGCACGCGCTCGGCCGCGAGCAAACCGTCGGCGAGTTCGCCCAGCTCGCGGTTCACATGAATGCGGATCGCCTGGAACGCCCGCGTCGCGGGGTCCTTCTTGTCGTGCGCCTTGTAGCCGAGCGCGCGGCGGACGATGTGCGCCAGCTCGCCGGTCCGCGTCAGCGGGCGCGCCGCGACGATCGCGCGCGCGACGCGGCGCGACTTGGGTTCGTCGCCATATTGATAGAGCACGTCGGCGATCTCGTTCTCGTCCGCCTCGTTGACGAAATCCGCCGCCGACATGCCGGCCTGCGCCATCCGCATGTCGAGCGGGCCATCCGACTGGAACGAGAAGCCGCGCTCGGCCTGGTCGAGCTGCATCGACGACACGCCGATATCGAGCGTCACGCCGTCGACCGGCGCGAGGCCGCGCGCTTCGAGTTCGGACGCCATCGCGGAAAAGTCCGCGGCGATCAGTGTCAGGCCTTCTTCGGCTTCTTCCATCGCGCGACCATTGGCGATCGCGTCGGGATCGCGGTCGAACGCGACGATCCGCGCACCGGACTTGAGCAGCGCCAGCGTGTAGCCGCCCGCGCCGAACGTGCCGTCGACCATCGTCTCGCCGGGCTCAGGGGAAAGCGCGGCCAGGACTTCGTCGAGCAGGACGGGGATATGCGGAGCGTCAGGAGTGCTCACAGCTGCACCCCCTTCTCGGCCATGTAGAAGCGCGCCATCTCCTTGACGACGGGGGGCATGCCGTCGGTGGCGATCAGCGTCGCGGGGTCCCAGATCTCGATGTAATCGAGCACGCCATAGAAGAATGCATGCCCCTTGATGCCGGCATAGAAACGCGGGAACGCCGGCATGATGAAGCGACCGGAGCCATCGAACGGCACCGCTTCGCCGGATGCTGCGGCGCGCTTGATGTTGTAGTCGTATTCGCCGTTCTCGGCAGGATTCTCGGATTCGCGGCGATCGAGGCGCTCGGCGAGGATGTCGACATAACCGGGATCGTACGCGACCAGGCAGCGATTCTTCTGATGCGCGCCGATGATGATGGTCCCGCCGTCCTTGCCGTTCGCCTTGGGCGCATTTGCCGAGAGCATCGTGCGGAGTGCCGAGGGGATGGCTACCCGGCCCTTGTCGTCGACAAGGCCGATACCGTCTCCTTGATAGCGACCCCGTACCGACACGCCAAAACCCTTCGAACTGGCGCGCACGCTTCACCACCTCGAAAAGCAGCCATCGCTACGTTTCGACCGCGTTTTCAGCGAACGATGAAAATGCCCCTGTATTAACCTCCATCTACCATAGAGCTTCGGGGACGCAACGGGATTTTTGGGGATTGTACGGATTTGCGACCAGTTTCGCTTGTCGCTTTGGGGGGATTTGCGTGCAGATCGGGTTCGATCGCAGCCCAGCGATGATATGAGGCCGGGGAATTTCGGGGATGGGCCGCCATCGACGACAGTGCGCATCGCCAGGCCCCGTCCCAGGCGCTCATCCTGTCAGTGCCGTCAGCCTTCGGCGCCGCTACCTGGACGACACCGTCACCCCGGCGCCCCCGTCACCCCAGCGCCCCGTCACCCCAGCGCCCCGTCACCCCAGCGAAAGCTGGGGTTTTATCGTAAAGCGTGCATCAGCTGCATCGCGGGATACCCCAGCTTTCGGCAGGGCGACGGGGTGGGCCGACGGGCCGGGTCGAGGCAACGTAGCCGTCGGGTACGGGCCAGCGACAAATCTGCCGTGACCGTTCGGCGACGATCGGAACGGCGTTTGATGATCGACCGGGAATGCCCCTGCAAATGGGGTTTCGATCGTACGATCGGGAGGGTCCCCCTATTGCGCGGGAGCCTGTGCATTCGCGCTCGGCGCCACGCCCAGCTCGGCGAGCGGTTCGCCTGCGCCGGCCACCGCAACGCTGTTCGAAACCGCCATGTTCGCCACCACGTCGGCCTGCGCGGTACCCGCGGTCGCGACCGGCCGCTCGCGATTCGTCGAACCGATGATCGCGCTCGCCAGACCGATCAGCAGCACGACCGCGGCGAGGCCGATCATCCCGACCTTGATGCGCTGCATGGTCTGCGAGGGTTCGTGTGGTACCTTCATCTTACCGCGCCACAATACCCGACCACCGTGCGCCTGTCGATGCCGGGGCGGTTTCTCGGATGGCCGGGCGCTCAAGCGAGACCTTTCGCCTCACGCCACGCCGGATCGTACAGCGTCGACAGATAGCGGAATCCCGTGTCGCACAGGATGGTGGCGATCCGCTTGCCCGGACCCAGATGCTTCGCCAGCGCCACCGCTCCGGCAACGTTGATCCCCGACGATAGGCCAAGGCACAGCCCCTCCTCGTCGAGCAGGCGACGTACCCAAGCATAGCCCTCCTGATCGGAAATACGGAACTGCGTATCAATCGGCGCGCCCTCCAGATTGGCGGTGATCCGCCCCTGCCCGATCCCCTCGGCAACCGACGCCCCCTCGGCCTTCAGTTCGCCGTGCGCGTAATAATTGTAGAGCGCCGCGCCGTGCGGGTCGGTCAGTGCGATACAGACGTTTTCGTCCTTCGCCTTCAGGCCGAGCCCGACGCCGGCGATCGTCCCGCCGGTCCCGGCCGCGCAGGTAAAGCCGTCGACACGCCCCTCCATCTGGTCCCAGATTTCCTCCGCGGTGCCGACGATGTGCGCACGGCGATTGGCGGTGTTGTCGAACTGGTTCGCCCAGATCGCGCCCGGCGTCTCCTCGGCGATTCGCCGCGAGGTGTGGACGAAATGGCACGGCGACGAGAACGCGGCCGCGGGGACCAGTACCAGTTCCGCCCCCAGCGCGCGCAACGTGTCCATCTTCTCGCGGCTCTGCGTCTCCGGCATGACGATGATCGTCTTGTAGCCCTTCGCGTTGGCGACCAGCGCCAGGCCGATCCCGGTATTGCCCGCGGTCCCTTCGACGATCGTCCCGCCCGGCTGGAGCAACCCCCGTTGCTCGGCGTCCTCGACGATGAACAGCGCCGCGCGATCCTTCACCGACGCGCCGGGGTTGGCGTATTCGCACTTGCCGAAGATATCGCAGCCTGTCGCCTCGCTAGGCCCTTTGAGCCGGACCAGGGGAGTATTGCCAATAAGCGCGAGCGTGTCGGGTGTCGTATGCATCCGCGGTATGTGGCGCCGCGACCCGCTTGGAGCAAGCGAGTGAAAGTTTGCCCCGTTAAACGCGCTCGCTCCACCCTCCATCGTGTCACCGCGCGTGTCGGGCGATCTGAATCGTCCGGCCGTCGAATGCGCTGCCATAAACAGCGTGAAACGGATTTTAATCCATGTTAATTATATAAGCTTGACCGACTGCAGAAACGCAGCGGTTGTGCTTGTCGGCAGGGGATGGTCACCGTGGACTTATATCGGCGCGCTCAAACCCTGCTGAGGGAAGCATCGGACATCATGGAAACAGCCGGCGAGACCTTGATTGTGGCGCACATCGCGACCCCGCTGGCGTTGCTCGACGATCAGGTGCCTTCGCATAGCGGCACGGCTTGCCAGGAACTGCCCGACTGATCGACGTGCCGCACGTGCCGCTGCACTCGGTTTCGCCGGCCCGGCTTCGTTGGCTCGATTTCGCCGGCCCAATTTTACCGGTGTAGCCTCGACCCGGTTCATCATCGACGGGCACCTGTTCGTCGCCGGCCTTCCCTTGCGTCAGCCATAATCCTTGACGCTCCATGCTGCATGCGCGAAGCGAGGTTCCGCTATGAAAATCCTCCCCCTCTCCGCCGTCGCCGCGCTGCTCGTGCTGGCCGCCTGCAACTCCAAGCCCGCTTCGCCAGAGGTGGTGGACACCAATCCCGATCCGATGGCGAACACGCTCGCCAACGCTGCGCCGGTCGAACTGCCGCCTTCGATCAAGTCCGAGGCGACGCTGCGTTGCAAGGACAACAGCCTGCTCTACGTGACGTTCTTCCAGGGCGACAAGCAGGCGGTGGTCCGCACCAAGAAGGACGGCCCCGCGACGACGCTGAAGTCGGACGTCGCCGGTGCGCCGAAGACCGCCG
Source organism: Pseudomonadota bacterium (assembly GCA_040388215.1). GTDB lineage: Bacteria > Pseudomonadota > Alphaproteobacteria > Sphingomonadales > Sphingomonadaceae > Sphingomonas. The sequence continues at coordinate 24,090 of JAZKCH010000050.1, read as the reverse complement.
AGGGCGGCTGGTCGATGACCGGCAGCGACACCAGCGTCACGCTGACCGCGCCGGGCAAGTCTGCACAGATCTGCCACGCGTAAATCTTGGACTGCGATGCTTCCTGAAACGGCCGGCGGATCATCCGCCGGCCGTTTTTCTTTGTGCCGCGCACTCTTGCCCTCGCCGCCGCGGACCGGCACGCTAGCCACATGGCAACAGTCGCGATCTACAGCCTCAAGGGCGGCGTCGGGAAGACGACGCTTTCGGTGAACCTGGCGTGGTGCGCCGCGACCTTGTCCGCGCGCCGGACGTTACTCTGGGACCTCGACCCGCAGGCCGCGTCGACCTGGGTGCTCGGCGGTGCGGGTAAAGCGGATCAGGCGCAGGCGATGTTCTCGAAGGACGTCGCTGTGGCCAAGCAGGCGCGGCCGACCGCGTACCGCCATCTCGACCTGATCGCCGCCGACGCGTCGCTGCGCGGGCTCGACCAGCTGTTCCACGATCTCGACAAGAAGAAGCGGCTCGCGAAGTTGCTCGCAGACCTGAAGACCTATGACCGCGTGATCCTCGACTGCCCGCCCGGCCTGACCGAGACCGCGGACCAGGTGATGCGCGCCGCCGACCTGATCGTGATCCCGGTGATCCCGTCCCCGCTCTCGACCCGCGCCTATGAGGCGGTGGTCGACCATCTCGGCGGGCGGACGGCGTTGCTCCCGGTCCACGTCATGGTCGACAAGCGCCGCGCGCTGCATGCCGAGGCGCTCGCCCGCCATCCCGACTGGCCGGTCATCCCGATGGCGAGCGGGATCGAGTCGATGGCGGTCAAGCGCGCCCCGGTCGGCGTGTTCGCACCGAAGTCGGCCGCGGCGCAGGCGTTCGCGGACCTCTGGCGCCGGATCGAACACCGGCTGACCGCATGAGCGACGTTTTAGACCCACAGCTCGTCCTCGGCGCGTATTCGGTCGGCGTATTTCCGATGGCCGACAGCCGCGACGCCGCCAGCGTCTACTGGGTCGAACCCCGCCGCCGCGCGGTACTCCCGCTCGACGGCTTCCAGCTGTCACGCTCGCTCAAGAAAACGATCGCCGCCGACCGCTTCCAGGTCACCGTCGACACCGCCTTCGAGCGCGTCGTGCAATTGTGCGCCGAAAGCGTCGAGGGCCGCCCCGAGACCTGGATCAACGACGGCATCGAACGCGTCTTCCAGACCCTCCACGCGATGGGGTTCGCACATTCGGTCGAATGCTGGGACGGCGGCAAGCTGGTCGGCGGGCTCTATGGCCTGTCGCTCGGTCGCGCCTTCTTCGGCGAAAGCATGGTCAGCCGTGCGACCGACGCCTCGAAGGTCGCGCTCGCACACCTCGTCGCGCGGCTACGCGCGGGCGGGTTCACGCTGCTCGATTGCCAGTTCCAAACCTCGCACCTCGCCTCGCTCGGCGCGATCGAGATCGACCGCGCAGATTACGTCGCGTTGCTGGGCGCGTCGCTCGACGGTGCGCTCAAGCCGTCGTCCGCCGCCGGGGCAGCCTCGGCAGCCGGCGATTTCCGCGCACTCGATCGCTTGGCGGGCAAGGCTTCGGCCGGCGGCGCGGTGTCGGGGCCGGTCGCCGGGAAAGTCATCGCACAGCTCTTGGTCCAGACATCGTAGATCGGATGCTGCACCGCATTTAGCGCGGGGCGTTCCTTGTACAGCCAGCCCGAAAACGTCCGACGCCAATGCGCGTCGACGCCGCGCACCAGCACCTGGACGAACGCACCAGTCAGCTGCTCCTGCTCCCACGGCGCGGTCTGCTCGCACGCCCGGAGGCGAAGCACGACATCGCCCATCCGAGTCGCCTGGCCGGGCTTGAGCGTCACTTCGCGGGTTTCGCCGTTACGCTTGTTGAGCAGGCCGAGCACCGCGACGCGCTGCGCCATCGGTGTGCCGCCATTGGCGATCGCGGCGGCGCCGGTATCGATCGTCTCGATCGAGGAATTGCCGGCGTCGTCTGGGCCGGGCAGGTCCTGCTGGACCGCGGCAACCGGAGTCGCAGGCTTGGTCAGCGCGCGGTATCCGAACCAGCCGCCAACCGCCAACGCCACGACCAACACGGCCGCGGCGAGCCAGCGCATGATCACCCTTCGGGCGTCCAGGCTTCGTAATCGCCCGTCGCGGCGGCACGCTTGCCACCCTTTTCAAGCGCACCCGAGGGCCGATAGGCGAGCGCGGTGCCGGTCATGTTGGGCACGGCCGGCTTCTGCCAGGCGCGGATCGGCGGCAGCGCGCGATCGGGCACGTCGTCGACCTGGTGATGCAGCCAGCTGAACCACGCCGGCGGCACGCGGCTCGCGTCGGTCGCGCCCTGATAGATCACCCAGCGGCGCGGGTTGCCCGCGGTGTCCTTGCCGCCCTGGTAATAGACGTTGCCGAGCGCGTCCTCGCCCATCTTCGCCATGCTGCGCAGGCCGAATTTGGTGCCGAGGGTGGCGCCGTTCCACCACGTGAATGTCGATGCGAGAAAGCCCATGCGCCGCGCTTAACCCGAGTGGGGGCGGGCTTCAACCTCGATGATGGGGGGAGGCGTCGCGAAGACCCGATCCTACCCCGCCAGGGGGAGGATCGTGGAGGTTCGTCGTTGTGATTAGGCGCCCCTGCCTGCAACGGTTCCCGCTTCCTTGTTCTCCCGCGAAGGCGGGAGCCCAGTCTGGGTCCCCGCCTTCGCGGGGAAACAGTCTTGGTTGCTCGAAGGTCACCGATCCGCACCTCTTGGAGGGCGCTTCGAGCAAGGCCACCTCCCCGGCGGAGGCCGGGGCCCAGGTGGAAAGGTTGCGGTAACGGAGCGTAGCGTCAGTTGGCGACGTCCCCCAACTGGACCCCGGCCTTCGCCGGGGCGGTGTAATTGCTTCGACGATATCGCGTGGTGGGACAAGATTGTTAGGGCACGTACGGCACACAGCGCGCGCCTACTTCGCCTTGTCCCACGTCACCAGATCCCCCTCGGCGATCCCCAGTTCCGCAGCCCGGCCGCCCATCAATTCCAGCACCGCCCCGACCGGCTCGCCCGAAGGAATCGGCGTTTCCGAAAACGGCACCGTGTTCTCGGCGATCCGCGCGATCGTGCCGTCGGCGCGGATATACAGGATATCCAGCGAACTCGGCGTGTTCTTCATCCAGAAGTTCGCCACTACCGGCGCGCCACCGGTCGGCGGATACGGCCAGAACAGCATGCCCCCGTCCGGTTTCAGATCGGTGCGAAACATGAGCCCGCGCGCCTGCTCGTCCAATGTCCTGGCGCGCTCGATCGTGAACGCATGCGTGCCGTTCGTGCTCTTGATCGCGAGCATACCGTCCTTGGCCACTTCGGTGTCAGCGCCGCTGTTCATGTACGCGACACCCCCGGCGCCGACGCCCAGCGCCAGCACCGCCGCCAATGCGGCCTTGGCAACGAAACTCATCCCGGATCCTTTTCGACCGCAACCGCCAGCGGCCCCTTGCGCCCGTCGACGACGCGCACGCGCAGCGGTTGATCGGGTTCGACCGATTCGATTCCCGCGCGGCGCAGCGTTTCCATATGGACGAAGATGTCGCTGCCATCGGCGCCGCGTACCAGGAAACCATAGCCTTTCAAACGGTTGAACCATTTGACCGCCGCCGCTTCGAACGGTCCGGCGGCATCGATCATCGCGATAGGATCGACCCGGTCGGGTGACACCGGAGCACGGACCGTCTCCTCGACCGCGTTGGTCATGTCGATTGAGACGATCTCGCGCGCCTGAAACCCGCGGCCGCGTTGCACCGACAGCGTCTCGACCCGCGCGCCTTCGGGAAGGCTGCGGCGGCCATGCGGTTGCAGGACGGAAAAGTGCACCAGGATATCGCCGACGGTCTCGTCGTCAGCGACCGCAAAGCCGAAACCGCGCGTCACATCGAACCATTTGATGACCCCGCCGATCGCTCGGGCCTCCGCCACGCCGCTGCCCACGAGCCCACTGCCCACGAGCCCACCGCTCACGAGGACCCCGCCGACGAATCCATCATCCGCGGGCCCACTGCCCGCGAGCCCCCCGCTCGCAAGCCCACCGCCCGCAAGCGTGGTCGTTCCCGCCTCAACTGGCCCCAACTCTACCGGCATGTCAGCACCTGCTGCGTGTCGTTACGCATCGTTACACCCCTGAGCGCCTTGCTAGCACGCTTCGTCGCAGTCGCAATGAATCCGTTGCCATCTTCAGTCGAAATCCATCGATTCAGGGGTGTCGGACGGCGGTGCAGCAACAATTTTGCGCGCGAGATCGAACCGGTGCCCCGCGCGCAGCATTCCGGCGAGCTGCTTCTCGTGCACCTTCCGGTCGCCCTCACCATTGCCATATGGTCCGATTCGCTTGCGCCGCGCATAGGCAAGCGCCGATTCGACCGCGCGGTCCGCAATCGCGGGCGCCACCGATTCCGCATCGCCGTCGTCGATACCCGCCTCGCGGAATGCGCCGGCAACCCGGCGCGCGCCCAGCCCACGTCGCTGCATCGCAGCGGCCCGCTGTTCGGCAAAGGCCCGGTCGTCGACATAGCCGAGATCGGCCATCCGCTGCGCGAGGTCGCCGGGTTCGGCCAGCGCCGCCCCGGTGCCACCATCCCAGCCGCGCTCGCGAATTTTCCGCATCAGGTAATCGGTCAGTCTCCCCCGTGTCGTCGCGAACCGCTCGACATAGCGCAGCGCCATCTGCTCGAGCGCCGCGGCATCGAGCGGTTTCGGCGCAGGGCGCTCGCGCGGGCGCGCTTTGCCTTCCTTGCCGCCGCCTTTGCCCCAAGTCTTGCTACCGCGCCGCTTGGCGCTGCCGCTTGGACCATCGCTCCCACCTTCGCCAAACTCGACCCCACCCCGGTCGTCGGCATCCGGCGACGAGGAGAATACGTTGCTTTGGCCAGGAGTATCATCGGTCACGCCATCATTGTGCCACACTGGCACCCGAAGTTGAACGGCTAGACTGAAGATAGGTGTGGTGTGCGAGCGCCGCGACGAAGCAAGGCAGGAACTGCGATGACGACCGACACGGCCAACAAGGACGGCATGACCGCAGCGGCACACGTTGCGACGCCGACCGAAGACGCCCTGCCGCGCCGCTTCGCCGATTTCGGCACGCTGGGCGAAGCGCTCGATTACGCCGCCAGCGGTAACCGTGGTCTTAATTTCCACGACGCGCGTGGTACGCTTTCGCAGCCCTATCCCTATTCGCAACTCCGCGCCGATGCCCGTGCGATGGCCGATCGCCTGATCGCCGCCGGCGTCGCCCCCGCCGACCGTATCGCGCTGGTCGCCGAGACCGGCCCCGAGTTCGCCGCACTGTTCTTCGGCGTCGTCTATGCGGGCGCTTGGCCCGTGCCGCTGCCGTTGCCGACTTCGTTCGGCGGGCGCGATTCATATATCGAACAGCTCCGCGTCCAGCTGTCGAGCTGCGATCCGAAGATGCTGATCTTCCCGCCCGAGCTCGCACAGATGGCGGGCGAAGCGGCGCGCCTGTCGAACGTCGTCGGCATCGACTGGTCCGAATTCGCCGTGCGCGAGGCACCTGTCGCAACGCTGCCCGAGGCCAAGCCCGACGACATCGCCTATCTGCAATATTCGAGCGGCTCGACGCGCTTCCCGCACGGCGTCGTCATCACCCACGCCGCGCTGCTCAACAACCTCGCCGCGCATAGCCATGGCATGGAAGTCTGCGACACCGATCGCTGCGTCTCGTGGCTGCCCTGGTATCACGACATGGGTCTGGTCGGCTGCTTCCTGTCGCCGATCGCGAACCAGGTCTCGACCGATTACCTCAAGACCGAGGATTTCGCGCGGCGCCCGCTCGCCTGGCTCGATCTCATCAGCCGTAACGCAGGCACCACGCTCAGCTACTCGCCGACCTTCGGCTACGATATCTGCGCGCGCCGCATGTCTTCGCAGACCAAGGCGAGCGATCGGTTCGACCTGTCGCGCTGGCGCGTCGCGGGCAACGGCGCGGACATGATCCGTCCCGACGTGATGCAGTCGTTCGTCGATGCGTTCGCCGATGCGGGCTTCCAGGCCAGCGCGTTCCTGCCGAGCTATGGCCTCGCCGAAGCGACGCTCGCAGTGTCTCTGATGCCGCCGGGCGAGGGCATCCGCGTCGAACTGGTCGAGGAGACGCAGCTGTCGGGCGGCTCGCGCGGCGGGGACCGTCCCCAGCGCTACCGGGCGATCGTCAACTGCGGCAAGCCGGTCCGCGACATGCGAATCGAGATCCGCGAAGAGGACGGCACGCCGCTCCCCGATCGCGCGATCGGCAAGGTGTGGTGCAGCGGCAAGTCGGTGATGGTCGGCTATTTCCGCGACGACGCCGCGACCGAGGCGTGCATGGCGGACGGTTGGCTCGATACCGGCGACATGGGCTATATGTCCGATGGCTACATCTACATCGTCGGCCGCGCCAAGGACATGATCATCGTCAACGGCAAGAACCACTGGCCGCAGGATATCGAATGGGCGGTGGAACAGCTTCCGGGCTTCAAGGCCGGCGACATCGCCGCCTTTGCGATCACCACGCCCGGCGGCGAGGAAACCCCCGCGGTATTGGTCCAGTGCCGCAGCTCGGACGAGGCCGAACGGCTTCGCCTGCGCGACGAGATTCGAGAGCGCGTGCGGTCGGTGACGGGCATGAACTGCCTGATCGAACTGATCCCGCCGCGCACCCTGCCGCGTACCTCGTCGGGCAAGCTCAGCCGGGCGAAGGCGCGCAACCTGTACCTCAGCGGCGACATCAAGCCTTACGACATCGCCGCGTGATCGACGCGGTACTATAAAAAACTTCCGCAAAGAAACACTGGTCCAGCGGTAACTTAACGCCATTATGGCGAGCGATTGCATCCATTTTGATATGACGAGAACGTTCTGCTAACCAACGCGCTATAAGACCGACGACGTGAGTACGAGATCGCCCTTTTTGTCGAGCCGGACCATGGTCGATATTCCCACCCTGCTGGGTTTGCGCGATGGCGCGGACCCCGCGGAATGGAGCAGTATCCGCGCGGCCCAGTTGTTCGCGGGCCGCCAGATGGCGTTGTTTCTGCTGGCGGCCAACGTCATCGCGACCTTGGCGACTGCAGTGTTGCTGGAAGGGCTCGTGCCGTTCTGGCAGATCGCCACCTGGTTCGTGTCGGTCTTCGCGATCGCCCTGGTGGCCGCGTTGCGGCGTCTCGCGACTCACCACCGCGGCGACAGCTATGCCAGCGTCAGCGACGTGCGCAACACCGGCTGGGACGGACTGGCGCTGGGGCTGGCCTGGTCCACGGTGCCGGTGTTGTTCTGCACGCACGCGCCGGCGGGGACGACGGCCGGGTTGGGGATCACGCTCGCCGTGCTGATGACCGCCGCGGCGTTCGCGATGGCGCCGCTGGTGCTCGCGACCCTGGTGTTTCTCGGCTATCTCGGCGCGGCGATGGTGATCCAGCTGGCGATGGCGGGGACGGTCGCGGCGGCGGTGGGGATCTTTGCCTTTACGGCGATGCTGATGGTCGTCTGCATCAGCCGCGCGCGCACGCTCGTCCTGATCCGCGCCGGCGAGATCGCGTTGCGCGAACGCAACGAGACGGTCAGCCTGCTCCTGCGCGAATTCGAGGAGAGCGATGCCGACTGGCTCTGGGAAACCGATACGGCTCGCCGGGTGGTCCGCGCCTCGGATCGCTTCGCGCGCGCCTGCGGGTTCGATCGGGTCAGCATCGAGGGGATGCCGCTGCTGCAGATCCTGGCGGGTCCGACATGGGAAACGGGCAATTTTGCCGCGGGGCTGCGGACGCTCGCGGAAAAGCTCAAGGCGCGCGAGAGTTTCCGTGATCTGCGCTTGCCGGTGCAGATCGACGGCGAGGACCGCTGGTGGGAAATCGCCGCCTCGCCGCGGTTCGGCGACCTCGGCGAATTTGTCGGTTTCCTTGGTGTGGGCTCCGACGTAACCGAACAACGCGCCTCGGCCGACCGGATCAATCGCATGGCGCGGTTCGACACGCTCACCGGGTTGCCCAATCGGCTGATGGTCAACGAAACGTTGGTGAAGACGATCGTCGAGGCCGATCGGTCTGGCAGCCGTTATGCGTTCATGATGCTCGATCTCGACCGCTTCAAGGCCGTCAACGATACCCTCGGCCATCCAATCGGCGACAGACTGCTCGGTCGCGTCTCCGAACGCCTCGATCAGTTGATGGGCGAGGCGTATCTGTGCGGTCGGCTCGGCGGCGACGAATTTGCCGTAGTCGTTCACGACGCCAGCGACACGGTTGCGATCGAGCAACTCGCACAACAGATCATAGAGTCGCTTTCGCGACCGTACGAGATCGATGCTCATACGCTCTACATCGGCGCCAGCATCGGATTGGCAATCGGCCCCCGTGACGGACGTACCGCAGAAATGTTGGTGCGGTCTGCCGATCTGGCGCTTTACCGTGCGAAAGACGCGGGTCGCGGCGTGTTCCGTACCTATGAGCCCGAATTGCACGTGCAGGCCGAAGAGCGTCGCGTGCTGGAACTAGCGCTCCGCACCGCCGTCGAAAACGGTGAAATGCATCTCGAATACCAGCCCTTCGTCGACGCGAGTACGGGGCACCTAAAAGGGTTCGAAGCACTGCTGCGATGGACAAGTCCGCAGTTCGGGACGATTCCGCCGAGCAAGTTTATTTCACTCGCCGAGGATGCAAGACTGATTGCGCCGATCGGCGCCTGGGTACTGCGCACGGCCTGCGCCGAGGCCGCACGATGGCCCTCCGATGTACGGATTGCGGTCAACGTGTCAGCCAACCAGCTACAGAATCCCGGATTCCTGACCACGGTCGCGTCAGCGTTATCGAACTCCGGCCTTTCCGCCGAACGCCTTGAGTTGGAGCTAACCGAAAGCGTCTTCCTTCACGAGGGGCTCGGCGTGACGCGAGTTTTGGAACGACTGCTTGAGCTTGGCGTACATCTGAATTTGGATGATTTCGGCACCGGCTATTCCTCGCTCGGCTATCTCAGCCGCACCCGATTCTCATCGATCAAGATCGATCGTCGCTTCATCCACGACGCAGCCAAGGGCGTTCGCGAAGCCGTAGCGATCGTCCGTGCAGTGATTGCGCTTGCGCAAAGCCTCGACATGGCGACGACGGCGGAGGGGGTTGAGACCGAAAACGAGCATAAGATGGTTCAGCAGTTCGGCTGCACCATGGCCCAGGGTTATTATTTCGGCCACCCGATGCCCGTTACGGACGCACGTGCGCTCGTCAATCGTCACTGGAGAGAGTCGGCAGCCGCCTGACCACACCGTTCACTCACCGCCACGTATCATCGACGATACGCCTTACCGCCGCCTGTCGCGCCCCCCGAAACTCACGACGCTTTCTGCGCCGCTCGCCGACAGTGCCGACACCCCAATGAAATTGTCGTCGACCGGCACCTGGACGAGCAGCGTTTCCGTACCCGTCACATCGCGCGCGGCAGTCCAGTCCTGCGTATCGTTGCGCCGCCAGCGGACCCGGTACGCCGCAGCGCCCGGCACTGCGGTCCACTTGACCGTCGTATCGCGCGACAGTGCGCCCGAGATCGTGACATCATCCGGCGCGGCGGGGGCGCCCGCGATCCGTGCGAGCGTGGCCACGTTGATCGCCGTCACTTTAGCGAGATAGGGGAAATCCATACCCTCGATCGTATCGCCGTAAACGACGCCCTTCTCGGTGCGCAGGTCCTGATGCTGGCGATCCCAGTTTTCGGCAGCGACCGAGAAGCGCACGGCGGGGTAACCGAGCTTTAGGAACGGCTCATGATCGCCGCCGCGTCCGAAGCGGTCCGGACGGCGGTCGAGCATCACGTCGAGACCACCGGGAATGTCGCCAGCTATCCCGTCGATCGCCTTGGCAAGCGCACGGCTGGGACCATCGTCCTCGCCGCCCTCGGCACGACGCCCTTGCTGCGCCACTAAATCTTCCGATGCGCGGATGCCTTCGGAGAAGACCCGGACCTTGTCCGCGACGCGCACGCCGCCCTGCCCGACGGTATTGCCGACGATGTCGTTGTTGAGCATCGCCGACACCCGCCAACCGCGCGCCTTGGCTGTATCGGCCAACAGCTCGGCGCCCCACAGCCCCTGCTCTTCGCCCGCGAAGACGGCGTAGACGATCGTTGCGTCGAAACTGCGCTGCGACAGCAACCGTGCCGCCTCGAGAACAAGTGCGACGCCCGAGGCATTGTCGTTGGCGCCGGGCGCGTCGGACGTCACGTTCATGACGTCGGTCACGCGACTGTCGATATGCGCGCCAACGATGACTACACGATTCGGGTCACGCCCCTTCTGGATGCCGAGCACGTCCTCGACGACCACGCCGGTCGGCGCGCGCGGACCGGTAAAGGTCCGTGCGATCCGCTCGACCGTGATGCAGCCGCCACAGGTTGCGCCAATGTCGGTAAACCGTCGCGCCGCCCAGGTTCGTGCGGCGCCGATGCCGCGTTTTGGATCCGTGGCGATCGACGCGGTATGCCGGGTGCCGAAGCCAACCATCGCCGCCACATCCGCCTTCAGCCGGATCGCAGACGGCGTTGGCAGCCGGGCGGGAGCGGTGGAAACTGGGGCGGCAGCTGCGAGAAGCAGCGGGACTGCAAAGATAGGCATACCCAATCGTGCCTGCATCCCGCGCGCGGCTCAAGCCAAGAAATGCAACGAAACCCCACCAAATCTGTCAAAAATATTGAACCGCACTTCTGAAAATATCTAAAAATACGTTAACGGATTTTTGACAATGCCGTATGATTTATGTTCGAGACAAACACCTGCAAATACTAAAGATGCTGCCCGGTCTGCGAGGAACCGAGATGATATTGGGCCATTCTATTTCTACTGCAGACGGCGTTATCCAGTCTATCGATGAATCCGTCGCGACGATATTGCAGCGCAACCAGAAACAGTTGGTCGGCATATCGTACACCTCGATTACCCATCCTGACGATCTCGCACGCAACCTTACCCACGTCGCTGCACTGCAACCCAACGGAAGTTCGTTGCGGATACGGAAACGATATATCGGCGGCGAAGGCTCGATCATCATGCTTGAAGTCCAGGTTTCGCGAATCGGCAGTCGTGATAACGGGCACTTGGTCGGTACGTTATCAACCGTACCATGCGCGGCCGCATCGACTGATCATTTCAGCGCGTCCGGTACATCGCCCCATCGCCTATGGCGGCGGGCGAAAGACCTGCTGGAAGTCATGCAATCGCGCGATGCGATATTGGGCGCCGATCTGTTCGCAGATCATGCATGGGCCAGCTTGTTGATCATTTACGTCGCCGAGGCCGAAAGCCGGATCGCGACGGTGGGCTCCATCGTCGCTCAGCTCAATATTTCGCGCAGCACACTGATGCGCTGGCTTCGCGTACTCCAGTCGAAGTCGCTGATCGACCACATAGACATGGACCTCGACGCCGTGCAGCTTACGCAGACCGGGATTGCACGCATCGAACGGCTGCTTACGACCAAGGCGCTGACCCCAATCGACTGACGCTCGCTCAAGTCAGCTCAACCGGTCGATCGCCTCGCGCGTCAGTGAGCCCGGGATGATCATCACCGGCACCGGCAGCGCGCCCGCATCGGCGCCGGTGAAATGCGCGATCAGTTCGCCCGGCGCGCCGGTTGCCGCGGCGCCCAGCACCAGCGCCGCGATTTCCGGGTTCGCCTCGATCATCTCGCGGATGATCTTCGGCCCCTCGCCTTCGCGCACCGTGATCGACGGACGCAGACCCGATTCCTCGAGCAACGTCCCCGCCGCACCCGCGACCAGACCTTGTGCGTGAAGGTGCGCCTCCTCCTCGATCGTCGCCTGGACGCCGCCGAACGCGATGAACTCCTGTGGCGGGATCACGGTCAGGATCTCGACGCCGCCGCCGGTCTTCACCGCGCGCCGCGCAGCAAAGCGCAGAGCGATGCCCGCTTCCGGACTGTCGTCGATCACCACCAGATAAATGCGCATTTTCGCCCCCGTTATTGCCGGTAATTGGGCCGATGCGTGGCCGTTCGCAAGTGCGCCGGGGTTGACCCGAGCGGACGAGGGCGCGAGTAGGCATGCCGTTACGTCACGCCCTGGGGAAATCCATGTCGATCGAGATCAAGATGCCTGCGCTGTCCCCAACCATGGAGGAGGGCACCCTCGCCAAATGGCTGATCAAGGAAGGCGACGTCGTCAAATCCGGCGACCTGATGGCCGAGATCGAGACCGACAAGGCGACGATGGAATTCGAAGCCGTCGACGAAGGCACCGTGGTCAAGATCCTCGTCGCCGAGGGTACCGACAACGTGAAGGTCGGCACCGTCATCGCGATCATCGCCGAAGAGGGCGAGGACGCGTCGTCGGTTTCGTCGGCGCCGGCGAAGAGCGAGACACCCGAGCCCGCCGCCAAGGAATCGGAAGCCAAGCCCGACCCGAAGGATCCCAACGAAACGGGTGCCGAGGCCAAGCCTGCCCCGCGGACCGAGGCTTCGGCCGAGGATCATGGCCGTCCCGACGATGCCGGCCCGGCCTCGTCGGGTGACCGCGTAAAGGCGAGCCCGCTCGCCCGCCGCCTCGCTGCCGACAAGGGTATCGACCTCGGCGCCGTGTCGGGTTCGGGGCCGAAGGGTCGCATCGTCAAGGCCGACGTCGAGAGCGCGAAACCCGGTGCTGCTCCCGTTGCCGCGAAGACCGAAGCCGCTGCTCCGACGGCCGCCGCTGCTCCGGCCCCTGCCGCGAAGCCTGCGACCATACCGGATATCCCGCACGAGGCGACCAAGCTCAGCAACGTGCGGAAAACGATCGCACGTCGCCTGACCGAGTCGAAGCAGACCGTTCCGCACATCTATCTCACCGTGAACATCCGCCTCGACGCGCTGCTCAAGCTGCGCGGCGAGCTGAACAAGAGCCTCGAATCGCGCGGCGTGAAGCTGTCGGTCAACGACCTGCTGATCAAGGCGCAGGCCGTCGCGCTCATGCAGGTCCCGACCTGCAACGTGATGTTCACGCCCGACCAGCTGATCACCTTCCAGCGTGCCGACATCTCGGTCGCGGTGAGCACGCCGTCGGGGCTGATCACGCCGATCATCGTCGGTGCCGAAACCGCCTCGCTGTCGTCGATCTCGACGCAGATGAAGGACCTCGCCGCGCGCGCACGCGACGGCAAGCTGAAGCCCGAGGAATATCAGGGCGGCACCGCCTCGATCAGCAACATGGGCATGTTCGGCATCACGCAGTTCGATGCGGTCATCAATCCGCCGCAGGCGATGATCCTCGCGGTCGGCGCGGGCGAGAAGCGTCCGTACGTCGTCGGCGACGAACTGACCGTGGCGACCGTCATGTCGGCAACCGGCAGCTTCGATCACCGCGCGATCGACGGGGCGGACGGCGCGCAGTTCATGAAGGCGTTCAAGCATCTCGTCGAGAACCCGCTGGGCATGCTGGCGTAAGCTCGAAAGCATGACCGCCGCACCCCGCACCCCCACCCCGTTCGTGCTGAGCGAAGTCGAAGCAGGTGAGTCTCACACCCTTCGACTTCGCTCAGGGCGAACGGGGGTGTGCGGTTCTGCTTCGACATGAAGAAGACGACCATCGAGATCCTGCACATCCTTGCGGGGCTCGCCGTTGCCGTCGCGATCACCTGGGCGGCGGCATGGTCCTACCCGCTCGGGCAGGATGTAATCTGGACGTGCGGGGCCGCGGCGATGGTCGCGACCGTGCTGATGGGCGTGGGGCCGCTGCGCCGTGCCCGCCGTCTCGACCAAACGACCCGCAGGAGTGAAGCGTGACCGAATTGCCGCCTGAAAAGGCCCCGACGATCCGCGTCACCGCGATGCCCGCCGACGCCAACCCGTATGGCGACATCTTCGGCGGCTGGCTGATGGGCCAGATGGATCTTGCCGCCGGCTCGGTCGCATCCAGGCGGAGCGGCGGTCGTGCCGTCACGATCGCTGCGGACGCGATGAAATTCCACATGCCTGTAGTCGTCGGCGACGAGGTGTCGGTCTACGCTGAGCTGATCGCGGTCGGCCGTACCTCGATGACGATCGAGGTCGAGGCGTGGCGCCGCGCGCGCCACAGCAATGACAGCTGCAAGGTGACCCAGGCGCGCTTTATCTTCGTGGCGGTCGGCGACGATCGCAAACCGCGGCCCGTGCCGCCCGAAACCAACTGATTTTCAAAGGACTCTACCGTGGCTGATACCTATGATCTCGTCATCCTCGGCTCGGGCCCCGGTGGCTATGTCGCCGCGATCCGCGCGTCGCAGCTCGGCCTCAAGGTCGCGATCGTCGAGCGTGAGCGGCTGGGCGGCATCTGCCTCAACTGGGGCTGCATCCCGACCAAGGCGCTGCTCCGCACGTCGGAAATCTATCACTACATGCAGAACGCCGAGAGCTACGGCCTCAAGGCGGACAATGTCGGCTTCGACCTTGCCAAGATCGTCGACCGCTCGCGCAAGGTTGCGGGCCAGCTGAACGCGGGCGTCAAGGGCCTGATGAAGAAGAACAAGGTGACGGTCGTCGAAGGCGTCGGCACAGTCACCGCGAAGGGCAAGCTGTCGGTCAAGCAGGGCGACAAGACCGTCGAGCTCGAAGCCAAGAACATCATCGTCGCGACCGGCGCGCGCGCGCGCGACCTGCCGTTCGCCAAAGCCGACGGCGAGCGGATCTGGACCTATCGCCACGCGATGGTGCCGACCGAGATGCCGACCAAGCTGCTGGTCATCGGCTCGGGCGCGATCGGCGTCGAGTTCGCCAGCTTCTACAACGACATGGGCGCCGACGTGACGATCGTCGAGATGCTGCCGCGCATCCTCCCCGTCGAGGACGAGGAAGTCTCCGCGTTCATGGACAAGGCGCTGACCAAGCAGGGCATCAAACTGTTGACCCAGACCGGTCTCGAAGGTCTCGTCCCCTCGGCAACCGGCGTCACGGCCAAGATCAAGGCGAAGGACGGCAAGGTTTCGGAAGAGACCTTCAGCCACGCGATCATCGCGATCGGCATCGTCCCCAACACCGAGAATATCGGGCTGGAGGCTTTGGGCGTCGACACCGACCGCGGCCACATCAAGACCGACGGCTATGGCCGCACCAATGTCGACGGCATCTGGGCGATCGGCGACGTCACCGGCGCGCCGTGGTTGGCGCACAAGGCCAGCCACGAGGGCATCATCGCGGTCGAGAAGATCGCCGGCGGGTCGCCGCACCAGATGGACAAGGCCAACATCCCCGGTTGCACCTATTCGCGCCCGCAGGTCGCGTCGGTCGGCATGACCGAGGCAAAGGCGAAGGAAGCGGGTTACGAGCTGAAGGTCGGCAAATTCCCCTTCATCGGCAACGGCAAGGCGATCGCGCTCGGCGAGGCCGAGGGCTTCGTGAAGACGGTGTTCGACGCGAAGACCGGCGAACTGCTCGGCGCGCACATGGTCGGCGCGGAAGTGACCGAGCTGATCCAGGGCTATGTCGTCGCGCGCCAGCTCGAGACGACCGAGGCCGAACTGATGGAAACGGTGTTCGCGCATCCGACGCTGTCCGAGATGATGCACGAGAGCGTTCTCGCCGCCTACGGCCGCGCGATCCACTACTGACCCTATGATCCTCCCCCTGGCGGGGGAGGATCAGAGTTGGAGCGTGCCCCTTCCCGTCATCCCGACGAAAGGCGCGACCCAGGGGTATCACCCGCAACGCTTTTGGCTCCGACTCCTGACGATCGTCAGGATCACGTTGCGTGATACCCAACCAACCGACCAGACCGGGCAAGCCATCCCGTTTCGGTCCTATCTCTCTTGACCCTCGCGCACGAGCCTCCGAAAGGTCGCCCCGCCCCGACGTCCTGTTTTCAGGATTTCGCGGCGCATGAGCCACCGGTGCAGGACCCGCGAATGTCGATCGACCCTGCCTCCCGCCTCACCCCGCGCCACGTCGCGCTCGTTGCGATGGCGCTGTGCGTGGCCTCGCTCGCGCTCTTCTGGCCGGGCACGGCGATGTACGACACCGTCGCGCAATATAAGCAGGTCCTGTCGGGGGTGTACGACGACTGGCATCCGCCCGCGATGGCCCGCGTCTGGGCGCTGCTTGCGCCGCTCGGCGCCGGTGCGACGCCGATGCTGGTCCTGCAACTCGGCACCTACTGGCTCGGCCTCGGCCTGATCGCCGCCGCGCTAGCGCGTGCGGGGCGCAGCCGCAGCGCGGTGGCGATCATCGTCATCGGCCTGTTGCCGCCGTTTCTCGGCTGGCAAGGCGTCGTCCTCAAGGACGCGCAACTGACCGGCGCGCTCCTCGGGGCATGCGGACTCGTCGGCTGGTACAGGCTCTCGCACCGCCCCATGCCACGCGCGCTCTGGTTCCCGACCGCGTTGCTGCTGGCCTATGCGGTCCTCGTCCGCGCAAACGCCGTCTTCATCGTCGTGCCATTGGTCGTGACGCTCGCCCCCCGCCCCGCCGGAACCGTCGCCAAGATCATCGCCGGCCTCATTGCGGTGGTCGTCGTCCTAGGCGTGGCGCCGGTCGTCAATCACCAGATCGTGCGCGCGCAACGGAGCGGCGTGGAATCGACTCAGGCGTTGTTCGATCTGGCCGGCATCGCCGCGCGCGTACCCGACGGGACCGCGATCGGCCTGACCCGCGCCGAAGCGGAAACCGTGGTCGCGCGCCACTGCGCCTCGCCCTTCTTCTGGGATCCGCTCGGCGACGACGCGCATTGCGGAACGACGATGGCGCGCCTCCGGGCTCTACCCGTCGGTACGCTCTACCTGACGCTCGCCGGATCGGCGCTGCATCACCCGATCGCCTATGCGGCGCACCGCTTCGCGCATCTGAACTCGACCGATCGCTGGCTGGTGCCGTTGCACTGGCCGAGCGCAGCCCCCCCGACCATGTCGGAGCCCAACACGGTCGGCCTCGCCAGCCCGAATACCGCAGCCCAGCACTGGGAGGGACTGACCGCCGCGATCGTCGAGACGCCGCTGGGCTGGCCAATCGCGTGGATCGTGGTCGCGATCACCGCGCTGGCGGCAGGACTGTCTCGGCCACGCGCACCTGCCCGCGATCTGGCGACCGCGCTGCTGGTCTCGGCACTCTCGCTGGAAGCGAGTTTCGCGGTCCTCAGCATCGCCTCCGACCTGCGCTATCACCTCTGGCCGATGATCGCGTCGGCAATCGCCCTGGTCCTGCTCGCCGATCGCGCGCCGCCGCGGCGGATACTGATCGTCGGCGTCGCGGCGCTCATGATCGTCGTCTGCAGCGGTCTAGCGGCGCGCTTGACGCGTCCTCTGCCGCCATCAACCTACGCCGGCATGCTCGGTTGAAAATATACCGCGCAGCCGCCCGCAACTACCAGCGCCGACGCAGCTTGCTGCGGGGACGCGACACCGTCTCGTAATATTCGGTGGTCGTCGTGGTCGTCGTGGTCGTCGTCACCGGCGCGGACTGCACGACCACCGTCGTCGAACCTGCCGGGTACGCACCGCCGTTGGTCGTCGTGACGGTCGTCATGCCATCGGACGAGACCCAGCTGTCACCGGGCGCAACCGCATAGTTGCGCGGCTGCCGATGGTCCGCGCGATACGGCGGCGGCGGCGGCGGATAGTCGGCGGCGTATGCCGGCGGTGGTGCATATCCCGCCCCATATTCCGAACGGGGAAAGTCCGAACGGGAATATGCCGAGCGGCGCGGCGGTGCCCGACGGCCACGGTCCTCGGCCTTGTCGATCGCATAGCCCGCCGCAGCGCCGACGCCCGCGCCGATCAGCGTGCCGCCCAGACGATTGCCGCGCCCGGCGATGACGTTCCCCGCAACACCGCCGGCGACCGCACCGATCGCCGCGCCGCCCAGACCATTGTCGTGTCGCGACGACGCACCGCGATCGTCATAGCCGCGCTCGCTCGGGCCGGCATAGACAGAGTCGTTGGCTGCATAGTCGCGCGGGCTGATCGCCGCATAACCGGCGGCATCGGCCCGATCCCACTCGATTCCGGTGGCCGTGTCGTAGACCGATCCGCGCGAGTCAATCAGCACGGCATCGTCGTAATAGCGCGCCCAGTTATAGCCATAGGGGGGCTGCGCCAAGCCGTAGGTCGACCAGTCGCCGACGTAGAATCGTGGCGCGTTCCAGTAGCTCGGCACTGCCCAGCCACGATGTGGGCGGCGGTATCCAGCCCAGCCGCCGGGGGCGTTTGCACCGCCCCACCAGCGACCGCCGATCTTGCTGCCCCAACGCGGACGATGTTCGCCGACCCGCTGAGAGGACACCGTCGGAGGATGCGCGGCGATCGGACCGGGCCGATAGGGGTTCGCCATTGGCGCCTGCATCGCGGCGCCGGGCGCGCGGTAGCTCGTGCCGGGCCTATGCTGCGCAAAGGCCGCACTAGTGTGCGTCAGGGCCAGCCCGACGCTTGCGATCAAAAGGCTCCGCATTTCTCTCTCCCTAGTTCCGCCACCCTTATCCCGCGCAAACGCCGGATGTCTTAACGCGTTGCTTACCAAAGCTGCAGGGGAGTCACCAGCGAGCGCGCTGTCCCGAAACGGATCAGTCGGCCGTTAGCCCAAACGCTTGCCGAGCAATGCCGCCAGTGCCTCGCACCCTGCCGCGTCTTCGGCATCGAACCGCGCGGGTTCCGGGCTATCGAGGTCGAGCACCGCGATCAGCGTACCATCCTTGGTGACCGGCACCACCAGTTCGGAGCGGCTTGCCGCATCGCAGGCGATATGGCCCGGGAAGGCGTGGACGTCCTCGACCAGTTGCGTCGTCAGCGTCGCGGCGGCGGCACCGCAGACGCCCTTGCCGACCGCGATGCGGATGCACGCGACCTTTCCCTGGAACGGGCCGAGCACGAGTTCGCCTTCGACGAGACGGTAGAAGCCCGCCCAGTTGAGGTCGGGAAGATATTCCCACACGAGCGCAGCGGCGTTGGCCATGTTGGCGATCGGATCGGTCTCGTCCGCGGTCAGCGCGTCGAGCGCGGCGAGCAGGTCGCGGTAAAGATCGGCCTTGGTGCCGGCGGCGATATCGAACTGGTACATCTGTCTTCCTTGGTCGGCGACTTGACGGAACTGGCAGGCTCCAAAATTCGTCATCCCGGCGAAAGCTGGGATCTCCATGTTGGCGGCCGCTGTCCGTTCCTCAAGGATACCCCAGCTTTCGCCGGGGTGACGGCATTATTAAGCGCTGATTAGCGACAGAGCATGATCGCTCAATCGTCGCGCACCTTGCCGCGTCCCGCCTTGACCCCGCTCCGCACCTTCTTCGTATCGACCCGCCGCGCCTTGGCTGCTTTCGAAGGCTTGGTCGCGCGGCGGGCTTTGGGGACGATGGTGGCTTCCTTGATCAGTGCGACGAGGCGTTCGCGGACTTCCTGGCGGTTGAGCAGTTGCGACCGCGAGCCTTCGCTGCGGAGCACCAGGATACCGTCGCGCGTGAGGCGCGATCCGGCCAGCACGGCGATGCGGTTCTTCACCGCCAGCGGCAGGCCGGGTGAAAGGCCGACATCGAAGCGCAGGATCACCGCGCTGTCGGTGGTGTTGACGTGCTGACCGCCGGGGCCTCCCGAGCGCGTCGTGCTCTCGATCAGTTCGCTATCGTCGATCGAGATCGATCGAGTGATCGGGATCGCGACCATCAGCCCCTCGCCCGCTCAGTCGTCGGCAGCGTCGGGCGTCGTTACCGCATCGGCAACCGGAGCGACGTCGGCGACCGGAGCAGCCTCGTCGGCAAACCCGGCCTTGGAGAACCGCTCGGGCAACGGCGCTTCGGCCAGCACATCCGGCTTGCCCGGGCGCGGCACGATCAGCCGCTGAGCATGCAGCATCATGCCAAGCCCGTCCGCCTTGCCGTATACGCCGTCACCGACCACCGGTGCGCCGAGACCGCTCGCCGCGTGGACGCGGATCTGATGCGTGCGGCCGGTCTCGGGCAGGAACTCGACTAGCGAACGCCCGTCCTTGATCTCGAGCACGCGCCACTTGGTGCGCGACTTCTTGCCGTTTGGATCCTCGACCATCCGCCAGCCGGTCTCGGCCGTGCTGACCTTGCCGAGCGCCATCTCGATCAGCCCGGACGTGCCTTCGACCACGCCGTCGAGCAGCGCGACGTAGCGCTTCGAGACGAGACCCTGCTCGAACGCCTGCTGCAACCTGGCATGCGCCTTGGGGTTGCGCGACAGCAAGAGGCAGCCGCTCGTGTCGCGGTCGAGGCGGTGGACCGCCTTCGGCCAGCGCTGGAAGCCGAACTTCAGGCTTTCGAGATGATTTTCGAGGCTCAGCGAGCCATCGCGGGGCGGATCGACCGGCAGCCCGGCGGGCTTGTCGATCACCAGGGCCTCGCCGTCGAGGAAGAGTACGCGTTCACCATGCATGGCGCCGCCCTTGCCATCATTAGCGCCTGCGTGCCAGAGCCCGCGTCGATGTTGCATCGCACGCTGGCCCTCGCGCTTCTCTTCGCCCCGACCATTGCGGAGGCGCAATTGTGCGAGGGACAGAGCGCATCGATCGCCCCCGACGGTCGCGCATTCGGGCATTTGCCGTATGGCGATGCTTCCGAAACCGAGCTTGTGACGTTGCCGTCGGAATATTCGGTGGGCAATCCGTGCGTGGTGCGCGCCGACATCCTGCCTGACCTGTTGCGGCTGTTCGCGGCGGCGCAGGGCGATCCTTCGGTGATGGGCCAGCTTCGCGCGCTGTCGTGTCAGCGGTCGATCGCCCGCCAGCGCAGCGTGTTCTGCCGCGGCGAGACGAGCAGCCCGGCCGATCGCGCGATCTCGGTCGCTCCGCCGGGATATAGCGAGCATTCCACCGGCTATGCGCTCGACTTCGCGGTGCGTCCGGCGAACGGGTGTCCCGATGCGGAGGCGTGCATGGCCGCGACGCCTGCCGCGCGCTGGCTGCGGCTGAACGCGCCGCGGTTCGGGTTCGAGCAGAGCTTTCCCGGTGGGAACAAGCAGAACGTGAAGTGGGAGCCGTGGCACTGGCGCTGGGTCGGGGCGAGCGAGAGTGCGCCTGGGGCGGCGAAGGCTCGGTTCGTGTTTGCGCGGGCTCGGCGGATGTATCCGGCGGATCCGGGGGTGTTGCCGCTGGTGGTGAAGGTTACGGTGCAGCCGCCGGTTCCGGTGGCGCCGGTGGTGGTTGTGCCGTCGAAGAAGAAGCGGCGGTAGGCGAACGGCTGGTTTGATCCGGGATACGGGTCTCAAATAGCAACACTACCCCGGCGAAGGCCGGGGCCCAGTTGGGGAACGTTGCTGACGACGGGCAGCACTTCGATACTGCCACCTTTCCAACTGGGCCCCGGCCTTCGCCGGGGTGGTAGCTATTTTGGGGAGGAGACTGGGAGCAACACCCCATTGGCCGCGCTTACCCTCGATCAGTGAAACACCAGCCCACCCGACCGTACCACGCCGTCGCGCAACGCGTGGTCGTACAGCAATTCCGTTTCCAGCTTCACCTGCTGTGACAACCGATCGAGCATCGACTCCGCCTGGACCCCGAACGCGGACCAGTCCTTGGGCTGGATCGTCGGCAGCCAGTGACCGATGAACGCCTTCCAGTCCGAACGGAGGATGTCGAGGTCCTCCTCCATCACCGCGATGGTATCGGCAGAGCAATGCGCCTCCATCGCCACGACGGTGCGATCGATGACCTCGTCCTCGACGCCGAGGTGATCTGCGACCGTGACGGCAAGTTCGATAAGCTTGCGCGAGGCGATCGCGCTTTGAGTGCTTGGCTGCTTGGCGAGCAGGACGAGTTCGGCGCACTGGCCGGCGATCTTCTCGTGATCGTCGATCAGCCGAGTCCAGTTTGCCCGCTCCTGGTCGGATACCGTCCGTACTATGGTCCTGTCGTTCATGACGCCGCTACTCCCCTGCGAAGGCCACCCGGTGATACTGGAAATACGCGTTACATCGTGTCAAGGATGCAGATAGTGTCGGCCAGCACCTGGTAGCTATAGTATTTAGGACAGTGCCGCCGTGTCGAAACGACCGTGTTGCGCCTGCCCTTTGACATGACGCCACGGCGCGCCTATATCCACAGCTCACCACAGCATCCGGGAAATGACATGCCGTCGCGCAGCGTGTCGATCGTATTGGATACCGAGGTTTCATACGCTGAGAGCCGCCGCACCTGATGCGCGCGGCTTTTTTGCGTGAACGTGCGTCCCGCTTGGGGGTTCCCAAGCACGAAATTACGACTGATCCGTCAGTTTTTATAGGGCGAAACAAAACCTATGGCTTCCAAGGCGATCGAACACGGCACTGCAAAGCGCCGTATCCGCAAGGTTTTCGGCAACATCCACGAAGTCGTGCAGATGCCGAACCTGATCGAAGTCCAGCGCGAGAGCTACGAGCAGTTCCTGCGCTCCGACAAGTCGATCGGCCACGTTTCGGGCTTGGAGAAGACGCTGCGCAGCGTGTTCCCGATCCAGGATTTCGCCGGCACCGCCTATCTCGATTTCGACGATTACGTCCTTGAGCCGCCGAAGTTCGACGTCGAGGAATGCCGCCAGCGCGGGATCACCTACGCCGCGCCGATGCGCGTCACGCTGCGTCTGACCGCGTTCGAAGTCGATCCCGATACCGAGGCCAAGTCGGTCATCGATATCAAGGAGCAGGACGTGTACATGGGCGACATGCCGCTCATGACCGAGAACGGCACGTTCTTCATCAACGGCACCGAGCGCGTCATCGTTTCCCAGATGCACCGTTCGCCGGGCGTCCTGTTCGATCACGATCGCGGCAAGACGCACGCATCGGGCAAGTACCTCTTCGCAGCACGCGTGATCCCGTATCGCGGTTCGTGGCTCGATTTCGAGTTCGACGCGAAGGACATCGTCAACGTCCGCATCGATCGCAAGCGCAAGCTGCCCGTCACGGCGCTGCTCTACGCGCTCGGCATGACGTCGGAAGAGATCCTCAACTATTTCTACAACCGCGTGACGTTTGTCCGCGGCCAGGGTGGCTGGATCGTTCCGTTCCAGGTCGAGAACTGGCGTGGCCAGAAGCCGATGTTCGACATCGTCGATGCGAAGACCGGCGAAGTCGTGTTCCCGAACGGCCAGAAGATCAGCCCACGCGCTGCGAACAAGGCGTTCAAGGACGGCCTCACCGACCTGCTGATCCCGACCGAGGAAATCTTCGGCCGCTATTCGGCCTACGACCTGATCGACGAGTCGACCGGCCGCATTTACATCGAAGCCGGTGACGAAGTTACGTCCGAGAACCTCGAACTGCTCGACCAGGCGGGCATCGAGCGCCTCGACCTGCTCGATATCGATCACGTCGCGACGGGTCCGTGGATCCGCAACACGCTCAAGGTCGACAAGGCCGAGGAGCGCGAGCAGGCGCTGTCCGACATCTACCGCGTGATGCGTCCCGGCGAGCCGCCGACGCTGGAGACGGCTGAGTCGCTGTTCTCGGGTCTGTTCTTCGATCCGGATCGCTACGACCTGTCGGCCGTCGGCCGCGTGAAGCTCAACATGCGTCTCGACCTCGACGTCGAGGACACTGTGACGACGCTGCGCACCGAGGACATTCTCGAGGTCATCAAGACGCTCGTGAACCTCAAGGACGGCAAGGGCGAAATCGACGATATCGACAACCTTGGTAACCGTCGTGTCCGTTCGGTCGGCGAGCTGCTCGAGAACCAGTACCGCGTCGGCCTGCTCCGCATGGAGCGCGCCGTGAAGGAGCGCATGTCGTCGGTCGACGTCTCGACCGTCATGCCGAACGACCTGATCAACGCGAAGCCTGCGGTTGCCGCGGTCCGCGAATTCTTCGGCTCGTCGCAGCTGTCGCAGTTCATGGATCAGACCAACCCGCTGTCGGAAGTCACCCACAAGCGTCGCGTGTCGGCACTTGGACCAGGTGGTCTGACGCGTGAGCGCGCTGGCTTCGAAGTCCGCGACGTTCATCCGACGCATTACGGCCGCATATGCCCGATCGAGACGCCGGAAGGCCCGAACATCGGTCTGATCAACTCGCTCGCCAGCTTCTCGCGGGTGAACAAGTACGGCTTCATCGAGACTCCGTACCGCAAGGTCGTCGACCACAAGGTCACCGACGACGTCGTGTACCTGTCGGCGATGGAAGAGGCCAAGCACACGATCGCGCAGGCCAACGCCGAGCTCGATTCGTCGA
>JAZKCH010000049.1:0-37854 GCA_040388215.1 Pseudomonadota bacterium | reverse complement strand
ATGCCGACGCCGATCGAGTAGCTGACGATCGTGACGTCCTTGCCCTCGCGGACGATCCGCGCCTTGCCGATCGGCAGGACGTGGTTGTCGAGCTTGGGAACGTCGAAGCTGCGGCCGTACATCAGCTCGTTCTCGAGGAACACGACCGGATCTTCGGTACGGATCGCTGCTTTCAGCAGGCCCTTGGCATCCGCCGCGTCATAGGGCGCGATCACGATCAGGCCGGGGACGCTGGCATACCACGCCGCGAAGTTGTGCGAATGCTGCGCACCCACGCGCGACGCCGCGCCGTTGGGACCGCGGAACACGATCGGGCAGCGCATCTGGCCACCCGACATGTAGTTGGTCTTGGCGGCCGAGTTGATGATGTGGTCGATCGCCTGCAACGCGAAGTTGAAGGTCATGAACTCGACGATCGGGCGAAGGCCACCCATCGCCGCGCCCGCGCCGATGCCGGCAAAGCCGTATTCGGTGATCGGCGTGTCGATCACGCGACGGTCGCCGAACTCGTCGAGCAGCCCCTGCGTGACCTTGTACGCGCCCTGATACTGCGCGACTTCCTCGCCCATCACGAAGACGCGGTCGTCCTCGCGCATTTCCTCGGCCATCGCGTCGCGCAGCGCTTCGCGGACGGTCGTCTTGACCATCTCGGTGCCCTCGGGGATCGCGGGGTCGGAGATACCGACCTTCTCCGCCGACGCGACGAGCTGCTGCGTGCCGCTCTCGGCCTTGGCCGGCGAGGCACCTTCGGGAACCGGCGGTGCCTTGTCGTCCGACGGCGTTTCCTTCGGCGCGGCGTTGGCCGCATCGCCGGAGCGTGCCTCGGTCGGCGCCTTGTTCGAAGATTGGGCGTCGCTCGCGCTCTCGCCCTCTTCGAGGATCGTCGCGATGACGGTGCCGACCTTCACGTTGTCAGTACCCTCGGCAACGCTGATCGACCCGATCGTGCCTTCGTCGATCGCCTCGAATTCCATCGTCGCCTTGTCGGTCTCGATCTCGGCTAGGATGTCGCCCGACTTGACGCTGTCGCCTTCCTTGACGAGCCACTTGGCCAGCGTGCCCTCTTCCATCGTCGGGGAGAGCGCGGGCATCTTGATCTCGATCGCCATCAGTACTTCTCCACCAGAACGTCGGTGTAGAGCTCGGCAGCATCCGGCTCCGGGGTCTGCTCGGCGAAATCGGCGGCTTCGTTCACGATTTTCCTGATTTCCTGTTCAAGGGACTTGAGGTCCGCCTCGGTCACGCCCTGCGCGTCGAGCAGCTTCTTCATGTGATCGATCGGATCCGACTTGTCGCGGACCGCCTGGACCTCGTCGCGCGTGCGGTACTTGGCCGGATCGGACATCGAGTGGCCACGATAGCGATAGGTCTTCATCTCGAGGATGACGGGACCCTTGCCCGCGCGGACCCACGCCAGCGCTTCCTCGGCGGCACCGCGGCAGGCGAGCACGTCCATGCCGTCGACCTGGATACCGGGAATGCGGAAGCTCTCGCCGCGGCGATACAGCTGGTCCTCGGCCGAGGCGCGGTTAACGCTCGTGCCCATCGCGTACTGGTTGTTCTCGATCACGAAGATGATCGGGAGCTTCCACAGCTCGGCCATGTTGAAGCTCTCGTACACCTGGCCCTGGTTCGCGGCGCCATCGCCGAAATAGGCCATGCAGATGCCGCCGTCGTTCGAGTATTTATGCTTGAACGCGAGGCCGGTGCCGAGCGACACCTGCGCACCGACGATGCCGTGGCCGCCGTAGAATTTATGCTCGGTCGAGAACATGTGCATCGACCCGCCCTTACCCTTCGAGATCCCCGAATTGCGTCCGGTCAGCTCGGCCATGATCACCTTCGGGTCGATCCCGTAAGCGAGCATGTGGCCGTGGTCGCGGTAGCCGGTGATCACCGAATCGGTCTCGCCGTTGAGCGCGGACTGGAGGCCCACCGCGACGGCTTCCTGGCCGATGTAGAGATGGCAGAAGCCACCGATCAGGCCCAAGCCATAGAGCTGGCCCGCTTTTTCCTCGAAACGGCGGATCAGCAGCATCTGCCGATACATTTCGAGCAGTTCGTCCTTCGACGCCTCATACGGTTTCGGTTCGGCCGGCCGTTCACGGTTGGTGATCGGCGGTTCGGCGATAGCGCGTACTGGTGGGGGGGTCTTGGCCACGATGTGGGAAACCTCGTTTTCCGTAGGGGAGTTGAGGGAGCCTATAGGCGCGGACGGGGCGGAACATCAATTCCCGTCTGGGGTATGTCGGTTTTGGGGGCTTGGGATGGGGGCTTGGCGTGTCGCGCGAGCCCTTCCCCATAAGCAAACCACCCCGGCGAAGGCCGGGGCCCAATTGGCGAGGCTGCAGTAACGATGCGCATCGCTCAGTTGGCGACGTCCCCCAATTGGGCCCCGGCCTTCGCCGGGGTGGTGGTGATGTGACGGAGAAGTGGTGCAGGCGCATGCCCGCCCACGCAAGGCGCCCCCCGCTTCCTTGTTCTCCCGCGAAGGCGGGAGCCCAGACTGGACTCCCGCCTTCGCGGGAGAACAAGGGGATGAACAGTCCAGGCTCACGCCACTATCCCCACCCCAAGCAAAGCTCCGGTTGCCCTCCCCTCTCGCCACCGCCTAAAGCCACCCCCAATGGCTCCCACGACAGACCCCCACCAGCATCCCTTCCGGATCGCCAATTTCCGCGCCTATTGGCTGTCCCGCTTCACCGGCACGATCGCCGTCAGCGCGATGTCGATCGTGATCGGGTGGCAGGTCTACAACATCGCTCGCGAGACGATGGACATCCGCCAGGCGGCCTTCATGCTCGGCATGATCGGCTTCGCGCAGTTCGTGCCGCTGTTCCTGCTCACCCCGATCACCGGACTCGTCGCGGACAGCTTCGACCGCCGGTGGATCGTCCGTGGCACGACCGCGCTGCTCGTCCTGACGGCTGCCACGCTCTGGCTGCTGACATGGACCGGCCACCTGACGCTCGGCGTGCTGTTCGTCGCGGCCGTCGCGTTCGGCGTGGCCCGCGCTTTTTCCGGCCCGGCCTATTCCGCCCTCGCCCCCAACCTCGTCCCCCGCGCCGTCCTCCCGACCGCGATCGCGGTGAGTTCGATCGCGTGGCAGGTCGGCACGATCGCTGGCCCCAGCGTCGGCGGGCTGCTGTACGCGATCCATCCGGAAGTCGCGTACGGCGTCGCGACGCTGCTCTTCCTCGTGGCGCTCGTCTTCATGTTCATGATCGGCCCGGTGCCCCAGCCCGCGACGCAGACCGATCACCGCCCCCTCGCCCGGATCATCGAGGGCTTCACCTATGTTCGCCGCAACCGCCTAGTCCTCGCGACCATCACGCTAGACCTGTTCGCGGTGCTGCTCGCCGGCGCAACCTCGCTGCTACCGGTCTATTCGCGCGACATCCTGCATGTCGGTTCGCAAGGCCTCGGCGTGCTCGCGGCCGGCATGGGCATCGGTGCGGCGATCACCGCCGTTTGGTTCTCGGTGCGGCCGATGAGCACCAATGTCGGCGTGAAGATGCTGATCGCGGTCGTCGTGTTCGGCCTTGCGATCCTCACCTTCGGCATCGCCACGCCGATCGTGGACCTGCTCGGCATTGCGCCCGGCACGATCGCCGGCGTGCCCATCCACCCCGCCTTCGTCCTCAGCCTGATCGCGCTGATCGTCGCGGGCGGCGCGGACATGATCTCGGTCTATGTCCGCCAGTCGCTGATCCAGCTCCACACCCCGGACGCGATGCGCGGCCGGGTCAGCGCGGTGTCGCAGCTTACGATTTCCGCCTCGAACGAGCTCGGGGAATTCGAGAGCGGGGTGATGGCGTCGCTGCTGGGCCCGGTCGGCGCGGTGGTGTTCGGCGGCGTCGGTGCTATTGCGATCACGATCGGCTGGGCGCGACTGTTCCCGGAACTAGGCCGCGCGAAAACCTTTGATCCCCCAGAGATCCTAGAGACCGAACCCGAACACGGAGAAGCCAAGCCATGAAGGCCAACTCGATCCTCGATACGATCGGCAACACGCCGCACGTCCGCCTGTCGAAGCTGTTCCCCGACTCCGAAGTCTGGGTGAAGTCCGAGCGCTCGAACCCCGGCGGCTCGATCAAGGACCGCATCGCGCTCGCGATGATCGAAGCCGCGGAAAAGGACGGCCATCTCCAGCCCGGCGGCACGATCATCGAGCCGACCAGCGGCAACACCGGCATCGGCCTCGCGCTCGTCGCCGCGGTGAAGGGATACAAGATCGTCCTCGTCATGCCTGAGAGCATGTCGATCGAACGCCGCCGCCTGATGCTCGCCTATGGCGCGACCTTCGACCTGACTCCGCGGGAGAAGGGCATGAAGGGCGCGATCGAGCGCGCGAAGGAACTGGTCGAGCAGACGCCGGGCTCCTGGATGCCGCAGCAGTTCGAAAACCCTGCGAACATCGCTGTGCATGTCGGGACGACGGCGCAGGAAATCCTCGCCGATTTCCGGGACACGCCGATCGACGTGATCATCACGGGTGTCGGCACCGGCGGCCACATCACCGGCGTCGCTGAGGCACTGAAGAAGGAATGGCCGTCGCTCAAAGTATACGCGGTCGAGCCTGCCGCATCACCCGTCATCGCCGGTGGCCAGCCTGGGCCTCACCCGATCCAGGGAATCGGCGCTGGCTTCATCCCGGTCAACCTGCACACGCAGGCGCTCGACGGCGTGATCGAGGTCGATGCCGCGGTGGCCAAGGACATGGCGCGCCGTTCGGCGACCGAAGAGGGCATGCTGGTTGGCATCAGCTCGGGCGCAACGCTGGCCGCGATCCTGCAGAAGCTGCCCGATCTGCCTGACGACGTTCGGGTTCTCGGGTTCAACTACGACACCGGCGAGCGCTATCTGTCGGTCCCGGACTTCCTTCCCGAACAGTGAAGACCGATCTCTCCGCGCGCGGCACTCGGGTGCTGCGCGCCACCCTCGTCGGCATTTCCGCGCTGGCGATCGTCGGGCCTGCGCTGGTCGTCGCCAATGCGCCGACGATCGTCCACGTGTCGAAGCGGGTGAAAATCCCGCCCGGCCGGGTCGTCCCGCAAGCCGAAGTGCCTGAGGTCGAACCCGTCAAGTTCGTCGACCTCAGCCCCGAGGATGCGCGCGCGTTCAACGCGACCGTGCCGTTCTCGACCGATCTCAACCCGGCGGCCCGACCGTTCCGCTTTGCCGGCGGCCCGGACGATCTGGCGCGCGCGACCGACTGCATGGCGGCGGGCATCCTCTACGAGGCCGGCGACGACACGCTCGGCGAACGTGCGGTCGCGCAGGTCGTGCTCAATCGTCTGCGCCATCCGGCCTTCCCAAAGACCGTGTGCGGCGTCGTGTTCGAGGGGCAGGACCGCGCCACCGGTTGCCAGTTCAGTTTCAGCTGCGACGGTGCGATCACGCGCTGGCACCCGACCGACGATGCCTGGCGCCGAGCGCGAGACGTGGCCACGGCGTCGTTGTCCGGGGCGGTGTTCAAGCGGGTCGGCTATGCCACGCATTACCATACCGACTGGGTCGTGCCGTACTGGCAGTCTAGCCTCGACAAGATCGCCGCAGTGAACACGCATCTGTTCTTCCGCTGGTCCGGCTGGTGGGGGACTCCCCCGGCGTTTGGGCGTCATCCCGAACCCGTCGAACCGGTCATTACCCAGCTCGCGAGCCTGTCCGACGCGCACAAGACGGGCGTGGCGCTGGCCGAGGCGGACGCCGCACTCGCGGACGCGTCGATCGCGATGGGGTTTGGTACGGCTGCCGAGGGGGCAACCGCGTCCGTGACGCCGCTCGATGGCGATACGATCTTCGTGACGTTGCCGCGCAGCCAGGCCGCCGACGGCCTGACCACGCTCGCGACACAGGCGTGCGGTGACAAGCCTTTCTGCCGCTATATGGCATGGACCGACGGCACGAAGACGGCGACCGCGATCCCGCTGGAACCGGCCCAGACCGCCGCGCTGAGTTTTAGTTACCTGCGCGATCGGTCGAGCAATTACGAACGGTCGCTCTGGAACTGCCGCCAGTTCAAGCGCACGGATCCGGCCCAGTGCATGGTAGCGCGGGCGACGATGACCGCCGTGCCGCCACCACCTGCTGCCGTGCCGAACCCGCCTGCCGCGGCTGTCGACCTGAACGGTGTTCGGCGGAAACCGAACCCCGCTCTGCCGCCAGTGACGGCAACCCCTGCGTCGGCCGCGCCGATCACGAAGTAGCGCATCTCTTCCCCTCCTGCAGTGAGGGGAAGAGATGGAGTCCACGGCCGGTCAGGCGGCCATGAACATCTCGGGCGGCAGTGCCATCAGCGACTCCGCGCCACCCTCGATCTTGCGACGCAGTGCGCCTGCATCCGGCAGGATCCGCTCGGCGTAGAAGCGCGCGGTGACCAGCTTGGCGTCGAGGAACGCGGCCTCGCCCTCACCCGCCGCCTTCAGCTTGGTCGCAGCGACCGCCATCCGCAGCCACATCGTGCCGACCGCGACGATCCCCATCAGATGCATGTAGCTGACCGCACCCGCGCCGACGTTCTCGGGGTTCTTCATGCCGTTCGCCATGAACCACATCGTCGCCGCCTGAAGCTGGCCATTCGCCTTCTCCAGCGCCTCGGCGAACACCGCCGTTGCCGGATCAGCCTTCGCCGCAGCGACGTCGTCCGCGACCAGCTTGAAGAACGCCTGGATCCCGCGCCCGCCATTCTGCGCGAGCTTGCGCCCGACGAGATCCATCGCCTGCACGCCGTTGGTGCCCTCGTAGATCATCGCGATCCGCGCATCGCGGACATACTGCTCCATGCCCCATTCGGCGATGTAGCCGTGACCGCCATAGACCTGCTGCGCGTTGGTCGCGATCGCATAGCCCATGTCGGTGCCGTATCCCTTGATGACCGGGGTCAGCAGCGAGATCAGGTCGCCGGCGAGCTGACGCTCTTCCTCGGTCTCGGCATGATGCTCGAGATCGGCCTGGAGCGCGGTCCACAGGATCAGCGCGCGAATGCCTTCGGTCAGCGACTTGCCTTCCATCAGCATGCGGCGGATGTCGGGATGGACGAACAGCGTGTCGGCCTTCTCCTGCGGCTCCTTCGGCCCGGTCAGCGCACGACCCTGGCGACGGTCCTGCGCGTACTGGACGGCATTCTGGTAGGCGACCTCGGCAACGCCAAGCCCCTGCAAGCCCACGCCGAGACGCGCGGCGTTCATCATGATGAACATCGCGGCGAGGCCCTTCGTCTCCTCGCCGACCAGCCAGCCGGTCGCCGAATCATAGTTCATCACGCAGGTCGAGTTGGCGTGGATACCCATCTTGTGCTCGATCGACCCGCAGGTGACGCCGTTGCGCGCGCCGAGCGAACCGTCCTCGTTCACCAGGACCTTCGGCACGACGAACAGCGAAATGCCCTTGACGTTATCCGGTGCGCCCGGCGTCTTGGCCAGCACGAGGTGAATGATGTTGTCGGTCAGGTCATGCTCACCACTCGAGATGAAAATCTTGGTGCCGGTGATCGCGTACGAGCCATCCGCCTGCGGCTCGGCCTTGGTGCGGATCAGACCCAAGTCCGTGCCGCACTGCGGCTCGGTCAGGTTCATCGTCCCGCCCCATTCGCCCGACACCATCTTCGGCACGTACATCGCCTTCTGCGCGTCCGAACCCTTGGCGATCAGCGCGGCGATCGCGCCGTGCGTCAGGCCGGGGTACATCGCGAACGCCATGTTCGAGGAGATCATGTATTCCTGGAACGCGGTCGACACGACGTGCGGCATGCCCTGCCCACCATATTCGGGCTGGTTGCCGAGCGTCGCCCAGCCGCTCTCGACATACTGCTTATACGCTTCCTTGAACCCGTCCGGCGTCGTCACCGAGCCGTCCTCGTGCCGCGTGCAGCCCTGCTGGTCGCCCGACAGGTTCAGCGGGAACAGCACTTCGGCGACGAACTTGCCGCCTTCCTCCAGCACCGCGTCGACGACGTCGGGCGAGGCGGCATCGAAGCCGGGGAGATTGGAATAGCGTGGCAGGCCAACGACATGCTCGAGGACGAAACGCGTGTCGCGAACGGGGGGCGTATACTGGGGCATGGTTTATCCTTGGTTGTCCTGGGCGCGGCTGACTTCGAGAAGGGCCACGAAACTGGTGAGTTCGTCGATGGCGAGATCGATGTCGCGTTTCTGCGCCGTCAGCAGCGCGATCCGCGCCTGGCTGCGCTCGATCACCACCTGGCGCTGGGCGCGGCGGCCGTCGCCGAGATCGTAGAGGTCGATCATCTCGCGGATCTCGCCGAGGCTGAACCCGACGCGCTTGCCGCGCAGGATCCAGGCGAGACGTGCGCGGTCCCGGTGCGAATAGATACGCTGCGTGCCGCGACGCTCGGGCGCGATCAGGCCCTCGTCCTCGTAGAACCGGAGGGCGCGCGCGGTGACGTCGAACTCGGCGGAAAGGTCGGAGATCGTGAAGCTCTCGCGGTCATGCCGCGGCTCGATCACCGCGTAGGATTCGGGAGAGACCGGGGAAGGAGATGCTCGTGTCGCCATCCCTAGACAAATAACTCTCGTTTACGTCAACGTCAATTAGCGCAGAGCAACTTCCCCACAGATGATCGCAGCGTCGATGCTTCCGATTGCGATTCGCTGATCCGATCGACTGTCACGGCAGCGAGCGAGGCGCGGCCGGTGCAGAGCGATTCGCAAGCTTCGGGCACTTCGGCCGGGAAGACGATCCGGTCGCCATCGAACTTCGCATCAAATCTGCACGTACCGAACGCGAGCTTAAGCGCATCCCCCGAGCGCTCGACAGTTCCGGAGGCGGCACAGCCCTGATCTTCGCCGTAGTCGACGCTGACCCCGATCCGGGCGGTCTTCTCGGTGCCGATAACGCATACTCTATC
The DNA here is from genome assembly GCA_040388215.1 of Pseudomonadota bacterium. Classification (GTDB taxonomy): domain Bacteria; phylum Pseudomonadota; class Alphaproteobacteria; order Sphingomonadales; family Sphingomonadaceae; genus Sphingomonas. The sequence goes on along the minus strand of JAZKCH010000049.1, from coordinate 28,985 downwards.
GGTATCGCGCGCCCACGACCCTTGTAGGGGCGCGTTCGGATCGGGCACGATTCCCGCCGTCTCCGCCGCCGCCTCCAGCCGAGCCCCCGCGCTGTCCGCGGCCGCCTGAGACGGCGCCCGCCCGCACCCGCTCAAGACCAGAGCGATCAGCAACGCCTGCCTCATTCGGCCGGCACCAGTCCGCCCCCCTCGATCCGCCGGAAGAAGCAGGTGCGTTCGCCGGTATGACACGCCGGCCCCGCCGCATCGGCGATCACCCACACCGCATCCTGATCGCAATCGATCCGCAGCTCGGCGACGCGCAGCACGTTCCCCGACGTCTCGCCCTTCTTCCAGAGCTTCTCCCTGCTCCGCGACCAGAAATGCGCCTCGCCGGTCGCCTGCGTCTCCGCCAGCGCCTCGGCATTCATGTGCGCGACCATCAGCAAATCGCCCGAAACCCGGTCGGTGACGACCGCGGTCAGAAGCCCGGCGGAATCGAATTTCGGATCGAGCGTCAGGCCCGTGTCGCGGCTGTGTGTCATGCCCCGGATATACCCGAAACCCGCCCCGATGCGACCAGCAGCACGCAATGTTATTACAAACAGGCGACAAGACGGCGAACCGCTCGTATAGGGCAGCTTCCGCACGACGTGAGATCCGGCATGCTGACGACAAACCCTTATGACGACGACAAACTTCGCGAAGAGTGCGGGGTGTTTGGCGTCTCGGCCACCGAAGGCGCGGCTGCGCTCGTCGCGCTCGGCCTCCACGCTTTGCAGCACCGCGGGCAGGAAGCGGCCGGGATAACCACCTTTGACGGCGCCAATTTCCACACCCACCGCGCGATGGGACATGTTGCCGGCAATTTCGACCGCGACGACGTGATCCGCGCTCTCCCCGGCACCGTCGCCTGCGGCCATGTCCGCTATTCGACGACCGGCGAGACCGCCTTGCGCAACGTCCAGCCTCTGTATGCCGAGCTGTCGACCGGTGGCTTCGCAATCGCGCATAACGGCAATATTTCCAACGCGATGCGGCTTCGTCGTGAACTCGTCCGCCGCGGTTCGATCTTCCAGTCGACCAGCGATACCGAGACGATCATCCATCTCGTCGCGACCTCGAACTACCGCACGCTGCTCGACCGCTTCATCGATGCGCTGAAGCAGATCGAGGGCGCGTATTCGCTGATCGTGATGACGCCGGAGGGCATGATCGCCTGTCGCGATCCGCTCGGCATCCGCCCGCTTGTCATGGGCAAGCTCGGCGACGCGGTGATCTTCGCCTCGGAGACGGTCGCGCTCGACGTCGTCGGCGCCACCTTCGTCCGCGCGATCGAGCCGGGCGAACTGGTCATCGTCCAGGGCTCCGAGATCCGCTCGATCCGCCCGTTCGCGCCGATGGCGGCGCGGCCATGCATCTTCGAATGGGTGTATTTCTCGCGCCCCGATTCGATCGTTGACGATCACTCGATTTATTCGGTGCGGAAAGCGATCGGCGCGCAGCTCGCGATCGAATCGCCGGTCGACGCCGACCTCGTCATTCCGGTCCCCGATTCGGGTACGCCGGCGGCGATCGGCTATGCGCAGCAGTCGGGGATCCCGTTCGAGCTAGGCATCATCCGCTCGCATTATGTCGGCCGCACCTTCATCTCGCCGGGCGACAAGGTCCGCCATCTCGGCGTGAAGCTCAAACACAACGCCAACCGCGCGCTGATCAAGGGAAAGCGCGTCATCCTCGTCGACGATTCGATCGTTCGCGGCACCACCTCGCTCAAGATCGTCGAGATGATGCGCGAGGCCGGCGCTGCCGAAGTGCACATGCGGATCGCCAGCCCGCCGACGCGGCACTCGTGCTTCTACGGCGTCGATACGCCTGAGCGCGAGAAGCTGCTCGCGGCCAAGCTCGATCTGGGCGGCATGACCGGTTTCATCCATGCCGACAGCCTTAACTTCATCTCGATCGACGGCCTCTACAAGGCGCTGGGCGAGGCGAAGCGCGCGGATGTTCGCCCGAAATATTGCGACGCGTGCTTCACCGGCGACTATCCGACGACGCTGACCGACCATGACGAAGGCTCGGAAGTCGACCAGTTCGCGATGCTCGCCGAACGCGTCATCTGATACTGCCGGAGCGATTATGACGGACAAGCCTCTCGAAGGCCGGCTGGCCTTGGTCACCGGTGCCAGCCGCGGTATCGGCGCCGCGACGGCGATCGCACTGGCGGCGAAGGGCGCGCACGTGGTCCTAACGGCGCGCACGCCGGGTGGTCTCGAAGAGGTCGAGGCGACGATCCACGCGGCTGGCGGGTCGGCGACTATCGCGCCACTCGATCTTGCCGAGAGCGAAGCCATCGCACGGCTAGCGACTGCAATCGGGGACCGCTGGGATGCGCTCGACATTCTGGTGCTCAATGCGGGCATGCTCGGCTCGCTGTCGTCGGTGCCGGCGATCGATCCGAAGGAAATGGCGCAAGTCCTGACGCTCAACGTCAGCGCGCAGGCGGCGCTGATCGCGGCGTTCGACACTATGCTGAAGAAGGCGAAGTCAGCCCGCGTGATCGGCGTGACCTCCAGCGTAGGCCGCAAGCCTCGCGCGTATTGGGGCCTCTACGGTGCTTCGAAGGCGGCATTCGAGACGTTGCTCGGTGCGTATGGCGACGAGATGGCCGAGATCAGCGCGATCCGCACCGCGATCGTCGACCCAGGCGCGACACGCACCAAGATGCGTGCACGCGCCTATCCGGGCGAGGACCCGAACTCGGTCAAGGAACCGACGGTCGTGGCGGACCGCATCGTCGCGCTGGCCATCGAGGGCTTCGAGGCCGGCCATTTCGAGCGGGTAGCGTAAGTCGACTCTCGCGGTGTCATCCCGATAGGATGCGCAAACCATCCTGACTTGGCCGCACGATCGAAGAGCAGCAAAGGCTGTTAGACGGACAACTAAGCCGCTCTTGAAGGCTTGTTTCGCGGCTTCGTAGTGTCACGCCGTCCGCGCGACTGACCTAAGCTGTAATAGAACCCGCGCGTCTCTCGGTTGAGACACTGCGCGAGTCCGGTCCCTGAAAATGGCGGCGGTCAGTTTGGCAGCGGATAGCGCAGCCGTATCGGGCGCATGTCGGTGCGGCTTGAAGTCGACCGAACTGTTGCCACCCGATACATCTTGTCGAAGCCCCCTCCTAGGATTTTGCGCCGATACCTGCGCAACCGCCCAGGTGTTCCCGAGGAGGCTAGCTCGAAACGATCCTACCTTACCACCCGGTCGGCTTCCCCTTGTTCTGCACGTCCAGCCAAGCCTTCAACGGCGCGAAATATTCGACCAGCGCTGCGCCCGACATCTCGCGGCTCCCGGTGAACACCTGCAACGCATCCGGCCACGGCTTCGACTGCCCCATGCTCAGCATCGCGTTCAGCTTCGCCCCCACCGCCTTGTCGCCGTAGAACGAGCAGCGATGCAGCGGCCCCTTCCAGCCCGACTGGTCGCACGCCGCCTTGTAGAACTGGAACTGCAACACCCGCGCCAGGAAGTACCGCGTGTACGGCACCGCCGCCGGGATATGGTATTTCGCGCCCGCATCGAACTTGGTCTCGTCGCGCGCGACCGGCGGCTTGATGCCCTGATATTGCAGCCGCAACTGGTCCCACGCCGCCTGATAGCCGGTCGTCGGAATCTGCCCCGAGAACACGCCCCAGCGCCATTTGTCGATCAGCAACCCGAACGGCAGGAACGCGACCTTGTCCATCGCCTGCCGCAGCAGCAGCCCGATATCCTTGTCCGCGCTCGGCACCTTCGCCTGGTCGAGCAGCCCGATCTTCACGAGGTAATCCGGCGTGATCGAGAGCGCGACGGTATCGCCGATCGCCTCATGGAAGCCGTCGTTCGCGCCATTCTTGTAGAGCATCGGCTGCGCCTTGTACGCGCGCTGATAGTAATTGTGGCCGAGCTCGTGGTGGATCGTGACGAAGTCGTCCGCATTCACCTTCGTGCACATCTTGATCCGGATATCGTCCTGATTGTCGAGATCCCACGCCGACGCGTGACAGATCACGTCGCGGTCGGCGGGCTTGGTGATCTGCGACCGCTTCCAGAACGTATCCGGCAACGGCGCGAAGCCGAGCGACGAGTAGAACCCCTCACCCTGCTTCACCATCTTGAGCGGATCATAGCCCTTGGCCTTGAGCAACTCGCCGGTATCGTAGCCGACGTCCCCTGCCCCCTTCGGCGCGACGATGTCGTAGATATTGCCCCATTCCTGCGCCCACATGTTGCCGAGCAGGTCGCTGCGGATCGGCCCGGTCTTCGCCTGGACCGCATCGCCGTATTTCTCGTTCAGCTTCCACCGCGTGTAGGTGTGGAGCGCCATGTAGAGCGGCTCGACCTGCTTCCAGATCTTGTCGGTCAGCGCCGCGAACTGCTCGGGCGTCATGTCGTAGCCCGAGCGCCACAGCGCACCGACGTCCTTGTAGCCGAGCTCGCGCGCGCCTTCGTTCGAGATCGCGGTCATCTTCGCATAGTCGCCACGCATCGGTGCGCCGACCTTGTCGTTCCAGCTCGTCCACATCTCGGTGAGCTTGGCCGGATCGCGCGTCGAACCCATCGCCGCCTCGATATCCGAGCCGTTGATCGGCTTGCCGTCGAGCGTGCCCATGCCCTTGCCGTAGGACGACGACATCTTGGTGGTGAGCGTCGACAGTTCCTCGGACGCGCCCGGCCGCGTTGGTGCCGGCAGCGTCAGGCCGCCGCGCAACAGGTCGAGCTTGCGTTTCGTATCGAACGACAGGCCCGGCAGCGACGCGTACCGCGCTGCGCCGAGCGCATACTTCACGCCGAGATCGGTCATCTCCGCACCCGACTTCGCGGCTAGCGCATCGGTGTCGTCGGTGATGTAGGTCGCGTTCACCCATGCGACGCGGTTCGCGTCGAGCGACGCAGCGGCCATCGCGCGCTCGGCCTCGGCGACGAACGCGTCGGCTTGCGCGACGGTCGGCTTGCCGGCGGCAGCGGGTGCGGCGGTCTGGGCCTGCGCGGTAACGGGCACGGCGATGGCGCACGCGAGCGCGATGAGAGAGACGGTACGGATCATGATCTTCCCCTGGATTATGCGGCCAGAGTGAGGACGTGGCGCGGCTTGGTCAACCGTGCAAAGCTGACCTTTGCGATCCTCTCCCGCAAGGGGGAGGCGGCGCCGTAGGTGACGGAGGGGGAGGACACGCAACGGCGGTTGGCCCCTCCTCCCCCTCCGTCTGGCAAGAGCCAGCCACCTCTCCCTGGCGGGGGAGGATCGAGGACATGGCGTCAGCCCGCGAGGAAGTCGGCGATCGCCTGACCGAGTTCGGGCTTCACCACCGCGCTCATATGCCCGCCGGGAGTCTCGACATACTCTCCGTGCGGCAGCACCGCGGCCAGATCGGGTGCCGAGCCATTGTCATGATCCTCGCCACCGCACACCACCAGCGTCGGCTGCCGGATCGCCTTCACGCTCTCCAGCGGCGTGTCGACGAACGTCTCGAGGATGCCGAGCAACGCCACCGGATCGCCGCCGGTCGTCTTCAGGAACGCCTCCGCCAGCCACTCCGGCGTACCCTGCACATGCTGCCCCAGCCTGGTCAGGATATTGCGGAAGTGCCCGGCGCGGCGCGACGTCTGCGTCAGCCCTTCGAGGCCCATGCCAGAGAAGATCACGCGGCGCGGCGTTGCCCCCGTCGCCAGCATCCGCGATGTCGTCCGCGCGCCCAGCGAATAGCCGCCGAGGTCATAGTCGGTCAGTCCGAGATGCGCGATCAGTGCATGGCCGTCCTGCGTCAGAGCGTCCGCCGGATACGCCTCCAGCCCATGCGGCTTGTCACTGTCGCCGTGCGCGCGCAGGTCCGGCATGATCACGCGGAAGCCCTTGGCGGCAATCTTGGCGGCATGACCGTAGCGGATCCAGTTGGTCTTCGCGTCGGAAAAATAGCCGTGGATCAGCACCACCGCGGGCCCCTCTCCAACCTCGTGCCACGCCAGGCGCGTGCCGTCGAAGCTGTCGAAATATTGGGTCTCGCTCGGGGTGCTCGCCACGGTCTCATCCTGCAATGGTGTCGGCGTCAGTTCGGAGACCCGAACCCGTCTGTCAACGCCGCCAAACGAAAACGGGCGACCCGAAGGCCGCCCGCTCCCGTCGTCGTCTCGGGCAGATCAGAACTGATACCCGATCCCGCCCGAGCCACCGGCCCGACCCTGCGAGTCGTAGGTACCGCTCAGCTTGACCACGGTATGGCCGTCGTTGAACGCCTTCGACATGCCGACCGCGACCGCGGACTGTCCTCCATAGGTGCCGCCGCCGATCGCGACCATGCCCTTACCGGCTTCATAGGCCTGCGGCAGCCCGGCAGCCGCGAGTGCACTCGACGTTCCCGCATAGCTGTCGCGACGCACCGAGCGGAGATCGAAGTCGAGCGCCGCGATCCGTCCGTCGGTATAGGCATTGGCCTGCGTCACCGCCGAATTCATGCTCGAATTCAGCTGCCCGACATTGACCGCGTCGGTGGTCGACACGCCCGCTGCGACGTTGCTCAGCACGGTGGCCTGACCGCCTGCGTTGAACGTCACGTTGGTACGCGACGGACCATATTGCACCGAGTTGTTGCCCATCGCGAGGGCGCTGTTGGCGGTACCCTGTGCGGTCGCGACCGCCTGGTTGGTGGTGTAGAGCTGACCACCGTTCACCGCATCGGTCGAACCCGCCGCGACCGTACCCGCGGCAACGTTGGCGATCGCCACCGGTGCCGCCGCATTGCCGCCCGCCAACGTCACGGTGTTGGTCCGCGCGCCGTTCGCATCGGTACCGTACGACACCGCATTCACCGTCGTCAGTGCCAAGGCATAGACCTGCCCGCCATTGACCGCATCGGTCGAGCCCGCCGCGATCGAACCGCCCGCGACGTTGTGGAGACCGACCGGCCCCGCGGCCGCACCTACCAGCGTCAGGTCGTTGGTCTTGGTGCCACCGTTCGGCGTGGTGGCACTGTCGGGGTTGGAATATTGCACCGGTCCGGCGGCGCCATTGGCGACCTGATTGCCCAGGTTGGTGATCGCCGTCGTATTGTTCGCGACCTGGGTATTGGTTGCGGTAAGCTGCGCGCCGTTGACCGCGTCGGTCGAGCCGGCGGCGACAGTGCCCGCCGCGACGTTGGTAATGACCGTGCCGCCTGCGCCACCGCCGAGCGTGATCGAGCTCTTGGCGGCATTGTCGTACTGGACCGTGCTGCTGCCGAGCGCTGCGACCTGCGCCGCGACGCCGGCGACCTGGCCGACATTGGCGGCATCGGTCGCCGCGGTGCCGGCGGCGACGTTGGTGATCTGCCGCTCGGCACCGACCGAGCCGACCGACACCTCGCCGACCGAGGTCTGCAACCCGCCCAGGCCGAGCGCCGCATAGCCGAGCGTGCCGCCACGCTGCGCGACGGAGCCGGTGCCGATCGCGACGCTGTTGTTCGCCGAGACCGACGCTTCCGGACCGATTGCGATGCTGTCGGTGCCCGTCACGCTGCTGTCGCCGCGGGTCGAGAGGACCCGGAAATACCGGATCCCGCCACCACCGTTGATCGCGCCGTCGACCGCGTCGAACACCGACTGGACGGTGCCGTACTGCACGCCGCCAAAGCCGATCGAGGCGAGCACGCGGTTGGTCGCGGCATCGTAGCTGGACAGCCCGCCCAGACCGGCTGCGACCGAAGTGCCGAGCCCGACAAGCTGGCCGCCGTTGACCGCCTCGGTCGAGCCCGCCGCCAGCGTCCCTGCCGCGACGTTGCCGAGCACCACCGGTGCCGCGCCGACCCCGCCGAAGCTGACACGCGTGCGGGTCGCATCGTCATACTGGACCGACAGCGCGGCGAGGTTCCCGACCTGGCCGGACACCGTCGCCAACTGGCCGCCATTGACCGCATCGGTCGAGCCCGCCGCAACCACACCGTCGCCGACATTGTGCAATGCGACAGCACCCGCCGCACCGCCAACAAGTGTTACGTCGTTCGATGGCACGCCGCCGTTTGGCGTGGTCGGCGCGCCGGCGCTCGAATATTGCAGCGCTCCGATCGCGCCGTTGGCGATGCTGGTCGTCAGGTTCGAGACGTTGGTATTGGTCGCGAACAGCTGGCTGCCATTGACGGCGTCGGTCGAGTTTGCACCGAGCGTGCCTGCCGCGACGTTACCGAGCGCGACCGGAGCCGCCCCCGTGCCGACCCCGCCCAGCGTCGCCCGCACGCGGGTCGTATCGTCATACTGGACCGCGAGCGCGGACAGGCCGCTGACCTGACCGGAGACGCTCGCCAGCTGACCACCGTTCACCGCGTCGGTTGATCCGGTGGCTACGACACCGTCGGCGACGTTGTGCAGCCCTACCGGGCCCGCCGCCGCACCGACCAGCGCGACGTCGTTGCTCGGTACGCCGCCATTGGGCGTGGTCGGCGTCGCTGCGTTCGAATATTGCACCGCACCGATCCCGCCATTGGCGATATTGGTCGTCAGGTTGGTCAGCGCGGTGTTCGTGTTGGTCACGTTGGCATTGGTCGTGAACAGCTGGCTGCCGTTGACCGCCTCGGTCGAGCTCGCACCGAGCGTGCCCGCAGCGACATTGCCGAGCACCACCGGCGGCGCTCCGATGCCGCCGAAACTCACCCGGCTGCGCGTCGCATCGTCATATTGCACCGCCAACCCGTTCAGCGTGCCCACCTGACCCGACACCAGCGCGAGCTGGCCGCCGTTGACCGCATCGGTCGACCCTGCCGCGACGACGCCGTCGCCGACATTGTGGAGTACAACTGTCCCTGCCGCGCCGCCAACCAGCGTCGCATCGTTCGACGGCACACCGCCGTTCGGCGTCGTCGGTGCGCCCACGCTCGAATATTGCAACGCACCGATCGCGCCATTGGCGATGTTGGTCGTCAGGTTGGTGACGTTGGTGTTGGTCGCGAACAGCTGGCTGCCATTGACCGCATCGGTCGAGGTCGTGCCGAGCGTACCCGCAGCGACGTTGCCCAGCGCGACGGGGGCCGCACCCGCGCCGACCCCGCCCAGCGTCGCCCGCACGCGGGTCGCGTCGTCATACTGGACCGCTAACGTCGACAGCGTGCCAAGCTGGCCCGATACCGTCGCCAATTGACCGCCATTGACCGCATCGGTCGACCCGGTGGCGACAACGCCATCGGCGACGTTGTGCAGCCCCACCGGGGTCGTCGCGGCACCGACGAGCGCCAGGTCGTTCGACGGCACACCGCCATTCGGAATGGTTGGCGTGGCCGCATTCGAATATTGCACCGTCCCGAGTCCGCCATTGGTGATGCTGGTGATGCTGGCATTGGTCGCGAACAGCTGGTCGCCATTGACGGCTTCGGTGGATCCGGCAGCAACCAGCCCAGGTGCGACATTGCCGATCGTCGTGCCCGCGGCGCCCGCCAGCGTCACGCGGTCCCGCGTGGCGCTGTCATATTGCACCGCGCCAGTGGTCAGCGTGCCGATCTGCGCCTGAACGCCCGTCAACTGTGCGACGTTGACCGCGTCGGTTGCGGCGGTGCCGGCCGCGACGTTGGTGATCTGGCGTTCACCGCCGACGGTGCCGACGGACACTTCGCCCGCCGAATTCTGGAGCGCGGCGAGCCCGATCGCCGCGTATCCCGCCTGTGGCCCGCGCGCGGCCACGCTGTTGGCACCGAGCGCGACACCGTTCGCGCCGGTGACGGTTGCCCCCGTGCCCAGCGCAACCGCGCCGATCGCGCCCGCACCGACGCCGGCATTGGTGCCGAGCGCAATCGCGCCCAGCGCGGTCGCGTCGGTCACCGCCGCATTGCCGAACGCGATCGAGTTCGCCTCGCCTGCAAACGCCGCCGCCCCGGTCGCGCCGAGCCCGGTGATCCGGTTGCCGCCGATCGCGATGCCTGCGGGTGTGCGCAGCGTGAAGCCATCCGCCTGCGAATCACACCGATCCCCCGGGCCGACGATCGTCCCGTTGGAGTTAAGCACCTGCAGCGTGATCGGGTTGCCCGCCGCCGCGTTAGCCAACAGTCCGGTTGCGTTGATGTTGAGCGACGGCACCAGAGGTATGACGGCACCGACAACGCCCAGAATCGGGTTCACCGTGCCTTGGATCGGCGTGACGATCCCCGTGATCACCGGCGTCAGGATATCGGTGACGACCGAGCGTGGCAGACTCACCCCCGAGCAAGCGCCGACGACATTGGTGGGGGGCGCGGTCTGTGCCGTTGCCGACTGCGCCACGAACAACGAGGTCGCGGCGAGACCAATCAGCGAGGCGCCGTTCCGCAAGCGACGCAGTACACGCACGCCGCGTTCCGATCCGCCCTCGATCGGTGTCGCATCGACCCAAGTCAAAGCACCGCGGACCGCGGGGCGAACAAACGGACGAACAAAAGCGTGAGACATCAAACAACCCTCCACTGGCGACTGCAGCAGCAGCGCGGACTTTCCCAAATCGTCGGCCGCTTTCGGCTCAACCAAAGGAACAGGCGGATTTTGATCTCACGTGTACTAACAGTAAGTTACCGGGCAAAATTAGAATTACTCCGGAACCACGCAATAATAGAAACGTTATTGCCCATTATCATCATTCGATCTGACTATAAATCAAATCCGTTATTGTTTTAATTTGTAGCAAGGTCGGTTTTATTGAGGTTCGAACCCAGATTCTATCGTTAATCAACGAGTCCACATTGGTGACTATTGATCGCCCGATGAGGGATAGATGCAAAAACGGATCCATTGCCCGCGCTTAGCTTTCCCCCACGAATAATCGCGAATCGCAAAAGCCGCGCCGTCACGGGTGTGACGACGCGGCTTTTTCGTGGCCTGATCGGATGGTGAAGCGCGGCGTTTTGCCGCCTCGCGTTAGGCCTTTTGAAGGTGCCGCCGCCCGAGCAGCTCGGCGATCTGGACCGCGTTCAGCGCCGCACCCTTGCGGAGGTTGTCGCTGACGCACCACAGGTTCAGACCATTTTCCACGGTCGGATCCTCGCGCACGCGACTGATGTACGTCGCGAAGTCGCCGACGCACTCGATCGGGGTGATGTAGCCGCCGTCCTCGCGCTTATCGACCAGCATGATGCCGGGCGCCTCGCGGAGGATGTTCTGCGCCTCCTCGGCCGAGATCTCGTTCTCGAACTCGATGTTGATCGCTTCCGAATGGCCGACGAACACCGGCACGCGCACGCAGGTCGCGGTGACCTTGATCTTCTTGTCGAGGATCTTCTTGGTCTCGACGACCATCTTCCACTCTTCCTTGGTCGAGCCGTCGTCGAGGAAGCTGTCGATGTGCGGGATCACGTTGAACGCGATCTGCTTGGTGAACTTCTTGGGCTCGGCCGGATCGCCGACGAAGATGTTGCGGCTCTGCTCGAACAACTCGTCCATCCCCGCCTTGCCCGCGCCGGATACCGACTGATAGGTCGAGACGACCACGCGCAGGATCTTCGCCGCGTCGTGCAGCGGCTTCAGCGCCACGACCATCTGCGCGGTCGAGCAGTTCGGGTTGGCGATGATGTTGCGGACCTTGTAGCCGTCGATCGCCTCGGGGTTCACCTCGGGCACGATCAGCGGCACGTCGGGGTCCATGCGGTAGAGCGACGAATTGTCGATCACCACGCAGCCGGCGGCGGCGGCGATCGGTGCGTAGACCGCGGTGCCTTCGGAGCCGATCGCGAACAGCGCCATGTCCCAGCCGTTCCAGTCGAAATGCTCGATGTTGGTGCATTTGATCTGCTTGCCGGTGTCGCCGTAATCGACCATCAGCCCCTGGCTGCGCGACGACGCGACGCAAGCGATCTCGTCCGCCGGAAACTCGCGCTCCGCCAGGATATTGAGCATCTCGCGCCCGACATTGCCGGTCGCCCCTGCGACCACCACCCGATAACCCATGTTGTCACTCCGATTGGACTTGGCCGCGCAGTACCGACGTTGCGTGACGAGGTCCAACGGCTTTCGACTTGTTGCGCGGATAGGAAGAGTTTGGGGGGGGCGGAGAGACGGCGCCCTCCCTTCTTTGTTCCCCCGCGAAGGCGGGGGAACAAACTAGCGCTCAGTGATATGGATTTTCACCTGCCCCAGCAGTAGCACCACCCCGGCGGAGGCCGGGGCCCAGTTGGGGGACGTTGCTAACTGAGCGCTGCGGTCCATTACTGCGACCTTTCCAACTGGGCCCCGGCCTTCGCCGGGGTGGTGGCTGGGGAAGGTGCACAGCTAGATCCTCCCCCGCTCAGTCGTGCGTCCTTGCCTGCCACGTCGCATGTTCGATCCCGTGTACCTTCGCCAGGTGATCCGTGATCGCGTCCAGCTCCTCCGCCGGCACGTTCGTCGCCACCAACGTCGCCGCGATCTCAACCCGATCCTCCCCCCGCTCGGTCACGTCCAGTTCCGCCACCTGCAACTGCGCAGCCTCCAGATGCTCCACCACAAGATCACCGATCGGCCCCGCGTCCGCCGCCGCAACCGTAACCATCACGCTATAGGTAGCCTCGATCGTCCGCCCCTCGGTCGGGATCCGGTTGATCCCGTCGACCAGCGGCCGCAGCGCGGTGTTCGCGAGCAGCACGACGAAGGTGAGCAACCCCGCCTCCGCGATCATGTCGCTGCCCGCGCACGACCCCACCGCCGCCGAACACCATAAGGTCGCCGCGGTGTTGAGGCCGCGGACGTTCATCCCCTCTTTCATGATCACGCCCGCGCCGAGGAAGCCGATCCCCGACACGACGTACGCGATGATCCGGATCGACTCGATGTCGCCGCCCAGCCGCTGCCCAAGATCGACGAACGCCGCCGACCCGAGCGCGACCAGCGTGTTCGTCCGCAACCCCGCGGTCCGCTGGCGATACTGCCGCTCCGCGCCGATCAGCGTCCCGAACACGAACGCGGCGATATAGCTCACCAGCGTGTCGAGGAACGGCCACAGGTGAAACGTCTCGACGAACCGCACCGCCGGCTACTTCACCGGCGCAGGCGTAACCTCGGGCACCGGCTTGTCCTTCACCGTCCGGTCGAGGAAGTTGAGGATCGTCCCCCAGACATGCTCGCTGATCCCCGGCCCCGAAACGCGGTGCGTGTAGCCGGGGTAGAACATCATCTCGAACGGCGTCGCGGTCGCCTGCATGCGCGCGGCGACCTTCGTCGAATTGTCGAGGAACACGTTGTCGTCCGCCATGCCGTGGATCAGCAGCAACGGATCGACGATCCTGTTCGCCTCCTCGACCGCCGCCGAGGTCGCATAGCTCGCCGGGTCCTTCGCCGGATCGCCGAGATACCGCTCGGTGTAATGCGTGTCGTACAACTGCCAATCGGTGACCGGCGCGCCCGATACAGCCGCCGCGTATACGCCCGGCGTCTTCTCCAGCATCTTCAATGACATATAGCCGCCATACGACCAGCCATAGGTCGCGATCTTGCTCGGTTCGACGAACGGCAGCGACTTCAGGTAATTCGCCCCCGACAGCTGGTCCTCGACCTCGACCGTGCCCATCGCATGATAGATCTGGTTCTCGAAGGCGCGGCCGCGATTATACGAACCGCGATTGTCGATCTTGAAATAGATATAGCCGCGGTCGACCAGATACTGTGGCAGCGCGCCCTGCCAGCCGCGCGTGACGATCTGACCGGTGCCGGGTCCGCCGTAATGCTCGAAGAACACCGGGTATTTCTTGCCCGGCTCGAGCGGCGGCGTGATCATCTCGTAATAGAGCGTCATGCCGTTCTTCGCCTTCAGCGTCCCGAACTTGGTCTCCTGATGGCTGGCGAGATACGGGTAATAGGGATGCCCCTCGACCACCGCATTCTCGTTGATCCACGAGATGCGCTTGCCGGTCGCATCCGCCAGATACACCTGCGTCGGCTGTTTCGGGTTCGAGCGCGAGATGATGAAGCGGCTGGCGGCACCGTCCATCGTCGCGCTGTTCCACCAGCCCGCTTCGGTCAGCTTGGTGATTACGTTCGGCTTGGCGACGTCGACCGAATAGAGCTGCTGTTCGAGCACGTCGTCCTTGTTGCCGAGGAAGAACAGCCGACCCTTCGCTTCGTCCACGCCGACCAGATCGGTGACGACCCAGTCGCCCTTGGTAAGCTGCGTCCACTTGCCCGACGCGAACCGGTAGAGATGGCCATAGCCGCTCCGTTCCGACCGCCAGATCAGGCTGCCGTCCTTCAAAACGCGGTAAGCGTCGGACAAATTGAGCCAGCTCTTCACGCCTGATTTCTCGGTGAACAGGATCGTCGACTTGCCCGTGTTCGGATCGACGCGGAGCATCTCCAGCAGCTTCTGGTCGCGGCTCTGGCGCTGGACCAGCAGCATCCGGCCATCGGGCGTCCAGTCTACGCGCGCCAGATAGATGTCGGGATTGACCCCGAGATCGACCTTCACCTGCCCCGATCCGTCCGCCTTCATGACGTACAGGTCGACCAGCACGTTGGGCGTGCCCGCCGCGGGATAGCGCTGCTCGTAAACCTTGGTCCCGGTCGCGCCGATCGACGCGCGCGTCGCGGTGTGGACGGGGGCCTCGTCGAAGCGCTCGACCGCGACATGCTGCTCGTCGGGCGACCACCAGTATCCGGTGTCGCGGTGCATTTCTTCCTGCGCGACGAACTCCGCCTCGCCGAAATGGACGGTGCCGCCGCCGCCGGTGGTGAGCGCGCGCGCGGCGCCACCGCTCAGCGGCTGGACGAACACGTTCTGGTCGCGGACGAACGAGACGAAGCCGCTTCTCGGGCTCACGACGGGATTGAGCTGCCCGCCCGGCGTGCTCGTCAGCCGCTTCACCTTGCCGTCGAGGCTGGCCAGATACAGGTCGCCGTCGAGCGGCACGAGGATCGATTTGCCATCGGGCGCCCAGTCGTACGCGACGATCCCCTTCTGCCCGCCGATCCGCGCGCGCTCGCGCTGCATCTTCTCGGCTTCCGACAGTTCGGCACCGCTGCCGACGGTCTTCGAATCGACCAGCATCCGTGCCTGGCCCGTCGCGGTATCGACCGCCCACAGATCGAACCGCTCCTTCTCGTCGGCGCGATTGCGCAGCGACGTCAGCAGCGTGCCGTCCGGCGACAGCCGTACCGCGCGAGGCTGCGATCCCGACAGGTCCGGATTGCCGAACACCCGCGCCATCGTCAGGTCGCCGGGCTTGGCGGCCTCGACCGGCCGAGCCGGCGCGGGCGCAGGCTCGGCCGGCGCAACCGTCGGGGCCACCTGATCAGCGGCCATCGCGGCGGTTCCGACCGAAGCAAGTGCAAGCCCGAGCAACCATGTTCGCATCCTGTAGACTCCGTGGGATCATGCTGTCGGATACACACCGGCAGTCCGAAGATTTCGGTGGCGCGTTATCGCGACGGCACGCGGCGACGTAAAGGGCGCATCGCAGCGCCGATCTCGACCCTGCCGAGCGCGCAGGGAGCAGCCATACGATAATGACCATGGCGTAAACCGCGTCTTTACGCCCGTCGTTTAAGGAAACCGACAAGAACCCTGCCATGGACGCTCGGTCCACGGCGCAGCACGACCGGAGTATGATGGTTTCGACCGCGGTACCACAGGGCAACGAGCCCGCTGGCGAGCGCAGCGCCTGGCAGGCGCTCGTCCGGCTGGCCGAGGCCGACGGCAGCGCCGCGCACCCCTATTATCGCCGCCTGATCGCCGGTGGCCAGGCGCCGCGCAATCTGTCCGACGCGGTCCACGCGCTCTGTTCGGTGCACGGCGACCATCCCGGCATGGTTGCCGACGTCCGCGCGCAGGCGGTCCAGCCGGAAGCGCAGGACTGGCTGACCGCCGCCGCTGCCGGGTTCGTCGACGAGCGCACCTATCTCGCGCAGTTGACCGCGGCGGTAGGTCCGCTGCCCTCGACGCCCGGCCAAGCGGAAACCGAGTCTGCGCTGGTCGGCGAACGCCACGCGCTCGAAATGCTCGCCCGGTCCGAGCGGCGCGGCTGTGCGACCGGTGCGGTCGCGGCGCTGTTGCACGATTGGAGCGCAATCCGCGAAGTGCTCGATATCGCCGCGGAGCGCTTCGGTCTTGCCGTACCGGCGCCGACTTGTCCCTCGGGCACGGACACCGGGGCAATGATCGCCACGCTCGGCACCTCGCCCGGCACCCAGCGCGCGATCCTGTTCGGCGCGCAACAGCTGTTCGCGCAGCACCGCGGCCTATGGTCGCTGCTCGAAGCTAGAGCGAGTGCCCGCGGCGATCTGTAACCGGCTTGCGTCGCCGCGCGGAAACCCTCTATCCATACCCGGTATTCAGAACCGGACGGGACATCGCATGAAGCGCTTCGAGGGCACCCAGAGCTACGTCGCGACCGACGACCTGAAAGTCGCGGTCAACGCCGCCGTGACGCTGCGCCGCCCGCTGCTGATCAAGGGCGAACCCGGCACCGGCAAGACCGTGCTCGCCTACGAGATCGCCAAGGCCTTGGGCGCGCCGTTGATCGAGTGGAACATCAAGTCGACCACCAAGGCGCAGCAGGGCCTGTACGAATATGACGCGGTCGCCCGCCTGCGCGACGGCCAGCTCGGCGACGCGCGCGTCCACGACATCGGCAACTATATCCGCAAGGGCAAATTGTGGGAGGCGTTCACGCAGCCCGCGCCGCCGGTCCTGCTGATCGACGAGATCGACAAGGCCGATATCGAGTTTCCGAACGACCTGTTGCAGGAACTCGATCGGATGGAATTCCATGTCTACGAGACCAAGGAAACGGTGCGCGCGGTCGAGCGCCCGATCGTCATCATCACCAGCAACAACGAGAAGGAACTGCCCGACGCGTTCCTCCGCCGGTGCTTCTTCCACTACATCAAGTTCCCCGACCGCCAGACGATGCAGGCGATCGTCGACGTGCATTTTCCCGGCATCCAGAAGATCCTCGTCGGCAAGGCGATGGACCTGTTCTACGACGTCCGCGACGTCCCCGGCCTGAAGAAGAAACCCAGCACCAGCGAGTTGCTCGACTGGCTGAAGCTCCTCCTCCACGAGGACATGCCGCTCGACATCCTCCAGAACCGCGACCCGACCAAGGCGATCCCGCCGCTGCACGGCGCGCTGCTCAAGAACGAACAGGACGTCATGCTGTTCGAACGCTTGGCGTTCATGGCGAAGCGGCAGAAGAACCAGGGGTAAGGACGCCGTTAACCACCTCGCGTCATAGCCTGCGCGCGACGCAGCACGCATTTCGATCCTCCCCCGCAAGGGGGAGGTGGCGCCGTAGGCGACGGAGGGGGAGGACACGGAACTGATGGTATCGCGTACCGCCCCCTCCGTCAGGCTACGCCTGCCACCTCCCCCTGGCGGGGGAGGATCATCACATTTGGACAACCTCGAACGTCAGTCGGCGATTGGCATATGCTGACTTCGATGCGACGGACGCGCGCAACAGCCGCACTCGCAGCGATCATCCTCCTCGGCCTCGGCCTACGCCTTTGGAGCGCCCGCGGCGGCCTATGGGTCGACGAAGCCTGGTCCGCGCAGTTCGTCGCACAGGCCGGTTCCGCCTGGGGAATTTTCTGGCGGATCAACCACGATAACAACCATTATCTAAACAGCCTGTGGATCCTGCTGGTCGGACCCTATGCGCCACCGCTGCTGATCCGCGCGCTGTCGATCGCCGCCGGCACGCTATCTATCGCGGTGGCCGGCGCGATCGGCTGGCGTCGCGATGCCACGACCGGCCTGATCGCCGCACTCCTGTTCGCAGTCTCGCCGATCCTCGTCGCTTATGGTGCGGAGGCGCGGGGCTATGGCCCGATGCTGCCCGCCATGCTCGTATCGATACTGCTGATCGACCGTTGGCTCG
The DNA here is from genome assembly GCA_040388215.1 of Pseudomonadota bacterium. Classification (GTDB taxonomy): domain Bacteria; phylum Pseudomonadota; class Alphaproteobacteria; order Sphingomonadales; family Sphingomonadaceae; genus Sphingomonas. The sequence continues at coordinate 11,202 of JAZKCH010000049.1, read as the reverse complement.
ACCGCGACGACGCTCCACCAGCCTGGACGCTCGCCGCGTTGACGCTGGTGGGACTGCTCGCGCAACTCACCTACCTCTTCGCGCTCGCCGCGTACGCCGGCTGGATCGTCACGGCACGCAGCCGCCGGGGTTCGATCGACTCCGCGGTCGCTACGACCGTGCGCGCGCTCGGTCCCTCGCTTGCCGTGTTCGCCCTTGTCGTCGCCTTCGTCGTCGCAGCCGCCTCGGCCAGCACGACCGGATTCCAGGCGGGCGGCTATCCCGGTTTCACACTAGCTGCATTCGTGGACGTAATGGCGGAGACGATTGCCTACTCTACCGGGTTCGCGCTACCCGCGGCATGGCCGACGATCGGCGTGACGCTGCTCGCGATCGCCGCACTGTTGGCGCGCGCGCATCCCGATCGCCGCCCCTTCTACCTGTTCGCAACGATCGCCTTCCCGCTGGTCCTCGGGGTTGCGCTCTGGCGGATCGGCAACGCCGGCTTCGCGCGGTATTACCTGGTCGCGGTCGTCGGGTTGCTCCTGTTGCTGGCCGGCTCCGCGAGTGCCGCGATGCACCGCGGTGGCTGGCGCAAGGGCGTCGCGATTGTTCTGACGTTGCTGATGGTATGGGCGTGCCTGCAGCGCGACTATGCGCTCGCCGCTGCAGCGCGCGGCGACCCGGCGCGGGCAATCGCGACGATGCGGACCCGCATGCCGCGCGGCGCTACGGTCCTGGTCGATACAATCCGCCCGATCCCGGTGCTGGACGTCGCCGCGCGCAGTATCCGATATCCGCTCGCGATCCGTCAGACTTGCCCCGCGACCGCCTTCGTGTTCATCGATCTAGATCCGCAAACGGCCCCAGCTAACATGATCGCTCGCTGCAATGACCGATACCGGCTCATGCAGACCGGCCGCCATCTCGCGCTCTCCGGACTCGACTGGGCACTGTACGCACGCGCCGATCCGACCGAAAAACACGGCGAAACCCTGCGTTAACCAAAACGCGAAACCGACCGGTCACCGACCGCCGCCTAACCTCGACAGCATGAAGCGAATCCCCCGAACGCTCCTCAGCCTTGCCCTTGCCGCCACCACGGCAGCAATTACGGCGGCCAGCGCGAATGCCAGTTCGCTGCTCGACTATGTCGGCCAGTGCGTCCCCTTCGCCCGCGCCGCGTCGGGGATCCAGATCTACGGCAACGCCTGGACCTGGTGGGAGCAGGCCGACGGCAAGTACGAACGCACGCACAAACCCAAGGAAGGCGCGGTCATCGTCTTCGCCAAGACCGCGCGCCTGCCGATGGGCCATGTCGCAGTCGTCAGCCGGGTGGTCGAGAAGCGCGTCGTCATGCTCACCCACGCCAACTGGTCGCGCCAGAACGGCGAGCGCGGGCATGCCGAGCAGGACGTCACGCTGTTCGACGTGTCGCGCAACAACGACTGGAGCGACGTGAAGGTCTGGTACAAGGACGTCGACGGTCTCGGCGGCGGGATATACCCGGTCTACGGCTTCATCTATGGCCACACGCACGCGGCCGCTGAATTGACGAGCCGGAACCCTGATTATGTCGGCGCGCTGATCGATGCGTATGTCCCGGTGAGCGGCGAACCCATCGCCCGCTGAACCCGCGTCCGTCATCCTGACGAAAGTCAGGATCCAGGGTTGCGAATGACGCCTTTCCTGGCTCTGGATCCTGACTTTCGTCAGGATGACGGCGCGAATGGATTGCCGCCACCCGCCAAACCGTGCCACCACCGTCGTTGAAAAGACGGTGAGGATGACGATGCGGCTCAAGGCTCTTACGACGATCACGCTGGCCTTGCTCGCGACCTCGGCCCCCTCGGTCGTCGGCGCGCAGAAGGAAAAGGCGCCGCAGCCCGGTGGCGATATCCCCGTCAAGTTCGCTCCCGCCAATGCAAGCTTCGACTTCGACCGCCGCGAGGTCGACATCCCGATGCGCGACGGCGTCACGCTCCACGCGGTCATCGTCCAGCGCAAGGGGCTCACCGACGCCCCGATCCTGCTCCAGCGCACGCCCTACAACGCCGAAAGCGCCGCCAGCCGATCCTCCAGCCCCAGCGGCGCGATGAACCTGCGCGCGTCGGACGCGATGTTTTTCGACGCCGGCTATATCCGCGTGTTCGAGGACGTCCGCGGCAAAAACGGCTCGAACGGTGCCTATATCAACGAACGCCCGCTGATCGGGCCGCTGAATAAAACCAAGGTCGACCACTCCACCGACGCCTACGACACTATCGACTGGCTCGTGAAGAACCTCAAGAACAGCAACGGCCGCGTCGGCATCATCGGCGGCAGCTATGACGGCATGATGGCGGCGATGGCGCTGGTGAACCCGCACCCCGCGCTGAAGGCCGCCGTCCCGATGAACCCGGTGATCAACACCTGGAAGGGCGACGACGACTTCCACGGCGGCGCGTTCCGCCAGATCGGCTACGACTATTACTACACGCAGGACGCGGCGAAGGGCGAAGCGGGCGACCTGTGGCGCGACGCGTACGACGATTACGACACGTTCCTGCGCGCCGGCTCGGCCAGCGCTTTCGTCAAGAGCCGCGGGCTCGAACAGCTCCCGTTCGTCAATCGCCTCCACGATCACCCGGCCTACGACGCGTTCTGGCAGGGGCAGGCGCTCGAGACGATCCTGCCCAAGCAGCCGCAGACCGTGCAGACGCTCTGGGTCGCCAGCCAATGGGATCAGGAAGACATCTACGGCGCCGTGGCAGCCTACGAGGGGGTGTCGAAGGTCGACCCGAACCACGTCAACCACCTCGCGCTCGGCCCCTGGGCTCACGGCGGCGCGAACGGCGACGGCTCGACCCTCGGTGCGATCCGCTTCGATGCCGACACCGCGCTCTGGTTCCGCAAGAATGTCCTGCTCCCGTTCCTGAACGGCGCGCTGAAGACCGGCGCGACACCGCCTGCACTCGCCCCAGTCACCGCGTTCCAGACCGGCGCGAACCAGTGGCAGACGCTCGCCGGCTGGCCAAACTCGACCGCCACACAGAAACTCTATTTCCAGCCAGCCAGCGGCCTCGCGCCGACCGCCCCGGTGAGCGACGGCCACGACGACTATATCTCCGACCCCGCCAAGCCGATCCCCTACCGCCTACGCCCGATCCGCCCGACCTACGCGACCGGCTCGACCTGGCGGCAATGGCTCGTCGACGACCAGCGCCCGTTCTCCGACCGCACCGACGTCCTCACCTACCAGACGCCGCCGCTGACCAGCCCGGTCGCGATCGCCGGCGCACCCGTGGCGGACCTGATCGCCAGCACCACTGGCACCGACGGCGATTTCGTGGTGAAGCTGATCGACGTCTACCCCGCCGAATATTCCGACAAGCCCGAAATGGGCGGCTACCAGCTCGCCGTCTCGATGGACATTCTCCGCGGCCGCTACCGCGACGGCTTCGACAAACCGACCCCGATCGTCGCCGGCCAGCCCACGCATTTCCGTGTCGTCCTGCCCAACGCCAGCCACGTCTTCCTCCCGGGCCACCGCATCATGGTGCAGGTCCAGTCGAGCTGGTTCCCGCTCTACGACCGCAACCCGCAGACCTACGTCCCCAACATCTTCGACGCCAAGCCCGGCGACTATCGCAAGGCGACGATCAGCGTGTTCCATTCGGCCGCGCAGCCCAGCTCGATCGAACTGCCGATGGCCGCGGCGAAATGACGGAGTGAGCCCATGTTCCTGAATTTCCTCGACGAACTCCGCAGCGCCGGCATCCCGGCCAGCCTCAAGGAGCACCTGATCCTGCTGGAGGCGCTCGACGCCGAGGTGATCGAGCGGACGCCAGAGGATTTCTACTATCTCTCCCGCGCGGTGTACGTGAAGGACGAGGGGCTGCTCGACAAGTTCGACCAGGTCTTCGCCAAGGTCTTCCGCGGCCTTGCCACGAGCTATGGCACGCCCGCCGGCGAAGTCCCCGAGGACTGGCTGAAGGCGGTCGCCGAGAAATTCCTGACCCCCGAGGAAATGGCGGCGATCAAGTCGCTCGGCTCGTGGGACGAGATCATGGAGACGCTCAAGAAACGCCTCGAGGAGCAGAAGGAACGCCACCAGGGCGGCAACAAATGGGTCGGCACTGGCGGCACGAGCCCATACGGCAACGGCGGCTACAATCCCGAAGGCGTCCGCATCGGCGGCGAGAGCACGCACAAGCGCGCGCTGAAAGTCTGGGACCAGCGCGAGTTCCGCAACCTCGACAACACCAAAGAACTCGGCACCCGCAACATCAAGGTCGCACTCCGCCGCCTACGCCGCTTCGCGCGCGACGGTGCCGCCGACGAACTCGACATCGACGGCACGATCGCCGGCACCGCGCGGCAAGGCTATCTCGACATCGTCATGCGCGCCGAGCGCCGCAATGCGGTGAAGCTGCTGCTGTTCCTCGACGTCGGCGGCTCGATGGACCCGTTCGTCAAGCTCTGCGAGGAACTGTTCTCCGCCGCGACCACCGAGTTCAAGAACCTCGAATTCTTCTACTTCCACAATTGCCCGTACGAAGGCGTGTGGAAGGACAATACGCGGCGCTTTGCCGAGCGCACGCCGATGTGGGATCTGCTCCACAAATACGGCCACGACTACAAGCTGATCTTCGTCGGCGATGCGTCGATGAGCCCGTACGAGATCACCCATCCCGGCGGCTCGGTCGAGCATTTCAACGAGGAGCCGGGTGCGGTGTGGATGCAGCGGCTGACCAACACCTACCCGGCGGCGGCGTGGCTCAACCCGGTGCCTGAGGCGCAATGGGGTTATTCGCAGTCGGTGCGCATCATCCGCGAGCTGATGACGGACCGGATGTACCCGCTGAGCCTCGCGGGGCTCGACGACGCGATGCGCGAACTGACCCGCAAACGGTGACGTCGGCGCGGTAAGCCACTGACCGTAACGGAACCGTCACGGACGCGATCGGTTTATCGGGCATCATCCCTTACCGAAGGACAAGCCCTATGTCGTCGATCCCCAACTCCGCCATGCCGCACGCCAAGGTCCATCATGACGACGACCACAAGCCGAAGCCCGACGCGAAGAAGACGTCGGCGACCAGCGACTGGGTCGAGGACGCGACCGATGCGGCAAAGGCCGGCCTCGCGACGGCGACGGACGCGGTGAAGTCGCACCCGAAGACCGCTATTGCAGTGGGTGCGACGGTGATCGCGGGGATCGCGGCGGCGATCGCGGCACCGGCGTTGCGCGCTAAGGAGGCGGCGGAGAAGAAGGCACCGCCGAAGAAGCCCGAGCCGAAGAAGCCGGCCAAGGCGAAGAAGCCGCACTGATACATTAACACGAGAATACGAGGCCGCTGCCCACCCCACCCTGCACCACCCCGGCGAAGGCCGGGGCCCAGTTGGAAAGGTCGCAATGGTGAAGCGCAACCTCAGTTAGCAACGTCCCCCAACTGGGCCCCGGCCTCCGCCGGGGTGGTGTCACCTGAGGGATGACGACGTGTGAGGCGGGAAGCGAGTGACGCGAGTGCCGCACCCGCCTCCTTGTTCTCCCGCGAAGGCGGGAGCCCAGTCTGGCCTCTCGCCTTCGCGGGAGAACAAGCTTTTACACGTTGGCCGGCAAACTAAACCCGATCCACAACCCCACCAGCCATCGCCACCGGAACTCCAGTGGTCCCAGGAAAGCTGATCGCCAGCCCCTTCAGTGTCCGAACCGCCATATACGCGAACCCCTCGGCCTCCAGCGCATCGCCGTTCCACCCGAGCACATCGGTAGGCTCCACCACCAACCCGGTCCGCGCGGCGATCATCGCCAGCATCGTCGGATTATGCCGACCACCCCCCGCCACCAGCAACCGCACCGGCCGTGCCGGCAAATGCCGCAAAGCCTCCGCCACGGTCGCCGCGGTAAACGCCGTCAAAGTCGCCGCCCCATCGGCCGCCGACAACCCCCGCGCCGGCTGGATCGTAAAGTCATTCCGATCCAGAGACTTCGGCGGAGGCGCATCGAAAAACGGATGGTCCAGCATCGCCGTCAGCACCGTCTCGTCGACCCGCCCGGACGCCGCCAACGCCCCCCCGGCATCATACCGAGCACCAGTCTCCGCCTCGACCCAGCTATCGATCAGACCATTCGCCGGCCCGGTATCGAACGCCACGAGCCCATCGCGATCCGCCATCTGCGCCCGCTCCGGCGACATCTCGCGCGAATCATGCATGTCGCGCCCGCCAGGGATGAAGGTGATGTTCCCCACCCCGCCAAGGTTCAGCACCGCGACCGGCCCCTCGAGCCCAGCCGCCAACGCAGCATGATACACCGGCAGCAACGGCGCCCCCTGCCCGCCCGCGGCCACATCCGCAGACCGAAAATCCGACACCGTCGTGATCCCGGTAGCCCGCGCGACCGCAGCCCCATCGCCGATCTGCCAAGTCCAGCGCCGGTCCGGCCGATGCGCGATCGTCTGCCCGTGAAAGCCGATCACATCCACGTCCGCCGCCGCAACCCCCGCATCCGCCAGCAACTTATGCACCGCGAAGACATGCGCGCGCGTGATCAATTCGCCAGCTGCGACGACCGACGGACTCGCCCGCGGACGCTCGAACGTCAGCGCCATCCGCGTAGCCTCGGCCAGTTGCGCTCGCGCCGCATCCGAATACGGCTCGCCGCGAAACGCGATCGGCCGCACGAACGCCTCGCCGTCGGTCTCGATCAATGCCGCGTCGATCCCGTCGAGCGACGTCCCCGACATCAGTCCAATCGCCAGCATATCGGTTCCTTCCCGCGCAATCTCGCCATCCATGGCCGATGCAATTTCACCCGCCTAGAAAAAACCGAACTTTGCGCCTATGTGCGCGGGCTTCATGGCAACAACACTCCCCTCCCCGCCGAAGATCGGCATGGTCTCGCTCGGCTGTCCGAAAAACCTCGTCGACAGCGAGCGGATCCTCACCCAGCTCCGCGGCGACGGCTATCAGATGTCGCCGGACTATGCCGGCGCCGACATCGTCCTGGTCAACACCTGCGGCTTCCTCGATTCCGCAAAGGAAGAGAGTCTCGAGGCGATCGGCGAAGCCATCGCCGAGAACGGCCGCGTCATCGTCACCGGCTGCATGGGCAAGGAAGCCGACGCGATCCGCGCACGCTTCCCGCAGGTCCTCGCGATCACCGGCGCGCACGAATACGAGCAGGTCGTCGGCGCGGTCCACGAAGCGGCCCCGATGCCACCGTCCGTGTTCCTCAACCTGATTCCCGACGCCGGCCTGAAGCTGACCCCGCGCCACTACAGCTATCTGAAGATCTCCGAGGGCTGCAACCACCGCTGCTCGTTCTGCATCATCCCGAGCCTGCGCGGCGACCTCGTCAGCCGCCGCCCCGACGCGATCCTGCGCGAGGCGGAGAAGCTCGTCGAAGCCGGCACCAAGGAACTGCTGGTCATCAGCCAGGACACGTCGGCGTACGGCGTCGACCTGCGCCACGCCAGCTGGCCGGTGAAGACCGGTGGCCCGATGTCCCGCAACGAGGCTCGCGAGGTCCGCGCGCACATGACCGATCTGTCGCGCGAACTCGGCAAGATCGCGCCGTGGGTCCGCCTCCACTACGTCTACCCGTACCCGCACGTCGACCACGTCATCCCGCTGATGGCGGAGGGCCTCGTGCTGCCGTATCTCGACATCCCGTTCCAGCACGCCGCGCCATCGGTGCTGCGCCGGATGAAGCGCCCCGGCAACGACGCGAAAGTGCTCCAGCGCATCCATAACTGGCGGACGATCGCCCCCGACATCACGATCCGCTCGACCTTCGTCGTCGGCTTCCCCGGCGAGACCGAGGAGGATTTCCAGTATCTGCTCGACTGGCTCGACGAAGCGCAGCTTGACCGCGTCGGCGCGTTCCGCTTCGAACCCGTCGAGGGCGCGGCGGCGAACGCGCTGCCCGATCACGTACCCGAAGAGCTCAAGGAAGAGCGTTACGCCCGCATCATGGAAAAGACCGCGGCAATTTCCGCGGCCAAGTTGCAGGCGAAGATCGGCCGCACGCTCGACGTGATTATCGATGCGGTCGACGAAGAAGGCGCGACCGGTCGTTCACAGGCGGATGCGCCAGAGATCGACGGCGAGGTCTTCCTGCGCGATGCCGGCCACCTGACGGTAGGCGACATCGTTCCTGTCGCGATCGAGGACGCCGACGACCATGATCTTTACGGCGTGCCGGTTTAGCGGACGGCCGTTTAGCGTAACACCGCCGCAATGCGGGTCGAAGGTTGGCGTGCTTACGTGTCGCGCCAACCTCCGATCCATTGAGCAGACGTTTAGCCAGACGCCAGACCTGCGAGGTCCGGCAAGCCGCCGAGCGGCTTCCCCTGCGGCACCATGGTCAAGCAACCTGGCTATAACGACTGACTAACCGGCGCGACCGACCATGGTCGATTTGCTCAAGGCGACTAGTGCGCCAACCGCCGTCGCTGCGAACGTGCCGCCGAAGAACGCCGTTGTCGTGATCGCGGTCAATCCCTCGGGAAGCATCGGCCGGAAGACCCCGACCGCGATGATCCCGCCGATCATACCGATCACACCGATCGCCAAGCTCCACCATGGCTCGGGATCCGGCTTTGGATGAGGTCCGAACCACCATCCCGGCCATTTCGTACCGCACCAGCCAATCATCGCAAGATAGGCGTACAACATACAACCCCCTCGGACCAACCCGCCACTATTGCGGATGTATCAGTCGCGGCATGAGGATTGCAGGTTACCGAAAACTTGCAACAAACGTTGCATTCAAATCGGCGACAACTTCGATATGTCGATGTCGTTATTCGATCGGATTCAAGGATATAGTAATTTTATATATTGGGCGACGGGTCCGCACGACGCGACCAGTCGCTACACAAGGTTCAGACGACGTTGCGACCGGTGAACAGCTTAACCAGCACGACGATGACTGCGATAACTAGCAGGATGTGGATGAGCCCGCCTGCGACGTGAAAGGCAAAGCCTGCCAGCCAAAGGATCAGCAGGATGACGGCGATGGTGTACAACATTATTCAGTCCCCTTGAGAGTATCGGCCTCCCGGCACACGGTGAAACGTGCCTGTAACACGCCCTGTTCCGTCAACATTTCTGTCACATCCTAACCCATTCAACCGGCACGGAATAAAAATCACGACGTTGCGCGCGTCATCCAGTTCTGCTTCGATAGGGCGATGATCCTCCGCCTTCTCGCCGTCGCCGCGCTCCTCCCGGCCCCCGCCATCGCGCAATCGCTCACCCCCGCCGAAACCGCGCAGATCGACACGCTGGTCACTGGCGCGCTCGGCGATACCGGCGTGCCGTCCGCATCGATCGCTGTCGTCCGAGGCGGGCGGATCGTGTTCGCCAAGGCCTATGGCAAACCGTCCGAGGCGATCGCCGTTGCCGAACCGAAGCTCCCGTATCAAATTGCCTCGATCTCGAAGCAGTTCACCGCCGCCGCGATCCTGCTGCTCGAGGACGAAGGCAAGCTCAGCCTCGACGACACCGTGTCGAAATACATTCCCGGCATCACCGGCGGCGACCGTATCACGATCCGCCAGCTGCTCAGCCACACTTCGGGCCTGCAGGATTACTGGCCGCAGGATTACAGTTTCGCAGCGATGGCCAAGCCCGTCACGCCGCAGCAGATCGTCGATCGCTGGGCGAAGAAGCCGCTCGATTTCGCCCCCGGTACGCAGTGGCAATATTCGAACACGGGCTACGTCGTCGCCGGCATGATCGTCGAGAAGGTCGCGCACCAACCGCTGCTGGCCTTCCTCCAGCAACGCATCTTCAAGCCGCTCGACATCCGCGCGCTCGACCAGGACAAGGCGATCGGCAAGGCGTTCCCGCAAGGCTATGGCCGGTTCGCGCTAGGCCCCGTGCGCCCCGAGACGCCCAGCGCGCCCGGCTGGCTCTACGCCGCCGGCGAACTCTCGATGAGCGCCGAAGACCTCGCCAAATGGGACGTCGCCCGCCTGAACCGCACCGCGCTCCCCGCCGACGACTGGGCCGTGCAGGAAACCCCGGTCAAGCTCGCCGACGGGTCGAGCAACGGCTACGGCCTCGGCGTCTTCACCGGCAGCGCGAACGGCCGCCGCTATGTCGAGCACAGCGGCGAAGCGGTCGGCTTCCTGTCCGAAAACACCGTCTATCCCGACGACAAAGCCGCCGTGGTCGTCCTCACCAACAGCTGGTTCAGCGACGCAACGGGCCGCATCGCTGCGGGCGTCGCCAAGATCGTCCTGCCCCCCGCACCAGCCAATGCCGAAGACACCGCCGCCCTCGCCCGAGCCCGAGCCGTCTACGACCAGCTCCGCACCGGCACGCTCGACCGCAAAAGCCTGACCGAAGACGCCAATTACTACTTCAAGCCGGTCGCGCTCGCCGACTACAAGACCAGCCTAAGCGCACTCGGCGAGCCCACGGCATTCGCACAAACCGGCAAGACCCGCTTGCGCGGCGGCTTCGTCAACCGCACCTACCGCATCACCTATCCCGACCGCACGCTCTCGCTCAGCACCTATGCCGAGCCCGGCGCGAACGGCCGATACGAACAACTCCTGGTGGCGCCCGCACAATGACCGACTTCGCTTCGATGCTGCAACCCGACCGCGGCCAGCCCGCACGGACGATCCACGTCGTCCACCCCGATGCGTATGAAAGCTGGCTTGCCAAACAGTCGCAGCGCATCCGCACGACGGTCGCCGCATACCGCCTGACCGGCAAGCCCGGCGACCGCGCGGTGCTGCCCGGCGACACCGCGGACGACTGGTCGATGCTGCTGGTCTGCAACGAGGCGGTGACATCGCCGTGGCGGATCGCCTCGCTCGGCGCGTCGCTGCCCGCAGGCACTTATCGCCTCGCCGAAGGCCCGGTCGGTGCAGCCGGGCTCGGCTGGATGCTCGCGCAACACCAGTTCACGCGGTACGTGAAGCCCGATGCGACCGACCCGCGCGTGCTCCTGACCGCCGACGCCGCGCACATCGACGAGACGGTCCGCCTCACCGAAGCCACCGCGCTCGTCCGCGACCTCGTTAACACCGGCGCGTCCGACATGGGCCCCGCCGATCTCGAGGCCGCCGCCGAAACGCTCGCCAAACGCTACGGCGCAACCGTCACGACAACGCGAGGCGACGCGCTTACGACCGGCTACCCAATGATCCACGCGGTCGGTCAGGCTGCGAGCAAGGACCGTGCGCCGCGGCTGATCGAACTCGAATGGGGCGACCC
>JAZKCH010000048.1:0-4451 GCA_040388215.1 Pseudomonadota bacterium | reverse complement strand
GCGCGGCGCCACAGCCGGGCGGTGTCGAGCGAGGTGTCGTGCGGCTCGCTGCCGATCGCGGTCGGGTAGAACAGGATTTCAGCGCCCATCAGCATCATCGCGCGCGCGGTCTCCGGATACCATTGGTCCCAGCACACGCCGACGCCGAGCTTGCCCGCCGGGTGTGGCCAGACCTTGAAGCCGGTGTTGCCGGGGCGGAAGTAGAACTTCTCTTCATAGCCGGGGCCGTCGGGGATGTGGCTTTTCCGGTAGACGCCCTGGATGTTGCCGTCGGGGCCGATCATCGCCAAGCTGTTGTAATGATGCGGGCCGTCCGCCTCGAAGAAGCTGGTCGGGATCGTCACCTTGAGCGCTTCGGCTAGCGCCTGCATCGCGAGCACCGCCTTGTGTTCGCCGACGGGGGCGGCGTTGGCGAAGAGGCCCTCGTCCTCGACGCGGCAGAAATACTCGCCCTCGAACAGCTCGGGCGGCAGGATGACCTGCGCGCCTTTCGCGGCGGCCTCGTGGACGAGGCGCGAGACGTTGGCGATGTTGCGGTCGATGTTGGGCGTGAAGCCGAGTTGCAGCGCGGCGACGGTGATCTTGGTCATGGCGGCGCATATAAGGTGACGCGCCATGGAGTGCGAGCCTTCTTGCTGTTCCCCCGCGGAGGCGGGGGTCCAGGGTTACAGGCGTTGCCCTGTGAGATCCTGTTCCCCCGCCTTCGCGGGGGAACGAGGGAGGGCGATTGACACTCCCCTTCCCTGTCCACATGCGCCGGAGATGATCGATCACACGCTCCCCCCAAGCTGGCAGGAACTCGCCCCCCAGTTCGACGCGCCGTACATGCGGGCGCTCGATGCGTTCCTGGAGACCGAGCGGGCAGCAGGGGCGCGGATCTTTCCGGAGGACGCGGACCGGTTTCGGGCGCTCGAACTGACGCCACTCGACCAGGTGCGGTGCGTCATCCTCGGGCAGGATCCGTATCACGGCGAGGGGCAGGCGCACGGGTTGAGCTTCTCGGTGCGCGAGGGCGTGCGGACGCCGCCGAGCCTGGTGAATATCTACAAGGAGCTGGAGGCGGATCTCGGCATTCCGCGGGCGTCCCACGGCATGCTCGATCACTGGGCCGCGCAGGGCGTGCTGCTCCTCAACGCGGTGCTGAGCGTGCGGATGGGCGAGGCTGCGTCGCACCAAAAGCAGGGGTGGGAGCGATTTACAGATGCCGTCATCGCGGCGGTGAACGCGCAGGACAAACCGGTCGTGTTCCTGCTGTGGGGGGCGTATGCGCAGAAGAAGGCGGCGTTCGTCGACGACGTGACGAAGGGCGGGCGGCATCTGGTGATCCAGTCCGCGCACCCCTCGCCGCTGGCGGCGCGGACCGGGTTCTTCGGATCGCGGCCGTTCAGCCGGGCCAATGCCTTTCTCGAAACCCACGGGCGCGCGCCGATCGACTGGGCGCTGCCGGAGACCGACCGATGACCGACGAATACACCTATGACGAAGCGACCGGCGAATGGGTCGCAGGCGGTGCCGCGACGGTCGCGGACGACGAGACGGTCGTGGTGCGCGATTCGGTCGGCAATGTGTTGGCCGACGGCGACCAGGTGACGCTGATCAAGGACCTGACCGTGAAAGGTGCGGGCCAGACGCTCAAGCGTGGCACAGTGATCAAGTCGATCCGCCTGACCGGCGACGCGCAAGAGATCGACTGCCGCTACGATGGTATCAAAGGTCTCGTTCTGCGGGCGGAGTTCGTGCGCAAGCGGTGAGTCGCGGTAACTCCATCGGCCGATTTCGCTCTATCGCCACTGCTCTGTGCAGGCGCCATATTTTACGTGACCGATTTAAAATCTAGAGACTCGGTTCAATATGATTGAAGCAAGTCCATGTCGTATATGGTGAATCATCAGCGGCATACTGCGCGACATGCCAACAGTTTCCTATTTCCATACCGAATCGGACCAATTTAAGGGGTTCGGTAATTTGCCAACCCTTCGACATCATGTGCCTAATCATATGGCGGTGCAGGATCGAATACTTCCTATCCAGACAGGCCCGCACGGGGAGCAGCGCGATATTCGGTGTCGATAGATCCAGCCGGATGAAGTCGCGCGGCATTTTGGAGAGGGAGTAAGATCGTCATGCTGCGTATCGAAATCGACATGTTTTCGGGCCGACCGAACCCGACCTGGCTGATTACCGAGGATGAGGATGTGAAACGGGTGCTCGGCATGGCCGGCGAAGCCCAGAACGCCGTCGCAAAACCGGGCGAAGGCTATACCGGACTTGGCTTTCGCGAGGTCCGCATCGCAACGATCGTGGACGACACGACCGCCGTTCGCGGACTGGAGACGCCGTTCGCGCTCGGGTCATCGGGAGCAAGCGACGCCAAGGTCAGCAACGAGATCGCCCGAAAATTGATCGAGACGATGCCGGTCCGGTCCGAGGTCCAACTGCTCGAACATGCGCTGACCCCGCTCGATGCCAAGTTGCGCGACGTCGCGCTCGAATGGATGGAACTGACCGCACGGATGCCGGAGCCGTCACGGTCGCCTTCCGCGCCGCCGCCTGCCCCGCCAAAGCCCGGGGCCAATCCACTGATCAGCACGATCCACGATGCGAAGTGTACGCAATGCGAGTATGAGGTCAGCAAGTTCAATCCCGCGTTCTGGAACACCAGTGCGACCCAGCCGCACAACAACTGCTACAATTACGCGCGGAACTGGCGCACCAACACGTTCGCGCAACCTGGGCGCGCGCACGGCGCGATGACCTCGACGATGGCATGCAATACCGTCACCACCGCGGCGATGGCCGATGGCCTGAAGCATCGCTGCGACTGCCTGCCGGTCGCCCAGTTTCCGCGCCGACTGATGGCGTTGGTGATCGCGCCGGGCTGGGATTATCATTGGTACCGGCATCAGCAGGAAGGCTTCTGGGGTCACAAACCCGGCGGCACCGCGGCCCGCAACATCGACAGCAACGGTGTCGTGATCACCAATCCGGAGACCTGCGCACGCGGGCCCTACACCAATTTCTGCAGTTACTTCTATGCCGGCAAATCGGTCGTGATCAACTGATCCGATGTCGCCTGGCATGCGCGTCGAGCTCGATATCTTCAGCGGCCGGCCAAACCCGGTCTGGGAGCTCGACGCGCAGGCTGCCGCCCCACTGGCGGCGCGACTGGCTGGACTAAGCGAACACGCGTCCCGCGCAGTCGATCTACCGGACCTCGGCTACCGGGGGTTCGTCTTTCATTCCGACGCATGCGCCGGCCGGGCCTGTCGAGGGTCGGTCGATCTGAACGGTACGACCTTCCGCGATCCGGCTTTCGCGATCGAGCGGCTTCTGGTGGCCTCTCTGCCGGACGCGTGGCACGATCTGCGCATGCTCGTCGAGCGCATACTGCTCCTCGACGAGTGAGTCCGCGGGGCGCGCCGCTGCCCCGCAGGATACGCGTCACTCCGCCGGCAGATATATCTCGCTGCCCGTTTTGCGGAATTTTTCACTCATGTCGGCCATTCCCTTCTCCGCGTCGGCGTGGGTGCCGGTCGCGAAGATGGCGCGGTTGGTATCAGTGTGATCGACGTCCGCTGCCAGGAACGTATCCGCCGGCGCGTTCTGCTTGGCGGCAAAGTCGCGGACCTCCTGCGTGATCTTCATCGAGCAGAATTTCGGCCCGCACATCGAGCAGAAATGCGCGGTCTTGGCGCCCTCGGCCGGCAACGTCTGGTCGTGATAGGATTCGGCCGTGTCGGGATCGAGCGACAGGTTGAACTGATCGCGCCAACGGAACTCGAAGCGCGCGCGTGACAGCGCATCGTCGCGCATCTGCGCCGCCGGATGCCCCTTCGCCAGATCCGCGGCATGTGCGGCCAGCTTGTACGTGACCACGCCGACCTTCACGTCGTCGCGATCCGGCAAGCCTAGATGCTCCTTCGGCGTGACGTAGCAAAGCATCGCGGTGCCGTACCAACCGATCATCGCTGCGCCGATCCCACTGGTGATGTGGTCGTACCCCGGGGCTATGTCCGTCGTGAGCGGCCCTAAAGTGTAGAACGGCGCCTCGCCGCACACCTCGAGCTGCTTGTCCATGTTCTCCTTGATCTTGTGCATCGGCACGTGGCCGGGGCCTTCGATCATGACTTGGACGTCGCCCTTCCAGGCGCGGTGCGTCAGTTCGCCGAGCGTGAATAGTTCACTGAACTGCGCTTCGTCGTTGGCGTCGGCGATGCTGCCGGGGCGCAGGCCGTCCCCGAGGCTGTAGGCGATGTCGTAGGCCTTCATGATCTCGGTGATCTCGTCGAAGCGCTCGTAGAGGAAGCTCTCCTTGTGGTGGCTGAGGCACCATTTCGCCATGATCGAGCCGCCGCGCGAGACGATGCCGGTGACGCGTTTCGCGGTCATCGGGATGTAGGCGAGGCGGACGCCGGCGTGGATCGTGAAGTAATCGACGCCCTGTTCGGCCT
>JAZKCH010000047.1:0-7915 GCA_040388215.1 Pseudomonadota bacterium | reverse complement strand
CGATCGTCGGTGAGGGCGCGATCGACATCAGCCTCGACGAGAAGAACCCCGATGCTGCGGGCAAGCGGATCGGCGTCGAGCGCATCCATGTAGAGCAGGATGCGGGCAAGTTGATGCACGACCAGCATCCGACCCAGTCGTACGTCGATCTCAATCGATCGGGTGTCGCGCTGATGGAGATCGTGTCTAAGCCGGATCTCGCATCGCCTGCGGAAACAGGCGCTTACCTGCGGAAGCTGCGCTCGATCCTGCGCTATGTCGGGTCGTGCGACGGCAACATGGAAGAGGGCTCGATGCGCGCCGACGTCAACGTCAGCGTGCGCAAACCCGGCGACGAACTCGGCACGCGGACCGAGACGAAGAACGTCAATTCGGTGCGCTTCGTGATGGCGGTGGTCGAGCAGGAGGCCAAGCGGCAGGTCGAGGTGCTCGAAGCGGGCGGCAAGATCCAGCAGGAAACGCGGCTGTACGATCCCGATCGCAACGAGACGCGCTCGATGCGGTCGAAGGAAGACGCGCATGATTACCGCTACTTCCCAGATCCCGATTTGTTGCCGCTGGTGCTCGACGATGCGTTCCTGGCCGAGTGTCGGGCTTCGTTGCCGGAGCTGCCGGATGCGAAGCGGGCTCGGTATGAGTCGCTCGGGATCACCGCGTATCAGGCGACGGTGCTGACTGCCGAGGTCGAGGCGGCGCGGTGGTTCGATGCGTTGCTTGATGCTGGCGTAAAGCCGGCGGCGGCGGCGAACTGGACGACGTCGGAGTTGTTCGGTGCACTGAACCGGACCGGCAAGGACATCGAGAACTCGCCGGTTTCGCCGGCCCAGGCGGCGGAGTTGCTGGGGCTGATCGCCGACGGCACGTTGTCGGGTAGCCTCGCGAAGCAGGTGTTCGAGGTGATGCTCGAGACTGGCGACGGCGCGGCGAAGGTCGTCGAGGATCGCGGGTTGAAGCAGACCAGCGATACTGGCGCGATCGAGGCTGTGATCGCCGAGGTGATGGCGGCGAACGCGGACAAGGTCGCCGATTATCGGGGCGGCAAGGACAAGCTGTTCGGGTTCTTCGTGGGGCAGACGATGAAGGCTATGGGGGGGAAGGCTAACCCTGCCGTTGTTAACGAGGTGTTGAAGGGCGCGCTTGGGGAGTCGGTGGCTTCGTAAGCTGACGACTTCCTCGCTCTCTCCCGCACCTACGATCTCCCGCCCTTGCCCGTTCTCCCGCGAAGGCGGGAGTCCAGGATAACTAAGCGTAGCGCTGCTTGATTCCTGGGCCCCCGCGTTCGCGAGGGAACTAGCAGAAGTGTAGTTTGCCCGCATCCAACACGCCCCACCCCGGCGAAGGCCGGGGCCCAGTTGGGGAACGTTGCTAACCGGTGGCGGTGCTACGTTAGTGCGACCTTTCCAACTGGGCCCCGGCCTTCGCCGGGGTGGCGGTAGTTTGGTAAGGTGGGTCGGAGCGAAAAAGGGGCGCGAGGGCGAAGGCATGGCGGGGCCTTACGCATCCACTTTCTGCGGATGATGCGGCACCAGGATCAGCGTGTTCTCCTCCACGCGCCAAGAGGCCAGCCGCGACAGAAAGTTCATCCCCAGCACGTTCGTTTCTCCAAACGCCGGCGACACCACCACCTGCAAGTCCCGCGCAACGATCGCGCCGAGCCGCAAGCTCGCGATCGTCCCCGTCTTCGCCGCGATAGACCCGTTGGCGGTCTGCAACACGATCGGCACCACGCCGACCCGCGCCTCGATCCCGGCCGCGTCCGCCGTCTTCTCTGAGATCGCAGTGATCGTCGCGCCGCTGTCGATCAGCAGCCGCTGGCTCACCCCGTCGATCGTCGCGCGCGCCCAGAAGTGCCCGTCCGGCGACATCCGGATGCGAACTTCGCCGCCGACCACCTGTTGGTCCTCGATCTTCAGGAACCGGGCGATTTTGCCGACATAGGGATCGAATTGGCGGCGCTGGTCGACCGCGACAAACAGCAAGCCGACCAGCACGAGCGTCATGCCGATGTTCACCAGCGTCCGCACGATTGGAATGCGCTGCGCGACGACAAGCACGACGACGACTATGCCGAGCGCAAGGTAGAGCGTGTGGGGCTGGCTGGAATTCGGGAACGTGAAAATCGGCGGGTCCTAAAAAGGCTTGAACGCAATGTGTTAGACTAGCTGCGGCAATGTGTATCGGTGCTGACCGGAGCAGGGGAACTGAGCCTACGGAATGGGACCGATCCGAAACCGGCCAGATTGCCGTCCCGATGGCTTGCATGCGCCCTTCGTGAGGCGCTCCTTTATGCCTGGGGGATCGGCACATGACGATCAGGTGGGCGTTGACGGTCGCGATCCTGACGCTCGCGTCTGGACACGCGTCGGCCGGCAGGAGTGAGACCGACGACGAGCGACGCCTTGCAGCCATGACACCTGCGCAGTTCCAGGCTCGAACGACGCTTCACGACGATGATCTGGACACCGTCGCGACCATCACGACCGCGAACGGGTTTACCAGGCGCAGGCCATTGCTGGGGATAGCGCCCGACGATGTTTTTCTCCGCGCGTTCATCGACAAGCGCTCGGGCCAAACAGCATATCAGGTCTACGCCACGGTACGGTATCGCGATTATGGTTGGGCGGACTGGCAGGCGGTGAATTACGCGACGCCGACCGGGCCACGATCGATTGCGACGCAGAGGATTGCGCGCGTACGGGCATCGTGCGGGAGGGGCTTTGCCTGTGCCCGCTTGGAAACTGTCGGGTTTCCGATCGACGCAGCGCTGCTCAAGATGAGCGCCGCGCTCTATATGAGCGATCAGAGTACCGTGTGGCGCTTCAAGCTTATGGCGCACAACGGCGCCGAACGCCCTTTGCTACTCACGACGGCGGAAATATCGGGCTTGCTGATGGCGGTCGATGCTTATCGCACCGACCGCCATCTGCCCAGATCCTGACGCTTACTGCGCGTCGCCGTCCTGGTTCTTGGTCACGCCGCCGGTGCCGCCGACGCCGTCCGGCAGGCCGCTGTCGGTGAACGTCTCGGGCTCGTCGCCACCTTCGCCGCGCTCGACCGCGTCGGAGCGCGATTCGACGGCCTGTTCGATGTCGCTACGCGTGTCCTCGTCGCGGTCTTCGGGCAGCGTCTCGGGGTTCGTGCCGGAATGCGGATCGGCCATGCTCAAAACTCCGGCTGCACTGGCGCGGGACCGGTCGAGGGCGCGCCGGGATCGGGATAATCGACGTCCGGCGCAGGCGGGTTGAACTCGGGCGGCGGCGTGGTCGGCTGCGCCGGCTGGCTCGGGGTGGGGAATTCTGCGGGGGGTTGGGTAGCCATGATGCTCTCTCCTTCAGCCGTATCAACGCGTGCACTCGCCCCGAGTTTCCTGCCCGAGTTTCCTGGTAGTTGCCTTGCGTGCTTGCCCCGACGTGCAACGTTGGTATAGACGCGCCCGCTACGGCGATGTCCTGTGCGGGCGTGGCGGAACTGGTAGACGCAGCAGGTTTAGGTCCTGCCATCGCAAGATGTGGGGGTTCGAGTCCCTTCGCCCGCACCACTCCGCCGCTCGGGCGGGGCGACAGCCAACACGAATTTATCCCGAATGCTCTTTTAGACAAAGGCCGGACATGCAGACTGTCGAGACGTTGAACGAGGGCCTCAAGCGCGCCTACACGCTCACCATCACCGCGAAGGATATCGATGCCAAGGTCGATGTCGAGCTGAAGCGCCTCGCGCCGCAGATGAAGATGCCGGGCTTCCGTCCGGGCAAGGTGCCGGCGAACCTCATCCGCAAGATGCATGGCCCCGCGCTGACGCAGGACGCGGTCAACGCCGCGATCCAGGAGGGCGTCCAGACGCTCGTCGCCGAGAAGCAGCTTCGCCCCGCGATGCAGCCTTCGGTCGAGCTCGAGGACGGCTATGACATCGGCAAGGACGCCGTGGTCAAGGTCGAGATGGAGGTCCTCCCGCAGGTCCCCGCGCCGGCGATCGACGGCATCAAGCTCGAGCGCCTGACCGTGCCCGTCGCCGACGACGCGGTCACCGAGCAGCTCCAGAAGTTCGCCGACCAGCAGAAGAAGTGGGACGACGCGGCCGACGATTACGTTGCCAAGATGGGCGACCTCGTCACTGTCGATTTCGTCGGCAAGACCGCCGACGGCGTCGCGTTCGAGGGCGGCACCGGCACCGACATGGGCGTCGAGCTCGGCGCGGGTCGTCTGATCCCGGGCTTCGAGGATCAGCTCGTTGGCGTGAAGACCGGCGACGACAAGGTCCTGAACGTGACCTTCCCCGAGGAGTATCAGGAGAAGTCGCTCGCAGGCCAGCCGGCGACGTTCGACATCACCGTCAAGTCGGTGAAGACCGCGGGCGAGAGCAAGATCGACGAGGATCTGGCGAAGTCGCTCGGTCTCGAGAGCCTCGAGCAGCTCACGGGCCTGCTCAAGGGTCAGATCGAGCAGGAGCATAACGGTCTCACGCGCACGCACATGAAGCGCAAGCTGCTTGACCAGCTCGCCGAGGGTCACGACTTCGAAGTGCCGCCGTCGATGGTCGAAGCCGAGTTCAACCAGATCTGGTCGCAGCTCCAGCACGAAGCCACGCACGAGGCCGACCCCGATGCTGCGATGGCCGAGATGGAAGGCGAGCGCGACGATTACCGCAAGATCGCCGAGCGTCGCGTGCGCTTGGGTCTGCTCCTGTCCGAGATCGGCCAGGCGAACGGCGTTGAGGTTTCCAACCAGGAAATGCAGCGTCTGCTCGCGCAGGCGGCGCAGCAGTATCCTGCCGAGCAGCGTCAGCAGTTCATGCAGTACATCCAGCAGGAGCCGATGGCGGCCGCCCAGCTGCGCGCGCCGCTGTACGAGGACAAGGTCGTCGACTTCCTGTTCGAGAAGGCCGAGATCACCGACCGCGAAGCGACGCGCGAGGAGCTGGAAGCAGCGATCGAGAGCGAGGACGGTTTCGCCAGCGGCACGCACACGCATGATCACGACAATCACAAGCCGAAGAAGAAGGCTGCTGCCAAGAAGGCCAAGCCAGCTCCGGATGAGGCCGTGACGGAAGAAGCACCTGCTTCGGACGCGACGGAAGACGCCAAGCCTGCGAAGAAGGCGCCTGCCAAGAAGAAGGCGGCTCCCGTCGAAGCCGAGACGGCCGTGACGGAATCGTCGCCGGTCGCTGCTGAGAACGCAGAGGGCACCGAAGCTGCCGACGCACCGGCGAAGAAGCCGGCCGCGAAAAAGCCAGCTGCCAAGAAGACTGCGACCAAGACCGAAGCGTAACACGTCTTCGAGCGCCTCATTCGTGAGGCGCTCGACCCTTTATCGGGTCACTTCCCCGGCGAAGGCCGAGGCCCAGTTGGAAAGGTAGCTGTAACGGCGCGCGAAGCTCCGTTATGGACCTTCCCCAACTGGGCCCCGGCCTCCGCCGGGGAAGTGCGTTTTGGGATGATGCGTTGACTGACGTTTCGACCGCTGCTCGATCTCCGATGTCGTCTTTCAACTCCGTAGGGCAGGGCATGACCGAACCGAGAATCGCCGTCCTCCTCCCGTGCTACAATGAGGACGCCGCGATCGCGCAGACGATCGCTGGCTTCCGCGCCGCGCTTCCGGGCGCCACCATCTACGTCTACGACAACAACAGCGCCGATCGCACGATCGAGGTCGCGCGCGCTGCGGGTGCAGTCGTCCGGACCGAGCGCATCCAGGGCAAGGGCGCGGTCGTCCGCCGCATGTTCGCCGACATCGACGCCGACATCTACGTGATGGCCGACGGCGACGCGACCTACGACGCCGCCTCCGCACCGAACCTAGTTGCGCGCGTCCTCGACGAGCAGCTCGACATGGTCGTCGGCTCGCGCATCAGCCAGGTCCAGGAAAGCTACCGCCGCGGGCATCGGTTCGGCAACGCGCTCCTTACCGGCATGCTCGCCCGCCTGTTCGGCCGGAGCTTCACCGACATCCTCTCGGGCTACCGCGTGTTCTCGCGCCGGTTCGTAAAGAGCTTTCCGTCGTTGTCGGCCGGTTTCGAGATCGAGACCGAGATCAGCGTCCACGCGCTCGAACTGAAGATGCCGATCGGCGAGGTCGAGACGCCCTATTATGCCCGCCCCGAAGGCTCCGAATCGAAGCTCAGCACCTATGGCGACGGATGGCGGATCCTCCGCACGATCATGACGCTGTACCGGATCGAGCGCCCGCTCTGGTTCTTCGGCGCGATCGGCAGCGTGTTCGGCCTGCTCGCGCTGATCCTCGGCATCCCGCTGGTGCTGACGTATATCGAGATCCACCAAGTCCCGCGCTTCCCGACCGCGATCCTGATCACCGGCCTCGGCATCTTCGCCGCGCTCAACGTCTTCACCGGCCTGATCCTCGACACGGTGGTCCGCGGTCGCCGCGAAGTCCGCCGCCTGGCATACCTAGCCTACCCCGCCCCGGGCATCTGACTTCCTCGCCCCTTCGGGGAGAGGGAAGGAGGAGCCACTTGGCGACGGGAGGGTGAGGGGAGGTTGGCGGATCCCAACGTCCCCTCACCCTCCCACCCGCAAGTGCGTGCGGGCCCCTCCCTCTCCCCGAGGGGGCGAGGGGTTGGCAGGGCTTGAACTCCCCTCCCGGACCGCCGATGTTAGCGGTTCACTGGGGCATAAGAGAGATTTCCATGCACAATCCGTTCGAGACCGGCGATTTCGCGAGCCCGTTGGCCAGCGCCGGGCTCGGCCTGCAGCAGACGCAAGCAGGCCTGGTTCCCATCGTCATCGAGCAGTCGAACCGCGGTGAGCGTTCGTTCGACATCTTCTCGCGCCTGCTCCGCGAGCGCATCATCTTCGTGACCGGCGGCGTCGAGGACGGCATGGCCTCGTTGATCACCGCACAGCTGCTCTTCCTCGAGTCCGAGAACCCGAAGAAGGACATCTTCATGTACATCAACTCGCCGGGCGGCGTCGTCACGGCGGGCATGGCGATCCACGACACGATGCGGTATATCCGTCCGCGCGTCGGCACGGTGTGCATCGGCCAGGCCGCGTCGATGGGCAGCTTCCTGCTCGCGAGCGGCGAACCCGGCATGCGCGTCGCGATGACGAACGCACGTATCATGATCCATCAGCCATCGGGTGGTGCACAGGGCATGGCCAGCGACATCGAGATCCAGGCCCGCGAGATCCTGCGCATCCGCAAGCGCATGAACGAACTGTATTCGCAGTATACCGGTCAGCCGATCGAAGAGATCGAACGCCGGATGGACCGCGATACGTTCCTCGAAGCGAACGAGGCGAAGGATTTCGGGCTGATCGACGAGGTGTTCGACAAGCGTCCGGCGGTATCCGAGGATGCCCCGAAACCCGCTTGAACCCAGATCGACCGGGGCTGGCATGGGGTGAATCGTAAACCCCACCGGTTTATTTGATTGTAGGAACTCCGGGGTGCGTTACGGTAGCGGCCCCGGAAACGGCACGTGCACCGACATGCGCGAGAGGTGATTGAATGACGAAGCTGAGCGGTGGCGACTCGAAGAGCACCCTCTATTGCTCGTTCTGCGGCAAGTCGCAGCATGAGGTGCGCAAGCTGATCGCGGGTCCAACCGTGTTCATCTGCGACGAGTGCGTCGAACTTTGCAACGACATCATCCGTGAGGAGACGAAGTCGGCGCTGGTGTCCAAGAAGGACGGCGGCGTGCCGACTCCGCAGGAGATCTGCGACGTCCTCGACGATTACGTGATCGGCCAGAAGCGCGCCAAGCGCGTGCTGTCGGTGGCGGTGCACAATCACTACAAGCGGCTCAACCACGGCGCCAAGGGTGCCGATGTCGAGCTGTCGAAGTCGAACATCCTGCTTGTCGGACCAACCGGGTGCGGCAAGACCTTGCTCGCGCAGACGCTCGCCCGCATTCTCGACGTGCCGTTCACGATGGCCGATGCGACGACGCTGACCGAAGC
>JAZKCH010000046.1:0-34000 GCA_040388215.1 Pseudomonadota bacterium | reverse complement strand
CCGGTGATGCTCTGGCCGGGGGTGATGTCGACCAGCAGGTCCGACGTGCCGACCGTGGTGCCGGGGCTGAGCGTCGACTTCACGCGCACGCCGGGAAGGTCCGACAGCATCAGCAAACGACGTTCGAGCGGTGCGACCGCGACCGGATCGCCGATGTCGAGCCCGGCGAGAATGCCGCTGGCGACGCTATCCGACAGTCGCGACTCGTTCTTGACGCCGACCGCGCCGAAACGCCCTTCGATCACCGCGATCGTGACCGCGCCGCTCTGCACGTCCTGCTCGGGAAGGTAGGCGTTCGCGACGAAATAGCCGCGGCTGGTGTAATACGCCGTGATCCGCGCGGCGAGCGTCTTCAGGTCGGACAGGTCGAGTTCGCTGTTGGGGACGAACTCGGTCGCGGCGATCAGGTCGGCCTCGGGAAACAGCGTCGCACCGGTCACCCGCAGCGATTGGACGAGCGTCTTCGGGCCGCCGCTCGCGGCAACGACGACGGGTGTTCTGCGCTCGAAGCCGAAATCGGGCGCTGGCGTCTCGTTCAGCGGAGTCGGCGGGATCTGCTGGAGCTGTCCACCGGCACCGATGGGAACCTGCGCCTGTGCGGATTGCATGGAAACCAGCAAGGCAGCCGGGCTCACAGCCGCTAGCGCGGCCGCCCATAGGGTCGACTTGTACATGAACACCTCGAAAGTCGCCGCGGGTGAAGACACGGTTCTCCCATCCGCAGCAGCGGGAGCCGTTTGGATGGGGATGTTGAAAGCGCCCGAAGCGAGGACGAAGCCTTGATCCGCGGAATTCATTCCGCTGGTATCGAATAGTAGCGGTAGGCGTAGCTGGAGCGTGGTCGGTCGCGAGGGTCGCGATGTATGGCTTACTCTTTGCTGTTCTTAACCTATGTATGTTAAAAATAGATTTTGCAAGCTAAATCTATGATAAGACTGTCGTAAACTTACAATATCGTCGTCGGGCAAATTTTGGCCGGTTTCCGAGTGTGGGGCTCCAATAATTTCGGGATAGGCATAAATTATTATATCGGCTCGTATCTTCGAATCTGCGCCTGAATCTTTTGGCTACCGTGGTGGATCATTGGCCGGAGATTCGCCGATAAAAGTCGGAGGTCGAGTATTACTCGATGACATTTGTACGGATGGGGCGGTCCGGGGCGTACCGGAAAACCGGCCTGTGCTGCAATTCGTGTTTGGCTTGATCCATGATAGCGCGCCGTAATGAGCACCGAATGACCGATATCCTCACTCGCAAATTACGCCGCTGGGCGAAGTTCGACGACCAGGACCGCGCGGCGCTTGATCGCCTGACGATGGTGACGCGCCCCGTCGTCCGCGGCCAGCATCTGATCCGCGAAGGCGACGATCCGACGCACGTCTTCCTGATCCTTCAAGGCTGGGCGCAACGCTACAAGATCCTGCCCGACGGCAAGCGACAGATCGTCGCGTTCCTGATGCCGGGCGATCTTTGCGACACCCATGTGTTCATCCTCGAAAAGATGGATCACAGCATCTCGATGATGTCGGAAGGCCAGGTCGTCTCGATCCCGGCAAGCGACATGCTGGCGATCATCGAGAACCATCCCCGGATCGCGCAGGCGCTGTGGTGGTGCACGCTGGTCGACGAGGGCATCCTTCGCGAATGGCTGGTGAATATCGGCGCGCGCGAAGCCTATAGCCGGATCGCGCACCTGTTCTGCGAACTTTACATCCGCGCAGGCGCGGTCGCGCGGGAAGGCAATGGCGATTTCTTCATGCCGCTCACCCAGACCGACGTCGGCGAGGCGCTCGGCCTGACGTCGGTGCACGTCAACCGCACGATCAAGGCGCTCAAGCGAAGCGGCCTCGTCGATGCGGCCAAGAACCGCCTGCTGATGCTCGATTTCGAAGGGCTGAAGGATGCTGCCCGCTTCGACAGCGCGTATCTCCACGCGCGATTAGTGCCTTTGGGTAGCTAGGCCTCACCGTTATCCGGACTCACGGTAGGGCATTCCTGCCGGCGCCGCGGGTCAGGCGAGCCCGCGGCCCTCCAGTTTCAACACCGGGACGAACCCGCCTCGGGTGTTGGCAGGCATCGTGACCTGCAACCCCTTCGCATCCTGCCGGTGTGCGACCACGCCGCCGCCGAGCAATGTCGCGCGCTCGACCACGCCGCCATTTATCGTCCGAGCCAATGCGCCGATCGTCGCGGCGTCCTCGGGCCAGCCGAGAAACAATGCGTACAACGCGCCCGTATTCGTCGTGAACCGGATGTCGCGTGACGTGAACGGCACCGTCGTCTCGTTCATCATCCCGGTCGGCACGATCGTCGGACCCTCGCCGTACCGGCGCCACGGCCGCGAGCCGAAGATCGCCTCGCCGTTGATCCCGACCCAGTCGGTCATGCCATCGAGGATGCGCTCGACCTCGCTGTCGATCGCTCCGTTGCCGGGCTGCGGCACGGACAACAGCAGATTGCCGTTCTTGGACACGACGTCGGCAAGCCGCTGGATCACTTCGGGCGCACTCTTGTAGTTTTTGTCGCGGAGGCGCGCGATGTTGTAGAACCAGTCGCCAAGACACGTGTCGGTCTGCCAGGGCTCGTCCCAGATATGGTCCGTGAAGCCGCGCTCGACGTCCTCGACTACCCCGTAGCGATGAGCGGACTGGATTTTCTTCGCCGTCAGCACGACGTCGATCTTGCCATGCCACTGGATCGAACGGTTGTAATAGTCCGCCGCGGCCTCGAGCCCGACCGGCCCGAACGGCAGTTCGTAGTCGTCGAAATAGACGAGGTCCGGCTTGTACTTGTCGATGAGGTCGGTTTGGCGCAGCAGCCATTTCGAGACATAGGACGGATCGTGCGGCGGACCGATCTCGACCCATTCTCCGTCGTGGGTATCGTGCCATTTGTGCAATGCGGTCATCGTCGCGATGCCGTCGGGCGCGACGATGTGCGCACCCGTGTACAGTTCCTGCGGATCGAGGCCCTCCCACCATGTGCCTTTGCCGTCCGCCTTGCGCAGCGTCGCCGCATCGTAGCGGACGCCTTTCAGCGGACCCTCGGCGTCATAGCCATACGCGGTCTGATACCAGTGCCAGGCATGGGCTGCATGGTTCGAGACGCCGAACTTCAGCCCCGCTTTCCGTGCTGCCCTAGCCCAGGTGCCGACGACGTCGCGTTTCGGCCCGACCCTGAGTGAATTCCATGCATGGTAGCGGCTGTCGTAACAGTCGAGATTGTCGTGATGGCAGGCAAGCGACACGAAGTATTTCGCGCCGGCCTTCTTGTAGCGCTCGATCAGTGCATCGGGATCCCAGCGGTCCGCGGTCCAGCGGTTCTGGATCTCCATCATCCCGGTCTTCGACGGATGGCCATAGGTCTCGAGATGGTGATCGTAATCCGAATGTCCCTGAATATACAGGAGCCGGCCGTACCAGTCGCCCTGTTCGGGCACCGATTGCGGTCCCCAGTGCGACCATAATCCGAGTTTCGCGTCGCGGAACCAGTCGGGGTAGCGATACGAATTCACCAGCGATGGCCAGTTCGGCTTCACCGGGCCCGCAGCAAGCCCCATCGGGCTCTGGGCCACCGCCCCTCGGGCCGCACCGAGCGCTGCCATCCCGGCGAGAACCGACCGCCTGTTCCAATCCGTCATCGGGCATCGCCTCCCGGGCGACCGACGCTCTTTGCGATCGCGGCCAGCGCGAGCGGCTTCATCACCGCATAGCCCTGTGGGGTCGGGTGGACGCCGTCGCTGGCATAGCCCTGCTTCATGCCGCCATCCTGACCGGCAAGCGCGGTGTAATAGTCGACATAGGTGAAGGCGTTCCTGGCCGCGTAGCGGCGGAGCCAATCGTTGAGCGCGACGATCTGCGCCGCCGGCTTCATCGCCGGGCGCCATGGAAACGCGGCGGCGGGAGGCGTCGATGCCAAGATCACGCGGATGCCATTGGCACGCGCCAGTTCGGCCATCGTCATGATATTGCCTCGCACCGTCTCGATCGTCGCGGCACCGGTGTTGCCGGCGATGTCGTTGGTGCCCGCCATGATGTGGACCGCGCGCGGTTTCAGTGCGATCACGTCGGAACGGAAGCGGACCACCATCTGTGGCGTGGTCTGCCCACTGATACCGCGATCGACGAGGCCGCGCGTGAACAGCGCAGGATCGGCGCCGATCCAGTTGTCGGTAATCGAATCCCCCATGAACACGACGCGGACCCGCTCGGCCGACTTCAGAAGCGCGGCGTTCTGTGCGGCATACCGACAGAGCTGGCCGAAATCGCGCGCGCGCATGCGCAGCGTCCATGCATCCCGTTCGGCGCGGTCGGCGGGCCTGGCGTGTGTCGGACACGGGTCGGCGACGATCCCGATGAGGTCCGATGTGTAAGGGTCAGCAGGCGCACTTGCCTGTGCAGAGACGATATGTGGAACCGAGCCAGCAAGAGTCACCGCGCAGAGCGCCGTTGGCCATCGGGATGCGATCATGGGTCCGTGCTCCTCGCTCTTATGATTGTCTGATAATTGACAGGCTAATCGGCAAGCGGTCAATCCGGCAGAGGTTGGTCGGGAGTATCTGCAACGCTTTCCGCGCGACGATGTCGCCGGTCGCCTTCCGGCGTGGCGCGGCGGGCAGCATTCATAGCAGCGCTGGAGTTGGCGCGCCCGGAGGGGTTCGAACCCCCGACCGAGGAGGTAGAAGCTCCTTGCTCTATCCAGCTGAGCTACGGGCGCGCACTGCGGCGACGACTAGCGCGGATTGTGCGGGCTTGGAACCTCGATCATAACGCGCGCATGGAAATTGGAACGGATCAAGGGCGGGGGCTCGCGCCGGTCGACGCGAATGCCGTCGGCGGCGCGCAGTTTCGCTATTTCGACTTCGTGATGGCGGCGTTCGTCACGATCCTGCTGCTGTCTAACGTGATAGGAGCAGGCAAGCGCGCGGTGATCGATCTGCCGTGGATCGGTGCGTGGCCATTCGGCGCCGGCATCCTGTTCTTTCCGGTCAGCTATGTGATCGGCGACATCCTGACCGAGGTGTACGGCTATGCGTATGCGCGGCGCTGCATCTGGGCGGGGTTCGGCGCGATGCTGTTCATGGTGTTCATGTCGGCGGTCGTCGTCGCGCTGCCGCCCGATGCGGGGTGGACGGGCCAAGCGGCGTATGAGTCCGTCTTCGGACAGGTGCCGCGGATCGTGTTCGCGTCGATCTGCGCGTTCTGGGTCGGGGAGTTCGCCAACAGTTTCGTGCTGGCGCGGATGAAGATTTGGACGCAAGGGCGGATGTTGTGGACGCGGACGATCGGTAGCACGGTCGTCGGGCAGGCGTTCGACAGCCTGATCTTCTACCCGCTCGCTTTTTATGGTGCGCCCGACTGGCCTGTGCACGCGATGCTGATGGTGATGGTCAGCCAGTTCCTGCTGAAGGTGTCGTGGGAGGTGCTGCTGACGCCGCTGACGTATGTGGCGGTGGGGTGGCTTAAGCGTCGCGAGGGAGTCGATGTGTACGACCGGGGGACGGACTTCTCGCCGTTCCGGACTCGGGTTTGAGGCCCTCGACTCTACCTTACCTCACCCATCCGTTCGTGCTGGGCGAAGTCGAAGCACCTGAGTCTCAGGCCCTTCGACTTCGCTCAGGGTGAACGGATGGGGTGGGGTGACGGAGCTTAAGCGCTGACGGCTTCGAGTAGACCTTCGAACAGACGCCGGCCATCGGTGCCGCCATGCGCGGCTTCGATGCGCCGCTCCGGATGCGGCATCATGCCGAGCACGTTGCCCTTGTCGTTCAGCAAGCCGGCGATGTTTCGCGCCGAGCCGTTGACGCTCTCCGCATAGCGGAACGCGACGCGGCCTTCGCCTTCGAGGCGGTCGAGCGTGTCGGTGTCGGCGAAGTAGTTGCCGTCATGATGCGCGACCGGGAAGGAGACACGCTCGCCCGCGGCGTAGCCTGACGTGAAGGTCGAGCTTGCCGTCTCGACCGTCAGCGCGACATCGCGGCAGACGAAGTTCAGCCCTTCGTTGCGCATTAACGCACCGGGGAGAAGGCCCGCTTCGGTCAGCACCTGGAAGCCGTTGCAGATGCCGAGCACGGGCAGGCCCTTGCCAGCCTGCTCGACAACCGCGCGCATGATCGGCGAGCGTGCTGCGATCGCGCCCGAGCGGAGATAGTCGCCGTACGAGAACCCGCCCGGCACCGCGACTAGGCCGACGTCCGCGGGTAAGTCCGCGTCGCCATGCCAAACCATCAACGGCTTGACGCCGGTCACCGCCTCCAGCGCGACGGCGATGTCACGGTCGCAGTTGGAGCCGGGGAAGACGATGACCGCGGTTTTCATGCGCGCTCGACCCGGTAATTCTCGATCACCGTGTTGGCGAGCAGCTTGCGGCACATGCCGTCGATCGTAGCGTCGTCGGTATCGTCGGCGACTTCCAACTCGATCAGCTTGCCCTGGCGGACGTCTTGCACGCCGTCGAAGCCAAGGCTGCCGAGTGCATGGTGGATCGCTCGGCCCTGCGGATCGAGCACACCGGGCTTCAATGTCACGAAAACCTTGAGTTTCATTTACTTGCCCCGGTTCTTGCGATGCTTTTCGAGGTCTAGGACCGAATTGTCGCCACCTTCGGGCAACAGGCCAAGACGGCGTGCAACCTCTTGATAGGCCTCGACTTCGCCGCCGAGATCGCGACGGAAGCGATCCTTGTCCATCTTCTCGTTGGTTTCCATGTCCCACAGACGGCAGCCATCGGGGCTGATCTCGTCCGCGAGGATGATGCGACCGAAGTCGTTGTCGAAGATGCGGCCGAATTCGAGCTTGAAGTCGACCAGGCGGATGCCGACGCCGGCGAACAGCCCGCACAGGAAATCGTTCACGCGGATCGCGAGGTCGGCGATGTCGTGCATCTCCTCCTGGCTCGCCCAGCCGAACGCGGCGATGTGTTCGTCGGAGATCATCGGATCGCCGAGCGCATCGTCCTTGTAGTAATATTCGATGATCGTGCGGGGCAGCTTGGTGCCCTCCTCGATCCCGAGGCGCGTCGAGATCGAGCCTGCGGCGACATTGCGCACGACGACTTCGATCGGGACGATCTCGACCTGGCGGATCAGCTGCTCGCGCATGTTGAGGCGGCGGATGAAGTGCGTCGGCACGCCGATATGATCGAGCAGCGTGAAGATGTGCTCGGAAATCCGGTTGTTGAGCACGCCCTTGCCGTTGATCGTGCCCTTTTTCTGGGCGTTGAACGCGGTCGCGTCGTCCTTGAAATACTGGATCAGCGTGCCCGGCTCGGGACCCTCGTAGAGGATCTTGGCCTTGCCTTCGTAGATCTGGCGGCGGCGAGCCATGCGCGGTCCCCTGGAAAATCGAGCGGTGAAAATCGAGCGGCCCCAGCCTACGCGCTATGCACCGCGAAGCCGAGGCCGGAATAGGCCGCGCCTATAGGCGAAGGGTGCGGGGGGTGCAATCAGGCGTGATCGTTCTCTTCGCGGCGGCGGACGCGACCGCGGACCGTACGCCATCCGAAGTAACCGAGCCCCACAAGCAAGGCCCAAGGCGCAAGGAAGATCAGTGTGCTGAGTATGGCCGCGATGCCGATCGCGAAGGTGCTCCACGAGCCGGCGATGGCTTCGGCTAGCCCCGACTTCGGACTGCCGGGATCGGCCGCGACCGCATCGTAGCTGATCTCGATCGTGGACATGGCGACGCGGCCGCGAAGTTCGTCGAGCCAGCCCTTGGCCTGATCGATCTCTTCCTGTGCGGCGGCGACGCTGCGTTCGGCCTCGACGAGTTCGGAGACCTTGCCGGTTCGCGTCCTGAGTATCTCCGTCAGTCGTTCGACCAAGAGCGTTCGCTGGCGCAGACGTGCTTCGGTATCGACGATATCCTTCGACACGTCCTCTGCCGCGATCGAACTCGATACCGCGCGCCCGCCAGCCCTGGCGACGCTATCCTGCAATTGTTGGCCGAAGCGGCGGGCAATACTGCTCTGAACGCGCAGCTTTAGCGTGCCGGTCGATGCCGTATCGTCGCTTTTGCCGCTGTCCAACGCAAGCACTTGGCATCGGGCGGGACCGAGCCTGTCGCACAGCGCGACGTGCGTCTGTTCGGCTCGGCCAATCGCGTCGCCGGCAAGCCGGAACGCGTATTTATAGGAATAGGCCATTTGCGGTACCGCGACTGCGATCGGTTGTGGCGCGTTCGCCGCGCTCGGTGCTTTCGCGGGTTCCTGCGCCGACGGCTCAACGTCATAGGTGTTCAGCTTCTGTGCCGGCGCTCCGTTCGGTGCCTTGCTACACGCTGTGAGCGACAGGATTACCGCACCAATAACCGCGTATCGCATGCCCGATCTCCAACCCGCCGAGATACACTATCAATGTGATCAGGATTGCGGTCAATCGAGATCAGGTGACGGCAAGTCGTGTCGAGAAGCGCGGGTCCTTCCAACTTTCACTGGTGATGATTTCGCGCAGCATCTCGCCCGCCCGCCACACATCTTCATGGCTCAGATATAACGGCGTCAAGCCCAGTCTCAGGATGTCGGGATCGCGGAAGTCGCCGATGACGCCGCGGGCTATGAGGGCCTGGGTGAGGGCATAGGCTTGGGGGTGGCGGAAGCTGATGTGGCTGCCGCGTTTGGCGGGGTCTCGGGGGCTGACGCAGTCGAGGCCTAGCGCGTCGCCGGCTGCGGCAAGGATGTCGAAGAGTTGCGCGCTCTTGGTGGCGACGGCGTGCTGGTCGATGTCGGCCCAGAGGTCGAGTGCGGTTTCTAGTGCCGCCGTCGAGAGCATCGCGGGGGTGCCGGCGAGCCAGCGCTTCATGCCGGGGGCGGGGCGGTAGGCGTCCTCGAACGCGAACGGCGCGGCGTGGCCCATCCAGCCGGAGAGCGGGCTGGCGAGCGTGTCCTGCCAACGCTTGGCGACGTAGAGGAACGCGGGCGCGCCGGGGCCGCCGTTGAGGTATTTGTAGGTACAACCGACGGCGAGGTCTGCGTTCGCGCCGTTGAGGTCGATCGGGACGGCGCCGACACTGTGGCTCAGGTCCCAGAGCATGAGCGCGCCCGCATCGTGCGCGCGGGCGGTCCAGTCGCGCATGTCGAAGCGGTCGCTGGTCTTGTAGTGGACATGGGTGAGGAGGAGGACTGCGGTGTCGTCGTCGAGCGAGGCGGCCAAGTCTTCGCGTGCGACCACTTTAAGGCGTGCGCCGGGGACGCAGGCGACCGCGCCTTCCGCAATGTGCAGGTCGGTGGGAAAGTTGCCCGCTTCGCTGACGACCGTATGGCGGTCAGGGTTGCTGCGAAGAGCGGCTACCAAGGCCTTGAAAAGATGCGTTGAGGTGGTGTCGCCGATGATGACCTCGTCCGCCGCCGCGCCGATCAGCGGCGCGATTTTGGCGCCGATGCGCTGGGGCGCGTCGATCCAGCCTTCGTTCCAGCTGCGGATCAGGCGCTCGCCCCATTGCCGCGTGGCGACGTCGGCGAGCGCGGCCGGCGTGGCCTTGGGCAGCGCGCCGAGCGAGTTGCCGTCGAGGTAGATCACGCCTTCGGGAAGCGCGAACGTGTCGCGGTAGGCGGCGAGCGGGTCGGTCGCGTCGAGCGCGCGGGCGTCTTCGAGGGTCACTTGGTCTTCCTGAGGTCGGCGAGGATCAGACGCTTCGCTTCCGCCCAGGCGGCGGTTTCAGGCGCGATCAGCTCGACATGGCCGGTGGCGGGGATGGTGTGAAGCGTGGCGGTGTCGCCGGCTGCCCTGGCCTTAGCGACATAGTCGGTGGCCATGACGAAGGGGATGATGCGGTCTTCGCGGCCGTTGATCAGGTCTTGCCGAACACGGAGCGGGAGGAGGCGCGGGACCGAGGTGTCGGCGTAGACGTCCGGGTGCTGCGGGGTGGGTGTGCCGATCAGTTTCGCAACGACCTCGGTTCCGCAGCCATTGTCGGCGTTGGCCGCCGTGGCTTCGAGATCGGGGAGGCCGCCGAGGCTGATGACATGGCGGATACGGAGCGGGCTTGCGGTGCGGAGCGGACTGGTCGCGGGCAGCTTCGAACGGCCGGCGAGCCAGAGCGCGAGGTGACCGCCGGCGGAATGGCCCACGGCAACCACGTGGCGCGTGTCGAGGTTGAACTTCTTTGCATTTACCGTGAGTTGGTCGACGGCGTTCGCGGCATCCGCGAACGTGCCCGGATAGCCGCCCCCGGTGCGATCGACCCCGCGATAGTCGATGTTCCAGACTGCGACGCCGCTATTGCGAAGATCGTCGGCGATCCAGTTCATCAGGCTGCGATCGGCGATGCTGGTCGTCCAGCAACCGCCATGCACCATGACCACGACCGGGAACGGCCCTTTGCCGTGCGCCGTGCTCGTGGGCAGCCAGATGTCGACCTTCTGCATCTGGTCGGTGCCGTAGTCGATCGTCGCGTCGGGCGTCGGTTGCGGGCGCCTGGTCAGATCGGGCCATGTCAGCAGCGGTGGCTTGGCGGGAGCCGGGGCGGGAGCGGGGGCAGGAGTTTGCGCGATCACCGGAGTGGAAATGGCGGCGAGCGTGAGAAAGGCAAGGCGGATCATGGGGTTGGTGTAGCGGGCTCGAACCTCCGCGTCATGCGGGCATCTGGCGTTCCGCGCGTGAACCAAGCGCGCGGTACGTTCATGCTTTGATCGTTGCGTTTTCACCTGCTACCGCTGTCGGCAATGGCCAGCAGCGACTTCAAAGACCCCTTCGACTCCATCGTCGACGCCCCCTTCGATAGCGCGCTCAGCGAGCGGTATCTCGTCTACGCCCTGTCGACGATCACCGCGCGATCGTTGCCCGACGTCCGCGACGGGATGAAGCCAGTGCATCGGCGGCTGCTCTGGGCGATGCGGCTGCTGAAGCTCGACCCGGCGCAGGGCTACAAGAAGTGCGCGCGCGTCGTCGGCGACGTCATCGGCAAGTATCACCCGCACGGCGACCAGTCGGTCTACGATGCGATGGTCCGCTTGGCGCAGTCCTTCGCGATGCGGTATCCGCTGGTCGACGGGCAGGGCAATTTCGGCAACATCGACGGCGATAACGCCGCGGCCTACCGCTACACCGAGGCGCGCCTGACTCAGGTCGCGATCGACCTGATGGACGGGCTCGACGAGGACGCGGTTGCGTATCGCCCGACGTACAATGGCGAGGATCACGAGCCCGAGCTGTTCCCCGGGTTGTTCCCGAACCTGCTGGCGAATGGCGCGGCTGGGATCGCGGTCGGCATGGCGACGAGCATTCCGCCGCACAACGCCGCCGAACTGCTGGAAGCGGCGATCGTGTTGATCGAGACGCCGGACGCGGACGACGCGGCGATCCTGGAGCATGTGAAGGGGCCTGACTTCCCGACCGGCGGGCTGGTCGTCGATCCGCCCGCGGTGATCCGCGAATCCTATGCCACTGGCCGTGGCGGGTTCCGTGTCCGTGCGCGCTGGGAGACCGAGCGCGAGAAGGGCGGCGGCTGGCAGCTGATCGTCACGGAGATCCCGTACGGCGTGCAGAAGGGCAAGCTGATCGAGCAGATCGCCGACCTGATCAACGCCAAGCGCCTGCCGATCCTCGCCGACGTGCGCGACGAATCGGATACCGAGATCCGCATCGTCCTCGAACCGCGCAGCCGCACGGTCGATCCGCAGATCCTGATGGACGGGCTGTTCCGGCTGACCGATCTTGAGACGCGGATCAGCCTCAACCTCAACGTACTCGACAAGGATCGCACGCCGCGCGTGATGTCGTTGCGCGAGGCGCTGGCGGCGTGGGTCGATCACCAGTTCGTCGTGTTGCGCAGGCGGACCGAGCACCGGCTGGCGAAGATCGCCGACCGGGTCGAGTTGCTCGACGGCTATCTGATCGCGTATCTAAACCTCGACCGGGTGATCGAGATCATCCGCACCGAGGACGAGCCCAAGAAGGTGATGATCGCCGAGTTCGCGCTGACCGATCGTCAGGCGGAGGCGATCCTCAACATGCGGCTGCGCAGCTTGCGGCGGCTGGAAGAGTTCGAGATCAAGACCGAGCGCGACAAGCTCGACAAGGAGCAGGCGACGCTGGCGGCTTTGCTCGCCGATCCTAAGAAGCAGCGCGCACGGATGAAGCGCGACATGGCGAAGATCCGCGATCGATATGGCCTCGAGACTCCGCTCGGGAAACGGCGGACGACGATCGAGGAACATGCGCCGACCCGCGACATCCCGCTTGAGGCGATGATCGAGCGCGAGCCGATCACAGTGATCTTGTCGCAGCGCGGCTGGATTCGGGCGATGAAGGGGCACAACGATCTGGCGAGCCCCGAGGCGCTGAAGTTCAAGGAGGGCGATGGCCCGGCGTTTGCGTTTCATGCACAGACAACTGACAAGTTGCTGCTCGCGGCTGAGAACGGGCGCTTCTACACGCTGGCGGCGGACAAGCTGCCGGGCGGGCGCGGGTTCGGCGAGCCGGTGCGGGCGATGATCGACCTCGACGGCAGCGTCGGGATCGTTGCGCTGCTGCCCGCGAGCAAGCATCCGAAACTGCTCGTCGTTGCGACCGATGGGCGTGGTTTCTCCGTGAGTAGCGCAGAGGTGATCGCCGAAACGCGCAAGGGCAAGACGGTAATGACGCCGCGGCCCGGCGCGCAGCTGAAGATCGTCCGGCCGATCGGGCCCAACGACGATTACGTCGCGGCGATCGGCGACAACCGGAAGATGCTGGTGTTCCCGCTCGCCGAACTGGTCGAGATGACGCGCGGGCAGGGGCTGCAACTTCAACGCTACCGTGATGGCGGGCTGGCCGACGCGATCACGTTCGTCTTTGCCGATGGGCTGAGTTGGGCGATGGGCGGAGGCACGGGACGCACACGGACCGAATCGGACCTTGGGCCCTGGCGTGCGGCGCGCGGCGCAGCAGGAAGAATGCCACCGACCGGGTTCCCGCGTGACAACCGCTTTGCGTAACGACCTGCTTAGCGCCCTGTAAAACCAAAAGATTGGCGATAAGTGACAAGATCGAGCAGTTCTGGTTCCTTTAGGACGTCTTAAGGAAGGCTCGCTAGATAGGGCGCATGGCATCGATAGCCCCGGACGCGATAACGCAATCGATCGTCGCGACGGAACTGGTCGCACGGGCCTTGGAACTTGTTCCAATCCCGGCGGCTCATGTGGTGGTGAACGGCGGTGTATTCGACCTGTTCGCAATGAACCGCGCGTATCGACTTGCCGGACTGGGCGTTGTCGCCGAACGATCGCCGATGATCGCGGACCTTGGCCCACGCATCCTGACGTTTCTCGAATCGGCCAGCTTGCGGTCGGATTTCGAATGGACGTTGGGCGATGTCATCGACTGCCGCTATTACCGCGTGACGATCGCGCGGACCTTCGCCTCGCTCCGTGACCGCTGCACGATCAGCTTCATCGATCAGACCTCGCAGATTCAGACCGAGCGCAGCCTGCGCCGCGAGATGACGACGGACAGCCTGACCGGCTTGCCGAATCGCGAAGGGTTCGAAGAACTGATCGAGGACGTTGCGGATCGTACCGCCAGCGCGGTCCTCGCGGTCGATCTCGATCGGTTCGGCCGGTTGAACTCGTGCCTTGGCTCGCTTGCCGGCGATGAACTGCTGATCACCGTGGCGCGGCGTATCAAAGGGGCATTGCGCGCGCGCGACGCCTTGGCGCGGATCGGTGGCGACCAGTTCGGTATCCTCATGACGATCGACGACGATCGTGATGAGGCGCACGCGCTGGCGGAGCGTATCCAGCGGACGCTGACTGCGCCGTTCCGACTGACGGATTACGAGATCAGCGTCGAATGCTCGGTCGGGATCGCCTATGGCGCGGACGAGGCCGGGGATGTCGCGGAACTGATCCGGCATGCCCAATTCGCGGTCAAACGGGCGAAGGCGAGCGGGCTGGCGGAAAGCTATCTACCGCAGGATTTTGCGATCGCGCGAGCGCAGTTCGGGATGGAGACCGCACTGCGGCGTGCGATCGAAAACCGTGAATTACGACTGGCCTATCAACCGATCTGCGACCTGGCGACGGGGAGGATCGTCGCGTTCGAGGCGCTTGCACGCTGGACCGACGAGCAGGGGCGCAAACATTGCCCGACTGAGTTCATTCCTGTTGCCGAGGAATCCGGACTGATCGTTCCCCTGGGGCGCTGGGCGATCGACGAGGCGGCGCGCACTTTGGCTGCTTGGGATGCGCGGCAGGGGACACCTTGCGGCGTCAAGTTTGCAGTCAACCTATCGGCGATCCAATTGCAGCGCGATGACATCGCTCCGGTGCTGGAGGCAGCGCTCGCGACGACCGGATTGACGGGCGACCGGTTTACGCTGGAACTCACCGAGAGTGCGATCGTGACCGATCCGGACAGGATCGCGGGAACGATGCACGCGCTCAAGGCGCTGGGTACGACGCTGGCGATGGATGATTTCGGAACGGGGTATTCGAACCTCGCCTATCTGCAGAAGTTGCCGATCGACGTACTGAAGATCGACCGCAGCTTCGTGACCGAGATGCTGGCCGACCGCGACAAGGTGTCGATCGTCCGCGCGATTCTCAGCCTGGCGCAGGCGCTGGGAATGAAGACGACCGCCGAGGGGATCGAAACGAACGAGCTGGCGCAGACGCTGGCCGCGTTGGGGTGCACGTTCGGGCAGGGCTATTTCTACGCCAAGCCGCTGGAGGCCGAGGCGGCGTTTGCGATGATCAAGCCGTAGGCGCAGGGCGCCGGAATTGCCCGTTTGGAGTCTGTGCGTCGAATCGTTCGTCTTCGTCACCCCGGACTCGCTCCGGCATCCACGGTGCCGCGGAATCGAGAGAATTTGGAAGCCTCGTCCGGGGTGACGGAGTGTCTCCGGGATATCGGCACACTACCCGATACCGCAATCCGTTCTAGCTCAGCGCCTCTGCCACCATTTCGTCGGCGATCTCTGCGACTCGCGCCTTGTCCGGGAAGTCTTCCATGACCCAGCGTGTCTCGATCTTGCGCAGCATCGCGGCGACGTCGGGGCCCTTGCGCAGGCCGCGCTCGACCAGTGCACCGCCTGAGAACGGGAATGGGGGTGGGGTCCAGTCCTTGATCGCCGTCACGTCTTCGCC
This sequence comes from Pseudomonadota bacterium, assembly GCA_040388215.1. Taxonomy (GTDB): domain Bacteria; phylum Pseudomonadota; class Alphaproteobacteria; order Sphingomonadales; family Sphingomonadaceae; genus Sphingomonas. The sequence continues at coordinate 18,940 of JAZKCH010000046.1, read as the reverse complement.
AGCAATCAGCAACCGGTCGATCGCGCCGGCCGTGCCCGCGCGATAGGCGAGCGCCTGCGCGCCCTCCTCGCCAGGGCCGGCGGTGGCGGCGATCAGGCGTTTGCGATCGGTGTTCGACAGCTTCAGGCGCGCGCCGATGGCTTCGGCCGCCGCGGGTGCGATCGTCATGGCGAGGCGGCGGATTGGGTCGGGGGCGACGCGTGCTGTGGCTTCGCGGTCGGCGAGCAGGGCGAGGCGCTCGGCACCGGCGGCATCGATCTCGGGCAGGACCGCGCGGAAAATACCGCGCTCGACCATCAGCGCGACCACCGGCACGGCGTTGGCGGCGACCAGCAGTTTTAGTACTTCACTCGCGATCCGTTCGCGGGACAGCGCCATCAGGTCGTTTGCGCGCGTCGTGCAGGCGTCGAGCCCGTCTTGGTCGATCACGGAGCCGAAGCGCGCGTGGAACCGAAAGAAGCGGAGGATGCGGAGGTGGTCCTCGGCGATCCGCTGCAATGGATCGCCGATAAAGCGCACGCGTCGTGCCGCGAGATCGTCGAGGCCGCCGAAATAATCGAAGATCTCGCCGGTCGCGGGATCGGCGTAGAGCGCGTTCATCGTGAAATCGCGGCGCGCCGCGTCCTCGCGCCAGTCGTCGGTATAGGCGATGATCGCGTGGCGGCCATCGGTCGAGACGTCGCGGCGCAGCGTCGTCACCTCGACCGGGCCGCCAGCGGTGACCGCGGTTATGGTGCCATGTGCGAGTCCAGTCGGGACTGCCTTGATCCGCGCGTCCTGAAGCCGCTCGATCACCTCCTGCGGGGGAAGGCGGGTGGCGATGTCGACATCGGCAACGTCGATCCCGAGCAGCGTATCGCGCACGGCGCCGCCGACGAAGCGTGACTCGCCTTCCGCGGTGCCGAGGGCCTCCGTCAGTGCTTCGAGACCGTCACGCTGGCGCCACGGCGCGGCGGGGAGGATCAAGACCACCTCAGGCGACGCGCGAGGTTGACGATCATCGCGGCGGTCGCGCCCCAGATGCGGCGGTCGTTCCACAGGATCTCGTAATAATGCCGGTCGTGGCCCTGCCATTCGAGCGTCGCCTCGACATGGTTCGCCTCGTCGAGGAGAAACGCTAGCGGGACTTCGAATACGCTGGCGACCTCCGCCTCGCTCGGGGTGAAGACGAGGTCGGGCGGGATGATGCCGATCACCGGCGTCACCTGGAAGCCCGTCACGGTGCGATAGCTGTCGGCCTCGCCGATCACGGTGACATGACTGCGGGGGAGCGCGATCTCCTCCTCGGCCTCGCGCAGCGCGGCGGTGACGACGTCCTCGCCGGGATCGATCCGGCCGCCGGGGAAGGCGATCTGGCCGGGGTGGCGGCTCATCGTGTCGGTGCGCTGTGTCAGTATAACGCCGGGATCGGCGCGGTCGGTGACCGCGATCAGCACCGCCGCGGGGAGCAGCGTATCGGCAGGCGTCAGGTCGCCGTCATGCTGGTCGCCAGTGAGCAGGATCATGTGCGATCCGGTGCCCTTTGCGAGTGCCGCGGCCAGTCGGTCCTTCAGCATCATGCGCCAGGCTCAGACGAAGCAGCTTTCGGTGCGGCAGGCTCCAGCGCGAAGAACGCACCGTCGCTCCAGACTCCGGGCGGAGTCGCATCGTCGGCGATCGCGCGCTCGGCGAGGTCGTAATAGACCGAGCGGACGACCAGCGCCTCCATCCCGCCGCGGACGGCGAGGTAGGGGCGTGGGCCATCGGTATCCTCAACGAAGCGTAAAGGATGCTCGGGGCCTGCGGTGACGAGATCGCCGGTGTTGAGCCGGAACGCAAGTTTGGAGTCGCGACCGCTGCCCTCGGCCTTCATCTCGACCGCGATGAACGGCGCATCCTCGACGACGATGTCGAGTTTTTCGACCGGTGTGACGAGGACGTGGCTGCCATCGGGCTCGCGGCGCAGGATCGTCGAGAACAGCCTGACCATCGCCGGGCGGCCGATCGGCGACCCCTGATGATACCAGGTGCCGTCACGCGCGATCCGCATCTCGCTGTCGCCGCAGTGCGTCGGGTTCCATTTCTCGACGGGCGGCAATTTGGCCTCTTCGACGAGCTTGGCGATCTCGGCGAGGCTGAGCGAGGCGATATCGGGAATGGGATCCATGGGCATGGCGGCGGACTAGGCGGGCAGGGGGCCGAGGTAAAGCGGCGCCTTATGCGGATGCGGTGACCAGCACGCGTTATACCGATGCGGTGACAAGCACGCGAGGGCCCAGCATGCCGGTGCCGTCCGGCACCGCATCGCCGCGCGCGAGCAGGCGGTGACGTTCGACCGGACCGGGTGCGTTCCAGCGTGCGGTACGCTCGGCGGTGAAACCGAAGAAGCGGCCGTAATAGTCGGGATCGCCGATCAGCATCAGCGCATCGTCGAGGCCGGTTGCGGCAGCGGCATCGAGCGCGCGCGCCATCAACCGCCGACCGATGCCGTCGCCCTGATGCGTCGGCTCGACCGCGACCGGGCCGACCATCACGAGCGGAATCTGGTTGGAATCGCCGACCAGCGCGATCGACCAGCACTGGATCGAGCCGACCAGCACGCCGTCCTCGATCGCAGCGAAGCTGAGCGCGGCGATCGCCTTGCCGGCACCGCGGATCGTGTAGGCGGTGCGCGCGAACCGATCGGGCCCGAACGCGCGGTCGAGCAGGAACTCGACCGCGGTCGAGTCGATACTGTCGAGGGGGACGAGAGTGATCACCGGCATCTCCTGCCCCTAGTGCGTCCGAGCATGGACGGCACCTGGTCGGTGGGGCAGCGCGCTTTAGCCTTGGGGCGCCCGAACGCAAGGATAACCGGTGACGTGGCCGATCGAGGAGGCATGGCGTTCATCTGGCCCACCTTTCATCTCGTCCGCCTTTCATCTCGCCGCGCGTCTGCTAGAGGCGCGGCGATGGAAGACAGTCTTCAACTCGAAGTGCACGACCTCGAAGTGCAGGTCCTGACCGGCATCTACTCCGAGGAAACGCACCTGCCGCAGCCGCTGCGGATCTCGCTGACCGTGAACATGGTGTGTCCCCAGCGGTTCGATCCCGATACACCTTTGTCGGCATCGAAGAATTACCTCGACCTGAAGAACGCGGCGACCACCGCGTTGCCGGCGGGCGTGCATTTCACGCTGATCGAAGGCGTCGCGGATCACATCTGCGAGACGCTATTCCTGCAGGATGCGCGGGTGCTGCGGGTCAAGGTGAAGATCGTGAAGCTGGCGATCGCTGAGGCGGACGAGGCGATCGGCGTGACGCTCGTCCGCCATCGCCGCTGATCTCATGCGGCTGACGCTGGAGCCGGATGGCGATGTCGCGGCGCTGGTTCGGGGTGCGGTTGGCGAGTCGCGAGTCGTCGTGATTTCGGCGACGCTTGATGCGCTGGCGCTGGCGCAGGCGCGGGCAGCGATCGGGCCGCTTGCAGTGGAACTGGCGCCTGCGACTCGGGTGAATGCGGTGGTCTTGGCCGAGGCGACTCACCCTGACGATGTCGATGCTGCGGTCGCTTTTCTGAAAGCGGCTCGGTCGACTACCGGGCAGGTACTGGAGATCGGCGAGGGCTGACCCTCGCGATCCTCCCCCTGGCGGGGAAGGATCGCGAGAGCAGTCAGATCTTCCGCGTCCGGCCGCACGGGCCCAGCGCGGCGAGCACAAAGGCATAGTCCTCGCGCGCGATCGTCGCGTCGGCCGCTTCGAGCGATCCCGTGCTCCGCTCGGGCAACGCAGCGGGCAGCGCGCACGCCAGCCGGTACCACAGCAACGTTTCGGGAGCAGGCGGCGCAGCCGACTCGTCGACGATCTCGCTCAGCGCAACCGCCCAGCGCGGCTGTTCGCCGGGTCGCCGGATGACTGACAGCGACACCGGGCGTTGATCCGACGTAGTCAGGAAGATCTGCGTCTCGCCTTCGCCGGGCAGTGCGCCGGCGACGTGGAACGCGTTGCCAATCCCGGTGATGACCGGCGGTGCATCGCTCGCCAGCGCATCCTTGGCGATCTTCCTGGCACGCGCGTCGGCTATCGGTGTCCAGCCGAGCTGCGCATCGGGCGCGACGAGCTGGACCTGATTGACCGCGCCCGCCACCGGCTTGGCGAAGATAAGCACTCGCGCCTTCTTGAATTTGGGCACGCGGCCCGCCGAATCGGGGGCGACGTCGAGCAGATACCCGATTCGGGGCGGCAGGCCGTCGGCGCCACGGATCAGCGCGGTGACATCGACCTCCACGTATAGTCGGACAAGACCAGCTGCGAGATTCGGGGCCTCGGCGGGTTTGATCTTAGCGGTCGATCGGACCGTAGCATCGGCGATCACCGGCGCCGAAAGAACCAGGTCGGCAATGTCCGCATATCCCGGTTCGCCGGGCGTCTCGCGCTGCACCGCACCCGAAGATAACCCTCCCGTACGCGCGGAAACCTGCGGCTGTACGGGGGGTTGCTGGCTGCTGGCAGGTAGAGCGACCAGCGCGATCGAGAGGGCCGAGGCCGTAACGTGAATGATGGAATTCATCCGCCGAAGCTACGCCACCCAAGCTGAACGATACAGAAATAATTCTGCCATGCCGAGGTTGTACGTTTGTTGCGTCTGACAAAGCGTTTGCGTGTCGCATGACGTGGCGATAGGACTTGGCGACTGCCCCGTGGTTATTCCGGCCAACGGCAGACGTATGTGTCACGCACCTAGTGCGGATACCTGCGTACGGAGCAGGCAGATTAAGGGAGTGTCGTTGCTGAATGGCCTATGTTGACCAGAAGATGTCCGGAGGCAAAATCGTCGCGATCGTTATCGTCGCGCTGATTCATGCGGCCTTGGGCTATGCTTTCGTCACCGGCCTCGCGTACCAGTACGTGAAAAAGGCCCAAGAAAAGCTTAATACGTTCGACGTGGAGCCGCCGCCGCCGCCGCCTCCGCCCGACGAGCCCCCGCCGCCGCCGCCTGACCAGCCAAACCTGCCGCCGCCACCGACCACGGTCGTGACGCCGCCGCCGGTCGTGGTTACGCCGCAGCCCGCTCCAGCGCTGACCACGTCGAGCATCATCCCTCGGTTCCAGCCGACGGCACCGCCGTCGCCGCCAGCACCGCCGGCACCGGTAGCGCCTCCTGCGCCGCCCGTTGTCAGCAAGGCAGCCGGACCGAAGGGCGATCCTGCTCAGTGGGTTTCGACGGACGACTATCCGCCGAGTTCGCTGCGTGCCGAGGAAGAAGGTACCGTCGGGATCGCCTGGGACATTAATGCCCAGGGTCGCGTCGAGAATTGCCGCGTCACGTCGTCGAGCGGATCATCCGCGCTGGATCGGGCCGCATGTGCCGCGATCACACGGCGAGGTCGGTATACGCCGGCAGTGGACACGGCGGGCAACCCGATCCGGTCGAGCTCTTCGCGTCGCGTGACGTGGAAGATCCCGCCCCAGTAATCCGGGTCCAGTAATTCGGTGTCATCACCGCGCTGCAGTTTTCGTTTCAGACATAGACCTAATAGTCAGAGGACTAATCGATCATGATCACCACCCTTCTTGCAGCGGCAGCGCCCGCCGCAGCCGACGCCAACCCGTACGGCCTGCAAGCCGCACTCCGCGAAGGCGGCCTGATCTCACAGACCGTGTTCGGCATCCTGGTGCTGATGTCGGTCGTGTCGTTCTACATCCTGTTCTCGAAGCTGTTCGAGCAGCAGAAGATCATCGGCCAGGGCAAGCGCGTCCGTCAGGCCTTCTGGTCGTCGAACAGCCTCCGCGAGGGTTCGGCCAAGCTCGAGAAGAACTCGGCCTACAAGCAGATCGTCGACGACGGTCTGGCCGCTCAGGAGCAGCATTCGAAGCTGACCGATCCGGTCGAGGCCCATGACTGGCTGCACGGTTCGCTGGCGCGTTCGGAAGCCGCGATCAACTCGAAGCTGGGTGGCGGTCTCGCCTTCCTCGCGACGGTCGGTTCGGTTTCGCCGTTCATCGGTCTGTTCGGTACGGTTATCGGCATCTACCGCGCACTCGTGAAGATCGGTGCATCGGGTCAGGCATCGATCGACAAGGTCGCAGGGCCGGTCGGCGAAGCACTGATCATGACCGCCCTCGGTCTGGTCGTCGCGGTTCCTGCCGTGTTGTCGTACAACTGGCTGCAGCGTCGCAACAAGTCGATCGCAGAGGACCTGTCGGCCTTCTCGAACGACGTGCTCGGCTTCCTGGCTTCGAACGGCGCCGTGCGCCCGTCGATCGCAACGGCTGCCAAGCCGGTTTCGGCCAAGCCTGCCACGACGACCACGACCGCCGGCCAGACCGGTGGCGTACCGCGCGCCAACTAAGACGCGCAAAGGGCGGGGCTGCTGTCCGCAGCGGCCCCGCTTCATTGCCGCCGGCGGTTCCGGTGGCGATTAAATGGATAGGATAGTTCGCACATGGCGATGAGTGTTGGTGGCGATTCCACCGAGAGTTCGATATCGGACATCAATACGACGCCGCTGGTCGACGTCATGCTCGTGCTCCTGATCATCTTTCTGGTGACGACGACCGTCGCGGTCCAGGCGGTGCAGCTGAAGCTCCCGGAGGTTCGCTTCGATCCGACGATGACCAAGCCGGAGAACGTCTCGCTTTCGGTGACGACCAATGGCGATGGCAGCTGCGCGGTGTATTGGGGCATGAGCCCGGTCACCTCGACCGAGCTGCTCGATCGTGCGGTGGCCAAGCTGAAGGCCGAGATCGATCGTCAGGGTGGCGCGAACGCCGCTGGCCTGGAATTGCCCGAAGCGCATATCCGCGGCGACGTGAACACGCCGTACAAGTGTATCGGCGGCACGATCTATACGATGCAGCGCGCCGGTTTCGCCCGCGTAGGCTTCATCTCCGAGCCGCCCCCCGGCGGCACCACCGAACGTTGATGATCGCTCGGACGAATTTAGGAGTAGCATAGAATGGCAATGAGCGGCGGCAAAGAAGATGGCTCGCCGATGATGGAAATGAACATGACGCCGTTGATCGACGTCCTGCTCGTTCTCCTCATCATGTTCATCATCACGATCCCCATCCAGACGCACGCGGTGAAGGTCGACCTTCCGGTCAACAGCCCGAACCCGCCGCAGAACCCGGTCAATCCCGAGAAGAATAAGATCTCGATCGATCCGGCAGGTGTCATTGCGTGGAACGGTGCGCCGGTCGACGAAGTCACGCTGCGCCAGTATCTGGATCAGTCCGCCGGCATGACGCCGGAGCCGGAACTCCACTTCCAGCCTGATCCGCAGGCGCGCTACGAAGTGGTCGATCGCACGCTGGCCGTGATCAAGCGGTCCGCGATCACCAAGCTCGGCTTCATCGGCAACGAGCAGTATCGCAACGACTTCTAAGTCGTCCTGCATACTTATCGAACGTCCAAAGGGCGGTCCTCCGGGGCCGCCCTTTTTCGTTGTGTACGGCGTATCTGGGACGGCTCGCGGTGCTTGATCAATGTACTTGTATGACAGTCATCGAAGTGACACACCGTTGTCATAAAAATGAAACCTTCGGATCGGCGAAGGTCCATGGAGATGAGCGATGCGCAAGACCGTCCTGTTCGTTCTCGCAACCCTCGGCGCAGCGACGCCGGCGCTGGCGGCACCGTCCGCGACCGTCGATCGCACCGGCTACACGGCGATCGCGGCCGGCGATCTCGCCACGGCCGAACAGCGTATCGTCGCCGAGCGGAAAATCTTCCCGCAGCGCCCCGAACTGATGCTCAACCTGGCGTCGGTCTATCATCGGACTGGCCGCGAGTCGGAGGCACGGGCACTGTATGCCGCGGTGCTGGCGCGGCCCGAGGTCGCGATGGACATGCCTTCGGGTGCGGTGCTGTCGTCGCACGACATTGCGAGCCGCGCGCTCGGTCACCAGACCCAGCAGATTGCGACCCGCTGACACCTTGGTCGCTGTAGTGATCGGGCAAGGGGTGCACCCCTCCTTGTTCTCTCGCGAAGGCCCAGTCTGATCCCTCTTCTCGGGGATACAAGGTTGGCTGATGTGTCAGAGGCGCGGAGGGGGCATCGGATCGTGCGTCGATGCGGCCTGCAGTTATGTGCTGTTATGCCACTCGCGACTCTAGGACGTTTAGGCTTTGTTGGTCAGAGCGGGTCATTGAGGCGAAGACGTTTGTGCGGTCTGCGGTCAGTTCCGGCTGGGCGACTGGAAGGTCGGATTTGGCCATGCGGGGCACAATAACAATGGCACCACCCCGGCGAAGGCCGGGGCCCAGTTGGGAAACGTTGCCAACTGATCGACTCGCTTCGTTATTGAGGCCTTTCCACCCGGGGCAGGCCTTCGCCGGGGTGGTCGTGCGTAAGGCGGAATGCGGTTCACGCCAGCGATTTCAGGTGTTTGACGCCGCGCCATGCGTAATGTGCACGTGTGTCGGGGGACTCAAGCAATCTGCCCTCCCGAGCGACGGCAGCGTTTCCACTCTTCGTAGCCCGTCTCCCGCCAACCCTAAAGCCGTGGCAGGGTCACGCCGCGTTGCCCCATATATTTCCCTGCACGGTCGGCATAGCTCACCTCGCACGGCTCGTTCCCCTTTAGGAACAGGAACTGGCACGCGCCTTCGTTCGCATAGATCTTCGCTGGCAATGGCGTGGTGTTGGAGAACTCCAGCGTCACATGGCCTTCCCACTCCGGCTCGAGCGGCGTCACGTTGACGATGATCCCACAGCGCGCATAGGTCGACTTGCCGAGGCAGATCACCAGCACGTCGCGCGGCACGCGGAAATACTCGACGGTGCGGGCCAGCGCGAAGCTGTTCGGCGGGATGATGCAGACGTCGGTCTTGCGATCGACGAAGCTGTTCGCCGCGAAATCCTTGGGGTCGACGATCGCGCTGTCGACATTGGTGAAGATTTTGAACTCGTCGGCAACACGCGCATCATAACCATAGGACGATAGTCCGTATGAGATGCAGCCATCGCGCCGTTGCGCTTCATGGAATGGCTCGATCATCGCGTCGCCCAGCGCGCGCTCGCGGATCCAGCGGTCGGACATCACGGACATGGCAACTCCCTTTTCGCGAGCGGCTTTCGCGCGGATGCTGCACGACGGCAAGGGGGCGCACGGAATCACTGCAGGATCCCGGTGCGATTTTTTCCGCAAATTCGCGTACGCTGCGTTGGCTATTGATGCGTTCGGACGGTGGCGTCACAATGCGTCGACGCGATCGTTGAGATCGCGAGTGCGCCGTCGGAGCAAGCCCGGTGGCTCGAAGGGAAGCTGGCTTGAAGATCATCGAGACGCCGTCACCAAATTTCGACGACCGTACGCTGCCCATCACGATGATCGTGCTGCATTATACCGGCATGAAGGATGGAGCGTCGGCGATCGCCCGGCTGCGCGATCCGGAGGCGAAGGTGTCGTCGCATTATCTGGTCGAAGAGGACGGCACGGTCCTGCGGATGGTCGCCGAGGACAAGCGCGCGTGGCATGCGGGGAAGTCGCACTGGCGTGGGGTGGAGGACATCAACTCGGCGAGCATCGGCATCGAGATCGTCAATCCGGGGCATGAGTTCGGCTATCGCCCGTTTCCGCCTGAACAGATCGCATCAGTCGTCCCGCTGGTCGCCGAGATCAAGGATCGCCACGAGATCACGCGCGGCAACATCGTCGGTCATTCGGACATCGCGCCGACGCGCAAGCGCGATCCGGGCGAACTGTTCCCGTGGCATGAGCTGGCACGAAGACGACTGGCGTTGCCGCGGCCGACCAAGAATCTGATGGACCCGGGGTGGACCGAGGGCGGCTTCTGCCTGGCGCTGGAACGGTTCGGATACGACGTCGAGAACCGGATGGCGGCGACGATGGCGTTCCAGCGGCGGTTTCGGCCCGAACTGGTCGATGGCGAGGTCGACGCGGAATGCCGGTGCATCCTGCTGGCGTTGTTGCTGCCGAAGCCGATGGGCGACGATTAGGGCTTATCGACGCTCGCTTTGATCGACGATCCTCGCTGATTTTCCGTCATGCAGGACCTGTTCCGGCATCCACAGCGTCGCAGGATCAAGAGACTAGGAGTTACGGAGCGGTGGGCCCCGGAACCGGTCCGGGGTGACGAAGCGGTTGGGGACTCGCCGCGCCCATAATTACCACGATGTCGCGATCCTCTCCCACCAGGAGGGGGCTTGTGTCAGCAAGACGGAGGAAGGTAGCGCCCGCGCTAAAAACGGTGGTGCATCTCGACTACCCGCGCTAGGGCTCGCCTCGCCAGAGGGTCGGGCGGCCGCGGGTGTCTTTATGACACGCGAGGAAAGTCCGGGCTCCGCGAAACGACGGTGCCGGGTAACGCCCGGCGAGGGTGACCTCAGGGAAAGTGCCACAGAGAGCAGACGGCCAACCCTCGGCTTCGGTCGGGGCGGTCAGAGTGAAAGGGTGCGGTAAGAGCGCACCGCGCGCCTGGTAACAGGGGCGGCACGGCAAACCCCACCGGGAGCAAGATCGAATAGGGGTGGCGCATGGGCTTCGTTTCAGCTCGTCACCCGGGTTGATTGCTTGAGGCGGCGGGCAATCGTCGTCCTAGAGGAATGGTCGCCTAACTTCCGTATCGAAGGATCGGAAATGGACAGAACCCGGCTTACAGACCCTCTGGCATCCTTCCCCGAACCATTGCAGACTGCGACGAAATTACGTCGGGGGAAGTGATGCGTATCGACAGGGTTGGAGTCTTCGGCGCGGGCATGATGGCGATCGCTGCCGCGACGGTACAGGTGGCGGCACAGGCTCCCGCGACGACCGTCCAGCAGGATTTCGACTCCGCTGCCGCGTTGGATACGAAGGGCGACAAGGTTGCAGCGCTGGCGGCGTGGGAAAAGCTCGAGGCCCGTACCAAGCCGGGATCGCGCAGCCGCGGCGTCGCGCTGATCCGGAAGAGCGCGGCGTTGTTCAAGCTCGATCGGTCGGACGATGCGGTGATCGCGGCGCGGGGCGGCCTCGCGCTGTTGCCCGCGACCGACCCGACGCTCGCCGAGGATCGCTGGCGGGCCTATTATAATCTCGGGAGCATCGCGCAGAACGCGCTCGACTATGCCGGCGCTGGTGAAGCCTATGCCAGTGCGGAAACCGCGGCGGATACTCCGGCGATGAAAGCGGGCGCGATGCTGGCGCTGGCGGAAACCAGGACGTTTACCGATCCTGCTTCGGCAGATGCGACGCTCGCGCGCGTCGATGCGTTGGTCAAGTCGGTCCAGACGGATGCCAGGTTGAAGGCGATGGTTGCCCGTCGCCATGCAATCCTCCTGCTCAACCGCGGGGCCTACGAACCGGCGCGGCTCTATGCGGTCGAGGCGGTCAAGCAACTTGGCGGACTGACGTCGCAGACGGATTCGAACGACGTCTCTGCGCGCTCGGACGCGGCGATCGCCTCGCTGCTGGCGGGCAAGCCGGACAAGGCGCGCGAGTATATGGCAATGACCGGCGCGGGGCGGTTGACCAAAGGCGAGTTCGATCCTGCAGTGCAGATGGACGTGCCGCCGTGTGGGGGCGAAGCGGACTTGCGACCGGCGGACATGGCGGTCGTCGAGTTCACGATCGGTGACGACGGTGTCGTCCGCAACGTGTCGCCGATCTACGCGGCAGGTGGCGGCGCGGTCGCGCTGGAGTTCGCGCGCGCGGTTCGCGACTGGTCTTGGACGCCCGAACAGGCGAAGGCGCTGCCGGCGTTCTTCCGGTACAATGTGCGTGTCGAGATGCGCTGCTCCACCGAATTCGAACGTCCGTCGATCACCAAGTTCCTCGACGCGGACATGGCAACGTGGCTCCAAACCAAAGGCCTCGCGCTGCCGACTAAGGAGCGGGGGGCGGATGCGATCGCGGTCGTCCGCCAGCGCGCTGCGCTTGCCGAGGCCGAGGCGAAGTCCGGGCCGAATGGACTGGCCACGCTGCCGCCGCTGTATCAGCTGGTTAACAATGCGGTGGTAGGGCGTGAGGAGACGAACGTGTTTGCGCGGCGTGCGCTCGCGATCGCGGAAGCACAGGGCGCACCGCCGTCTGCGAGGCTGCCGCTTGAAATCAGCGTTCGTGAGACGGCAAGTGCCGATACGTGGAGAGCGGGTTCCTATACGCGCGCGATGACGCCGCTTTTGACGATGCCGGCCTATGCGAACGACCCCAAGGCACACGCCGCGATCCTGCTGCTGATCGCGGAGGCGACACGTTCGGGTACGCGCAGGCTGCCGCTGTTGCAGGAGGTCGCGGACGACAAACGTCTCGTCGCGAACGATCCATTGCGGGTCGGTGCGCTGATCCGGCTCGCGTCGCTCCAGCAGCAGGCGGGGGATACCGCCGCAGCGCGCACGACGTTCGACCGATCAGGCCTCGCGGCCAACCAATGCGCGATCCTGGATGCGCCGCCGCGGTTCCTCTCGGCGGGCGGTGTCTTCCCGAACGAGGCGATGGCCTGGGGGTTCGAAGGCTGGACCAAGACGCAGTTCGACGTCGACGCCGACGGTCGGGTGCTGAACCAGCGTGCGGTGCTGAGCTATCCGCCGTTCGTGTTCACCAAGGCGGGCGTACAAACGGTGGCGGGCGCACGGTGGAGCAAGACCTTCCGCCCCGATGGCGGCGTCGGTTGCGGTGGCCTTTCGCAGAACGTACGTTTCAAGCTGCCGGGGTGAGCTGCCGCTTTACGATCCTCCTCCGCCAAGGGGCGCACCGGCGGAGGCGGAGAACCTGGCGAAGAAGTTTCCCTTAGCTCCCCCTCCGTCTGGCAAGCGCCAGCCCCCTTTGCGGAGGAGGATCAGCGAGAAGCAGACTCGCGCCAGCCTACATCAGTACCTTGTCCGGTCGCCCGACCTCTTCGAGCACGGTGGTCGAATCGATCTCCATCATCGGTTTGATCAGCCCGTCGCGGATGTCGTAGACCCAGCCGTGGAGCAGCACCTCCTGCCCGCGGGCGAACGCGCCCTGGATCGTCGCGGTGCGGGCGAGGCGGATCAGCTGGTCGCGGACGTTGACCTCGACCAGCCGGTTGACCTTCTGTTCGCGGTCGGGCTGCGCGTCGATCTCGTCGGCATGATCGTGCAACACGCAGCGCGCCGTCGAAAGCCAGTCGTCGACCGGGCCGGTGGTGCCGCCGTCGAGCGTCGCGCGGATTCCGCCACACGCATAATGGCCGCAGATGATGATGTGGCGCACGCCCAGCACGTCGACCGCATATTGCAGCACCGACATCAGGTTCATGTCGTCGTCGTTGACGAGATTGGCAATGTTGCGGTGGATGAACATGTTGCCCGGCGGCGTCATCGTCATCTGTTCCGGGCTGACGCGGCTGTCCGAACAGCCGATCCACAGGAATTCCGGGTTCTGGCCGACCAGCTGGCGCTGGAAGAAGTCGGCGCTCTCCTCGATGATCTCGGCCGACCACGCCTTGTTGGCGAGCAGGAGCTGCTTGTACTGCCTCATGCGAAACGGACCTCGGTCTGGGGGGCGTTAATCAGCTTGACCGTGCGCAACGCGAGATCGCCGCGGATCAGCACGGTGATGCCGCGATACTGCGCGCCCTTGATGAACGCGTTGATGATGTCGACGTTGTCGAGATCGACATAGCTGGTCGACGACAGGTCGATCAGCAGATTGGCGTTGTCGGGCACGCGATCGAGCGACTTCTGCAACTCGTATTTATGGATGAAATACAGGTTGCGACGCGCGCGGACGAGGCAGTCCTCGTCATCGCAGGCAAAGGTGATCGCGGTGCGGAAGTTGCGCGCGACGACGAACACAAAACCGACTGCCAAGCCGATCACGATACCTTCGAGAAGGTCGGTGAACAGGATCGCGACCACCGTGACGACGAACGGGATGAACTGCGTCCAGCCCTGCTTGAAGCGCTCGGTGTAGAGCTTGGGCTTGGTGAGCTTGTAGCCGGTCGCGATCAGCACCGCGGCGAGTGCCGACAGCGGGATCAGGTTGAGCACCGCGGGGATCAGCGCGACGCTGACCAGTAGCCAGAAGCCGTGCAGGATCGTCGACAGCTTGCTCTCGGCCTTGGCGTCAACGTTGGCGGACGAGCGTACGATCACCGACGTGACGGGGAGGCCACCGATCAGGCCGGACAGGATGTTGCCGCCACCCTGCGCCATCAGCTCCCAGTTCTTGTCGGTCGAGCGGCGGCGCGGATCGATCTCGTCGACCGCCTTGACGCTCAACAGTGATTCGAGGCTGGCGACGATCGCGAGCGTGACGGCGCTGCTCCAGACGATGCCCATCGTGATCCCGGAGAAGTCGGGAAAGGTGAACAGCGACGGAAATTGCGACAGCGTCTGCGTGATCGGGACTTGCACCAGATGCGTCGCCTGGAGCTGCCAGTCGGGCTTCACCGCGCCGAGCAGCATGTTGCCGAAGATGCCGATCAGCACGACGACCAGCGGGCCGGGGACGAAGCGTAGCGGACCGTCCTTGGGCTTGGCGCCATCCCACCAGAACAGGAAGGCAAGGCTGAACCCGGCGATCAGGATCGCGCCGGGGGTCACGCTGGCCGAAAGGCTGTCGAGGATCCGCGAGAAGGTGTTGACGCCGTTCGCCGTGGTGAATTCGAAGATGCCGACCGCTTCACGGTCGAACCCTACTGCGTGCGGGATCTGCTTGAGGATCAGGATCAGGCCGATCGCCGCGAGCATCCCCGTGATCACGGAGGACGGCACGAATTCGCTGAGGATGCCCGCACGCGTGAGCGAGAAGCAGATCTGGAGCACGCCGGCGAGCACGACCGCCATCAGGAACATCTGATAGCTTGGCATGCTTTCGATCGCTGTTAGCACGATCACCGTCAGGCCGGCGGCGGGGCCGCTGACCGACAGCGGCGACTTCGAGAACAGGCCGACGGCGATGCCGCCGACGATGCCGGAGATGATGCCGGCGAACAGCGGCGCACCCGATGCCAGCGCGACGCCGAGACAGAGGGGCAGCGCGACGAGCGCGACGACGATGGAGGCGGGAAGATCCGCGCGCCACGTGGTAAGCTTTGGAATGAGAGTCGGCACCGATGCTCCTGTCGCTTGGTGTCGGCTGGGAATACGTCCGCACCGGACGCGTCTATCCATGCCACATGACAAATAGTTCATGTTCAGTAAGCGATGAACGGTGGCTGACTCAAGTTGGAATGTTGCGACGCGGAAGATTGTTCGGTCGCACGCGTTTGGGGCGGCGTTGTCGCGCACGGTTGCGTTGTCCGCGCGGACGCCTATCTCGGGCCGCTATGGCGAGAAGCACGACACGATCTTCCGACTGGGGTTTTCCACGCTGGCGTGAGTATGGCGCGAGCAGCGAGGCGGTGACCGTCCGGCTGTGCGACCGGCATGGCTGCAACGAGCCGGGCAATTGTCCTGCGCCGAAATCGCCGAACAGCCCGGACCGTTGGTATTTCTGCATGAACCACGCAGGCGAATATAATCGCGGGTGGAATTACTTCGAAGGCTTGAGTGCGGAGGAAGCAGCGGAACGGGAGGCTGCAGAGACGCGGACGGCCGACGGCTATACTGACCCGAAGCATTACGCCTGGGCAGGCTCGGGTGATGGCAACCGCTCGCGTGATGAGATGCGCGCGCTGGAGGTGCTGGATCTGGAGCCGGACGCGACGTTCGAGGACGTGCGCGCGGCATGGCGCAGGATGGCGAAGGCCAACCACCCGGATGTGCGACCGAACGACAAAGATGCGGCTAAGCGGTTCCAGGGCGTGCAGGCGGCGTATGAGGTGCTGAAGGCGGCCGAAGACCAGCGGACGTGGAAGCCGGCGTGATCCGGATGCTTGCCAGCCGCTGGCAGGGCAGCGTGCTGGTCTGCGGAAAGTGTTCGAAGAAGTTGGACGGCGGGTTCGGCGACAAGGGGCGGACGCCTTTGGTCAAGCTGCTGCGTCAGGCGCTTGGGGTGAAGAAGGGCCGCAAGGCGGACCGCGGCGTGGTCGAGGTCAAGTGCCTCGGGGTTTGCCCGAAGAACGCGGTGGTGATGGTGGACGGCGCTCGCCCCGAGCGGTGGATGCTGGTCCCGGCTGGAGCTGACGTGCGCGAGGTCGTGGCAATACTGACCGAACCCGGCGGCGCCTGAGCGATCCTCCCCCTGGCGGGGGAGGATCGAGAGAATTAGCCCGCGTACCGCTCCGCCGTCTCGCGGATCAGCGCGATCATGTTCGGGATCCCTTGAGTCCGGTTCGAACTCAGCTGCTTGCTCAAATCGAACGGCGCCAGTTCCGCCTTGATATCGGTCGCGACGATCTCGGTCGGCGCCTGATCCTGCACGGTCAGCAACACCAGCGCGATGATCCCCTTGGTGATTGCCGCATTCGAATCCGCCAGGAAATGCAGCCGGCCATCGTCGGTCGTGGTCGGATACACCCATACCGACGCCGAACACCCGCGTACTAGCGTCGCATCGGTTTTGAGCGCATCCGGCATCGGTTCGAGCTCTTTGCCGAGATCGATCAGCAGGCGGTAACGGTCGTCGGGTTCGAGGAAGTCATATTCCTCGCGGATGTCGGTTAGGGTGGCCATGGAAGCGGCGGTTACTCCCGAGATGGCTCGCTCGCAACAGTCCGGCTAGCCATATGCTCGAACCCGAGCCGATTGCATTGTGCCGAACTGAAATATCTACCCCAAGCCTCTTTCCGTCACCCCCGCGAAAGCTGGGGTCTCCCCGTTATGATGAGACCCCAGCTTTCGCTGGGGTGACGGGGGCGGTGGATGCCGAGGCGGTTGGCTTCAGAGATCCACCCCGGCGGCGATCGCCTCGAGCTTCTTGATGCGTTCCTTCAGATCGGCGATCTCGATCCGCGATCCGGTCGACACCGCGACCGGCATGCGGCCGTCCTGCGCGTGATCGAGTTCGAGCCGCCGCAGCGAGAGCCATCCGCGCCATCCGGCCAATCCGCCGGCGACGATCATCGCCAGCCCCGCAAGGCTCGCCAGCGCCAAGGTGATGTAAAGGTTCGGGTCGATCATGTCCGCCTCCTAGCGGTCGCGGAGCCGCTCGATCTCTCGGTCGAGATCGACGCTCTTGTGGTTGTCGGTGATCACGCGCTCCAGCACCTGGATGCGCTCCTTCATCTGCTGCACCTCGTCGCGCAGACGCAGCGTGTCGATGCTGTCGACGGGGTTCTGCTGGATCGTCCCCATCGCGCGGTACCGGGCGTTCAGGACCTTGGCGGCCATCACGATCAGGACGATGCAGACGACCATGGAAAAGGGATTCATCGGTATCTCTCCAACGTCTTGGGCTTAGCGGTCGCGAAGCGCTTCGATCTCGCGCGCGGTGCGCTCGGCGGGGTCGGTGGCGATGCGTTCCAGGACTGCGATCCGCTCCTCGAGCCGCGAAACCTGGCCGGTGAGACGCTCGTTCTCGTTGCTGAGCAGCAGCACCTTGCGGTCACCGGCGACATCGCCCTCTCGCCCGCGTTTGCGGCTACGCATCTCTGGTTCGAAGCCGTGCTTCGCGCGGATCCAGTTGTTGGCGACCCAGGCGATCGGTCCCACCGAAATCGCTACGATCGGTATCATCAAAGCCCAATCCATCGTCTGTCTCCCTGTTGACGCCGCGTCTCAGCGCAGGCTGTCGATCTCTGCCGCGAGGCTATTGCTGTTGCGGCTGGTATAGTGTGTCTCGATGTCGGCGAGGCGGCGGTCGATGTCGCGGAACTTGCTGCGGACCTCGGCGGTCGAGCGCTTCGGGTTCGAGCGGACACCCTGCCAGAACTTCGCGTCGTCGGGTGTCTCGTACAGGCCGATCGGCTTCTTGGGCGCCAACCATGCGGTGGCGAAGTAGCCGAGGATGACCCAGCCGCTGGTGGCGACGGCCAGCACGACCATGGCGACCCGGATGAGCGTGATATCGACGCCCGTGTAATCGGCGATCCCCGAGCAGACGCCCTTGAACTTGCCATTCTGCTTGTCGAGGTAAAACTGGGTGCGGCTACCGGACATGTCAGTTTCTCCGTTCGAAGGGGCGGTCGGCCTGGCGGTCGCTGTCGCGATCGAGCCGGTAGGGTGAGTCCGACTGGGTGGTGCCTAGGCCCGGCTTCCAGTCGGGATTGTCGGCGGCGATGATCCGTTCGACGGTCATCACCCGGTCTTCGAGGCGACGCGCGAGCATCTGCATCTCATCGAGCAGCCGCTCGTCCTCGTCGGTGATCTTCGGCGCGGTCTTCCACTTGGTGACATAGTGGAGGATCACCCAGGGCAACCCGACGAAGAGCGTGGCGCATACGAGTACGGTGTCCATCTCAATCGTCCTTCTTCATGCGCGCTTTCAGCGCGGCGAGCTGGGCGTTGACCTTGTCGTCGCTGCGCAGTTCGGCGATTTCCTCTTCGAGCGACTTCACGACCCCGAGCCCCATCGCATCCGCGCGGCCCTCGGCTTCGTCGACGCGGCGATCGAGGATGTCGAAGCGGCTGAACGCCTCGTGCGTCTTCGGGCCGTTGTACATCTCGCGCAGCCGGGTGCGGTTGTTCGCGCTTTCCAGCCGGGTCTGCACCGCGTTCTGCTTGGTGCGTGCCTCGCGGAGCTTGGTCTGGAGCTTGGCGATGTCCTCTTCCGATGCACGGAGCGCATCGTCGAGCACGCCGACCTCGGCCTTCAACTGCTCGGCCATGTCGAACGCCTTCTGGCGTTCCACGAGAGCGGCCTTGGCGAGGTCCTCGCGGTCCTTGCTCAGCGCCAGCTCGGCCTTCTCGGTCCAGTTGTCCTGGAGCTGCTCGAGCTTCGAGATATGGCGGCGCATCTCCTTCTGGTCGGCGATGGTGCGCGCGGCGGAGGCGCGAACCTCGACCAGCGTTTCCTCCATCTCGAGGATGATCATGCGGATCATCTTCGACGGATCTTCGGCCTTCTCGATGAGATCGGCGAAGTTGGCGGCGACGATGTCGCGGGTGCGGGAAAAGATGCCCATGTAAATCCTACTCCAGGGGTCGGCCCGAGGCTCTAAGCCGTCGGGGTCTTATGCCACGATCGAGGT
>JAZKCH010000045.1:0-25420 GCA_040388215.1 Pseudomonadota bacterium | reverse complement strand
TCCAGGGGTCGGCCCGAGGCTCTAAGCCGTCGGGGTCTTATGCCACGATCGAGGTGTGAACCGCGATAGGCGTTGTGTTGGTTGCGATCGCTGGGCCGACTGCGCCGAGGACGCAGGTTGCGCTGACGACGATGGTGCAGAGGGTGGCGGCGACGGTGCGAGCGATGTTGGTGTTGAACATGGTGGGTCCCCTTTAAGGATGGTTGGTTCCGCTATTCGGCGGGTTGCCTGAAGCATTGCATCTGTCGTGCCAGTTTCGAAAATGGCGGAATTGCAGGGGTTTGCGCGATTTTGAATGATCGGGCGGTGGCGTAAGCTTGCCAAGAGTTGGGAATTCGCGCCACATCTTCGCCATGGAGCGAACAACCCAGGTCATCGGCGAGTCCGGTACGTTCATGGCAGCACTCGAACGCGCGTCGCGGGCAGCGGCCTTGGATCGCCCCGTGCTGGTGATCGGCGAGCGTGGCACCGGTAAAGAGTTGGTCGCCGAACGCCTGCACCGTTTGTCGCCAAGGTGGGACCAGCCGCTTGTCATCATGAACTGCGCCGCGCTGCCCGAGACGCTGATCGAGGCGGAATTGTTCGGGCATGAGGCGGGCGCGTTCACCGGCGCGACCAAGGCGCGGGTGGGGCGGTTCGAGGAGGCCGATGGGGGCACGCTGTTCCTCGACGAACTCGGTACGCTGTCGATGGCGGCGCAGGACCGGCTGCTGCGCGCGGTCGAATATGGCGAGATCACCCGGATCGGCTCGTCGCGACCGATGCGCGTCGACGTGCGGATCGTGGCCGCTACCAACGAGCATTTACCCGACAAGGTCGACCGGCATGAGTTTCGCGCGGATCTGCTCGACAGGTTATCGTTCGAGGTGGTGACTTTGCCGCCTTTACGCGCGCGGACCGGCGACGTGGTAGTGCTCGCCGAGCATTTCGGGCGGCGGATGGCGTCGGAGTTAGGGCGCGAACGCTGGGAGGGGTTTGGCCCGGCGGCGATGGACGCGCTGATCGCGTATCGCTGGCCGGGGAACGTGCGCGAACTCCGCAACGTCGTCGAGCGCGCGGTGTATCGCTGGGAAAAGGCGGGGCCGATCGACGCGATCGAGATCGACCCGTTCCAGTCACCCCACCGGCCGGGTGCTTCGACCGCGCCGAAGCCTATGGTTGTGGCTCCGCGTGCAGCCGAACCGGAAGACGGCGAGGACCCGGTCGTCGCCTGCGACGAAGGTCCCTCGGACTTCAAGTCCCGCGTGTCCCGCTTCGAACGCGACTTGCTCTCGCGTGCGTTGTCCGAACACCGCTTCAACCAGCGCGCCACCGCCGAGGCGCTGGGCCTGAGCTACGACCAACTCCGCCACGCCCTGAAACGCCACGACCTGCTCAACGCGGGCGCCTGAAGTAATCCTCCCCCGCCAGGGGGAGGTGGCTGGCTCTTGCCAGACGGAGGGGGAGGACACGGAGCAGAGGTTTCGCGTGCCTCCCCCTCCGTCACCTTCGGCGCCACCTCCCCCTGGCGGGGGAGGATCGTAGGTGTTGCGTTACCCGCTCTTCCCAACCAGCCCCGCCAGCTTCTTCAGCTTCGGCGCGACCATCGGCACGGTCAGCATCGTGCTCGCCAACGCCATCAGCAGCAGCGCGGTGAAGGTCTCGTTGGTGATGATCTTCTTATCCAGCAGGATGTTGACGAAGATGATCATGATCAGCGCCTTGGTCTGGAGCAGCCAGCCGATCGCCGACGCCTCGCCCGGCCGCCATTTCAGGATCCGCCCGGCAGCGTGAACACCGATCAGCTTGCCGCCGACCGACGCGACCAGCAGCAACGCCGCCGCGGCGAACACCGCATAGCCGCCGACCGCCCACTGCGTCTTCAAGCCCGTCGACAGGAAGAACACCGGCATCACGGCGAGCAGCACGAAGTGGCGGAACTGGTCCATCCTCGCAGTCGTGAACCATTTCGAATCGAGCACCGCGCCCGACAGGAACGCGCCGACCATGAAATGGAGCCCCGCCCAGTCCGCCGCGAACCCGCACCCGGCGAGCCAGATCAGGCTGACATACCAGCGGTCGCGTTCCTCGATCATCGCCATCAGCTTGCGCACGATCAACGTCGCGATCGCGAACCCGACGAGGAAGCCGCCCTGCCGCCCGACCCGCTCCCAATCGAGCAGGATCAGCGCGAGCACGCCCCAGATCGCGATGTCGTCGAGGCTCGCGTAGCGCAGGATGCGCTGGCCGATCGGCTCGCGCAGGATCTCGAGTTTCTCGAGGAACAGCACGAGGATGGGGAGGGCGGTGACCGCGCAAGCCATGCCGATGCCCAGCACCACCTGCCACGTCGCGCCGTCCGTTCCGCGCCAGCCTGGGTAGCGCAGCATCAGCACCGCGGCGATGCTGCCGGTGATCAGCGGTACCGCGAGCGCGAGCCCTGCGGTGACGCCGGTCTCGCCGCGCCGCTTCCAGGCCTCGCCAAGGTCGAGTTCGATGCCCGCGACCCAGACGAACATCATTACCGCCCACCACGCGATGCCGTTGAGCGATCCCAGCGTCGCCGGCGTGAAGACCGTCGCGTAATAGTCGGGATACGCCGCGCCGAGCACGCCCGGCCCGAGCAGGATGCCGCCGAAGATCTGCACCACCACCAGCGGTGCCCAATAGTCGGTCCGCCCAAGCCGCCACACCAGATACGGCACGGTAAAGATGATGAGTATCGCGAGGAGGAAGACCTCCGTCGGCGTCATGGCGTGCATGTGGATCCCCCGCGCCGATCGGTTCCCCCCGCCGGCTTTGTTACGGTAGCGGTATTATGCGGATCGTACGGCAGCAGCAATACACCGTTACGACGGGATTGAACCGAACCTTAGTGCGCCATTCCGGGACACGCAGCGCACTGGCGGGTGTTGGGCCGATCAATCGCCGGTGATAGTCCTTGAGCCGCATCCTACCGCCCCGGCTGGTATGCGCATCGTGACCGTGAAAGGACGTCCCATGAAACGATCGTTGCTGGCGCTTGCGCTGCTTTCCGTCCCGGCACTCGGGCAGACCAACGCGCCGTTCACCGTCGATGGTCGCGGGTTCAACTCGCTGCAGGAGGCGGTCTCGTCGATCCAGCAGGGTACCGCGACGATCCTGATCGCGCCCGGCACGTACCGGCAGTGCGCCGTGCAGGCCGGCGGGCATGTCACCTTCAAGGCCGTGCAACCTGGTACCGCCATCTTCGACAGCGTCACATGCGAGGGCAAGGCGGCGTTCGTCCTGCGCGGGCTTGGCTCGGCGGTCGATGGCATCGTGTTTCGTGGCTATAGCGTCGGCGATGGCAATGGCGCGGGTATCCGGATCGAGATGGGCAATCTCGCGGTGACGAACTCGATGTTCCTCAACAGCCAGGAAGGCATATTGGGCGGCGGACCCACGACCAAGCGCATCACGATCGATCGGTCGACGTTTTCCGGGCTTGGCCAGTGCGACGTGTCGCCGGGCTGTTCGCACGCGATCTATCTCGCCAACGACGGCAGCGTGACGGTGACCAATTCGCGGTTCGAGCGCGGCACCGGCGGGCATTACGTCAAGCTGCGTAGTCCGACGGTGACGATCACCGACAACAGCTTCGACGATACGGGCGGGCGCAAGACCAACTACATGATCGACCTGTCCGACGGCGGCACCGGCCTGATCGCGCGCAACACGTTCGTGCAGGGAACGCACAAGGAGAACCATAGCGGGCTGATCGTGGTGTCAGCTGAAGCCAAAACCTACAGCGCGACCGGATTGCGGATCGAGGGGAACGACGCGCGATTGTCGCCGGGGGACACGACCAGCCCGGCATTCGTCGCGGATTACAGCCACGACAAGCTGGCGATCGGCGCGAACCGGCTGGGGGCCGGGTTGCGGGCGTTCGAGACGCGGTAACGGCGATTGCCTGACACCCCCCCCCGCCATCCTGACGAAATTCAGGACGGCGGGGGGGCGTCATGCTCGCGCAAAAGCTTGTTCTCCCGCGAAGGCGGAGCCCAGACTGGGCTCCCGCCTTCGCGGGAGAACAAGCTTGTAGGTGAGGCGCGGCGCTCAGTTAGCGCACGTGCTCGCGGCTCCTGGATCGAGATCCAGGCATCGCCCGTCCAGCCCGCTCACCGGCAACCCGATCGTCGCCGCCAGCGTCGGCACGATATCCACCGTCTCGACCGACAGCGGCTGCTCGAACCCGGTCATGCCCTTGCGCCAGAACAGGATCGGCACGCGGCGGTCGTAATCCCACGGTGACCCGTGCGTCTCGACGTAGCCCCCCGCCGGCGACACGATCGTCGTCACGCGCGGCTTGAGCAACGCGACCAATTGTCCCGACCGCTCCGGATAGAACGACGCCCGCGCCCGCTCGATCAGCGTCCAGGTCTCCGGCGGAGACTTCGCCATCGGCGTCGCCATGATCTCGGCGGCGGAGTAGGCCCCCGCGATCTGCGGCATCGCGCGATAGCGACGCAGCGCCTCGGCAAGCACCTTCGCCTGCGTCTTTGCCGGCAGCGTGTCGTCGATATACACGTCGCCTTCGGTCCCGAGCAGCACACTATTCGGCAGCCCCAAATCCTTGGCGATCGCAGTGCCGACCTGCTTGGCCAGCACGTTCTCGTCCATGTGCGCTTCCATCGGCATCGCGCGCTGCTGCTGGCGCTCGGTGGCGTCGTGCGCGCCGTGATCCGCGGTCAGCACGACTTCGTAATCGACCCCGGTCTCATCCATCACCGCAAAGAAATCGCCCAGCGTCTTGTCGAGCTGCGCCATCTGGATGCACATCTCCGAGCCCTGTGTGCCATAGGTGTGGCCGATATAATCGGTCGCCGACGCGCCGATATCGATGATGTCGGTCTGCGGCCCCTTGCCGAGCTTCATGTCCTGCACCAGCGCCGCCGCCATCGCGAACACCGCGGCGTCGGAAGCCGGCGACACGCGGAAGCCCTTCGCATCGCCCGCCTCGCGTTCGAAGCGCCCCTGACCGTACGTCTTGCCCGCGATCACGATCGGATGGTTCACGCCCGCGCAATAGCCGGGCAGCGGCAGCGCAGCCTGCGGCTTGGCGATCAGCGCGGCGACCGCATCGCGCGTGCGCTGCACGGCGGGGGGCACGGCGCGGCCGGCGTAGGAGACATAGGTCTTGCCGTCCCACCACCAGAGCTCGTCGACCTTGTGGCCGCCCATCATCACCGCCGCGCGATCCTTGCCCGCGACCGAGACCGAGCGCGTCCGTGGATCGCGCGCCTTCATCATCTCGCCGAGCGTCGGCACCTTCAGATGCATGTCGGAGACGGTGTAGCTGTCGTGCGTGCTACCGGTGACGCGCTCGTCCTCCGAGCAATAGACGATCTTGTCGGGCCGCCCGGCGCGCTGGTCGACCCAGTTGTTGGCGATGATGCCGGTATGCGCGGGCCGCATGCCGGTCAGGATCGTCGAGTGGCCGGGGCACGTCTCGGTTGCGGCGTGGCTCTGGTAGCCGCTCGGGAACACCGCGCCGTTCAGCAGCCGGGTGAAGCCGCCCGTATAATGATTGCGATATTGCTGGAACAGATCGGCGGCGAACTGATCGACCGAGATCGCGACGATCAGTTTCGGCGGGGTGGTCGGAGTCGCCGTAGGGGCAGGGGCGGGCGCAGGAGGCGCCGTCTGTGCGGAGACCGAGGCGGCCGAGGTCAGCAGGAGCGCGGCGATAAGTGCTTTCACGAACAGTCCTTTAGCCAGCGACGACCATCGAGCGCGGTCGTCGCTTTGAAGTGCAATACGACAAGGTCACCGCTATGGCTTTGCGCGATGAACGAAACAAGGATGGCCATGCGCGGATTACGTTGCGTCCTGATGACGGTCTTGCTCGCCGTATGTGGGCTGGCGAGTGCGCCCGCGTTTGCGGAATCGCTGAATGGCTCCAGCCAGCATCTGATGATGAAGCTGGTCGCCGAGAGCGATCACCCCAAGGCCGGCGCGGCGCTGACGATCGCACTGGCGACGACGCCCGAGACCGGCTGGCACGGCTATTGGCGCAACCCCGGCGACGCGGGTTTTCCGGCGACGTTTGACTGGACCTTGCCGAAGGGCGCGAAGGCGGGCGAGCCCGAATGGCCGGTGCCGACGACGCTGCTGATCGCGGGCCTGATGAACTATGTCTACGAAGCGCCCTATGCGCCGCTCGTGACGATCCAGGTCCCGGCGGGGGTGGCGGCGGGGACCAAATTCCCGATCCGCCTGAAAACGAGCTACCTCGTATGCTCCGCGACGATCTGCGTACCCGAGGAAAAGGCACTCTCGCTCGACCTCACGATCGGTGACGGCGCGCCGTCGCAGGCGGCGGCGTTCGCGGGCTGGCGTCAGGCGATCCCCAAGCCGCTCGATGCCGGTGCGACCTACGCCGCAAGCAACGGGACGATGCGGATCGCGGTGCCGTTCCCCGCAGGCGCGAAGATCGACAAGGCGTATTTCTTCCCGGTCACCACCGGCGCGATCGAGAATGGCGCGGCGCAGACCGTCACGCGTGACGGCGACCGGCTGACGATCAGCACCAAGATCGCCGCAAATGCCAAGACCGGCGGCCCCATCGAAGGCGTGTTGCGGATTGGCGAAGGGCAGGGGCTGAGCGTCAAGGCGACGCCCGGCGTGGTAAGCGATGCGGCCGGCAGCACCTCGACCAGCGCGAGCGGCAAGAGCCTCTGGCTGACCGCGCTGATCGCCTTCGCGGGCGCGGTGCTGGGCGGGCTAATCCTCAACATCATGCCCTGCGTGTTCCCGATCCTCAGTCTCAAGGCACTCAGCCTCGCGCGCGGCGGCGCCAGCGAGAACGACGCGCGGGGCGAGGCGCTGGCCTATACCGCGGGTGTCGTGCTGGTGTGTCTCGGCCTCGGTGCCGCAATCCTGGCCCTTCGCGCGGGCGGCTCCGCGGTCGGCTGGGCATTCCAGTTGCAGCATCCGGCGGCGATCGTCGTCCTGCTCCTGCTGAGCGCGGCGATCGCGTTCAATCTTGCCGGGCTGTTCGAGGTCCCGACGCCGCGATTCGCCGGCGAGAGCGGCGCGAGCGGCGCGTTCGCGACCGGTGCGCTGGCGGCGTTCATCGCGACGCCGTGCACCGGGCCGTTCATGGGTGCGGCGCTCGGCGCGGCGCTGGTGCTGCCATGGCCGGCGGCGCTTGCCGTGTTCGGCGGCCTCGGGATCGGCTTGTCGCTCCCGTTCCTCGCGATCGGGTTCATTCCTTCGTGGCGGCGGTGGTTGCCGAAGCCGGGTGTGTGGATGGAGACGTTCCGTCATATCCTGTCGGTGCCGATGTTCCTGACCGCGATCGCGCTCGGCTGGGTGCTCGGGCGCCAGACCGACGTCGAAGCGCTCACGCTTGCGCTGATCGCGGTACTGGCGGTCGGCGTGGTCCTCTGGATCGGCGGCACGCGCCAGCGCAAGGGCAAGGCGTTCGGCGTCGTGGCGCAAATCCTGTTGCTGGCGGTGTTCGTCGGCAGCGCCGCGTTGATCGCGCAAACGCCGCCCGCGTCTGCAAAGACAGCGACCACCGGCGACGAAGCGTTCACCGAAGCCAGGCTCGCCGCGCTGCGGGCCGAGAAGCGGCCGGTGTTCGTTTATTTCACCGCCGACTGGTGTCTGACGTGCAAGGTCAACGAGAAGGCTGCGATCGACACGGCCGGCGTCCGCGACGCCTTCGCCCAGCACAAGGTAGCGGCCTTGATCGGCGACTGGACCGATGGCGACCCGGTGATGGGCCGCTTCATCCAGGCCCACAACCGCGCGGGTGTGCCGTTGTATCTTTACTATGCGCCGGGCGCGGCCGAACCGACGGTCCTGCCGCAGGTCCTGACGCCGGGCTTGCTCGAAGGGTTGGGCGCCTAGGCCAATTGCAATCCTCCCCCGCCAGGGGGAGGTGGCGCCTAAGGCGACGGAGGGGAGGGGACGACAAACTTCGTTGCGCGTCCTCCCCCTCCGACTGGCAAGTGCCAGCCACCTCCCCCTGGCGGGGGAGGATCAGGGACCGCACCTCGTCAGTCATATTCTTGACTTGTGCAGCGCAGCGAAGCGTTGCAGCATGGAACCGTAACGCTTGATGGGGAATTGACCGTTCCGATGGGGAAACAGGCGTTCGACGAAATCATGGGGACGCCGGGCGATACGACCGCTCGTCCCGAACTCGCGGCTCTCGGGCATTGGATCGAGGAGACGCCCGACGCCGAGCTTCGTCGTCGGCAGGAAGCCGCCGAGACGACGTTCCGCCAGCTCGGCATCACCTTCGCGGTGTACGGGGAGAACGAAGCGGCCGAGCGGATCATCCCGTTCGATATCGTCCCGCGCGTCTTTCTCCACGACGAATGGACCCGCCTGTCTGAGGGACTCGTCCAGCGCGTCGAGGCGATCAACGCATTCCTCAACGACATCTATGGCGAGCGTCGTATCCTCAAGGAGGGCATCCTCCCAGAAGACCTCGTGCTCGGCAACGCGCAGTTCCGCCCCGAGATCGCCGGTATCCGTCCACCACACGGCGTCTGGGCACATATCTGCGGGATCGATCTGGTCCGCACCGGCCCCGACGATTTCTTCGTGCTCGAGGACAATGCGCGCACCCCGTCGGGCGTCAGCTACATGCTGGAAAACCGCGAGGCGATGCTGCGGCTTTGCCCCGAGCTGTTCCGCGAGTTCCGCGTGGCCGCGGTCGACAGCTATCCCGACCTGCTGCTCGAGACGATGAAGTCGGTCGCGCCGCATGGTACGGGCTCCAATCCGACCTGTGTGCTGCTGACGCCGGGCCATTACAACTCTGCATACTACGAGCACAGCTTCCTCGCGGACTCGATGGGGATCGAACTCGTCGAAGCTGCCGATTTGGTGGTCGACGACGACATCGTCTGGATGCGGACGATCGCGGGACGGGTGAAGGTCGACGTGATCTATCGCCGGATCGACGACGATTATCTCGACCCGCTCGTGTTCCGCCCGGACTCCGCGCTCGGCGTCCCAGGGCTGATCGCAGCCTACGCCGCCGGCAACGTCGCGATCATGAACGCGCCGGGCAACGGCATCGCCGACGACAAGGCGATCTACAGCTACATGCCCGACATCGTGAAATTCTACTCCGGCGGCGAGTGCAAGCTGCGCAATGTCGAAACGTGGCGCTGCCGCGAGCCGCAGGCGCTGCAATACGTCCTCGACAATTTGAAGGACGTTGTCGTGAAGCTGGTGGACGGCTCGGGCGGCTACGGCATGCTCGTCGGCCCGACCGCGTCGAAACAGGAGATCGAGAATTTCCGCGCCGCGCTCATTGCCGAACCGCACCGCTATATCGCGCAACCCACGCTCGCTTTGTCCACCGTCCCGACGATGGCGCCAGGCGGCCTGAGCCCGCGCCACGTCGACTTCCGCCCCTTCGTGCTGAGCGGGTCGAAGGGCGTGCAGGTCGTCCCCGGCGGCCTCACCCGTGTCGCGCTCAAGGAAGGGTCGTTGGTGGTCAATTCCAGCCAGGGCGGCGGCACCAAGGACAGCTTCGTGCTAATGGCCGACCAGTCGCAGCGCATGAACGCCGGCGGCATGACGCAGACAATGGGCAGCATGAAGCAGACGTTGGGCGCGCAGACGTCCGGTGGAAACTCCTGATGCTGTCGCGCACCGCATCCTCGCTCTACTGGCTCGGGCGCTATTTCGAGCGTGCCGATTTCATCGCGCGGCTGGTCGAAGCGACAGTTCGCCTCGACGTACTCTCGTCGCAACCCTCGGGCGACGCCGCCTGGGCGTCTGCGCTGGCCGTTACCGAAACCGACGAGGCGTTCGCGGCGACCGGCGTGGATATAGGGCAGCGCGACGTCGTACGGTTCCTGACGCTCGATTCGAGTCATCCGGGATCGATCGTCCGCTGCCTCGACATGGCGCGCAACAACGCCAAGGCGGTCCGCACCGCGCTGACCCGAGAGGCGTGGACCGCGATCAACCGCGCATGGCTGCTGTTCGAGAACCGTGCCACGCCGGGCAGCACGACGTCGCAGCTGAACCTCGTCGAGGCGGTCAAGAACGAGACGCGTGGCTTCGAAGGCGCGGTCCACCGCATGCTCCGCAACCAGACGACGTGGTTCATACGGCTGGGCCAGGCGGTCGAGCGCGCCGATAACACCGCACGGTTGCTCGACGTCAAATATCACATCCTGCTGCCCGAGGGCGAGCGGCTCGGCGGCGCGATCGATCGCGACCAGTGGACGACGATCCTCCAGACCGTGTCCGCCGTCACGGCCTATCGCTGGTTGTACAATGATGGGCTTCGTCCCGCCGACGTCATCGATCTGCTGCTCGCCCGGTCAGAACTGCCGCGCAGTCTTGCCGCATCGGTCGAGGAGACGGTCGACGTGCTCAACCTGCTCGCAAAGCGGACGGGCAACCACGGCGAGGCCGACCGCATGGCGCGGATGCGTGCGTCGCGGATGGCGAAGACGCGATCGGGCGAGGTCATCGCCTCCGGGCTGCATCAGTATCTGCAGGCGTTCATCGCCGAGAACGCGCTGCTGCACGGCGCGATCGGTCGTCAGTTCAAGTTTCTCTGATGCGGTTGTCGATCGACCACCACACGATCTACCGCTTCGCGCAGCCGCAGGGCCGCCTGGTACAGATGCTCCGCCTCACGCCCGAGAACACGCACGACCAGACGGTGGCGTCGTGGCGGATCGACGTCGATTGCGACGCCCGGCTAAGGCCCGGTCGCGACGGCTTCGGTAACGCCGTGACGATGTTGTACGCGGACGGGCCGGTCGACGGGATCGAGATCACCGTGAAGGGCGAGGTGCTGACCAGTCATTCGGACGGCGTCCTGCACGGCGTCCACGAAACGCTGCCGCCCGCGCTGTTCCTCCGGTCCACCGAGGCAACTGCGCACGATACGGCGATCGCGAAGTTCGCGGTCAATGCTGCCGAAGGCGCACGCGACCGGATCGGCGCGCTCCACCGGCTGAACCGCGCATTCCACAAGCGGTTCGCCTTCGATGCCGGACGCCCCGAGCCCGGGCGAACCGCCGCCGCCGCATTCCGCCTGGAAAGCGCCACCCCGCGCGACATGGCCCAGATGTTCGCCGTCGCCGCCCGCTCGTTGGGCGCTCCGGCGCGGTATGTGTCAGGCTACCATCATAACGATCACGAGGTCGTACATCTGCCGACGCCGCATGGTTGGGCGGAGGCGTTCGTCGACGGGCTCGGCTGGGTCGGGTTCGATCCGTGCACCGGCATGTCGCCGGAAGAGCACTACGTCAGAGTCGCGATGGCGCTTGATGCGGCAGGGGCTGCGCCGGTGGCAGGGTCGCGACTGGGCGAGGGCGGCGAGGAACTCGACGTCGACGTAGTAGTGCAGCGCGAGGACTAAGCCTGTTTCCCCGCGAAGGCGGGGACCCAGACTGGGCTCCCGCCTTCGCGGGAGAACAACGGGGCAGGTGTTTCTTAGGGTATCTCCCCGGCGAAGGCCGGGGTCCAGCTGGCAAGGTGGTAGTACCGCAGAACTGCACTCAATTAGCAGCGTTTCTCAATTGGACCCCGACCTTCGCCGGGGGGACTTTGGAACTGCTAGGGGCGACCCAACTACCCAAGCCACAACTCAAACCAGCGCTGCAACCCGCACAGGCGCCGTCGCCAGATCACCATCCTCCAGCCGCCGCCACCCCGCTGGCCCCAAGACCTCCAACGGCCGGTACCGCGTCTTGTACTCCATCCGCGGCGAACCCTTCACCCAATACCCCAGATACACATACGGTAGCCCTGCGTCGCGCGCGCGAAGGATGTGGTCCATGATGATGAAGTTGCCGAACCCCGGTCGGCGTACGTCGTCGGCGGCGAAGAAGCTGTAAACCATCGACAGCCCGTCTGCCTGGCGATCGGTCAGGCAAGCGCCGATCAGCGCGCCCTGAATGCCGTCGACGCTCGGCTCGCGGTACTCGACGATCACCGAATTGACGGGCGAATGTTCGATCATGTCGGCGTAATCGTCTTCATCCATGCCAGCCATGCCGCCGCCGGGGTGGCGCGTATTCAGATAGCGCCGGAGCAACTGGAACTGCTCGTCGGTCGCCCACGCCTTGCATGCGGTCGTTTCGACGTCGCCGAGCCGCTTCAGCAATTTGCGCTGCGTCGCGTTGGGGACGAACTCATCGGTTACCACGCGGACCGAAACGCAGGCTGTGCACCCTGCGCAGGACGGCCGATACGCCACGCCCTGGCTACGACGAAAGCCGATCCGCCCAAGTGCATCGTTCAATTCGTTCGCGTGCGGGCCGGTCAGTTCGGTGAACACCTTGCGCTCCTGCCGATCCGGCAGATACGGGCATGGCGCCGGGCTGGTGACGAAAAAGCGCGGGAAACGGAAAGGCGCAGTCACCGAACGCTAAGTCCTTCAGGCAGGCGCGGTCAGCCGCGCCGTCCCGTATATGGCTGTCGCGCTCGCTCGTGCAATCGGTTTACCACGAATGTCGGTTAACGCGGGCGATCACCGTAAGGGAATGACGATCATGCCAGTTCGACGGTCGACGTCTCGTACCCGCCAGCGCGCAATGCACCGACCAGCCGATCGAGATGCGCACGGTCGCGCAGTTCGCATTCGATATCGGTGATGAGGCCCTTCGCCGGCAACGTCGTGAAGACCCGCTGGTGATAGATCTCGATGATGTTGACGCGTTCCTGATCGAAGATCCGCGCGACGTGGAACAGCGCGCCCGGCTTGTCCTGCAACCGGATCCGCAACCGCGCCAGCCGCCCCGACCGCGCCAGATCGCGCAACAGCACGTTGGCGAGCAGCCGCGTATCGATATTGCCACCGCACAGCACGATGCCGACGGTCTTTCCTGCAAACCGTTCGGGATGCGACAGCAATGCGGCGAGCCCGGCGGCACCGGCGCCCTCGACCACCGTCTTCTCGATCTGGAGCAGCAGGCTGACGGACTCTTCCAGGCTGCGCTCGCTGACCAATACGATGTCGTCGACCAGTTCGGCGACGATCTTCGAGGTGATCGCACCCGGCTCCTTGACCGCGATGCCCTCGGCCAGCGTATCGCCGGCGCAGGCCATGTCGGTGCCGTTGATACGGTTGTACATCGACGGGAACAGCTCGGCCTGTACGCCGACGACCTCGATCGGGTGTCCGCCGGTCTGCTGGCTCAAAGCCCGCGCGACGGTCGACATGCCCGAGATTAGGCCGCCGCCACCGATCGGGATGACCAAAGTGTCGAGCTGCGGCACGTCCTCCAGCATCTCGATCGCGACGGTGCCTTGCCCCGCGATGACGCGCGGATCGTCGAACGGGTGGACGAAGGTGAAGCCGCACTCGCCCTCGAGGATACGCGCGTGCGCATAGGCCGCGTCGAACGTCTCGCCGTGCAGCACGACGTTGGCGCCGTGGCCTTCGGTCTGCATGACCTTCACGGTCGGCGTGTTGGTCGGCATCACGATCGTCGTGGGGATGCCGAGGCGGTTGGCGTGGTAGGCGAGGCCCTGCGCGTGGTTGCCCGCAGACGCCGCGATGACGCCCTTCGCGCGCGCTTCGGCCGACAGCTGCAACAGCGTGTTGAGCGCGCCGCGCTCCTTGTACGCCGCGGTGAACTGGAGGTTCTCGAACTTCAGATACACCGTCGCGCCGGTCATCTTGCTCAGCGTCTTGCTGATCAGCGTCGGCGTGCGGACGATCGAGTCGCGGATCCGGTCGTGCGCGACGCGGACGTCGTCGATCGAGACGGGGAGGGTGGGTGCCGCTACGGCAGCTTGGGTAGCCATGTCCGACCCGCTAGACCATCTGGCGCGCATGGGAAACACCGCTTATGCGCGGAGGCTATGGCAAAACTGGCATTCATCGGAACCGGCGTCATGGGCGCGCCGATGGCGGGGCACCTCGCCGCGGCAGGGCACGACGTCACCGTCTATAATAGGACTCAGGCCAAGGCACTGGCATGGGCCGATAAATACGGGGGTGGGATTGCCGACACGCCTGCCGCGGCGGCGAAGGATGCCGATGCAGTGTTCGCGTGTGTCGGCAACGACGACGATCTGGCGTCGGTTACTCTAGGCGAAGACGGCGCGTTCGCCGCTATGCGCGATGATGCGGTGTTCGTCGATCACACCACCGTCTCGGCCTCGATCGCGCGGCGGTTGGCCGGTGAGCGTGCGCTGGTGGTCGACGCACCCGTCTCTGGCGGACAGGCCGGCGCGGAGAACGGTAAGCTGTCGATCATGTGCGGCGGCTCGGCCGAGGCGATGGCGAGGGCCGAACCCTTCATGCAGGCCTATGCCGCACGCATCGTCCACGTAGGCGATGCGGGCGCGGGCCAGACCACCAAGATGTGCAACCAGATCGCGATCGCTGGCGTGATCCAGGGGGTGGCAGAGTCGATCCGGTTCGCACAAATGTCCGGGCTCGATCTCGACAGGGTATTCGAGGCGATTTCCGGCGGAGCGGCGCAAAGCTGGCAGATGGTCAATCGCTGGCCGACCATGGCGAAGGACGAGTTCGACTTCGGGTTCGCGGTCGACTGGATGCGCAAGGATCTCGGGCTGGCGCTCGACGAGGCGCGGCGCAATGGTGCGGTGCTGCCGGTCGCGGCGCTGGTCGATCAGTTCTACGCCGATGTCCAGGCGATGGGTGGCGCGCGGCAGGATACGAGCGCGCTGGTACGGAGATTGCCGAAGTGATGCGTCTTATGGTTTCCGTAGCCGCGATCGCGCTGCTCTCAACACCAGCGCTTGCCGACGGGATCGTCGACAACGTCAACGGGATCACCGTTGCCGATGGCGGCCGTGTGATCCACTTCAAGGCGATCCTGATCGACAAGGATGGCAAGGTCACGCGGCTCGTCCTCCCCGGCGAGGAAGCGCCCAAGCTCAGCCGCAAGGAATTGAAGAAGAACGCCGGCAAGCCGCTCTACGACTGGCGGATCGACATGGGCGGCAAGACCGTGCTGCCGGGCTTTATCGACGCGCATGGGCATGTGATCGAGATGGGATTCGGCGCGCTGTCGCTCGACTTGTCGATGACCAAGTCGCTCGACGAGGCGAAGTCGCGGATCGCGGCGTACATTGCGGGCAATCCGGACCGGAAGTGGGTTATAGGGCGCGGGTGGAACCAGGAGGCGTGGGGGCTGGGGCGCTTCCCGACTGCAGCGGATCTCGAGTCCGTGTCGGGTGGACATCCGATCTGGCTTTCGCGCGCTGATGGCCACGCGAGCTGGGCGAACCGCGAGGCGATGCGTGAGGCGGGCGTCACCGGCTCGACCGTCTCGCCTGCGGGCGGGCGGATCGAGAAGGCAGGTGGCGCGCCCGCGGGCGTGTTCGTCGATGGCGCGCAGGCGTTGATCGAGAAGGTCGTGCCCCAACCGCTGCCCAAGGAACGCGATGCCGCCTTCCTCACCGCGCAGAGCATCCTGCTGCGCTACGGCGTCACCGCGGTCGCCGACATGGGCACGACGCTCGACGACTGGCTGACCTATCGCCGGATGGCGGATATCGGCGGGCTGCGCGTGCGGATCATGAGCTATGCGATGGGCGTCGAGACCGCGAGCCGGATCGGCGGCAAGGGGCCGACCCCGTGGCTGTACAATGATCGCCTGCGAATGGGCGGCGTGAAGCTCTATGCCGATGGTGCGCTCGGCTCGCGCGGGGCATGGCTGTTGAAGCCATATTCGGACGCGCCTGGCCAATCGGGCCTCGGCTTCCTCACCGACGATCAGCTCCAGAACCAGATGAGCCGCGCGGCGATGGACGGCTATCAGGTCGCGGTGCACGCGATCGGCGACAGGGCCAACCAGATGGTGCTCGACGCGGTCCAGGTCGAGAGCGAGACCTATACCGGCGACCGTCGCTGGCGGATCGAGCATGCGCAGGTGGTCGATCTGATCGACCTGCCGCGGTTCGGCAAGTTCGGCACGATCGCCTCGATGCAGCCGACGCACGCGACCAGCGACCGGACGATGGCCGAGGCACGACTTGGGCCGAACCGGCTGGCGGGCGCTTATGCGTGGAAATCGATGCTGACCAACGGCGCCAAGCTCGCGTTTGGCACGGACTTCCCGGTCGAGAAGCCCGATCCGTTCGCGACCTGGGCGGCGGCGTTCACGCGTCAG
Organism: Pseudomonadota bacterium; assembly: GCA_040388215.1. Lineage (GTDB taxonomy): Bacteria > Pseudomonadota > Alphaproteobacteria > Sphingomonadales > Sphingomonadaceae > Sphingomonas. The sequence continues at coordinate 9,335 of JAZKCH010000045.1, read as the reverse complement.
GATGCCGATGGTCAGCCGCAGGGCGGTTGGCAGCCGCAGGAGCTGGTGACGCGCGAACAGGCGTGGTGGGCGATGACCGGCGCGGCGGCTTATGCCGGGTTCGCCGAGACGAAGTTCGGGGCGCTTGCGCCTGGCCAGCGCGCGGATTTCATCATCGTCGACCGTGATCCGACGATGGCTTCGCCGACCGACCTGCGCGCCACCATCGTGCAGGAGACGTGGATCGGCGGCGAGAAGGTCTGGACGCGCAAGTAACGCCCGTTACTGGCGCATCCGGATCAGCCCTTCCTGCGCGACGCTCGCCACGAGGCGGCCGTCGCGTGCGAAGATCTTGCCGCGGTTGAAGCCGCGGGCGTGGCCCGACCACGGGCTGTCGCAGGCGTAGAGCAGCCAGTCGTCGGCACGGAAATCCTCGTGCAGCCAGAGCGAATGGTCGAGACTGGCGGTCTGCAGCCCCGGCGTGATCCAGTTCTTGCCGTGCGGGAGCAAGGCCGTCCCGAGCAGTGCCATGTCCGACGCATAGGCCAGGATCGCGCGGTGCATTGCCGGATCGTCGCCGATCGGCGCGACCAGGCGGAACCAGTTGGCGTAGTTTGGCGCCTGCGGGGCGGGATCGATCCAGCTGCGCGGGTTGACCGGCCGCACCTCGATCGGCCGCCAGCGCAGCATGTGCGCGCGGAATTTCTCGGGGATGCCGTCGATGTTCTCCAGTCGCAGGTCGCGGTCCGAGCGGAGCGTTTCGGGCGCCGGCACGTCGGGCATCGCGTCCTGATGATGCAGGCCCTCCTCGGGCATCTGGAACGACGCCGCCATGTTGAGGATCGGCTGGCCCTTCTGCATCGCGATCACGCGCCGCGTCGCGAAACTGCGGCCTTCGAAGTCGCGGACGACGCGGAAGACGATCGGATAGTCCTCGTTGCCCGGCCGCATGAAATACGCGTGCAGCGAATGCGCCGCCTTGGGGCCTTCGGTCGAACGTTGCGCAGCCTGAAGCGCCTGCGCGATCACCTGCCCGCCGAACACGCGCCCGACCCCGCCGGGCTGGCGCTTGCCGACGTAGAGATCGGTGTCGACCTCCTCGATTTCGAGCAGGTCGACGAGACCCTGGGCGAGTGCTTCGGGCGACGTATCGGCAGTATTTGAAGTCATACATCGTTACCTTGTTCCCCGGCGGAGGCCGGGGCCCAGTTGGGATGGCCGCAGTAACGGAGCACAGCGCCACACCGCAAGGTCCCCCCAACTGGACCCCGGCCTCCGCCGGGGAACGGTAAGGTCAATACCCCGCTGCGACCGCGAGCCTGTCCGCGTGGAAGTTCGCGTCACCGAACATCTCGGCAAGCACTCGCGCGCGCTTCATGTAGAAGCCGATGTCGTACTCGTCGGTCATGCCGATGCCGCCGTGCATCTGGATACCCTCCTGCACGCTGAGCGTGGTCGCCAGCGCGGTCATCGCCTTGGCCACCGACACCGCCTCGTCCGCGCGGTCACTTCCCTGGTCGAGCAACTGCTGCGCCTTCAGCACCGCAGCGCGCGCGACCTCCATCTCCGAATACAGATGCGCCGCGCGGTGCTGAAGCGCCTGGAAGCTGCCGATCAGCGTGCCGAACTGCTTGCGCTCTTTCATATAGCCGATCGTCATGTCCATCGCCCCGCCGCCGACGCCGAGCAGTTCGGCGGACGCACCGGTCCGCCCCGCGCGCAAAAGGCGATCGAGCGGCGTACGGCCGGCATCGACCTCGCCAATCACCGCATCCGCATCGACCTCCACTCCCTCGAACTCCAACCGCGCGGCCAAGCTCGAATCCGCGAGACGTTCGGCGTTTGCCGTCAGCCCTGCGGCATCCTTCGGCACCGCGAACAGCGTGATACCGTCCATCTCGTTATCCGACCCTCCGGTACGCGCGGCGACGATGATCAGGTCGGCGGTGTGGCCGTGCGTGACGAACCGCTTGGCGCCGGTCAGCTTGAACCCGTTACCCGAGCGTTCGGCCTTCATCGCGACGGTGTCGCGGTGCTTGGCGCCCTCGTCGATCGCCAGCGCCGCGACGGTCTCACCCGCGATGATACCCGGGAACCAGCGCTCGGCCTGGCCCGTCCCCTTGAGCGCCTCGACCGCCGCGACCGCGGTGGAGAGGAATGGGGAGGGCGACAGGTTGCGCCCGATTTCCTCCAGCACCACGCCCGCCTCGACATGGCCGAGCCCAAGCCCGCCCTGGTCCTCGCCGATCAGGATGCCGGTAAAGCCCATCTCCGCGAACTGCTTCCACAGGTCGCGCGAGAAGCCGGTCTTGTCGTCGGCGTCGCGCAGCGCCCGCATATGGCTGACGGGCGCGTGTTCGGCGACGAAATCGCGGATGGTGTCCTGAAGGACGGTCTGGTCGTCGTCTAAGTACAATGGCATGTCTTCGTCCTTCTACTCCCTCGCCCCGTCGGGGAGAGGGTAGGAGTGAGGGGCTGTTGGGTCGGATCGTCCGAGCCTCACTGCCCCTCACCCGCCTGCGCTTCGCTGCGGCACCCTCTCCCCGACGGGGCGAGGGATAGGTTTACGCCGGCAATTCCAAGATCCGCTTGGCGATGATGTTGAGCTGGATCTCGCTCGTCCCGCCCTCGATCGAGTTCGCCTTGGTGCGCAGCCACGACCGGGGGATCGCCCCGCCGCGCGACCGATCGCTGTCCCATTCGAGCGCATCCGATCCGCCTGACGCCATCATCAGTTCGTATCGGCCCTTGTTCAGCTCGGTGCCGTAGTATTTCATCATGCTCGGCTGGGCGGGATGCGCCTTGCCCGCCTTCAGTTCGTCGATGAACCGCTCGGACATCGCCCCGAACGCCTTCGCGCGCACCTCGAACAGCGCGATCGACGCGCGCAGCAACGGATCGGCAAGCCGCCCATCATGCCCGAGCCCGACCGTCGCGATCGCCCCGTCGATCAGCGGATTGCCGCCGCTCGACGCCAGCCCCATCCCCGAGATCATCTCGCGCTCATGCCCGAGCAGGTATTTCGCGACGTCCCAGCCCTTGTTCTCTTCGTAGACGCGGTTGACCTTGGGCACCTCGACATTGTCGAAGAACGTCTCGCAGAACGGCGAATTGCCGCTGATCAGCAGGATCGGCTTGGTCGAGACGCCGGGCGAGGCCATGTCGAACAGCACGAAGCTGATCCCGCCCTGCTTCGACGTCTTGTCGGTGCGGACCAAGCAGAAGATCCAGTCGGCCTTGTCGGCGTAGGAGGTCCACACCTTCTGCCCGTTGACGAGATAATGGTCGCCCTTGTCCTCCGCCGAGGTCGCAAGCCCGGCAAGGTCGGACCCCGCATTCGGCTCGGAATACCCCTGGCACCAGCGGATTTCACCGCGCGCGATCTTGGTCAGGTGATCGAGCTTCTGCTCCTCGGTACCGTATTTTAGCAATGCCGGTCCGAGCATCGATATCCCGAACGAATTGAGCGGGTTGCGCGCATTTATTGCCGCCATCTCTTCGCGCAGGATCTTGGTCTCGGCGGGCGACAATCCGCCGCCGCCATAGGCCTTGGGCCAATCGGGTACGGTCCAACCCTTGGCGGCCATCTTGTCGAGCCACTCCTTCTGCGCAGGGCTCGAAGGCTTGAACTGACGCCCGCCCCAGCAGACGTCGTCCTCCGAGCGCACGGGCTTGCGCATCTCGGGCGGGCAATTCTCCGCGAGCCAGGCGCGGGTTTCGGACCGGAAGGTATCGAGGTCGGACATCGGATCAGCTCCTGCTTAATCGGTTGCACAGCGCGGCGACGGAGATCGCGTCGTGGTCGCGGAAACGGTTGGTGATGACCTGCACGCCGATCGGCAGGCCGCGCGGGTCTGTCCCGACAGGCACGCTGGTCGCGGGCAGATTGGGGAAGGTGGCGAGCCCGGCCCAGGCGAACTGGACGCCGAACGGGGTATCCTCGCCATCGATCGACAGCGTGCGCCGCGCGACGTTGCGCTCGGCGATATGCGGGAAGGCGTTCACGCCGCTGGCGGGCGCGATCACCGCGTCGAACTCTTCGAACAGCGCGTCCCATGCGCGCTGCAGCCGCGCTTGAGAATCAAGGAGGTCGAACCAGTGCGACAAAGTCGCGACCTTGCCGTCACGCGCCGGCCCGCCACGAGTCATCGCGATGCCGAGCATCCGCATGTAGTCGGCGTGTTGTGCGGCGAGGTCGATCGGTGGCGGCGCATGCGATACGGTTGCGCCCGAGCGGGCCAGCGCTTCGCCGACATGCTCGATCGCCGACACGATCGACGCATCGACGCGCGCCGCTGGATGCGCCGTCAGCAGCAGGACCCGCGGCCGCGTAAAATGAATGCTCGCGCGCGGCAGCGGAAGATCGGCGAGGATATCGAGCGCGACGGCCAGATCCTCGGGATTGCGCGCGAGGGGCCCGATCACGCCGAGAACCGCGCTCGCCCCATCGGTGCCGGGCACGCGGTGGCCGATGTCCAACAGCGCGCCATAGGTCGGCTTGTGCCCCCAAACGCCGCAGAACGCGGCCGGCACACGGATCGACCCGCCAATGTCGGAGCCGAGTTCGAGCGGTACCATGCCCGACGCGAGCGCCGCCGCGGCACCACCCGACGATCCGCCGGGCGTCAGCGTCGGGTCGAGCGGGTGGTTTGTCCGGCCATGGATCGGGTTGTCCGCCTGCCAGTCGCTCAGCCGCACCGGCACGTTGGTCTTGCCGAGGATCACCGTGCCCGCCGCCTTCAACCGCGTGACGGCTACGGCATCGCTGTCGACGACATTGTCGCGGTGGACCCCGACGCCCCAGTTGGTCGGCAGGCCGGCGACGTTGAACGATTCCTTGACCGTCATCGGTACGCCGAACAGCGGCCGGTCGTCCGGACCCTCCGCATCGAGCGCCCGCGCCGCCTCTCGCGCCCGCGCGAAATCGCGGACGACGACGGCGTTGATCGCACCGTCGCGCGCCTCGATCCGCGCGATCGCCGCGTTGCATTCGGCGAGCGCGGTCGTCTCGCCCGCACGGATCGCCGCCGCGGTCTGGAGCGCGGACCGCTCCATCAGCGTGCGACTACCGGCAAGAAACGACCGCGACCGATCACTTCAACCGACCGCCCGATGCCGCGGCATCCTCTAGCGACTTCGCCACCGCGAACCCGTATTTCTCGAGCCCCGCGACGACCTTCGCCAAGCCCTCGGACTGCGCCCAGAACATTGGTCCGCCGCGGTACACCGGCCAGCCGTACCCATAGATCCACACCACATCGACGTCCGACGCGCGCTGTGCCTTGCCTTCTTCGAGGATCAGCGCGCCTTCGTTGACCATCGTGTAGAGCGTCCGCACGACGATCTCCTCGTCGCTGATCTCGCGCGGCGTCACGCCCGATTTCTTGCGGAAATCGTCGATGATTTCGGTGACCCGCGCAGAGTTCGACGGCGTCCGCTTCTCGTCGTAATCGTAGAAACCTGCCTTGGTCTTCTGGCCCCAGCGGTTCTCCGCCGCCAGCGCATCGCGGATGTTCTCGATCCGGCTCGGGTCGCGGTGCCAGCCGATGTCGACGCCCGCCAGATCGCTCATCTGGAACGGCCCCATTGGCATGCCGAATGCGACATGGACCTTGTCGATCTGCTCCGGGCTCGCGCCTTCGAGCAGCAGCTTGGTCGCCTCGACCTGCCGCGGCATCAGCATGCGGTTGCCGATGAACCCGTAGGTGACGCCCGCCACCACGGCCACCTTCTTGATCTTCTTCGCGAGCGCCATGACGGTTGCCAGCACGTCGTCCGCGGTCTTGTCGCCGCGTACCACTTCGAGCAATTTCATCACGTTGGCGGGCGAGAAGAAATGCATGCCGACGACGTCCTCGGGCCGCTTCGTGCACGCGGCGATCGCATCGATGTCGAGATACGACGTGTTCGACGCCAGGATCGCACCCGGCTTGGCGATCGCGTCGAGACGCGTGAAGATCTCCTTCTTCACCTCCATCGTCTCGTACACCGCCTCGATGATCAGATCGCACTCGGCAAGATCGGCGAAGTCGAGCGTCGGCTTCAGCGCGCCCATCGCCTGCTCGACCTGCTCGGGCTTCATCCGGCCCTTGGCGGCGGTCGCCTCGTAATTCTTGCGAACGACGCCGGTGCCGCGGTCGAGCGCCTCCTGCTGCATCTCGACGATCGTCACAGGGATGCCCGCGGACAGGAAGTTCATCGAGATGCCGCCGCCCATCGTACCCGCGCCGATCACGCCGACGCGCTTGATTTCGCGCAGCTTGGTGTCGGCAGGGACGTCGTCGATCTTCGCAGCCTGGCGTTCGGCGAAGAAGATGTGGCGCTGGGCGGCGGACTGGACGCCTGTCATCAGCTTCATGAATTCCTGGCGCTCGAACGCGATGCCCTCTTCGAAGCTGGAGCCGTCGGCGGCTTTCTCGACGCAGGCGATATTGGCCGCGGGCGCGTCGAAGTTGCGGAAACGGCGGGCGTTTTCCTTCTTGAACGCGGCGACCGCATCCGGATCGGCCTGCGCGGTCTTCTCGGACGCACGGGGCAGGGGACGCTTCGTCGCGATCTCGCGCGCGAATGCGACCGCGTCCGCCTCAAGGCTGTCTTCACCGACGATCTTGTCGATCAGGCCGGAGTCGAGCGCCTTCTTTGCCGAAATCGGATCGCCCTTCGCGGTCATCTCCAACGCGAGCTTCACGCCGGCGATGCGCGGGATCCGCTGCGTGCCGCCGGCGCCGGGGAGCAGGCCGAGCTTCACTTCGGGCGTGCCGATCTTCGCCGATGGGACCGCGACGCGGTAATGGCAGCCAAGCGTGACTTCGCACCCGCCACCGAGCGCGGTGCCGTGGATCGCGGCGACGACGGGCTTCGACGACGCCTCGATCATGTCGACGACGGTCGGCAGGCCGGGTTCGACCATTTCCTTGCCGAACTCTGTGATGTCGGCGCCCGCAAAGAACGTGCGGCCGTCGCAGCGGATCACCATCGCCGTGATGCTGTCGTCGTTCACGCCTTCCTTGATCGCCGCTTCGAGGCCCTGGCGGACCGCAGCGCCGAGCGCGTTGACGGGCGGATTGTTCGAGATGATGACGAGCACGTCGTCATGGCGTTCGGTGCGGATCGGGCTGGTCATTCTAGTCTCCTGGTGCCGGCCCCGTCATCCCGGCGAACGCCGGGACCCAGAGCCAAAATCATCGTGTTTGCGGCCCTGGGTCCCGGCGTTCGCCGGGATGACGGCCGTTGGGGGATCAGGTCATCGCTGCGTAGATCATCGTCTTCAATTCGCGACGGATGGGATAGAAGCTGCTCGGCGAAAGCTGGGTCATGAACACCATCGACAGGCGCTCGACGGGATCGACGAAGAACGCGGTCGAGAACATCCCGCCCCAGTAGAACTCGCCCTTCGATCCCGGCACCATCGTCTTCGCGACGTCGTCGGTGATCGCGAACCCGAGCCCGAAGCCGGTGCCCGCGTTCGACGCCTCGCTGAACAGCGACTTCGACATCGTCGCGAGATCGGATTTTCCGGGCAGATGATTCTGCGTCATCAGGTCGAGCGTCTTCCGCCCGAGGATGCGCGCGCCGTCGAGTTCGCCGCCGTTCAGCAGCATGGTATTGAACCGGTGGTAATCGAGCGCGGTCGAAACCAGCCCGCCGCCGCCGGACAGAAGCTTCGGAGCGCGGCTCCAGGCGCTTTCGGCACCGCGATCGTACATCACGCGGCCCTTGCCCGGCAGCAGCGTGTAGCAGTCGGTCAGACGGTCGAGCTTGCCCTTGGGGACCTGGAAAAACGTGTCTTTCATCTTCAGCGGCGCGAAGATGCGGTCTCGGAAGAACTGGTCGAGCGACAGGCCCGACACGCGCTGCACGACCGCGCCGAGCACGTCGGTCGCGACCGAATAATTCCACGCGGTGCCTGGCGAGAATTCGAGCGGGATCTTCGCCAGCGCGCCGATAAACCCGTCGAGGTCATGGCCACCATGCCAGCCTTCGATCTTGCCCTCGCGGTAGGCGGCGTCGACGTTCGAGCGGTTCTGGAAACTATAGGTCAGCCCCGAGGTATGACGGAGAAGATCGACCATCCGCATCGGCTCGGCAGTTGGCTTGGTCACGAACGGAACGCCGCCACCGCCGCCATTATAGACCGCGATGTCCTTGAACTCGGGCAGAACGTGATGAACCGGCGTGTCGACCGCGACGAGGCCCTGCTCGACCAGCATCATGAACGCGACCGAGGTGATCGGCTTGGTCATCGACGCAATCCGGAACAGCGATCCTTCGTCGATCGCCTTGCCGCCCTCACGCGCCGCGCCCGCGTTCGAGAAATGCACGATCTCGCCATCGCGCGCGATCAACAATTGCGCGTTCGGCAGCTTGCCCGAATCGACATAGCGCGTCTGGAGCAGCGTATCGATCGCTGCCAACCGGCTCGCATCGAAGCCATGCGCGGCAGGCTCAGCGATTTTCACGATTCGACCGTCCGTGTCATAACCCGCTCCATACCCCTAGTTCGAACTTGGTGCCTCTATTGCCTTGAGTGCGGCAGGAATCAACTATAACCTGTCTTCGAACAGGCGATAAGCCAAACCCGAAATTCAACTCTGGAGTCAACCGGTCTTGGCAAGCGAACCGATCATCGCACTCGATCCCTCCTGGCCGGCGATGTCGCTCGCCGATGCCGAGCGGTTGCTGACCGCGCCCGGCGCGAAGTTCGAGATGGAGACGCTGACGATTGACAGCATCGAGACGCGCATCTGGAAGAACGCGCCGCCGTCGCTGCGCTGGCTGGCCGAGGCGGCGCGCGCGCATGGTGGCCGGATCTTCACGGCGTATGAGAACGAGCGGATCACGTACGAGGCGAACTTCCGCGCGATGGCGGTGCTGGCGCACCGGTTGCGCGAGATGGGGATCGGCCCCGGCGACCGCGTGGCGCTGGCGATGCGCAACCTGCCCGAATGGCCGGTCGCGTTCTTTGCCGGCGCAAGCATCGGCGCGATCATGGTGCCGCTCAACGCGTGGTGGACCGGCGCGGAGATGGAATACGGCCTCGCCGATTCGGGTGCGCGCGTGCTGATCACCGACGACGAGCGGCATCACCGGCTGGAGGCGGCGTATGCGACGTTGCCGGCGCTGGAGCACGTATTCGTGGCGCGCGCCGCGGAACCGCTGACGGGAATTGTGACGCGGCTGGAGGACGTGATCGGCACGCCGCACGATTGGGCTGCGTTGCCTGACGTCGGCTTGCCCGAGGCGACGATCGCGCCCGACGACGACGCGACGATCTTCTATACCAGCGGCACCACCGGCGCGCCGAAGGGGGCGCTCGGCACGCACCGCAACATGATGTCGAACATCCTGTCGGGCGG
>JAZKCH010000044.1:0-21994 GCA_040388215.1 Pseudomonadota bacterium | reverse complement strand
GAGAACCCGACCAGCCGCTGGAAATCCTCGCCGACCAGCAATTCGGTGAACACCGTGCACGCCTCGCCGATCGGCCCCAGCGCCGACAATGTGCGCGCCGACGCGCCAACCAGATAGCCGACGCCGCCGACGTCGATCACGGCATGGTCGATGCCGGTCGAGTCCAGCCGTCCTTTGAGATGCACGATCATCGGATCACGCGGTAGAACAAAGGGCGGGCGCCGTCATCCTGTCAAAATCGTCGCGCGGCACTTCGCGGCGTATCACGCGCCCGGTCGCGGACGATCCCCTTCCGGAAGCGATCGGTTCACCGCGGATACCGCAGGCTTCGCGACACCGTGAAGCGCCTGCGTCGGTGCACCGATCACCGCGACACGCGCCCGCAGACTGGCCTTCAGGAAGACCGTGTCGGATGCAACGAACCGGCGCGGCGTCGTGCCCAGGAATGTGCCGGCGTCGCGCAGGAAATGCGACGCATCGAAATAGCTGCTATCGATCATCGAATAGTCGCTCAATCCGTCCGCAGTGATCAGACGGATGAACGAGCGAAGAAACCGCGCCCGTCGTAACAGCAGCTTCGGCGGCATGCCGAAATACCGCGTCGCCATACGCCGCAACTCGTGCGTCGGGATGTCGAGACGATCCGCGACATCCTTCATTTCGATCACGCCGTCGGTAACCGTCAATGCGGTGAATGCGCGGATCAGTGCCTCACGCGGGTGCGGGCGCTGAAACAGCGAGCGGAAGATTCCGTCGAGCAACGGCTTGATGAACGCATCGTCGTCAAGGGCGTCGAGCCCCTCGATCAGGCGGGCAGCCAACTCGCCTCCGAGCGCGGTGGCGAGCGGAACGACACGATTGTGAAAATCGCCCGCCGACCGCGTCGTCAACCGCGACCAGCCGAGTGCGCTGAGGCCGATACCGACGGCGATCCCTCCCCGCGTTTCGGTACGGAAGGCGCGACTGGTCGGACCGTAGAAGCTCGCCCGGTCGAGTGGATCGAACCGATGATTGCCGATCGACACGGTCACCGGCCCGGCATCGACAAGCACCGAGATCATCGCCGGAGCGGGAAGATACCAGTTGAGCATCGGCATCGGATCGTCTGCTGCGTAAATGGCGTAGCCGGTCAGATAGTCGGCCAACGCCGGATCGGGCAGATCATAGCGCATGCGCATGCCGGGCGGCATCACAAACGCGCCGGCCGGAACATTCTCGCTGTTGGTGCCCCCCCGCATCTGACCGCGAATCAAGTCGCTCCCCCTTCGATCATTCTCTTAGATCCCAGTGGGTTGCGAGTGCCACAATCGTGCAGAGCTGACTATCGAAAACCTAATTCAGGTTAGAAGAGATAGCATCTACCGTATTCTCGTCGAATTGATCGGAAAATCGTCGCGACATGGTCGATTCGTGCGTAATCGCCGATACGATATCAGTCACCCTACTGGCTGCGGCCGCGTGATATGCTGCTAGCCGCCATCGATTTGTGTGCAGAGCTGACCGTGACGCGCCGCAGCGCTGTCGCGTATCCCGGTCAGGTGCCCGAGGCACGTCGCGACATCGCAGCAGCACTGGCAACATGGTGTGCATGAGTAATCGCCACGGCCAGTGCGTCCGCGGCGTCCGGCCCCGCCAGTTTCGCCCCTGGGAGCAGCACCGCCATCATCGCCTGGATTTGTTTCTTGTCCGCGCCGCCGGTGCCGACGACGCCCTTCTTGACGGTCGAGGGGTGGTACTCGCCGATATGCAGCCCCGCCCCTGCCGCGGCGAGCAGCACGACGCCGCGCGCCTGACCGAGCTTCAGCGTCGACTGCGCATTGGTGTTGCCGAGCACCTCCTCGACCGCGGCGCCGTCCGGGCGTTCGGTGCGGATGACGTCGATCAGCGCATTATACAGCGCGGTCAGGCGGCGGGGGAGCGCCATCGACGGATCGGTCTTGATCTGGCCGTTGGCGATATGGCTCAGGCGGTTGCCATCGGCGCGGATGACTCCCCAGCCTGTGGTGCCGAGGCCGGGGTCTAGTCCTAGGATGATCACTGCCTCCCCTCCCGCAAGCGGGAGGGGACCGAGGGGTGGGCGCCCGGCCAATCAAAGGCGGAACGCTGCCTATCGGAGGCGGATCGGCGCCAGCCGCGAGCGGATCGTTGGAGGTGAGCGCGGGCCCACCCCCAGCCCCTCCCGCTTGCGGGAGGGGGGAAGATCAACCCAGCGACTCCATGATCTCGTCGGAGATCTCGTAATTGCCCCAGACGGTCTGCACGTCGTCATCGTCGTCGAGCGCGTCGATCAGCTTGAACAGCGTCGCCGCATCGTCCGCACCGACAGCAACCATTACCTGCGGACGCCAGGCGAGCTTGGCGCCTTCCGCCTCGCCGAGCTTGGCTTCAAGCGCCTTGGCCACCTCGTGCAGGTCGCCCTGCGCGGTCCAGACCTCATGGCCGTCCTCGCTCGACGTGACGTCCTCGGCCCCCGCTTCGAGCGCCGCTTCGAACACCGTGTCGGCATCGCCCGCGCTCGCCGGATACGAGATCAGGCCGACGCGATCGAACGCGTGGCTGACCGAACCGCCCGCGCCGAGGTTGCCGCCGTTCTTGCCGACCGCGACGCGCACGTTGGTCGCGGTGCGGTTGCGGTTGTCGGTCAGCGCCTCGATGATCAACGACACGCCGCCGGGGCCGAAGCCCTCGTAGCGGATCTCTTCGTAATTCTCGGCATCGCCGCGGCTCGCCTTGTCGATCGAGCGCTGGATGTTCTCCTTCGGCAGCGACGCCGCCTTGGCCGCGTTCACCGCCGCGCGCAGGCGTGGGTTCATGTCGACGTCGGGCAGCCCCATCTTGGCCGCGACCGTGATTTCCCGGCTGAGCTTGCTGAACGCCGACGAGCGCTTCTTGTCCTGCGCGCCCTTGCGGTACATGATATTCTTGTATTTGGAATGGCCTGCCATCGGTGCCTCTAATAGCCTGATGCGCCGCTCTTAGGCTCCGGGGGCGCTTTTCGCCAGACCGTCTATCTTGGCTTCGATAGCATCGAGGCGTGCCAGCACCAGATGATCGATCTTGTGATGGACGCGCAGGATATCGAGTTCGGCACGCAAATTGGTCTCGTAGTCGAGGCTCGCCGCCAAGCGATCCTTCGCCGATTGCCGGTTCTGGCTCATCATGATCACCGGCGCCTGGATCGCCGCCACGGTCGACAGCATCAGGTTGAGAAAGATGTAGGGATACGGATCGAACGCCATCCCGAAATGGCCGAGGATGTCCGAATTGAGGATCATCCAGCCGAACAGGATGACGGCAAAGACGATGATGAAGCCCCACGACCCGCCAACCGCCGCGACCTTGTCCGCCAGCCGCTCGCCATAGCTCGAGCGTTCGTCGGAGACGTCGCCAGCGTCGCGGCTGACGACCGTGCCCGCCTCGATCCCCGCGAGGACGCGGCGCTCCTCGTCGTCGAGTTCGCCCGGCGCCTTGCCGAGGAGGCGTTGCGAGAGATCGGCGAGCGGGGAGTGTGTGGCCATCCTCGGAGGCCTAGCCCGGAATGCGGATTATGCCAGTGCGCAAAGCTTCGCTTGCGACGCAAGCCGCAAAGACTCCTTGCTCCCACACGCCCGCACCTGCCAAACGCGCGGCATGACGGTTAGCGTGAATATGGGCACCGACGGCAATGGTACTGCCGTCGGCGTCGACCTGGAGGAACTACTCGCCACCCGCCTGTTGGTGCAGGGCAATTCGGGCTCGGGAAAATCGCATCTGCTGCGCCGCCTGCTCGAGCGATCGGCGGGGCACGTCCAGCAGATCGTGATCGATCCGGAGGGCGATTTCGTGACGCTCGCTGGCCCGCACGGCCATGTCGTGATCGAGGCGGGCGACTATAGCGAACGCGAGATCTCGCGGATCGCTACCCGGCTGCGCGAACATCGGACGTCGGCGGTGCTGAGCCTCGAAGGGCTGGAGGTCGAGGGCCAGATGCGCTGCGCGGCGTCGTTCCTGTCCGCGCTGTTCGATGCGCCGCGCGAGCATTGGTATCCGGTGCTGGTGGTGGTCGACGAAGCGCAGATGTTCGCGCCGGTAACGGGCGGCGAAGTCTCGGAAGAGGTCCGCCGTGCGTCGCTGGCGGCGATGACCAACCTGATGTGTCGCGGCCGTAAACGCGGCCTCGCCGGCGTGATCGCCACCCAGCGCCTGGCGAAACTCGCGAAGAACGTCGCCGCGGAAGCGTCGAACTTCCTGATGGGCCGGACCTTCCTCGACATCGACATGGCCCGCGCGGCCGACCTGCTCGGCATGGAGCGGCGTCAGGCCGAGGCGATTCGCGATCTCCAGCGCGGGACGTTCATGGCGCTCGGGCCGGCAGTGTCGCGGCGGCCGATCACGGTGAAGATCGGCGATGTCGCTACGTCCGCACGCAGCGGCAGCCCGAAGCTCACTCCCCTCCCCAGCGCTGCGCCAATGGACCTGCAGGATCTGCTGTCCGAGCCCGTGGTCGACGCGCCCGAACTCGGGCTGATGTTCGATTCGCGCCCGCGTCGCGTGCCGGCGGAGGAACTGCTCGACGGTATCGCCCGCCCGCCCGAGCCGCGCACCGCCGCACCGCCTCCCCCTGAGAAGACCGACGACGAGGTCGAGGCGGTCTACGCCGACGTCTTCCGCGCGATCGTCGAGGATCCGGAATCGACGCTGCGGCCGCCATCGGTGCTGTTCCAGGATTTCCAGGTGCGGTGTCGGATGGGTGGGCTGGCGAAGCCGCCGCTCGATTTGCCCGGCTTCGTGCGCCGCCTGAGCTGTGCCCGCGCAGGGATTTTCGATATGACCGACGAGGCGTGGACGGCGGCGCTCGACGTGGCGAGCGGCCTGCCGGACGACATGCTGGGCGCGTTCCTGCTGGTCGCGCGCGCCGCCCGCGAAGGCGAGCCGTGTCCCTCAGACGCGCGGATCGCGGCGACATACGGCACAAGTTCGATCGGCCGGGTGAAGCGATTGATAGGCTATATCGAAAGCCGCGAACTGATCGTCTGCCGCACCGATCTCGCTGGCAAGCGCTCGATTACGATACCGGGGCTGGGCTGGACGACCCTGCCAGCGGAGGCAGCTTAGGTCGTCATCCGCGGATCGGGGTGAACTGCACCGACACGAACTGCCAGTCGCCCTTGATCCGTCGCGCGACGAAGCCGGCCCGCAGCGCGCGCGTCTGCATCTGGCCGTCCTTGCCGGGCATGGTGTAGGCGATCCGCATCGTCACGATGCCGATCGTACTGGCAGGCCGCGCGACGGTCTCGGTGATCGTCATTGGCGGCGCGGGCTTCTTCTTGTCAGGCGCGTAGAACCCGATCACGCGCTCGCGGGAATCGACCTCGCCGACCGGCGACACTTCCTGGTATTCGGGCGCCATCATCGCGATCATTGCTGCCTGATCGAACTGGTTGCGGACCTGGACGAACGCCTCCGCCCGCTGAGCGAGGTTTTGCGCATCGGTCTCGACCGATTGTGCCGCGACGGGCGCACTGACCATTGCCGCCGCGATTCCCAGAAAAACCCGCATGCTTGCCCCCGATGCAATGTAGCATAACGGCAATACACCTAAGCTTCAGGTGCGGCAATGACGTTGCAAGTTGTCGAAGCTAAATTGCGAAAGCGATGGCGAGACCAGCGACGACGCCGACCTGTACCATCGCGATCAACTGGAGCCGGCCGACGAACGGTTGCTTCCGGGTCTTGTGCCGGTAGCGACCCCGCGCCCAGAACGCACCGGGGCTACCGCCAAGCGCCGCGAACCATAGCAAGCGGGCCTCTGGAATGCGCCATCCGCCGGTCGACGATCGCCGCTTGTCGATCGCGAACGCGGCGACGGTGACCACGTTTACGATCACGAACAGGACGGACGCCGCGAGGATCGGGAGAAGCATTCTCTACCGGTATATCGCGCGACTTAACGCGGCGCCTCTCCACGCAGCCCGATGACGTATCGGGCGAGAGGCACCGCGGCAGATCGGACGATCCTCAGATCATCCCCAACGCCTGAAGATACACCTCGAGGATTGCCTCCTCCTCCTGATATTCTTCCTTCTTCTTCTTTCGGATCGACAGGATCTTGCGGATCGCCTTGGGATCGTAGCCACGGCCCTTGGCTTCGGCCATCACGTCCTTGATGTCGTCCGAGATACCCTTTTTCTCTTCTTCGAGACGCTCGGCGCGCTCGATCAGCAGGCGCAGTTCGTCCGCTGCGACCGCGCCGCCGCCCATGCCGTGTTGCCGTTCGTCAGACATCGAAAATTCCCCACTCGCCAGCGCCACGCGCCAGCCCAAAACCAATCAAGAAACCCCGCGCCGATGATCGCCGCCAAATGATCGCTTGGATCTATGGGGGTGAATCAGGCCGCTGCGGGTGCGGGGCCGCGTCTAGGCGTTTACCGTGTTCGGCTCAAGCGACGGCTAGGCTCGGATTGTCGCGTTCTTCGCGACGCTCGCCTTCATCCGTTCGAGCTGCTCGGGGCTCGCGTCGCCTTGGTGATGCGCCTTCCACTCCGCATACGGCATCCCGTACACCGTCTCGCGCGCCTCGTCCTTCGGCAGGCCGCCGGCTTCCTCGACCCAGTCGGACAGGCAATTGCGACAAAAACCGGCGAGCCCCATCAGGTCGACGTTCTGCGCGTCCTCGCGGTGGCGGAGGTGGCGGACCAGGCGGCGAAAGGCTTGCGCCGCTACGGCATCGTCGAGTGTTTCGAGGCGATCAGGGGTCATTCACTATGCTCCGTGGTTGATCCCGCGGAGATAGGGTTTAAGGCCCGTGGCGGCAAAGACCTCCCCCAGGAAAACGCAACGCATGACCATGGCCATCGCACCCCGTTCGCGGAAAGTCCGTATCCTCGCGACGCTCGGCCCCGCCAGCAGCACCCCCGAGATGATCGCGACGCTGTTCCGCACCGGCGCCGACGCGTTCCGCATCAACATGAGCCATGGCGACCAGCAGTCGAAGATCGCCGTGATCCAGGCGATTCGCGCGCTCGAAAAGGAATATGGTCGCCCCTCGACCATCCTCGCCGATTTGCAGGGCCCGAAACTGCGCGTCGGCAAGTTCGAGGGCGGGCGCACCGTGCTGGAAACCGGCTCGACCTTCCTGCTCGATCGCGATCCGACGCCGGGCGACGCAACGCGGGTCGAGCTGCCACATGATGAAATTTTCGCGGCGATCGAGCCGGGTGCACGCCTGTTGCTCGACGACGGCAAGCTGGTGCTGCGCGTCGTGTCGCACAGCCCGCGCCAGATCACGACTCGGGTCGAGGTCGGCGGCGCGCTGTCGAACAGCAAGGGGCTGAACGTCCCCGACGTCGTGCTGCCGATGGCCGCGCTGACCGAGAAGGATCGCAGCGATTTGGATTTTGCGGTCGACCAGGGCGTCGACTGGATCGCGCTGTCGTTCGTGCAGCGCCCGGAGGATCTCTGGGAAGCGCGCAAACTGATCGGCGGCAAGGCGGCGCTGATGGCGAAGATCGAGAAGCCCGCAGCGATCGAGCGGCTGGAAGAGATCGTCGAGGCCTGCGACGGCGTGATGGTCGCTCGCGGCGATCTCGGGGTCGAACTGCCGCCGCAGCAGGTCCCGCCGCTGCAGAAGCGCATCGTCGAGGTGTCGCGCCGGATGGGCCGCCCGGTGGTGGTCGCAACGCAGATGCTCGAATCGATGATCACGTCGCCTTCGCCGACGCGCGCGGAGGTGTCCGACGTGGCGACCGCGGTGTATGACGGCGCGGATGCGATCATGCTGTCGGCGGAAAGCGCGGCGGGCGCGTGGCCGGTCGAATCGGTGGCGATGATGGATGCAATCGGCGTGTCGGTCGAGGCGGACCCCGAGCACGGCGACCGCATGCATTTCACTGTGATGAAGCCTGATCCGACGACCGCGGATGCGCTGGCCGAGGCGGCGAAAAACATCGCCGCGACGGTGTCGGCGGTGGCGATCATCTGCTTCACGACGTCGGGCTCGACCGCGCGCCGGATCGCGCGCGAGCGGCCTTCGGTACCGCTGCTGGTGCTGACGCCGAGCCAGGAGACTGCGCGGCGGCTCGGGCTGCTTTGGGGGACGCATGCGGTGCATACCCGCGACGTCGAGTCGTTCGAGGACATGGTCGCGAAGTCCAAGCGGATGGCGTTGCGGCATGGGATCGCCAAGGCTGGCGACCGGGTGATCGTGCTGGCGGGCGTGCCGTTCCGGACGCCTGGGTCGACGAATGTGCTGCATGTGGTGCGGATTGTTGGCGACGAGCTGAAGGGGCATCACTCGCAGGTTTGAGCTTGGGAGGGCGATTGAAATCGGCGGTGCGTTGCTTGCTCTTTGTCGAAGCGCAGTACGTCCGTCATCGAGGCAGATAGAGCCTGCCCAAACTGTTCCCCCGCGAAGGCGGGGGTCCAGGGTACCAAAGCGCTACGGTATTCAGCTGGCCCCCGCGTCCGCGGGGGAACGGCCTTGGTGTGAGTCGCGCCCCACCTCGCACCAGCAGAGCACGCAGGTTGAATACCAAAGAGAGCCACCCCTGCCCCGTCATGCCGGGCTCGTTCCGGCATCCACCGTTCCGCATCCTCGCGGTCCTTGGGGGGGTACGGGGGGTGTACGGGACGGTGGGCCCCGGCCTCCGCCGGGGTGACGGACGATGAGGTGTGGTGGCAGACGAGGAGTGCGCGGTTTCGATCGATGCCGGACCCTAGACTACTAGCGATCAGCTTGGCGGCAGCTTTTAGGTCTGAACTCACCAAGCACCCCGCCCTGGCGAAGGCCGGGGTCCAATTGGGAGACAGTCGTAACGACGCGCTTCGCTGGGTTACCTCGACCATTCCAATTGGGCCCCGGCCTCCGCCGCGGTGGAGTTCGCCGCCGGGCTGGGGCTCGCCGCCTGAGCCTAACCTAATCTAGGCTAGCGCTCCGCTCCCGAATACGCGATGCCGCGCAGGACGGACCGCAAGGGAGGGCGAACGCAATGACTTTACGCGAGAAGATCGGCTGGGGCGCACTGGCCCTGCTCGGAGCCTGCGCGCTCGCGGTGGTCGCGTTCGAGCGGGGCGAGCATGTCAACGCGCTGTGGATCATCACCGCTGCCTTCTCCGTCCAGCTGATCGCGTATCGGTTCTACGCACGCTACATCGCGCGGCATGTGATGCAGCTCGATCCGTCGCGGCAAACCCCGGCGCTGCGTCGCGCCGACGGCCTCGATTACGTCGCGACCGATCGCAACGTCCTGTTCGGGCATCACTTTGCCGCGATCGCCGGCGCCGGACCGCTGGTCGGGCCGGTGCTCGCCGCACAGATGGGCTACCTCCCCGGCACGCTCTGGATCCTCGCGGGTGTAGTCCTCGCGGGTGCGGTGCAGGATTTCATGATCCTGTTCATCTCGATGCGGCGCGACGGGCGGTCGCTCGGCGAGCTGATCCGCATGGAGATGGGCGCGATCCCCGGCGTGATCGCGCTGATCGGTGCGTTCGCGATCATGGTCATCATCCTCGCCGTGCTCGCGCTGATCGTCGTGCGTGCGCTCGCGGGCAGCCCGTGGGGCCTGTTCACCGTCGCCGCGACGATCCCGCTGGCCTTCCTGATGGGCATCTACACCCGCTGGATCCGCCCCGGAAAGGTCGGCGAAGTCTCCGTTCTCGGCGTGATCGGGCTGCTCGCGGCAATCGTCTATGGTGGCACGGTCGCCGCATCGCCGACGCTCGCGCCGTTGTTCACGCTGACCCCGGTGCAGCTCTGTGTGCTGATGGTGGGGTATGGCGCGGTCGCTTCCGTCCTGCCGGTGTGGCTGCTGCTCGCGCCGCGCGACTATCTGTCGACCTTTCTCAAGATCGGCGCGATCGTCGCGCTCGCGATCGGCATCGCCGTCGTTGCGCCGCCGCTTAAGATGCCGGCGCTCACCCCATTCATCGACGGTAGCGGCCCGGTCTGGTCGGGTGGGCTCTTCCCGTTCCTGTTCATCACGATCGCGTGCGGCGCGGTGTCGGGCTTCCACGCGCTGATCGCCAGCGGCACCACGCCGAAGCTGATCGCCAGCGAGGGCGACGCGCAGTTCATCGGCTATGGCGCGATGCTGATGGAGAGCTTCGTCGCGATCATGGCGCTGGTCGGCGCGTCGATCCTCGATCCCGGCGTGTATTTCGCGATGAACAGCCCGGCGGCGGTGGTCGGCACCGACTTCGCGTCCGCCGCGACCGCGGTGACCGCGATGGGCTTCCCGATCACGCCCGAACTCCTCGCGCAGACCGCGAAGGACGTCGGCGAGACCACGATCGTCTCGCGCACCGGCGGCGCGCCGACGCTGGCGGTGGCGATGGCGGAGATCTTCAGCAACCTGATCGGCGGACAGGCGATGAAGGCGTTCTGGTATCACTTCGCGATCCTGTTCGAAGCGCTGTTCATTCTCACCGCAGTCGACGCGGGCACGCGCGCCGGGCGGTTCATGCTGCAGGACCTGATCGGGCTGGCTGTCCCGTCGTTCCGCAATGCGTCGGCGATCGTGCCGGGGCTGATCGCGACCGCGTTGTGCGTGACCGCGTGGGGCTTATTCCTGTATCAGGGCGTGACCGATCCGCTCGGCGGGGTGAACACGCTGTGGCCGTTGTTCGGGATTTCGAACCAGATGCTCGCGGCGGTCGCGCTGGTGCTCGCGACCGTCGTGCTGTTCCGGATGAAACGTCAGCGCTACGCCTGGGTGACGATCCTGCCAGCCGCGTGGCTGTGTCTGTGCACGATCACCGCAGGGCTGATGAAGCTGTTCGCGAGCGATCCGAAGGTCGGGTTCCTCGCGCATGCCTCGAAATTCGCCGATGCGGCGGCGCGGGGTGAGTTGCTCGCGCCGGCCAAGACGATGGCGGAGATGCAACGGATCGTGCTCAACGACCGGATCGACGCGGGGCTTTGCGCGCTGTTCCTGGCGGTGGTGCTGTCGATCGTGTTCTTCGGCATCCGTACATGCCTTGCCGCGCTGAAGATCGACCGGCCGACGGTAACCGAAGTCCCGCCGCAACTGGTGGCCGCAGAATGATCCGCGCGCTGTATGCGAAGGCGCGCGAGACCGCGCTGCTGATGGTCGGCGTGCCGTCATACGCCGCGTACCGCCAGCACATGGCCGAGCGGCATCCGGACCACGCGCCGATGGACGAGCGCGCGTTCTTCCGCGATCGGCAAGAGGCGCGGTATGGCAGCAAAGGTGGAGGACGCTGCTGTTGACCGACGCGCTTTCGACCGTCGCGCGCCTTCGTGCGGCGACGGCGAGCGATCACGATGCGGTCGATGCCGGGTTTGGCCGCTATGATCTGACCGATGCGGACGATTATCGCGCGTTACTGATCGCGCATGCCAAGGCGTTGCCGGCTGTGGAGGCCTGGCTGGAAGGCATTCCCGGTCTTGCCGCGGTTCGATCGCGGGGTGAGGCGCTTGCCGCCGACCTTGCCGCCTTGGGCGAGGACATGCCGGTGCCGATGGCGTTCGACCTGGCGCCGAGCGAGGCGGCCGGCTGGGGCGCGATGTACGTGGTCGAGGGGTCGCGGCTGGGCGGCATCATGCTGTCGCGGTCAGTGCCGGCGGGCATGCCGTCGGCGTATCTCGGCGCGAAGCACCTGTCAGGCGAATGGCGCGCGCTGCTCGCGGCGATCGACGATCAGCCCGCCGACCAGGCCTGGGTGGATCAGGCGATCATCGGCGCGAAGGCCGCATTCGACCTGTATCGGCGCGCACCGGGGGCCTGATCCGCCCCCGGCGCTCTCGAGTCAGCGCAGGAGTTTCGGCGCTTCCTTGCGGATCATGTCCTGGATCTTGCTCGCGAACAGGCCGAGGATGCCGGGCAGGTCGACTACCGCGTGGACGTTGGTTTCGAACACCGTGACTGCGCTGGCGATCGTCTGGCCCATCGCCTGGATCGTGAAGTGCAGCGTGTCACCGTCCCAGCGGTGATCGGTCACCGAGCCGCCGGGGATGCTGGCGCTGATCTTGTCGATGCCGCCGTCGAGCCGCGCGCGGACTGCCGCCTTGCCGAGCTGATGGGGAACGTCGACGGTGATGGGGTTGGCCATGGTATAGTCCTTAGGTCGCGAAGATCATGTCGTCGTGGGCGAACGCCTTGAACTCGAGAGCGTTGCCCGACGGGTCGTAAAAGAACATCGTCGCCTGCTCGCCGGGCTGACCCTTGAAGCGCACATACGGCGCGATTCCGAACTGGACGCCGGCGGCGGTGACGCGTTCGGAGAGCGCGGTCCAGTCGTCCATCGTCAGGACGACGCCGAAATGCGGCACCGGGACGGCGTGGCCATCGACTGCGTTGGCGACCGCGACGGGTTTGGCCGCCGGATCGAGATGCGCGACGATCTGGTGGCCGAACAGGTCGAAGTCGATCCACTGGTCGCTGGAACGGCCTTCGGGGCAGCCAAGGGTTGCGCCGTAGAAGGTGCGGGCTGCGATCAGGTCGTGGACGGGGAAGGCGAGGTGGAAGGGGCGTAGGGTCATGCGAGGAGGATAGGGTTGGGTTTAGGGTTCGTCGACCCGGACGATTGCGGAGGGAGATTTCCGTAGGGGATTTCCCCCACCGTGATGCGGGTGGGCCAGCGCCTCCTTGTTCTCCCGCGAAGGCGGGAGTCCAGTCTGGGCTCCCGCCTTCGCGGGAGAACACGCTTTGGTGGGGTGGCCTTCCCCGAAACTACTCCACCCCGCACACTACTCCACCCCGGCGAAGGCCGAGGCCCAGTTGGAAAGGTGGCAGTAATGAAACGCTGCCCGCTATTAGCGACGTCCCCCAACTGGGCCCCGGCCTTCGCCGGGGTGGTGCTTCGTGGGAAGTTGCCTGCGGTTGCGTACCCAATGGCAAGGCCCGTTGGCTAAGACATTGCCCCACCCCCTCCGCCACGCCATAGCGCCAGCGTGACCCGCTACCCCGCCCTCGCCTGCCTAGTCCTCGGCGCGATCGCCGCGACCGGCTTCGCTCCGCTCGATCTCTGGCCGCTGACGCTCGTCGCGTTAGCGCTGTGGATGAAGCTCGTCCACGACGCCCCCACCCTGCGTCGCGCACTCTGGCGCGGATGGGTGTTCGGGGTCGGGCATTTCACCGTGAACAACAACTGGTTCCAGCATGCGTTCGACTTCCAGGACGCGATGCCGCCGGTGCTCGGCTATTTCGCGGCGGTCGGGCTGGCGCTGTATCTGGCGGTGTTCCCGATGCTGGCGGGCGGGATCGCCTGGCGGACCGCACGACGGCCCGGCACCCCCGATGCGACGTTCGTGCTGGTCTTCGGCGCAGCGTGGATCGCGACCGAGTGGCTGCGCGCTACACTGTTCACGGGCTATGCCTGGGATCCGCTGAGCGTCGTCTGGCTGCCTGCGATCGGCGTCGCGCGGCTATCGGCCTGGATCGGGACGTATGCGCTGTCGGGGGTGACGATCCTCGCCGCGGGCGCGCTGCTGATGCTCGCCGTCCGCCGTTGGACTTTGCCAGCGATTGCCATTCCTACCCTCACTCTCGCGGCACTGTCTGCGCTCTGGACGAACGCGCCGCCCCCAGCCCCCGGCACGCCTTTGGTCCGTGTCGTCCAGCCGGATATCGGCCAGGAAGACCGCAGCGAGACCGATGGCGAGCGCGTACTCTCCGCGCTCGAAAAGCTGTCCGGCCAGGGTGGCGCCACCCCGCGTCTCGTCGTCTGGCCCGAGGGCGTCGTCCGTGATTACGTCGAGGATGGCTACCCGTTATACGCCTATGGCTGGTCAAGCCCGCTCTACCTCCGCCGCCGGATGGCGCGGCTGCTGGGGCCCGAGGATATCCTGCTGATCGGCGGCACCGCGCTTGAGTTCAACGCCAAGGACCAGATCTCCGGCGCGGCCAATTCGGTGTTCGCGCTCGATGCACAGGCGCGGCTGCGGGGGCGGTACGACAAGGCGCACCTCGTGCCCTATGGCGAGTATCTCCCGATGCCTTGGCTGCTGAAGCCGCTAGGCCTCGCGCGGCTCGTGCCCGGCGATATCGACTTCACCTCCGGCAAGGGCCCTGCGAACCTGACGCTGCCCGGCTTCGGCTCGATCGGGATGCAGATCTGCTACGAGATCATCTTTTCGGGCGAGGTCGTCGATCGCGCGCACCGCCCCCGTATCCTGTTCAATCCTTCAAACGATGCGTGGTTCGGCAAATGGGGCCCACCGCAGCACCTCGCCCAGGCCCGGATGCGCGCGATTGAGGAAGGGTTGCCGATCCTCCGCGCCACCCCGACCGGCATCTCCGCGATCATCGCCGCCGATGGCCGGCTGGTCGCGACGGTACCGCATGAGACCGCCGGCGCGATCGAGCAGCCGATGCCGTCCGCACTCCCCCCGACGCTCTTCTCACGTGTCGGCAATGCGATGGCGGCGATCGTCGCTGTATTGATGCTCGTTGCCGCGGCTATTAGCCGCTCGCGAGCAAGCGTGGTTGCCCTGCGTCGTCGCCAACGCTAGAAGGACATATAAAGCTTTCCTTATATGTCGCTCCCCGGACTCTCCTGGGCGAGCCTTTGCGAAGAGGTTTCATGCGCAAGTCCTTTCTCTTCACCTCCGAATCGGTCTCCGAAGGCCATCCCGACAAGGTCGCCGACCAGATCAGCGACACGATCGTCGACCTGTTCCTCGCCAAGGACCCGCAGGCGCGCATCGCCTGCGAGACGCTGACGACCACGCAGCTCGTCGTCCTTGCCGGTGAAATCCGTGGCAAGGGCATCTACGAGAACGACCAGTGGGCCGACGGCGTGCTCGAAGAGATTGAGGCGGCCGTCCGCAACACCGTCAAGGAAATCGGCTACGCGCAGACCGGCTTCCATTGGGAGACGTTCCGCTTCGAGAACAACCTCCACGGCCAGTCCGCGCACATCGCGATGGGCGTCGACGAGAGCGGCAACAAGGACGAGGGCGCCGGCGATCAGGGCATCATGTTCGGTTACGCGACCGACGAGACCCCCGGCCTGATGCCCGCCACGCTGTATTACAGCCACAAGATCCTTGCCAAGATGGCCGAAGACCGCCACTCGGGCGCCGCGCCGTTCCTTGAGCCCGACGCCAAGAGCCAGGTCACGCTGTCGTACGAGAACGAAGTGCCGGTCGGCGCGACCGCTTTGGTCGTCTCGACGCAGCACGCACCGGGCTATTGCGAGAAGGGCGACAACGCCGATCCCGCCAAGTACGCGGTGCTGCGCGACTACGTGATGGGCGTGTTCAAGGACGTGCTGCCCGACGGCTTCATCACCGACGAGACCGCGATCTACATCAACCCGACCGGCCAGTTCGAGATCGGTGGCCCCGACGGCGACGCCGGCGTGACGGGTCGCAAGATCATCGTCGACACCTACGGCGGCGCAGCCCCGCATGGCGGCGGCGCGTTCTCGGGCAAGGATCCGACGAAGGTCGATCGTTCCGCAGCCTATGTCGCACGCTATCTCGCGAAGAACGTGGTTGCTGCGGGTCTCGCGCGTCGCTGCACGATCCAGCTGAGCTACGCGATCGGTATCGCCGAGCCGCTGTCGGTCTATGTCGACACGCATGGCACCGGCACGGTCGAGGAAGCCAAGCTGGAGGCGGTCCTGCCGAAGCTCGTGCGCCTGACGCCCAAGGGCATCCGCGAACACCTGAAGCTCAACGCGCCGATCTACAAGAAGACCGCGGCGTATGGTCACTTCGGTCGTGAGCCTCAGGGTGACACGTTCACCTGGGAGAAGACCGATCTGGTCGACGCGCTGAAAGCCGCCGTCGCCTGATAGCGATGCCTTAGCGACACGAAAAAGCCTCTCGCGGACCGGTCCGCGGGAGGCTTTTTTGTCTGTTCTCCTGCGAACGCAGGCGCCCAGGGTTACGATCGATACGCTTGGTATCCTGGGCTCCTGCGTTCGCAGGAGAACGGGTCGATCATTCTTCGAGGCTTCTGACCGGCTGCGCATGCCGCTGCTCGGTCAGCACCTGCCACGCGGTCAGGAACAGTGCGGCGACCACCGGCCCGACGACGATCCCGCTGATCCCGACCGCCTCGATCCCGCCGAGCGTCGACACCAGCACGATATAATCCGGGATCCCGGTGTCCCGTCCGACCAGGATCGGCCGCAGGATGTTATCGGCCAAACCGATCACTACGACGCCCGACACGATGACCACCACACCCTGCCAGATTGCGCCGGTCGCCAGCAGATATATCGCGACCGGGACCCAGACGAGCGCCGGCCCCAATGCGGGCAGCAACGACGTCAGCGCCATCAACAGCCCCCAGAGTAACGCCGCCGGCACCCCGACGATCCAGAACGTCACCGCGCCGAGCGCACCCTGCGCGAGCCCGACGATCACCGATCCCTTGATCGTCGCGCGGACCACGGCGACGAACTTGTCGACCAGCGTCTTGGCGACCGAATGCTCCAGCGGCAGCGCGCGACGGATCGCCGGCCCCACCTTGTCGCCGTCGCGCAGCAGGAAGAAGGTCACGTACAGCCCGATCCCGAACGACAGCACGAATGCCGCTGCGTTGCGACCGATCGACAGCGCTTGTCCCGCGATCGAGCGGACGCTGTTGCCGAGGATGGTCGACACGCGCGACTGCGCCTGTTCGAAGCTGTTCAGCCCGGCCTTGTCGAGCGCGCCTTGGATCCGGCGGGGCAGCGCGTCATGAATCTGCTGAAAATATGCGCCGAAGTTGATCTGCCCGCTTTGCAGCCTGGCGTAGACCGAGGCGGACTGATCGATCATCAGGCTGCCAATGATCAGCGTCGGCACGATCACCGCGACGAAGATGATCAGCAGCGTCGTCGCCGCGGCGAGATTGCGCCGGCCGGGCCAGCGCTTGAGCAGCCACTGATACAGCGACTGGAACAGGATCGCCGCGAGCCCGCTCCACAGCAATGCCACCGCGAAGGTCGAGACGACGACGCACAACGCCACCGTGATCGCCACCAGGAAGACGATGAAGCCCCCCGTTTCCAGTCGACGCCTGTCGATCATGTCTTCCCCCTTTTCAGTGCCGAACGAGGATCCGTCGACTCCATATACTAAAAGACCGCCCCCCGGTCTTCACCGGGGGGCGGCCCATCCTGCGGCGCGGTCAGGCGCCGGTCGCGATCAGCGGAGCTTTTCGCTGCCGTTGACCAGCGCATCCTTCTGCGCCTGCGGCATCGCCTGTGCGTTCACATCCGCGTCGTCGATCGCATCCGACTGGCGCTCGCCATCCTTGCGGACGGCCTTGGCCTGATCCTCGAGGTTGTCTGCAGCGGCGGCGAGCGCGTCGGCGCGGTTGTCCGCGGCCTTCTCGACCTGGCTGCCGAGCTTGTCGTCGCCCTTGCCGCCGCAGGCTGCGAGCGGAAGTGCGATGGCGGCGATCATCGTGGCGATGGCGAGCTTCTTCATGATGCGGATTTCCCTGTTATGACGAGGTCGCAAACCGTCACGGGCTCGTAACGGTTCCACGCAAAGCCGCGGTCACGAGAAAAAAGTCGGTCTAATCAGGTGGTAGCAGGCGGTACGCCAACCGAAGGAAGCTTTTCCACAGCGACGCTCTCGATCACCGGCGTGACCCGGTCGAACACCGCGCTGACCAGCGCCTCGGCGATCCAGCCGACCGCCGCGCCGACGACGAGATCGGACAGATAATGCTTGCCGTTGAGCGGTTGCGCCGCAGCGACCACGCCGGTGATCAGTGCGGCAGGCGCTCCTGCCCCGTCGATATCGCGCGAGGCCGCGCGCGCGACCGCCACCGCGCCGGCGGTGTGGCCCGACGGGAACGAGGTCTGTTCGTGATCGTCACTGTCGCCCGGCTCAAACCGCGCCTTGCCGTCCTCGATCGCCGTTTCGGGACGGGTGCGATCGATCGAACTCTTGATCGCCGACTTGACGAAGGTCGCAGCCGCATGCGCCGCGAACATCCGCACGCCGCCGCGGATCATGTCGGGGCGACGCGCGACCAGACCGATCACCACCGTCCCGATCGAGGTCGCGACAAGCTGTGGCTGGTCGCCGATCTCGGCGAGGAACCCGGTAGCCTTGACGATCGGCTGGTCGCGGTGCGCGGCGGCCTTCAGCGTCAGGTCGCGATCCGCCTTCTCGACCGACTTCGCCGCCTGTTCGATCTCACCCATCAACGCTTCTCCCGCCCGCTCATCTCGCCGCGCACCTGCGCATGCGCCAACAACGCGAACAACCCCGCACCGCCCAGCAAGTTGCCGAGGATCGCCGGCAGCATCAGCCCACCCAGCGCCTTGCCGAGTCCGACTTCACCCGAAAACAGCAGCAGCCACGCCTCCACCGACCCGACGATCGAGTGGCTGAATGCGCCGATCGCGACGACGTAGGTGATCGCGAAGATCACGAGGAACGACTGTTCGCGCGCATTGGGCAGCGACCAAGCGAGGATCGCGATCATGAACCCGGCCGGGATCGCGTTGACGAACGTCGCCGCGGCCGAGAGTTCGGTGATCCCCATCGACACCTCGATCATCGCGGTGCGAAGCTCGCTGCCGCCCAAGAGCCCCGCAGCGATCATGCCCCCCGCCAGCGCCGTCCCGATCAGGTTGGCGCCCAGCACGACGCTCCAGAGCCGCAAGGTCCGCCGCAACGCCCAGCCCGACGGCTTGGTCACCAGCGGCAGCATCGCGGTGATCGTGCTCTCGGTGAACAGCTGCATCCGGCCTAGGACCACGACGAGAAACCCGATCGGGTAGCCGAGCGACACGACGATCGACCGCCACGGCG
This sequence comes from Pseudomonadota bacterium, assembly GCA_040388215.1. GTDB lineage: Bacteria > Pseudomonadota > Alphaproteobacteria > Sphingomonadales > Sphingomonadaceae > Sphingomonas. Next base: position 3,288 of record JAZKCH010000044.1, on the reverse strand, counting down.
TATCGGGAATCGCCGCGTGGAGGGCACCTTCGGCGATCAGCGAACTGGCGATCGCCATGCCGGCCGCTAGCCCTGAGAAGAACAACGACGAGATCGGTCGATCGAGCTCGTCCTCGCCTTCCTCGCGGACTGCCTGGTGGAGATCCTTGGCATCGGCGGCTTTCAGCGCGTCGACGTCGTCCTCGGATCCGGCGGGATCGGGCGATGCGGAGGGGTTTTGTTCGGCCATTACGCAGGTGCAACGGCTCGCGGGGGACTTTGCTCCGGCGCTGCACACCGCTAGGGCACGCGGCGATGAACGATCCTTCTGTTATCCGCCGCCTTTATGGCCGTCGCCAGGGCCACAAGCTGCGTCTCGGCCAAGCCGCGCTCGTCGAGGAAACGCTCGCCGACCTGTCGGTGCCCGAAGAGGGCCCGATCGACGCGATGACGCTGTTCGGCGAAGACCGCCCGCTGCACGTCGAGATTGGTTTCGGCGCGGGCGAGCATCTCGCCGGCCAGGCCGCGATGAACCCCGACGTCGGCTTCATCGGCTGCGAACCGTTCCTCAACGGCGTGGTCGGCGCACTCGCGCACATCCGCGACGGCGAACTCACCAACGTACGGCTGCACATGGGCGATGCGCTGGAAGTGATCGAGCGCCTGCCCGATGCGAGCCTCGACCGGCTGTATCTGCTGCATCCCGATCCGTGGCGGAAGGCGCGCCATGCCAAGCGTCGCATGGTCAATCACGGCCCGCTCGACACGATCGCCGCCAAGCTGAAGCCGGGCGCGGAATTCCGGCTCGGCACCGACGACCCGACCTATTGTCGCTGGTCGATGATGATCATGAACGCGCGCCGCGATTTCGAATGGCAGGCGAAGACTCCGCACGACTTCCTGACCCGCCCCGACGACTGGCCCGAGACGCGGTACGAACGCAAGGCAAGGCGGCAGGGCCACGAGGTCTGGTACTACCGCTATCTGCGAGTCTGATCGGAAGGCGACGCTCTCGATTGCGGTCGAGAGCGTCGCCGTGCGCCGTTATTCGGGGTTTGCTGCAGCGTTCACCTTGGCGAGCAAAGCCTCGACCTGCTGGTCGCGCTCCGCGAAGCGCAACGGGCGAACGCGCTCGACCAGGATCTCGGCAGGGGTCGGCTGGCCATCGAACAACGCGAGAACCTCGTCCGCAAACTCCTCGAGCGGCTGATAGCCCGGACGCGTCGCCTGGCCCGGCGTCAGTTCGGTCTGCACGCCCGGCGGCGCGAGTTCGATGACCTCGACCTTGCCCTTCAGCACCTCCCGTAACGAGACCGTGTAGGAATGCACCGCCGCCTTGGTGGCGGAATAGGTGGGCGCGACTACCAAAGGTACGAAGCTCAGCCCCGACGTAACGTTGACGATCACGGAATCCGGGCGCGCGACGAGGTGATCGACCAGCGCGTCGATCAGACGGATCGGCCCCAGCACGTTGGTCGTGATCATCGCCTCCGCATCCGCGAGATCGCGCGCGGTATCGACCGTTTCGCGCCGCATGATGCCGGCATTGTTGACCAGGACGTTCAGCGCGGGAAACCGCTCGATCACCGTCTTGGCGAAGGCGGTGATCGCGGCAGGATCCTCGACGTCGAGCGTCACCGCATGCATGTCGGCGCGTCCTTCGATCGCCTTGTCGAGCGCGTCCTGCCGGCGTCCTGCAATAACGACGGTGTTGCCGAGATCGTGGAACCGATGCGCGAGCGCTTCACCGATACCCGAGCCGCCGCCGGTGATGAGAATGGTGTTGCCGGTCCGCTTCATGATCGCTCGCTCCTGTATCTGTCGGAACCGATGTAGGCGGCCGCAGACCTTTAAAAAGGCGGGCGGCAAAAGATCGCTCCGCGATTCTGACAGGCGGCGTGCGGGCGCCGCCGTCGAGACGAATGGTGATTACCCCGGCCGCCGATCCGCCTTAAGGAACGCCGTCTGCGGGGCGAGCACTGCCCCCATCCTGAGGAAATGCCATGCTGTCGGGATTTGGCCTGCGTACGTTCTGGGCGATCGTCGTCGTCTTCGTCGCGGCGGTAGCGGTGTTCGCTATCACGCGCGACGTGCAGGGGGCGATCGTGACGCTGGTCGGCGGGATCGCGGCCGCGCTGGTCGCGGCGGGGACCGGCGACGAGGCCCCTGCCCCCGCAGATACAAGCATGGCGACGTCCTCCGTGCTCGACGATGTGCTCGACGCGATCGTCGCGCCGGTGCTGCTGGTGCAGGACGGCCGGGTGACGCTGGCGAACACGGCGGCGCGGACATTGCTCGGAGCGCACATCCTAGGTGAGGATGCGCGCGTCGCGATCCGCCATCCGGCGGCGGCGGAACGACTGGGCACACCGGGACCGATCGATGGCGAGCGGCCGATCGAGCTGGTCGGGCTCGGCACGCGCGACCAGCGCTGGGAGATGCGGCTGAGCGAGGCGTCCGACGGCCAGCGGATCGTCCACCTCGTCGACCAGACCGGCAACTACGCGGCCGAGCGGATGCGGATCGATTTCGTCGCCAATGCAAGCCACGAACTGCGCACGCCGCTGGCGTCGATCCTCGGCTTCATCGAGACGCTGCGCGACGAGGCGGGGGAAGATGCGGACGTGCGCGCGCGCTTCCTCAAGGTGATGGACGACGAGGCGCGGCGGATGCAGCGGCTCGTCGAGGACCTGATCTCGTTGTCGCGCATCGAGGCGGAGAAGTTCCGCCTGCCCGACAGCGCGGTCGATCTCGCGCAGCTGGTGGAGGACACGCGCGAGGAACTGGCCGACGCAGCGGGCGATCGCGGGCAGGATCTGGTCGCGACGATCGCTTCGGACCTGCCGGCGGTATCGGGCGACCGCGTCCAGCTGTCGCAGATGCTCCACAATCTGATCGGCAACGCGATGAAATACGGCCGCGCGGGAACGCCGGTGACGATCGCGCTGAAACGCGACGATGCCGGCATGATCCGCCTGTCGATCCGCGATGAGGGCGACGGCATCGCGGCGGTCCATATCCCGCGGCTGACCGAGCGCTTCTATCGCGCGGACGCAGGTCGCAGCCGTTCGCTCGGCGGCACCGGGCTCGGCCTCGCGATCGTCAAGCACATCGTCGAGCGGCATCGCGGACGGCTTGATATCGCCAGCCAGGTCGGCGTCGGCACCACCGTGTCGGTCATTCTGCCGCCAAGTGGCGTGGCGGCAAAAGGCGGTGTCATAAAAGGGTAACGCGACTGTCACACAGGATCGCCTTAAGTACCGCTAAGGCCGGTGCATGACGGGAATTCTGGTGCAGCGGTTCGTTCTT
>JAZKCH010000043.1:0-3551 GCA_040388215.1 Pseudomonadota bacterium | reverse complement strand
GAGATCGAGTTCAGCTGGATGTAGTTGTGGATACCCATCCGCGCGATCATCTCGAACTGGCGCTCGAGCGTGTCGACATGCTCTTCCTCGCTGGCGAGGATGCGCGCGAACAGGTCGCGGCTGATGTAATCCTTGACCTCTTCGCAGTAGGAGATCGCGCCCTTGAGCTGGACGGTCGCCTCGACTTCGAGCGCCAGATCCGACTTCAGGACCTCCTCGACCGTCTCGCCGATGCGGAGGCGGCCGAGCAGCTGGAAGTTCGGCAGGCCATCGAGAAACAGGATGCGCTCCGACAGCCAGTCGGCGTGCTTCATCTCGTCGATCGATTCCATCCGCTCGTACTGGGCGAGCTTGTAGACGCCCCAATGCTCGAGCATCCGGTAATGGAGCCAATATTGGTTGACCGCGGTCAGCTCGTTCTTGAGCGCCTCGTTCAGAAATTCGATTACTTGGGGGTCGCCGCGCATGGCCATATCTCCGTCACCTCTGACGGACTTGTAGCGCCGGCAATACCGCAACCGCAACCCAGGAAATGGCGGATTTCTGCGGTTTCTTAGCTGTTGCGACGCTTATGCAGCGGCGCGCTCCTCGTCGATAATCGCTCGCGCTATCGACGTGCACTGGCCGCATTTGGGTTTGCGACCCATCGAACGGAACGCTTGGCACGGTGTCGTACACCCGCCGCGTGCGCAGTTGCGAACGTCGGATTCTCGTATGGCATTGCAAACGCAGACGACCATGGGAACTCCCTAGCTGTAAGCCGGGGATACGGATATTGCGAACTACTCGCAAGCTCTTGTGCGTCTTATTCGCAATTAGGTCGATCGGTTCGTCGCGAATGCCGAACCGCGGATCGGCTGCCACGCAAAGCGCGAGAGGCTGCGCCATAGCCATTCGAGCGGGCCATAGCGGAAACGGTCGAGCCAGGGCTTCGACCATAAAAGCATCAACAGCCAGATCGGCACGACGACGCCATAGAGCTGCGCGCGGGACAATTCGCCATAAAGGCCGAGCCCGTAACCGTAAAACAGCGTCGTGCAGAGGATCGTCGTACCGAGATAGTTCGAGAACGCCATGCGACCCGCGGCCGAGATGCGCATGGTCAACCAACCGCCGGGCCGGGCAAGCAGGATGATTGCCGCGGCATAGCCCATGATCGTGACCGGGCGGAGCGGTGTCGCCAGCGCCAGCCATGACAGCGCGACATAGCGGGCGTCGAACCCGTGTGCGATGTCGAACGCCGCGATGGCCGCATAGCTGAGCCAGCCGAACCCGATCCCGGCCACCGCGATCACGGTATAGCGTCGTCGTGCCCACTCCCCCGTCAGGAATCCCGATCGCAGCCCGGCCATGCCGAACAGCATGAATCCGAGCGTCTCCGGGCCATTGACGGTCAGCGCCGTGATCGGCCCGACCGCGTGCGTCCACCGCCACGCGACCAAATCGCGCCATCCGCCAAGTCCGATGACCAGTTCGCGCGCTATCACTGCCGGGGTAGGCTGGCCGAACTGGTCCGCCAGCAGCTGCCAGTTCGTGACGATCCGCGCTGCTGCATGTGGCCGATGCGCCGACGCGTGCAGATCGAACGCATACGCGGTGAGCGTCCCCAGTTCGACCGTCTGGAGGACGATGCAGGCCAGCCCGACGCCGATCAGCCAGCGCACCGGCAACCGGACGAACATGTACGCGATCGCGCCGACCAGCGCGTAATGTGCAAGGATATCGCCCCACCACAGCAGGTAGAGGTGCGCGATGCCGAACACGAACAGCCAGGCCATCCGGCGCAGGTGTACGGTCGCCGGATCCTCGTCGGTCGCCTTGGCCCGGTCGATGACCAGCAGCATCGACGCACCGAACAGGAACGAGAACAACCCGCGCATCTTGCCGTCGATGACGATGAAGGTGGTCGTCCAGGCGATCAGGTCGGGCGTGCTAGGCGGGCCCATCGAGGCGGGGGTCATATAGGCGAATTCGGGGAAGCCGAATGCGGCGATGTTGGCCGCGAGGATACCCATGACGGCGACCCCTCGGATGAGGTCGAGCGCAGCGATCCTGGCGGGGGCAGGGGTCATGCGGACGGAGTGGAGTACAGGCGCTCGCGCAGCGTTTCGCGGGCGAGCGGCATTACCGTGTTTGGCGGTGTTGAACCGTGTGTCGGGAAGGCTGTGACCATTCGGGACTGCTCGCATAAGCAGGGCGTGTAGAACAGCGTAGGGCTTGGGGCCGTCGATGATCCGCAGGGAGCGCACGTGGCGGAAATGCCCGGCAGCATCACTGGTAGATCGAGGCCCACTGGATGGTCGCCCTCGTTTCCTTGTTCTCCCGCGAAGGCGGGAGCCCAGACTGGGTCCCTGCCTTCGCGGGGAAAAATGCTGTGTTTTGGGGGTGTTATCGCCTCAAGGGCCGGCCACCCCGGCGAAGGCCGGGGCCCAATTGGGGGACGGTCGTAACGGGGGCCGGCGCCTCGCTACCGCGGCTTTTCCAATTGGGCCCCGGCCTTCGCCGGGGTGGTTCGCTTGCGTTGGAGACGGCAGGCCCTCGACTACCCCCGGACGCAGCCCGTCACGCAAGCGCCGCGTCGACCCCCATCAGCTTCGGGAAGAACCCCTCATGCGCCGCCCGCAGCGTATCGAGCGCGATAACGTCGTCGCGGTCGGGGCGTTCGAAGATCAGGCGCTTGCCGCCGGTGCGGCCGAGCGGTTCGGCCTCGACGTCCGCCGCGTGCGCTGCACCGAGGAAGTCGAGCAGCGAATGATCTTCGACCGTCACGATGTAGACGCCCTGGTCCTCGGCGAAGAACGAGCGCGCGCAATCGAACGGCTGCTTGCGATCAATCATAGCGCCGATCCCGCCGGCGAGCGCCATCTCGGCGAGCGTCACCGCGATGCCGCCGTCGGAGACGTCATGGACCGCGGTCAGCTGGCCCAGCGCGATCGCTTCGCGGATCAGGTCGCCGACGCGGCGCTCGGCTGCAAGATCGACGGGAGGCGGCGGGCCGGCGTCGAGCTGTTCGCGGCCGTGGCACTCGCGCAGCCACAGCGACTGGCCGAGATGCCCGCCGCGCGTGCCGACCGCGAGGATGATGTCGCCCGAGCCCTTGAACGCGATCGTCGCATTCTTCTCCCAGTCGGCGAGCAAACCGATCGCGCCGATCGCCGGCGTCGGCAGGATCGCCGAACCGCCGCCGGTCGCCTTGGACTCATTGTAGAGCGAGACGTTGCCCGACACGATCGGGAAGTCGAGCGCGATGCAGGCGTCGCTCATGCCTTCGAGGCAGCCGACGATCTGGCCCATGATCTCGGGGCGCTGGGGGTTGGCGAAGTTGAGGCAGTTGGTGACGGCGAGCGGCAGCGCGCCGACGGCCGTGAGGTTGCGCCAGGCTTCGGCGACCGCCTGCTTGCCGCCCTCGACCGGGTCGGCAAAGCAATAGCGCGGCGTGCAGTCGGTGGTCATCGCCAGCGCCTTCTGCGTGCCGTGGACGCGGACGACTGCGGCATCGCCACCGGGGCGCTGCACCGTGTCGGCGCCGACCATGTGGTCGTACTGCTCCC
>JAZKCH010000042.1:0-9780 GCA_040388215.1 Pseudomonadota bacterium | reverse complement strand
GTTACTGATAATCACTCGCATCATGGACACTCGCCCCGATCGTTCCGTCAGCCTCGAAACCCTGCCGCGCAAGCAGCACGCTATTGTTGCGGCAATCGAGTGGGCGCGGCTCGCCGGACCCGAAGCACGTCGCTTGCGCGAACTCGGCTTCGACGAGGGCGTCGATGTCGAGGTGCTGCACCGCGCGACGCTTGGTCAGGGTCCGATCGCCTGTCGGATCGGTCGCATGACGGTCGCGCTCCGCCGTGCCGTCGCTGGCGCGATCCAAGTCTCTCCCCTGCCTGCCGCGGCTGAATAATCCCATAAAATGAACGCAGCACCGCTGGTTGCGCTGGTCGGCAATCCCAATGCCGGCAAGAGCGCGCTGTTCAACGCGCTCACCGGTGCGCGCCAGAAAGTCGGCAACTATCCGGGCGTCACGGTCGAGCGGAAAGTCGGGCGGCTGATGCTCGACGACGGGCGGCCGATCGAACTGGTCGACCTGCCCGGTGCGTACAGCCTCGAGCCCTCCTCCCCCGACGAGCGAGTTACGCGCGACGTCGTCACCGGCACGCAGGACGGCGAGCGCCTTCCCGACGCGCTGGTCGTCGTCGTCGATGCCGCCAATCTCGACAACCACCTCCGCTTCACGCTCCAGCTGATCGCGCTCGGCCTGCCGGTCGTGGTCGCGCTCAACATGGTCGATCTCGCCGAGCGCGACGGCTTGAAGCTCGACCCCAAGGTGCTCGAACGCGAACTCGGCGTGCCGGTGATCCCGACCGTCGCGGTGCGCAAGCGTGGCCTCGACGAGTTGAAGGCCGCGCTCTCCGGTATCGTCGTCAACGGCCCGATGCGCCTTCGCAAATCCGACGGCAGCGTGCAGGACGATATCGTCACGCTGCAACGCCGCGCGCGTGCGATCGCGACCTCCGCAACCGTGTCCGAGACGACCGTCCGCCGCTGGACGCACGTGCTCGACGCAGTCGCGCTGCACCCGATCGCGGGGCCGATCCTGCTGCTCGCGATCATGTTCCTGATGTTCCAGGCGGTGTTCAGCTGGGCGCAGCCGTTCATGGACGCGATCGACGCGGGCTTCACCGCGTTGCAGGCGTTCCTGACCGCCGAACTCCCCGCCTCGCTGCTGCGGTCCTTGCTGGTCGATGGCGTGATCGCCGGCGTCGGCGCAGTGATCGTGTTCCTGCCGCAGATCCTGATCCTGTTCCTCTTCATCCTCGTGCTCGAGGCGAGCGGCTACATGGTCCGCGCGGCGTTCCTGATGGACCGCGTGATGGCGAGCGTCGGGCTGTCCGGCCGCGCGTTCATCCCGCTGCTGTCGAGTTTCGCCTGCGCGATTCCGGGAATCATGGCGACGCGGACGATCGACGACGAGAAGGACCGGCTGACCACGATCCTGATCGCGCCGCTGATGACGTGCTCCGCGCGCCTGCCGGTCTACACGCTGATCATCGGCGCGTTCATTCCCAACACGCAGATCCTGCCGTTCGTCGGGCTCCAGGGCATTGTCATGCTCGGGCTGTACGTGATGGGCATCGTCGGCGCGTTCGTCGCCGCGCTGGTGCTGCGCCGGACCGTCACGAAGGGCGTGTCGTCGGGCTTCATGATGGAGATGCCGAAATACCAGTGGCCGCAGTGGCGCGACGTCGGCATCGGCCTGTGGAGCCGCGCGCAGATCTTCCTGAAGCGCGCCGGCGGGATCATCCTGACCTCGACGATCATCCTGTGGGTGCTGCTGAGCTTCCCCAAGCCGCCCGAGCAGCCCGCCGGTGCGCCGAAGATCTCGGCAGTCGATTATTCGGTCGCCGGGCGGATCGCCAACGGCATTGCGCCGATATTCGCACCGATCGGCTTCAACCGCGACATCGTCCTCGCGCTGATCCCGGCAATGGCCGCGCGCGAAGTCGCGGTTGCGGCAATCGGCACCGTGTACGCAATCGACGATCCCGACAGCAACCAGGGCGGGAAGGCGATGGTCGAGAACCTGCGCGGCCGCTGGAGCCTCCCCACTGCGCTCGCCTTCCTGATGTGGTTCGTGTTCGCGCCGCAGTGCATTTCGACCATCGCCGTCACCCGTCGCGAGACCAATGGGTGGAAATGGCCCGCCTTCATGGTTGGCTATTTGTTCGCCGCCGCGTACATCATGGCTGGCATTACATACTGGCTGGCGATAGCCGCTGGTTTGTAGGTGATGCGACGAACGGACTCCAAATCCGTTCGAGGCGTAGGTCCTGGTCCTTCTCCCCAGAAGCGATCACCCCTTCCACCGGGTAATCTGCACCCAGGTCCTACGCCGCTACCGTATATTCGTTCATGCTCGTCTGAGCAATCAAACCTTACTAGTGGAGTCCTGGGTTCGTGGCAGGCAGCGTCAACAAGGTCATCATCGTCGGCAATCTGGGTCGCGACCCGGAGAGCAAGGCGTTCCAGAACGGCGGCAAGGTCGTCAACCTGCGCATCGCGACATCCGAGTCCTGGAAGGACAAGATGTCGGGCGAGCGCAAGGAAAAGACCGAATGGCATTCGGTCGCGATCTTCAACGAAGGTCTCGCGAACGTCGCCGAGAAGTATCTCCGCAAGGGCTCGAAGGTCTATATCGAGGGCGCGCTCCAGACCCGGAAGTGGCAGGACGCGCAGGGCCAGGACAAATATTCGACCGAGATCGTGCTGCAGGGCTTCAACAGCGTGCTGACGATGCTCGACGGCCCTAACGGCGGCGCGGGCGGTGGTGCAGGCGGCGGCGGTGGTAGCCGCGGCGGCGGCGACGACTGGGCCGGCGGCGGTGGCGGCAACGACTTCGGCGGTGGCTCGTCGGGCGGCGGCGGCGGTTACGGCGGCGGCGGCGGTCGTGGCGGCAGTGCGCCTTCGGGTGGCGGTAGCGGCGGCGGCGCCCGCGGTGGCAGCTTCGGCCAGACCGGCGGCTTCTCCGACGATCTCGACGACGACGTGCCGTTCTAAGCTCAATGACGACGCTGTATTCCGTTCCTACGACCGCCACGTTCGACGAGGCAGAGCGCTCGCGCGTGATCTCGGCCTACGACGTTGCCGGTGCGCGCGCGAAAGGCCAGCTCGACGACATCGTGTCGTTCGCGGCCGAATTGTGCGACGCACCGGTCGCGTTGCTGAGCCTGGTCGAGGAGGAATATCAGCGGTTCCTCTCGCGCACCGGTACCGATCTCGAACAGACGCCGCGCAGCATGTCGTTCTGTGCGCACGCGATGCACCATCATGAAGTCATGGAGGTGCCCGACGCGCGCACGGACCCTCGCTTTACCGACAATGCGCTGGTGACGGGCGAACCCTATGTGCGGTTTTACGCCGGTGCGCCGCTGGTCTCGAGCGAGGGCGTACCACTCGGTGCGCTGTGCGTGTTGGCGCCCGATCCGCGCGAGGGGCTGACCCGGTTCCAGCGCGACGGGTTGACGCTGCTCGCCAAGGCGGCGATGGGGCGGCTCGACGACCGCCGCACTGCGCGCGAACAGGCGTTTGCCGAAGCCGAGGCACGGCGGACGCTCGAGGCGAGCGACCTGCGGTTCCGGACGCTCGCCGACACCATGCCGCAGATGGTGTGGTCGACGCTCCCCGACGGCTTCCACGATTACTATAATGCGCGCTGGTACGAATTCACCGGCGCGCCCGCCGGCACCACCGACGGCGAAGGGTGGAACGACATGTTCCACCCCGACGACCAGGATCGTGCCTGGACGATCTGGCGCCATTCGCTCGACACCGGCGAGCCCTACGCGATCGAATACCGCTTGCGGCACTTCGACGGCACGTACCGCTGGGTGCTCGGCCGAGCACTGCCGGTGCGCGACGAAAACGGCGCGATCCAGCGCTGGTTCGGGACGTGCACCGACATCCACGAACAGAAGCTGGCCTACGAAGAGCGCGAGATCATCAGCCAGGAGCTGAGCCACCGCATCAAGAACATCTTCGCGGTGATCGCCGGGCTGATCGCCTTCGCCGCACGCGGCAAACCGGAGTTCGCCGGGATCGCGACCGACCTGCGCCACCGCATTACCGCGCTGGGCCGCGCGCACGACTTCGTCCGGCCTCACAGTGCGAACTCGCGACCATCGGCGGCGCAGAACAGCCTTCATGGGTTGTTGCAGGAGCTGTTCGAGCCGTATCAGCGCGTCGACGGCATGCGCGTGATCGTATCGGGCGACGACGTGACGATCGACGATCGATCGGCCACGCCACTCGCGCTCCTGTTTCATGAGCTGGCAACCAACGCGACCAAATATGGCGGGCTGGCGACCGAACTGGGCACCGTGCGGATCGCGGTGGCCGCGGGCAACGACACGGTAACGCTGACATGGAGCGAGGAAGGTGGCCCGGCCGTGACCGAACCGACCACGCCTTCGGGTTTCGGCACACAGCTCATCGAAATGAGCGCGGTGCGTCAGCTTGGCGGCAAGATCGAACGGACATGGAATAGCGCGGGCCTGACCGTGGTCCTGGATATCCCGAAAGCCGCCTTCAGCCGTTAGAGAATGCGAATGATATCGTCGTGGACGACCGGTTGCTCGTCACAGGCGAGCGCCGCGGCAGCCAGGATCGCTGCGTCGCTGAACGGCTTACGGATGTAGCCAAGGCATTCCGCATCGCCGATCTGCGCGGGGTTGGCGGTCACGAACACGACTTTCACGCCGTAGTCCGCCGCCATCCGCTTGGCGATCTCGGGGCCGGTCGGTCCATCACGCAGATTGATATCGACAAACGCGAAGCTGCATCCCGGCGCCGCCGCGATAGCGCTCTCGCGATCGGCCGCGATCCCCGCCACGCCGTAGCCGGCATCGGTGAGAATTCTCTCGAGGTCGAGCGCGACGAAAATCTCGTCTTCGACAATGAGGGCGGTCTTGGTCATCGGCGTGTTAACCGGTCGCCGACCGATCGGTTCCGCGCTGATACTGATCGGCATCAGTATCGGGCGACATAGTGTTACATTTATCGCGGCCGTTACCGCCCCATCATCGCCGCAGCAGGAATACCGCATGCTCGGCGAGCAGATTGGCAGCGCCCGCGCCGGTCCGCTTGTCACCCGACAGGAACCACGCGTCCTCGACGGTGATCCCACGCGCTTTCACGAAGGCACGGAAATCGTCGATCGTGACGTGGTGGATGTTGGGCGTGTCGTACCAGCTCTCGGGCAATTGCCGCGTCACCGGCATCCGCCCGCCCCACAGCAGCGACAGCCGCACCCGCCAATGCGCGAAATTGGGGAAGCTGACGAACGCGCGCCGGCCGATCCGCAACAGGTGATCGAGCACGAGATCGGGCGCGCGCGCGGTCTGCAGCGTCTGGCTGAGGATCGCATAGTCGAAGCTAGCGTCGGGATAGCCCGCAAGGTCGATATCCGCATCGCCCTGGATCACCGACAGGCCGCGTGCGACCGCCGAAGCGACATTGTGCGCGTCGATCTCGAGCCCGCGCGCGTCGACGTCGCGGGTGTCGCGGAGTGCCGCCATCAGTGCACCGTCGCCGCAGCCGATATCAAGCACGCGGCTGCCTTGCGCGACGTTCTCGGCGATGACGGCGAGGTCGGTACGTAAAGTCATGGTGCGGTCCGCAATTGCTCGGCCAAGCCTGGCGCGAGGCGTTCCATATAGCGATCGGCGCGGACCAGCGGGTGGAAGCCGAGCCCCGCATAGACGCCGTGCGCGTCGGCAGTGACGAGGCCGATCCGCCGCAGTCCTGCGAACGAGGGGTGATCGAGGAACCAGCTGACCATCCGCCGCCCCAGCCCCTGCCCGCGCACGGACTCCTCGACCCAAACGTCGGCGAGCCACGCGAACGTGGCATGGTCGGTGATCATGCGCGCGAACCCGACCTGCGCGTCGTCCCGGTACGCCCCAAGACAATGCGACCCCGCGATCGCGCGTTCGACCAGCGACCGCTCGATCCCCGGCGACCAATAGCTGCTCGCCAGCCAGCCATGGATGCGGTCGATCTGCAGCTTTCCCACGTCGTCCGAAAGGAGGATCGTCATCGCCCGGCCCTCAGGAAGCCGTCGACGACCCGGTTGAGATCGGGCGCCTCCAGCAGGAACGCGTCGTGGCCGTACGGGCTCGACAGCTCAACGAAGCTGACCGGCGCGCCCGCTGCGTTCAAGGCCTGGACGATCGCGCGCGATTCGGCGGTCGGATACAGCCAGTCGGTGTCGAAACTGACCAGGCAGAACCGCGATTTGGTCGCGCGGAAGGCGTTGGCGAGCAGCCCACCATGCTCCTCCGCCAGATCGAAATAATCCATCGCCCGCGTTATATAGAGGTACGAGTTCGCATCGAACCGGTCGGTGAACGCGAGCCCCTGGTGGCGCAGATAGCTCTCGACCTGGAAATCGGCGTCGAACCCGAACGACTTCGCGTCGCGCGCCTGGAGCCGCCGCCCGAACTTTTCGGTCAAGCCGGCTTCCGACAAGTATGTGATGTGCGCCGCCATCCGCGCGACCGCGAGGCCGGCGGTCGGCGCGTTGTCGTCGTGATACTCACCCCCACGCCAGTTCGGATCCGCCATAACCGCCTGCCGCCCGACCTCGTGGAACGCGATGTTCTGCGCGGTGTGACGCGCGGTCGACGCGATCACCACGCACGCCTTCACGCGGTCGGGGAAGGTCGCGGGCCAGCTCAGCGCCTGCATCCCGCCCATCGATCCGCCGACCACCGCGTGCAGCACGCCGACGCCGAGATGATCGAGCAGCATCGCCTGCGCGCGCACCATGTCGCGGATCGTAATGACCGGGAACCCCATCGCCCAGGGCCGCCCGGTCGCCGGGTTGATCGTCGCCGGCCCCGACGAGCCCATGCAACTGCCCAGCACGTTCGCGCAGACGACGAAGTGTCGCGCAGGATCGATCGGCTTCCCCTCGCCGACCATCCGCGTCCACCAACCGGGCTTGCCGGTACGCGGGTGGTTCGACGCGACGTGCTGGTCACCGGTCAGCGCATGGCAGATCAGGATGGCGTTCGAGGCATCGGCGTTGAGCGTACCGTACGTTTCGTAGGCAATGTCGACCGGCGACAGCAGCACGCCACCGTCGAGCCTGAGCGGCCCCGGCAACGTGACGCGCCGCGCAAGGCCGAAGCGCTGGTCGGTGTCGTGGCCGATGCTGGGATCGATGGCAGGCGTGTCGAGCATGCCGCGCGCTACCATAGGGGGCCGCCGTCATGCCAGCGCCGCATCCTCAATCCTCCCCCGCAAGGGGGAGGTGGCTGGCCCTTGCCAGACGGAGGGGGCGGAAAGGGAAACCCCTGTTGCGTTGCCCTCCCCCTCCGTCGCTTCGCGCCACCTCCCCCTTGCGGGGAAGGATAAATTGGTCCGACGATCCGCTGGCCCACACCACCACAAACATTGCCACCGCGGCACCGCGCCCGCTATGTCCCGCGACCATGACAAACATCATGCCCGCACCCGCGCCGAAGCCCTGGATCATGGGGATCGCGCCGTACACGCCCGGTCGCTCGACCACCGACGATGGCCGCAAAGTGATCAAGCTGTCGTCGAACGAAAACCCGCTCGGCACCAGCCCCGCTGCAAAGGCCGCGTTCGATGCCGCCGACCGCACGCTGGAACGCTATCCGGATGCGGGCGCGGTCGAACTGCGTGAGGCATTGGCGGCGCATTACGACCTCGATCCGGCGCGCGTCATCTACGGCACCGGCTCCGACGAAATCCTCCATCTCATCGCGGGCGCCTATGCAGGGCCGGGCGACGAGATCATCCACGTTCGCTACGGCTTCGCGGTGTACGAGATCGCGACGCGGCGCGTCGGCGCCGAGCCGGTGATTGTCGACGACCGCGACTACGCGACCGACGTCGACGCGATCCTCGCGGCCGTCACCGAGCGGACCCGCGTGGTGTTCGTCGCGAACCCGAACAACCCGACCGGCACGTTCACGCCGCGCGCCGAAATCGCGCGGTTGCATGCGGGACTGCCGAAGTCTGTGCTGCTCGTGCTCGACCAGGCCTATGCCGAATATCTGTCGCCGGAGGAGGACGATGCCGGCCTCGCACTGGCGATGACCGAGGCCAACGTGCTCGTCACGCGGACCTTCTCGAAGATCCACGGGCTGGCGGCGGAGCGGATCGGCTGGGGCTATGCCTGCGCGCCGATCATCGACGCGATGCACCGCATCCGCGCACCGTTCAATGTGACTACGGCAGGCCAGGCGGCGGCCGTCGCGGCGATCGCCGACACCGGTTTCGTTGAGGCGACGCGCGCACATAACGACACGTGGCGCGGCTGGTTCGTCGAGCAGATCGAACAGATGGGCAATGCCGGGCTTCGTGCAGTGCCGTCGAAAGCGAACTTCGTGCTGGTGCTGTTCGAGGGCAAGCTGACCGCCGACGCCGCCTATCACGGGCTGATGGAGGCGGGGTACATCGTCCGCTGGCTACCCGGCCAGGGCCTGCCCAACGCGCTGCGCATCACGATCGGCACCGAGGAGGAAACGCGCGGCGTCACCGCGGCGCTGCGTGCGTTGGTCGAAGCCGCCTGATGCTGCCGTTCGCGCGCGTCACCATTATCGGGCTGGGACTGATCGGCTCGTCGGTGGCGCGCGCGATCCAGGCGACGATGCCGACGGTCCGCGTCACCGGCTATGATGCCGACGCGAGCGTGCGCGAGACCGCGGACCGGCTGAACTTCTGCGACGACGTTGCAGACTCGGCCGGCGCCGCGGTGATCGACGCGGACCTCGTGATCCTGTGCGTGCCCGTCGGAATCATGGGCGACGTCGCGCGCGAGTTCGCGGCCGAACTCCCCGCCGATGCAGTCGTCAGCGACGTCGGCAGCTGCAAGGCCGAGATCGTCCGCGCGCTGACCGAGGCACTGCCGAACGCGACCGTCATCCCCGCGCACCCGGTCGCCGGCACCGAACGCAGCGGCCCCGAAGCCGGGTTCGCGACGCTGTTCCGCCACCGCTGGTGCATCGTCACGCCGCCCGAAGGCGCCGACCCGGTCGCGGTCGAGCGTGTCTCCGAATTCTGGCGCAGGCTTGGCGCGCAGGTCGAGACGATGGCGCCCGAGCATCACGACCGCGTCCTCGCCGTCACCAGCCATCTGCCGCATCTGATCGCCTACACGATCGTCGGGACGGCTGGCGATCTGGAGGAAGTGACGCAGTCCGAGGTCATCAAATACTCCGCGGGCGGGTTCCGCGATTTCACGCGGATCGCCGCGTCGGACCCGACGATGTGGCGCGACATCTTCCTCAACAACCGCGAGGCGGTGCTGGAAATGCTCCAACGCTTCTCGGAGGATCTAAGCCACCTCCAGCGCGCGATCCGCTGGGGCGACGGCGATGCGTTGCACGACCTGTTCACGCGCACCCGCACGATCCGCCGCAGCATCGTCGAACAGGGCCAGGACGATGACGTCCAGGATTTCGGGCGTACGCACGGCTGACGGCCCCGGTAATTGAGCGTGTTCCGCTTCGTACCGGTTGCATCGCACGTATTGCCGATCCTCCATCATCCACCCCGCCCATTATCTGGGCGTCAGGATGACTTGGATGTTGGCTTTTGATCGCCGCATTTGCATCGTCGATAGTGTGAATTCGTACGGGCTCAACGCGGACACCGGCAAGGCGGTGTCCACCCGCGGATTAGGTCTCAGCCCACGTACGAGAGAATAAGGAACTGGTACCCTCGGCCTCGGCGGCCAGCCTCTAAGTTAGTGATTTAACTGTAGAAAACTGGAGCGGGCGAAGGGATTCGAACCCTCGACCCCAACCTTGGCAAGGTTGTGCTCTACCCCTGAGCTACGCCCGCTCTGGCGCC
>JAZKCH010000041.1:0-14526 GCA_040388215.1 Pseudomonadota bacterium | reverse complement strand
AGCGCCGCAGCCAACCCATCGCGGGGGCCGCGAGGGCGCGCCCGTCATATCCCGGACGCGCGATTACCGCAATCGGAACCTCGCGGGCGATCTGGCGCCAGTTCTTCCAGCGGTGAAAGTCGGCGAGATTGTCCGCGCCCATCAGCCAGATGAACCGAATCTTGGGGTACCGTCGCTTGAGCTTGCGGATCGTGTCGAGCGTGTAGCGGGTGTGAAGCCGTGCCTCGATATCGGTAGCGCGGATGGGTGCGCGGCGTGCCATGCGCCGTGCGGACGCGAGGCGCGCGGGGAGCGGCGCCATGTCGTTCGCGGCGTCCTTGAGCGGGTTGCCGGGGGATACCAGCCACCACGCCTCGTCGAGCGCGAGCGCGTCGATTGCGGCCAGCGTTATGCCGCGGTGGCCGCGGTGCGCGGGATTGAACGACCCGCCAAGGATGCCGACGTGGGTCATGATTCGTGTGGCGTGTCGCGGCGCGAATGCATCACGCGAACGATATCGACGCCGTCCGGCATGGGACGATAGAGGATGAAGTATTCCGTGCCACGAATGGACCATTTCCGGATTTCGCCTGCGAACGCCGGCCCAAGATAAGGACTGTCGGCCAACAGCCGGGCAGCGTCGATTGCGCTTGCGCCGACCCTGCGCGCGAAGTCCGGTGAACGGTCCTGAAAATAGCGGTCGATATCACCCAGGTCCGCAAGTGCCGAGGCAGACCAGATACTACGCGTCACTCGGCCGCTATGTCGCGGTGCCGCGCCTCGAACCAGGCTTCGACCTGTTCCTGCGTGTAGACGCGTCCGGCATCGATATCGTCGAGGCCCTCCTGGACGAGGGCCGCGAGTTCGCCGTCCTTCCGCGTTGCAGTCTCTACGACCGACTTCACATAGTCGGTCACCGACATCCCACGCCAAACCGAGGCGGCCTGCAACGATGCAAGTGTCTCCGCATCCAGGTCGATGGTCAGAGGTTCGGACGTCTTCATGCCGGGAGGGTATGCCCCTTGAGCATCACAATCAACCGCGCACCTGGCCGGTGCCGCGGCCGATCCATTTGTAGGTGGTGAGGCCTTCGAGCGCGACCGGGCCGCGGGCATGGAGGCGCCCAGTGGCGATGCCGATCTCCGCGCCGAGGCCGAATTCGCCGCCGTCGGCGAACTGGGTGGAGGCGTTCCAGAGCACGATCGCGCTGTCGACCGTTGTAAGGAAGCGTTCGGCGACGGCGGCGTCTTCGGCGACGATCGCGTCGGTGTGGTGCGAGCCGTGGCGGGCGATATGCCCGACCGCCGCGTCGATGCCGTCGACGATCGCGACCGAGGCGACCGCGTCGAGATATTCCGTGTCCCAGTCTGCGGCGTCGGCGGCGGCGATCTCGGGGACGAGCGCGCGTGCACTTCCGTCGCCGCGGACTTCGCAGCCCGTTGCTGCGAGACTTTGGATCAAGGCGGCTGCATCCGCGTAACCGCTGTCGATCAGCAGCGTTTCCATCGAGCCGCAGACGCCGGTGCGGCGCATCTTGGCATCCGCCACCACCGCCTGGGCCATTGCCGGATCCGCCGAGGCATCGACATAGACGTGGTTGATGCCGTCGAGATGCGCGAGGACGGGCACGCGCGCTTCGGCCTGGACGCGTGCGACGAGGCTCTTGCCACCGCGGGGGATGATCAGGTCGATCACCCCGTCGGCCTTGAGCATGGCGCCGACCGCCGCGCGATCGGTTGTCGGCACGAGTTGCACCGCCTCCACGGGCACGCCACCCGCTTTCAGTCCCTCGACCAGTGCAGCATGGATCGCGCGGTTGCTCTTAACCGCCTCGGAACCGCCGCGCAGGATCGCCGCGTTGCCGGCCATCACGCACAACGCCGCAGCGTCCGCGGTGACGTTGGGGCGGCTTTCGTAGATGATGCCGATGACGCCGATCGGCACCCGGACGCGCGATAGCTTCAGGCCGTTGGGGCGCTCGCTGGAGTCGATCACCTGCCCGACGGGATCGGCGAGCGCCGCCACCGCCGCTACGCCGTCCGCCATCGCCGCAACCCGCGCCTCGTCCAGCCGCAACCGGTCCAGCAGCGCGCCCGACAAACCGGCGTCGGCTGCACGCGTCATGTCCTCACCGTTCGCCGCAACGATCGTCGCCGATGCTGCCCGGATAGACTCCGCCGCCGACGCCAGCGCCGCAGCCTTCCGCGCAGACGGCATCGATGCCAACACCAACGCGGCCGAGCGCGCGCGCCGGCCCATTTCGGCAATCAATTCGGTCGGATTTTCTGCATCGGCCATGGTCCGCGCGTTAGCATGCGAAGCCCCTCGCGCCAACGCCGCGAACTCGTTACGCTACCGATATTACAGGGGGACTCATGACCGGAGATATCGGAGCAGCGGCGGACATCGCCACGGGTGCCCTAGTCGGGCGCGCGTTCGAACCGAAAGCGGGGGAGGCCCATGGTGCGCATTCCGGCCACGGTCCGGACGACGCGCTTTGTCTGAATTGCGGGACGCGATTGCTCGGCGAGCATTGCCACGCCTGCGGCCAATCGGCGCACGTCCACCGCTCGCTCGACGGGATCGGGCATGAGATCGCACACGGCGTATTCCATTTCGAGGGCAAGATCTGGCGGACCCTGCCGTTGCTGGTGCTACATCCGGGGTTGCTGACGCGCCGCTACGTCAATGGCGAGCGGGCGCGGTTCGTGTCGCCGCTCGCGCTGTTCCTGTTTACCGTCTTCCTGATGTTCGCGACGATCGGTGCGGTCGGCGGGGAAATGACCAAGGACTTCCTTGAGGACAAACACTCCAGGAAGACGTCGGATTATGCGGGCGAGGCGGCGAAGGCTCGCGTCGCGCTCGACAGGATCGAGACGCAAAAGGCGGCCGCGGTGAAGGCGGGTGCGACCTATTCGGGAGACCCGATCGCCGCCCTCGACCAGCAGGCAAGCGCGCTTCGCACCACCGTTCGCGCGCTCGGCGTGGCGGCGGATATGCAGAATGGTGTCGCCTACGGCACGGTCGTCGATCTCGGCGATTTCAAGACCGGTTGGGAACGGCTCGATCACGGCATCGCGAAGGCGAACGGCAATCCGGGGCTTATGCTCTACAAACTGCAGACCAGCGCCTACAAATACAGTTGGGGGCTTATTCCGCTTTCCGTGCCGTTCATGACGCTCCTGTTCCTGTGGCGGCGGCAGCATCACCTGTACGATCACGCGATCTTCGTGACCTATTCGCTCGCGTTCATGATGCTGTTGACGATCGTGCTGATTGTCGCGGGGGTGATCGGGGTGCCGGAGGGCTGGATCGTGATGGCGGCCATGTGCGTGCCACCGGTGCATATGTTCGCGCAGCTTCGGGGCGCCTATTCGCTACGGAGGCGGTCGGCGGCGTTGAGGACGGTGGCTCTGCTGACGTTCGCGTTCACGGTTTTGCTGGCGTTTATCGTGCTGTTGTTGCTGCATGGGCTGACGGATTAGGGCGGGAACACCGCCATCCACCCTAACCTCCTGCGTCATCCCAGCGAAAGCTGGGATCCCGTTGAGCGGGCCGCGCACTCTCCAACCGGGAGACCCCAGCTTTCGCTGGGGTGACGACTGTATGCGGGTAACTGGCAGGCCGCAGAAACCTCAGCGGCAGGGGTAGCGCTTGGCGATCACCTTCGCGTAGCCGTCCTTCAGCGGGCGCTTCTGGTCGGCGGCGGGGAGTTCGGACAGGCCGTCGAGCATGTCCATGATGCCTATCGACTCGCCTTCGGGAACACACGCAATTGGTGGTTTGCCCGCCGCGGCGCGGGCGGCGCGTTCTGCTTTGAGTTGGTTGGTCGCGGCCTTGGCTTCGGCCTTCAGCGCGGGGAGGTCGGGCGACATCAGCGCCATCGGCCCCTGGTCGCGAAGCGCGTTGGCGCGGGCCAGGAATGTGCCGACGGTCATCGCCGCGCTCGCCGGCATCGCCACGCCGACCATGAGCAACGCTGCGACTACAGCCTTGGAACGCGAATACGACATGGGCGGCCTTTCCGGGAAAAGACCGCCCATAGAGTTACTTAAGTGACTGCCGGGTGAACCGGATCACGCCCCCAGCGGGGTTGGCGTCCCGAACGGACCCGAGGGACGCCGCGTCTTCGGGATCGACGTACCCGCACGCGGGACGGTCGATGCCTTCGCGCCCGGATCCGGACGATCGAGATCCTCGCCGGCGATCAGCTTCTTGATCTCGTCACCGGTCAGCGTCTCGAACTCGAGCAGTGCGCCGGCCACGGTGTGAAGCTGATCGACATGATCGCTCAGCACCTGCTTGGCGCGGTCGAGACCGCCTTCGACGATCCGCTTGATCTCGTCGTCGATCAACTGCGCAGTCTGGTTCGACATGCGCGATGGCCGGCTCGACGAGTAGCCGAGGAACGACTCGCCCTCCGGCTCGCCATATTCCAGCGGGCCGACCTTGTCCGACATGCCCCAGCGCGTGACCATGTCGCGTGCCAGACCCGTGGCGTACTGGATGTCGCCCGATGCGCCCGACGAGACCTTGTCGTATCCGAAGATCACTTCTTCAGCGACGCGACCGCCCATCGACACGGCCAGGTTCGCGTACATCTTGTCGCGGTGATAGCTGTAGCTGTCACGCTCCGGCAGACGCATGACCATACCCAGCGCACGACCGCGCGGGATGATCGTCGCCTTGTGGATCGGATCCGACGCTGCCTCGTGCATCGCGACTACGGCATGGCCGGCCTCGTGATATGCGGTCATTCGCTTCTCGTCGTCGGTCATGACCATGCTGCGACGCTCTGCGCCCATCATGACCTTGTCCTTGGCCTCCTCGAACTCGGCCATCGCCACCAGCCGCTTGCCCTTGCGCGCCGCATGGAGCGCCGCCTCGTTGACGAGATTGGCGAGATCGGCACCCGAGAACCCAGGCGTACCGCGTGCGATGACACGAGCGTCGACGTCGGGGGCGAGCGGCACCTTCTTCATGTGGACTTCGAGAATCTTGATACGACCCTCGATATCCGGCCGTGGTACCGTGACCTGGCGATCGAAGCGGCCCGGACGCAGCAGCGCAGGGTCGAGCACGTCGGGACGGTTGGTCGCGGCGATGATGATGATGCCTTCGTTCGCCTCGAAGCCATCCATCTCGACCAGCAGCTGGTTCAGCGTCTGCTCGCGCTCGTCGTTACCGTTGCCGAGACCGGCGCCGCGATGACGACCGACGGCGTCGATCTCGTCGATGAAGACGATGCACGGTGCGGACTTCTTGGCCTGCTCGAACATGTCGCGGACGCGGCTCGCACCGACGCCGACGAACATCTCGACGAAATCGGACCCCGAGATCGTGAAGAACGGTACCCCGGCTTCACCTGCGATCGCACGCGCGAGCAGCGTCTTGCCGGTGCCCGGCGAACCGACCAGCAGCGCGCCCTTGGGGATCTTGCCGCCGAGGCGGGCGAACTTGGTTGGATCCTTCAGGAACTCGACGATTTCCTCGAGCTCTTCACGAGCCTCATCGATACCGGCAACGTCCTGGAAGGTGACCTTACCTTCCTTCTGCGTCAGCATCTTCGCGCGGCTCTTTCCAAAGCCCATCGCGCCGGAGCCCGAGTTCTTCTGCATCTGCTTGAGCACGAAGAACGCGATGCCGAGGAACAGCAAGAACGGCAGCGACTGATAGAGGAGCAGCGCCAGCATCGACGGGCCCTCTTCGGGCTTCGCGCTGATCGCAACGCCCTTCTCGCGCAGCTTCGGCACGAGCGTCGAATCCTGGATCGGATACGACTTGAACTTCTCGCCCGAGGACAGCGTCCCCGAGATGATATCGCGCGAGATGTTGACGTCCTTGACCGTGCCCTCGTCGACCTTGTCGAGGAACGCCGAATACGCGATTGTATTGCCACCCGACGCGGCCGTGCGGCCGTCGAACATGGTCACGAACAGCGCCAGCGCGAGCAGGATGCCGACCCAGATCAGCAGGCTTTTCATCCAAGGATTGCCGCCGCCGTTTTCGGGGCCACCGTTTCCGGGGCCCTGGGGCTTCTGACCGCGGTTGTCGTTGTCGCTCATGGGTGCACGATACCTTTCACCGCACAAGATAAGCGCGCGCAAGTTAATGGCAATGGAACAACGCGCGACTTGCGTTGATCAGTGTGAACGGACGGCTATGTGATCCGGCGCGGTGGCGCCTCGCGGAAGCGCCAGACGTCGCCGCGGACGCTGGCGATGATCCCGGCTTGCGTTGTGCGCTTGCCGGCCATCAGCGAGTCGAGCAGGCTTTCGATGTTGGCCGCCTCGGTCCATTCGGGGGCGACGATGCCGGCCTCAGTGCGGACGGTGCCGATCGCACGGCGGGCAAGGCGACGGAGGATCTCGCGGGGTAGCTTCTCGACCGCGAGCTTCACTTCGCCGCCACCGACTTTGGCGCGCTCGGCCCAAATCCACTCGACCATCGCGCGGACGTCGGTGTCGGTCTCGGCGAGGGCTGCCGCAGCGCGCGCGAGATTGGGCGTGCCGAGCCATTCATTCTCGCCGAGCAACCGGCGGAATCGGGTACGGTCGTGGCGGTCGTCGTGGTTCGAGGGGTCGTCGAAGAACGGCACTTCGGCACGCCGCACGATCGCGCGGAGTTCGGCGCGGCGCCAGTCGAGCAAGGGGCGGATCACCGTGACTCCGTGGACTTCGGTGCGTGCACGGACTCCGGCGAGACCGGCGAGGCCTGAGCCGCGGGCGGCGCGCATGAGGAAGGTCTCGGCCTGATCGTCGGCATGATGGCCGGTGACGAGCGCCCCTGCCCCGATCGCGCGGGCGTGATCGGTGAGCAGGGCGTAGCGCGTGGTGCGGGCTTGCGCCTGGATGCTGGCGCCGGTGATCGGTTCGCTGGGGGCGAGCGTGGCGTGGGGAATGCCGAGCGTTGCGCAATGCGCGGCGACCATGGCGGATTCCTCGACCGCTTCGGGGCGGAGGCGGTGGTCGATGCTGGCGACCGTGAAGCCGGGGGGGAGGGCTTCGTGTGCAAGCGTGAGCATCGCCATGCTGTCGGGGCCGCCGGAGACGGCGAACAGCGGGTTGGTGATGTCGCTTGCCAGCCGCGCGAAGTCGGCGGCGAAGCGGCGGCCTTCTTCGGTCATGCGGCGGGGACCGAAGCGAGGATGCTGATCCTCCCCTGCAAGGGGAGGTGGCTGGCGCTTGCCAGACGGAGGGGTGATCCGCTCTCGATGGCGCGATACCCCTCCGTCAGTCCTGCGGACTGCCACCTCCCCTTGCAGGAGAGGATTTCAGAGGGACCGGTATTCATCGATGAACCTGCTTACTTGCACTTCGCCGCGGAGCGCCCGGCGGCGACCTGGCCCTTCATCGCGGACGCCATCTTGGCGCCGTAGACGTCGTTCAGCTCGTCATACACCTTGCACGCATCCGCCGGCTTGTTGAGCTTGGTAAGTGCCTGGCCGAGATACAGCAGGCTGTCAGGTGCACGCTCGCCCTCGGGCATCTTCTTGTAATTGTCGTAGAACGCCATCGACGCGAGGCTCGGCTTGCCCTCGTCCAGATACGACCGGCCGAGCAAATTCTGCGCATAGCTGGCGCGCTTGCTCTTGGGGTATTCGGCGACGACCTTCTTCAGCTGCGCCTCGGCCTGCGGATACTGCTTGGCCGCCCAGAGCCGGTAGCCATACATATACTCGTCTTCCGCCGGATCGCCGGTCGAGGGTTTTTCGACCGAGACCTTGGTTGGTGCAGGCGTACCCGGCTTGGACGCCGTCTCGGGGCGCGTCGTCGGGCGCGAGGGACCGCCGTTCGAGGGGTCGTCGGGTTCGGTCGGACCGCCAGTCGCCGCGATCGGCGCGGGGCCGGTCTCGAGCGTCTTGATCCGCGCGTCGTTCGAGCGGCGGTAATTGTCGAATGCATCCTGCAACTGGCGCGTGCGGTTCTGGTTCTGCTCGATCTGCTCGGTGAGCGAGGTCATCTGCTGTTCGAGCGACGTGACGCGCTGGTTGACGTCGGCAAGCGCGCTGGTAGCGGGCGAACCGGGTCCTGGGCCCTGCTCGGTCTGCGGCGCGCGCACTTCGGGCTGGAGCATCTGACCGGCACCACCGGGGAAGACTTTCCGCTGGACCGCGCGCATTTCGCTTTCGAGCTTGCCGACGCGGCCCTCGACGTTTTGTGCTTGTACGGCAGCGGGCAGAAGAGCGGCGAGGCAGACGCCGATCAGAATAGACTTACGCATGGGCCACACCCCCCGGTGGATTGGTTAATCGTCCGGGTATAGCTGCACTACCCATCCTGTCGCCAGCCTTAAGACCCCGGCGATAGTCCGCAGCCATCACGGAGTCGGCGTTGCCGTAGCGGCGGGCGGCGGGTTGGCGGCAGCGTCCAGGTTGGCGCGCTGCGTCTCGGTCATTGGCCGGCGCGGCGTACGGGGACGACTTGCGCGCGGACGCTCGGCGTTCGCAGACGACGCCGTCGTAGCAGTCGGCGTGGAAGTCGGCGTCGCCTGGGGCTCGGGCGTGCCCGCGATCCGCGCGGCGATCGCCGGTGCACCGACGGCGACGTCCTTGATCGCGCGTTCGCCGGTGCCGAGCGCCGGTGCCGCGGCGCCGTTGAGCGTTACCGCCAGCTTGTCCGCGCGGCCGATGTTGATCTTCGGGTCCTTGGCATCCTTGGGCACGTCGAACTTCTCGCCGGGCTTCATCGTGCCGAGGTACAGCGTCTTGTTGTCGGCATCGTAGACGCGCATCCACACTTCGTCGGAGGCGGTCAGCGTGACCTGTCCATTGGCGGGCGTGGCCGGCGCAGGGACCGGTTGCGCGGTCTGCGCGGCGGGGTTCGGCGCGGTCTCGGCAATCGGCGTCGTGGTCGAGGCGTTGTTCGATCCGCGGAACATGTCGGTGCCATACCAGAGGCCGACCAGCACCAGCACCGCGATCGCGATGCCGAGCGCGACGATCGCAAGCCCGCGCGAGGGTACACGCGACGGATCGGTCATTTCGTACGGTTCGTATTCGGGCTTCTTGCTACCCAGCTTGGCAACATCGCTGCGCACGAGGTTCGCGATCTGCACCTCGTCGATGCCCATCGCGCGGGCATAGGCGCGGGTGAAGCCGACCGCGTAGGTCGAGGACGGCAGCGTGGAATAATCGGACGCCTCGATCGCCTCGAGATGACGCAGCGGTACACGCGTGCGCGTCGCGATATCCGCGACGGTCAGGCCCTGCGCCTCGCGCGCCTTGCGAAGAATGTCGCCAGCACGCTCTGGTTGAGCCGGTGCTGCGTTCTGGCCGGTTTCGACCTCGTCCATTCTTATCTCCGAACACGGGCGCGTAGCGTTGCCCGCCATGTCACCCGTCTTTCAGAGGGCCCCAGCCGTGTCAACGCACCGAACGTCTTAACCGCAGCTTTCCGCCGATCAGACGATTTCGACGCCGTTTTCGGTCGCCCACGCGGTCAGCGCGCCGCGCATGTCGCGTGGCGGGGTGGCCAGCAGTCCTGTCATGTATGCGGTCAGCGCCCCGCGATCGAGCGAGCGCGTCATCGCCTTAATCGGACCGACCGCGGCGGGGGTGATCGACAGACGCTCGATCCCGAGCCCGATCAGCGCCATCGCCTCCAGCGGCCGCCCGCCCATCTCGCCGCACACCGCCAGATCGACCTTCGCGTCCCGCGTCGGCGGCACCAATCGCGCGATAAAACGGAGAATCGACGGACTGAGCCAGTCGTAGCGCTCGGCGAGCTTGGGATTGGCGCGATCAGCGGCGAACAGGAACTGCGTCAGATCGTTGGTACCGATCGACAGGAACTCGATTCGCGGCAGCAGCACGTCGAGCATCTCGGCAAGCGCCGGCACTTCGAGCATTGCGCCATAGCGGATCGCGAGCGGCAGCTTACGCCCCCTGCCCTCCAGCCAATGACGCTGCGCCTCGAACAGCGCACGCGCCTCGTCGAATTCCCATGGCTCGCTGACCATCGGAAACATCACGTTGAGCGTACGCCCCGCGGCGGCTTCGAGTAACGCCCGCGCCTGCACCTTCATCAACCCGTCGCGCTCCAGGCCGAGGCGCAGCGCACGCCAGCCCATCGCCGGGTTCTCCTCGTCGGCATCTTCCTTGTTGAGATACGGCAGCGCCTTGTCGCCACCGATATCGACGGTGCGGAAGATCACCGGCCGATCCCCCGCCGCGTCGAGCACCTCGCGGTACAGCCGGTGCTGGCGCTCGCGCTGCGGCAGCGTGGCGGAGACGAGAAACTGGAATTCGGTGCGGAACAGGCCGATGCCGTCGGCTCCGGTCACGTCGAGCGCAGCCACGTCATCACGGAGCCCGGCGTTCACCATCAGCGTCAGGCGGTGGCCGTCCTTGGTGATCGGCGGTACGTCGCGCAGCGCCGCGAACGCCGCCTTGCGCTTCTGGCGCATCGCGAGCCGCGCCTCGAACGCTTCCTCCATCGCCGCGGAGGGGCGTGCGAAGACGTTGCTCTCGGCGCTGTCTAGCAACAGCATGTCGCCCTCGGCCACGAGACGGCGGATGTCGCGGACGCGGCCGAGCACGGGCACGCCCATCGCGCGTGCGACGATCGTGACGTGCGCGGTCAGCGAGCCTTCTTCGAGGATCACGCCCTTCAGCCGCCGCTTGTCGTATTCGAGCAGTTCGGCGGGGCCGAGATTGCGCGCGATCAGGATGGTGTCCTGGCGCAGGCCCATCTGTGCGGCGGTGCCCATCTGGCCCGAGACGATGCGGAGCAGCCGGTTCGACAGGTCCTCCAGATCGTGCATCCGGTCGGCTAGAAGCGGATCGTCGATCTGGCGCATGCGCTGGCGGGTACGTTGCTGGACGCGCTCGATCGCAGCCTCGGCGGTGAGGCCGGAGTCGATCGCCTCGTTGATGCGTCGTGCCCAGCCCTCGTCATAAGCGAACATCTTGTAGGTCTGGAGCACCTCGACATGCTCGCCGCCGACGCCGAATTCGGCCTCGCGCGTCATCCGGTCGATGCCCTCGCGCATCTTGTCGAACGCCGCATAGACGCGGTGGCGCTCGGCGTCGGTATCCTCGGCGACGGTGTGCTCGATGTGGATGCGTGGCTGATGATAGACCGCGAACCCCGCGCCCATGCCATCGACCAGCTTCTGGCCGGGGATGCGCATCGCCGCGGTCGACTGCGGCCGGTCTGCGCCGCCGCCGGTGGTGTCGATCAGGCCGGCGTTGGCGATCAGTTCGGAAAGCACCATCGCAACCGTCTGCAACGCCTCAATCTCGACGTCCGCATATTTGCGACGATCGGTGTGCTGGACGGCCAGGACGCCCACCGAGCGCTCGCGGCGGATGATGGGGACGCCCGCGAAGCTGTGGAAGCGGTCTTCGCCGGTCTCGGGCTTGTACGCGAAATCGGGGTGGCTGGCGGCTTCGTCGAGGTTCAGCACCTCGACGTCCTCGGCGATCGTGCCGACGAGACCTTCGCCGAGCGCGAGCTTGGTGACGTGGACGGCGGCCTGGTCGAGGCCGCGGGTCGCGAACAGTTCGAGCACACCCTCGCGCAACAGGTAGATCGAGCAGACTTCGCTGTCGATCGCGGTGGCGATGATGCCGACGACGGCATTGAGCTTGGCTTGCGCGGACGTGCGCGAGGCCATCACGTCGTGAAGGCTGGTGAGGATTTCGCGGGCGGAGGCGGCGGCCGAAAGGGGCATTCGGGTTGGCTATCAGATGAAGCGCTTGGGTGCCACGCAACAAAAGCAGTGTCGCACCCAAGTTCGATCGATCTCCGGGTGTGGTTTCTTACAAGGCGCCCCGTCGCCGGTATCGGAGCCCCTACCCCCTACCCCCAATCCGTCATCCCAGCGAAAGCTGGGATATCCCCGTGGGACTCGCCATCCCCCGGCACCCTCCAATTGGGAGACCCCAGCTTTCGCTGGGGTGACGAGTTTAAGCGGAAGCGATCAAGGGTCCGCCGATGATCTTAAGCGTCGAACAGCCCGTCCTGGCTCCCCGCCGGCGGGTTCAGGCCGAGGTGCTTCCAGCCACCGGCATTCAGGAACCGACCGCGCGCGGTCCGCGCGATCAGGCCGAGCTGGATCAGATACGGCTCGATCACCTCCTCGATTGTATCACGCGGCTCACTCAATCCCGCCGCCAGCGTCTCCACCCCGACCGGGCCGCCGCGGTAGATGTCGGCGATCATCATTAGATAGCGCCGATCCATTGCATCCAGCCCGAGCGAATCGACCTCCAGCCGGTTGAGTGCCGCATCCGCCGCGCCTGCGTCGACCGTCTCGTGCCCCGCGACATTGGCGAAATCGCGGACCCTTCGCAGCAATCGCCCGGCGATGCGCGGCGTCCCGCGAGCTCGCCTCGCGATCTCCATTGCGCCGTCCTTGGCAATCCCCAGCCCGAGCAGCCCCGCTGCGCGCGTGACGACCCGCTCCAGTTCCTCGACCGTATAAAATTGCAGCCGCACCGGGATGCCGAAGCGGTCCCTCAACGGCGTCGTCAGCAACCCCTGCCGCGTGGTCGCACCGATCAGCGTGAACCGCGGCAAGTCGATGCGGACGCTGCGCGCGGACGGCCCCTCGCCGATCATCAGGTCGAGCGCACGGTCCTCCATCGCGGGATACAACACTTCCTCGACCGCCGGCTGCAACCGATGGATCTCGTCGATGAACAGCACGTCGCCATCCTCGAGATTGGTCAGCAGCGCGGCAAGATCGCCCGACTTGGCGATCACCGGCCCCGAGGTGGCGCGAAACCCTACCCCCATCTCGCGCGCGACGATCTGCGCGAGCGTCGTCTTGCCGAGCCCGGGTGGCCCGAAGAACAGCACGTGATCCAGCGCATCGCCGCGCGACTTGGCCGCCTGGATGAAGATGCGCAGGTTCTCGCGTGCGGCCTTCTGCCCAACGAATTCATCGAGCGTCTTCGGGCGCAGCGCGGCGTCGACGTCTTCGGGGCGCTTGGCGGCGGTCAGGATGCGGTCTGTATCGGTCACATCCTGCGATAGCGCGCTCGCGGTGAAGGGGGCAAGGCGGCTATGGGGGCGGCATGACTAACGAAACTGCGCATCCCGATTTGTATCTGCTGGGCGGAGTCTCGCCCGCGTTGGAGGCGACGCTCGCCGAGCGCTTTACGCTGCACCGCGAGGATCCGCCGATAACGACGCGGGCGATCGTCGGTGGCGGGACCAACGTGGTCGATACGGCGCTGCTCGGTCGCCTTCCCGCGCTGGAGATCGTCGCGATCCACGGCGTCGGCCATGACGGGATCGACTTGGCCGCCGCGAGGGCCCGCGGGGTCGCGGTGACGACGACGCCTGACGTGCTGACCGACGATGTCGCAGACCTCGCGATCGGACTGATGCTGGCGGTGCAGCGGCGGATCGTCGCGAACGATCGCGCGGTGCGCGACGGCGGGTGGCAAGTCGACCTTTCTCGACGCGCCAGCGGGCGACGGATCGGCATCTTCGGGCTGGGCCGGATCGGCAAGGCCATCGCCAGGCGCGCCGCGCCGTTCGCGACCGAACTCCATTATACCGCACGCTCCGCCAAGCCGGATTTCGCAGGCGTGTTCCATGCCGACATCGCCTCGCTTGCGGCGGCGTGCGATGTGATGATTATCGCCGCACCGGGTGGCGATGCGACGTCGCACATCGTGGACGCCGGGATTCTCGCGGCGCTCGGCGAGGACGGCATCCTCGTCAACATCGCTCGCGGTAGTCTGGTCGACCAACCTGCTTTGGTAGCGGCACTCGAAGACGGAACGATCGCCGGCGCGGGGCTTGACGTGTTCGCCGACGAACCTGCCGTTACCGATGCGCTCAAGACGATGGATCAGGTCGTCCTGTCACCCCATCAAGGCAGCGCGACCGTCGATGGCAGGGCTGCGATGGCGGCGTTGGTCATCGCGAACCTCGACGCGCATTTTGCCGGACGACCGCTGCCGAGTGCACTCTGAGACTGGGACTTTGGGAAACAAAGCCCCCCTTCCGTTCGTGCTGAGCGAAGTCGAAGCACCTTCTCTTGGGGCACACCCTTCGACTTCGCTCAGGGCGAACGGAAGGGGGGAGTGAGACCAGGCTTAAGAACCAACCGAACGGGTCCGAAACTACGCCTTCGACGCCTTGCGCAGCGCCAGCCGGACCAGCGCATCGAGCGAAGCCCCCGGCCCCAGCTCCTCGTCCGCAGCCGCCACCGCGACGCTCGCTTCGTTCGGCCGAAACCCGAGGTTGAGCAGCGCCGACACCGCATCCGCGGACGCCCCTGGCGCGGCGTTGACCACCGCCGGCCCGAGCCCCAGCGCGATGCCGCCGACCTTGTCTTTCAATTCCATCACGATCCGCTGCGCGAGCTTCGGCCCTACGCCGTTCGCCCGCGCGACCATCGCCTTGTCACCACTGGCGATCGCACGTGAGAGATCGACAGGCTCCAGCGCCGACAGGATCGCGAGCGCGACGCGTGCACCGACCCCCTGCACGCCGGTCAGCAACCGGAACCAGTCGCGCTCGTCCGCGCTCGAGAACCCGACCAGCCGCTGGAAATCCTCGCCGACCAGCAATTCGGTGAACACCG
>JAZKCH010000040.1:0-67350 GCA_040388215.1 Pseudomonadota bacterium | reverse complement strand
AGGACGCGGCCCTTTCACGGCTGAAGCACGGGTTCGATTCCCGTAGGGGTCACCATTGGTGCTTTTTCAAGCACTTAGCGGTGGACGAGAAGACATTGTCTCACAGTTTTATCTCACAGAAATAGCGTACGATTGTCCCTTAGTATTGCTTCGAGGGAAGCTAGCCTTCGGTCCGGAAAGGCGTTGGCAGCCGAGCAGCTATGGCATACCTTCTGCTCGACAGGAGAGCCGTATGGTTGATGCGCTTAGTGTACTTAAACTCGGTGGCTCTGCCGCCGTAAAAGCTGGCTCCCTCGCCTTTCAAAAGATCGCTCGGCTCCGCAAGATTGACGAGGCGCTAAAGGGAATCGAAGACGATGCCGCGACAAAAAAACTGATAGACGATTTCGAGATTGTTAAAGGATCATGGCGGGGCGAGTTCACGACGACGATAGACAGTTTTTTAAGGACTTTCGAGGCAAGCCCGCTCATTACTGCAGTATTTAATGCTGCCTTAGTCGGCTCAGACACTCCTAGTCTGAAAAAGTCGTTTACCGAACTATTTGTATCGGAGACCGGTCAAGACGCCGCTAACGGGAACGTATTGTACGATCAGGTTTACGGTTCATTTTCTCTATCAGCTAAATACCTAACTAATGACCCCATGCTGTGCGATATCATCCAGGCTTGCCATGAGACGGTTTCTCGTAGCATCGAGACCATCGAAAGCTCTGTTAACAGTATAGTTGCATCGATTAAGCACAGGCCCGACAGTGATGTTGTTAACGAGATCGTACCTAAATTAGTTCGAGCAGCCATAAGTGAATTTAAAACTATTAAGGTCGAAACGAGTGGCGGGCGTAAAGAAGTTGATATCGGTAAGATATACATACCACCCCGCCTTTCAAACCGGGACCCAGAGGCGAATCGTTCCATTGTGACCTCGTTTACCGAGGCGCTGATCTCGGAATATGGGTCTACACGCTCTAATTCGGTTAATGTTCACCAAAGAAGATCAGAGATCGAAACGTCTCTAACATCTGTTTCCCTAAACGACTTGTCCGGGCTATCCCGCGTTGTAGTGCTCGGCAATCCAGGCGGGGGAAAGAGCACACTCCTTCAAAGCCTCTGTTACGCCGCTGCAAACAACGCGCAGAAGGCCGTATCCTCTTCGGACGAGGGTATCGCCTACCGACTGCCGATACGCGTCATATTACGCGACTACGAGCGCGCTAGGGTGAACAACCATCAACTTGGTATTTTTGATTATATCATCAACGACCTCATTCATGGAGCTTACGCCGACAAAAAGCTTCTCGGACAAGCATTCGAGTTCTTACTCGGAACAGGGCAGATTCTTCTGGCGTTCGATGGCCTTGATGAAATACTTAAGACCGCGAACCGACGGCAGTTTGTAGACTTGGTTGTTAAGTTTACAAACCAGTACCCCCTCTGTCAGGTTCTAGTAACCTCACGCGAAATTGGTTATGACAAAGCCCCTCTACCTGTTGACGAATACGAGACGTTCATTCTCGGAGAGTTTCAGGATAACGATGTCTCCGTTTATGCCGAACGCTTCATCAAGCAAGTGGCCCGCAAGAGCATTGCAGAAGCTAGACGTGCCTCCGCAAAGTTCATGTCACAGACTGCACAGAATGCGGGAGATCTACGCAAGAACCCGTTGATGCTCGGCCTGATGATGTGGATTTTTAACAATCGAGACGACGTACCATCTAACCGACCTGAAATCTACCAGGAGTGCGCCAGCTTGATGTTCGAGCGCTGGGACCAAGACAGAGACATCATCGTCGCGATACCCGAGACATTCGACCGACTTCAAACCTTCGCCTACTTGGCATCTAAGCTGTTCGAAGACGAGGCTCTCGCAGGGGGCGTTCCGGCATCGTGGCTTGAAAAGACGGCAAAGGATTACTTAGTAACGGTGCTCGAAAGCAATGCACAGGCGCATGAAGCAGCTAAAGCATTAGTAAATTTCATCGTCGAACGGTCATGGGTAATGACAGAGAAAGGAGACAACGTATTCTCCTTTACCCATCAGACCTTTTTAGAGTACTTTTTTGCGAAGTATATAAGCGACGAGTTTGATAGCGTTCGAGAGCTTTTTGACGAATTATTGCCTCATATCCAGAATGAGGAATGGGATGTCGTTTCGAGACTCGCCTTACAGATAAAATCATATCGAAATAAGCGCCGCGAAGACGAGTCGATTGCTTTGCTTGTTGCCGCCATGACAGACTCTAGCAGCTCACTGGATAGCAAATCGTCAACAGTCGCATTTGCGATACGGTGCTTAGAGTTTCTTATTGGTTCTGAGCCTTCGATCCGAATGCTTATCGTTACAATTCTTGATAGCGCGAAACAGCTCGTCGAGGCTGGTGATCGCAGGATCATGGATAGTATGCCTCTTGTTTTGAGTGGAGCCAAAGAACGTCGGGACTTCCTGTCAGATGCCATCACGGCGCACTTGGTGTCCTCATCGGAAAGCGACCTATCATATCGCGAGTTTACAGTAGCCTGCCTTGATGGACGCTTCGGGTACTTTAGCAATCGACAGGCTACATCGATCCATAGGACGCTTCCGAACGAAATAGTGACAGCGATCCGTGCGCAGCTGTTACCAATAGTCGAGAAGGAGATAGCCTCGCGGGAAGGTTCAGCGAGGAAATATTTTGAATGGACAGGCTTTGTTAAAAAGCAATCCGTTACTAAATTTGGCCTCGATTATCTACACAACTCTCGACCGCTATCCACGCTTGAGGTAGACGGCCTTTCGGCAATCGTTTTATCTGCATCAGGCAAGTACACCCACTTCTTTTCTATTCCTGGCCTTTCTAGAGGACGTGCGGAAATCAATCTTCGCGTAATAGCCGATTATGTGAAGAAGGCCGGCGTAGAACATTTGCGACCCATGTCCGTCGGTGATGATTTGTCTAATCCCCCGGACGGCGTGTGGGCAGACATGCTTCGTGCGATGAAAGCCGACTCTGATCTGAGAATGGCGGCGATTGCCTGCTATTACATTGAATCAAAAAATACCGGCTCATATCCTGATGACGATCACAGCAGGGCGGTTCGTGATTCGGTGGACCACTGCCTGCGAGGGATCATGCGTGCTCACGACGATAGGGCCGCAGAGATAGTTTTGACGATTAAAGCCGAACTCTTTGACCGGGTTGTGAGCGACTATCGGATAGCGGAAGAGGCATGAAAGCTCAGTCTTAAACTTAGGCCCCATCCATGTTCGGCAGGGACCGCATGCACTCCTAGTGCCATAGACGGTTGTGGATTGAAAACGGTCGGTTCCGATACACACTCCCAGTGTGTAACTAATAATAGACTCGACTCGGTTTCAATACAGCGGTAGTTTCGATGCACGTTATCGTTACGGAGTCGTTGGATGAGCCGCGTGTTTGGATACTGTCGAGTCAGCACGGTGGATCAAACCACCGACAATCAGGTGCGAGAGATCGAGGCGGCAGGGTTTCACGTTGATGCTAAGCGCGTCGTTACGGAAACCGTGTCGGGGTCGGTCGCAGCAATGGAGCGTAACGGCTTCGCAAAGCTAGTCGACCGGCTGGAAGCTGGCGACGTGCTTATCGTAACCAAGCTAGACCGGCTCGGTCGTAATGCGATGGATCTACGCACAACGGTCAACATGCTCGCTACGACGGGAGTTCGGGTGCATTGCCTCGCTCTTGGCGGGGTGGACCTCACCAGTGCCGCCGGGCGCATGACAATGGGTGTTATAGCCGCCGTCGCAGAGTTCGAACGCGATTTGCTTATCGAACGGACGCAAGCTGGCCTTAGCCGGGCGAAGGAAGCAGGTAAGGCTTTAGGGCGTCCGCAAGCGCTCTCCTTTGACCAGCAAGCCGCGATCGTAGCTGCTAGGAGACAAGGCGCATCGCTTGGCATGTTGGCGAAACAGTATGGGGTTTCCCGCGCGGCGGTACAGCGCGCGGAGAAGCGTGCCGTGTAGGCCCATTACAAGGCGCTTAGAGAGGCAAAGAGAGACGCCCGCACCTATCGCACATTCGAAGGCCTAAACACTGCCAGCTGACATCGGGCTGGCACCCTATAGTACAGTTGAGCCGACGATTGATGCCACCGGGTTAGCGTAGATGATCGGAACACAAACTAACTAGCAGCTTCATCCGATAGGCAAACGGACACCTCCCGGTTGTACGCCTCGTAATCTTTAAGCCCCGCATCAAAGGCGCTGGCATTCGCAAGGCCCGTAGCTGGCATTCCCGGTGAGGTTCGCCCCGCCCTCTTTCGGGCGTCGTAATAGAAGTCCACGAACCCGGTATACGCTCCGAACGAGTTCTTGGCATTGAACTTTCCGGTCAGGCAGCCGGTAGAGGACGACAAATCGACGAACTGCGCGCTTGCTGGGTCCTTAAGGTCCTTCTTGAAAAAGCTTATTCCGGCGGCTTCTACGGTAGGGCTGTCGGCTCGAAACCGTTCGTCTATTTGCCGCGAATTCCAGATGCCGCCGCCGACCACGGCTATTGTTGCCGCTACGCCCGCGAGCGCGTGCCACGGTTTGAACTGCATCGGTCGGTGGACGAAGGTGTCTGTCAATTCGGCGGCAAGGACGGGGGAGGCAGGAAGCTCGGCGTCGATGCGATACCCGCAATGTTTACAGACCTTAGCTGCCGCTTTGATTGTCTCTGCACATTCTGGACAGGTTGCCTCGGCGTAGTTCATGCGTCCCCCTTAACGGCAGCCTTCACGACTAACCGGCGGCGCTGTTTCACACGGTTTCTGTGTGATTCACAATACCCGGCAGGGAAGGTCGCATGGCGACTGGACCGACCTCGACTACGAAGGGCTTTCAAGACCCCCGCTATCGGGCGCTAATCGGTCTGTTAATCGACGCACGCAAAGCGGCGAAGCTTAGCCAAGAGGGCCTTGCAGAGCGCCTTGGGCGGCATCAGCAGTTCGTATCGCGGTACGAGATAGGGGAGCGGCGATTGGACGTTGTCGAGTTCGCGGACATCGCCCGAAGCCTTAACTGCGATTTAGAATTATTGATTTCTAGCATACCCTTCTCACGTATAATATAAACTATTTGATACATCTCTTTTATTGATCGACTATTAAGTCCTAGATATTACCGGAACTGTTAATAGGGCACCTCGCAGTTTTTTCTACCCGAAATATCTTTAATGCTCACTCTTAATAGCTATTTTGCTATGGAATGCATATGAATTTGCTATTTTACTAATTCTTATATTTATAATAAGTTTATAATAGTTACATCATATTTAGACTATTATTTATATATCATTGTTTTATAAGTTTAATTTAGTATCACGCCCCCCCCCAAGGGGATAGCGTTTACCATTCGTTGAGCATGAATATTCCCCCGCACCACTCCGAACAGATAGCGATTAAGCCATCCTTATGCAGGGAATGGTGCGGGTGATTTATCGAGGGTTATTCTCATCGATGAGTCGAGGAATGATGTAGCTGACTAAGCAGATCGGCGGGAGCCTTAGACCGATCCATCACATTCCTAATCCGTCGCCTTCCAGCGACCTCCGGTTATCCAGCCTAAGCTGGAAGCATCCCGAACTCGCTCTTGACTTCTACTCACCCGGGATAGGGAGTTGCGACAAGACGCAGAGCTCCCTTCTTTAGGTCTTTTAAGGATAACACGCTATAAACGCTCCTAGGGCTTTAACCGAACGCCACTGCTCGATCCTCCCCGCGCTCCCACTAGCTCATAGCGCCGGTCTAGAATTCCGGTATCGCCGTTCTTAATCTACGGTGGGTATGTTTATCGCCAGTCACGGCGCTACTGTGCTAATTATATACTTTCTAAAGACATATTAAAAGTCAGCTTAGCTTACATTTTTTAATCATGTTGATGGATTCATTAGCAACTAAAGTGCCTTTTATTTCCTGCTGGATTTTAACAATCTTAGTTACTATGCTTTTAATAAGGTACGGACTAAATGGCCCCGTGCCAGTCAATCCAAACGCTCGAACTCTAACTTCTAAATCTAAAATCTCTTTATGCAATTCACTTAATGTCATACTGTTTCCTTGGCTTATCGCAAAATGGCGATAAATACAATTAACATATGACCGGTGCGGTTCAAAGCTCTTGTACAGATCGATTACTTCAAGTGCATTTTTCATAGCATTAATATATCGCGAATTACTATATAGCGATTATTAGAACAAATATATTACGGCGCCGGCGGTATTATTAACCCTGGATACCTACATGCACGCATTATAGGATAGGTTTCTTCAATTGTTATTTCGCCAATATATCGACTATCAAGTTCGCCTTTGGCGTGCCCGATAACCTCGTGAACGATGTTAACCGGCAAGGCGTTTGTCGTACCGATCATGGCCTTGAACGCGCCGCGTAAGGAGTGGAAGGTAACCTCCCGTCTTACGTCAGGTGCCAATGTGTCCGCTAAGGCGGCAGGAACCACAGTGCGATTAAACGCACGAATGATACGAGCGTTTGACCAAGCCGGGAATGCCCCCTCACCCCCTCCGGCGGGCCTTATCGCGATCCAGTCCGGGAACAGACGGGTAGCGCCGCTACGTCGCACCCGTTCGACGTAGGCCGGAAAGCCAAGATCCATTAAAGCATCGAGAATCGGGACGCAGCGGGTTCGCCCGTTCTTTGTCCTGCGGCATTCATTATTTCTAATAAGCAGATGAGGAAGGTCACCCTCTAGTCGAACCTCGGATAACTTTAACCCTCCTAGCTCGCCCGCGCGACATCCCGTTAGAAGCGCAACTATTGGCACCCAATATTCGCTACCGGTAAGGCGACAATCTCCCGGTAAATGGGTTTCGGTCTTTGACTTACACCCGACGAACCAAGGGTGTGCGAATATCTTATTTAGCTCGCTTATCTGCAGCCTTCGCTTATCAGGCATCACGGCCCGGTCCGTAGGCTGAACATGCTTACCTAAACGAACATTCGCCAAAAGATTCTCACCGCTAAACCTACCTGTGTCTCTAGCATGATAGATTGCAGAGCTTAGCATTCTCAGTCGCTTACTTATGCTTTGCTCTGACAGTTTTCTTACTATGCTACCTTTTGTTTTCCCGCCGACGCTTTGCTTCGCAAGATGTTGCACAAACAGGTGGGCATCCTGTCGGGTTATCGCCGCAAGGGATTTGCGACCCACGACTTCCTCGAACTGCCGCAACGCGAGACGGGTTTCCGCTTTTGTCTTTGTAGCTGGGTCACGTTCTTGTAGATACAGTTCGACGGCGTCCGACAGAGTAGGGTTTAGCGAGGGCTTAGA
Organism: Pseudomonadota bacterium; assembly: GCA_040388215.1. Lineage (GTDB taxonomy): Bacteria > Pseudomonadota > Alphaproteobacteria > Sphingomonadales > Sphingomonadaceae > Sphingomonas. The sequence goes on along the minus strand of JAZKCH010000040.1, from coordinate 60,067 downwards.
AGGCTTATCCTCCCTTGGCACTATCGGAACACCGTCGCCACCCGCAAGCTCTCCTACCCGCTTGTAGCCCCGTTCCATGCCTATCCGAACGGCCTCGACGATGGCGCCGAACATTTCACTATGGTCTGCGGCCTTAAAGCCTTCCTCCTGGACGAGGTGTCTTGCCTCCGTCAAAGGCTGCAAGGTCGGACCGTCATTATCGCCGTGGCGGGAACGTAAACCTTGCTTGATATCCTCGGCATCAGACTCGAACGCGTCGGTCATACGGTCAAACTCGGCGGCGGCGGCGGCGTCAACGTTAGCTAAACGACGCATACGTTCGAAGGGCTCTGCTATTACCCCTGTGTAGCGGTCGCAGATGGCCGCCAGGTCTTCGTCGGTTACGTTCCGCATCGGATTATGGATCGGCGTTAAACGGCGTCCTACCTTGCCGCTTGCGCCACTCACCAACTGCTCGAATTCCTGATGAACGACCTGCGCGGCAGAAAACATTTCGCCCGCATCCTTGGTGCCAAGCGAACGCCTAAACAGGTGCTTGCCGCCGAAGGCATCAAAGAAACGACGGGCGTCACGCTGCACTCGTGCTGGTACGCGTCTTTCGTATTGGTACACCCCGTCGCGCGTCCGAACGTATCTTACATGAGCAGCCAAAATATCCTCCGGTTGATGCGTTGTCTCGCACCGCTGTCTCACACCGAGTGACAGAAAACCGTGGGAACACAAACGCTTCTAAGTTCGCCTTTGTAGGTGCGGAGCTCTTTAGTGCTCCCGTAGGGGTCACCAGCATAGCTGGAAATCACGGGAATCCAGGATTTACGCCTGCTTCATCGTTCGCAAATATAGCGGACGGATATAAAGCGCATGGTGCAGATGAGCACCCCTCGGAAAAACCCACAGACAGGCATCTGCAATATTCACAGGGGGCTGCCGCCGTGTCTGGGTGCGTACCGACAAAACGAACTCGTCGGCTCGATCGCGCGACGCTTCCTAGCGCCATAGGAAATCCTTACCCATCGGAGCGAAGCGCCTTGATCGTCGCGACATCTCCTTTCAAGGAAAGGGCTAGCCTAGACAATCGACAGGCACTTCATCGACGGGATGCAATCCGCTGACGTACCGATCCAGGACTAGCCCGAGCGAGTATGGCGACAGCATCCTCGCTCGGGACCGACAATCCGCCGCCGACCACCCATGATCGCTGACCGAGATCAGCCACCCAAACCGACGGTCTGGCCGCCATCGACCACCATAGCTTGGCCGACCATGAACGCCGCGGCGTCCGAGCCCATGTAGAGGACGGCGGCGGCGATCTCCTCGGGCTTGCCCATGCGGCCGATCGACTCCTGCGCGATCGGCTTCTTCTGGCCTTCCTCGATGCCGCTGACACGCGGTCGGTGATCATCGGCGTTTCGATGATGCCGGGGCAAATGACGTTCGCGCGGGTGTTGTCGCCGACATAGTCGAGCGCGGCCGACTTGCTCAGCCCGATCACGCCGTGCTTGACTGCAACGTACCCCGCCTGCCCCGCGATCCCGACGACGCCGGCGCCCGACGAGGTGTTGACGATCGCGCCGCCGCCACGCTTCTGCATCAGCGGGATCTGGTACTTCATGCACAGAAACACGCCGCGCAGATCGCCCGCGGTCATGCGGTCGAAATCCTCCTCGCGAAGGTCCGCCAGCGGGATATGCTGCTGCTCGATCCCTGCGCTGTTGAAGGCGATGTCGATGCCGCCGAAGGCCTCGACGGTCCTGTCGAGCGCGGTGCGGACGTCGTCGCCCTTCGATACATCGCAGGTGATCCCGACGGCGCTGCATCCCGCTGCCTCCCGCTGCCTCGATCGCTGTGAGGACCTCGGCCACGCCGTCACCGTTCAGATTGACGACGGCGACGTGGGCAGCAGCCTTGGCGAAGGCGAAGGCCATGACGGTGGTGTGGCCGATACCGTTGGCGGCGCCGATGATGAAGGCGATCTTGCCTGCGTAGCTCTGGCTTTGGTCGGCCATCTTGATTTCTTCGACGCTGAGGCGGCTTGGTCGCCACGGATACGGTCAAGAACGAAGCTGGGCGATGCCGCTTCCATGAAAACCCCTCACCGATCCGATGCAGCACCCTCATTGGGCTGACGGGCCGCCGCGGTCGTTCCATTCGTATAGATTTAAAGTCAGTTCCCGGATTCTCGCACGTGAAGTCGCATATCATCTGTCACATGGCCAGCAGCATCGACGGCAGGATCCTGCCCGAACGCTGGACGCCGAGCGGCGCGCATTCGCACGAGATATACGAGTAACTGCATGACCGGCTTGGTGGCGGATCGTGGCTCGTCGGACGTGTCACGGGCCAGGAATTCGCCAAGCGAGAAGCCTACCCCGACCGTCCGGAAGTGAAGTTTTCCCGGACGGCGTGGCTGCCAAAGACTGGTGCCGAGGCGCATGGCGTCGCGCTGGGCGCACAGGGCAAGATCGCCTGGGGACGCAGCGACGTTGGCGGGAATCCGATCGTCGTCGCCTAACCAAGGCTGCATCCGACACGCAGCTCGCGGGATTGCGTGAGGACGGCGTCGGCTACGTCTTTGCCGGCGAGACCAACCTCGAGCCGCACGAGGTCGTCGCGATCCTCGGTGCCGAACTCGGGATCGACCGCCTGCTTCTCGAAGGAGGCGGGTTCCTTCGCGCCTGCCTCATTGACGAGATCAGCCTGATGCTCGTTCTCGCGATCGATGGCGCATCGGGTGCTCCGGCGGTCTTCGATGGTTCCAGCGGGTCGACTTCGGAGCGGTCGCCGATCGATGACCTCGCTTTGATGGGTCATGGACGGCGGGATCGTCTGGCTTCGGTATCGGGTCACTCCAGCCTGACGGTTTAGGGTTTTACGGGCGCGTGCATGAGCAACGCTCACCAAGGCATCAACGTCCGGCTGAATTGTCGGTCGGATCGTCTTCCGCTAAATTACGGTTCTTCGCAGCTTACCGTTCGTCCCCGAACCAGTCCGGCGCGAGCGCCCGGATCCGTCGTGATCCCCCTCGACGACGGGTCCGGGCACATTTGGCACAATCAGGAGAGCCATCATGGCAAGTCCCATCGCCGCTGTTGCGTACACAGATGCCGCACGCATCGACGATCAGCCTGCCCGCTGGCGCGCGGTGTACGCAATGGCGCTGTGCAGCTTTGTGCTCATCGCGTCCGAGTTCATGCCCGTCAGCCTGCTCAGCCCGATTGCCCAGACGCTGAACCTCATCGAGGGCAGGGCCGGACAAGCGATTGCCGTGTCCGGACTGTTCGCGGTCATTACCAGCCTGTCGCTGTCCGCGGTTCTGGGCAGGATGGACCGCCGGATCGTGCTGCTCGTCCTGACCAGCTTGCTGGCGTTGTCCGGCGCCATCGTCGCATTTGCGCCCACGTATCTGGTGTTCATGGCTGGGCGCGCCCTTCTCGGCGTCGCGATCGGCGGATTCTGGTCAATGTCCGCTGCGGTCGCGATGCGACTGGTGCCGATCCAGTCAGTCCCGAAGGCGCTCGCGGTCATCAGTGGCGGCAATGCGCTTGCCACCGTGCTCGCGGCACCACTGGGCAGCTTTGTCGGCAGCCTGATCGGGTGGCGCGGGGCATTCTTCTGCGTGGTTCCGGTCGCGGTTGCCGCCGTGATCTGGCAGACCGTCACGCTACCGAGCCTTCCGGTTGCCGAACGGCAGAGCGCCCGCGGCATGTTCGCGCTGCTGCGCCGACCGGCCGTGGTGTTCGGCCTGCTGACTGTCGCGACGCTGTTCGTCGGACAGTTCTCGCTGTTCACTTATCTCCGCCCGTTCCTCGAGCAGGTGACGCATGTCTCGCCGGCGGCGCTGTCGATCATGCTGCTCATCCTCGGTGTATCCGGGTTCATCGGCACGGTCCTGATCGGCCGCGTGCTGAACGGGGGGCTGTTCCTCACGCTCGCCGTGTTGCCGGCGTTGATGGCGGCCACAGCGGTGGCGCTGACAGTCGTTGGTACGTCGGTCGTCGCCGTCGGGATTTTGCTCGCGGTCTGGGGTTTTGCGGGCACGTCCGCTCCGGTTGCGTGGTGGACATGGCTGGCGCGCACTGTGCCCGACGAAGCCGAGTCCGGCGGCGGGCTCATGGTGGCGATCGTGCAGCTTGCGATTACGCTCGGCGCGACGATGGGAGGCATCGTCTTCGATACGGCCGGACCGCGCGCCGAATTCCTGATGAGCGCCGGCCTCCTTGCAGTAGCCGCAGTCGCAGCCTTGGCGATTGGGCGCGCCCACCGCGGCGTGGCCGGGCATGCGCAGGTCGTAGCTGCATGAAACAGTCGCTGGCGATCCTGCGCTTCCTGCGCGACTGTGTCGAGCGCGGAGAGCGGGCTGCGCTGGTGATGCTGACCGACGTCACCGGCAGCGCGGCGCGCGCGCCGGGCGAGCATATGGCGGTCGTCGAAAGCGGACGGTTGCTCGGGTCGTTTTCCGGCGGGTGCGTCGAAGCCGCGGTGAGCGCCGAGGCGCAGGAGGTCCTTGCCGAACGGCGCGCGCAACACGTGCGCTACGGCGACGGCTCGCGTAATATCGACATTCGTTTGCCCTGCGGCGGGGCATCGACCTGCTGCTCATGCCAGCACCGGATCGCCAGTAGATCGATTGCACCATTGCCGTTCTGGAACAGCGCGTGCCGCTCACGCTCCAGTTCACCCTTGACGGCGATCTGACTGCTGCCCGTTCGGATGAAGACGATCGCGCGCAATGGCGCAATACGGCGTTAATTGTGAGCACGATCCGGTCCTGCGGCTGGTCGTCATGGGGCATGGCGCGGAGCCCGCAGGGGTCGCTGGTGGAGGACGCACGGGAGGGCCTGTCCGCCGAGTTTTCCGCTTCGTCGGCCGCGTCGACGGGTTGGTGGTCGCATTGGACGGCCGTTGTGGCGCTGTTCCACGATCACGACTGGGAGGCACCCCTTGCTCCAGGTCCTGGAACAGCGCCCGTTTTCGTCGGTGCGATTGGCAGCATGCGCACGCATCTCGAACGCCAGCGGCGCCTGCTCGAATCTGGCGCGATTTCGGGTGACACCGCGCGGGTGATCGGACCGGTAGGCCTGATCAAGGCGACACGCGATCCATAGACGCTAGCGCTCTCGATCATGGCGCCGGTGGTTCAGGCGTACAAAGCGGTGATCGCCTTCGACGGACAGCGCCCGCCGCTCCGACCATGAGCCATCCTCAAGGTTTCATCGAAAAACATGCACGCTCCGAACGCGGGGGCGGTGCATTACAGCCCGCAACAGTCTTTGATGCAGATAAGACCCTTATCGCGGACGCGCGGTTCGGCAGGAAGGAAGACGAAGGCCATGCCCAGCGTATCTGAAATGGAATTTTCGCGACGCGGGCTGCTCGCGGGAAGCGTGGCGACCGCCGTGATCGTCGCATGCCAGCCGGTGCCGCCACCACAGCGCTGCCCAAGGCAGACGCGACGCCGAACATTCCGGTGCGTTTCAAAGCCAATGGCGAGAAGCGCGAGCTCAGTCTCGATCCGCGGACGACCCTGCTCGACGCGTTGCGCGAACACCTGCACCTGCATCTGACGGGCACCAGGAAGGGGTGTGATCACGACCAATGCGGTGCCTGAACCGTGATGGTCGACGGGGTCCGGATTAATTCCTGCCTCAGCCTCACGGTGATGCACGAGGGCGACGAGATCACAACGATCGAGGGCCTTGCCACGCCGGACAAGATGCATCCGATGCAGGCCTCCTTCATCAAGCATGACGGCTATCAGTGCGGCTATTGCACGCCGGGACAGATCTGCGCGACCGTCGCGGTCCTCGACGAGATCAAGCGTGGTATCCCGAGTCATGCGCAGGGCGATCTGATGACCAAGCCGGTCGCGACGAACCTCGAGATGCGCGAGCGCATGAGCGGCAACATCTGCCGCTGCGGTGCCTATTCCAACATCGCCGAGGCCATGGCCTTAGTCGCGGGAGCAAAAGGCCTCACGTCTGCGATGGACGGGGGAGTTTCAGCACGATGGCGACGATGAAGCGCAAGCAGGGCCTGATCGCCCGATCGATACGATACGGGGTAACGGCGGCATTCGGCATCGCGGGATTGGCCCTGCTCATCGCCGGGACATTGGCCTGTGGGAAGTCGGCGTCGATGGCCGGCAGCTCGTACCCCGACTGCTCGCGCCGCTGGCTCTTGACTGCTCCTGTTCCCGCCGCCCGTGCGCGGATTGCGGAGTGGCCAACGCAGCGTTCGTCGCACCATGTTGATCGCCGGCGGCGGCCTTGCGCTCGCCATTGTCGCAAGTCTTGGTCTGCATGCGATGGGATCGGCTGATCCCCAGCCAGAGTGGCTACCGCGGCGTTCAGCCGTCCGCACCCGGACTGCTCGCCAGCCCGCTGACGAACATAGGTCGTGGCGACGGATCGCGTTCGGCAACGATCAGGCCGCTAGCCGTTTCAGCCCTCTGACATAGATCAACGCGGCCAACGTGCGCGAGCTGAAAGTCGCCTGGCCCGTCGATGCGGGGCCGGTCGGCCCCGGCCCGAAGAACAGCCGGACGCGCTGGGTTCACAACATGACGCCCGGCATCCCGTCCGCTGGCAAGCCCTGCCGCGGCGTACGCTATTACCGCGTTCCCGGCGCGACCGGATTTTGCGCGGAGCGGATCTACGGCGCGAGCCAGGTACCGACCCTCGTCGCGGTCTATGCGCACACCGGCCGCACCTTCCCTGGGTTCGGCGCGGCCGGCACGCTCGACCTTAACGCTAACATCATCCACGTTAACCAGCACCAAAGCCACTTGCTACGACGCCCGCTGCTGCCGTGACGTTCAAATGGCGTTTTTAGGATTGTTCGGCCGCAAGTGATCTGTGTCAGCCTGATCAAGACTCATCACGGGCTAGCTGGCAGGTCCAGATTTCGTCCGCTGATACATCGAGAACGAACCAAACTGTGCTAACGCCTCTCATGTTTCCGGAAAGCGCCGCATTCCGGACACGATAGCTCGCTCCACTCGTGACCGACCCACTCGCGAGACCGTGACCATGCTCGACACTCCTGCCATCGTGACCTGCGTCTCATGAGGTACCGGTTACAGGTTCCCCCTCATCGGATGGTGCTCGCGTGTCTCGCGGGGAGTGCGGCATTTCCTGGAGCGGGAACGGCTCAGGAAATACCTCTGGAGGCACCGTCTTCCAGCAAGGACGACATCGTCATCACGGGCCAACGGACCGCCGGCAGCGCGGTCGGCACTGTAGATCCGACAGCAACCCTGGATCAGGCGGCTATTCAGGCGCTGGGGGCGACCGATCTGAAGACTTTGCTCGAACGCCTGAAAACGCTCACGACGTCGGCAAGCGGCGGGGATCCGGTCTACCTGCTCAACGGCCGACGGATGTCGAGCATGAACGAACTCTACAGCCTGCCGCAGGAGGCGATGGAGAAGATCGAGGTCCTGCCGGAGTCCGAGGCTGCACGCTTCGGTTTCCCAGCTACTGTTCGCGTGATGAACTTCATCACCAAAAAGACGTTTCGTGCGCTCAAGTATCAGCAGGCCACCGGCACCACGACGGAAGGCGGAGGCGAGACGAACTACGTCGAGGTAACCGCCGCCCGTATCGATGGTCCGCGCCGCGCAACGCTGGCCGTGTCTCATCTGCGGCTCAATCCGGTCCTGCAAAGCGAACGCGCGATCGTGCCAGATCCGGACATGCTGTATGCGCTCGGCGGTAATATCACAGGGGTCGGCGGGGATAGTATCGATCCCGCGCTCGATGCGCTGGTCGGGACTCCGGTCACGATCGCCGCGGTGCCTGACGATCCAGCACGTCGGCGGACCCTGGCGGGGTACGTCGCCGGCGCAGGGATGCCTGCGGTTACCGATGTCGGGCACTATCGCTCGCTCCAGCAGCGTAGCGACAGGATCTCCATCGACGGCACCGTCGCGGCGCCGATCGGCAAGTCGATGAGTGGGTCGCTCAACCTGTCGATGGAAGCGCAGCGCACCACTGGCTTGAACGGTCTGGCGCCCGCCCTGCTCACCGTACCGGGAGGAAGCGGCGCTCTGCCGTTTGCGGACGATGTCCTGCTCTATCGCTATCTGCCCGACGCGGTGCTCCGGCAGCGGAACACGAGCCTGACCCTTCATGGCTCGGGCCTGGTACAGGGCAGTATCCGGCGTTGGGGATGGAACGTCACGACCAGCTACGACCGGGTGCGGGGGCTGGCACGTTCGCAACAAGGCGTCCCGATCGACGACTTGCAGGCCTCGATCGATGCGGGTGGCGATCCGCTGGCGATGCTGAGCCCCGAAGCGTCCGCGCTGCGTCAGCACTATCGAAGCCGGACCATGACCGGCACCTTGCTGACGAAGGCGGTCGCGAACGGTCCGCTGGTCAAGCTGCCGGCCGGCGACGCGCAGATCACGCTGTCGGGTGACTACGCACGATCGAGCAGTTCGGGCAGCCTGCCGGGTTTGCGGCAGTCGACGCTGGACCTCACTCGCACGACCAAGGGGGCAAGTGTCAACGCGGATCTGCCGATCGCTTCCGCCAACCAGGACGTGCTGGCGTTCCTCGGGCAGCTCTCCGTCAACGGCATGATCGGTGTCTCGGACGTGTCCGATTATGGTCGACTGGTCAGTTCCAACTACGGCCTGACATGGTCGCCGGTGCGACCGATCCAGCTGATCGCGTCGGTCAACGAAGCGCAGACCCCGCCGGCGATCGCGCTGTTGACCAATCCGACGCTCACCACCCCGAACACGCCCTTTTTCGACTTTACCACCGGCACCAGTGTACTCGTCACGACGATCGCTGGTGGCAACCCTGCCTTGGCACCGGAACGTCGACGGATCGTCACGCTCGGCGTGGCCGTATCGCCGATCAAGGCAAAGGATCTGCGGCTTACCGCCAATTATCTCGAAACGCGCATCGGCAACCAGACAACGACGTTGGGCAGCGCCACCCCAGCATTCCAGACCGCGTTTTCAGGTGCGTTTCAGCGCAACGCGGCAGGGCAACTCATCAGTGCCGATCTGAGGCCGGTCAACATCGCACGCGAACGCGAAAAGAAGATGCAGCTCACGATCAGCCTATCGACCCCGATCGGTCGTACCCCTCCGCCGCAGACGCCGCCCGTCGGCACCGCTGCGAAGGACAGCCCGCCGCCAGCTGTGCCCAAGCCAAGGCCGCAAATCTATGTGTCGATGACCACGACGTGGCGGCTCGACGATCGTCTCTCGCTGCGGAGCGATTTACCAGCGCTGGATTTGCTGGATGGCGACACGCTGACCGGCACCGGCGGGCGGCCCCGCTGGGAGACCGAACTGAACCTGAGCGGATCGCTCGGGGCTGCGAACATCGGACTGTATGGCCGGTTGCAGGGGCCGACCCGGATCCGCAGCTATTTGGCAGCGTCTGACCTTCGCTTTTCGGGCCGGACGTGGCTCGTGCCCTACGCATCTCTGAAGGTTGACCAGTTGGTTAAACGTCCGTGGGCAAAAACCATGATGCTGCAGTTCACGGTCGAGAACCTGCTGAATGATCGGATCAACGTGCGCGACCGCATCGGCCGGGTCCCAAACCGTTTCCAAGCCGCGTACATCGATCCGTTAGGTCGCTCTGTCCGGCTAGGTCTGCGCAAGCTTTTCTAAAACGATGCGGTCCGCGGAATGCGGCAAAGCGGTACCCACGCCATCTGGACCGAGATGGAGCATACCGTGATGCCGAGCACCGATGATCCAGCGTACGAGAGGAATGTGCCTAGTGGTGGCAGCGTCCGTGTGGTTCCCGAGCGCACGGTCCGCCACGCCGCGTGCCAAGGGCGGCGTCAATCCAACGATCGCGGCGCATATCGCCGGCGTCGATCGCTACGGGCAGAGGGGGCGCAAAGTGCTGTGATCGGAACGGCTTGACTTGTCCGCCCGACGGCTGACGCCGTCTGCCGCGCGAAGAGGTGTATGCGCGACGGCGATCTGACCTATTGGGACGGTCAGAACCTGTATTCGGCGTGGGATGGCACCCCGGCCACGTTCGACATATGCGGCTGACACCGTTCCGCTTCCAATCGGCTCGGCCACGTCCATCGCCAACCAGACATTCGTAGACGACCCAATTGGAGATGATTCCGCTGCGCTGTGAATGCCCGTCGAGCCAGCCAGCAAATCAAGCTCGGCGAAATCCACCAGCGGGACGCGGAGTCGAAAAACCTCCGAAACCGGGCCGGAGCGTGTCACAACTCTCGGTGCCCCCTTAGATCACCTGAGCCTGAACGAACGGCCGAGTATGTCGTTTGGCGCTTCAAAGCATCGAGACGGCATACTGACCACCGCAGTATCGCGTCGAAAGATCTATTCTCAAAATCTAACAGTCGTCCAAACGCCGGTGAAAAGAGCGTCGGAGTAGCCGGCGCGGGTCAGCACCTTGTCTGCGCGCAGATACTCGGCTCTGATCGTAAATGACAAATGGGTGGTAGCTGCCCAGGTCGTCATCATCCGCGCGAGTTGCGCCACAGCATGACCTGCTACGTTTTGCGTACCAAGATAGGCGCCCCCGACACCGCTATAGACCGCATCCCGTTCATCGTCGCGCCAGACGAAGGCCACTTCGGCCAACGTTCTGACATTTTTGGCGGGGGTGAAGCTGAAGGTCGGTGCGACGTCCAGATAGTTGCTCGGCCCCAGAAAGGTGCCGTAGCTGAAATACGGCGCGGTCCCGAACAGGACGTTGGCGTTGCGCAGCTGCCCCGTGCCGAACGCGCCGCCACCCGAGCCGAAGTCCGCGCGCCAGCCTATCCGAGGCGCGGTCGGCGTTGCGGCTCCGAGTGCGAAGGTCTGCGCGGCGAACGCCTGATAGGCAACAATGGCGCGATCATCGTACGAGCCCGTCTGGCGGTTGACGCTGACGTCGAGGTTCATCGGCCCGATATCACCCCACAGCCGCGCGCCCCAGAACCGACGTTCCTCGCGCGCGGTCTGCGTGCCCCAATGCTGGGTGCGATTGCGGAGATAATAAAAGAAGGGGTCGAAATAGAGCTTCGATCCACCGAATACCGACGGTGGGACCACTAGACTACCGGTTGCGCCGGCGAAACGTCGATCGCGGTCGGTCGGGTCGTCGAACGCGTCGATCCCCAGCTTGGTGTACCGCAGGTCGAACAGGCCGATGCGCGCCTTACGGCCATTGGCGTAGAGTCGGATGCCGTCGAACGTGATGTGCATGTTCGGGTTTTCCTGGATGCTGACCAGTTGCAGCGGGCCATCCTGGAAATCCTGGCGACCGATCCGCGCACCGGCCTCGATCCCGTTGCCGACATAGCCTTTGACCTCGGCGAACAACTCCTGGACGAACAGGTCATTGCGCTGGACGGGGGTGATGGCGCCGAAATATCCGCCTTCCTGCACGCCGCTGGCGAGTTCGCCATAGGCACGGAGATGCTCGCCGACATGGAGATCGGCGCCCACCACGTTGCGGAACAGGATGGTGTTGGTGTCGCGCCCGGCGTGAAGACCCGGACTGGTCGTCGTATCGTGGCGCAACCGCTGCTCGGCACTGAGCGTCAGATAGACGTTACCATCGCCGGCGAGCGGTATGAACTTCAACGCGTCGACCGGCCGGGTCCGTTTGGAGGGATCGCGCAGGAACGACCAGTCTTCCGCCCAGCGCGCAAGGTAGAAGCGCCCGCCGGCCTTCGCCCCATAGCCGGACGCGGCTTCTGGGTACCCGGTGGCGGGAGCCGCAGCGGGCGCAGGAACCGTGGCTATGCGACCGTCCGGCACGGGCTGCGCGGTCGGTTCGACCGGGGGAGGCGTCGTGCTTGGGGCCATGGTAGTGCGGGCCGTCGTGTTGGGGGCCGTCATGGCGGGGGTCGGCATCGTTTGTCCTGCGGCAGCGAGCGGCATTGCCAACGCGCACAGCCCAGCACCGGTCAGGAAGCGCCTCATCCTCATCTCCTAATCGTCCGTCGACCGCGTCGGTTTGCCCGAGCCCTGCCAATTCGATCGCCGACGCTAGGAGTAAGCTACGATCACGCCAAATAATCTTATTGTATAGAAACAATCATATTTTTTGATGATCACCAGATTTGCCATCATCATAATATTTGATGTATAAATTCATATTTCTTTATTTGTATTGATATCTTTGGACCGCGATTACCGCCGTATCCGGGCCGCGCATGATGTGTGGAAGACGGCAAGAGCCGCCCCGCCGAGAGGATCGACGATGGACGCGACGACACCCGATCTCCAAGACGCGAAGGCCGCAGGCTCGCGGACCGGCGTACTCGCCGTCGTCGCCTCGTGCTTTGGATGGGGGCTCGACCTCTTCGATCTGTTCATTCTGCTCTACGTCGCCCCGGCCGTCGGCCAGCACTTCTTTCCCTCGCACGAGCCGATGCTGTCGCTCGCGGGCGCCTATGCCGCGTTTGCGGTGACGCTGCTGATGCGGCCGCTCGGCTCGGCCGTATTCGGGTCCTATGCCGACCGTCATGGCCGCAAGGGCGCGATGATCGTCGCGGTCGCGGGCGTCGGCATCGCGACTGCCGCGTTCGGCCTGCTGCCGACGGTCGAGATGATCGGGATATGGGCGACGGTGCTCTTTCTGCTGCTCCGCTTGGTCCAAGGCGTGTTCGTCGGCGGCGTCGTCGCATCGACCCACGTGATCGGCACGGAATCGGTGCCCGAGCGCTGGCGGGGTATGATGAGCGGCACGATCGGCGGCGGTGGCGCGGCGATCGGCACGCTGCTCGCGTCGTTCGCGTTCATGGGCGTGTCGTATGTCTTCCCCGGGGACAGCTTCAACCAGACCGGCTGGCGCTTCATGTTCTTCTGCGGCCTGATCACCTCGGCGATCGGCCTCGTACTCTTCCGCGGGCTCGTCGAATCGCCGCATTTCCGGGAGGCGCAGAAGGCAAAGGACGCCAAGCGCTCGGTCTCGAAGGCGGTTGCAGGCGTGTCTCCGGTGAAGACGTTGCTGGCGAACCCGGACTATCGCAAACGCTTCCTGGTCAATCTCCTGCTGAGCACCGGGGCTGGCGCGAGCTATTATCTGACCGCGGGCTATCTCCCCACCTACCTGAAGCTCGTGAACGGGCTCTCGGGACCGGCAGCATCGACGATCATGCTGCTCGGCAGCGTCGCGGGCGCGGTGTCGTCGGTGGGCCTCGGCGAACTCAGCCAGCATATCGGCCGGAAAAAGGCGTTCCTGCTGATCGGCGCCGCCTGCTTCCTGTTGCTGCCCTATCTGATCCTTCACCTCGGCGACGTGAGCGGCGGGACGATCGTGGCTTATGCGCTGGCAATCAGCTTCCTTGGCTCGGCGAGCATGGCGCCGCTGATGATCTTCCTCAACGAACGCTTCCCGACCGACATCCGCTCGACCGGGACCGGGCTGTCGTGGAACGTCGGCTTCGCGATCGGCGGCATCATGCCGACCTTCGTATCGCTCGCATCCGCGACGCCCGCCGCGATCCCGCAGACGCTGGCGATCTTCCTCGGCGCCACCAGTGCGCTCTACCTGATCGGCGGGATCGTCGCGCCGGAGACCAAGGGGAGGCTCGCGTCGTGAGCGTCATCGATCGTGCCAAGCCGGACACATGGGTCGGCCGCTCGCTTCCGCGTGTCGAGGACGCCGCGCTGCTGACCGGGCGAGGCCGGTATATCGACGATCTCGGCGTTAAGCCCGGCACCGCGCATGCCGCGATCCTGCGCTCGCCGCATGGCCATGCCCGCCTCGTCGCGATCGATGCAGCCAAGGCGCGCGCCCTCCCCGGCGTGTTCGCGGTCGTGACCGGCGACGAGGTCCAGCGCTACGGATCCAGCCTCGTCGTCGGCCTCAAGATCCCGGTCGAATGCTGGCCGATCGCGATCGACAAGGTCCGCTATTACGGCGAGCCCGTCGCGGTCGTCGTCGCGCTTGACCGGTATATCGCCGAGGATGCTCTCGACCTGATCGCCGTGACGTACGAGACGCTGCCGGCGGTCATCGATCCGGAAGATGCGCTGGCGGCCGATGCACCGGTGCTGCACGAGGGGCTCGGCGGCAATCTCGCAAACGAGCGCCGCTTCACCTATGGCGACCCGGACGCCGCGTTCGCGGCCGCACCGCGCCGGGTGGGGATCACCGTCCGCTATCCCCGCAGCGCCTGTACCCCGATCGAAACCTATGGTGTGGTCGCGGAGTATGATCCGGGCACCGACGCGTACGACGTGCTGGCCAATTTCCAGGGTCCGTTCAGCATCCACGCGGTCATGGCGCGCGGCCTGAACGTACCCGGCAACCGATTGCGATTGCGGACGCCCGGCGACAGCGGCGGCAGCTTCGGCGTGAAGCAGGCGATCTTCCCCTATGTCGTGCTGATCGCGATCGCAGCGCGTGTCGCGGGCCGCCCGGTCAAATGGATCGAGGATCGGCTCGAGCACCTGATGGCGTCTGCCGTCGCGACCAATCGCGTGACGACGCTGGACGCTGCGGTCGAGGACGATGGCCGGATCACCGCGCTGTCCTGGGACCAGCTGGAGGATACCGGCGCACATCTGCGCGCGCCAGAACCCGCGACGCTGTACCGCATGCACGGCAACATGACCGGCGCTTATGCGATCCGCAACGTCGCGATCCGCAACCGCGTGGTCCTGACCAACAAGATGCCGACCGGACTCAACCGCGGCTTTGGCGGCCCCCAGGTCTATTACGCGCTCGAACGCCTGATGCAGCGCATTGCCGTCGAACTCGACCTCGATCCAGTCGACGTCATCCGCCGCAATTTCATCGGTGCCGACGCCTTTCCCTATCGGACTGCATCCGGCGCGCTGTACGACAGCGGCGACTATCAGGCGGCGCTCGCGACCGCGATCGACCAGGGCGGCCTGGAGGAGCTGAAGGCGCGCCGCGATGCCGCGCGCGCCGAGGGACGGCTCTACGGCATCGGCTTTGCCGCGGTCGTCGAACCCAGCGTGTCGAACATGGGCTACATCACCACAGTGCTGACGCCCGACCAGCGTACAAAGGCAGGCGCCAAGAACGGCGCACAGGCGACCGCGACGATCAGCCTCGATGCAGTCGGATCGGTCACGGTCCACGTCGCCTCCGTGCCGCAGGGGCAAGGGCACAGGACGGTACTGTCACAGGTCGTCGCCGACGCCTTCGGCTTGAGACCGGGCGACATCGCGGTCGCCACCGAACTCGATACGGCGAAGGATGCCTGGTCGATCGCGTCGGGCAATTATTCGAGCCGCTTCGCCGCCGCGGTCGCGGGCGCTGCACAGATCGCGGCGATGCGGTTGCGCGCCAAGCTGGCAGCGATCGCCGCCAAGCAGCTCGGCGCCGAACTCGAGGACATCGTCTTTGCCGACGGCCGCGTCCATGCCGGCGATCCGACCGCGTCGCTCGCCTTCGGGCGGGTCGCGTCCACCAGTCACTGGGCGCCCGCCGAGCTGCCGCAGGGTATCGACCACGCGATCCGCGAGACTGCCTATTGGTCGCCGCCCGAACTGACGGCACCGACCGGGGACGACCTCGTCAACTCGTCGCTGTGCCACGGCTTCATCTTCGACATCTGCGCGGTCGAGATCGACCGGATCACCTGCGCGGTGAAGATCGACCGCTATGTGACGATGCACGACTGTGGCCGAATCCTGCATCCCGGCATGGTCGAGGGCCAGGTGACGGGCGGGTTCGCACACGCACTGGGCGCCGCATTGTACGAGGAGAGCAGCTATGCCCCCGATGGCGGCCTGCTGTCGGGGACGCTCGCCGACTATCTGGTACCGACGATCATGGAGACGCCGGCGCTGCGGATCCTGCACCATGAAAGCCCCTCCCCGTTCACGCCGCTGGGTGCGAAGGGCGTCGGCGAGGGCAATTGCATGTCGACCCCGGTGTGCATCGCCAACGCGGTCGCCGATGCGCTCGGCATCGCCGACATCACGCTGCCGATCCTCCCAGCCAAGCTCGCCGAGCATGTCCACGGCAAGGAGCCCGAACCGCGCAACCCGCCCGCGCCCAAGGTCAAGTCGGTCTCGGGAAAGCCCGGCGAACGGATGCTGACGGGTCAGGGCAAGGCGGTGGTCGATGCGCCGCGCCAGAAGATTTGGGACATGCTGCTCGACCCGCAGGCGCTGATGTCGATCATTCCCGGCGCGCACGGCGTCGAGAAAGTCTCCGACAGCGAGTTCAGGGCGGACGTCACGCTCGGTATCGGCCCGGTCAAGGGACGCTATTCTGCGGCGATCAGCCTGTCCGATCTCAACGAACCCGAGTCGGTTACGCTGTCCGGCGGGACCGAGGGCGCGCTGGGGTCGGGACATGGCAGCGGCCGGGTCACGCTGACCGAAGATGGCGGCAGGACGACGATTGCCTATACCTACGAGGCGGCGGTCGGCGGCAAGGTTGCCTCGATCGGCGGACGCTTGCTCGATGGTGCCGCCCGCGTCGTGATCGGACAGTTTTTCGACGCGCTGGCCCACAAGGCGAGCGGCAAGACCGGCAGTCGTATCCGCCTGCCCGCGGCGTTCAAACGCCTGCTCGCGATGATCGGAGTCGGCGCATGAAACCCGCAGCGTTCGATTACCTGCGCGCGCACGACGCCGCCGAAGCCCTCGAGGCGCTGCACCAAGAGGGCGGCGATGCGCGTATCCTCGCAGGCGGGCAGTCGCTGTTTCCAATGCTCAACATGCGGTTGGCGCGGCCGAAGCTGCTGGTCGACGTGATGCATGTCGAGGCGTTCGGGCAGATCGACGACGACGGCGCGACGCTGCGGATCGGCGCCGGGGTGCGCCAGGCAATGCTCGAACGGCATGTCGACCTGAAGGTTCGCCAGCCGATGCTGGCCGCCGCACTGGCCTGGGTCGGCCATGCCCAGACGCGCGCACGAGGCACGGTCTGCGGTTCGATTGCGCATGCCGATCCGTCCGGCGAGTTGCCGCTCGCGCTGCTGACCCTTGGCGGCAGCGTGCATCTCCGGACCCGCAAGAAGCGCCGGGTGCTAGCGGCCGACGCGTTCACGACCGGCATGATGGCGACGCGGAAGGGCGATGACGAACTGATCGAAGCGGTCTCGTTCCCCGTCGCGCTGCCTGGAACCGGCTATGCGTTTCGCGAACTCGGTCGCCGTCATGGCGATTTCGCGATCGTCGCATGCGCCGCGATCGTCGATGCGCGCAAGACCGTGCTCGGGATCGGCGGGGTCGCGGACATGCCGGCCAGGCGCGATCTGCCATTGCCGACCTCACCCGACTTCGCCGACGCGCTGAACCAGTTCGCGTGGGATCTGGACGCACGCGACGATCTCCACGCCACCGGTCGCTACCGCCGAGACCTCGTCCGCCAGCTCGGACGCCAAACCATCGAGGAGGCCGCCGCATGCCGCGTCTGACTGCCGATACCCGCCATCCGGTGTCCTTCACGCTCAACGGCAGCGCCGTTTCGGGATACGCCGAACCACGCATGCTGCTGAGCGACTTCCTGCGCCATGAGATCGGCGCTACCGGCACGCATCTCGGGTGCGAGCACGGCGTGTGCGGTGCGTGCACCGTGCAGATCGACGGCGGCCTCGCCCGCGCCTGCCTCGCCTTGGCGGTGCAGACCGAGGGCGCCGAGGTGCGGACGGTCGAAGGGCTGTCGCCAGGCGGCCCAGACGGCGGCGCCACGCTGTCGATCCTGCAAGAGGCGTTCCGCGAGCATCACGGCCTGCAATGCGGCTTCTGCACGCCCGGCTTTCTCGTCACGCTCGACGCCGTCTTTCGCGACGATCTGCACGCCAGCGAGGAGCATATTCGCGCGATGCTGTCCGGCCATCTGTGCCGCTGCACCGGCTACGCCCCGATCATCAAAGCCGCGCTGGCGGCGCAGGCGACCCTGCTTGCACGCGGTGCGCAGCCGCATCCCGACGATGCCATGCCCAAAGAGGATGTCCATGCTTGACCTCGGCACCACCTTCCTCGCCGCGTTGGAACGCGATCCCCGGTCGCTGGCAATCGTCGATGGCGACATTCGGCTGACCTATGTCGAGTGGTATGCGCGGATATCGTCACTGGTCACGGCGCTCGACGATATCGGGCTGAAGTCCGGCGATCACCTCGTCAGCGTCTTGCGAAACCGCTGGCAGGCGGGGACGCTGCACTGGGCCTGCCAGTTCTCCGGGATCATCCTGACGCCGATCAACTGGCGCGCGAAGTCGGACGAGGTCAGCTACGCGGTCCACGACTCCGAGGCGCGCGCGATCGTGTACGAGGATTTCCCTGCCAAGGCGGTCGCCGCTGCGGGGCTCGACGATACCGTCGTCCGTATCAGCCTGGACGAAGGACGCCCCGGTGAGCTCCGGTTCGCCGACCTGCTCCAAGCTGGCGGCGTCCCGGCAAAGCCGATGGTCGACGCCGAAGCCTGGTCGCTGATGCTCTACACGTCGGGCACCACCTCCAAGCCGAAGGGCGTGCCCCGCCGCCAGCGCGCCGAACGTGCCGCCGCCATCGCGCATGTCGCACAGAATTTGTACGGATATGGCGAGCGCACGCTCGGCGTCATGCCACTCTATCACACCATGGGCGTGCGCTCGCTGCTCGCCTGCGCGATCACCAACGGCACGTTCGTCTGCATGCCCAAATTCGATGCCGGAGAGGCGATCGGGCTGATCGAACGCGAGCGGATCGAGAACCTCTATCTCGTTCCCACGCTGTACCACGATATCGTCAACCATGCCGATTTCACGCCCGACCGCGTCACCTCGGCGCGGAAGCTCGGTTTTGCCGGCGCACCCATGACGGACGGGCTGCTCAAGATGCTTGATGCCGCGTTCCAGCCCGAGATGCTGGTCAACCATTATGGGTCGTCGGAGATCTACACCTGCACGATCGACCCCGATGCGCGGCGCAAGCCGGGGAGCGCGGGCAAGTCCGGTATCAACCAGGTGATCCGCGTGGTGGCGCTCGACTCCGAGGATCCCGACGACATCGTAGCCCCTGGTACCGAGGGACAGATCATCGCGACGTTGGCCGGCGACGAGGCGTTCGAAGGCTATTGGCGTAGACCCGAAGCCGACGAACGATCCTTGAAGCATGGCTGGTTCTTCAGTTCCGACACCGGCTATTACGACACCGACGGCGACCTGTTCGTCACTGGGCGGCTCGACGACATGATCATCTCGGGTGGCGAGAACGTCTCCCCGGTCGAGGTGGAGAGCCTGTTGTCGCTTCACCCCGCCGTCTCCGAGGTAGCGGTCGTCGGCTTGCCGGACGAGCGCTGGGGCAAGGCGATCACCGCGTTCGTCGCGACGTCCGCGCCGGTGACCGCCGGCGAGCTCGACGCCTATTGCGCCAATTCGACGCTGGCCAATTTCAAGCGGCCGCGCGCGTTCGTCTTCGTCCGCGAAATCCCGAAATCGCCCGTCGGCAAACCGCTGCGTCGGCTGCTCGTCACCGGCGACTACCTCCCCGCCACGCCCACAGATATCCCCACAGATAAGGAAACCGCTGCATGATCGCCCCCTACAGCAATCTCGATGGCTTCACCGTCGTCATCGACGCCGAGCAGAAGCGCGGCGACATCGTCCTCGACCGCGACGACTACAACACGATCAGCATGCCGCAGCGCGACCAGCTGAAGGCGGCGTTCGAGGCGCTCGACGCCGACGATCGGGTACGGGTGATCGTCGTCCGTGCGAACGGCAGGCATTTCTCGTCGGGTGGCTATATCATGGGTTTTCTGGAGGCGACGCCGGAGCATGTCTCGAAGCTCGCCTGGAACATCGCCGCACCCGCTCGCTGCGAAAAGCCGGTGATCGCGGCCAATCGCGGCTATTGCTTCGGCGTCGGGTTCGAACTGTCGCTTGCCTGCGACTTCCGCCTCGTCACCGAGACGACGCAATATGCCCTGCCCGAACAGAAGCTCGGCCAGATCCCCGGTTCGGGCGGCTCGGCACGCTTGCAGAAGATCGTCGGGATCACGCGTACCAAGGACATCGTCATGCGCTCGCGGCGCATCAAAGGCCAACAGGCATATGACTGGGGCATCGCGACCGAGATCGTCGCTGATGGCGAACTTGAAGCCGCGACCGATGCGCTGGTGAAGGAGCTCGTCGCCTTCTCCCCCCTCGCGCAGCGCACCGCCAAGAAGCTGCTCAACGACACCGAGGATGCATCGCTGGCGACCGCGATCGAACTCGAAGGGCATTGCTACAGCCGGCTGCGCGCCTCCGAGGATTTCGCGGAGGGCGTCAAGGCGTTCCACGAAAAGCGCGAACCGGCCTTCAAGGGCCTGTGATAAAGGAACGGGCTGGCAAGCCGCCGGCCCCTCCCCCCGCCAAGGATCATCGATGCCCGACAACCGCTATATCGAAGACATCGTGCCCGGCGAAACGTCGAGAGGCGCGCCGATCGCCGTGACCGAAGCTGCGATCCTCGCCTTCGCGCGCGCGTTCGATCCGCAACCGATGCACGTCGACCAAACAGCAGCGACGGCGGGGCGGTTCGGGGGGATCATCGCGAGCGGCTGGCATGTCGCATCCTTGGTCATGCACGATTTCGTGACCGCGGCGCCGTTCGGTGGCACCCCGCTGCTCGGCATCCGAACCGACGGGCTATGCTGGCTGCTGCCGGTGCGCCCCGGCGATACGCTGCTCGCCCACCGCACGGTGATCGACGTGGTCAGATCGCGCAAGCATCCGTCCTACGGCCGCATATTGGTCGCAACCAAGGTCATCAACCAGGACGATGCCGTGGCGATGACGCTCGAGACGCTGATCCAGATACCCACACGGCCGATGGGCGCCTGAGACCGCGCTTATACCGCGGCGGTGATAAGACCGTCCCCGGTCATTGCCAGCAGTTGCTCGCGAAGATGATCGATGAACGCCAGCGAGGCCGGACCGAGTGGTTGGCGTGGGTGATGGACGACGGCCAAGCGCCAGACCAGCGCCGGCTCGATCGCCCGGATCCGGATACGTCCCGCGGCGAGATGACGTCGCACGACGATGCTCGGCAGGATCGACGCCCAGTCGCTGTCCGCGACGAGTTCGACGATCCCGTCGAGCACGTCGAGCTCCAGTCGCGGATCGAGCGCGAAATTGCGGTTCGACGCGAGCCGATCCAGTTCGACGCGCACGCCGTGCCGCTGCGTTGGAAGTACGAGCTTGTGCTCGGTCAGCTTTTTCAGCGGGATCGGCGTGTCATCGTCATCGCCACCGCTGGCGGTTACGAGCACCATCTGCCCTTCGACCAGCGGATCCATGATCAGCCCGAGCTGGTCGGTCGGTCGGTTGATGACCGCGAAGTGGATCTGTGCATCGTTGACCAGCTCGATCAGCGCCGAACTATAGCCGTCGACCACCACGACCTCGATATCTGGATAGGCCTGGGTAAACCGGATCAGCATCCCAGGCAGCAAGCTCGTCGCAAGCGAAGTGGGAATGCCCATCGTCACGCTACCCGATACGACCCCGGACAGCCGCGCCATCTGCTCATGCGCGAAGGACAGGTTGCGCACGATCGGCAGGACAAGACGGTGCAACGTGCGGCCCGCCGCGGTCGGCACCATCGAACGTGGTGTCCGCTCGAACAGCTTCTGGCCCAGATCGCGTTCCAGCCGCGATATCTGCATCGACACCGCCGGCTGGACGACATGAAGCCGGTGCGCCGCCCGCGTCACGCTGCCCTCTTCGAAGAGCGCGAGGAAATAGTTGATCTGGCGAAGGTCCACGCACTTTCTCCACGGCCACCCGATGCGGCAAGACGCTTGGGCACCCACAGCTTAGTTAAGCCTGTTTGACTACCCTGCCCGCCATGATCGGACGGCCAAAACTAACAGCAGTTGAAGCGGCTAGCGCCTGTTGATGAAGGTTCCAATCCGTAGCGCACCGACGATCACCGCCCGGAAGGGGACAGGCGGGGCGAGTTGCGGATCATCTGCTAAATCCTGCCGCCGCTGGTGCGTTCCCACTCGGGGTCGTGACGGTATTAGTGTAGCAGACCGGTTGCGCTGTCCGGCTGGCAGCGAAGATCAGGGAAGTCGACGCATGGCCCGTAAACATTCGAAACATGGTCCTTATCCCGATCAGCAGGCCGACGAGGAGGCGCCGGCGGTGGTCCCCGCGTGCTGGCTCTGCGGCCGCCCCACCGGCAAGACCATCGTCTGGCACCATCCTGTTCCCAAGAGCCGGGGTGGTCGCGATGTCGTGCCGATGCACCCCATCTGCCAGCAAACGCTGACGGCGAACTTCACCAATTCCGAATTGCAACGTCACGCGATGGATGTGGAAAGCCTGCTCGCCAACCCCGCCGTGCGCAAGTTTGTCGACTGGGTGGCGAACAAGGACCCGGATTTCACGGCGACCACCACCAAGAAACAGCGCTGATCCCCGCCCGCGCCGAAGGTCGATCAAGCGAGGCCCGGCCGATGCCACCTTGCGGCGGACGATGGACGGGTCGTCTCCAGTTGATTCACGAAGGGTATGTGACACGTGGTAAAACACTTGCCGTACCGCGATCGTTCGGCAGAAGATGCGCGCGCGAGAGATGCTGTCCCGTTCGTACAACGGTGATAGCGCCAGACCGAACGGCAGCCTTTCGTAGCCGCGTTCGCCCCATCTAGACCGACGGAGACCGACGATCTTTAGCTTCATCTTCGCGACACCGTGCCTGCTCGTCGTCGCACGCTGGCTCTGGCCGCTCGCCCTGCCGTTCTGGGCGAAGGGCGGTATCGCAGTCCTGCTGCTGGTGGCCTCGCAATATCATTTCTGGAGCCGCCTCTCATCCGGATCGGTGTTCGCGCCCGAGTTTCCCCGGACCGTCGTCATCCTGTTCAACTGGGCGTTCGGCGCGATGGTGTTGCTGGCCGTCTTCCAGCTTCTGCTCGACCTCGGGACGCTGGTGACGATGCTCGTGCGATGGCAGGCGGTACACGTCCCGGATAGCGCGCGCTTCGCCATTGCCGGACTGGCTGCGCTGCTCGCGGCAATCGGCGTCGGCAATGCCATCCGCGTGCCGCCGATCAACGACATCGAGGTCGCGATCCGCGACCTGCCGCCGGAGTTCGCCGGATATCGTATCCTGCAACTGACCGACCTGCACATCAGCCGGCTGTTTCCGGAGCGTTGGGCGCGCCAGATGGTCGATCGGGCGAACGCGTCCGGGGTCGACCTGATCGTCGTGACCGGCGACTTCATCGATGGCTCGGTCGCCATGCGTAGCCACGATGTCGAGCCACTCCAGGATCTCCGTGCACCCGACGGGGTCTACGCGATCCCAGGCAACCATGAGTATTTCTTCGATTACGCGGCGTGGATGCGCCACCTTGCAGGGCTGGGAATTCGCATGCTGCCGAACGCCCATGCCGTGCTGACCCGTGGCGATGCGCGACTGGTCCTGGCCGGTGTCACCGACCTGTCGGCACCGGGCGTTGGCCACGCCGGACCAGACCTGTCCGCGGCGCTCGCCGGATCCCCGGACAACGTACCCGTCATATTGCTCGATCATCAGCCCAAGCATGCGCGCCGCGCCGCCGCCCGGGGGATCGCGCTTCAGCTATCGGGGCACACGCATGGCGGGATGATCGCGGGTCTGGATAAACTGGTCGCGCCGGCCAATGGCGGGTTCGTGTCCGGGCGCTACGAGGTGGCGGGCATGACGCTGTATGTCAGCAATGGTACTGCCTTGTGGCCCGGCTTTGCCCTCCGTCTCGGCCGACCTTCCGAACTGACCCGGATCACCCTGCGCCCCGCCCCGTAAGTCGGCCATGCGCGCTGGACAATTTGGTCCAGCGTGTCGCGGAGAGCAGCTGGTCCGAACACAAAACCGGGACCGACGCGTCCGCGTCGATCTCGGCAATCCAACCCGGTTCAGCCCTTCAGCTTGGCCGCGGTCTCGGCGATGCGCTTGCCCTGATAGCGGGCGCCATCGAGTTCGTCCTTGCTCGGCTGGCGGCTGCCGTCGCCATCCGACAGCGTCGTCGCGCCGTAAGGCGAGCCGCCCTTGACCGCATCGACGCCCATCTGCGCCTGAAATCCATAGTCGAGCCCGACGATCGTCAGCCCGTGATGCAGCAGGTTGGTGATGATCGAGAACAACGTCGTTTCCTGGCCGCCATGCTGGCTCGCGGTCGAGGTGAACGCGCCGCCGACCTTGCCGATCAGCGCGCCCGAGAACCACTGGCCACCGGTCGTATCCCAGAATTGCGCCATCTGCGCGGGCATCCGGCCGAAACGGGTCGGCGCACCGACGATGATCGCGTCATACTGCTCCAGCGCGGCGGGGCCTTCGATCTCGGCATGCGCGGTGTCGGTCTTGAAATGCGCCGCCTCGATCACCGCCTGCGGTGCGGTTTCCGCAACGCGGCGGATGTCGACCTCGGCACCACCGGCGCGTGCGCCCTCGGCGACGGCGTCCGCCATCTGCTCGATATGGCCGTAGGACGAGTAATAGAGCACGAGAACCTTGGTCATGGGCGTTTCCTTCGAGTTCCCCTCCCGCTTGCGGGAGGGGTTAGGGGAGGGCAGTTCCGGGCGGGATCGCGGGAGGAAGCCCCTCCCCCGACCCCTCCCGCAAGCGGGAGGGGAGTTTTACTCCGAGTCTACCAGAACGATCTCGGCGTCCTCTTGAGCCGTGATCGTCACCGTCTGGCCGCCCTTCAGCGCCGCTCCGTCGCGCGCGCCAAAGGCTTCGTCACCGATCGTGATCGCGCCGGTCGCGGGCACCAGATACACATGGCGACCCTCGCCGACCGCATAGTCGACGCTGTCGCCAGCCTTGAGGGTTGCCGCCAGCACCCGCGCATTCGCGCGGATCGGCAATGCATCGCCGTCACCCTCGAAACCGCTGGCGAGAGTGACGAACTGGCCGGAGCGCTCACCCTTGGGGAACGGCTTGGCGCCCCAGCTCGGCGCGCCGCCTTTACGCGAAGGCTCGATCCATATCTGGAAGATCGTCGTCGTCTCTGGCTCCAGATTATACTCAGCATGCCGCACACCCGTGCCTGCGCTCATCACCTGCACGTCACCGGCCTCGGTACGGCCTTTGTTGCCAAGCGAATCCTGGTGCGTGATCGCCCCGCTGCGGACATAGGTGATGATCTCCATGTCCTGATGCGGATGCGGCGGGAACCCGGAGTTCGCCGCGATCTGGTCGTCGTTCCAGACGCGGATAGCGCCCCAGCCCATACGGGCCGGATCGTAATAACTCGCGAACGAGAAATGATGCCGCGCGTTCAGCCAGCCGTGATCGGCATGGCCAAGGCTCTCAAAGGGGCGGCGTTCAACTTTGGAAAGGGTCGTGGTCGTCATGATCGGTCTCCACTGGTTGAACCCAAGATAGGCGCTGCGATTACGCCGTAAATAGAAACGCTGGAAACCGATCGTTTCGGTTGGTAATTCACTGTAGTCAGATGCCCCGTGCCCAAGTCCCGGGTATCCTCCTAGCGTAGCGGAGCCCCAATATGCGCCTGCCCGATCTCGAAGCCTGGGCGATCTTTGCCAGCGTCGTCGAGCACCGCTCGTTCAGCGCCGCCGCCGACGCGGTCGGGCTCAGCAAGGCGACCGTCTCGAAGGCGATCACCCGCCTCGAAGCGCATCTCGGCCAGTCGCTCTTCCACCGCACCTCGCGCCGGCTCGCGCTCACCGAAGCCGGCAAACCCCTTGCCGAGCACGCCGCGCGCATCCTCGCCGAAGCCCGCGCCGCCGAAGAATCCGCGCACGACGCCGCTAGCGCGCATACCGGCCGCGTCCGGCTTGCTGCGCCCATGAGCTTCGGCGTCACCAACGTCGCGCCGATCCTTGCCGAGTTCCTCGTCGCGCACCCAGGGATCGAGGTAGATTTCCATTTGTCCGATGCGCGCGTCGACATCGTCGCGGAAGGCTTCGACATCGCGCTGCGGATCGCCGAACTCCCCGACAGTTCGCTCCGCGCCCGCCGCTTGTGCAGCATCCAGGCGCACACCGTCGCCGCGCCCAGCTACCTCGCGAAGCACGGCACGCCGACGCACCCGGCACAGCTCGGCGAGCACCAGCTGGTCGGCTATTCGAACGTCGTCGGCCCGTGGCGCTTCCACGGCCCGGGCGGCGCCGACGTCTCGGTGCGACTACAGGGCCAGCTCACCGCCAACAGCGGCGAGGCGATCGTACCCGCGTTGATCGCCGGCCTCGGGATCGCGCGCCTGCCCGACTTCATCGTCGACCGGCATATCGCCTCCGGCGAGCTCATCACCATTCTCGAAGACTGGGCGCCCGCGAAGATCGGCCTCCACCTGCTCACCCCGCCAAGCCCCCTCCGTCCGGCGCGCGTCGAGGCACTGATAGACTTCCTTGCCGCGCGGCTCCGCGATCCGAACGCAGGGCATGCCTGACGCGGCGACCTTGCGTAAAACCGGGCCAGATGCCATGTAAGAGACTGGATAGCCGCTCAAGTTTATACCGCAGCGCGATCCCAACGACACCCGATACCGGGATGAGGACTTTGAGCAGCGGCCGCGCTCAGTCGGTAGTACGTGTATCGATTTCGTAATTTCCGCGTGGCTGACCCGATAATCCGGTTATGGATTTTCGCTGTCTTCGGCCTTTGTCGGGACGGCGGACCATGCCGAAACGAAAAGGCATGACCATGCGGATCGACGCTAACGACGATGTGAATTCTCCCGATCTGCGCACCGGCGTGACGCGACGCAACCTGCTCGGTTCGGCACTTGTCGCCGGTACCGCGTCGGTGCTGCCCTTCGCGCAGGCCGATGCGGCGAAGACCGAGCGGACGGTCGACGTCCTGCTGATCGGCGGCGGCATCATGAGCGCGACGCTCGCCGTCCTGCTCCGCGAGCTCGAGCCGACCTGGACGATCGAGATGGTCGAACGCCTCGACAAGGTCGCCGACGAAAGCTCCAACGGCTGGAACAACGCCGGCACCGGCCATTCAGCGCTGTGCGAACTCAACTACACGCCCGTCAACAAGGCCGACGGCAAGGTCGAGATCGCGAAAGCGGTCGAGATCAACGAGCAGTTCCAGGTCACCCGGCAGTTCCTCAGTCATCAGGTCGACACGGGCATCCTGCGCAATCCACGCTCGTTCATCAATTCCACGCCGCACATGAATCTGGTCTGGGGCGATGCCAACGTCGCCTTCCTGCAAAAGCGCCACGCCGCGCTGCAGGCGAGTCCGCTCTTTTCCGGCATGGAATTCACCACTGACCCGAAGCAGATCTCGCAGTGGGTTCCGGTGATGATGGAGGGCCGTGCACCCGGTACCAAGCTCGCCGCGACACGCTCGCCGCTCGGCACCGATTGCGACTGGGGCGAGGTCACGCGTCAGTATATCGCGTCGCTCAACAAGCAGGACAACTTCACGCTGACCACCGGCCATGAGGTCCGCTCGCTCGAACGCGAGACGATCGGCGGCAAGAAGGCGCGCTGGCGCGTCACCGCGCGTGACATGAAGACCGACGAGAAGCAGATCATCAAGGCACGCTTCGTCTTCGCGGGCGCAGGCGGCGGCGCGCTGCCGATCCTCCAGAAGTCCGGCATCCCCGAAGCCGACGATTATGCCGGCTTCCCGGTCGGCGGCTCGTTCCTCGTCGCGGACAAGCCCAGCATCACGCACCGCCATCTCGCCAAGGTCTACGGCAAGGCGGCTGTCGGCTCGCCGCCGATGTCCGTGCCGCATCTCGACACGCGCTTCCTCGACGGCAAGCAGGCGCTGTTGTTCGGCCCGTTCGCGACCTTCTCGACCAAGTTCCTGAAGGAGGGCTCGTATTTCGATCTTCCCGCGTCCGTCACCCTCGACAATTTCCGGCCGATGCTTGCGGTCGGCTGGGACGATTTCGACCTCGTCGAATATCTCGCAGGCCAGCTCATCATGTCCGACAGCGACCGGATGGATGCCCTGCGCGAGTATTTCCCGGGCGCGAAGGACGGCGACTGGCGCCTGTGGCAGGCGGGCCAGCGCGTCCAGATCATCAAGCGCGATCCCGAAAAGGGCGGCGTGCTGCGCCTCGGCACCGAGATCGTCGCGTCGAAGGACGGTTCGATCGCCGCGCTGCTGGGCGCTTCGCCAGGTGCCTCGACCGCGCCGTCGATCATGCTCAATCTGTTGAAGAAGGTGTTCCCGAACCACTTGGCGACGTCGCAGTGGCAGGCAAAGATCCGTGAGATCGTCCCCACTTATGGGGTGATGCTCAACGAGACCCCGGACGTGCTGGCAAAGCACTGGACGTCGACCGCCGACACGCTGCAACTCGCGGTGCCATCGCCCACGGTGCAGATCTCGACACAGCCACGCCCGGCAGCAATGCGCGTCAAGCCAAACCGGAGCCCCGATCTGGCACTGTAGGACGGTGGACTGCACCGTCGCCGGGATATGTTCGTTCCCGGGTAGCAAGCGCTGCTCGGGACAAACGACTCGAGGTTGGCGCTTGACGTTCTTGAATGCGCTTTCACCCCAGAGCTCAGTAGGAACCGCAAAATTGTAAGAAAATCAGAGGCTCGGCCGGTGTCGAAACGCGTCCGGCAGCAAGGCTTAGCTCGAAATTAACCTTTTGCCTTCAGATGTTGTGTGGTTAATGAATCGAAGTCGAGCTGCAGACATGGGGTGTCGGGCGGTCTCGCGATAAGGGGACGACGCATGCGGGTGCTGCTGATCGAGGACGAGCCGACCACGGCGAAGGCTATCGAACTGATGCTGACGACCGAAGGGTTCAACGTCTACATCACCGATCTCGGGGAAGAAGGCCTCGATCTGGGCAAGCTGTATGATTACGACATCATCCTGCTCGACCTCAACCTGCCCGACATGCACGGCTATGACGTGCTCAAGCGCCTGCGAGTCGCGCGGGTGTCGACGCCGGTGCTGATCCTGTCGGGCGTCAACGAGATGGACTCGAAGGTGCGCAGCTTCGGGTTCGGCGCCGACGATTACGTCACCAAGCCGTTCCACCGCGAGGAACTGGTCGCGCGCATCCACGCCGTCGTCCGCCGCTCCAAGGGGCACAGCCAGTCGGTCATCCGGACCGGCAAGCTCGCGGTCAACCTCGACGCGAAGACGGTCGAAGTCGATGGCAGCCGTGTCCATCTGACCGGCAAGGAATATGCGATGCTGGAGCTTTTGTCGCTCCGCAAAGGCACCACCTTGACCAAGGAAATGTTCCTCAACCACCTTTATGGCGGGATGGACGAGCCCGAGCTCAAGATCATCGACGTGTTCATCTGCAAGCTGCGCAAGAAGCTCAGCCTGGCATGCGATGGCGAGAATTATATCGAGACCGTCTGGGGTCGCGGCTATGTGCTGCGCGAACCCGATGAGGTGCTCGAAGCACAGGTCGCGTAACTCCCCTGTTGTCGGGAGCGCTAGAGGCCGCGGTACCGGGGGGTGCTGCGGCCTTTCGTGTGTTTGGGGGGCGACGGACTCCAAACTTATCCTCTCCCGCCAGGGGGGGTGGCTGGCCCTTGCCAGACGGAGAGGGAGGACACGAAACAGAGGTTGCGCGGGCCTCCCCCTCCGTCGCCTCCGGCGCCACCTCCCCCTTGCGGGGGAGGATCGAGAGTCCGCCCCTACTTCTTCCGCCGCAACCGTCGGAACAACCCGCGCTTGCTGAGCGACTCGAACATTTCCTCAGGGCCTTCGGGGTCGAGCACCTCGTTGTCGGCGAGCCACGCCTCGACCGACGTCAGATCGGGCACCTCATAGGGCCGCACCGTCTTGCCCTCGCCGCGCAGCCGCTCGATCGTTTCGATCAGTGAGCCGGTCTCGGCGATCAGATCGGTCACCACCGACACCTCGACGCCGAGATGTTCCGCGATCAGCCCATCGCGAATCGCGGCAATGCCCTGCGACGTCGCTTCGTCGCTGGCGCGGATTGCGAGGTCGCACTCGGTATCGAGCCGCAGCGAGCGGTTGTTCATGTTCGACGAGCCGAGCCGGAACACGTCCTCGTCGGCAATCAGGATCTTGGCATGGCAATAGATCGCCTCGCCCCCCGCGGTGTACGGATGATACATCCGCAGTCGGTTATACGTGTCCCGCCGGTGCAGCGCCTCCATCAGTCGCGCGCGTGCGGTATCCATCGCGATCGGTTCGAGCCAGCCTTGCGCGGTGGTCGGGTTGATGATGACGATCTCGGGGCCGTTGGCCTCGCCGAGCCGCTTGGCGACCGCCTCGGCAATCTTCCGCGACGCGAAATACTGGCTCTCGATGTACAGATGCCGCTTTACGCGGGCGATCTGGCCAAGGAACAGCGCCTCGCTTTCGTAGACCGGCTCTTGGTCGGACATTTCGGGTTCGCTGCGCGCGATCGCGACGTCGACGTCGTGAAAATCGACCTCCAGCCCCTCGGGCCAGCTCTTCCCGCCCGGCTTGCCCGCCGCCATCTTCATCCCGCCCGCCAGATGCCAGCGGCGACGGAACAGCTCGCCCAGCGCATGCGCGATCGGGCCCTGCACCGCGCTGATCGCGTCGTGCCACGGCTTGTACGGCTTGCCGGACGGCTGGACGCGATGCGGCTCGTCGTCGCGGTGATCGCGCGTGTCCCAGCGGTCGCCGGTCATGTCGATCCCGCCGCAGAACGCCAGCGCATCGTCGATGATGACGATCTTCTGGTGGTGCGACGCGGCGGTCGGATGATGTCCGTCGAGCTTGGTATGGATCCGCGGATGCTTCATCCACTTCATCATCGTGAAAATCGTCGAACCGCGGAACAGCGACTTAATCGCGCCGGTGTCCCAGCGCAGCACGAACACCTCGAGCTCAGGCTCGCGCTCGACCAGCCACAGCATGAAGTCGCCGAGCTTCTTGGGTTCGCCAGGCCGCGAGACGCCGGGTTCGAGCTCGATCCGCGCGTCGAAATCCCATCCGATCAACAGGATACGGCGCTTTGCCCCCATCATCGCGACGCGTGCGATGCGGAAATACTTCTCCGCATCGACGATCACCGCCATCTGTTCGGCGCGTTCGACCCGCCAGCATTCCGTCCCGACCTGCATTCGCGTCCCTTCGTTTGCCCGTCGGCACTACCCGCGGCTGCGCGATTGGTTGCGGATGCACCTGTATCGCCGCCCCTCACGCGCCTATCTAACGCGCTGATGCTTCCTCCTACCCCGCCTCCCGCGCAGCGCAAGGTGATCCATGTCGACATGGATGCCTTCTACGCATCGGTCGAGCAGCGCGACGATCCCTCGCTGAAGGGCAGACCGGTGGCCGTCGGTGGATCGCGTGCGCGCGGCGTGGTCGCAGCGGCGAGTTACGAGGCGCGCGCGTTCGGCGTACGCAGCGCGATGCCCTCCGTAACCGCGATCCGGCGCTGCCCCGACCTGGTGTTCGTGCCGCCGCGCTTCGACGTGTACCGCGGCGTCTCCGACCAGATCCGCGCGATCTTCGCCGATTATACCGCGCTCGTCGAACCGCTGTCGCTCGACGAGGCGTATCTCGATGTGACCGAGGATATCCGCGGCCTCGGCACCGCAGCGGCGATCGCGGAGGAAATCCGCGCCAGGATCAAGGCGGATACCGGACTCACCGCGTCGGCAGGGGTCAGCTACAACAAGTTCATCGCCAAGCTCGCGTCGGACCAGAACAAGCCCGACGGGATGTGCATCATCACCCCCAAACGCGGCGCTGCGTTCGTCCAGTCGCTGCCGGTCAAGCGGTTCCACGGCGTCGGACCGGTCACCGCGCAGAAGATGGAGCGGCTCGGGATCCTCACCGGCGCCGATCTGTTCGCGCAGACGCTGACGTTCCTCCAGGCACATTTCGGGAGCTATGCGGACTATCTCTACGGCGCGGCGCGCGGCATCGATCATCGCCCGGTGCGGGTCGATCGCGCAGCGAAATCAGTCGGCGCCGAACGCACCTTCGAGACCAACCTGAGCGACCCCGAGGACCTCCGCGCGGCCCTTCACCGCGTGGCGGATGCGGCATGGGTGCGGATCGAGCGGCACGGCACGCGCGGTCGGACGATCACGCTCAAACTCCGCCACGCCGATTTCCGGACGATCACGCGGGCGCGGTCTTCGCAAGCCGCAGTGACTGACAAGGCGGCGTTCCTTGCGGCGGGGCTGGAACTGCTGATGGCGCAGTTGCCAGTGCCCGACGGTGTGCGGCTTCTGGGGCTGACGCTGTCGGGGATCATGGGAGACCAGGACGAGGCACAGCCAAGTTTGTTGTGATTGCCCCGCCTCTACTTCTGCCTCTGCGCACGAACGGCAAGTCGTCGTTTTCTGATAGACGATCCTTAACGCCGTGCTTACCTTCTTCGCAGATAAGGGGCACGACGATCGAATCCTGGCTCATCATCGCGATCGGTTGCAGCGCGGCGGGATACGCGCTCTATCTAGCTGGATTGCAGCGCCATCTCGTCGAACCCAATCGCGCATCGTGGCTGATATGGAGTGCTGCCACGGGAATCGAGGCGGCGACCTATGCTGCGGTCAATCCGAACGCCCCACAGAGTTGGATCTTCGGACTATCCGCACTTGCCTGCATTATCGTGACTCTGGTCATGTGGCGCCGGTCGCGTTGGCGTACGCCAAGCCCGAGCGAGACGGTCTGCATGGCCACTGCGTTCGCTGCGATCCTGCTCTGGGTGGCGTTCCACGAAACGTTCTGGGCGCACATGCTGGTCGTTGCAGCCGTACCGATCAGCTTCTGGCCGACTTGGCAGAGCGTCTGGGAAGACCGCACCCGCGAACGTTCACCCGCCTGGGGACTATGGACCCTCGGCGATCTCGCGACCTTGCTGCTGGCGACGCGGACACCCGGCTCCGGAGTTGGCGAATATGGCTATATCGTCGTCGAATTTTGCTGTCATGCCAGTGTGTGGTTCATGGTCGGTCTTGCGACGATCAACCCGGTGCGTTCGTTTGGACTGCGCCGCGGACGATTCTTCGTGGTCGACGCCTACCGTCCGGCACTAAACCTGTTCGCGGTCGGCGAAACGCATCTCGGCAAGGCCGTGTACGCCGCCGTCGGCTTCGCGCAGGGTGAGACGGTAATTCGGTTTTCTGGCCGGCGAGTTGGCGCAGACCGCGTCCCCCTGAACATGCAGGGTATGGCGGACCGCTTCGTACAGATTACCGCAGACAGCTTCATGGGCCCGTCTGGCCGCATCGACGACCTGATCAACCACAGTTGCGCGCCAAATACCGGGCTTCGGTTTGGCACGGACGGCATAGTCCTGATCGCCCTCAGCGACATCGCCCGTGGTGAGGAGATTGCGTGGGATTATTCCACCACGCTGTCGCAGCCGGGCTGGTCGATGTCCTGCGCCTGCAGAAGCGCCGGGTGTCGCGGCACGATCGGCGGGTTCGAGACGTTGCCAGTCGAGCGCCAGCGCTGGTTCCTGGAGCACGACATGGTCGCGCCCTATGTGCGCAGCGCGATGCACGCTCCCACTGTGCAAGCGGCCTGAGCATTGGCGAAGGCGCGGCGAATACCCCGCTAGGCGGCTTTCGCCATCGTCGCCTCGCCAGCATGTAGCGTGAGGATCGCAACCGCGCCAAGCCCCGGCCCGTCGCTGTCCAGCTTCAACGAGCCTTCCATCGCCGTCATCGAATTGGCGCACCAGTGCAGACCCAGACCGCCAGACTTGTGCGCTCTGGTCGAGAACCCACGCTGGAAGAGCGACGCCCCGACCTCACGCGAAAACCCTTCGCCATCGTCCCGGATCGCGATCGTCACGTGACCGTCAGCCTCGACGATAGAGGCTGCGATCGACCCCGTGCCGAGCCCCCGCGCGGCGATCGACTCCACCGCGTTGCCGAACAGATTGCCGATCACCTGACTGAGAATCACGCGGCTAGCCAGGACGTAGGCCGGCCCGGCAGGGAAACTGAACGCGATCGATACGCCTTGGGAATAGCGTGCGATCGTTGCATTGCGCGCGATGATGTCCGTGACGTCGCATACTTCCCGCGCAGGACGCTCGTGTGCCGCGCGTTGTTGCTGCCCGATGATCTCGAGCACATGCGCCATCGCCTCGCGCCCGACCGTGAGCTCGCTGCGCATCGCTTCACGATTGGTTTCCTCCGCTTCGATCGCCGCAGCGACGAACGCGACCAGCTTCCGGCGGCGCGCTTCGGGCATGTCGCCTCGCGCCAGTTCGGCGATCGCGCGGTCCAGGGTCGGACGATCGATCGGGGGGGCTTGCGCGATGCCTTGACTGAGAATGGTGCTGATCGGATTCAGTGCATTGCGGACATTGTGCATCACCGCCACCGCACTCTCGCTGCGACCGAGATCGAACGACTGCACCTCGATCTGTTCGCGAAGATCCTTCAATTGGCGCAGCATAGCGTTGAAGCTCCTCCCAAGCGAGCCGATCTCGTCGCGGCGCCCGTCCTCTTCGAGCAGCGCGAGCGAACCGGACGCACGGACCCGCTGCATATGCCCTTCGACCCGGTGGAGCGGCCGTAGCACCAGCCGTTCGATCATCCGCCGGAGTACGATCAGGACGAGCAGCAACAGAATCGTCGAGCCTGCCACTGCGAGCAGCAACATCCTGCGACCGAGCAGCGAGACGTCGCGAGGAACGCTGAATCGCGTGCTGGCAACCGGACGACCATCGGCACCGATCATCGGCACGGCGATTTTCAGCGTCGATCCGCCCGGCGTCGCCGCCCCCACGCTGCCCCCCGCACGGATCCTCGCGTCGAGATCGATCGTCGCGTTGAGTTGCAGCAGTTGAGAAATCTGTTTCGCGGTAATCACGCGCGCCATCAGAACGTAGCCCCGCGCGTCGCCAGTGCCGTCGGAACGGCGAACCTGCGCAACCCCGACCGCCGCGACGATATCGCCGATCCGTGCGTAGAAACGTCCCGAATTGCGTCCGCGCAGCACGTTTGCGAGGTTGGTATGGGAGATCGTCGCCATCAGTTGGTCGCGCCGACCGGTACGTGCCATGCCATCGGCCGAATCGCGCCAACGCGCGATCACGATGCGGCCGTCAGGTGCCACATAGGCCATGCCGTCGACATCGATATTGTTCATTGCGAGCGGCGAAAAGCTCTCGCGTTCGAACCGCGCATCCGGATGCGCCATGTACGCGTAGCTGTCGTTCCAGTCGCCATAATCGCGCACCGCACTCTCGATCTTGGCAGCGTACTCGGACAGCGCCGCGCGCGTGCGCTCGACGTGCGCGGCGATTGCCTTGTCTTCGAGTTTGGTGAAGCTGGGCGTGATGATCGTTGCCAGCAAAAGCGTAATTGCGACTGCCGCAACGAGGCCGACCGCGGTCATGATCAGTACCAGCTTGGCACCGAGCGACGTCCGGCTGCGCATTCGGCCGAACTGCAGCCCGAGCGTTGCGGGAAGACGGCCTCGCCCGGCGGTCGGCATCAGCGCTGTATCCCGCTGCCCCGCTTGCGCGGCGCCGTCGGTGCATCGCCCGCGGTATCGTCCGCCCCGCCCATGAAGCGCGCGTTCGCCATGTCGAGCGCGATCGCGGACGTGACGGGCCGCGAGAAATAATAGCCCTGAAGATGACTGGCCCCGGCGAGGCGAAGCGCCTGGACCTGGGCTTCCGTCTCGACGCCTTCCGCGATCACGCCGAGGCCGAGAGCTCGGCCGAGGTGGATGATGGAATGGACAATCGCCGCACTCTCACGCTCGCGGCCCATGCCGTCGATGAACGACTTGTCGATCTTGAGACAGTCGAGCGCAAACTTGCGAATGTTGTAGAGGCTGGAATACCCAGTGCCGAAATCGTCCAACGCGATCCTGAAACCCATCTGGCGCAACTTGTAGAGCGTCTCGGCGGCGCGCTCAGCATCGTCGAAGATCGCGGTTTCGGTAATCTCGATCTGCAAGCGCGCAGGAGCAATGCCGGCGCGCTGCACGCTCTCCATGATGTGGCCGACGAAATTGTGACGGCGAAACTGACGCGGCGAAAAATTCACCGAAACATATTGTCCCGGCCATTGCTTCAATACCCGAAGCGCCTCACCCAATACCCAGTCGCCGAGCTCATGAATGAGGTTCGATTCCTCCGCGATCGGAATAAACGTCGCCGGACTCATCTGCCCGTATTCCTGCGTGTTCCAGCGGACCAAGGCCTCGAAACCAACGATCTCGAGCACGTCGCGCGAGACGATTGGCTGATAGACCAAGCTGAGTTCGCCCTTAACGATCGCCTGACTCAATCCGCCCTCGACGCGGCGACGGAAACGAATGCCTTCGTCCATGCTCTCGTCGAAGAGACGGACTATGCCACGACCGCCACGCTTGGCGTCATTGAGCGCCAGATCGGACCGGCGCATGACATCGACCGGATCACGGCCCAGGCCACCCTCGGTCACAACGAGGCCCGCAGACGCACCGCCCTGCACCGAATTGCCAAACACCTGCACACTGACAGAGCAGGCCGCGATGACCCGGTCGCAAGCCATCACGGCCTCCGCCTCGCCCGACGTGTCGAACAGAATGCCGAATTCGTCGCCGCCGAGCCGGGCGACGATCGCATGCTCCGGCGACGATTGATTGAGAATGACGCAAACTTCGCGGATCAGAGCATCGCCTGCCAGATGCCCGAGCGTATCGTTGACGAGCTTGAACCTATCAAGATCGACCATGACCGTGGCGAACGGCCCCGGTGCTCTGGTTCGTTCGGTTAGCGCACGCAGAAAGGCTAACCGATTGGGCGCATCAGTAAGCGAATCATGCGTTGCGATGTGGATCGCCCGACTTTCGTTGGCGGCAAGTTCGGCACTCTGTTCCTCGAGTTGCGTTACCTGCGCAGCGAGCATTTCCCTTGCGGCAAGCAATTCGCGATCGATCTCCCAGCGGCGAGCCAACGCGATCGCGGTCTGGGTGATCTCGGCGACTTCGAACGGTTTGGCGATATAGAAGATCTTGTCGGCCGGCCCGGCGACTTTGCTGATCTCGATCGGTGAGAAATCGGAAAAGCCGGTGACGATGACAAGATTGATCTCCGGATCGAGCGCGCGGATACGCTTTGCCGTCTCGCGGCCGTCGATTCCCGGCGGCATGCGAATGTCGATGAACGCTACGGCAAACGGCTCGCCGTTCACGCGTGATCGCTCGACTGCGGCGACCGCTTCGAGACCCTGGTTGCAATGCGTGATGGCGAAGTCGGGACGGTCTTCGACCTCCCGCGTATCGCCACCGAACAACTCGACGGCCATCAGGCTCAGCGCATCATCGCCGGCCGACCGCTGCCCGGCGAAGCTCCGCCGGTAGCTGTCGTGCATCGCCGGCTCGTCGTCCACGATCAGAATGCGCATCGATTTGCCGCTCCATGTCGGGCAGAGCCTTCCGCATCGTGGCGGAACCGCTGTCTGTCCTTCGCTATCGCAGCAAGCAGTAACCAAATGCGGTTAAGACGGTGTAAACGACGTTTCCAGCTTATGGCCCAGAGCTTGGGCGCCAAGCACGATCGCGCCGAGAGGACCGGCATTGTTGCCGAGCGCCGGGGGTACGATGAACGTATCGGTCAGTGCCACCTCGGGCAGCGTAATGTAGCCGCCCAGGCTTCGCGTCATCGCCGCTCGCACGCGCGGGAACAGGTGAGAGGCCCCCATCACGCCACCGCCCATGACGATCCGGCGCGGGATGCCGGTCAGGACGAGGGTGTGACACAGTTGGCCGAGCGCATCGGCGACACCATCCCAGACCGGGTGCTCGGCCGGCGCCTCGTCGGCGGGAAAACCGATCCGCGCGGCGATCGCCGGGCCGGCGACCAGGCCCTCGATGCACGCGCCATGAAACGGGCAATTGCCGATCCAGTCGTCGCCCTGAAACCGCGCAGGGCGAATGTGCCCAAGTTCGGAATGCGTCAGCCCATCGACAGGGCGGTTGTTGGCGATCATCCCGGCGCCAACGCCGGTGCCGACGGTGACGTAGGCGATATCGGGCAGGCCCTTTGCCGCACCCCAGAACGCCTCGGCGAGCGCCGCGCCGACGACGTCGCTGTGGAACCCGGTCGGCACACCGTAGCGGCGCTGCAGCCGACCGGCGATGTCGGTGCCTGCCCAGCCCGGTTTCGGTGTCGTAGTGATGTGACCGTAATCATGCGAATGGCGATCGATCGAAACCGGACCGAAACTGGCGATACCGATCGCGACGAAGCCGCTCCACCGGTCGAGCACCGCCTCGATCGCTGCCATCGTCTCTTCCGGCCGCGTGGTCGGGATACGCACGGTTTCTTCGATCTGGTCGGGCCCGCGCGCAAGAATGCAGATGCATTTTGTCCCGCCGAGTTCGATCCCTGCGACCAGAGGTGCTTCCGTCATCCTGAACTCCCAACGCGTTGCTGGCGCCCGCTTCCTTCGCTGGCGGCCTCGCGTCAAGAGCGGGTAGGTTATTGACGATTACGCTGATCGAGGATTTCGTCTGCTGTCGATCCGACCGATCATGCGTTATGCCTGTCGTGTTCATCCGAACAGACAGGAATTCTCAATGGCGAAGAAACCCGCAAAGCTGGCGAAGGCGGATACCAACGTGTCGGTCGAGGCCCAGCCGCAGTACAAGGTCGAGTATCGCGAGATTCAGCCTTACGGCACGCTGAAGCGCCTGCCGATCGCGCTCGAGGACAACGCCCGCGCGCAGAGCGTGGCGACGCTGAACCAGGTCCTCGCGGACACGATGACGATCCGCGACATGTACAAGAAGCATCATTGGCAGATGTCGGGTGCGACATTCTATCAACTGCACCTCCTGCTCGACAAGCATTACGAGGAGCAGGCTGCACTCGTCGATCTGGTCGCCGAGCGGATCATGGCGCTTGGCGGCATCTCGATCGCGATGGCGCACGACGTCGCCGAGATGACGACGATACCTCGCCCGCCCAAGGGCCGCGAGGACGTGCCGACGCAGCTCGCGCGCCTGCTCGAAGCGCACGAGATCATCCTGCGGCAGGCACATGAGGGTGCGGAAGCCGCGGACGAGTCCGGCGACGACGGCACCAACGACCTGCTCGTCAGCAACATCATCCGCACCCACGAGCCGCAGGTATGGTTCTTGGCGGAGCATCTGGCATCCACCGAACTGGTGCGCGACGACAAATAGGCGATACCACTACCTCTTCCCGGAGAAAGCGGGGAGAGGCGGCGTCGGCCAAGTAGAGCACATCGATGTCGCCCCGGCGGGAAACCGTTGGGGCGATCTGCTTTTTAGCGAGTGGCGTTATACTTGAGCTGGTCGTCGGTCAGCTGGAAGCCAACCAGAGCCTCAAAGCTGGCGCGCAGAACGGCCTGCCGCACTTCCGGTGTGCTAAGCGGATCCACCGCTGCATCCTGGTCGCCGGGCTTGCGCTTGCGGGTCAGCTTCTCACGCACCTCGTCCGGCAGAGTTGCGGCCGAGCGCGCCACCGTAGCCGATGCGGTTGCCGACGCCGATGCGAGAGCCTGGCCCGCATCGAAGTGCAGTGCGACGCGACCGATGCGCTTGGCAACGACGGCGGTGCCGCCGCGGACCACCGTGATGAAATATGGCAGGGTGACGTCGCGCGCACCCTCGGTGCGGTTGCGGCGGGCGCGGATGTCGAAAGTGACGCTGGTGACGACCTGGTCGGTCGCGTCGGCGCAGGTCGAACGGACGTTGGTCATCAGCGCGGCGACGTCGATCGCCGACTGCTCGCGGCTGCCGGCCGGATCGAACAGCGTGATATCGCCTGTCGCAGCGGGAATCGCGACCGCCGGGCAGACGGAACGGACTGCGGAAATGCCGCCCGTCGCATCGACTTCGCCCTTGCCGGCGCAACCGCTCAAGAAAATGGCAACTGCCGATACGGCTAGGATAGGGGCTTTCACGGCGACGCTTACCTTCTCGAACGAGCGAAAGGGCCACCGCCTGTCGCAAGCGGCCCCTGTCGCGGCGCACCATAGGAACCGGCTATCGTCCAGGCAAGCAATCGCGTAGAGGCTGACGCATCATGAGCCCAATCGACAAGCCGCCGCTCGAACTGTTGATCGCAGCGCCCCGAGGTTTTTGCGCCGGCGTCGACCGCGCCATCCGGATCGTCGAACTGGCGATCGAGAAGCATGGCGCGCCGGTCTATGTCCGCCACGAGATCGTCCACAACAAGTTCGTTGTCGACACGCTGAAGGCGCAGGGCGCGATCTTCGTCGAGGAACTCGACGAAGTGCCCGATGGCGCGCCGGTCGTGTTCTCCGCGCATGGCGTGCCCAAATCGGTGCCGCTCGACGCACAGAATCGCGGGCTCGAATATCTCGATGCGACCTGTCCTCTGGTGTCGAAGGTCCATCGCCAGGCCGAGCGGCTGGTCGCGCAGGGCCGGCACATCGTGTTCATCGGCCATGCCGGGCATCCCGAGGTGATCGGCACGTTCGGTCAGGTGCCCGAGGGCGCGATGTCGCTGATCGAGACGGTCGAAGACGCAGAGGTGTTCGCACCGGCCGATCCGGCGAACCTTGCGTTCCTGACGCAGACGACTCTGTCGGTGGATGACACCGCCGCGGTGGTGGCGACGTTGCAGCGCCGCTTCCCGCAGATGCTGCCGCCGCGGGGCGAGGACATTTGCTACGCGACGTCGAACCGCCAGACCGCGGTGAAGGCGATCGCGCACAGCGTCGACGCGGTGCTGGTGATCGGTGCGCCGAACTCGTCCAACTCGGTGCGGCTGGTCGAAGTCGCCGAGCGCGAGGGTACGCCGGCGATGCTGATCCAGCGGGCAAGCGAGCTCGACTGGGACTTCCTCGCCGGCGTCGGCACGCTGGGGATCACGGCCGGCGCGTCGGCTCCCGAACTGCTGGTGCGCGAACTGGTCGATCGCCTGTCCGAGCGCTTCACGGTGTCGGAGCGCGAGGTCGAGACGAACCGCGAGACGATCGCGTTCAAGCTGCCCCGCGGGCTGGAGGCGGCCGCCTAGCATGGCGGTCTACACGCAGGTGTCGGCCGAGGCGATGGGCGCGTTCCTCGCGCGCTACGATCGGGGCGAGCTTCTGTCCGCCAAGGGCATTGCCGAGGGGGTACAGAACAGCAACTACCTCGTCGAGACGACCGCCGACCGCTTCATCCTGACGCTGTACGAGGAGCGCACGTCGACCGACGACCTGCCGTTTTTCCTCGATATGCTCGATCATCTCGCGGCCGACGATAATCCGGTACCGCGCGCTCTGCCCGATCGCGGCGGCGTCGCAATCCAGCAGCTTGCCGGGCGACCGGCGTGCCTGATCGAGTTCCTGACCGGCGTATCGGTGTCGCATCCGACCGCGACTCAGGCGTATGCGGCAGGCGCGGCGATGGGGCAGATGCACACGAGCCTCGCCGGGTTCGATCAAGCCCGCGACAATCCGCTCGGCGCCGATACGTGGCGGCCGTTCCTCGAGCGTTGCGGTACCGATATCGACGCGATCGCGCCGGGGCTGTTCGCGCGGACGGAGGCGGCGTTGACCGCAGTGCTGGCGGACTGGCCGAGCGATCTGCCGATGGCAGCGATCCACTCGGACCTGTTCCCCGACAATGTGCTCATGCTCGGCGACCGGGTGACCGGGGTGATCGACTTCTATTTCGCCTGCACCGATATTCGCGCCTATGATCTGGCGGTGATGCACACGTCGTGGGCTTTCGACGGCGATGGCGCGAACTACGACCCGGCGATCGGCAGGGCGCTGATCGAGGGTTATGCAAGCCGGTTCCCGTTGTCCGACGCCGAGCGCGCCGCGCTGCCGATCCTGGCGCGGGGGGCGTGCCTGCGGTTCCTGCTGACGCGTGCGTGGGACTGGCTCAACACACCGGCCGACGCGCTGGTGACGCGCAAGGATCCGCTGGCCTATTGGCGGCGGCTGGAGACGTATCTGAAGGACGATCTGTTTGCATGACTGACGACACTGACGTTTCCATCACCAAGGTCGAGATCTTCACCGACGGCGCCTGCAAGGGCAATCCGGGGCCCGGCGGCTGGGGCGCGGTGATCCGGATGGGCGCACATGAGAAGGAATTGTCGGGTGGCGAGACGCCGACGACCAACAACCGGATGGAAATGACCGCGGCGATCGAGGCGCTCAACGCGCTGACGCGGCCGTGCGCGGTGACGCTGTACACCGACAGCAAATACGTGATGGACGGCCTGACCAAGTGGGTGAAAGGCTGGCAGCGCAACGGCTGGAAGACCGCCGACAAGAAGCCGGTGAAGAACGCCGAGCTGTGGCACGCGCTGCTGGCAGCGGTGGCACGGCACAAGATCGAGTGGCAGTGGGTCAAGGGTCATGCCGGCCACCCGGAGAACGAGCGCGCGGACAAGCTGGCGAGCGACGCCGCAGTGGCGGCGGGACGACGCTAGGCCGTCCGGCACGTCCCCGGCGCAGGTTGGGGCCCAGCAGGATGTGGAGGTCACGGCGCGTCGCCCTCCCCTAGCGCCGTATCCCGCTGGACCCCGACCTCCGCCGGGGACGTGTCCCCTGTTACGCGCCGATCATGTCGCCGAACTGGGTATCGGCATGCCCTGCGTCGCGCGCATACGAGTCGCGGTTCATCGTCAGGTTGATGATGACGATGCCGGCATGCGACGGGCGCGGCGTCGGGCGTGGCAGGCGGATGACCTGGCGGCTCGAGCGATACGCGGCGAGCGTCGCTGCCTTTGCGCGGCGGACGGCGTCGGTGGCATGCCAGCCGACGATCGCCAGCGCGACCTGCGCCGCGTCGGTGACCGCGACGGTCGATTGCTGGCCACGGTCGCGCGCCCGTTCCCACGATCGCTGCACCCATGACGGCTGGTCGAACGCCGACACGTCAGCCGAGCGCCACGCCACGCGCAAGCCCTCGGGAACCCCTGTCCAGCTATCGGCCTCCGACGATGCGGAGCGGATCAGGTCGTGCCGGCAGCGCTGGCAGCGGCTGAACAGGAACCCCTGATTTTCCAAGACGAGCGGCGCGGCGACGTGCCCCGAGGCGTGACAGAGCAGGTTCATGATGATCCTCCTTGATGGTGGGAGATTCCAGATTGAGTGAATCGAGATGCAGCGCAGCCAGCACGATCAGGTCGCCCGGCCCC
This sequence comes from Pseudomonadota bacterium, assembly GCA_040388215.1. Lineage (GTDB taxonomy): Bacteria > Pseudomonadota > Alphaproteobacteria > Sphingomonadales > Sphingomonadaceae > Sphingomonas. The sequence continues at coordinate 17,165 of JAZKCH010000040.1, read as the reverse complement.
TGTTCGAGCACTTGATCGAGGTTCCAGACTTCGAAATGGCGGCCCATGCCGACCAGCAGCGCGCGCTGGCGCACACCCCGCCGCGAGCGCATCCACGAGGCGATGCGGAGCCGGCCCTTGCCATCCATCTGCGCGGGCGCAACGAAGCCCAGGCGCCGCCGCAGCAGCGTGTCGCGCGTCCCGCTGTCCCACGCACGCTCGCCGCCAAGCTCCGCCAGCGCGCAATGCTGGTCGGCGACGCTACGACGATCGTAGACCAGCATGCACGGATCATCGGCGTGGAGACCGATGAACAGGTCCTCGCGCGCCTGTCGTGCCTGTATCGTAATGCAGAAATGCTCGGGAAGGATCAGTTCGCCACGCGCGCTGATCGTCGAAACCGCACTTCCCACGAAGAGTTCGTCCATGATCGTTACACCCTCAACAACGACGAGGTGTCGACATCACAGTGTTTCCGGATACTCTACCCGGAAGCCGTGGATTTGCTCTGCCAACGCGCAGTTGATGCCGCGTTAACCAAGTAAATAAATTAACATTTCTCTACTTTTGGAGACTAAGTCATTCCCGTTGGTTTTTCGAAGAACAAATCCGGAATTTCTCCGGCATGAAATGTGATTCATGCAGCATATTGGTATGCGAATTGTGCCGAATCCGAGGACGCGCCGGTTACGGATTCGATGGGATATGAGCTTGAGATGGTCGGCAGGCACCCTGTTCCGGTCGGGATGCCCGCGCGACTCGGGCAATTTCGTCAGGTTTCGTCGACTGGTGCGGCGGGTCCGTTCTTGATGATCGACTCGATCGCGTTCTTGGCGCCGGCCTTGCTCGAATAGCCTTCGGTCCAGAACATCGTTTCGCTGTTGTACTTGAACTTGGCGACATACTCGCCAGCCTTGTTCTGCTCGATCACGAACTTGTGCGCCATATCGCTTACTCCTCGGTGAAAGCAGCGCGCAGGCTAACTCAAAAGCGATGGGGTGAATAGCGCGCCGGATCGATCGCAGCGACCGCCTGATCGGGAGGCGTGCCGAGCACGAGGCTGGCAGCGAGCAACGCCGCGGCGGGCGCGGTCTGGATTCCGAAACCGCCCTGCCCCGCGCACCAGAAAAAGCCGGGAACGTCGCGGTCGAAGCCGTAGATCGGCAGGCGGTCAGGCGCGAACGTGCGCAAACCCGCCCAGCTTCGCTCGACTGCGGCGACGCGCCAGTCGACGACATGCTCGAACCGGTCGACCGCGATCGCGACGTCGATCTCCTCGGGCGCGGCATCGCACGGATCGGTCGGCGTCTCGTCGTGCGGGCTGAGCCAGAGGCGGCCGCCGGGCTCGGGCTTGAAATAGAAGCGCCCGGCGATGTCGGCGATATGCGGCAGGCCCTCGGGTGCGCCGGGGTCGGTGCGGAGCTGCACCATCGTCCGGCGATAGGCGGTCAGGCCGAGCGGACGGACGCCGGCGCGCGCCGCGACATCGTCGGCCCAGGCGCCGGCGGCGTTGACGAGCGTGCGCGCCTGGAAAATTCCGGCCTTCGTGTCGATGGTCCAGACACCGGTGGTGCGCCGTGCGGCGACGAACGCGGCATCGGTGACGAAGTCCGCACCGGCGCGACGTGCGGTGGCGATGCACTCGGCGTGGAGCGCGGCGACATCGATATAGGCGCAGCTCGCTTCCTGTATGCCGAGCGTCCATTCGGGACGAAGGCCGGGCACGAAGGCGGCCGGATCGACTCGTTCGAGGACGACGTCGCTGTTTGCGAACTCGGCCAGGAACGCGTCCATTGCGGCCTCGTCCCCGGAACGACCGATATGGAGCGAACCGAGCGGCGCAAGGTGTCCGCCAGCGTCGAGGAAGGGACCCGACGCGGTGGTGAGCGGCTGGATATCGGGGCCGCCATAGGTTTCAGACCAGAATGCCGCCGAGCGACCGGTGGCGTGATAGCCGGGTGAATCCTCGGCTTCGAGTACGAGGACGCTGGCGCGCGATCCGATCGCGGCGGTGAGGCTGGCACCGGCCATCCCCGCGCCGACGATCGCGATGTCATAGACCGGCTTCACGGACGTGCGGGCACGACGGCCGCCAGGAACGAATCGATCGCGACCAGTGCACGATCACGCACACCGTCCGCCTCGCGCAAAATCTCATGCGCCGACTCGGGACCGAACCGGACGATCTGCGCATCGGGCAGACGCGCGCCGAGCCGCAACGCCGCGCGCGGATCGACCAGCTTGTCGGCGTCGGCCAGCAGCATCAGCACAGGCGTCTCGATCGTCTCGATCCGCGGATCCGATGCGAGCGCCGCCGCACCGGCAAAGCCGTGTGCGAGCCAGGTCCAGCTCGGCGGCCCGAGCACCAGTTCGGGATGCCGGTCCTGCCACCAGCGTTCGTCGGCATACCGGTCATCGTCATGCGTCAGCAGCGATCGGCGCGAGGTCACCGCGCCGGGCCGCTCGTTGCCGCGCCATGCCGCGCGCATCGGATCCCCGCGCGCCGCGATCCAGCGTGCGATGCGGGCGGCGATGCTCGCACCGATCGGCGACTTCAGCCCGATCATCGGCGCGACGAGAATCGCCGCGTCGGGATCGATCGAGCGCGCCGCGAGCGCACGCACGACCATCATGCCGCCCATCGAATGCCCGAGCACGACGTGCGGTCCGGCGCCCTGCGCGCGCCAGTCCGCCCAGAACGCCGCCAGATCCGCGTCGTAGATGTCGTAGTCGCCGACATGGCCGACATGCGGATTCGGCGACAACCGCCCCGAGCCCCCCTGCCCGCGCCAGTCGAACGCGGTGACCGACCAGCCTTGCGCCTGGAGGTGCGCGAACGTCTCGAGATACTTCTCGAAGATATCGCCGCGGCCGGTCTGGAACAGCAGTCGACCGCGCAGGTTCGCCGAGGGCCAGTCGAAACGGCGCAGTTTCCAGCCGTCGGGTGCAGCCCAATAACCCACCTGCGCATCGCCCGGGATCGCGCGGCGGACGGGGTCGAATGCCGGCGCATTCGGGACGGTTACTTTTTCGAAAGCCATCTCCGTTAGGGCTTAGCCGATGGGGTGGAACATTGCTCAACCAATTTTGATTCTCGTGCTCGGCGGCCTGTTGGTCTCCGCGGGCATCCAGGATGCGCGCACCCGTGAGATCGCCAACTGGAAGACCGCCGCGGTCGCCCTGCTCGCGCCGACCTGGTGGTATGTCCACGGGCTCGATATTTGGCCGGACATGGCGTTGCAGATCGGCGTCGCGCTCGCGGTGTTCGCGGTCTTCCTCGTCGCCTTCCATTTCGGGATGATGGGCGGCGGCGACGTCAAGCTGATCGTCGCGCTCGCGCTGTGGCTGCCGTTCCCCGCATTCCTGTCGATGCTGATGGTGATGTCGATCGCCGGCGGCGTGGTGACGGTCGTCATGATGATCGAGCGCAGCATCAAGAATACTTCGGGACAGATCGAGGTCCCCTACGGCGTGGCGATAGCGTTCGCTGGGCTGCTCGCGCTGCGCGAACCACTCCTTAATCAGTTTCAGTCATGATTAACGCCGAAGCAAAATACCGGCGCCTGAAAGGCACGAACTAGTCATGGACAGTCGTAAGATCATATTGCTGGCTGGCGCGCTGATAGTCGCAGCCCTCACAGCGTTCTTTGCCAGGACCCTGATCGCCGGCAGCTCTGCGCCGCAGGCCGGCGCCGTCGTGATGGCCGCGCCGGTCGTCGATGGACCCGAAGTGCTGGTCGCGACCCGCTCGCTGCCGGTCGGCACGATCCTCGATGCGACCGCGCTGAAGTTTCAGCCCTGGCCCAAGGAGCTGGTCGACAACGCCTATTACCTTCGGGACAAGACCAACCTCCAGTCGCTGCAGGGCACGGTGGTGCGCAGCATCATCACCGCCGGGCAGCCGGTGACGCAGGGCTCGCTGGTGAAGCCGGGCGATCGCGGCTTCCTCGCCGCCGCTCTGGGTCCAGGCATGCGTGCGGTCACCGTCCCCGTGTCGGCGCAGGCGGCGGTCGCAGGGTTCGTGTTTCCCGGCGATCGAATCGATCTCGTCCTGACGCAGACCGTTACAGGCGGCGGCGAGGGTCAGCCGCTGAAAGTGTCCGAGACGATCATGCGCAATATGCGCGTGCTTGCCACCGATCAGCGCACCGACAACCTGGTCGGGGAAGACGGCAAGACCAAGGTCCAGACGTTCTCGAACGTGACGATCGAGGCGACGCCGAAGATGGCGGAACAGGTCGCGGTCGCACAGACGCTCGGCACGCTGTCGCTGTCGCTGCGCTCGATCGCCGATAATTCCGCCGAACTCGAAGAGGCGATCGCGTCCGGGGCCGTGAAGGTACCCGACGGCAACGATCCGAAGGCCGAAAAGGCAATGATGATGCGGCTTGCGAGCCAACCCCAAGGGGGGGCATCGAGCTATCAGACGGGTGCCGACGTCTCGCGCTATCAGCGCAGCAGCGTGCCTGGCAAACCTGTCGGGTCCGACAACGGCGCTGCGATGCAAGGCATGCCGATCGCCCAAGGCGGCGGGGGCGGCGTGGTAGCTGTGCAAGGGCCGATCGTGCGGATCGCACGCGGCAATGCAATGACCGTCGTTCCGGTCGGGGGGAAGAATTAAGATGCGTATCGCACCGACACTTCTCGGAACGCCGCTCGGCTGGCCGCTTGCAATAGCGCTGGTGGCAGCGACCGCCGCATCCTCCGTCCCTGCGCTGGCCCAGCGCGCCAATCCGGCGGTGGCGCCTTCGGGATCGCCCATCGTCCAGGTCAACACCGGCCGCGGCCGACTGGTGACGCTCGCACGGCCGATGACCGATCTGTTCGTCGCGGACGATACGATAGCCGACGTCCAGGTTCGCTCGCCGACCCAGCTGTACGTGTTCGGCAAGAAAACCGGTGAGACGACGATTTCGGCCACGACCAAGGGCGGCGGCGTCGTCTACGCGGCGACGATCCGGGTCGGCAACAATCTCGACTCGGTCCAGCAGATGCTGGGGCTCGCAATGCCCGAAGCGCAAGTCGTCGCCACGCCGATGAACGGACTGATCCTGCTGACGGGCACAGTACTCGCTCCAGAAGATGCGGCCGAAGCCGAACGCCTTGTCCAGGCGTTCGTCGGCGACTCGACGAAGGTGCTGTCGCGGCTGAAGACCGCGACGCCGTTGCAGGTCAATCTGCAGGTGCGGATCGCCGAGGTTAGCCGAAGCTTCGTCAAGAATATCGGCGTTAATCTGACAAGTCGGGGCTCGGGTAATTTCCTATTCAACATCGCTCAGGGTCGCCAAGGCACGATCACGACCGTTCCGGGCGTTCCCAACCTGCCGGGCGCAGCCGTCGATGCTAACGGCGCGCGCCCCGGTGATACGTTGTATGGGTTTCCGGCCAAGGCCGCGATCGGCTCGACATTAGGGCTGGCGGGCAGGCTGTTGGGCATGGACCTGCTTGGCGCGATCGATCTGGGCGAAACGCTCGGGCAAGTGACGACGCTCGCCAATCCCAATCTCACGGCATTGTCGGGCGAGACGGGGACCTTCCTCGCGGGTGGCGAAATCCCAATTCCTTTGGCCCAGGCGTTGGGCACGATCTCGGTTGAATACAAGCAATACGGCGTCAGCCTCGCTTACACGCCCACTGTATTGTCGGATGGACGGATCTCTTTGCGGGTGCGCCCGGAAGTGTCGCAGCTCGATTATTCGAACGCGGTTAGCGTTAGCGGGACGCGGGTTCCGGGCCTCACAACCCGTCGTACCGAGACGACCGTCGAGCTCGGTTCGGGTCAAAGCATGATGATCAGCGGCTTGCTTTCGAACAGCCACAATAATTCGTATGACAAGACGCCGGGGCTATCGAACCTGCCGATCATCGGCGCGCTATTTCGCTCCAACGCGTTCCAGCGCAACGAGACCGAGCTGGTGATCGTCATCACCCCGTATCTGGTGAAGCCGGTGAACAACGCCAGCGACATCGCGCTGCCAACCGACGGTGCGCGGGCACCGAGCGATCTCGACAGGGTCTTGCTGGGTACGCTGAGCACGGGCGGCGGCGGCAAGCGACCGGGACCGACGATCGTGCCATCGACCTACGCTTCGCCATCGATCGGCGCCGTCGCCCCGATACTGCCGGTACCACGCGGCGAAGGTCGTCGCGCCGAGGACGACGCGGTGCCCGCTACAGATACCAAGACCAGCACCAAGTCCAAGAAGGGCGTCGTGCCCGCTCCCGGCTTCTCGAATTGAGTCGCGCTCCCACGCAACGCACCAAGGATATCCGATGATCACCAAATCGATCCTAGCGCCTCTTGTCGCCGCACTTCTGCTCAGCGGCTGCGCAGGCACCGAGAATCGCGGCCTCGAATCGGTTCACCAACCTGTTGTCAGCCGCGCCGACTATGCTCTGGACCTGGGCGTCTCGGGTGGCACGCTTGCTTCGGGCGAAGCAGACCGCCTGGCCGGCTGGGTGGCGACGATGCGACTTGGCTATGGCGACCGTGTGACGATCGATGATCCCGCAGCGGAAGGGGTACGCGCTCGTGACGACGTCGCCGCGGTCATCTCGCGGTACGGCCTGTTGCTGAGTCCCGACGCACCCGTAACCCCCGCCCCCGTGACGCCCGGTTCGATCCGGGTAGTGGTCAGCCGGATGCACGCGACAGTGCCACATTGTCCTGATTGGTCGCGCGATTCGACCAACGAATTCGAAGCGAACACCTCATCCAATTATGGCTGCGCGACCAATCGCAATCTCGCGGCGATGATTGCCAATCCCGCCGATCTCGTGCGCGGCGCACCGGGTACCGAGACGACCGACACGGCGCTGTCGTACAAGGCGATCGACAGCTATCGCAAGAAGGCGCCGACCGGTGCCGCGGGGCTCGCCGCGCCCAGCACCGGAGGTAAGCAATGAACGCCCCCTGGAAGCCGGGCGGCATCGCGCACCGCGAGCCCTTCACCGCCTATGTCTGCGACGAGATCACAGCCGAGGCGTTGCGTCCGATCGCCAGCGAACTCGGCTGGTCGGTCGACAAGATCCACAAGGGCGGCCTGCGCAATGCGATTCAGTCGCTGTCGGTGTCGGCCTCGCCCCAGATCCTGTTCGTCGACCTCGCAGAGTCGGGCGATCCGCTGAACGACATCAACGCGCTGGCAGAAGTATGCGAGCCCGGCACCGTGGTCATCGCCGCGGGCCAGGTAAACGACGTGCGCCTCTACCGTGATCTCGTTGCCAGCGGGATCCAGGACTATCTGCTGAAGCCCCTGCATCCGGACATGCTGCGCGACGCGTTCGGTCATGCCCAGACGATCCTGAATGCGCCGAAGCATGTCGAGGTCTCACTCGATCGTCCGCATTGCTCGATCGCGGTCATCGGCACGCGCGGCGGGGTGGGTGCGTCGACGATCGCAACGTCGACTGCCTGGCTGCTCGCGGACAAGGAAAGCAGGACTACGGCCCTGCTCGATCTCGACGTTCATTTCGGAACGGGCGCGCTCGGTCTCGATCTCGAACCGGGGCGCGGTCTGACCGACGCGATCGACAATCCGAGCCGGATCGATGGGCTGTTCATCGAACGCGCGATGGTCAAGGCGTCGGAGAAGCTGTCGGTGCTGTCGGCCGAAGCGCCGATCAATACGCCGCTGATGACCGATGGCTCGGCCTTTTACCAGTTGCAGGAGGAGATGCGGTCGGCATTCGAATGCACCGTCGTCGATCTGCCGCGCGCCATGCTGATACAGTATCCGCATTTGATCAGCGAAGTGCAGCTTGCCGTGATCGTCACGGAACTGACGCTGGCGTCGGCACGGGACACGATCCGCATCCTGTCCTGGATGAAGACCAACGCGCCGCAGACCCAGATCTTCGTGCTGGCCAACCGAATGCACACCGGCGGGCAGCTTGAGATCAACCGCAAGGATTTCGAAGGGTCGATCGAACGAAAGATCGATTATCTGGTGCCGTTCGATCAGAAGCTCGCATCGCAGGCAGCCAAACTCGGCAAACCGATCGTCGAAGTGGGCAAGACCTCGAAGACTATCGCGCCGATCCTTGCTTTGGCGACCGCGCTAGCGTCGGCCGCCCCCGATACCTCAGCCGATGGCGCCAAGACGAAAGGCAAGTCGCTGATGGGCAAGTTCGGCGACCTCAGGGGGTTGCTCCCCAAGCGTGCGGCGAAGACAAAGTGAACAGCGCGCGTCCAATCCGCATGACAAGACAGGGGCGCTAGGCCGCTATGGAGATGTTGCCGCTGCTGTTGGTCATGGTCGGTGCCACTGTGGTGCTCGGCATGGTTGTCTTCGCATTCGCAGGGCCATCAGCAGGCCGTGCGCAGTCGCGAAGGATCGCGTCGTTGCGAGAGCGTCACGGCGACGCACTGGTCGTCGCCGAAGCGCAGATGCGGCGCATCGCGACCACCCGCAACACGAAGATGGACGTCGCGTTCACCCGGATTCTTCCCAATCCGGTGCAACTCGCCAAGCGTCTCGCGATGACCGGGAAGACGTGGACCGTTGGCCAATATGGGCTGGCGACTGCCGGGATCGCGCTCGTCGTCGCGCTGCTGATGGCGCTCAAAGGGCTGCCGATCCTGCTGGCGTTGTTCGTCGGCCTGTTCGTCGGTGTCGGCCTTCCGCATTTCATCGTCGGCAAGACGATCTCGCGACGCGTCGGCAAATTCACCGTGAAATTTCCCGACGCGATCGACCTGCTGGTCCGCGGGCTTCGCTCGGGTTTGCCGATCAGCGAGACGATCGGCGTCGTCGGTCAGGAGGTCGATGGCCCCGTTGGCGAGGAGTTTCGCTCGGTCAGCGACAAGATGAAGATCGGCCGGACGATGGATGCCGCTCTGCAGGAAACCGCCGACCGGCTCGGCACGCCCGAATTTCAGTTCTTCGTGATCACCATTGCGATCCAGCGTGAAACCGGCGGCAATCTGGCCGAGACGCTGGCGAATCTGTCCAACGTACTGCGGCTGCGCGGCCAGATGAAGCTGAAGATCAAGGCGATGTCGTCGGAATCGAAGGCATCGGCGTACATCATTGGCGCGCTGCCGTTCATCGTGTTCGGGATGATCTGGGTGATCAACGGCAAATATATGCAGAACTTCTTCATCGACGAGCGGCTGATGGTGCTCGGCATGGGCGGCATGGTGTGGATGGCGATCGGCGCCTTCATCATGTCCAAGATGATCAGCTTCGAGATCTAGGGGCAAATGATGGGCACCACCGCCGGACCTACCCTGCTCGGGATCGACGTACTCTGGGTCGCGACGATCCTGTCGGGTGTCGCCGCATTCGCGGTCATGCTCGCGATCTACGCGGTGACGACGGTCCACGATCCGATGACCAAGCGCGTCAAGGCGCTCAACGATCGGCGCGAGCAGCTCAAGGCAGGCATCACCGCGTCGACCAAGCGCCGCGCCAAGCTGGTCCAGCGCAACGATACCGCCGACAAGATGCGCGGCATTCTGTCGTCGATGAAGATGCTGCAGGATAGCCAGGTCAAGGCGGTCCAGCTGAAGCTGATGCAGGCGGGCATCCGATCGCGGGAATGGGCACCAGCGGTCATCTTCGGTCGGCTGGTGCTGCCGATCGTGCTTGGCGGGGCTATGCTGTACTGGGTGTACGGAACCGATGGCTTCGCGACCTGGAGCCCCCTCAAGAAATACGGGCTGGTCGCGATAACGTTTATCATGAGCTACAAGTCGCCTGACCTGTACCTTGATAACAAGATCAAAAAGCGCTCGGACGCCATTCGTAAGGGGCTGCCCGACGCGCTCGATCTGCTCGTGATCTGTGCTGAGGCGGGGTTGACCGTGGATGCTGCGTTTCACCGTGTCGCCCGCGAACTCAGCCGCGCCTATCCGGAGCTTGGCGACGAGTTCACGCTGACCGCGATCGAGCTGGGTTTCCTGACCGATCGACGGACCGCGTTCGAAAATCTCGCGCTGCGGGTGAAGCTGGATGCAGTGAAGGGGGTCGTCACGACGATGATCCAGACCGAGAAATACGGGACGCCGCTGGCGTCGGCGCTGCGCGTGCTGTCGGGGGAGTTCCGCAACGAGCGGATGATGCGCGCGGAGGAGAAGGCGGCACGGTTGCCGGCGATCATGACGATCCCGCTGATCCTGTTTATTTTGCCGGTGCTGTTCGTCGTCATTCTCGGGCCGGCGGCGTGTTCGATCTCCGATGCGCTGTTGAAGACCTGAAGCAACCGCTGGGCCGGCGGATCGTTGAGCTCCCGTAACAGGAGGGTTTTTACGATGCCGTTGTTTTCCACACCTACGCAGTTCGCGGCGCTTGCGCTGGTTTTCGTCGCCGGCTGGCTGTTCGGATTGGCAAGCCATCCGGGCGGGAAGAAGTGGAAGGCGCGCTATCTGGCGGAGCGGGACGCGCATGCTTCGGTGAAGAAGGATGGCGATGTTCGGGCGGCGGCTGCGGAGAAGCGGGCGTTCGAGGCCGAGCGGGAGAATGCCCGGTTGGTGAAGGACGTCGAGGCGGCGCGGGTTAAGGCTCCGGTTGTTGAGCAGCGCGTGGTCGACGATCGCTCGGTAGCGGCTCCGGTTGCGCATCCGAGTGCGGCTTCGGCGGCGCGGCCGGCTTACGCTCGGCCGGCGTATAATGCCGATGGGACCAAGCGTGGGTGGTTCGATTTCGACCAGCGTCGGTGAGGTCTGGGGGGTAGGTTACCCCCGCCCCCTTGTTCTCCCGCGAAGGCGGGAGTCCAGCCTGGGTCCCCGCCTTCGCGGGGACATTATTTTTTTCTTCCACCCCGGCGGAGGCCGGGGCCCAATTAGGAGCGTTGAGTAACTTGGGGGTAGTCCTTCGTTACTCTGGACGTTCCAATTGGGCCCCGGCCTTCGCCGGGGCGGTTCTCTTTCTGAGTGAGCGTTACTTCTTTGAGAGCGCCGCTTGTGCCGCTGCCAGGCGGGCGATCGGGACCCGATACGGGCTGGCCGAGACGTAATCCAAGCCGACCTTTTCGCAGAACGCGATGCTTGCCGGGTCGCCGCCGTGTTCGCCGCAGATGCCGAGCTTGATGCCGGCCCGCGTCTTCCGCCCACGTTCCGCGGCGATCTCGATCAGCTCGCCTACCCCCTCCACGTCGATGCTGACGAACGGGTCCTTAGCATAAATGCCCTGCTCGACATAGGCGCCGAGGAAGCGCGAGGCGTCGTCGCGGCTGACACCCAAGGTGGTCTGCGTCAGGTCGTTGGTGCCGAACGAGAAGAATTCGCCGACTTCCGCGATTTCGCCCGCACGGAGAGCGGCGCGGGGGAGTTCGATCATCGTGCCGACAAGGTATTCGATCGTGCGGCCCTTTTCGGCGAACACGGCCTGGGCGGCCTTGTCGACGACCGCCTTCATCAGTTCCAGCTCGCGGCGGGTGGCGACCAGCGGGATCATGACCTCGGGGATCGGGGCGGCGCCGGACTTCTCCGCGACGTCGACCGCGGCCTCGAAGATCGCACGCGCCTGCATCTCGTAGATCTCGGGATAGGTCACGCCGAGACGGCAGCCGCGATGGCCGAGCATCGGGTTGAACTCGTGCAACTCCGCCGCGCGGCGCTTGAGCGTGTCAACGTCGACGCCCGCCGCGGTCGCCACTTCGGCGAACTCGGATTCCTCGTGGGGGAGGAATTCGTGGAGCGGCGGATCGAGCAGGCGGATCGTCACCGGGAGCCCCGCCATCACCTCGAGGATTTCGGTGAAGTCCTTGCGCTGTTCGGGGAGCAGCTTCTCCAAAGCGACGCGGCGGCCCTTCTCGTCGCTCGCCAGGATCATCTGGCGCACGTTGGTGATGCGGCTGCTCTCGAAGAACATGTGCTCGGTGCGGCAGAGACCGACACCCTCGGCGCCGAACTCGCGCGCGACGCGGCAATCTTCCGGCGTCTCGGCATTGGCGCGGACCTTCAGGCGGCGGACCTCGTCGGCCCACACCATCAAGGTCGCGAAATCGCCCGACAGCTCGGGCTGCACGGTCGCGACCGCGCCGATCATCACTTCGCCGGTGGTGCCGTCGATGGTGAGCAGGTCGCCCTCCTTCACCTCGCGGCCGCCGCAGCGCATGATCTTCGCCTTGGCGTCGATGGAGAGCGTGCCGGCGCCGGAAACGCAGGGGCGTCCCATGCCGCGTGCCACGACGGCAGCGTGCGAGGTCATCCCGCCGCGTGCGGTGAGGATGCCCTTGGCTGCGTGCATGCCGTGGATGTCGTCGGGCGAGGTCTCGGTGCGGACGAGGATCACGGCGACGCCATCCGCCGCCTTCTTCTCGGCGGCATCGGCGTCGAACACGACCGCACCCGAGGCGGCACCCGGCGATGCGGGGAGGCCTTTGGTCAGGACGTCGCGGTGCGCCTTCGGATCGAGCGTCGGGTGGAGGAGCTGGTCGAGCGCCATCGGCTCGACGCGCAGGATCGCTTCCTCGCGGGTGATGAGACCCTCGTTGGCCATGTCGACGGCGATCTTGAGCGCGGCCTTGGCGGTGCGCTTGCCGGCGCGGGTCTGGAGCATCCAGAGCTTGGTCTTCTCGACCGTGAACTCGATGTCCTGCATGTCGCGATAGTGGTTTTCGAGCGTGTCGAACACGTCCGCGAGCTGATGATAGACCTCGGGCATCGCCTCTTCCATCGACGAGGCCTTGGCGCCGGCGTCTTCACGCGCGGTCTTGGTCAGATACTGCGGGGTGCGGATGCCGGCGACGACGTCCTCCCCCTGCGCATTGATCAGGAATTCGCCGTAATAGGCGCGGTCGCCCTTGGACGGGTCGCGCGTGAACGCGACGCCGGTCGCCGAGGTGTCGCCCATATTGCCGAACACCATCGCCTGGATGTTGACCGCGGTGCCCCAGCCGCCGGGGATGTCGTTGAGGCGGCGATAGACTTTCGCACGCTCGGACTGCCACGAGCCGAAGACCGCGCCGACCGCGCCCCAGAGCTGGTCGTGGACGTCCTGCGGGAAGGGCTTGCCCCAGAGCTTCTCGACGAGGCCCTTATATTCCGCGACGAGTTTCCGGAGATCGTCGGCCGAGAGTTCGGTGTCGAGCGTGAAGCCCTGGTCTTCCTTGGCGATCTCCAGCGCTTCCTCGAACGCGCCGTGATCGAGTTCGAGGACGACGTCGGCGTACATCTGGATGAAGCGGCGATAGCTGTCCCACGCGAAGCGCGCGTCCTCGGACTTGGCGGCAAGGCCTTCGACGGTCTGGTCGTTGAGGCCGAGGTTGAGGACGGTGTCCATCATCCCCGGCATCGACGCGCGGGCGCCCGAGCGGACCGAGACGAGCAGCGGGTCGGCGGGGTCGCCGAACTTCTTGCCGGTGACGCCTTCGATGTGCGCGAGGCCGGTGGCGACTTCATCGCGCAAGCCTTGCGGGAACTGGCCGCCCTCGTCGTAATAGACCGCGCAGAAATCGGTCGAGATCGTGAAGCCCGGCGGAACCGGGAGGCCGATCGACGCCATCTCGGCGAGGTTCGCGCCCTTGCCGCCAAGGAGGTTCTTGTCGCCCTTGCCGCCATCCGAAACACCGCCGCCGAAGCGATACACATATTGGGTCATGGTCGGTCCTCTAAGTGCTTGTTTTCACTGGTAGGGCAAAAGTGAAGTGCAGGAAGTGCAGACGCTGGGAGCGGTCTGCACTTCGCCTTCAATCAGCCCTCGATCTTCGAAAAATCTGCGACATTGTGCACTGCGGCACGGACTCGCTCAAGTAGCTGGAGACGGTGCGAGCGCTTTGCGGGGTCGGCGTCGTTGACGATAACGCTATCAAAAAACGCGTCGATCGGCGCGCGGAGCGAGGCGAGCGCGGCCATCGCGGCGGCGAAGTCTTCGCGCGCGATCGCGGCGGTGGCGCGAGGTTCGGCGGAGTCGAGCGCGGTCATCAGTGCGGTCTCTGCGGGTTCGGGGGTGTAGGACAGCGAAACCTGCTCCCCTTCTGCTGTTCCCTCGCGAACGCGGGGGTCCAGGCCCGCACCCTCCCGGAGTTCGCCGCCACTGAGTCCCTGGGCCCCCGCGTTCGCGGGGGAACCGGAAGGGGCTTCCTTCTTCAGGATGTTGGCGGCGCGCTTGTAGCCGGCGAGCAGGTTCGCGCCGTCCTCGGTGGTCACGAACGCCTGGAGCGCGTGGACGCGCGCGAGCAGGCGGACGAGATCGTCCTCGCCACCAAGCGCGAACACCGCGTCGATCAGGTCGTGACGCACGCCGGCTTCGCGTTGCTGGACTTTTAGGCGGTCGGCGGCGAATGTGCGAAATAGGTCAAACAGCGGTGCAAAGTTTTGCTGCTTCCCAATAATTGCCAAATCAAACCAAGCCCGGAAGCGACCGCGATCACCTCCCTTAGGTTTTAAAGCCTCGTCGATGTCGGAGGCAATCATGTTCAGACCATTATCCGCTATCAACCTTTTGACAGCAATAATCTGCTTATTACGCTGATCCGCTGACAAGTTTTCTTGGTCTTGAGAATTGAAATCGGCAGACATTTGATCGAATGCGAAAGATAGCCATTGGTTGGCGATCTTGGTCAGCGACCCCCGCAAACCTGACCCAATTAGGATTGCCTCTGCCCCAATCATCGCGCGGCGTATAGCAAACGGATCCTTTGAACCCGATGGGACTAGGCCAATAGATAGAAAGCTTAGGATCGTATCGAGCTTGTCCGCCAAGCTCACGGCCACCGTTACCGGGTCGGTGGGGACGTCGTCGCCTTGGCCGACCGGCTTGTAGTGGTCGCGGATGGCGGTGGCGACTGCGGGGTGCTCGCCCTGCGCGGCGGCGTAGTAGCCGCCCATCAGGCCTTGCAGCTCGGGGAACTCGCCGACCATGCCGGTGACTAGGTCTGCTTTTGCGAGGCGGGCTGCGCGTTCTGCTTGGGCGGCGAGTTCTTCTCTCCCCTCCCGCTTGCGGGAGGGGGGGAAGGAAGGACGATGCCCTCTTCTACCAGCCAGCGGGCGAGCTTCGCCACGCGGTCGACCTTGTCGGCTACGGTGCCGAGCTTTTCGTGGAAGACGATCTTCGACAGCTTCTCCGCCTGCTCTTCGAGCGGGACCTTCAAGTCAGTGTCGTAGAAGAACTTGGCGTCCGACAACCGCGCGGCGAGAACTTTCCGATTGCCCTCGACGATCTTCGCGCCGCCGTCGTGCGCGGCGATGTTAGCGGTACAGACGAACGCGTTCGCCAGTTTTCCATCGGCCCCGCGGCAGACGAAATATTTCTGGTTCACGCGGGCGGTGAGCTGGATCACCTCGGGCGGAACATCGAGAAACGCGGGGTCGAACTGGCCGAGCAGGGGAATCGGCCATTCGGTGAGGCCGGCATTCTCTGCGACAAGGCCCTCGTCCTCGATCAGTTCGAGCCCGGCCTGCATCGCAGCCTCGCGCGCGTGGTCGCGGATCAGCGTCGCGCGTTCGTCGTGGTCGACGATGACGTGGCAGGCGCGCAGTTTCTCGACATAGTCGTGCGCGCCGCCGATCGTGATCTGGTACGGGTGGTGGAAGCGGTGGCCGAGCGTGGCGGCGCCGCTGGCGATGCCGGCGATCTCGAACGGCACGATCTCTTCGCCGAGCAGTGCGATTATGCCTTGCAGCGGGCGGACCCAGCGGAGCGACTCGGTGCTGGCGGAGGCGTCGCCCCAGCGCATCGACTTGGGCCACGGGAACGCGCGGACGATCGCGGGGATGGCGTCGGCGAGCACGGCGGCGGTGGCGCGGCCGGGCTTTTCGGTGACTGCGAAGAGCGTGCCGTTGCGGTCTACGAGTTGCTCGCGGGTGAGGCCAGTTTTGCGGAGGAAGCCTTCGAGCGCCTGTGGTGGCGCGGAGGTCTTGGGGCCCTTGGTTTCCTCAGAGACGGCGGCGGTCTCGAGCGGCAGGTCGCGCGCGATCAGCGTCAGGCGGCGCGGGGTCGCGTAGGTGACGATGGCGCTGGTGGCGATGCCGGCCTTGGCGAGCTCGGCGGTGAACAGCCTGGCGAGGTCTTCACGCGCCTTGGACTGCATCCGGGCGGGAATTTCTTCGGAGCGGAGCTCCAGGAGGAAGTCGGTCATTTGGGTTCGCACGCGAAGAAGAGAGAAGGGGTTTCGCGCAGAGGCGCAGAGGCGCGCAGGAGAAGGGTAGAAGAGAAGGTTGGAGCGGTTGCGCTGCGCGCGGCCAAGTGACGCCGCAGGCGTCTTTCACCATGCCGAAGCCAGATTGCAGGTCGATATGCCGACTCCACCTCCTTCTGCTCCGCGCCTCTGCGCCTCTGCGCGCAAAAACCTTCTTGTCGACGAACGGCCATCACGCTGCCCATCCGTGCTTGTCCATCCAGGCGGCGCAGGCGCCCTTCGCGAGGTCTCGGACGCGGCCCATATAGGCTTGGCGTTCGGCTACCGAGATTACGCCTCGGGCCTGGAGCAGGTTGAAGATGTGGCTGGCTTTGATCGCCTGCTCGTACGCTGGGATCGGGAGCTTGGCGGCTAGCGAGTTTTCGCATTCCGCTACGTGCTTGCGGAACTGGTCGAAGAGCGAGTCCGTGTCGGCGATCTCGAAGTTCCACTTCGACATCTCCTGCTCGTTCTCCAGGAACACGTCGCCGTAGGTCACGCCGGCGTCGTTGAACGCGAGGTCGTAGACCGAGTCCTTGTCCTGGATGTACATCGCCAGGCG
This sequence comes from Pseudomonadota bacterium, assembly GCA_040388215.1. Taxonomy (GTDB): domain Bacteria; phylum Pseudomonadota; class Alphaproteobacteria; order Sphingomonadales; family Sphingomonadaceae; genus Sphingomonas. The sequence continues at coordinate 559 of JAZKCH010000040.1, read as the reverse complement.
CTCCAACCCGTAGGTGAGTTCGCCGGCGACGGGCTTCATGTCGAAGCCGCCCATCTGCTGGAAATAGGTGAACTGCGTCACCTCCATGCCGTCGCACCAGACCTCCCAGCCGAGACCCCAGGCGCCGAGCGTGGGGCTCTCCCAGTCGTCCTCGACGAAGCGGATGTCGTGCTTCAGCATGTCGATGCCGATCGCGGCGAGGCTGCCGAGGTAGAGTTCCTGGAGGTTCGCGGGGCTCGGTTTCAGGATGACCTGATACTGGTAGTAATGCTGAAGCCGGTTGGGGTTCTCGCCGTAGCGGCCGTCGGTCGGGCGGCGGCAGGGCTGCACGAACGCGGCGTTCCACGGTTTCGGCCCGAGCGCGCGGAGCGTCGTGGCGGTGTGGAAGGTGCCCGCGCCCATTTCCATGTCGTAGGGCTGCAGGATCAGGCATCCGTGTTCGCTCCAGTAATCGTGGAGCGTGAGGATCATGCGCTGGAAGCTAAGGGGCTTTGTCACGGGCTGGGTCACGCGCGGGCTTTGGCGGATGGGGGTGCGGGAGGCAAGTGGTGCGTTGCGG
>JAZKCH010000039.1:0-6468 GCA_040388215.1 Pseudomonadota bacterium | reverse complement strand
GCCTTCATCGTCGCGATGTTGGCGCGCGTCCAGTTGCCCGGATGCACGCCCTTTTCCATCGCCGCATTCTCGGCGGGCATGCCGAACGCGTCCCAGCCCATCGGATGGAGCACTTCCATGCCCTTCATCCGACGGAACCGCGCGAGCACGTCGCCCATCGTATAGTTCCGGACATGCCCCATGTGGATGCGCCCCGACGGATAGGGGAACATCTCGAGCACGTACGAGCGCGGCTTGGTCGACAGGTCGTCCGCGGCGAACGTCTTGCGCTCGTCCCATACCTTCTGCCACGCCGCGTCCGCCTTCAACGCATTGAAACGCGACGCCATTATACGGTCCTCAGCCCGCGATCGAGGCGCGGCGCAGGTCGCGGGCCTTGGTCAGGATGATGTCTTCGAGCTTCTGCGTGGTCGCGGCCTGGACCGGCGACGACACCCACTGGCCGTTGCGATTGACTTCGCGAAGCGCGGCAACGCGCAGCGCATCAGCGCGCAGGTCCTGGTCGAGGATCGACACCGTCACCTTCATGCGCTCGGTCGGGGTCTGCGGATTAATGTACCAGTCGGTGACGATCACGCCGCCGTTGGAGTCGGTCTGGAGCAGCGGCATGAAGCCCAATGTGTCGAGGCTCGCGCGCCACAGATAGCTGTTCACGCCGATCGTCGTGATCTTCGACGCGGCGAGATCCGCCTTGGGACGCGCCGATCCGCCGCCGCATGCGACGAGAGGCAGGGCAAACAGCACGACTGCGATACGCGAGCGGCGGAACATGGGCATCATCCTGGCAAGAAAATCAGCCCTTGCTCTACAGGCGAGCCCGCGCGCCCGCAAGCAGACGCCGGCTTGGACGAAGAGCGTATAAACGGGGGGCTGGTTCGTCCATGATGGCGACCGCTTCGGTAGCGCTATCGCGCCGACATGTGTGCTGATTGCAACACTGTCCGACAATTCGGCGACGAAGGGTGTGAATGCGCGGTTCTGCGGCCTTTGCTGTGGATCAATTCATGTTAGATGCTGTTTAACAGGATCCGATTACGGGATTCGAAGGACAGATTCGTTGTGATGACGCGTGGGGGAATATTCGGGGTGGTTGCCGGGGCGCTTGTCGCCACCGCCGCAATCGTCGCGCCCGCCTTCGGCGCCAGCGAACAGCCTGCCCGTATCGCCAAGCATAACGTCGCTGCGGCCCGCGGTATCGGCGCGTTCACCCCCGCCGCCGCCGATCCCCGCCTTGCTGCGATGTTCGCGCGCGGTGGCTTCGACGCCGGCAGCTTCCGCTTCACCCCCGCCGAGACGCGGCAGGACAACCGTGCGGTGACCGTCGCGGTCCGTGCGCAGACCAACCGCGGTGTCGCGAACACGGCAAGCCTCGCCTCGATGACGCCGACCGTCGGTATCGCACCGATCGCCTACAATCTTGGCATGTCGGTTGGCTGGAAGCGGTTTGCGATATCGGGTGACGTGAACAAGCTCGATCTCGGCGCGATGCCGGGTGGGCGTGAAGCGGCCGACCTCGCGGTGAGCTATAGCGTCAAGCGGTTCAGCGGCACGGTGAAGGCCGCGGCGGATCGTCCGCTTTCGAACGCACCGCGACTCGTCGAGGACGCGCCGAGCTACTCGGTCGATCTAGGTGGTTCGTACGCGTTGACCCGCAGTCTCGCGGTGACTGCAGGCGTCCGGTATCGGTCCGATCGTGAGCGCTTCGTCAAGGTCGACGACGACCGCCGCGACAGCCAGGCCGTCTATCTGGGCACCGCCTTCCGCTTCTGAGCGTCCCGCGAAGCGATGCTTTGCCGGAATTCCTGATCTGATCGCAAATGGCTAGCGAAAGCCGTCCGCCTTCAGCGTCTCCCTCCAATTGGAAGAGGGAAGGAGCCCGCAACTTCTTGGTGGTGGGAAGGGTGAGGGTAATGCTGCCCCGACGATATCTGACATGCACGACCCGTCCCGGTTCCCCTCCAGCCGTCACCCTAGCGAAAGCTAGGGTCTCCTTCGATACTGGCGACGCTAGCCTCATGATGAGATCCCAGCTTTCGCTGGGATGACGGGGTTGGAGGAGAAGTCGCTTCGGATTTACCGAAGCCAGGCGTCGATCGCAGCCCAGCCGTAAAAGCCGAAGCGCCGGATCCTTCGCCAGGTCGGCTCATCCATCCCCCCAAGTGCAATCACCGGTATGCCAAGCCCGCGCACGATCCGCATCGCCCGGGCCGAGCCAAGCCCGGACGCACCCGCATGTGACCGCGTGGCATGAACCGGCGACACGAACAGCGCATCTGCCCGCGCCCGCTGCCCAGCCAAGGCCTCTGCACGATCATGCGCAGGCCAGGTCCTGATCCCGGCCGTCGCTCGAGTCCGCACGCGACCATGCGCCCCGTCGGCCTCGATCGATGCCGGTCCGGCCACGACGACAACGAGCCCCCGTGCAAACGCGATGCGCTTTACCCGCCGCAACATCGCCCGTCGCACTGCCGCAGGCGTGGCATAATGGCGGAATACCACCCCGGATCCCGGCGGCAATTTGCGCAACGCCGGCCACATCGCGTCACCCATCCGCTCATCGGTCATCAACCAGCGCTCCGGGATGGGCTTTCGAACCGTCACGCCGCTGCCTATAGCGCCCGGCATGACATCTGACGACACCACGCCGCTCGCGTCGATCCGCACCCGGATCGCCAAGGCCGCCGAGATCGCCGACCGTCGCGTGACCGACGTCACGCTGATCGCGGTCTCGAAAACGCACCCGGTCGAGGCGATCGAACCGCTGCTCGTCGAGGGCCAGCGCGCGTTCGGTGAGAACCGCGTGGCAGAGGCGGCGGAGAAATGGCCGGCGTTGCGCGAGGCGTATCGCGACGTCGAACTTCATCTGATCGGCCAGCTCCAGTCCAACAAGGCGGCCGAGGCGGTAGCGCTGTTCGACTGCATCCACGCGGTCGACCGGCCGTCGCTGGTCGAGGCGCTGGGGAAGGCGATGACCGCAGCCGACAAACGCCCGGACTGCTTCCTCCAGGTGAATATCGGCGACGAACCGCAAAAGGGGGGCTGCGCGATCGCGGACCTGCCCGCGCTGGTCGAGCAGGCGCGCGCAGCCGGCCTGCCGATCGCCGGGCTGATGTGCCTGCCGCCAGCGGACATCGAGCCGGCGCCGTATTTCGCGCTGCTTGCCAAGCTGGCGCGCGATCACGGGTTTAGCGGGCTCAGCATGGGGATGTCGGACGATTTCGAGACTGCGGTGACGATCGGCGCGACCCACGTCCGGATCGGTAGCGCGCTGTTCGGTGCGCGGGGGACGGGCGCATGAAGTTCGACGCGCTATTGTTCGATTTCGACGGCGTCCTGATCGACAGCGAGGCGGTCGGCAACCGCCACATCGCCGAGTGGCTGACCGCAGCGGGTCACCCGACCAGCGCCGAAGACTCGATGGCGAACTTCATGGGGCTCGCCGGGCCGCAGTTCATCGACGCGATCGAACGCTGGATCGATCGGCCGCTTCCCGACGACTTCCACGTCGCGCGCAAAGCCGAGGACGAGCGTGTCATGGCCGCCGGTGTCGACGCGATCGAGGGCGCGGTGGCGTTCGTCCGCGCGCTGCCGGCCGACCTGCCCAAGGCGATCGTCTCGTCGAGCCCGGTCAGCTGGATCGCGCGGCACCTCGAGCATATCGGCCTGCGCGATGCGTTTGGCGACCATCTGTACAGCGGCCGCGAGCACGTGACGAACGGCAAGCCCGCGCCGGACCTTTACCTGTTCGGCGCGCGGCAACTCGGTGTGGATATCGCGCGGACGGCGATCCTCGAAGACTCGCCGGTGGGTGCGACCGGCGCGGTGGCGTCGGGGGGATATGTCATCGGCCTGTCGGCAGGGTCGCATTGCAACGCCGAGCATGGCGCGCGGCTGAAGGCTATCGGCGTCAATGCCCTGGCGGACAATTTCGCCGACGTCGCGCGGTTGATTGGAAGCGCCTGACCGCGAGCCTCGACCGAGGTTGTCTCTTTTGGGATATGTAGGCGGTACGCATCACGCCCGTGCCTTACTGCTCTTGTTCTCCCGCGAAGGCAGGAGCCCGGTCTGGATCCCCGCCTTCGCGGGGAAACACTCTATACGTTAGCCAGAGGTACGACACTCGAACACGTTCAGGCGGCGAATCGATCAGCCCCGCTTCCGCCGCCACATCGCCCCGACCCCCGCCACCAGGTCATACGGAATCGCCGCCGCCTCACGCGTCCGCATCTTCAGTTGATACCGGCGACTCCCGCCATGCGGCACGTGGATCGCGCTCGCCGGCATGCCGAGCATCGCGAACAGCATGCGTATCCGCGGCTGGTGATAGCCATCGGTGCAGATCATGCACTGCGCGTACTGACCAGCGCGGGCGAGGGCGGTCGCCGCGACCACGCTCTGCAACGTGTCCACGCTCGCCTCGTCGAGATGGATCCGCGACCGATCGACCGTCTCCGCCAGCATTTCCGCCATCACCGAAGCCTCGGACGGTCCATGCGCTCCCTTCGCCCCTGAGCAGAACAGGTCCGCATCGACATACCGCGCCGCCGCCGCCGCCGCGAACGCGATCCGCCGCGCGAGTGTCGGGCTTGGGCTGCCATCCGGACGAACGGCAGCCCCAAACACCACGATCAACCGTCTTGAGGGCGGAATATCGGTCAGAACTGGTGCCCCGTACGATCGCGCTTGGTCGCGAGATACTGCGCATTGTGCGGGTTGGACGGCAGGAAGTGCGGCACGCGCTCGATCACGGTCACGCCCGCTGCTTCGAGTCCCGCCACCTTAGCCGGGTTGTTCGTCAGCAACCGTACCTCACGCTGCCCGAGCAAGGTCAGCATCCGCGCCGCCACCCCGAAATCGCGTGCGTCGACCGCAAAGCCAAGCCGCGTGTTCGCATCGACCGTATCATATCCCTGATCCTGCAACGCGTAGGCGCGCAGCTTATTCACCAGCCCGATTCCGCGCCCTTCCTGCCGCAGATAGAGCAGGATACCCCAGCCACTATCCCGGATCGCCTGAATCGCGGCGTGCAGTTGTGGCCCGCAATCACATTTGAGGCTGCCGAGCACATCGCCCGTCAGGCATTCGCTATGCAGCCGGACCAGCGGCGGCTGGCCATTGGGTTGGCCGATCAGCAGCGCGATATGCTCGTCCGCACTCTCCGGCGAGCGGAACGCGACGATCTCCGTATCCTCCGCGCCTGCGACCGGGAGGCGCGCGCGGGCCGCGAGCGTCAGTCGTGTCGCGTCCTCGTGCGCATCGATATCCGCGCGCGCGATCCTGACCTCCGGTTCGCCGGCGCCGAGGAAGAATGCTGGCAGCAACCCTGCGATCCGCGCAAGCCGCAAGGCCGCCGCCGCCGCGTCCGGATCGGCCAGCGGAATCGTCTGGAACGGACCCTTCATCGGCGTCGCCAGATCGAACTGCGGATCGGCCAGCGCAGTCGCAGCGGCGAAATCTATCCACGGCGCACGATCGACCAGCACCGGCTCGGTCGGATCGGCGGCGGCCAACTGGTTCGCCAGCTTCAACGTCGCCGCACGCCCTGACGAGATCAGCACCCCGCCATTCGCATCGGGATCGAACGCCGCCAACCGGTCCGCATCCGCCGTCTCGACCGCCAGCAGCACCAGCTCGTCGATCGCGATCGGCCAGCCACGCCTGAGCGCATCGACCGCGCGGGCGGCGGCGCGTGGGTTGGTCAAAACGCGAACTCGGTCATGATCGGCACATGGTCGGACGGCTTCAGCCAGCTCCGGCAGCGCTCATAGACGTGATGCGACACCGCGGCCTCGGCGGCGGCACCCGTCGCCCACATGTGATCGAGCCGCCGCCCGCGATCAGACGCTTCCCAATCCTTCGCCCGGTAACTCCACCAGGTGAACAGGCGCGCGGGGGCAGGGTGGAAGCGACGGCCGAGATCGACCCAGTCGCCAGCCGCCTGCAACTTGCCCAGCGCTTCGACCTCGATCGGGGTGTGGCTAACGACGTCGAGCAACTGCTTGTGGCTCCAGACGTCCGATTCGAGCGGCGCGATGTTGAAGTCGCCGACCAGAATGGTGGGACCAGCGAGGGTCTCCGACCAGGTCGTCATGCGCTCGATGAAGTCGAGCTTCTGGCCAAACTTGGGGTTCACGTCGCGGTCGGGGACGTCACCGCCGGCGGGGACGTATACGTTCTCGAGTCGTACCCCGTTCTCCAGCCGGACGCCGATGTGGCGCGCCTCGCTGTTCGCCTGCCAGTCGAACCGGTCATCCTCGACGATCGGCACCCGGCTGAGGATCGCGACGCCGTGGTGCATGCGCTGGCCGTGCAGGACGATGTTGTCGTAGCCGAGCGCGCGGAACGCCTCCAACGGGAAGTCGCCATCGATGACCTTGGTCTCCTGCAGGCACAGGATGTCGGGTTGCTCGTCGCGCAGGAACTGCTCGACGATGGCGATCCGGAAACGGACCGAGTTGATGTTCCAGG
>JAZKCH010000038.1:0-57569 GCA_040388215.1 Pseudomonadota bacterium | reverse complement strand
TCCAGGGTGCGCGGGTCGCTGACGCGGCCGCCGAATACGAGGTGGAGCTTGCTCATGCGCTGCTTGTCCTTGGGAGGGAGGTTGCAGATGCCCTAGCGTGTTCGACCCGCGCTTTGAACCCTTAGTCGGTCGCTATTTAGACAGCTGGCTTTTGCGAAACGGCCTTCGCACCTGCGGTACCAGCCGTGGCCAGCGCCTTGACGACGCCTTCGAGCAGACCCTTAGCCTGGCCGCGCGCATTGTCCTTGGTGAGACCGAGCTCGCCGAGTTCCGACTGGCCCGCAGCCTTGGCAGCGGCGGTCGCAGCGCTGACGGTCTCGCTGAGACGCTTGCCGACCGGCGCGAGCAATTCCTTCTCGCGCGCCGAACGCGGAATCAGCGCGCCAGCGAGCGCACCGACGGCGAGGCCGCCGACGAGGATGCCGAGCGGGTTGGACTCGAGATTGTTGACGACGCGCTTGGTCTTCTCGCGCGAGACTTCGAGAACCTCAGACGCCTTGTCGCCGGCCTCATGATAAACCTTCGAGGCGGTCTCGCGGACGGTGTCGAGACCTTCGCGCAGGCGGCTTTCGGTCTCGTGGGCGGCGTCGTTTGCGGTGGTCTTTGCGTCGGTCATGGAAATGTCCTTCTGATGGCAAGCTGCTCGCCGTTCAATTCAATGGGGGTTCAACGCGAGCCGGGACTTCAAGGTTTCAATGCGGTGACCGCAGTCAGTGCAGTCAGCGCCCGCGGCGGAAGAGTCCGACGATCCGGTGCCGCGCGAGGAACAGCCCGGCGACCGCCGCGAACCCTGCGGTCGGCCCCGGATTGCGCTTCACCGTCTCGACGCTCGCGGTCAGCGCGGCGGTGCCGGCATCGGCGACGTCGCGACTGGCGTTGAGCGCGAGTTTCCGCGGATTGAGCCGGTCCTGCAACTGCCCGACCGTCATCATGACGCGCTGGCGAGCGAGGGCAGCTTCGATCTCTGCGGCGGCGACTTTGGCGGATGTCATGATACGGGCTCGCTTTTGGTCTGAAGCTTCGACTTGCCGATCACCGCCAGGATGCCGGCCAGCGCCAGCACCACAACGACGACGATCGCGGTCGCCCATCCAGGCCCTACCAGCGTCGCCAGCGTCAAGATCGCACCGACCAGCAGTGCGATCAGCGCGGCCAGCGCCAGCACGCCGGCGACCGCGAAGAACATCGCCGCCGACCTGTACGCGCTGGCCGTCTCGCCGAACTTCGCCTTGTAGACAGCGACTTCCGCGGTCGCGAGACTCTTCGTCTCGGTCGCCAGCCGCCCGACGATCGACGAAAGGCTCTCGTCTTCGCCGGTCAGCATCACGGGATCGGACAAGGCGTCAGGCCTTCGGGTTGGCATCGACGCCCGACTGGACCAGTCGCGCGATGACGAAGCCGATGGCCGCTGCTGCACCGACTGCGATCGCCGGCGACTTGCGTACCAGTTCGCGCGCGTCGTCGACCAGCTCGTCGATGTCCTTCGCCTTCACCTGGTCGGCGAAACCCGAGACGCTGTCGGCCGCGCTGCGGGCATAGCCGCCGTACTGCGAGCCGAGCTTGTCGTCGACCTGACCGGCCGCGTCGTTGAGAAGCTGGGCGATCTGATCGAGCGCGCCGCTTGCACGGGCCTTGCCGTCCTCGGCGAAGGTGCGCGCCTTGTCGGCGGCCTGCGCGCTGTACTTGCTCGCGCCTTCCTTGATCGCCTGCTTGGCGTCGGCGGTCTTGCCCGAGAGATCGCTGGTGCCGTTGTCGCCCATCTTGTTATCGATCGTCTTGCTCACCTCGGTACCGACCTCGTTCGCGGTCGTTTTCAGGTGGTTGACGGTATCGTTTACGCTGGAGTCGGCCATGACGGTCCCTTTCAGAATTGTTACGCCCTCAACACCGCCGCCGGAGCACGGTTCCCGAACCATCGCGCGATTGCACGACACTATTCTCGGGTGTCCGCGCGATTGCCCGCAATGGCGCGAGACGGTAGAGGCGGCGCGAACGACCCGGCACCGGGATTTGTAGGAGCATCGTTACGTGACCGCAATCATCGACCTTCATGCACGCCAGATCCTCGATAGCCGCGGCAATCCGACCGTCGAGGTCGACGTCCTGCTCGAAGACGGCAGCTTCGGCCGCGCCGCCGTGCCGTCAGGCGCATCGACCGGCGCACACGAGGCGGTCGAGCGCCGCGATGGCGACAAGACCCGTTGGGGCGGCAAGGGCGTCGACGGCGCGGTCGACGCGGTCAACGACGAGATCACCGACACCGTGCTCGGCATGGACGCGGAGGACCAGTCGGACCTCGATCGCGCGATGATCGAGCTCGACGGCACCGAGAACAAAGGCCGGCTGGGCGCGAACGCGATCCTCGGCGTCAGCCTCGCCGTCGCCAAGGCGGCTGCCGAGGCACGCGGCCTGCCGTTGTATCGCTATGTCGGCGGCGTGCAGGCGCATCTGCTGCCGGTGCCGATGATGAACATCATCAACGGCGGCGAGCATGCCGACAACCCGATCGATTTCCAGGAATTCATGGTCGTGCCGGTCGGCGCGTCGAACATCCTCGAGGCGGTGCGCTGCGGCTCGGAGATCTTCCACACGCTGAAGAAGGGCCTGAGCGAGAAGGGCCTGTCGACCAGCGTCGGCGACGAGGGCGGCTTCGCACCGAACATCGGCAGCACGACCGAAGCGCTCGACTTCATCATGTCGAGCATCGAGAAGGCAGGGTACACGCCCGGCGAGGACGTGATGCTCGCGCTCGATTGCGCAGCGACCGAGTTCTACAAGAACGGCAAGTACGACATCTCGGGCGAGGGCCGGATCCTCGAGAGCGCCGAGATGGCGGAATATCTCGCGGACCTGACGCGGCGTTATCCGATCTTCTCGATCGAGGACGGCATGGGCGAGGACGATTGGGAGGGCTGGAAGACGCTCACCGACCTGATCGGCGACAAGGTCCAGCTGGTCGGCGACGATCTGTTCGTGACCAACCCCAAGCGCCTGAAGCGCGGGATCGACGGCGGGTACGCGAACTCGCTGCTGGTCAAGGTCAACCAGATCGGCACTTTGACCGAGACGCTCGAAGCCGTATCGATGGCGCAGCGCGCGAAGTACACGGCGGTGATGTCGCATCGTTCGGGCGAGACCGAGGACTCGACGATCGCCGATCTGGCGGTCGCGACCAACTGCGGGCAGATCAAGACGGGCAGCCTTGCTCGGTCGGACCGGTTGGCGAAGTACAACCAGCTGATCCGGATCGAGGAAGAGCTGGGTGACGCGGCGCGCTACGCGGGTCGCGACATTCTGATCGGCGGCTGATAGGCTGGAGTCCGGGAGAACGAGCATGGCACGCGTGACGACGAAGACCAGCAAGCTGCGGAAGACGATGCGCAAGGCCGCGTGGCCGGCGCTGGGGCTGACGCTGATGGCGTTCTTCGGCGCGTATGCCGTGCTCGGACCGAACGGAATGTTCGCCTATGGCGACTATAAGCGCCAGCTTGCGAAGCGCGAGCAGGACTATGCCGCGCTCGATCGCAAGCGCGAGGTGCTGAAGAACCGGGTGGCTCTGCTAAACCCCGATCACGCCAATCCAGATATGGTCGACGAGATGGTCCGCAAGGAACTGAACGTCGCGCATCCCGACGAGGTGATCGTCCCGCTCGGTAATTGAGCCCGGCTTACCACCACTGCGCATAGGACGGGCACGGGAACACCGTTTGTGGTCCGGAACGGCGTGAACGAGGTCGCCATACGCGAACCGCCTCGTAATTCGCCTGACGCTTGAGGGCGATGCAATAGCGCCACGGCCGGCGGAGTGGGGCCACGGTCGTCAGTACGTCATAGTCGCGTTTGGAGATACGAATATCGTCACGCTCACCCTCCGATCCGATCGATAGGAAGGGCGTCGCTTTTGCAAGGCCCACCGCGTGGATGGGGAAAATGGTGGTGACGACCGGCTCGTCGGATCGCCAGAACAGGGTGACGTCGACCACTCGATAGGCGACCGTCGCGCCGACGATCACGCCAAAGACAAAGCCGATCGTCGCCATCAGACAGCGGACCACCCAAGGTCGTGCCTTCGCTTTGTGGCGGCCGACCGCGCCTTCGACCACACCGATCACGATGCCGGTCCGAAGCCCTGCCATACCGCCGAGCACGCTGATCGCGGTGACGAACCAGATGTTGATGGGTGAGACGACGATCGTAGACGTCGCGTTGATCGTGACGACCCAGCCAAGGAAAGCTGCAACGGAAACGCCGATGGCGGCTCGATAGGCTTGGCGTGTCGGCAAGACGCGACGAGGCGCGCGAGTTTGGTACGAGAGGGCCACGCGGATGTCGTAGCTGGGAAACTGTAAACAAGTTGATTGAGCGCGACCGAGGCTGGTTTCCGACCCTCGTCCCGGATCCCACCCTAATCCAGGGTTACTGGCGAGCGTCAGAACCCTGGATCAGAACGATGTGGAGACCCGGAAAGCGTTACTTGCCCAGGAACGTCAGCAGATCGTTCGTGAAGCGGTCGCTCTCCGTGATCGTCAGGCCGTGCGGTGCACCGTCATATTCGACGAGCTGCGAGCCGGCGATGCCCTTGGCTGCGGCCCGACCGGTGGCGTCGATGGGGACGGTCTTGTCGCTCGTCCCGTGCACGACCAGCGTCGGTACGCGGAACGCCGCTAGATCCTGACGGAAGTCGGTGTGGCCGAATGCCTCTGCACAGCGCAGCGTCGGATGCAGACCTGCCTGCATCGCGAGGCTCCAGGCCCAGTCGACGACCTCATCGCTGACCGGCGAGGTGATGAACCCGACGCCGAGGAACTGCTGGAGGAAGGTCTTGAAGAACGCCGGGCGGTCGTCCTCGATGCCCGCGCCGATGTTCGCCAACGTCTCGGCGTCGACGCCGTCGGGATTGTCGTCGGTCTTGAGCATGTACGGCACGACCGACGCGATCAGCCCGGCGGCGACCACGCCCTTGCCTTCATAGCGGCTCATGTAGCGCGCGATCTCGCCGCCACCCATCGAGAAGCCGACGATCGTCGCATCGGTGTTCGCGCCGGTCGCTTCCATCACGTCGGCCAGATCGTCGGTGAGCGTGTCATAGTCGTAGCCGGTCCAGGGCTGTCCCGAACGGCCGAACCCGCGGCGGTCATAGGCGATCGCGCGGAAGCCGGCGTTGGCGAGCGCCATCGCCTGCGCGTCCCAGCTGTCGGCGTTGAGCGGCCAGCCATGCGTCAGGATCACCGGGCGGCCGGTGCCCCAGTCCTTGACGTAGATATCTGTACCGTCACGGGTTTTTATATAGGGCATCGGTGTCTCCAGTCGGTCGAAAAAGGTGTGCGATCAACGGCTCAGCGTGGGCGCCGTTCCGCGCACTGGCGCAGCGGCGCTTCGACTGGCAGCATGGCGTCACGAATCGGAATTGGAGACGAGATGCGGATCGGACTTCTGGCCACGGTGGCGGCGGCTGCGCTGACGCTGAGCGCGTGCGGGCCTGCGCAGACTATTTCGAACACACAGGCTGCGGCACCTGCGCCGACCCCTGCTGCGACGAGCGACTGGGCGGGGTTCCGCGATGGCTTCATCGATGGCTGGTTCAAGATCGATCCGGCCAACGCGGTCTATCAGGGCAAGCACGAGTATGATGGCGGGCTCGGCGATTGGAGTGCTGCCGGACTGAAGCGACAGGCGGACTTCCTGCACGCCGCGATCGACAAAGCGGGGGCGTTCAAGGATTTGAAGCCTGCCGAGGCGTTCGAGCGCGATTATCTGGTGCAGATCGCCAAGGGCAAGCTGTTCTGGCTCGAGGATGCGGACCAGCCGCATCATAATCCCGCCTGGTATGTGAGCGCGGGGCTCGATCCGAACACGTATATCGCGCGCAATTATGCCGATGCGCCGACCCGGATGAAGGCGTTGACCGCGTTTTTTCAGAAAATCCCGGCGGCGGCGGGCAACATCAAGGCGAACCTGAAGACGCCGATGCCGCTGAGCTACGTCAATTACGGGACGGCGGCGTTCAATGGCTTTGCCGACTATTACGCGGGCGACGCGGTGAAGGCGTTTGCCGGCGTGAAGGATGCGGCGGCGCAGAAACAGCTGGCCGATGCGGCGAAGGCGGCGGCGGCGGCGATGCGCGATCTGGGGACGTGGACCGAGGGTCAGCGCGCGACCGCGACGCAGGACTTCGCGCTGGGGGCGGACAAGTTCGCGCGGATGGTGGCGATGACCGAGGGCGTCGATACGCCGCTCGACCAGTTGGAGACGGCGGGTGTCGCAGATCTGAAGCGCAACCAGGCGGCGCTGGCGCAGGCGTGCGGGGTATTCGCCAAGGGGCTGTCGATCACCGCGTGCATGGACAAGATGAACGCGAACAAGCCGGTCGGTGGCCCGGTCGCGGAGGCGCGGCGGCAGATCCCGACCTTGCGCAAGTTCGTGGTCGACCATGACCTGCTGACGATTCCCAGTACCGAACAGGCGCTGGTCGAGGAATCGCCGCCGTACAACCGGCAGAACTCGGCGTATATCGATCCGCCGGGGCCGTTCGAGACGGGCGTGCCGTCGATCTACTATATCTCGCCGCCAGACCCCGCCTGGACCAAGACGGTGCAGGACGCGTTCGTACCGGGGAAGAACGACCTGCTGTTCACATCGGTGCACGAGGTGATGCCGGGGCATTTCGTCCAGTTCCTGCATGCGAACCGCTCGCCTTCGCTCTTCGGGCGGCTGTTCGTCGGCTATGCGTTCGCCGAGGGGTGGGCGCATTATGCCGAGGAGATGATGTGGGAAGCCGGGCTCAACAACGGCGATCCCGAGACGCATGTCGGCCAGATCTCGAACGCTCTGTTGCGGGATTGCCGGTATCTTTCGGCGATCCGGATGCATGCAAAGGGGATGACGCAGGAGCAGTCGTTCCGGATGTTCGTCGACGAATGTTACCAGGACGAGGGGAACGCGAAGCAGCAGGCGGCGCGGGGGACGTATGATCCTGCATATCTGAATTACACGATGGGCAAGTTGATGATCCGGAAACTGCGGGCGGATTGGACTGCGACGCGGGGTGGGCGGAAGGCCTGGAAGGCGTTCCATGACCAGTTCCTGAGTTATGGGGGGCCGCCGATTCCTTTGGTGCGGAAGGCTATGATGGGGGAGGCTGAGGCGAGCGCGGCGTTTTGAGTTTGGGCTAATCCTCCCCGGAACGGGGAGGGGGACCAGCGAAGCTGGTGGAGGGGGCTCTCCCCGCAAGATACGGTTGGGGATGCTCCAGGTTGAGTTCTGCTGAAGCGGTTGCCGAGTTCGCTCTTCGAGGCGGTACGCTCTGGGTGATCCCCCTCCACCCCCGCTCTGCGAGCGGCGGTCCCCCTCCCCGTGCCGGGGAGGATGGGTGTCCCCGCGAAGGCGGGGACCCAGACCGAGTACCCGCCTTCGCGGGTGGAGATTCTTCCTCGGGCTCTCTCCCCCCGCAGGGGAGGAGAAGCAGGTTACCTCGCTTGGGAGGCCGGTTGCACGTCCTGCGTTTCCTCGCTCGGCGGGTTGCGGATCGAGGGGCGGAGGCGGCTTAGGCTGCATAGGCCTGCCACTAGCGCCAGGCATGCTGCTACCAGCGGCGGGGTCATGCCGGCGCCTACGCCCATGGCCAGGAGGGCGGCGACCAAGGTGGCGCCGGTGGTCTGGCCTACCAGGCGGACCGTGGAGACGAGACCGCCCGCCGCCGCCGCTCGCTCCCGTGGAGCGGAGCCGATGATGAGCCGCGCATTCGGTGCCATGAACATCCCGAACCCCGACCCGCACAACGCCATCCGCCACGCGATGTCGAAATACCCAGGGTCCGCCGGCATGTAGGCGAGCAGCAGCAGCGCACAGATCGAGACGCTCATCCCGATCCCGCCGAGAAGCCCCGCCGGATACCGATCCGACAACCACCCCGACAGCGGCGCCACGACCATGTTCGCCAGCGGCCACGGCGCGATCGCCGCACCAACTTCGGCGGCCGAGAATCCATACGCATGCGTCAACCGGAACGGCGTCGACAGCAACAACGTCATCTGCGCGATGAACGCGGTGTACGCCCCGATCGCCGACAGCGCGAGCACCGGCCGGGCGAGCAGGTCGATCGGCAGGATCGGCTTGGTCTCGCCCTGTTCGCGCTTCACGAAGAACCAGCCGATCACCACGCCCGTCAGCACGATCGCCGCCGACACGATCGGGCTGTCGCCGTGGACCGCGCTCTCCGCGCCGCCGATGACGAGCCCGATCATCGCCGCGCACATCACCGCGCCGAGCACGTCGAACGGTTCGTCATGCTTCCGCGGTTCGGGTAGCGCGCGGCCGAGCAGGAGCGACGCGATCGCGAATGGGACTGCGCTGGCGAACACCCACGGCCAGGGGGCGATGGCTAAGACTAGGCCGCCGATCGTCGGGGCGAGCGCCGCGGAACTGGAGACGACGACCGAGTTGATGCCGAGCCCGCGACCGAGCTGCTTGGTGGGATAGATCGAGCGGATCAGCGCCGACGAAACGCTCAGCGCCGCCGCTGCCCCAAGCGCTTGCGCCGCGCGGACGACCAGCAGGAACGGCAGGCTTTTCGCAAAGAAGCACAGCAACGTCGCGACCGTGAACAGCAGCTGGCCATATTGGTACATCCGCTTCAAGCCGATGCGGTCGCCGAGTCCCGAGAACGGGAGCAGCGCCATCGCCAGGATCAGCTGGTATACCGTGACGACGGTCACCACCGCGCTGTTGCCGACGTTCAGGTCGCGCGCGATCGTCGGCAGCGCGACGGTGGCGATACCGCCGTCGATGATCGTCAATGCCGTCCCCGCCGAAATCGCGGCGATAGCCATGAAGCGGCGGGGTTTAGGCAGGCCGTCCTGCATCAGGGAAACTTTCGTTCGTCACCCCGGACTTGTTCCGGGGACCACAGTGCCGCACAATCGAGACGATTTGTTATGCGGATCGGTGGACCCCGGAACAAGTCCGGGGTGACGGCAAGGAGTTGGGTATGCGTAGTTTTTGCTTTTCTGTGGCAGCCGCGATGCTTGCGGGCACGTCGGCTATTGCCCAAGTCGCACCGATGACCAAAACCGACACCGCCGCCGACCCGTACATCTGGCTCGAGGACAAGGATGGCGCGAAGCCGCTTGCCTGGGTCGAGGCGGAGAATGCGAAGACGCTCCCGCGGCTGCAGAACGATCCCCGTTACAAGACCTTCTATGCCGAGGCCCTGGCGATCGCGTCGGCCAAGGATCGCATCCCGATGCCGAACCAGATGTTCGGGCGGATCTACAATTTCTGGCGCGATGCCGAGCATCCGCATGGGCTGTGGCGCTGGACCAGCGCGGCGGATTACGCCTCGCCAACGCCGAAATGGACGACCGCGCTCGACCTCGATGCGCTGGGCAAGGCCGAGGGCAAACAGTGGGTCTGGAAGGGCTCGACCTGTCTCCAGCCCGAGGAGCGGCTGTGCCTGGTCGCGCTGTCGGAGGGCGGCGAGGATGCGGTGACGTATCGCGAGTTCGACCTGTCGACCGGCGCGTTCGTCGAGGGCGGCTTCATGCTGCCGAAGTCGAAGCAGGATGCGAGCTGGGTCGACAAGGATACGCTGCTGGTCGCGCGCGATTGGGGGGCGGGGACGACGACTCAGTCGGGCTATGCGTTCGTGCTGAAGCAGGTGAAGCGCGGCCAGCTGCTGACCGCCGCGACCGAGGTGTATCGCGGCGCGGCGACCGACCAGGGGCCGACCGGGGCGGACGTGCTGACCGA
Source organism: Pseudomonadota bacterium (assembly GCA_040388215.1). Taxonomy (GTDB): domain Bacteria; phylum Pseudomonadota; class Alphaproteobacteria; order Sphingomonadales; family Sphingomonadaceae; genus Sphingomonas. Next base: position 47,822 of record JAZKCH010000038.1, on the reverse strand, counting down.
CGAGAAGGGCAACCGGCTGGTCGTGATCCAGCGGCGGAAGACGTTCTTCGGTGCGGACAAGCTGGTGTGGACGCCGGCGGGGACGCGGCCTCTCGCGCTGCCCGATCGGACGTTTCCCTCGGGGATGATCGATGGGCAGGTGATTTTCTCGACCAGCGATCCCTGGGGCAAGATTCCCGAGGGGGCGGTTGCTTCCGCGCCACTCGCCGAGGTCGAGAAGGGGACGATCAATCCGACTATCGTGTTCGCGCCGGGGCCGCGTCAATCGGTCGATGGGATGGCGCTGACCAGGTCGAAGCTGCTGCTGGTGGTGTCGGACAATGTTCGTGGTCGCGCGTCGGTCTACACGCATGGGGCAGGGGGCTGGACCGCCAAGCCGATCGTGCTGCCCGACAACGCCTCGATCGATGTGGCGAGCACGACCGATCGGAGCGACGACGCGTATCTGACGGTGACGGGGTTCCTCACGCCGACGTCGCTCTATTCGCTGGATGCGGCGACGGATGCGGCGACGGGGGCTGCACCAAAACCGATCAAGACGCTGCCGCCGAAGTTCGATGCGTCGAACGATGTCGTCGAGCAGTTCGAGGCGACGTCCACGGACGGGACGAAGGTGCCGTATTTCGTGGTGCACAAGAAGGGCATCGCGCTCGACGGGACCACGCCGACGATCATGACGGCGTATGGCGGCTTCCAGGTGTCGATGACGCCGAGTTATTCGGGGAGCACCGGCAAGCTTTGGCTGGAGCGGGGCGGGTCGTATGTGCTCGCCAACATCCGCGGGGGCGGGGAGTTCGGGCCGAAGTGGCATGACGCGGGGCGGAAGACCAAGCGGCAGGTGATCTATGACGACTTCGCGGCGGTGGCGAAGGACCTGTTTGCGCGGAAGCTGACGAGTCCGGCCAAGCTGGGGATTTATGGTGGCTCGAATGGCGGGCTGCTGATGGGGGTCGAGTTCAACCAGCATCCGGATTTGTGGAAGGCAGTGACGATCCAAGTGCCGCTGCTCGACATGATCCGATACGAGGGGATCGCGGCGGGGGCGTCGTGGGTCGACGAATATGGCTCGGTGAGCGTGCCCGCGGAAAAGGCGTTCCTGGAAAAGATCTCGCCGTATCAGAACATCAAGAAGGGCGTGGCGTATCCGGAGCCGTATATCTGGACGACGACCAAGGACGACCGGGTCGGGCCGCAGCACGCGCGGAAGTTCGCGGCGCGGCTGAAGGAATATGGCCTGCCTTATCTGTTCTACGAGGACACAGCCGGCGGTCATTCGGGTGATGCGGATATCGAGCAGGGCGCCCGGTTGCAGGCACTGCAGATGACGTATTTCGCGCAGAAGCTGATGGGGCCGGCCAAGTAAACGCTGCGATCCTCCCCCGCCAGGGGGAGGTGGCAGGCGTCAGCCTGACGGAGGGGGAGGGCGCGACAACCTGCGTTCCGTGTCCTCCCCCTCCGTCACCTCCGGCACACCTCCCCCTGGCGGGGGAGGATCAAGCCATCAGCGGCAGCGGACCTGGTTGTTGCTCTGCTCCACCGCACGCCCCGCAAGACCACCCGCGGCCGCGCCCAGCAACGAGCCGACGATCCGCGAACGGCCGCCGTCGATCACGTTGCCGAGGATGCCGCCACCAGCCGCGCCGATGATCAACCCGGTCGTGCCGTCGTTGCGCTTGCAGTAATAACGCCCATCCTGCCCGGCATAGACGCGGTCGTTGGTCGCCAGCGTGCGCTCTTGGTAGTTCGGACCCGAACGGTAATAGCGCGAAGGATCGTAATTGCCTTCGTCGCGCTCGTCCGGATAGGCTTCCTGGTAGCCGCCACTGCGATCGGGTGCGGTGCGATAGCCGGTCTGCGGCGCATAACCGCCGCGATTGCCGCGGACCGACTGGTAGCGGTCGAATTCCGTGCGGAAGATCTGCAATTCGCTGTCGAGCCGCGCCTGCGCCGCCGCGAACCGCGCATCGTCGGCCTGCGACTGCGCGAGCGCCGGCGTGGCAACGGAAAGGCACGTCGCCGCGATCGCCGCAGCCGTACCGAAGAAACGCTTCATGATCCAAATCCTCGTCAAAGGGTCACATGCAGGGACGGACGGCGGCGTCATGCCACCGCCCGCCTGTTGCCGATGCGTCATACTACGCGCCGGCTCGGCTTACATCAGCGGCAAATCTGCACGCGACGATGGTTGCGCCATTCGGTGCGGCAACGACGGTTGTTGTTCCAGTTGCGACGATCATTGCCGCGGCCGCGATAGCGCCGGTCGTCATGGCGATCGCCGCGGTGATCGTTGCGGCGAAAATCACGGCGATCGCCGCGGTGGTCCCCACGATGATCGTTGTCGCGGTACTGTTGACCATAGCCGCGATCACGCTGCGCTTCGGCAGGAGCAGCGGCACCGAGGCTCAACGTCGCAAAAGCGAGCCCTGCGGCGATCATGTGCGTAAACTTCATAGGACGTCCTCTCGAACCCGACGATCGGGCTGTACCGGCGATACGGCTATAAAGAGACATCGTTCCTGAACGGGATTGTTGGCTGGTGTACAGATTTCCCCAACTGTACGGGTGGAGCGCGTGGTGGCGCTGAAGGGAATCGAACCCTTGACCTCTGCAGTGCGATTGCAGGGGCGTGACTCGAAAAGGGCGGAAATGCGTTGATTTCTGCCCTCCGATTCTCGGATTGAGGGGCGGGAATCGCTTTTTACGATACGCGTGCGATACGCGGATTCGGCCTGGAATGGCGGGATGAGCGGACTGTCACAGTCCGCGCCAGCGGAGTGGCGGAGGCAGGTCGACGGCCGCATAATCGATCTGAAGCACGCGTCGACGACGGGGTGGATCGGCGACGCGCGAGCCGTGGATTATTGGCGTCGCGTAGAGCCAGACATCGCCGCGGTTCGCAAGGCACTCGCGCTCGCCGCGGTCCTCCACGAGGTGCTTGATACTCGCTTCCGGGAGGCGGCCGAGCCTGTGCGATCCGGGCACAATGCGAAGCGGAGCATTCGTCGCGTCGACCGGGTCGAGATGAACGCGAATCGTGACCATCCGCTCCAGAATCGCGAAGGGCGGTTCGACCTGGATCAGGCCGGCCTTTACCGTCCAGGGGCCAAACCCCTCTATATCCGCGCGTTGCTCCACGACGATCGTGCGATCCTGATGCCAGCCGAGGGCCCAGTTCCGGGCTGCCGTCTTGTCGAACAATACGGCGCGAACGGCGCTTGCCTCGGGGCCCAAGACCGATGCGGCGATGCCGCCGATGGGCCCGTCCACCGCGAGCATGGCGCGCAGGGCAGGGGCGGAACCGATCCTCACGCCTGGGACGTCGCTGGGTAGGTCTGCGATCGCCTGTTCGATCGATAGACATGCGGCGTTATCCAAGGCGCCCGCAAAGATCTGCGCTCCGTCTTCCTCAAAGCGCAGATCGATTCCCAAGGGCTGGGCTTTCGCGTTCATTCGATCAGGCCGGCGGGTTGCCCGATCCGCCGTTGAGCGCAGCGGGCTGTTTGTGGGCATCGGTGGAGGAGGTTCGTGCAGGGGCCGCATCAGCGCTGCTTCCGGCGAGCATGCCGTTCAACGAACTGCCGGTCATCCCGAGTTCCGCCATCAGGCCATCGATCAGCGGGCCGCCGACGCGGTAGCGCATCGCGGCTGCGACCGCGGCATCGGCGAGATTGCCCTGGCTGCCGCCGGATGCGCCATCGCTGCCACCGTTACCGTGTAGCCCTCGGGCATCGAGGATGCTGATCTTGTCGATGTTTTCCATCGGCTTGCTCGCGGCAGCGATGATCGCGGGCAGGGCTTCGAGCATCGCGCGCCGGATTAGCAACGCGGTCTGCGCATCGCTCAACAGGTTGGTCGCCTCGTTGAGCGAAGCCTGACCTGCCGCGTCGACCTTGAAAGCCGCCTCGCGCCCTTCGGCACGCGCCTTTTCGGCGTCGGCTTCGGCAGTCGCTTCGGTGCGCAGGGCGCTCGCGCGAGCCTCGGCGGCTTCCTTCTCCGCGGTCGCGGCGACGGTTATGCCGACGGCCTCTTCCTGCGCGCGCTGGGTGGCGGCGATCACGGCGACGTTCTTGTTGCGGTTGGCGATCTCGGTCGCCTTGGCGGTGGCGACGCTTTCCTCGGCGCGGACGGCGAGCGCGCGGGCCTCGTTCGCTGCGGCGGTAGCGGTCGATTCCTCCTCGGACTTCTGCGCGGTCTGTACGGCGGTCGTGATGCGCGCGATCTCGATGGTGCGGTCGCGTTCGATCGTCGCGGTCTGGATCGCGCCGTCGCGCGCGATCGTCGCGGTCTGGATCACCTTGTCGGCCTCGGTCTGTGCGACGGTCTGCGCCTGGCTGGCGGTGATCCGCGCGATCTCCGCGAGGCGGGTCTGCTCGGCTTCGGCGGTGGCGATCGCGGTCGCCTGTTCGGCACGACGGGCGGACAGCGTCTGCTCCTGCGTCAGGCGCGCCTGTTCCGCGGCCTGCGCGATCTCGAGCGACTGGTTGTTCGCGTCGAGGTTACGCTGTTCGATCTCGACGCGGTTGGTGGCGACGATGTCGTTTCGGATCTTCTTGCGCTCCTCAATCGTCCGCGTGAGCACGGTCAGCCCCTCGGCATCGAACGCGTTGTTCTCGTTGAAATGCTCGAACGCAGTCTGGTCGAAATGCGTGATGCTGACGGACTCGAGCTGGAAGCCGTTCATGTCCAGATCTGTCATCAGCGCCTCCTGCACCTTCTGGATGAAGTCGGCGCGGTTGGCGTGGAGGTGCTCCATCGTCATCGTCGCAGCGACCGATCGCAGTGCCGAGACGAGCTTGCCGTCGAGCAGCGACTTCACCGCGTCGGGGCTGTTGACCGAATCGCCGAGCGTCTGCGCGGCGGCGGCGATCGATTCCGCGTCGGGCTTCACCTTGATGTGGAACAGCCCGACGACGTCGACGCGCAGCTTGTCGAGCGTGATCAACGCATCCTTGTTGAGACGCGACACCTCCAGCTTCACGGTCGTCAGGCGGACCTGCATCAGCTCGTGGAGCACCGGGATGACCATGATGCCGCCATTGAGCACGACCTTCTCGCCGCCGAAACCGGTGCGGATCAGCGCCACGTCCTTGGTCGCGCGGCGGTAGAGGCGGGTCAGGATAATGCCGATCACGACGAGCGCGAACAGCACGATGCCGGCGTAGATCAGGACGTTCAGAAGCTGTGCGGGCATGAAACCCTCCCCGGTTATGCGTTGGTTAGATCGACCGCAGAAGCGCGTTGGCTTCGGGCAGCGCGTAGAAGAGTTTGCCGTCGCGGCGGACGATCAGCGCGGTCTCGCCGGCAGCGATCGCGTCGGTGTCGTCATGCGGCTCGACCATGATGAAATGCGCCTGCCCGTGCTGGTCGACGATCTTCGCGCGGGCCGGCGATCCGCGGCGGGCGGTGCCTTCGAGGATCGTACCGCGGCGGCGGAGGAAGTCGTCGGTCGAGATCACGCTGGTCTCGAAGCCGGGCATGATCCGGGCGAGGCCGTTGGCGGCAAGCGTGTTGAGCAGGCTGCCGGCGATCAGTGCACTGCCCGAGGCGACGCCCCAGTGCAGCGGGGCGCCGGCCAGCGCGGTTGCGCCTTGCTGGATGGCGATCCCGGCGAGCGTGAAGCAGCCAAGCAGTGAGGTAAGCCAGATCAGGATCGGCAGTTCATGGCCGAGCCCGAGCCAGTCGAGCACGCCGCCGCCATCCGCTTCGGCATAAACGTCCGCGTGGAGATCGAGATGCCCGAGCCCAAGGCCGATCGCCTCGATCAGCCCGATTCCGATCATAATGACAAACGCGATCGCGAACGGCGCGTAGGCGGGCGTCAGGAAGATCGCGAACATGGGCCGTAGCGAAGGTGAGGACTCTGGTTCTGCATCGGCGAACGGGTAACGGACAGACGACAACGCTTCGTTACGAAACGCCGGCCAATCCGGTCTTTGCACTCCATGCGTCGGTACTCCCCCAGAGCGAGGCTAGTCCTACCCCGAGGCGTTCGCAACGCGGGGCGAGAGAAACCGGCCGGGTTTGGATTCATCCTCTGCACAGGATCTGCACGACAAGCGAACGGACCGCACACGGACCTCGCGATCCGACGCTCACGGAACCGCGACAAAGCTGTCCTCGACAATCGGGGAGCGCGAAGATGAACCGTAATGGAAGACTGATGGCCAAGATCGGCGCTGCCCTGGCACTGATCGTCCTGGCGGAAATACTGATCGCCGATGGCAATGGCGCAGTGGTGGGTGGGTTCGCGTTCGCCTGGATCATCGCCCTGTTGCTGACGCGACGGGCGATCTGGAACGACGGATCGGCGCGACTGGCGTTGGTTGCCGGCGCCGGATTGGCGGTGGTGCTCGTCGACGACCCAAGCTTCCTCGGCTGGGTTCTGTTCTGGACGGCTGTTTCGCTTGCCGCACTCTTGCCGCGGCACCGGTTCGACGATGCGCTCGCCTGGGCGCGTAGGCTCGGCTGGCACGCGATGTCCGCCGTGATTGCGCCGTTGAAGGATGCGGCGCGGCTGTCGGTGGTGCGCCAGCGTGGAGGGCTGCCCTCCAGCGGCTTCCGCGCGATCGGGGCCGTCGTCGCGTTGCCCTTGGCGGGTGGCGCCGTGTTTCTCGGGCTGTTCGCGAGCGCGAATCCGCTGATCGGTCAGGCGTTTGCGCAGATCGTGCTGCCGGATCCGTGGGCGACGACGTGGCGCACACTGTTCGGCCTCTGCGTATTGATCGCGATCTGGGCAAGCTTGCGGCCAAGTCCGCGCACGACGCGGGCATCGCGCATCGGCGAACGCTTGATAGGCAAGGCGTTCGAGCCGGGCGTGGCGACGCTGACATTGTCGCTCGTGACGTTTAACGCGATTTTCGCGGTCGAGAACGCGCTCGACATCGTGTTCCTGTGGAGCGGCGCGGGACTGCCTGCGGGCATGACCATGGCGAACTATGCGCATCGAGGTGCGTATTCGTTGATCGTGACTGCGGTGCTCGCCGGCGTGTTCGTGCTGCTGGCTTTGCGTCCGGGCAGTGCCGCCGCGGCGAGCCCGCTGGTGCGGCGGCTGGTGACGGTATGGATCGTACAGAACCTGCTGCTGGTCGCGTCGAGTGCGTTGCGAACGCTCGATTATGTCGACGCCTACGGGATGACGGTGCTGCGCCTGTCCGCACTTGCCTGGATGGGCCTGGTAGCCACGGGGCTGGCGCTCATCGGCTGGCGATTGCTTGCGGATAGGTCGGCGGCGTGGCTGATCAATGCCAATGCGCTGGCGGCTGCGACGGTGCTGGCGACGGCGAGCGTCGTCGATCTCGGCGCGGTTGCAGCCGCGTGGAATGTCCGCACAGCGCTCGCAAAGGGTAAGACGGGGCCGCCGCTCGACCTTTGCTATATGGCACGGCTGGGGTCGTCGTCGCTCGTGTCGCTGGCGACGCTGGAGCAGCATGCACGCGAGCCGCGGCTGCGTGAGCGTCTGACGTATCTGCGATGGGAACATCAGGCCGAAACGGCAGATGCGCAGGCCGATTGGCGTCTGTGGACGCCGCGCAACGCGAGACGGCTTGCGACCGTCCGCGGGATGTTCGGCACCAAGGCGCCGCGTTTGCGGCCCGCACCGGACGGACGGCGCTGCGACGGGGTGATTCTGCCGCCTCTCATGGTGGAGGTTCCGTCAGCACCGCCGTCCGCTCCAGCGCCGCAGACGCCCGCGCCTGCCACGCCGGCATCAAAGCCGTTGACGCCGGGCGCCCAACAATGATCCTGTGCCCGATGCCTCGCACCATTCTGGTCGTCGATGACGATCCTCATATCCGCCAGCTGCTCGTGTTCGCGTTCGACAAGGCCGGGCTCGGGGCGATCGAGGCGGCGGACGGCGAAGCCGCGCTGGCACTCGTCGAGACGCATGCGCCCGACCTTGTGGTGCTCGACATCAACATGCCGCGGATGGACGGGCTGGAGGTGTGTCGACGCCTTCGCAGTGGAGAGGGCAGGGCGGACATACCGATCCTCTTCCTGTCGAGCCGCGACGACGAGATCGACCGCGTGCTCGGCATCGAACTCGGCGCCGACGACTATGTGGTGAAGCCGTTTTCACCGCGCGAGGTGGTTGCGCGCGTCATGGCGATCCTACGCCGCACGTCCGCGCGGGCACCGAACACAGAGGACGGGCGCGACCTGTCGCACGGTCGGTTGCGGCTCGACCTGGAGGGCTGGCGCGCGCTCTGGGGCGAGGTCGAGATCGCGCTGACCGTTACCGAGTTCCAGATCCTTCGGCTGCTCGCGTCGATGCCTGGCCGGGTCTTCAGCCGCGACGCGATCATCGACCGGTTGCACGGCCCCGGTTTCGCGGTCACCGACCGCACGATCGACAGCCATATCCGCAACCTGCGCGGCAAGTTCGCGAAAGCCGGCGCCGACGACCTGATCGAGACGCGGGCGGGGATCGGCTATCGCCTCGGATCTTGCACGGGCGCGTGATCGGCGGGATCAAGAACTGGGTGAAACGCCACTGGCCCCGATTGCGACTGCGGACGATCCTGTTTGCGACATTGTTCCTGGTCGCCGCGCTACCCGGGTTCGGCGCGGTCTTCCTGCGCGTCTACGAGAACACGCTCGTCCGCCAGACCGAGGCGGAGCTGGTCGCGCAAGGCGCGGCGCTGTCCGCGACGGCGGCGGCGCTCTGGCCTCACGCCCCGCCGGGGCGGGTTGCGCGTCACGAGATTGCAGGCGACGACAACTCCTATAGCGTGCAGGCGCCCGCATCCGGCATTGACCTCAGCACGACGCCGATCCGCGCGGAGCGGCCACCGGTCGCGGCCGGCGCGAAACCGTCGCCCGATGCGTTGGCGGCCGCCGCGCGGCTTTCGCCGATCATGGACGCAACGCGGTCCACCACGCTGGCCTCGATCATCCTCCTCGATCGCAACGGCAGCATCGTCGGCGGGAGTTCGGCCGTTGGCAGCTACGCCGCTCTCCCCGAAGTTGCCGCTGCACTGGCCGGCAGCGCCACGACCGTGCTCCGGCACAACGGCGCATACCGCGCGACCTACCGCTTCGAATGGCTGTCCCGAGCCGCAGCGATCCGCGTCCATTACGCGCGCCCAATCATCGTCGGCGACCGCGTGGTTGGCGTGCTCCTGTTATCGCGTTCCGCCCGTGCGCTGTTCAGGGGATTGTACGAAGACCGCGGCAAGATAGCGGTGGGGATCGCTGCGATCTTCGGGTTGCTGGTGGTGCTCAGCGGCGTCATCTCGCGCGGGGTCACGCGCCCGATCGAACAGCTCGGCGCTGCGACGCGCGCAGTCGCGAGCGGCCGCGGTCGTGTCCCCGATCCGCCACCGACCGCGGCTATCGAGATCCAGGGCCTATACGCCGATTTTGCGGTGATGGCGGCGGCAATCGAGCGTCGTTCGCGCTATCTGCGCGATTTCGCCCACGCGGTCAGCCACGAGTTCAAGACCCCGCTCGCTGGCATCCGTGGTGCGGTGGAATTGCTTCAGGATCACCCGGACATGGCGCCGGAGGATCGACGTCGTTTCCTCGCCAACGCCGATGCGGACGCCCGCCGTCTGGCGCTGCTGGTCACGCGGTTACTGGATCTCGCGCGCGCCGACATGGCTGAGCCGGGCGAAGAAAGAACAGATGCCGCCCAGGTCGTCATGCGGGTTGCAGATGCTTCGCGAACGGCCGGTTTCTCGATCGAAATCGTGGGCTTAGCCGTCCTGCCAATTGTAACTGTACCAGCAACGACTTTGGAAGCCGTACTCGCGACGCTTCTGGAAAACAGTAAGCAGGCTGGTGCCCAATCCGTGACGATCCAGTTGTCGACCACGGATACGCAATTGGAAGTTCGCGTGAATGACGACGGGCCCGGCGTTCCACTCGCCGATCGAGGGCGGCTGTTCGAGCCATTCTTCACAACGAAGCGAGATACCGGTGGGACCGGCCTCGGACTCGCAATATCCCGTTCTCTGATTGAAGTTCAAAAGGGCAGTCTAAGTATAATGGATGGCGAGATAACTACCTTTGTTATCCGTCTTCCGTTGGCGCATTAGTAAACGACGGCGCAACTACACTTACAAGCCAATCATCCAAAATGATCCCGGGCTGGGCTCTTGGGCGGATCGATCACCTTACCCCGCATTGCGAATGCGACCGTTTTTGGCAAAAACCCCAGAAAGCCGTGGGTTAGTAGCGACATTCAAAGCTCCAAACGCCAAAATCGATGCATCTGCGATACCAGCGCGATACCAAGATCCGGCGTCTGGCGACTACGGCTTTTGACACGGCGGATTTGCAGCCGCGAAATCGCTGAATGTCCCAAACCTGCTCGATGTATCGACAGCAGTCTTCGCTGCATCCCCGCGCCCTTTGTTTGTTACCTCCCAGACGTATGACTTGTTGTTGTCGAACTTAGGGACGGCGTTCGGAATAGCGGCCGCCTCCGTCGCACTGATTTCCGGCACCTCGACACGGCGGCTCTTGACCATGCGCGCCGTCACACCGTCGAATGACGAGATCCGCCAATAGGAAATGCCACCGAGTCTGCGATCCATAGGGTCGGACGAGAATGACCAGCGGAAGCCCTTGCCTGCCGCCGGCACTTTGATCGTCGTCGCGTAGCAGGTGAACGACGGGTACTCGTTGGCCCAAGGCACATCCTGCGGCTGATCCTTTGGCCGCTTCATCTCGTCAGGGGGCGGAAAGCCGGCGCCGAAGAGATAGTGCGTGTGCCCCTCCGTCGCGTCGCCGTCCCAGTCGACCTTACCCTCACCTTCGACACTGAGCACGAGAAGCCGGTTCGCCTCGTCGAATCGCCAGCTGGTATGTGTCGCTTCGACGACGGGGTATTGCTGTCGCCAGTAGGCGACCAGCGCCTTGTCGGCGTCGGCCGGTGCTAGGCCAGCAAGCTGCGCGCGCATCCCAAATATCTCGTCCCCGCGCAGCGTGACCTGGATGCGGTATTTGCCGGGCTTGTCGAACCCGGCGGACGCATCAACATCTACCGCCTGGATACGGCTCGGCAAACGCGGCACGATGGGCGCGATCCGCTCGAGCGCAGCACCGCCTGCGCGCAGTGGTAGGCCCCAGCGCGACGGCGGCGGTTCGAGCCCGGTCAGCGATCGGTCGCCGAGCCTCGTGCCGTCGAGCCAGATCGACGCGCCGCCGATCGTCGCGCGCACGACAACGTGATCGAACACCGCAGGTGTGGGCAGGCGTTCGTCGGTGCCATCGCCGCCCTTGCTCGCGACCAGCACAGGTTCGGACGCGATGCCCAGCTCGTGCAGAAGCGCGATCAAAAGCACCGTCTTCGCCTTGCAATCGCCGAAACGTCGACGCCACGTCTCGTCGACGTTCGCCGGTTGATAATTGCCGCCGTCGAGGCCGACATAGACGTAGCGGATGCGATCCTGGACCAGTTGCAAGGCCGCCATCGCGCGTTGCGCCGGATCATTCGTCGCGGCGGCGATCTTTGTCGCCTCCGCTTTCACCGGGGATGTCGTGCCGAGCGTTCCTGCACGCACGAACGGTGCGCTGAACGTCCGCGAGACTGCCGGCCAATCGCTGTAACCACTGAACTGCATCAGCCTAGCAATCGAATATCGCAGCGGTGCACCGTCCGGTATCGTCACGGATGCCGGATCCGCCAAGGTGAGCTGGCGCTCGGTTTCCAAGCCCATGTCGCGGACCACCGGCTGGGGAAGGTCGGCTGACGCCCGAAAGGCTATGCCTGCCCCCGTCGGCGCAATCAGCCGCACACGATACGCGCCGCGAACGCCCGCCACCGGAAACTGCATGAAACCTTGCGGCCGCTCGCCGAGGCTGGTCTGGCGTCGAACCGTAGTAATCGCAAACTCGAGCACGTCACCGACCTGCAAGCCCGCAATCTGCAACGTTGCCGTCAAGTTACCGTCGAGCGCAGACTGTTCGAGATTGTTTTCGCGCTGGATGACCGTGAACTTCTGCGTGGCGAGCACGTCGATGGCCTGGTCATCACGTATGATCGCCAGACGATGGACGATCATTTCCTCATTCGCGGGCGACCATGTCATGGTCAGATTGCCGGCGGCCAGTGCTTCTGGCGTCAAGAGCGCCAGCTTGGTCGCCTGATATTCCTCTTGACCCCGGTCCGTCACATGAACCTGCTGGTCGGCCGAGATGAGGCGCAGCGGAGCACCAGGCGGCGTCGGCGCGTCGCTTCCCTTGGGCGCCGCTATCACCCATGCTGGCGCCAGCGCATACCGCACGACACGCACCGGCGCGCGATCCGCCGCATGCACGACAGTCGTACCGCACAACCCAACGATCGGCGCCATTCCGCGCCACATTGAGCCCCTAAACAAATCCATCCCCCTGAACGTCGCTGTAGCTTAGCTGGCGCGCTATTTACCGCAACATCTGACCGACCACGCTGTCAGCCGCAAGCCACCCAGAAGGGCCTAAGTCGCGCTGTTCAAGTTCGTCTTGTCCCAAGCGGGAAACAGGGTCTTCAACCGGTCGACGGTGTGGCGCCACTTAGGCGTCTTCGGTGCACAGACGCTGTTCTGGTTGCCGAACATGCCGACCTCGTGGATCGCCGCATCGAGCTCGACGGTGGCGATCCATTCGACGGGGACAAAATATTCGCAGCGGTCGAGATCGTCGATGAACTCGCGGTGATAGCTGGCCTTGGTAAGAATGCCCGCCGCCGGTACCGGCGGGCCGTCGCCGTCGCGCACTTCGAAGTCTCGCAGCGCGACCGGTTCGCCGCGCACCACACCGACACCGACGAAGCCGTATCCCGGCGCCTTTACCCAGACCCGGTCGCCCGGATCGAGCAGCCGCAGCGTGCCGCTATACCAGGCGCCGCCGCCGGCCGAGATGAAGCCGTAGCGGCGTGCCTCATCCCAGTCGCGACCCATGCCGTGGCCGAAGGAAACGTAATATTCGCCGTTCCAGGGCTCGCGCTCGCCCTGCCGCGTTTCGACGGTGGCCGCGACCTGGGTTTCGACCGGATCGATCAGCCAAGCGCGGCTCAGGAGTTGGCCAGCATCGGTGTCGAACACCTGGAAGCACAGCACGTTGATCGCGATCCCGCGCTTGGCGAGATAGCCGACGATCCGCTCCGAACTGGCATCGAGACTGGCCGCGACGATCACGATTTGCAGGCTCTGGTTGAGCGTCGCCTCGTCGAGCAGCATGCCGAACCGCGCGCGGAAATCCGCGGCGAGATTGCCGCCGTTCGAGAAGCGCGCATAGACGCGGCCGATCGCCTCGGCATCGAGCGCCTCGGCCCAGGTCGCATAGTCGATCGCCTGCGCCACGACGTCGCGCGGCGTGCGCCCGCGTTTCAACTCGATCAAGACCAGCCCGCCGTCGGGGGCGATCGCGAGCAGATCGATCCGGCCGCCGAAGCCGGTATCCTCTTGCCGACCGATGACCATCCACTCGTCAGAGAGAATCTGCGGCGCGGCCACGATCATCTGTTCGAGCACTGCCTCACTCGGCAGCGCGGACTCGCCGAGCGGCGCGGGCGCGCTGCCGACCTCCAGATGCTGTGTCGGATCGGCATGGTCAGGCGTCCGCCGCCGCGCGACGCCCGCGTTGCAGCTCAAAGCTTGAATTGAGGTGACTCGGGTTCATGGTTTGGTAGATGTCAGTAAATCTGACCGGCGAGAAGCCGATGCACCGATTTTGCTTATAGGGTAGTTGGCTTGGATCCTTCCGAAAAAAAGCGGCTCAGCGAAATCGATGTTTGCGACTTGTTCATCACCCCTGCCATCAAGCAGGCAGGCTGGGACCAGATGCAGCAAATTCGCCGAGAAGTTACGCTGGCTCCAGGACCGATCGTCGTTCGCGGGAACTTGTCCTCTAGGAACAAGAAGAAGCGTAAATTCGCCGACTATGTTCTGTCGCTAAAACCGGGCCTGCCCTTGGCTGTTGTAGAGGCCAAGGACAATGTTCACTCGGTCAGCAGCGGCCTTCAGCAGGCGTTGGGGTATGCCGAGATACTCGACGTTCCCAGCGCATTCAGTTCCAACGGAGACGCATTTGCTGGACATGATCGCGCAGCACTAGCGGGCCAGCCGACGGAGACCGATCATGGACTGGACGACTTCCCGCCACCCGACATTCTTTGGGATCGCTACAGGCGGTTTCACCAGATCGCCGATGACGAGCAAGACCTGGCCAGCCAATCCTACCACATAGATGCTTCCGGGAAGGCGCCGCGTTATTATCAGGCCGACGCAATCAACCGGACCGTCGAGGCCGTAGCAAAGGGCCAAAAGCGGGTCCTGCTCGTCATGGCGACCGGCACAGGCAAAACCTACACGACGTTCCAGATCATCTGGCGTCTGTGGAAGGCCGGTACCGCCAAGCGCATCCTGTTCCTCGCCGACCGCAACATCCTGATCGACCAAACGCTCGTGAATGATTTCAAGCCGTTCGGCGCGGCGATGACGAAGATCAAGAACCGCAAGATCGATCCTGCCTACGAGATCCACCTGGGCCTATATCAGGCGATCACCGGGACCGAAGAGTCCGAGAAGATCTACAAAACGGTGTCGCGGGACTTTTTCGACCTGATCGTGATCGACGAATGCCACCGGGGTAGCGCCGCGGAGGACTCTGCCTGGCGCGAGATCCTCGATTATTTCGATGGCGCAGTGCAGGTCGGCATGACGGCCACGCCGAAAGAGACCGAATACGTCTCCAACATCACCTATTTCGGCGACCCGGTGTATACCTATACGCTCAAGCAGGGGATCGAGGACGGTTTCCTGGCGCCGTACAAGGTCATCCGCATCGACATCGACCGCGACGTGCTCGGCTGGACCCCGCCGCCCGGCATGGTCGACGACCTAGGCGGGACGATCGAAGACCGCGAGTATAATCTGCGGGACATGGACCGCACGCTGGTCCTCAACCAGCGCACCAAGCTGGTCGCCGAGCGGGTGATGAAATTCCTCCGCGCGACCGATCCGATGTCGAAGACGATCATCTTCTGCGAGGACATCGATCACGCCGAACGGATGCGCAAGGCGATCGTCAACGCAGCCGGCAAACTGGCGACGGACAACAGCCGATACGTCATGCGGATCACCGGCGACAGCGTCGAGGGCAAGGCGCAGCTCGACCGGTTCATCGACCCCGAAGAACCCTACCCGGTCATCGCCACCACATCGCAACTTCTGACCACCGGCGTCGATGCCAAGACGTGCAAACTGATCGTCATCGATCGTACGATCAATTCGATGACCATGTTCAAGCAGATCATCGGACGGGGGACGCGGATCGACGAAGACAACGGCAAGTTCTTCTTCACGATCATGGATTTCAAGGGCGCGACCGAGCTGTTCCGGGACGACGCGTTCGATGGCGCGCCGGTGGTGATCTACGAGCCCACGAAAGACGATGATCCCGTCCCGCCCGACCCCGAAGACAATGGGGATTCCGATGGGGAGGGCGATCCCGACGACGACGGCGACACCGGCGGCCGACGCAAGTTCATCGTCAGCGGCGTCACCGCGCGCGTAATGAACGAGCGCGTCGAATATGTCGGTAGCGACGGTAAGCTCGTGACCGAATCCTACCGCGACTACGCCGGCAAGCAGATCGCGGAGGAATATAAATCGCTCGACGAATTCATCTGGCACTGGAACGCCAGCGAACGCAAACAGGCGATCATCGACGAGCTGGAGCAGCGCGGCGTCATCCTCGCCAATCTCGCCGAAACCGTGGGCAAGGATTTCGGCGACTTCGACCTGCTGGTTCATGTCGCGTTCGGTGCGCCGCCGCTCACGCGCCGCGAACGCGCCGAGCGCGTGAAGAAGCGCGATTACTTCGCCCAATATGGCGACAAGGCCCGCGCCGTGCTCGAGGCGCTGCTCGACAAATATGCCGACGAGGGCGTCGAGACGATCGAGGATGCAAAAGTCCTCCGCCTCGCACCCTTCACCGCACTCGGCACGCCGATGGAGATCATCAAGGGTGCCTTTGGCGGCAAGCCCGCTTATGAGGCCGCGCTGAGGGCGCTCGAAGACCAGATATACGAGTACGCCGCGAACGAATGAGAATGCACGAATGAGCAATGTTTCCGGCGTCATCAAATCCATCCAGGACATCATGCGCAAGGATGTCGGCGTCGATGGCGACGCCCAGCGGATCAGCCAGCTGGTCTGGCTGTTCTTCCTCAAGATCCTCGACGACCGCGAGGCCGAGCTCGAACTGATCGACGACGATTTCCAGTCCCCGCTCCCCGAGCATCTGCGTTGGCGGAACTGGGCGGCGGACAAGGAAGGCGACACCGGCGAGAAACTGCTCGATTTCGTCAACCTGCAGCTGTTCGCCAAGCTGAAGGGCGACCTGCCCGCGCAGGGCGACGTGGCGAAGCGAGCGCAGGTGATCCGCGACGTGTTCGAGGATACCTACAACTACATGAAATCGGGCACCCTGCTGCGACAGGTGATCAACAAGATCAACGAGATCGATTTCAACAACAGCGAGGATCGCCACACGTTCGGCGCGATCTACGAACAGGTGCTGAAGGACCTGCAAAGTGCTGGCAACGCGGGGGAATTCTACACGCCGCGCGCGGTAACGCAGTTCATCGTCAACCGCCTCGATCCGAAGCTGAACGAAACGGTGTTCGATCCCGCCTGCGGCACCGGCGGCTTCCTGACGTGCGCGATCGAGCACAAGCGCAAATCGGTGACGTCGACCGCGGAGGAGGAGGTGCTGCGCGGATCGATCCGCGGCGTGGAGAAGAAATCGCTGCCGCACATGCTGTGCATCACCAACATGATCCTGCACGGCATCGATACGCCCAGCGGCATCCGCCACGGCAATACGCTGGCGCGCGCCTATTCCGACCACACCGAGAAGGACCGCGTCGCGGTGATCGTCACCAACCCGCCGTTCGGCGGGATGGAGGAGGACGGGATCGAGAACAGGTTCCCCAGCCATTTGCGCACGCGCGAGACCGCGGACCTGTTCATGGCGCTGATCATCCGTCTGCTGAAGACCAACGGCCGCGCGGCCGTGGTGCTGCCCGACGGCTTCCTGTTCGGCGAGGGCGTTAAGACCACGCTGAAGCGCAGCCTGATCGAGGAGTGCAACCTGCACACCATCGTCCGCCTGCCCAACGGCGTGTTCGCGCCGTACACCGGGATCAAGACCAACATCCTGTTCTTCAGCAAGGGCACGCCAACCAGGAACGTCTGGTTCTACGAACACCCCTATCCGGCGGGCGTGACCAGCTACAACAAGACCAGGCCGATGCGGTTCGAGGAGTTCGCGACCGAGATGGCCTGGTGGGGCGACGAGGCGGACGGCTTTCGCGGCCGCCAGGAAACCGACCAGGCGTGGAAGATCAGCGCCGCCGACGTCGCCGCGCGCGGCTACAACCTCGATTGCAAGAACCCGCACCGCGCTGCCGAGATCAGCCACGATCCCGAAGCACTGCTCGCCACCTATGCCGAACAACAGGCGGGCATCCAGAGCCTGCGCGACCAGTTAAAGACGATCCTTGCCGAGGCGCTGACGGGGACGCCGGCGTGAGCGAGATCGCCGCATTGGTGGCCGACAATCTCGACATCTGGACCGGCGCGATCGAGCGCAAGAGCGGCGCCGGGCGCGGGGGGGGCAAGCGGATCAGCCTGTACGGGATCGACCGGCTGCGCGCGCTGATCCTCGACTTGGCGGTGCGCGGGAAGCTCGTGCCGCAGGATGCGGGGGATGAGCCGGCGAGCGAGTTGCTGAAAATGGTTGCGGCAGATCGCAAAGCCCTGATCACGCAAGGCAAGATTTCGAAACCGAAGGCTTTACCTAAAGTTGGGCTAGATGAGATCTCCGTGCCGGATGCTTGGGCAACAGCGCGCTTTGGCAATATATTTAGCCTTGAGTATGGTGACAACCTTCCCGAACCAAAACGCTCTGGTACGGGTGAATACAGCGTCTACGGCTCTAACGGAGTCGTAGGTACTCACCACAGTTATCGTATCGAACAGCCATGCGTCGTCGTGGGACGCAAGGGCTCGGCTGGCGCTCTCAATGTTTCTACCGAACCGTGCTGGGTAACCGATGTTGCCTATTATTGCATTCCGCCCGCCGGAGTAGACTTGAGATTCCAGTTTATTCTATTTCACACCCTGGGACTCGATGTACTGGGTAAGGGCATCAAGCCTGGGCTTAATCGCAATGAAGCAAATGTCTTACCGGTAGGCCTCCCGCCCCTGGCCGAACAGCAGCGCATCGTAGCCAAGGTGGATGAGTTGATGGCGCTGTGCGATGCGCTGGAGCGGGAGAGCGCCGGGGCGATGGTCGCGCATCAGACGCTGGTGGAAATCCTGCTCGCGACGCTGGTGAACAGCGCAGACGCGACGGATCTCGCCCGCGACTGGGCGCGGCTGGAAAGTCATTTCGACACCCTCTTCACCACCGACGCCAGCATCGACGCCCTCAAGCAAACCATCCTCGACCTCGCCGTACGCGGCAAGCTGACTAGCTCGACAATCGAGAAGCATATGCGGGTCGGTCAGATATTTAACCTGATCGATGGCGATCGAGGTCAAAATTATCCAAAGAGTGAGGATTATTTAACTGATGGGTATTGCCTATTTCTGAGCACGAAGAATGTTAGAAAGAATGGTTTTCTTTTTAACGAGCTTCAGTACATTTCACAAAAGAAACATTTGGAGTTACGGCAGGGAACCTTAAATCGTGGCGATTTGATAATTACAACGAGAGGAACTTTAGGAAATATTGCCTTTTTCGACGACCAAGTCGATCATTCGGTAATTCGTATAAACTCTGGAATGCTGATCCTGAGACCGATAAGCGAAGAGGTTTTCCAAAACTTCATGATGATCTTCGTTCAGTCGCCGAGCTTTGGCGAGCAAATGCGAAGCAAGCGATCTGGATCTGCGCAACCCCAGATTCCTGCGGGCATACTCAAAACTTTTGTTGTTCCCGTTTTCAAAAAACGCGAACAACATCGCATCGTCGCCAAGGTCGATACGCTGATGGCGCTGTGCGATGCCTTGAAAGCCCGGCTCGCGGACGCCGCGCAGACGCAGCGCCACCTCGCCGACGCGATCACCCAGCGCGCGGCCGCGTGAGCGACGTCCGGTAGACGGCGGCGGGGCCGCGGTCGCCGGGCTCGATCGATACCGGGCTTTGCCGGGCACGACCGACGCGGCCTTGCTCGATCGGCCCGGACACCGTGGCCGATCGCTAAACGGCGGGCGCGTCCGGCCCCAGGACGAGCATGCCGCTTTGCCGCGTCAGCCGACCGCGCTTGACGGCCGTGGCGATCACGTCCGCCAGCAGCTCGCGGAGCTGGCTGCTGGTCGACTTGAAGCCGACCGCGCGGGCGGCGGACTGCATAACCTGGTCGTCGGTCGCGCCATAGTTGATCCGCACGACGTCTAGGATCGCGATGTCGAGTTCGGCCGGCGGGAGCGTATCGAACTTGCGTAGCGAGGCGGAGCGGACCGCGCTGCGATCGCGAACCTTTGGCGTCCGGCCCGGCACGTCGAGAAAGTCCTGGTCATCCGTGATGCGGCCTTCGCGGGCCGACACCGCGATCGCCGCCTCGACGGCGTCCTGGATCCGGCCGCCTGCGCGTTTCAGTCCCCAGGCGTCGCGGATGCGGTTGACGACTTCGCAGACATGGACGGGGCCCTCGATCCGCACGACCTCTTCCGCGAGCATCGACAACGCGCCACGCGGCGTCTCGTGAAGCTCACCGAACAGATGCGACGGTCGGGTGAGTTCGGCTTCTTCGTAGAGGCCGTTCGCAGGTTCCACGTCGGGCGCGGCCAGGCCGACTTCGGTGAAACCTTCGCGTTCGAGGGTGGTGATCTCGACATTCACGGCGCGCGTCGACTTCACGCCGGCGGCCTGGGAATCATGTTCGGTCTTGGCCGCCTCGATCCGCGCGATGACGAGGTCGATCTGTTCCTTGGGCCGCTGGAACCAGTCGGTGCTCCAAATGCGGTGGATCGTCCAGCCGTGACTTTCCAACACCGACTGGCGCAGCCGGTCGCGATCGCGGGCTGACCGTGCGTCGTGATACGATGCGCCGTCGCACTCGATGCCGATGAGATAGCGGCCGGGCCGATCCGCGTCGGACACAGCGAGATCGATGAAGAAGCCCGCGAGGCCAACCTGTCGGTGGACCTGATAGCCCCTGGCTTGCAGCGCCTTGGCGACCTGTTCCTCGAACACGCTGTCGTGATCGCGGCCGGTGCTCTCCGCCATGGTCATCTTGCCGGTGCGCGCGAAGTGCAGGAACAGCTTGAAGGCGAGCACGCCCTTGCGGGTGCCGGCGAAATCGGGATCGATGTCCTCGTCCGACATCGAGGCGAACACCTCGCAGCGCTGCTTGGCGCGGCTGATGAGAACGTTCAACCGCCGTTCGCCGCCGTCCATGCCGAGTGGTCCGAACCGCATCGGTACGCGACCGCCCGGGACCGTCGGTCCGTAGCCGACCGAGATGAAGATCACGTCGCGTTCGTCGCCCTGCACGTTTTCGAGGTTCTTGACGAAGAACGGCTCGGAATGATGCATCTGGAAAAACGTTTCGACCTCCGCCGGAAGGCCACGGCGCAGAATTTCGAGCTGGTCCATGATCGCGCGGCGCTGGGCCGCGGAGAAGGCGGCGACGCCGAGCGATAGTTCAGGATGATCGCGCGCGTGGGCTACGATCGCCTGCGCCACCACCTTTGCCTCGACCATGTTGGTGCGGGTGGCGCCAGCATCGAACACGCCCTGCGGGATGCGGTGGAAGCGCAGGCCCATGCCGGCTTCCGCTGTGTAGGGGCTGGGGACGATGAACAGCTTGTTCTCGTAGAACTGGCGGTTGCTGACCGCGATCAGCGACTGGTGCTTGCTGCGGTAATGCCAGCGCAGCATCCGCATCGGCAGACCGCGCGCGGTGAACAGGCCGAGGATGCTCTCGATGTCGGTGACGCGGGTGCCCGCATCGTCGTCATCGTCCGCGCCGCCGCCGGTCATCTTCGAGAAAAAGGCGGTGGGCGGCAGCTGCTTCGGATCGCCGACGACCACGACCTGCTTCGCGCGGGCGACCGCACCGAGCGCATCGACCGGCTGGATCTGGCTTGCTTCGTCCATGACCAGCAGGTCGAAGTCGAACAGGCCGGGCGCCAGGAACTGTGCGACGGACAAGGGGCTCATCATGAATACCGGCTTCAGCGCCTGTATCGCGGGCGCGGCCTTCTCCATCAGCTTGCGGATCGGCATGTGACCGCGCTTGCGGGCGATCTCTGCGCGCAGCACGCCGAGCGGACCGACCGCGCCGCCGTCGCGTGCGGGAACCGCCTGGTGATGCGCCTTCACGACCTCGAAGCTCGCGGTGGCGATCCGCTGGCGATCCATGTCGGCGAACTCGCGCGCCAAGCGACCGTGCAACGTGCCGTCGAAGGTGCTGAGGTCGGGATCGGCCCTGATCTGGTCGGCGTAGACCGCTTCGTAATAGGCCATCTCGAAGGCCGGAACGGCGCCGTCCGTTCCAAGGCGACCATCGGCGAGCCGCTTGACGACATCGTCGCAGCCGAGCTTCGACGTCCGCTCCGCGTGGTCACGATAGGCCGTCCACTGCGTCAGGCGCTCGCCTGACTCGTGCCAGCGCTCCAGATGCGCGCGCAGACCGGCGAGCGGCGTCGCGGCGAACGTCTCGCGCCCGAGTGCGATGCCGAGATCGAGGCGAAGCTGTTCGCCGATAGCGGTGAGGTCTTCGAGCAGGGCCTTGGCGTTCGCTTCGACCAGAGCCGCGTCCGCAGCGGGTGCGGCACGGTCGTCGATCCTGCTGCTGAGAAGGCGTATGTCCCCGTTGGCCTGGATCCAGTCGGCGGTGGTGCGCAGAGCGCTCCAGTCGGAGCCTGTCCCACGCCATGCCGTTCCAAACGCCGCGGTACCGACCTCTGCCAGTTCGGCGATCGCGGCATCCTTGCGCTGGAGTTCGGCAAGGTCGTCGAGCAGGCGGCGGCGTTCGTCGAGATCGGCAGGCGCAGAAACCAGTACGGCCGAACTGGCGGTATCGGCGGCATGCAGCCGTGTCACGACGGTCATCAAGGCTTCGAGATCGGCACGGTCCGCTGCCAGCGCATCGCCGAACGCCAGCGATTGCACGTCGCCCAAGCCAGACCATAGGGCTGTCAGCGACGGTGCGACCTGCTCGATCAGCGCAGTCGTTCGCGAAGCGCGCGTGCTGATCTCGCTGCGGTCGGGCCGACGCGCGGCGATGATGCGGGGTTCGGCGCCGAGCCCGCGGAGCGAGCGCATCCACTCGACCACGCTCAACAGCGGCGCCGACGTCGAGCGCTCGCCGCGCCATTCGGCCCCGAAAGCGGAGCGGGCGAAATCATTCTCCTGCTCGATCGTCCGCTTCGCGGCCTGTCCTTTCGCAAGCGCGTCGAGCAACGACAGAGTCTCGTCGAGGGGCGTCGTCTGCGACGTCAGCACCGATCGGACGAGCCGGTTCGTGCGCCGCCACTCTCCGCTGAATATCTTCATGAAGCCGCTGCCGTGCGAGGCGAGCGTGACCCGCGCGCCGGTCAGGTCCAAATCCCAGGCTGCATCGGTCAGCTTTCCGGTCGTCGCCGCGACCGCATCCTCGTACGCGGCAACCGCATCGACGACATCGGCGGCGCGTTCGACGCCTGAGTTCCAGACGTCGGAGGCAAAGGCATCCGCGTCGGCATCGGGTGCACTGGCGACGCGCTCACCGATCGCGGCAAGCGTCCGGGCGTCGTCGACCGAATGGGGCGCATCGCGGCCGATCGTCCGTGCCAGCGCGCCCGCTTCGGCCTGCAACCGGGGGAGCAACGTCGCCAGCGCACCGACCTGTTCGAAATCGGCGATCGCGAACGTCGACGGCAGCGCGCGCAGGGCGGCGATCGCTTCCGACAGGTCGGTCGTCCAGCCGCTCTCGGTTACAGACGATGCGAGATCGCCACGGAGATAGGCGTGGCGCTGGCCGGTCACGAGCAGCCGATCGATCTCGTCGAAGCGATGCTCCCAAACCGTGTCCGCCAACGCAGTACCCTCGATCGCGGGCGCCTGGGCAACCCGGTTCGCCAACACGACGAGGACGCCGATGTCGCCGAGCGACGGCATCGTTGGCAGTTCGAGACGGGCCGCAAGCCTGCCTTGCGCACCATCAATCTCGGCGAGCTTCTCGATCACTATTGAGAGGCGTTCCTCAAGCCGCTCTACCTCCGTCGGCAGGATCGAGGACAGGCCGACGCCGCGCCACGCGTGTTCGCCGGGGCGGCCGATCAAAATGATCCGTTCGGCAAGCTCACCGATCACGTTGTGACGCTCGGCGAAGTCATCGACCGACCATGTTTCCGGCCCGACCAGCGTCAGATCGCCAGGCTTCTGACCGTCCAGCCGTAGCCGGCTCAACTGGCCGATGACCTGATACGGGGTCAGCCCGGATGCCGGATGCGGCGTGTGCATCCGCTCGACGTGACCGTTCAGGCTGTCGCGCGCGATAGTCAGCCGGGCATGCAGGCTCCCGGCATCCTGATGCTTCGGCGCGCCGAGCTCCCAGGTCCGTCGCAGCTCTTCCAAAACCGCGCGCTTGTTGGCCTTGTTGCTGTGGAGTTCGAGGCACGCGTCGCCGACGCCGGTCGCATCCAGCCTGCGCTTGACCACTTCGAGCGCGGCCATCTTCTCCGCGACGAACAGCACCGTCTTGCCGTCGGCGATCGCGGACGCGATGATGTTGGCGATCGTCTGGCTCTTCCCCGTCCCCGGCGGCCCCTGGATAACCATGTCGCGACCGCGGCGCACCTCGTGCACCGCCAGTGCCTGCGAACTGTCCGCGTCGACGATGTGCAGCATCTCGGACGGCGGGATGAACGGATCGATGTTGGCATCTTCGGGGATCATGCCCGCGCTGCCCTCGAACCCGTCGGCCAGCAGCCCACGGACGAGCGCACGCTCGGTGATCTTGCCGCCGTTCGGCCAGGTCTGCGGATCGAGATCGCGGTACATCAGGAACTTGGCGAACGAGAAGAAGCCCAGCACGATGACGTCGGGCTGGACCTCCCAGCCGGGTTTCGACGACACCGCCTCGGCGACGTCCTTGAAATAGGCGACCGGATCGAAGTCCTCACCGCCCTCGAACGTCGGCAGCCGGATGCCGTGCGCGCGGTCGAGAAACGCCTCCAGCGACAGGTTGGACGCGTAATCCTCCTGCCGCATCCTCAGCTTGAACTTCTCGCCTGCATTGCCGCGCTCGAGTTGCACGGGCACGAGCACCAGCGGCGCGAACCGGATGTTCGCGGCATTGTTCGGGTCGATCCACTTGAGCGCACCAAGCGTCAGATAGAGGATGTTGACGCCCTGCTCTTCCTCCAGCGTGCGCGCGTCGAAATAGAGCTCGAGCAGGCGCTTTTGCAGGCCCTTTGGCGTTAGTCGGGTCTGGAGACGGGTATCGACGTGGCGCGAAAACACGCCGCGTTCATCGGCAACGTCATCCTCGGGTTGCGCGAGATCGGCAATCTCGTCCGACTCCTCCGCGGGCGCGTCTTCGCTGGCTTGCTCACCGGCAGGTGCCGCCTTGCCCGCGAGGAACGAGAAGGGGCGCGTCTCAACGACGAGCATGCGGAAAATCTCGCTGCTGACCTCGTCGACGACTTCGACCGCCTTCGCACCTTTTGCCGCGCGTGGCATATTGAGCAGCCGGTTCCTCGCCGAGAGATCGAGGAGCTCCGTCCGCGCGCGATCCAGCTTCTCATCTATGGGAAGGTCGCTCTGAAACACCGAAACGGTCGGCTCGTCCTGATCGATACTCGGTACTGTAGCCAATTTCCGCCCCCGCCTCGCGATACTTGCGGCGATAAGGCGCGAAAAGGGTCACCAAGTCTACCACAACCTGTTCAGCCGCGGATGGCTTGAGCGGCATTCCGGTGCCGGCGATAGGCAGCATCCGGGTCAGTATGTCGCAATTGCGATAGGACCTCGATCTTTTCCAAGCTTTAGTTTGCGGTCGCTGCACAATAACATCGTGATCTGCCAGATCGGCTGGACCAACGTCCAACACCTCTAACCGCGCCCTGCTTAACTCGTCTATCAGACACGTTGAAGCATCCTCCAGCAACAGCTAGTCAGCTTTGTGCCCGATAAACGAGCTAACACGCCCTAGTGTAGGCAATACACAAATCCGAAACCGTTAGATCACCGCGGCCCGGCGTCCGATGCCTTCTGCCAACGCCAATCTTCAACGGTTCGCCAGTCGCTCGAATTTGTTTATTATCAGGATATTACGTGACCATGGCGGACAGGATTGGATGTGATAGACGATACTCGTCCCGTCGGCTCACGACGTCCTTGCTACCGCCCCGCGAGACTAGCTCCGTCCAAATTCGTCTATCGCCCACCTCCACGCACTATGCGGCGGCGGCGAACTCGTTTTCGATAGACGAGCCGCCGAGGTTCAAAGTGGGTGATAGCCGAAGCCGAGGCTGCCAGATCACCGCGGCCTGGCGGCGTTTCATCGCTTGGTCGAACTCGTGAAAATCGCCCCAAAGGCCCATCGTCTAAGGCGTAAAGCTATGATCGGCCCACCTGCCAAGCACACGCAACGCGAGATGGAGAAGCGATCCATGACCCAATCTGAGCTCACGACGCTAACCGATCGGCCGGCAGAAGACAGCGAGGCTCGAGACCGTGCCAAGCGAATTGAGTTACTCAATAAGCAGATCATGGAGAAGTCCCTGGAACAACATCTAGTGGCTTTGAACAGGCTCAATGGATGGCAGACGTCCCCGTGGATCCTTTCCGGGCTAGGCATGGCTGCCGGCATCGCGCTGTTCTCTTTCGGCGTGCTGTTCACGAAATTCGTCATTTTGGCGCATTGAAGGCTGGACCAAGCCGGTAGCCGCCAATCGCGTCGGGCTCCTACTGAGCGGTCAGGCGCGCATGCGATACCCACAGGTTAGGCGCTGCAATCGCGACATCAAAACCAAGGCCGAACGAAATCGACTTACACAGTGATCAGGGCGTCGTCATTTGAAGCCATTCAAAGCAGCAATTCGGGTCCGAGGTTGTCCGGAACTGGGCATTTTTATCTTTCGGCGTCCCACGGTGCCTGAAAACGCATTAAACGGGCTCGCATTGCTTTCAAATCAACTTTCATCCAACCAAGGGGGGGGCTCTCGTATGCCGCAGGATGCACGTTCGGCGCGAACAGGGCGGTGTCACGGCATGGGCCAACTTAGAACATGTCCGGCGAGTGATTCTCGAGCCTAAACCCGCCTTGCCGCGCTTCGCGTTGATCGCCGCGGGATTTTGGGTCTCGTGTGCGCGCTCGCGTGCGCGTGCGTTAGAGATTCTTGGATTGCGCTGGCTTCGTGCTTCATGTCGAAACTCGCGCTGGGTCCGGTATATTACTTACTACGTAGTAATATTATAACGGGGCCATTTTGATGCTCCGCGCAGCCCGGGTTCGCTATAGCGTTGCGTGAAGTCGTAGAATGTCCCTGTGATAACAGTCGAAGCGCAGGCACCTCGACTTCGTCAAGGTGCAATGGCCAGCCGCCGTTTCACGGCGTCAAGCCATAGGCGATTTTGCGATTTGGAGGATTCCCGCTTTGCGTGGATCCCAGCGCGTTGCTCACGTCCGGTCGGGTATGTGCCGACTGCGTCGGCACGAGGCTGAACCTTCGCTTCGCTGCGGCTTGCCTTGTTATCTTAAGGTGATTTGAAGCTGAATGCGATTGGCAATATCTTACGAATGCCCGCCGGCAAAACACCGGCAGGTTGGTAAGATCAAAACGTCTTGCCCTTGCCTAGCGGTGCATCGGCGTGAACTGGTCGCACCGACGAACAATCGGTCCCCAACGAGTATGTATTGAGCGGAAGGCTCGTGGGTCGACGGTCAAGCGGCAATGGCCTCTAAAGCACCGGTCAATTGTATCAGACTTTTGTCCGAATGAAAATCGCTGGAGAGGAAGTATTCGTCATCTCGCCGGTAGTTCTTGGCGATGTCGCGGCTCCAGCCCTGGATGCATGTGATCGGGTCAAGCTGTATCGAGCCCGCGCCGTCGGTGACTTCAATCAACGGCTTCGGACCCGCTGCATGGAGCATCGCCTTCGATCAGAATGCGCATGTCCGTGATCGAGATCGATCCGATCGTTGAATTGATGAAGCGACTCCGGCGTGCGGCACAAACGCCCAACCGCAAGCTTCATCTCTTCAACGAGACCGCCCGAGTCCTGCTGCGGCACGACATTTACCAGATTTTGGCCCGCATGGAGGGCGAGGGGATGAGGAAAGCATGCGTAAGCGCGATAGCAAACGACACCAACTCGGTCAGTTCTGGCTTTGGCAAAGGCCAGACACCGGAACCTGGAAGATCTGCTGGCTTGAAAAGCGTCCCGGAGACGGAGGTGACATCACGAGGCGCAAGGCTACGACTGTCCGAGGCGGTGATGCAGATCGACCACCTACGGCAGCAAAAGACGCGTTAGCTGCTCACTACCTTGAGCACAGCCGTCCGGTGCGTCAGCGCCGCGATGAGGCGCTTGTGGAAGACCTCATGGCGGACTGGCTGAAGTATCATGTTTCGACGCCCGCGGCCCCCGATAGGTACAAGATCTCGGTTGTGCATTGGATGGACTTCTTTGACGGCGAAAGGAGGGCAGGGCGACTGGGTGCTGCGGTCACCGTTGCGGATCTCACGCCGCCCCTCCGGGCACGATTTCGAACTAAGCGCGCGAAAGCAGGCGCTGGCGGGCATACGATCAGTCGGGATCTTGCAGCACTGCGAGGTGCGCTGAACTAAGCTTGGAAACCAGACGATTGAATACGCGCCGTTTATCGCGGATGTCCCTCCACAGCAAAAGGCGCCGGCACGGGATCCGGTGCTGACCTTGCAGAATATTGCCGCGATCATGAACGCTTGCTCGGGTCTGCCGGAACGCGAGCACCTAATCGCGTTTATCGTCATTGAGTTGGGCACCGCGGGCCGTCCACAGGCTGTGCTCGAATTGACCAACAAGAATGTCGATATCGAGAACAACCTGATCAACCTTAACGCCGCCGGCAAGGTTCACTTGCGGAAGCGTCGGTCCGTGCTCCCGATAGCGCGGCATGTTCTCCCTGGGGTATCGGGGATCGTAGGCAAGCTTATCAAGTATCGCGTGCCGATCGCGGAACGCAACCAGACCCCTGGTGGACCGACGCATCTCGAGCGGGATACCCGATCGGTGAAAACCGTCTGAACCGCCGTATGCGCCGAAGTGGGGGCTGTCGGAGCGACGCCCGAAGACACTGCGCCATACGATGCTGACTTGGCTTGCACGGCGCGGTGCGCACAAAGAGCAGCGCATGGCATTGGCAGGGCATGCCGCCCAGGATACGACCGCATGCAATTACGAACACCTCTCGCCCGACTATCTCGCGGCTGCGAGCCGGGAGGTTGATACGTTCTTCGAGGCATTGTCGGAACACACGTCCGCTCATCTGCGATACGCGAATGATACGCTAGTAATCGCGTCACTCGCTGCCTGACCTCGAAAAACGATTATTCTAAGTATGTTGCGCTGGTGGAGCCGAGGGGAATCGAACCCCTGACCTCCGCAGTGCGATTGCGGCGCTCTCCCATCTGAGCTACGGCCCCGCGCTGTTGGCCATAGGCCATGATCGCGGCTTAGCGGGTCGGTTTGGGCGATGCAACCGGCTTGTCTGGCGGGGTTCTTCGGAGCCCCCGGATCGTCCTCCTTTCAGCGCAACGCGAGTTCGATACCCGTTCGGCCCGTCGTCGCAGCGTTGCGTCGTGTCGCCGTCAAGTTACGGCAAACACAGGAACAATCGACCGGCTTGGCGTTTGTAGTCTTCGGAATGTACGGACCCGCGATCGACTAGGGCGATCGACGCGACCGGCAGCCGCAGGACAGCAATTAGGAGGTTCCTATGGTCTACGAACGCAATACCCGGGATCGTCAATCGGGCGATTATTACGGTCGGCCGAACTCGCAGGATTATGGCCGCGATTTCCGTTCCGACGGGGGCGATTACGGCCGATCCAGCGCGCGCGACTACGCAGCAGCCGGTGAGTTCGATCGCGACACCCGTGGCCGCGACGACCAGGGCAGCCGCGACCAATATGGTCGCGAGCAGAACCGTGACCAGGGCAGCCGCGACTATTATGGCGGCCACAACGATCGCCAGCAGCCATCGGGCGGCGATCGCTACGGACAGTCGCGATACGGCCAGGGTTCGCGTCAGGGCTATGGCCAGCAGGACTATGGTCGCCAGAATTCGGGCCAGCGCTATAGCCAGCAGAACCAGCGCAGCCAGGGTTCGGGCGATACCGAATATCACGGCAGCTATGCATCGGACGGTCGCCGCTTCGAGGACGTAGGGCGCAACCGCCACGCGGACGACGACAATCGTAACGCACCACGCGGAAACGATCGTGGCTACGGCCGCCAGCCGCAGGGCTACGACTATGACGATCGCGGCTTCATCGCCCGCGCAGGCGACGAAGTGCGCTCGTGGTTCGGCGACGACGAGGCCGAACGTCGCCGCGAGGCCGATGCGCGCTATGACGAGCGCTCCTACGGCAATTCGGACAACCGCGCGTTCGGCAACCGCGCGTCGAACCCGCACGACGATCATTATCACAGCTGGCGCAGCACGCAGATCGCCGCGCTCGACCGTGATTATGACGAGTATCGCGACGAGAACCGCTCGAAGTTCGAGAACGAATTCTCGTCATGGCGCACCGAGCGCCAGGGCCAGCGCAGCTCGCTGTCGCAGGTCGCCGAGCATATGGAAGTCGTCGGTTCGGACGGCAGCCATGTCGGTACCGTCGACAAGGTGAAGGGCGACCGCATCCTGCTGACCAAGAACGACCGCGATGCGGGCGGCGTGCATCACTCGATCCCGTCGCGCTGGATCAAGACCGTCGACGGCAAGGTGACGCTGTCGAAGTCGGCCGACGAAGCCAAGGCGGCATGGAAGGAAGAAGAGCGCAACTCGGCGATGTTCGAGTACGGCGACCGTACCGGCGGCGACAAGAAGGATGCCGGTACCACCGGGTATGCTTCGAGCACCCAGACCGGCAGCACGTCCACGACCAGCACGGCATCGGCCACTGGCACGACGTCGGACACGCTCGGCAAGTCTGGTTCGACCACGTACTAACCGTCTGAAAGCATTGGCCGGCGTCGCCTGATGCCGGCCAACAACGAGCCCGGGCAGAAACGTCCGGGCTTTTTTGCGGGTTGCGCTGGGCGCGTGTTTCGCCATACCCGCAACACGAATATTCTAGACAGGAGCAAGTTTATGGCCCGTGCATGGAGCCTGAAGGCACGTCCGCAAGGCATGCCGAAGCATACCGACTTCGCCATGATCGATCTCGACACGACCGCGCTCGGCGCCGGCGAGGTGCGTATCGCCAATCGGTGGCTGTCGGTCGATCCGTACATGCGCGGGCGGATGAACGACGTGAAGAGCTATGTCCCGCCGTTCGCGCTGGGCGAAGCGATGCAGGGCGGCGCGGTCGGCGAAGTGGTCGAGAGCAACGACCACGGCATCAAGGTCGGCGACATGGTGCTGCATATGGCGGGCTGGCGCGACGAGGCGGTGGTCTCCGCCGCACAGGTACAGAAGCTGCCCGCGCTCGACGTGCCGGCGCAGGCGTTTCTCGGGCAGCTCGGCATGCCGGGGATGACCGGGTATTTTGGGCTGCTCGCGGTCGCCGAGGCCAAGGCGGGCGATACGGTGTTCGTCTCGGCGGCAGCCGGCGCGGTCGGATCGACCGTCGTGCAGGTCGCGAAGGCCAAGGGCATGACGGTGATCGGCTCGGCCGGCGGCGCGGAGAAATGCGCCTGGGTGAAGTCGCTCGGGGCCGATGCGGTGATCGATTACAAGGGCGACGTACCCGTGGTGAAGGCACTCGGCCAGGCCGCGCCGAAGGGCATCGACGTGTATTTCGACAATGTCGGCGGCGAGCATCTCGACGCGGCGCTGGCCCATGCGAACATGCATGCGCGGTTCGCAGTGTGCGGGATGATCGACGTCTATAACAGCGGTGCGGCGACGCAGCTGAAGTATCTCGCGCGGCTGATCGGTAACCGCGTGCAAATCCGCGGCTTCATCGTCAGCGACTACATGAATCGCGCCGAGGAGTTCTACAAGGACATGGGCGGGATGCTGGCCGCGGGGACGCTGAAGCGGCAGGAAACCGTGCACGAGGGGCTCGAGACGATGCCGGATGCGTTTCTGGGGCTGTTCTCTGGTGGGAATACGGGGAAGATGCTCGTCAAGGTTTGAGCTAAAAGTCTTCCATTCCAGCACCTACCCCCCGGCGGAGGCCGGGGTCCAATTGGAAAGGTCGCAGTAACGGAGCGTAACGCCCGTCATTGGCGGCCCCCAATTGGGCCCCGGCCTTCGCCGGGGGGGAGCAAGGTTTGACCGCTTGGCTGAAATGACGATCAGGTCGATCCGCGTGCCTACAGCCACTTCGCCTGCTTGAACTTCACATACAGCGCCGAACACACCACCGCGATCACACCCAGCACCACGAAATACCCGTATTGCCACTTCAACTCGGGCATATTCTCGAAGTTCATCCCATAGATTCCGGCGATCGCGGTCGGCACCGCGAGGATCGCGGCCCACGCCGCAAGCTGGCGGGTGATCGCGCCGGTGCGTTGCTGCTCCAGCAAATTGCTGAATTCGAACACCGACGTCAGCACCTCGCGCAACCCCTCGACCATCGTCTGCACCCGCCGCACATGATCGAGCACATCGCTGAAATACGGCTTCGCCTCGGTGTCGATGCACGGCAGGTCGAGGCGGACGATCTTGCCCGCAACCTCGCCCATCGGTCCCAAGATTCGCTGGAACCGGATCATCTCGCGCCTGAGTCCGAAGATCCGGACGATCTCGTCGCGGCCTAGGAACGCGTCGATGGTGCGTTGTTCCATGGCCAGCACCTCGTCCTCGATGCTCTCCATGATCGGCAGATAGCCGTCGACGACGTAGTCGAGGATCGCGTGGAGGACGTAATCGACGCCGTTGATCAGTAAGGTCGGCGCGGCCTCGAGCTGTTCGCGTAGAGCTTTATGAGACCGCGCCGAGCCGTGGCGGACGCTGATGATATGGCTGTGGCCGACGAAGATCGCGGTCTCGCCATACGCGATCCTGTCTGCCTCGAGCTGTGCGGTGCGCGCGACCACGAACAGCTGGTCGCCATACACGTCGACCTTGGGCAGTTGGTCCGCCTTGATCGCATCCTCCACGGCCAGCGGGTGGAGATTATACTGCTCCTTGAGCGTCCGCATCTCGTCGTCGGTCGGGTCGCAGATGCCGATCCAGACGAACTCGGAGCGATCCGCGGGGCAATCGACCTTTTCGTCGATCGAGACCGCGCGGACGCGCTTGCCATGGCGATAGAGATACGCGGCGACGACCGTCATGGAGCCTCAAGGATTACGCGAACGAGGCCGCGCCGGTATCAGAACGCCGGGAGCACCGCACCCCGATAATGCTGCTCGATGAAGGTCTTGGTCGCTGGGCTGCGGAGCGCCGCGATCAGCTTGACCACCCGCGGGTCCTTCTCGCCGCCGGGCAGGCCGACGACGAAATTGACGTAGGGGCTGTTCTTGTCCTCGATCGCGAGCGCGTCGCGGACCGGGTTGAGCTTCGCGTCGAGCGCGTAGTTGGTGTTGATCAGCGCGAGATCGACCTCGCCGAGCGTGCGGGGGAGGGTGGCGCCCTCCAGTTCCTTGAAGTTCAGGTTCTTCGGGTTGGTGGCGATGTCGTTGAGGCTCGACAGCGGATTGGTCGGGTTCCGCAGCGTGATCAGCCCGGCCTTCTGCAACAGCAGCAGCGCGCGGCCGCCGTTGCTCGGCTCGTTCGGGATCGCGACGGTGGCGCCGTTCGGGATCTGCGCGATCGACTTCCACTTGCGCGAATAGGCGCCGAGCGGTTCGACATGGACGCCGGCATAGGTGACGAGATGCGTACCGCGCGAGGCGTTGAACTGGTCGAGATACGGCTTGGTCTCGAAATAGCTGACGTCGATCTGCTTCTGCTCGACCTGGAGGTTGGGCTGGACGTAATCGTTGAAGACGCGGATCTGGAGGTCGACGCCTTCCTTCGCCAGCGTCGGCTTGATCGATTCCAGGATCTCCGCGTGCGGTACTGCGGTCGCGGCGATCGTCAGCGTCTTGCCGTCGTTGGTCTTGGCGCCTCCGCAGGCGGCGAGCGCGAGCAGCGAGAACGAGGCGAGCAAAGTGCGGCGGTTCATGGCAGTTCCTAGCGGCGGGTAAAGTGGCGGGCGAGCGCGTCGCCGGCGTATTGGATGATCTGGACGAGCACGACCAGCAGCACGACCGTGACGACCATGACGTCGGTCTGGAAGCGCTGATAGCCGAACCGGATCGCGAGGTCGCCGAGCCCGCCGGCGCCGACCACGCCCGCCATCGCGGTGAACGAGACGAGCGCGACCGCGGTCACTGTGGCGCCGGCGATCAACCCGGGGAGCGCCTCGGGGATCAGCGCGCCGGTGACGATCTGGCGGGTGGTGGCGCCCATCGCCTGCACCGCCTCGATCGTGGTGCGGTCGACTTCCTTGAGCGAGCCCTCGACGAGGCGCGCGTAGAACGGCGCCGCGCCGACGACGAGCGGCGGGATCGCGCCGGCGACGCCTAGTGAGGTGCCGACCAGCATCACGGTGAGCGGGATCATCACGATCAGCAAAATGATGAACGGGACGGAGCGCAGGATGTTGACGACGACGCCGAGCACGACGTTGGCGACGCGGTTCTGCGACAGGCGGCCCCGGTCGGTGAGGTAGAGCAGGACGCCGAGCGGGAGGCCGAACGCGATCGTCAGCACGAGCGAGCCGCCGAGCATGATCAGCGTGTCGAGGCACGCCTGGCCAATGTCCGACCAGTCGATGTTGGCGAAAAAGCTCATGCCGCCAGCGCCGCCAGCATGCGCTTCGTCGCCGGGTGGGCGGCGTTGGCGAAGATGTCGCTGACCTCTCCGGTCTCGACGATCCGGCCGCGTTCGAGGACGGCGACGCGGTCGCAGACGTAGCGGACGACGTCCATTTCGTGGGTGATGAGGACGATCGTCAAGCCGAGGTCTCGGTTGAGGTCTCGGAGGAGGGTCAGGACCGAGCGGGTGGTTTCGGGGTCCAGCGCGCTGGTGGCTTCGTCGCACAAGAGAATATCGGGATCGGTGGCGAGGGCGCGGGCGATGCCGACGCGTTGCTTCTGGCCGCCGGAGAGCTGGGCGGGGTATTTCGCGGCGTGATCGGCGAGGCCTACGCGGTCGAGCAATGCGGCGACTTTCGTCTCGCGCTCGGCCTTGGGAACGCCGGCCAGCACGAGCGGGAACGCGACGTTTGCCGCCACGGTGCGCGACGAGAGCAGTCCGAAGTTCTGGAAGATCATGCCGATCCGGCGGCGCAGCGCGCGCAGGTTCGCCGCCGACAACGCGGCTACGTCGACGCCGTCGACTTCGACCCGACCCGAAGTCGGGCGTTCGAGCGCGTTGATCAGGCGGATCAGCGTCGACTTGCCTGCGCCGGACTGGCCGATGACGCCGAATACGCCGCGCGCCGGGATTTCCAGCGAGATCCCGTCCAAGGCAGCCGCTTCGCTTGCCGGGTAGGTTTTAACGACGTCAGTGAGGCGGATCATGCGGAGCCCATGACCTGCGCCGCGAACCGCTCCATCTCTTCGGCCTGCGGGCTCATCTGGAGCAGCAGCAAGTCGAGACCGGCCGCCTCGTATTCTGCAACGCGCTCCTTCAACTGCTCCGGCGTGCCGACCAGATTGGGGCGCAGGCCACGGTTGGAGACCGAGTATTCCTGGATCTTCAGTTCGCGTTCGAGCTGCGTGCCCGACAGCCACTGGTCGAAATTCGCATAGCCGGCAGGGAGTTCGGTGACGCTGGTGATGCGCTCGAGTTCGCGCTTGGCCTCCGCCTCGCTGTCGCGGACGATCGCGTAGGCGGCCATGCCGTACTGCATCGGTGCGCCGCCTGCCGCCTCGCGACGCGCGGCCATGTCGGCGATCTTCGGCGCGATCGCTTCGGCGGGGTCGCCGTGCATGACGTAGGCGTCGCACTGCGCGGCGATCATCGCCTTGGCCTTCTCGCTCTCGCCGCCCGCGTAGACGGTCGGGCGCTTGGCGGGCTTGGGCGAGCAGATCGCCTGTTCGGTGGTGTAGAACTGGCCTGCGAAGTCGAAGCGCTCCTGCGTCCAGAGCCCGTCGACGACGGTCAGCCATTCGGCGGTGCGTGCGTAGCGATCGTCGTGCTGATCGAACTGGAGGCCGTATTGCTTCGCCTCGTCCGCCCACCAGGACGACACGACGTTGAGCGCGAGCCGCCCGCCCGAGATTCGGTCGATGTTCGCCGCCGCCTTGGCGAACAGCGCGGGGTGATGGAAGTTCGGGCGGACCGCGACCATCAACTCGATGCTGTCGGTGACCGCTGCCAGCGCCGCCGCGGTCGACCATGCGTCGAGCGCGGGCTGTTCGATGCCTTTGATGTCGTTGAGGTTCAGCTCGGCGATCAGCGTCAGGTCGTAGCCCCAGCGCTCGGCGTTCTGCGTCAGCGCCTTGGTGTACGCCCAGCTCGCCTCCATCCCCTCGTCGGGGACGTTGCGGAGCCAGCCGCCGAAGACGGGAGTCCAGTAACCATAGCGCATCAGCGGGCCTTCTCGATCTGTTCGATCAGGTAATCGACGAGGCGGTCGTGGGGATCCCAGCCGAGCACGTCGAGGGGCTTGGCGACGAAGTTCGACAGCGCGTTGATGTCGTAGAAGCGCGCGACGCCGTCGCGGTCGTCGATCATAACCTCGACTCCGCCGACGTCGAGATCGACCGCACGGGCGATCGCTTCGGCGGCGTCCTTCAAGGTTTGCGAGGGCTCGACCGCGGCCATCTTGATGCCGGAACCGGGGACAACGCACGCGTCCGCCGGGCAGAGATCGAACGCGCCGCCGCCCGCGACCTCGATCGCATAGAGGAACTTGCGGTCGAGCGTCTCGATCCGGGTGATCGCGCCGTCGCGGACGGGGACGTATTCCTGCACCAGCAGCACGCCGTCGACGCTGCTCGGCAGGCCGCTGTCAGCGACTGCGGTGCGCAACTCTTCGAGGCTGTCGAAGCGGATGATGCCGGCGCCCGATCCGCCGATGTTCGCCTTGACGACCAGCGGGAAGCGGAGCGTCTGCGCGGCGGGGACGACGTCGGCGGCGCGGTGGACCACGCGTGTCTCGGGGATCGCGAGGCCGAGCGAGGCGATCAGCGACAATTGCCGCGCCTTCGAGGCGTCGATCGCGAGCACGTCGGTGCCGTTGATCACGCGCGCGCCGGTGCTGCGCCAGTGATCTAGCAGCGCCATCGTGTCGAAGATCGGATGCTCGTCGTTGCGCAGGAAGCTCGACATCGCGATGCGGTTGAAGACGACGGGGGCGGGGGCGCTCTGGTCGGCGGGGTTCCAGAAGCCGTCGGGCGTGGCGCGGGTGAAGTCGACACCGCGACGGTCGAGCGCGGCGAACAGCGGTTCGAACCAGAGCGGGTGCTCGTAGAGAATGGCGAGATCGGTCATCGCGACCCGGATACGCATTGCGCGGGGGCGTGCAAACCCAAGCAAAACTTTGCCGTGCGCAATATCGTGTCGCGGGACCGCTGACAGGGAGGGAGCGACGCGGTAGCGTGGCGGATGATCTCCAGATTCGTCACACTCGCTTTTGCCGTTCTCGGCGCCGTTTCCGTCTCTGCGCAGGAGACTCCGCCGGCGCCTTCGCCTGTCGTTCCGGCTACCGTTTCGATCGTGATGACGACGAGCGAGGGGCCGATCACGCTGGCGCTGGAGAAGGAGCGCGCGCCGCTGACTACCGCGAATTTCCTGCGCTATGTCGACCAGAAGCGGCTCGATGGGGTGACGTTCTATCGCGCGATGAACTTGGGGGCGGAGTCCGGGTTGATCCAGGGCGGGCCGCAGGGTGAGGTGAAGCGTCTACTACCGCCGGTGAAGCATGAGCCGACCAACCAGACCGGACTGTCGCATTTGGACGCGACGATCTCGATGGCGAGGTTTGCGCCGGGGAGTGCTACGGCGGATTTCTTTATTACGGTTGGGCCGGTGTTGTCGCTCGATGCTAACCCCGCGGGGACGGGCGACACGGCCGGGTTCGCGGCATTCGGGCATGTCGTCGAGGGAATGGACGTGGTGAAGCGCATCCTCGCGGCACCGACCTCGCCGACGGCTGGGGTGGGGGTGATGAAGGGGCAGATGATCGCTGCGCCGGTGAAGATCCTCACCGTTCGTCGGACGAAGTAACACCACCCAGTCCCACCCCGGCGAAGGCCGGGGCCCAATTCGGGGACGTTGCTAACGTCGGACCGCCAGCAGTTACTCCGGCCTTTCCAATTGGGCCCCGGCCTGCGCCGGGGTGGTGCAGAATACCGGTGGCTTCCCCCGGTTTTGTGTTTTCCCGCGAAGGCGGGGACCCAGGCTGGGCTCCCGCCTTCGCGGGAGAACAAGGGGCGGGAGCGGCCCTGCGGCTCAGGCCGGCGCCATCACCCGGATGATCCCCGCCGCGACCTTCGCCGTGACCGGTGTCTTCGCCAGCACCTCGCCATCGATCGAGATCGGCAACGGCGGGATCGTGTTGATCTTCAGGCTCTTGCCCCGAAAGTCCCGCACCTTCTCGTGCCGCGACTCGAGCCGGAACACGCTGGAGAACCAGTTCTGCACCAGCCGCCGCTTCACGTGACCCATCACCGCCTGCACCACGATCTCGCCCGAATCGACCGCCGCGGCATCCACCAGTTCGGTGCCGCCATGATAGGGCCCGTTCGAAATCCGCACCTCGACGACGCGGATCTTCACCGCGGTCGGGCCCTCGCCGACGATCAGCGTGAACGGGCGGAAGCGCATGTATTGATACGTCGCCCACGCCAGATAGCCGACCTTGCCGAAGACCTTCTTGAGGCCGTGCGGGACCGTCTCGGCGATCTTCGGGCTGATGCCCATCGCCGCGCAGTTCGCGAAATAATCGCCGTCGATCATGCCGAGATCGATCCGCCGAGGCTTGCCGGTGCGAATGACTTCGACCGCGCCCTCGATATTCAGCGGAATGCCGAGCGTGCGCGCGAAACTGTTGGCGGTGCCGAGCGGTAGCACGCCGAGGATTACGTCGTGCCCGACCATCAGGTCGACCAGTCCGCTGACCGTGCCGTCACCGCCGCCGAGGATCAGCAGGTCGGGCTTCTTCGCCAGTGCGCGCAGTACGGTGGCCTCAAGATCCTTCGGATCCTCGACTGCGTGCGCGTCGACCTCATAGGGCAGCCCCGACATCGCCGCACAGGCGCGCTTGAACAGCTTCTGGCCCTTGCGCGACTTGGCGTTGACGACGAGCGCCGCGGACGTGATCGTATCGTTCGACATAAGGCCCCCAACGCGCGGGATGCGGTTTCGCATCCGTAACGCTCTTGCGTAACGCTTGATCCGTCGCCGCGCATCCCGCAAAGCCGCGGCATGACCGCAAGCTATCCCGCGCTTCGCCTCCGTCGCACCCGCGCCTCCGCCTGGAGCCGCCGCCTCCATGCCGAGACCGTGCTGACGCCTGCCGACCTGATCTGGCCGCTGTTCGTGTGCGAAGGCGAGGGTGTCGAGCAGCCGATCGCCAGCCTGCCGGGTGTCTCGCGCTGGTCGGTCGACGGGATCGTCGCACGCGGCCGCGAGGCGCGCGACCTCGGCATTCCGTGCATCGCGCTGTTCCCGTACACGCAGGTCGAGCGGCGGACCGAGGATGGCCGCGAGGCGCTCAACCCCGACAATCTGATGTGCCAGGCGATCCGTGCGCTGAAGGACGCGGTGCCCGAGGTTGGCGTGCTGACCGACGTCGCGCTCGATCCGTACACGAGTCACGGCCATGACGGGCTGGTCGATGACGCCGGCTATGTCGTCAACGACACGACCGCCGAGATGCTGGTCGCGCAGGCGCTGAACCAGGCTAATGCGGGCGCGGACATCATTGCGCCATCGGATATGATGGACGGCCGGATCGGCATGATCCGCGATGCGCTCGAGGCGGACTCGCACCACAACGTCCAGATCATGTCCTACGCCGCCAAATATGCGAGCGCGTTTTACGGGCCGTTCCGCGATGCGGTCGGATCGCGCGGGCTGCTCAAGGGCGACAAGAAGACGTACCAGATGGACAATGCCAATGCCGAGGAAGCTTTGCGCGAGGTTGCAATGGACCTGGCGGAAGGCGCTGACACGGTGATGGTAAAGCCCGGCCTGCCATATCTCGACATCATCGTCCGCGTCCGTCAGGCGTTCGAGGTGCCGGTGTTCGCGTATCAGGT
Source organism: Pseudomonadota bacterium (assembly GCA_040388215.1). Taxonomy (GTDB): domain Bacteria; phylum Pseudomonadota; class Alphaproteobacteria; order Sphingomonadales; family Sphingomonadaceae; genus Sphingomonas. The sequence goes on along the minus strand of JAZKCH010000038.1, from coordinate 8,471 downwards.
GTCGGGCGAGTACGCGATGATCGAGCATGCCGTCGCGGCGGACGCCGCCGAGCGGGACGTGATGGTGCTGGAGACGCTGATGTCGTTCAAGCGCGCCGGTTGCTCGGGCGTGCTGACCTATCACGCGGCGCATGCGGCCAAATTGCTCGGCGGATGATCGAGACCGAGCGGCTGATCTTGCGCGGTTGGCATGAGGACGATGCCGCCGCGCATCACGCGATGTGCGCCGATCCAGCGGTGATGGCGTATCTCGGGCCGGCGCCCTCGCTGGCGGATTCCGCCGCGGTGGTCGTGCGCCAGAACGCGATGCTCGTCGACTATGGCGCGTGCTTCTGGGCGCTGGAACGGCGGGATACGGGCGCGTTCATCGGCTGGTGCGGGATCAAGCCCGGTCCGGTCGGGACGCCGATCGAAGACGAGCCGGAAATCGGCTGGAGCCTGGTGCGCGCGCATTGGGGGCAGGGTTACGCGCGTGAGGCAGCCGAGGCGGCGCTCGCATGGGGCTGGCAGGAATTGAACCTTCCGACGGTCTGGGCAATCACGGTCCCTGCAAACACGGCCAGCCGCACGCTTATGGAACGGCTCGGCATGGCGCGCGTCCATGGTGGTGATTTCGACCATCCGAAACTGGCTGAAGACGACGCTCTTCGCCGCCACATCCTCTACCGGATCGACCGTCCCGCTCATGTCTGACAACCATTTGGCTGCGCACGGGCCGTTGATGGCGCGTTGGTGCCGGACGATGTTCGTGGCGACGATCCTGACGGGGTCGTTCCTGCTGTTCCTCGTCCAGCCGATGGTGGCACGGATGGCGTTGCCGCGGTTGGGTGGCGCGCCGGCGGTGTGGAACTCGGCGATGCTGGTGTACCAGGCGCTGCTGCTCGCCGGCTATGCCTATGCGCACTGGCTCGGGCGCGTTAGGCCAAGGGCGCAGGCGGCGATCCACCTCAGCGTGCTGCTCGTTGCGGCATTATGGCTGCCGATCGGGCTGGTCGCGATGGCGCCGTCGGCGCAGGCGCAGCCGGCGCTCTGGGTGCCGTGGCTGCTGGGGCTGTCGATCGGACCGTTGTTCTTCGCGGTCTCCGCGCAGGCGCCGCTGATCCAGCGCTGGTTCAGCGACGCTAGCGGTGGTGGCGATCCGTACGCGCTGTATGCCGCCTCCAACCTCGGGAGCTTTGCCGGCCTGATCGCGTATCCGCTGCTGGTCGAGCCGCTGATGGCGGTGCACGGCCAGAGCCTGCTCTGGAGCGGCGGGTATCTGCTTTTGATCGTGCTGGTGCTCGCCTGCGGCACGCGGCTGCCGAAGATCGCAGCAGTCGACCACGTCGCGGCGACCAGCGCGCCGCCGGGTGCCAGGCGGATCGCACACTGGATCGCACTCGCGCTCGTGCCGTCGGGAATGATGCTCGCGACCTCGACCTATATATCGACCGATATCGTCGCGATGCCGCTGCTGTGGGTGATCCCGCTCGGGCTGTACCTGCTGAGCTTCAGCGTGGCGTTCGCGAGCGATCGCTGGCTCGCCGACGTGCTGACGCGGATCGCGCCGATCACGATTTTGCTGTTCGGCGGGATCATCATGGGCGGCATCAACGAGCGACCGTTCTTCAGCGCAGGGATCGCGCTGCTGCTGCTGTTCATGATTTCGGTCGCGCTGCACACCACGCTCTATCGCAAGCGGCCTGCGCCCGATCGGCTGACCGGCTTCTATCTGGCGATGTCGGCGGGCGGTGCGCTTGGCGGGGTGTTCGCGGCGCTCGTGGCGCCGGTGGTGTTCGACTGGACCTACGAATATCCGCTGCTGATCCTGGCGGCCGGCGCACTGGTGCCGCAGATGTATCTGTTCGGCCAGTTCCGCAGCATCTGGATGGCGAAGGGGCCGACCAAGTGGATCGCACTCGCGGCGATCATCGTCGCCCTCGTTGTCGTCGCCGGATTGCGGATCGCCGACCCGGCCGGCGTGTTCGGCGAAAGCCGGCAGGGTATGGACTTCCTCGTCATCGCGACGCTCGGCTTTGCCGTAATCGGCGCGCGCGTCCCGTACATAATCGTTCTGGTAGGCGCGCTCGTCATGTTCGGCGGGTATCGCAGCCTGGAACTCTCGATCGAATCGGGCGCGCGCGTCCGGAGTTATTTCGGCGTCTACACCGTGCGTGACGAGCCTGGCCCGAATGGCGGTACGCGCGAGCTCGATCATGGGACGACCGTTCACGGCATCCAGTTGCGCGGGTCACCGATGCGCGAGCGGACGCCGACCACCTATTACGCCGTCGGGTCCGGCGTCGGGCAGGCGATGCAGGCTGCCCCAGCGCTATACGGCCCGAGCGCGCGGATCGGTGTCGTCGGGCTCGGGACGGGGACGCTGTCCTGTTACGCGAGGCCTGGCCAGCGCTGGCGGTTCTACGAGATCGATCCGGCGGTCGTCCGCATCGCGCGCGATACCGGGCAGTTCACCTATCTGTCGCGCTGCCTGCCGAACCCGGAGATCCGGTTGGGCGATGCCCGCGTGGCGCTCGCGCAGGACCGGTCGAACAGTCTCGACCTGCTCGCGCTCGATGCGTTCTCGTCCGATTCTGTGCCGATGCACTTGATGACGCGCGAGGCGTTCGCGACCTATGGGCGGGTGCTGGCGCGCGATGGACTGCTGCTCGTGCATATCTCCAACCGGTTCATCGATCTCGAACCGGTGATCGCCGCGGCGGCGCAGGAGGGCGGCTGGATCGCGGTCGAGATGAAATACCGCCCGCCGAGTTTGCTGGTCGACCGGGCGTCGGCGTCGGATTGGGTGGCGTTGTCGCGCGATCCGCGGGGAATCGCTGCGTTGCGCACGAAGGATCTGGATTGGATGCCGCTAACGCCGCGCAAGGCCTTCACCGGGTGGACCGACGATTACTCGACGATCCTGCCGTTATTGAAGGGGTTCTGAACTTAGTATCCTCCCCCGTAAGGGGGAGGTGGCGCGAAGCGACGGAGGGGGAGGGCACGGAGCGAGGGTTGCGCTTACCTCCCCCTCCGACTGGCAAGCGCCAGCCACCTCCCCCTGGCGGGGGAGGATTCAATTCCGGGCACTACGCCGAGGGCATGCTTGCCTGGATGCGGGTGATCGTAGCGCCCTGACGGTCGCTCTCCGCCTGCGCCTTCGTGCGGATCGTTGCCAGCGCGGGATAATCTGGCTGGAGCTTCGCCGCACGGTCGGTCGCCAGCGCCTCGATATCCGTCACCAATGACGAGCCCTGCGCGCGCCAGTCGTCGAGCCCCGCCAGCGCCGTCTGTGCAGTGATCCAAGCATCGCTGCCGACCGCCGCACCGCGCGCCGACCGTGCCAGTGCCTCCGCCTTCGCCGCATCGCGCGTGAAGCCCGTCGTGATCGCATTGAGCTTGCCCGAGATCGCGGCGATATCCTTGTCGAGCGCCGGATCGGGTGCCGCCACCGCCGCCTTCACTTCGGGCTCGGCAAATCCCAGCTTCTCGACCGGGCGCTTGCCCAGCGACGGATAGGTGTTCGGATCCTCGCTGCAGGCACCGGTGGCGAGAACCAGCGCGAACGATGCGAAGCGGAGCGAGGAGGCGTGTTTCATGCCTGCCGCTCTATGCCGCCAAGCGTTCGTGCACAACTTTCTCGCGGCAAACCCTTGCGCCCCGGAAAATGCCTGCTATCAGCGCCCCTCCAGTGCACCCATAGCTCAGCTGGATAGAGCATCAGACTACGAATCTGAGGGTCGGGCGTTCGAATCGCTCTGGGTGCACCAGGATTTTCCGCTTCATAGCGGGTTTGTCGAACCGGACACGGGACGGCGATGCACCCATAGCTCAGCTGGATAGAGCATCAGACTACGAATCTGAGGGTCGGGCGTTCGAATCGCTCTGGGTGCACCATTTTTCCTATCATCAGGTCTTCAGCCACGCGGCGGTGCGTTCGAACAGCCGCTCGGTGGCGTTTACTCTGCCGGCCATTTGCAGGAACGCGTGGATCATGCCGTCGAACCGGTGGTGATCGACCGCGACGCCGGCCTCGCGCAGACGTCGGCCATACGCTTCGCCCTCGTCACGCAACGGATCGTTCTCGCAAGTTACCAACAGGGTCGGGGGCAGGGCGCTCAGGTTCTCTGCCAGGATCGGTGATGCACGCGGATCGGTTCGCGCGTCCGGTGATGCGAGGTACAGGTCGATCTGCCGTTCCAGCGAAGCGGCGTCGATGATGTTGCCATCCTCGCTCCTGCGCGACGGATAGTCGGTTTCGCTGCGCAGGTCGGTGTTCGGGTAGAGCAGGATCTGGCCGCTCAGCGCCGGGCCGCTTTCATCAATGGCGCGCGCGGCGAGAGCGGTTGCGAGCGTACCGCCGATGCTATCGCCCGACGCTACGATCCGCGTCGCGTCGATATCGAGCGCGCCGGTCTGCGCAACGAGTTCCGTCAACGCGGTCCAGCTATCGTCGAGTTGCGCCGGGAAGCGGTGTTCGGGCGCGAGCCGATAGGCGGGTGCGGCGACCAGCCAGCCGGTCCGGTGGGCCAGCGCGCGCAATGCCGGGTCATGGCCGTCGATCGACCCCGCGATCGCGCCGCCGCCGTGGATGTGGAACAGCAGCGGCAAAGCGCCCGGCTTCGGCCGATACACGCGGACGACCAGGGTGCCCGCCTCGGACGGCAGCAGCAGGTGCGTGATCGCGTTCACCGGTTCGGGGGCGCCCGAAAACGTCTTGAGCAAGGCGGTCTGATAACGGAAATCCGCCAGCCACCGCGCGTCGTCCGCCATGGGATCGGCGTCCGGCGCCAGCGTCGCGATCGTGTTGAGTATCGTCCGAGCCTGTGGATCCACCTGCATCTCCTTCGGGCGTGGGACGTTCGGCGGTTGCGACGGGTTCCCGTATGCGCTGCGACTTTGGACATGGCCGCGCGTTCGGCCCACAATGGATATGAAGGAGATCGTGATGAAGCGGACGGGCAAGGGCTTGATTGGTGGTGCGGTGCTGGCGGCGATCTCGGGGATCGGGCTGTCGCTCTATTCGAGCCGGGTCGCGCGCAAGGCCGAGGAACTGGTGCCCGCGGAAGGGCGCTTCCTCGATGTCGCGGGCGCACGGCTGCATTATATCGACGTCGGCTCGGGGCCGGCGATCGTCATGGTCCACGGCCTCGGCGGGCAGTTGCGCAATTTCAGCTATGCGCTCGTCGACCTGCTCAAGGACGAGTACCGCGTGATCGTCGTCGACCGGCCGGGTTCGGGCTATTCGGTCGCGACCGGCGCCACCACGCCGGGGATCATCGCGCAGGGGGCGATCATCGCCGACTTCATCCAGAAGCTCGGGCTCGATCGGCCGCTGTTCGTCGGCCATTCGTTGGGCGGCGCGATCGGGCTGGCGGTTGGGCTCGATCATCCGCACCTGGTCCGCGCACTCGCGCTGATCGCGCCGCTGACGCAGCCGCTGGAGCAGGTGCCCGAGAGTTTCCGTGGACTGGCGCGGATTCCGTCGGGTGCTCGTCTGGCGTTCGCGCAGGTGTTGGGTACGCCGCTCAGCCGCCTGACTGCCGCTAAAACGCTGGAAGGCGTGTTCGCGCCCGAAGCGGTGCCGGAAGATTTCGTGACCCGTGGCGGTGGTGCGCTGTCGGCGCGGCCGATCGCGATCGCGGCGGCGGCGGCGGATCTTGCCGGCGCGAACGACGACGTGGCGGCGATGGTCGGGCGGTATGCGGGGATCGATGTACCGACGCGGATCTTGTACGGGCGGCAGGATGCGATCCTCGATCCGGCGTGGAACGGTCACCGGACGGCGGCGGTGATCCCGGGCGCCAAGATCGACACGATCGAGGGCGGGCACATGATCCCGATCACCGCGCCTGAGGCGTGTGCGCGGTTTGTAAGGGCTGCGTTCGCGGCTGGATGACGTTCGGAGGTTGAGTTGACCTGAACACCGAGCACTACCCCGGCGAAGGCCGGGGCCCAGTTGGAAAGGTCGATGTAATGGAGCGCTCCGCTCCGTTAGCTGCCATCCCCACCTGGGCCCCGGCCTTCGCCGGGGTGGGGGGTGATAGTCGCCGCCGAGAAGTCGCCAATCTAGACACCTCCCGCCTCCTTGTTCTCCCGCGAAGGCGGGAGCCCAGTCTGGGCTCCCGCCTTCGCGGGAGAACAAGCTTTAGGTCGGGTTCAGCCCGCGATGGGGAGCTTTACCTTGCCCACGTCATCGCGCTCAAGTGGTCCGTAAGACAGCACCGTCTCCAGCAGCAACGGCCCGCCGTAGATGTGCGGGAACAGTTGCCCCCCGCGCGACTCTTCCCACTTAGCGTCATCACCGAGCGCTTCGAGATCGATCGCAGCCACGTGCAGGTCCGACTGGCCGGCGAAGTGCTTGTCGACCGTCTCCGTCAGCTGCTCCGCAGTCGATAGGTGGATATAGCCATCGGCCAGATCCACCGGCGCGCCCGCAAAGCTCCCGCTCTCCAGGGTCGCCAACTGCTCCCCCGTCAGCACCTTATAGGCGATCGGATCGCGGCTCATTCGCCGTCCTCCCGGCCTGCTGCATCGTCCTCGCCGATCGTCGCGCCCGTATCCGGAGCGACCTCGGGCACGGCGTCCGCCAGGTTGATCTCGGCGTCTTCCTCGGTTTCCTCGATCCGTGCGGCGGAGACGACGTGCTCGCCCTTGGCCACGTCGAACAGCTTCACGCCGGCCGAGTTGCGGCTGATGACGCGGAGCGATGCGAGCGTCGTGCGGATCAGTTTCGCCTGGTTGGTCACCAGCATCAACTGATGGCCCTTCGCGGCGGCGAAGCTCGCCACGACGGGGCCGTTGCGCGCGATGTTGTCGATGTTGGTGATGCCCTGACCACCGCGACCGGTGCGACGGTAATCATAGGCGCTCGACAGCTTGCCATAGCCGTTCTCGCAGACCGTCAGGATGAATTGCTCGCGGTCCTTGAGATCGTTGTAACGGTCCGACCCCATGCCGTGATCGCCCTCGCGCTCGCCCTTCCAGGGGGCGAACTTGAGGTACGTCTCGCGTTCCTCGGGTGTTGCGCCGACACGGTGGAGGACCGACAGCGAGATGACCTCGTCGTCGCCCTTGAGCGTCACGCCGCGCACGCCGGTCGAGGTGCGGCTCTGGAACTCGCGGACGTCGTCGCCGGCAAAGCGGATCGCCTTGCCGAGCTTGGTCGCGAGCAGCACGTCGTCATGCTCGCTGAGCAAAGCGACGCCAATCAGTTTGTCCTCGGACCCCTCCTCGAAACGCATCGCGATCTTGCCGTTCGACGGCACGTTGGTGAACGCATCCATCGCGTTGCGGCGTACGAGCCCGCGCTGCGTCGCGAACATGACGTGCAGGCGGCTCCACTCGCTGAGATCCTCCGGCAGCGGCAGCACGGTCGAGATCGTCTCGCCCGGTGCCAGCGGCAACAGGTTGATCATCGGCCGGCCGCGCGTGGCGGGACCACCCTCGGGCAGGCGCCAAACCTTGTAGCGATAGACCTTGCCGAGGTTCGAGAAGAACAGCACCGGGGTGTGCGTCGAGGTGACGAACAGCTCGGTGACGACGTCCTCGTCCTTCGTCGACATGCCCGCGCGACCCTTGCCGCCACGCGCCTGTGCGCGGAACGTGTCGAGGCTGGTGCGCTTGATATAGCCCTGCATGGTCACGGTGACGACCATGTCCTCGCGCTCGATCAGGTCCTCGTCGTCGATGCCGTTGGCGGCGGCGGCGATCTCGGAGCGGCGCGGCGTGGCGAATTCGTCGCGGATCGCGATCAGCTCGCCGCGCATCACTTCGTACAGCTTCGCGCGGTCGCCGAGGATGTGGAGCAGCTCGCCGATCGTCGCGGCCAGTGCCTTCAACTCGTCGCCGATCTCGTCGCGGCCCAGCAGCGTAAGACGGTGCAGGCGGAGATCGAGGATCGCGCGGACCTGCGGCTCGGACAGCTTGTAGATGCCCTCCTGCTGCTTGTCCTCGACCGCCTCGACCAGCGCGATGTACGGCGCGATCTCCTCGACCGGCCATTCGCGGGCGAGCAGCTTGCCGCGTGCTTCGGCCGGGCTCGACGAGCCGCGGATGATCTTGACGACCTCGTCGAGGTTGGTGACCGCGATGACGAGGCCGAGCAACAGGTGCGCGCGCTCGCGGGCCTTCGCCAGTTCGAACTTCGAGCGGCGGGTGATGACCTGCTCGCGGAAGGTGATGAACGCGCCGATGATGTCGCGCAGGTTGAGCAGTTCGGGACGGCCGCCGCGGATCGCCAGCATGTTGGCGGGGAAGCTCGACTGCGCCGGGGTATGCCGCCACAGCTGGTTGAGCACCACGTCGACGGTCGCGTCGCGCTTCAGGTCGATGACGATGCGGACGCCCATCCGGCTCGATTCGTCGCGGATGTCGCTGACGCCTTCGATCCGCTTGTCCTTGGCGGCTTCGGCGATCTTCTCGACCAGGCCGTTCTTGCCGGTCTGGAACGGGATCTCGGTGAGGACGATCGAGCGACGGTCGCCCTTGCC
>JAZKCH010000037.1:0-27730 GCA_040388215.1 Pseudomonadota bacterium | reverse complement strand
GTTCATGGTCGACAGCTCGAAATGGAGCGTGATCGAGGCCGGGCTGAAGTGCGTCAGCGGCAAGCCGATCGTCAATTCGATCAGCATGAAGGAGGGCGAGGAGCAGTTCCTCGCGCAGGCGCGCAAGTGCATGGCGTACGGCGCGGCGGTGGTCGTGATGGCGTTCGACGAGGTCGGGCAGGCGGACACCAAGGACCGCAAGGTCGAGATCTGCGAGCGCGCCTACAAGCTGCTCGTCGGCATCGGCTTCCCACCCGAGGACATCATCTTCGATCCCAACGTGTTCGCGGTCGCGACGGGGATCGAGGAGCATAACAACTACGGCGTCGACTTCATCGAGGCGTGCAAGGAAATCAAGGCGCGCTGCCCGCACGTCCACATCTCGGGCGGGCTTTCGAACTTCAGCTTCTCGTTCCGCGGCAACGAACCGGTGCGCCGCGCGATGCACAGCGTGTTCCTGTATTACGCGATCCCCGCGGGCATGGACATGGCGATCGTCAACGCCGGCCAGCTCGACATCTATGACGACATCGATCCCGAGCTGCGCAAGGCGGTCGAGGACGTCGTGCTCAACAAGGATCCGGAGGCCGGCGATCGCCTCGTCGCGCTCGCCGAGCGCTATCGCGGCACCGACGTGGTCGCCGAGAAGGCGGCGGCGGAATGGCGCTCGCTGGATGTCAACAAGCGGCTCGAATATGCGCTGGTGAAGGGCATCGACATTCATGTGGTCGAGGATACCGAAGAAGCGCGGCTGATTATCGCCGGCAATGGCGGGCGCCCGATCGAGGTGATCGAAGGCCCCCTGATGGACGGCATGAACGTGGTCGGCGACCTGTTCGGATCGGGCAAGATGTTCCTGCCGCAGGTCGTGAAGTCGGCGCGCGTGATGAAGAAGGCGGTCGCGCATCTGCTGCCGTATATCGAGGCGGCCAAGGAGCCCGGCGCGCGCGGCAAGGGCAAGATCATCATGGCGACCGTCAAGGGTGACGTGCATGACATCGGCAAGAACATCGTCGGCGTGGTGTTGCAGTGCAACGGCTTCGACGTGGTCGATCTCGGCGTGATGGTACCGTGGTCGAAGATCCTCGAGTCTGCGAACGAGAACGACGCGGACATGATCGGGCTGAGCGGCCTGATCACGCCGAGCCTCGACGAAATGGTGACGGTCGCCGAGGAGATGAAGCGCGCGGGGATGACGATGCCGCTGCTGATCGGCGGCGCGACGACGTCGAAGGTGCACACCGCGCTCAGGATCGCGCCGGCCTATGATGGCCCGGTGGTGCATGTGCTCGACGCCAGCCGTGCGGTGGGTGTCGCGTCGACCCTGGTGTCGGACACGATCCGCGACGAGTTCGTGACCAAGACCGCGGACGAGTATGAGGCGGTGCGGATCTCGCGCGCGAACAAGGGGCAGAGCGAGTTGCTGCCTCTGGCGACCGCGCGCGAGCGCGCGTTCGTGGCGGACTTCGCGATGAAGCCCGCCGCCCCGGCCAAGCCCGGCGTGCATGTATTCGCCGACTGGGACCTGTCCGATCTGCGCGACTATATCGACTGGACGCCGTTCTTCCGCGCGTGGGAGCTCGCGGGGAATTTTCCGGCGATCCTGACCGACGACGTGGTCGGCGAGAGCGCGAGTTCGCTGTATGCGGACGCGCAGGCGATGCTGGACACGATCGTCGCAGAGAAGTGGCTGACGCCGCGCGGGGTTGCGGGGCTCTGGCCGGCGCGCCGCGAGGGCGATGATGTGGTGGTGCTAGCTTCCCACCTCCCGCAAGCGGGCGGGGGGGAAGAAGTAAGGCTCCCCATGCTGCGCCAGCAGATCGCCAAGCGCGAGGGGCGCGCGAACATGTGTCTCGCCGATTTCGTCGACACGCAGGACGACTGGTTCGGCGGCTTCGCGGTCGGCATTCACGGGATCGACGACCACATCGCCCGCTTCAAGGCGGACAACGACGATTACAACGACATCCTGCTCAAGGCACTCGCCGACCGCTTCGCCGAAGCCTTCGCCGAACGCCTCCACAAGCATGTCCGCACCGATCTCTGGGGCTATGCGCCCGACGAGCAACTCACCAACGAAGCGATGATCAAGGAGCAGTATCGCGGCATCCGCCCGGCGCCGGGGTATCCCGCGTGCCCGGACCACAGCCTCAAGCCGATCCTGTTCGACCTGCTCGACGCGCCGACCGCGACCGGCCTCGAACTGACCGAGAGCTTCGCGATGTTCCCGACCGCCGCGGTGTCGGGCTTCTACTTCGGCCACCCGCAAGCGGAGTATTTCGGCGTCGCCCGCGTCGGTCGCGACCAGCTCGGAGATTACGCTGCTCGCCGTGGCGCCGATCTCAAGACCGCGGAACGCTGGCTTCGTCCTAATCTCGACTAAGGTCCGGGCTCGCGCGCGGAACAACCGCCGCGAGCCCGCGCTTATTATGGGTCGACATGCGGAGACCCGATGACCGTTCCCCAATATCTCTCGATCGCCACGCTGTTCGGGATGATGGCGCTCTTCATCTGGGGCAGGTTCCGCTACGACGTCACCGCGATCCTCGCGCTGCTCGCCAGCATCGCGCTCGGCATCGTCAGCCCGAAGGAGGCGTTCAAGGGCTTCTCCGACGATATCGTCATCATCGTCGGCTCGGCGCTGGTGATCTCGGCGGCGGTGCAGCGCTCGGGGATTATCGAGCGCGCGCTCGCCAAATTCGCCAAGCGGGTGACGCGGGTTCGCTCGCAATTGCTGCTGCTGACCGCGTCGGTCGGGTTCGCCTCCGCGCTGGTCAAGAACATCGGCGCGCTGGCGATGCTAATGCCCGCCGCGTTCCAGATGGCGAAGAAGAACGACACCTCGCCCTCGGTCTTCCTGATGCCGATGGCGTCCGCATCTTTGCTCGGCGGGCTCATCACGCTGGTCGGCACGTCGCCCAACATCATCGTCAGCCGCGTGCGGGAACAGATGACCGGGCACCCGTTCGGCATGTTCGACTATGCCCCTGTCGGCCTAGGCCTCACGCTGATGGGGCTGATCTATCTCCGCTTTGCGTACCGGCTGCTGCCGCGCGATCGCCGTGCAGCGCCGACGATGGGCGAGGCGCTCGACATCAAGGGGTATGTGACCGAGGCGATGATCCCCGACGGCTCGCCCGCGGTCGACGAGACGGTCGACGCGTTCCTCGATCGTCACGACCGCGAAGTGACGATCACCCGGATTTTGCGCGCCGGGATGCGCAGTGCGCCGCACGACCACACGCATCTGCGCGCCGGCTACACGCTGATCCTCGGCGGCGAGCCGGACGCGCTCGAACGCGTGATTGCGCGCGACCGGTTGAAGCTGGAGGGCGAGGACCGCGAGAAGGCCGACGAGGACGACGACGACGAGGTCGGCGTGATCGAGGCGGTGATCGGGCTCGGCTCGGCGCTGGTGGGCAAGACCGCGGCGCGGCTCGCGTTGCAGGCGCGCTACGGCGTCAATCTGATCGCGATCTCGCGGCAGGGCGAGCATCTCTCGCGGCGCCTCGCCAATACCGAGTTGCGCGCCGGCGACGTGCTGGTGTTGCAGGGCCCGCTCGAGCAGTTGCCGAGCAAGCTGCGCGATCTCGGGTGTCTTCCCTTGGCGCAGCGCGAGATGCGGCTCGGCGTGTCTAAGCGGAGTTGGTTGCCGATCGGCATCCTGGCTGTGGCGATGAGCGCGACGGCGATGGGATTCGTCCCGGTCGCAGTCGCGTTCTTCGCCGCTGCCGGCCTGATCATGGCAACCGGCGTGCTGCCGGTGCGCGAGGCGTACGACCATGTCGAATGGCCGATCCTGATCATGCTCGGCGCGCTGATCCCGGTCAGCGATTCGCTGCGTACGACCGGCGCGTCGGAGGTGATCGCGACGTGGCTGTCGTCGACCGCGGCGACCTTGCCGCCTTGGGGTGCGGTCGCGCTGATTCTGGCGGCAGCGATGGCGGTGACGCCTTTCCTCAACAACGCCGCGACGGTGCTGGTGATGGCGCCGATCGCCGCGACCTTTGCGGGTGATCTCGGGTTCCGGCCGGAGGCGTTCCTGATGGCGACCGCGGTCGGGGCGGGGTGCGATTTCCTGACGCCGATCGGACACCAGTGCAACACGCTGGTAATGGGTCCGGGCGGGTACAGGTTCGGCGACTACGCGCGGCTCGGCGCACCGCTGTCGCTGCTCGTGCTGCTGGTAGGCACGCCGCTGATCGTCGCGGTCTGGCCGATGCACTGAGTCACCCGTCATCCTGACGAAAGTCAGGATCCAGAGTTACGCGCGACGTCCTATCGGCTCTGGATCCTGACTTTCGTCAGGATGACGGAGGGTTGCAGGGTCAGGCCCCGGCTTCCGCCGGCTTGCCCTCGCGCACATCACCCGGCAGACCGGTGATCGTCTTCACCTCCATGAAGTCGGTCAGGCCGTACCGCCCGTTCTCGCGGCCGTTGCCTGATTGCTTGTAGCCGCCGAACGGCGCGCCGATGTCCGGGCTCCACGAATTGATCGTCACCAGCCCCGCACGCAACCGCGGCGCGACCTTTGCCGCCGCCGCCGGATCGCCCGAGATCGTCGCCGACAGCCCGTATTCGGTCGCATTGGCGATGCGGATACCCTCGTCCTGATCGGCATAGGACGTGATCGTCGCGACCGGCCCGAACGTCTCCTCCTGCGCGATTCGCATATCCGGCCGTACGTCGGTGAACAGCGTCGGCTGGATGTAGAAGCCGGCGTTTCGCCCGTCCGGCCGACCCACACCGCCGGTGACCAAGGTCGCACCCTCGTCGATCGCGGACTGGATCAGCCCCTGGATCTTGTCGAACTGCGCCTTATTGACGACCGGGCCGATATGCTGGCCCATCTCGGCGGGATCGCCGACCTTGGTCTGTTCCATCATCGACTTCACGATCGCGGTCGCCTCGGCAACCTGGCTTGCATGGACCAGCAGGCGGGTCGGTGCGATGCAGCTCTGGCCCGAATTGGCCAGCACGCCCGCAACGGTTGGCGGAAGCACTGCCGCCAGATCTGAACCTTCGAGCACGAGGTTCGCCGCCTTGCCGCCAAGCTCCTGATGCACGCGCTTTACCGTCGGCGCGGCGGCCAACGCGACCGCGATGCCGGCGCGCGTCGAGCCCGTAAAACTCACCATGTCGACGTCGCGGTGCGCGCACAATGCCGCGCCGACGCCCGGACCGTCGCCGTTGACGAGGTTGAATACCCCCACCGGTACGCCTGCTGCATCCATGATCTCCGCCAGGATCACCGCGCACGACGGCGCCTCCTCGGACGGCTTCAGGATCATCGTGTCGCCCGCCGCGAGCGCGGGTGCGACCTTCGCGCAGATCTGGTTGAGCGGCCAGTTCCACGGCGTGATCATCGCGACGACGCCGAGCGGCTCGTGCACGACGGTCGCCTTGCCGATGACCTCGGAGAATTCGAACGCCGCCAGCGCCTTCGCGGTCGCCGAGAAATGCGCCAGCCCGGTGGGGGCCTGCGCCATCGACGCCAGCGCCATCGGCGCGCCCATCTCCTGCGACATCGCCTTCGCCAGATCGGGCATCCGCGCCTTGTATTCGGTCATGATCCGGCCAAGCACGTCGAGCCGCTCCTGCACGCTCGTTTGGCTCCAGCTTTCGAATGCATCGCGCGCCGCGGCGACCGCCTTGTCGACATCGGCGGCGGTACCCAGCGTGATCTCGGTGCACGGCTGCTCGGTTGACGGGTCGATCACCTGATAGACGGTGCCGCCCTCGCTCTCGACCCACGCGCCATCGATATACTGCTTCAAATAGCTCTTCATCGTGCCTCTCCGCATCTTGTCTCGCCAAGGAATGGGCTCGCCGGAGATCGGTTGCAACCCGAAACGCATGCCGTAGGTTGACCGGGAAATTCATCAGGAGGCCGGCATGGCGAGAGTGGCATTCATCGACAAGATCGGCGGTCCCGAGGTCATTCAGTGGCACGACGTCGAACTGCCGCCACCGGGCAAGGGCGAGGTCTGGATGCGCAACACCGCGGTCGGGCTGAACTATATCGACACCTACCACCGCAGCGGCGTGTACCCGGTCGACCTGCCCTCGGGACTTGGCAGCGAGGCCGCGGGGGTGGTGATGGCGGTCGGCGAGGGCGTCACCGATTTCGCGCCGGGCGACCGTGTCGGCACCTTCGGCCCGTCGCGCGGCGCCTATGCGACCGAACGCAACGTGGCCGCGAGCCAGCTGTTCAAGCTGCCCGACACGCTCGACGACCGCACCGCCGCTGCGATCCTGCTCAAGGGCACCACCGCCGAGTTCCTGGTCGAACGTTGCGCCAACGTGCAGGCAGGCCAAACCGTGCTAGTCCACGCAGCGGCAGGCGGCGTCGGCCATATCCTGGTCGGCTGGCTGAAAGCGATCGGCGCGACCGTCATCGCCAGCGTCGGCAGCGAGGACAAGGCCGAGCGGACGCGGAAAGCCGGCGCCGATCATGTCATCCTCCACAAGTCCGAGGATATCGCCGCGCGGGTGCGCGAGATCACCAAGGGCAAGGGCGTGCCCGTCGTTCTCGACGGCGTCGGCGGTGCGACGTGGAACGCCTCGCTCGACTGCGCAGCGAAACGTGGCCTGATCGTGAGCTACGGCAATGCTGGCGGTGTGGTCGACGGTGTCAATATCGGGGTTCTTGCGCGGAAGGGCTCGCTGTTCGTGACCCGGCCGACGCTGTTCGATTATTATGTCACGCCCGAGGAAAGGCAGGCCGGCATCGCCCGCCTGTTCGTGATGCTCGACAGCGGCGCGATCACACCCGAGATCGGGCAGACCTTCGCCCTAGAAAACGCTGCCGAAGCCCATCGCGCGGTCGAAAACGGCGAGACATCTGGCAGCACTCTGCTGCTTCCGTGATCCCTGAGTTAGCGAAGGAAAGTTGATCCACGCGGAGACGCGGAGGTGTAGTGAGCAGGGCCAAAGGTCCCTTTCATCACCTACGTCCGAGTTGTCATGCGGCGTCCGTACCGTTCGCGACACCTCCGCGCCTCCGCGCCTCCGCGCCTCCGCGTCTCCGCGCGAACCCATTCTCCTATTCTCTTCGCGCCATCGCGCCTTCGCGTGAACCCATGCTACGGTACCGCTAGCACATGCCCCAAACAGGCACTGACCCGCCGAAGTGAGACGAAGATGAGCCTGAACCTGTTGCTGGTCGAGGACGATGCGGTGTTCGCGCAGGCGATGGCGGAGGAACTGCGCGGGCTCGATCACCGCGTCACGGTCGCGGTCGATGGCCGCGAGGCGCTGGCCGCGGTCGACAGCGCGCCGTTCGATGCGGTGGTGCTCGACCGGATGCTGCCCAAGGTCGACGGGATTTCGGTGCTCGCGCGGTTGCGCGGCGGCAACATGACGGTGCCGGTCATCATGCTCACCGCGCTCGGCCGGTCGGTCGAGAAGGTCGAAGGGCTTGAGGCGGGCGCGGACGATTACGTGGTCAAGCCGGTCGCCGCCGCCGAACTCAGCGCGCGGCTGGCCGCGGTGGTACGTGGACGTGGCTGGACCGGGGGCAGCGCCGACACGATCCGCGCCGGCGACATCGTCGTCAGCCCGACCAAGTTCCGCGCGTGGCGCGACGGCATCGCGCTCGATCTCGGCAAGCTCGAGTTCAAGCTGCTCAGCGAGTTCGTCGCCAATGCCGACGCGGTGCTGACGCGGGCGATGCTGGTCGAGCGCGTCTGGGGCTACGACTTCGCGCCGACCACCAACATCGTCGACGTCTATGTCCGTCACCTCCGCGTCAAGCTGACCGCGGCGGGCGGCGAGGACTCGATCGTGACGGTGCGCGGCGTCGGTTACATGTTGCGCGGCTGATGCGGTTCCGGTCGCTTCGCACGCTGACCGGGGCGTTCCTGCTGGCGTTCCTCGTTGCGACGATCGGCACCGGGGTCGCGATCCACGGTATCACGCTGCGGACGATCGAGCGGTTGGTCGATCGCCGCATTCTGGTCGTCAGCGACGCGATCGCCGGCGTGCCGGGCGACCGGCGGCCGCACGATGTGTTTCGCCGGATCGACGCGGCAATGCGCGAACGCGACACCGGCGATATCGGCCTGCTGCTGGTCGATGCGAACGGCCGTCGGCTCGGCGGCAACATCGCCCTGTCGCGCCGCCTGCCGCTGGGCTTCTCGACGATCGCCCGCGACGACCGGATCGCAGGGCTGTCCGCGGGCCGCGCGCTGGTCCGCACCGTCGGCGGCGGGATGACGCTGACCACGGTCGCCGAGACCGAGCCGTTCGACGACTACAACGCCGCGCGCACGCGGATCTACCTGGTCGGGTTCGGCTCGATCGTGCTGATCGTGATCGGCGGCATGGTCTTCTTCGTCGTCACGATCGGCCGGCGGATCGGCGAGACGCGGCGCACGGTCGAGGCGATCATCGACGGCGACATGACGCGACGCGTGCCGATCCACCCATCGGGCGGCGAGTTCGCGCACCAGGCGATGGCGTTCAACCGGATGCTCGATCGCATCTCGGACCTGATGGCGAGCATCAGCAACGTCTCGAACGATATCGCGCACGACCTGCGCACGCCGCTCGCGCGGTTGCGCAGCCAGCTAGCTTTGACGTTACGTTGGGCCGAGACGGAGGCGCAGCGCGAGGATCTCGAAGCCGCGATCGCGATGAGCGACGAGTTACTCGCGATGTTCGCGGCGATGCTGCGGATCGCCGAGGTCGAGGGTGGCGATCGTCGCGCCGCGTTCGCAGCCCTCGATCTCGCCGACCTGGTTCGGGAGGTCGGCGACATGATGCAGCCGGTCGTGGTGGATAGCGGTCGGCAGCTCGACATCGTCGTGAAGCAACCGGCCCGGATAGTCGGTGACCGGCAGTTGCTGGGCCAGGCGATGGTCAACCTGATCGAGAACGCCATCCGCCATACGCCCACCGGCACGCGGATCGAGATCGGGGTCGTCTCGACCGATGTCGCGACGATGCTGACGGTGACCGACGATGGCCCAGGCATCCCGGCCGATCAACGCAAACTGGCGCTTCGCCGGTTCGGGCGTCTGGACATCAGCCGTCACGATGTCGGGCATGGCCTGGGTCTCGCGCTGATCGATGCGATCGTTCGCCTGCACCGCGGCATGCTGTCGCTCGAGGACGCCGAACCCGGTTTGCGCGTGGTGCTTAGCCTGTCACGCAACTGAGCAAGCAATCGATCCTCCCCCTTGCGGGGGAGGATCTAAACGTCAGAACTTGACCGAGGCTTCCATGCCGTAGGTGCGCGGCGCGTTGAAGTTGCCATAGTCGCCCAGCACGTTGCTGATGCTGCCCGAGGTGGTGCTGGTCGTCGGCGAACCCGGCAGGCTGTTCGACGGATCGCGGCGGAACACATACTGCTTGTCGAACAGGTTGCGGACCCAGGCCGAGATCGTCACCGCATTGCTGCCGCCGACCGGGATGTTCGCCAGCGCCAGACGCGCGTTGGCGATGAACGCCGGATCGTTCTTGGTCGCATATTGATCGAAGGTCTGCGTCGCCTGCGAGTAGTTGCCGTCGAGGTGGAACTTCAGGTCCATGTCGCCGATCGGCATCGTGTAGTCGATCGACCCGTTGGCGGCGTTGCGCGGCGTGAAGACGATGTAGAAGTTCTGGTACACGCCGGTCGACGCGATCAGGACGGGTGGGATCTTCGTGTAGGTGTACGCATAGCCCGCGGTCAGCGTCAGGCCGGTGACCGGCTGTACGGTCAGATCGGCCTCGATCCCGCGGATCTTGGTGATTCCCGGCGCATTGATCGTGACCAGATTGTTGAAGCTGCCGGTCGACGTGGTCTGGATCGAGCTGATGTCGACCTGGCTGTTCTTGCGATCCATGATGTAGCCGGCAAGGTTCAGGCGTGCACGGTGGTTCCAGAAATCGGTCTTGGCGCCGATCTCGTACGACTTCACGTCCTCTGGGTTGAACGTCTGGTAGTTCGAGGTGCGCGAGCTGGCACCGCCGGCGCGATAGCCGGTCGCATACTTGGCGTAGACATGGACCGAATCGCTCGCGTCATAGGCGAGCGTCGCCATCGGATTGAACCGATTCCACGTGGCATCGAGCGGCTTGTAGCCGGCCGCGGTCAGCTGCGCCGCGGTTGCCGTGTCGTAGTTCAGGTTGCGCGAATAATGCAGCACGCCCTGCTTTTCGTCGCGCGTGTAACGGCCGCCCGCGGTCAGGTGGACGCGATCGGTCGCGTTCCAGGTGACCTGGCCGTAGCCGGCATAGCTCTTCGAATGCACTTCCGAGGCGCGATCGATCGAACGGCACCCTTCCTGCCACCCGAACCCGCCAGACCCGGTGCAGGAATCGAGCACCGTGATCGTCGACAGCGTCGAATTGAACGCCAGCGAGTTCGGCGTCGCGGCGTCGTCGCTGATGTGCTCGTTGAAGTAATAGAGCCCGGCGACATAATCGAACTGGCCGACCGTGCCGACTGCCTGGAATTCCTGGCTGAACTGGTTCTGGTGCAGGTCGGCGAGGCTGTAGCGGCTGAAGTTGCACGCGGTACCGGTGCAGCCCGCGGCGACGACGGGTACGCGGTGATAGCCGCCGCTATTGTCATACTGGGTTGCATTCACGCCGCGCCATGCGGTGATCGAGCGGAGTTCGATCTCGGGTGCGACGTCCCAGCGGATGTTCGAGGTGAAGCCGTGCGTCTTGTCGACGCTCGGCTGCTGCGGAACGCCGATGTCGGCGACCTTCGCGCGGCTGGTGCCGTTGACGACGACCTGGCTCGGCAACGGCTTCACGCTGCCGGTAAGCGTCGTGTAGTTGGTGCCGGGCAGGGCACAGGCGGACGATGCCGACTGAGCACCCGCCTTGCACCCGTTCGGGTTCACGTTGAGCAGCTGGCTGTAGAACGGGCTGTTCGAGTCATAGCCGTTATCGTAGCTGAAATCGGCGGTCATGCCCGAGATCGGGTGGACCCGCGCGGTCGCCTTGAAGCCGCGGCGATGATAATAGTTGAAGCCGGTCTGGCCCTCGAGCGGGTTCTTGGTGGTCGCGTCCTGATGCTGGATGACGCCGTCGAGCTTCAGCGCAACGCCATAGGTTTCGGGCAGGTCGACATGCAGCGAGCCGTTATAGCTGCCGTAGTTCGCGATCCCGCCGGTCGCGCTGCCGCCCCATTTGCCGCTTGGGCCCTTGGTGACGATGCTCAGTGCGCCGCCTTCGGTGTTGCGGCCGAACAGCGTGCCCTGCGGGCCCTTGAGGACCTCGATCCGGTCGACGTCGAACAGCGCGGCGTTCAGGCCGTGCTGGCGCCCGAGGTACACGCCGTCGATATAGACGCCGACGCCCTGTTCGCGTGCCGGCTGGTTGGCGTCGAGCGGCACGATGCCGCGGATGCCGATCGTCAGCGCGGACTGGCGCGCCTCGAAGGTCGCGACGCGCAGCGACGGCACCGCGCCGTCGGCGAGATCGTACAGGCTCTGCACGTGGCGATCGGTCAGCGCCTGGCTGCTGAGCACGTTGATCGCGATCGGCGTCTTCTGCAGGTTGGTCTCGCGCTTGGTCGCGGTGACGACGATCTCGCCGAGACCGGTCTGGTCGGCAGGGTCTGCCGCAGCGGGATCGGTGGGCGTGGGATCGACGGGTGCGGGATCGGTGGCGGCGGCAGTGGCGGCGGCGGTCGTGGCCGGCGCGGTATCCTTGGTGGCAGTCGGCGTGGCGGCAGCGGCGAAGGCGGGCGACGCGATCGCGACCGTCAGGGCGGCGCCGGCCAGCAGCCGCAAGCGCAGGCTTGCTGAATTCAACATCGAGGAGTTCCCTTTTTCGGCAGTGTTTGCCTTGAAGGGCGCGATAGGCGGCGGTCGTGGCACGTCCGTTACGATTATAAGAATCGCGTGTCCGACGTTTTTAATGTTGGCTTAATGCGCGCCGCCAATGTCGCGCGAGATGACGGGGCTGTCATGTTCCTGTCACGCACGCGTAACGCGGCTGCCATCCGCAGCGGCTACCGCGCCTCCCAAGCCGGCTGGACAAAGCCGGGACATCCGGGGACCCATCATGACATCCAACCTGTCGCGCCGCTTTCGCGGCCCTGTTTTCGCGCATGGCTTGCTCGCTGGCTGCGCGCTGATGTCGTTGAGCATCGCCACCGCGCACGCCGGCCCGATCGCTGCAACGCCGGTAGGGGCAACGCCGGTCGCCGTAACGCCAGTCGGGGCGCCGCGCGCGCCTGGATCGATTACCGGCACGGTGTCGCAGGCTGGCAGCGGCGACTATCTCGATGGCGCATCGGTCTCGATCCCCGCGCTCGACCTGTCGACGGTCGTCGATCGCACCGGGCGGTTCTCGCTGAACGGCATCCCCGCCGGCACGCACGAACTCGTGATCCGCTATGTCGGCTTCCCCGACGCGCGCCGGACCGTCACGGTCGCCGATGCCCCGGTAACGCTCGACGTGGCGATGACCACCGCTGTGGGCGCTGGCGAGGGCGCAGGCGCAGGCGAGGGGGCGGAGATCGTCGTCTCGGGCTCGCGTCCGATCGCGGAATCCGAAGCCGCAGCGCTCCAGATCCAGCGCACCAGCCCGTCGCTCGTCTCGGTCATCGCCTCGGACTCGATCGGTCGCCTGCCCGACCAGAACGTCGCACAGGCGGTCAGCCGCTTGCCCGGCGTCGGCGTCCAGCGCGACCAGGGGCAGGCGCGCTACATCACGCTGCGCGGCGCCCCGATCAACTGGACCACGCTGTCGATCGACGGCATCAACGTCGTCAGCCCCGAAGGTCGCGATGCCCGGTTTGACTCGATCCCGTCGGCGATTGCCTCGCAGATCATCGTGCGGAAAGCCGTCACGCCGGACATGACCGGCGAGACGATCGCCGGCAATGTCGACATCATCACGCGATCCGCGTTCGATTATCCGGGCATGAAGGTGCAGGCCAAGGGCGGCCTCGGCCATGTCGAACTCGGCAAGAAGACCGAATATGAAGGCTCGCTCGTCATCTCCGACCGGATCGACACCGGGATCGGCGAGTTCGGCATCGTCTCCTCCGCCAGCCTATATCGTCGCGGGATGGTGACCGATAATTTCGAGACCGATTTCGAGGCGGTCAAGGAGGACAAGCGGCCCGGCTATCAGACGCGCAACTGGGCACGCGAGACCGAGAACAAGCTGTATCGCCTGACGCGGAAAAACTACTCGCTGTCGACCCGGCTCGACTGGCGCCCGGCGCCCGGCCACAAGCTGTTCGCTGAGACGATCTACTCGGCGTTCCAGGACGACGAGCAGCGCAACAACTACATCTTCGATCTCGACGACCAGCAGTCGCGGGCGCCGACCGGGAGCGCCGGCTGCACCGTCAACGCACGGCCCGCATCGGGCACCACCGGCTATGCCGACATCTGCACCGGCAACACGCCCTTGCTCGGCACCGTCTACGGCGTCGATCTGAATGCGAACTTCACGGTGCGCAAATACAAGCAGTCGGTGTTCACCAACACGGTCGGCGGCGATCACGAGCTCGGCGAGTGGAAGGTCGCGTGGCGCGGCAATTTTACCCGTTCGATCGACGACCGAACGCAGCCGGCACAGCTGAACTACGAAAGCCCCAGCTTCACGAACGCCACCAACCGGCTGACCGTGGGCTATGACCTGACCGACCCGCAGCTCGCCAAGGTCCAGCTGTTCCGCACGATCCGCAACGCCGACGGGACGTTCTCGCGCGGGGCGCAGGTGACCGCGATCGAGGATTTCCCGACCTCGCTGACCCGCCTGCGCTCGCTGAAGGCGCAGGACGTGACCGAGGCGTACACCGCCAAGCTCGACGTCAGCCGCGAGGCGTCGCTGTTCGGCGCGCGGACGGTGTTCACCGCCGGCGTCCGCTATGACGATCGCACCAAGACCGCGAACGAGGATCTGCTCGATATCAGCACGCCCGCGCAGTTCGCCGCCGCGGGGATCTCGACCAACTATTCCGCGATCGCCAAGTCCGGCGGGTTCCAGGGCGAGATCCCGCTCGGCTACACCTTCCAGTATTTCGACCGCGACAAGGTCCTCGGGTTGGTCGACCAGGCGAAGACCGTCGCCAGCTATCTGCCGGTCGACGCGAACTATTATAAGGCCGGCGAGAGGGTCTATTCGGCGTACGCGATGGCCACGGTGACGACCAACTGGGGCAGCATCATCGGTGGTGCCCGCGTCGAGCATATCCGCAACGACGCGCGGGCGTTCTCGATCAATGCCGCAACGAGCGTGGCGACGCCGGTCGAAGCGAAATCGAGCCAGACGCTGGTCTATCCGAGCCTCCACCTCAACTGGGACGTCAACGATCGAATGAAGGCGCGGCTGTCGTTCAACACCGGCGCCGCGCGGCCCGATTACGATCAGCTGCGCCCGAACCTGACCTATAACGACGCCAATCTGACCGTGTCCGGCGGCAACCCCGACGCGAAGCCCGAAAAGGCCAAGGGCGTTGACGCCTATGTCGAATATTACACGATGCCGCGCGGCTTCCTGTCGATCGGTGCCTATTACAAGGACGTCACCAACGTCCTGTTCGACTCGGTGCAGACCTTCGGCAGCACGATCCTCAACAGCGGCAATACCGATCGCTCGCAATATCAGTTCTCGACCGTGCTGAACGGCGGCAAGGGCTATATCATGGGCATCGAGGGCGCGATCCAGCAGCAGCTCGATCCGTTTACCGCAGATCTCGGCCTGCCGGACTGGATGGGTGGCTTCGGCATCCAGCTCAACGCGACGATCAACAAGAGCCGCGCGGACACGCCGGGTACGGCTGATATCCCGTCGCGGAAAGTACGGCTGCCCGGCGCGTCGGACGCGATCTACAATTTGATCGCCTATTACGAGAAATACGGCTTCTCCGCGCGTGTCTCGTACCAGAACCGCTCGGCATGGCTCGACGCGATCGGCTCGGTCGCGAAGGTCGGCGACACCGTCCGCGGCGTCGATGGCGGCGACTTCTACTGGGCCAAGGACAATGAGCTCGACGCGTCGGTGCGCTACGCGATCAATGGCAATGTCGAGATCTACGGCGATTTCGCCAACCTGCTGAACGGTCCGGGCCGCCGCTATGTCGGATCGTCGGCGTACACGATCGAGCATGAGACGTTCGGCCGGCGCTACACCGGCGGCGTGCGGGTGACGTTCTGATGCGCGCGCTTCCCTTTGCCGCGTTGCTGCTCGCGGGGTGTGCAACGACCTCGGTCCCGGTGGCGGTCGAGGTACCTATGGTTGCGGCGACCGCGGAGACCGATCCGGTCGACACCGCTGCCGATGCCGCCGACGATCCGGCGATCTGGCGCAATGCCGCCGATCCGGCGAAGAGCCTCGTCATCGGAACCGACAAGAAGGCGGGCATTCACGTCTACAGCCTGACGGGCAAGCGGCTGAGCTTCACGCCCGCCGCGCGCCTCAATAACGTCGACCTGCGCGATCTTGGCGGCAAATCGGGCGGGCGTGTGATCGCGGCCGCGAGCGATCGGGCCGACATCGCCACCGCACACGTCTCGCTGTTCACGCTCGACACGGCGACGGCAAAGCTCGTGCCGCTCGGCCGCTTCCCGGTCGGCGCGGGCGAGGCGTACGGCATGTGCCTTTGGACCCGCGCGCGCGACCACGCGCTGTTCGGCTTCGTCGTGCTGAAGGACGGCCGCATCGACCAGGTCGCGATCGACCTGTCGGGGGCGTCGCCCAAGGTCACGACGGTCCGCTCGATGAAGCTGGGCACGCAATCGGAAGGCTGCGTCGTCGACGACCGCACAGGGCAGTTGTACGTCGCCGAGGAAGACATCGGCCTCTGGCGCTTCGCCGCAGACCCATCCGCGCCGGTCACGGCAACCCCGATCGCCAAGGTCGACGGCAAGACGCTCGTCGCCGACGCGGAAGGCCTCGCCCTCGCACCATCGGGCAAGAACGGCGGCTATCTCGTCGTGTCGAGCCAGGGCGACAACGCCTACACACTCTACCGCCTGCCCGGCGTCACCTATGCCGGCCGCTTCAGGATCGGAGGAGGCGGCATCGACGGCACCAGCGACACCGACGGGATCGACCTGATGCTCGGTGATTTCGGCGCTGCCTACCCTCAGGGCCTGTTCGTCGCACAGGACGGAGACAACGCGCCCGCCACGCAGAACTTCAAATATGTCAGCTGGGCGGGCGTGAAGCGGGCGCTAAAACTGCGCTGATCCTCACGATGCCGCGCCGTCACAATAGGCGGCGATCATCGTGCGGATATCGACCCGCGCCTTGAGACGCGCGGCGAGCAGGGCGGTGCCGCTGATCTTGCGCTGCACGAACAGCGTGTCGATCGGGGGTAGGTGCCAGGTATCGCGGTCGCGCGCGATCTCGGTGCCCTGTTCGCGAAGCACGCCGACAAACGCGCGGTCGCCGAAGTCGAACGGGCCGGGCTTGGCGAGTTCGGCGAGGATCACGTCGATCATCCGGTCGACCAGCGCACGGTGCTGGAGTACGGCTGCCTCGCCGAGGAAACCGGCGGCGATTGCGGCTTCGCGCACGGCGTCGCGGTCGCCGGCGAGCGCTGCGGTGAGCAGGCGGCGATAGCCTTCGCCGGTCTCGGCGGGGAGGGGGCGGGCGGCGCCGAAATCGAGCAGGACGAGCTTTTCGGTCTTGGGCTGCCAGCGATAGTTGGCGAAGTTCGGATCGGTCTGCATCAGCCGCCAGTCGAACAGCTCGCGCAGGACGAGGGAGATCAGGTCCTGCATGACGCGGTCTCGGACGTCCTGCGGCGCGGTTTCCAACGTCTCGACGGGGACGCCGGTGACGAAGCTCATCGCCAATACGCGCGGCGTGGTGAGGTCGGGATAAAGCTTCGGGACGACGAACTGGGGCTGGTCGGCGAGCAACTCGCCGTAGCGCGCGAGCATCTGCGCCTCGCGGAGATAATCGGCTTCTTCGTGGAGCTGCTTCTTCGCCTCGTCGAGCAACGGCGCGATGTCGAGCGACTTGGGGAGCATGCCGGACACGCGCAGCAGCGTCGCGACGTTGTCGACGTCGGCGTCGATGCTCTCCTTCACGCCGGGATACTGGACCTTGATCGCGAGTTCGGTGCCGTCGAGAAGACGAGCGCGGTGGACCTGGCCGATCGAGGCTGCGGCGACCGGGTGCGCCTGGAAATGCGCGAACTTGCGGCGCCAGTCCTTGCCCCACTCGGCGGCAAGCACTCGGTCAAGCTGCTGCGGCGGCATGTGGTTCGCATTGTTGCGCAGGCGCGCGAGGATGGTCGCGAGCTCGGGCGGGAGCATGTCGCCCGCGTCCATCGAGATCATCTGCCCCAGCTTCATCGCGGCACCGCGGAGGTGCGAGAGCTGATCGGCGACTCGCGTGGCGTTCGCGGGGGTGAGGAGGAGGTCGCCGATCTTGGGGCGTTCGCCGTTTGCGAGGCGGCGGGCGCCTTCCGCGACGACTCCGCCGGCGACGCCGCCAGCGAGTTTGCCGAAGACGCCGAGACGGGCGAGGCGGCCGCTCGGGATCGCGCGTCCGGCGCTGTTGCCGCTGTCTTCGGTCACGAGGGTTCCTTGGGTTCTCTTGGGGAGGTCTCTTGTGAGGGATATGGGTGGCAACCGCATTCGATCAATCGAACCCAACGCGCGAAGTTAACCGAGGCTACCTCTCCTTGTTCTCCCGCGAAGGCGGGAGCCCAGACTGGATCCCCGCCCTCGCGGGGAAACAAGATTTAGGAGGGCAAATAATTTGATCCTCCCCTGCAAGGGGAGGTGGCAGCCGCTTGGCTGACGGAGGGGTATCTGCCCTATCGAGAGCGGCGATACCCCTCCGTCTGGCTGCGCCAGCCACCTCCCCTTGCAGGGGAGGATCTACGAAGAAAGGGCGCCCGGATTGCTCCGCGCGCCCTTGCCTCACTCAGCGACGTGGCGAAGCCACGCCGTCGGTCGTCGCTACGCGCGACGCCGGCCGACAGCGGATATCCGCTGCGCGGATCGGCGCGAGCGTGGTCGCGCCTTATCCGCTGTAGTACATGTCATACTCGACCGGGCTAGGCGTCATCTCCCAGCGCGCGACTTCGGCGTACTTGATCTCGACATAGCTCTCGATCTGGTCCTTCGAGAACACGTCACCCTTCAGCAGGAAGTCGTGATCGGCGAGCAGGCACTCGAGCGCCTCGCGGAGCGAACCCGCGACGGTCGGGACCTGCGCGAGCTCTGCCGGCGGCAGGTCGTACAGGTTCTTGTCCATCGCTTCACCCGGATGGATCTTGTTCAGGATGCCGTCCATGCCGGCCATCATCAGCGCCGCATAAGCGAGATACGGGTTGGCCAGCGCATCCGGGAAACGCACTTCGACGCGCTTCGCCTTGGGGCCGGTGCCGTACGGAATGCGGCACGATGCCGAGCGGTTGCGTGCCGAATAGGCGAGGAGCACGGGCGCTTCGTAGCCGGGGACGAGGCGCTTGTAGCTGTTGGTCGACGGGTTGGTGAACGCGTTGACCGCCTTGGCATGCTTGATGATGCCGCCGATGAAATACAGGCACATGTCGCTGAGGCCCGCATAGCCGTTGCCGGCGAACAGCGGGGTCTTGCCTTCCCAGATCGAGAAATGCGTGTGCATCCCCGAACCATTGTCCTCCTTGATCGGCTTCGGCATGAACGTCGCGGTCTTGCCGTACGCATGTGCGACCTGGTGGACGACATACTTGTAGATCTGCATGCGATCCGCGGTCTGCGTCAGCGTGCCGAACGTCAGGCCCAGCTCATGCTGTGCAGCCGCCACTTCGTGGTGATGCTTGTCGCAAGGCAGGCCCATCTCGATCATCGTCGAGACCATCTCGCCGCGGATGTCGACGGCACTGTCGACCGGTGCGACCGGGAAGTAGCCGCCCTTGGCGCGCGGACGGTGGCCGAGGTTGCCGCCCTCGTATTCGCGACCCGAATTGCCCGGCAGCTCGATGTCGTCGATCTTGTAGTAGCTGGTCGAATAGCTGTTCTCGAAGCGGACGTCGTCGAACATGAAGAATTCGGCCTCGGGGCCGACATACACGGTGTCGCCGACGCCGGTGGTCAGCAGATATGCCTCGGCGCGCTTGGCGGTCGAGCGCGGATCGCGCGCGTACAGTTCGCCGGTCGACGGGTCGCTGATATCGCAGATCAGGATCATCATCGGCGTCGCCGAGAACGGATCGATATAGACCGCGTCGAGATCGGGCTTGAGCGTCATGTCGCTCTCGTTGATCGCCTTCCAGCCCTCGATCGACGAACCGTCGAACATCAGGCCGTCGGTCAGCTCGTCTTCGCCGATCAGGCTGGCGACCATCGTCAGATGCTGCCACTTGCCCTTGGGATCGGTGAACCGCAGATCGACCCACTCGATCTCCTGGTCCTTGATCATATTGAGAACGTCGGAGGCCGAATTCGCCATGATGCTTGCCCTTCGTTTTTGAGACTTCCGCCGCGCCGTGCGGGGAATCTAATTGCGGTATGGATTAGGATTTCCACACAATGTTGCGCTGCGTCAAATGACGATCTCGTCACCAGCCGTCAACGCCGTATGTGTGGCTGAGAACTAGATAGCGTCGTCGTCGCGCTCGCCGGTACGGATGCGAAGCGCGCTCTCGACCGGGATGACGAAGATCTTGCCGTCGCCGATCCGGCCGGTCTGCGCGGCCGCGGCGATCGCCTCGACGACGCGCTGCGCGAGCCCGTCCTCGACGACGACCTCGAGCTTCACCTTCGGCAGGAAGTCGACGACATATTCCGCGCCGCGGTACAGCTCGGTGTGGCCCTTTTGCCGGCCGAAGCCCTTGGCCTCGGTCACGGTGATGCCGCTCACGCCGATCTCGTGCAGCGCTTCCTTCACCTCATCCAGCTTGAACGGCTTGATGATGGCTTCGATCTTTTTCACAGGTACGCCCCCGATTGTTGAAACCCTCGCCCTTTCGGACGAGCTGTACGCCCTGAAGGGCGCCTTGCACCAAGCGTGCCAGCCACAGCGCCCTCGGGCAACCGCGGAATATCGTTGATTTCACTGCCCGAAATTGCGGCACCTCGGTGGTGCGTGCGCAATGTAAGGGCAGGGGTGGCGATCACAGGATCTCGTGCAACCGCGCGATCGGGCGGCCGAGCCGGACGCCCTTGTCGGTCTCGACCAGCGGACGCTCGATCAACAGCGGATCGATCATCATCGCGTCGAGGATCGCCTCGGCGTCGCCATGCTTAACCGCCTTGGCGCCGTCCTCGGCCATGCGGAGCCCCTGGCGCGGCGTCATGCCAGCGCGGTCGTAGAGGCGGACGAGTTCCGCGCGGGAGGGAGGGTTCTTAAGATATTCGACGATCGTGACGTCCGCCCCGGCCTCTTGCAGCAGCGCGAGCGCCTCGCGGGACTTGGAGCAGCGCGGGTTGTGGTAGATTGTCGCCTTCACGAATGCTCCGTCATCTCGAACTAGCCCCGGCCTAAACACAGGTCTTACCCGCCTCTTGTTCTCCCGCGAAGGCGGGAGCCCAGTCTGGGCTCCCGCCTTCGCGGGAGAACAAGCTTAGTACCGGAGGGAAGTTAAGCCCCCTGCTTGGCCAACCACTCTTCCAGCCACTTGATCGTGTACGCACCTTCCTGGAACTCAGGATCGTCGAGCAGCGCACGGTGCAGCGGGATCGTCGTGGTCACCCCCTCGATCACCATCTCCTCCAACGCACGCCGCAACCGCCGCAGCGCACCCTGCCGAGTTGTCCCGTAGACGATCAACTTGGCGATCATCGAGTCGTAGTAAGGCGGCACGCGATAGCCCGCATACAGCCCGCTATCGACGCGGACGTGCATCCCGCCCGGCGCGTGATACACCTTCACCAGCCCCGGCGACGGCACGAACGTGCGCGGGTCTTCGGCGTTGATGCGGCATTCGATCGCATGGCCGCGGAACTGGACGTCTTCCTGGCGGAGCGTCAACGGATGACCTTCGGCGACGCGGATCTGCTCGCGCACAAGGTCCAGCCCGGTGATCATCTCGGTCACCGGATGCTCGACCTGGAGCCGGGTGTTCATCTCGATGAAGTAGAATTCGCCCGCTTCCCACAGGAACTCGATCGTCCCCGCGCCGCGATAGCCCATGTCGGCCATCGCCTTGGCGACGATCCCGCCCATCCGCTCGCGCTCTTCGGCGGTGATGATCGGCGAGGGGGCTTCCTCGAGGACCTTCTGGTGGCGACGCTGGAGCGAGCAGTCGCGCTCGCCGAGATGGATCGCGTTGCCGTTGCCGTCGCCGAAGATCTGGAATTCGATATGCCGCGGATTGCCGAGATATTTTTCCATGTAGACGGTAGCATCGCCGAACGCGGCCTTCGCCTCGCTGCCGGCCTGCTGCATCTGCGTTTCGAGATCGTCGGCGTCGTTGACGACCTTCATGCCCCGACCGCCGCCGCCCGATGCCGCCTTGATGATCACCGGATAGCCGATGTCCTCGGCGATCCGCTTGGCCTCGGCGATGTCGCTGATCGCGCCGTCCGAGCCGGGGACAAGCGGCAACCCGAGAGCGCCCGCGGTGCGCTTGGCCTGGACCTTGTCGCCCATCGTGCGGATGTGCTCGGGCTTAGGCCCGACGAACAGGATATTGTGCAACTCGACGATCTCGGCGAACTGCGCGTTCTCGCTGAGGAAGCCGTAGCCCGGATGGATCGCGTCCGCGCCGCTGATTTCGGCGGCGGAGATGATGTTCGGGATGTTCAGATAGCTGTCGGATGCGGCAGGCGGTCCGATGCAGATCGCCTCGTCCGCCAGCCGGACGTGCATCGCGTCGGCGTCGGCGGTCGAGTGGACCGCGACCGTCTTGATGCCCATCTCATGGCAGGCACGGTGGATCCGAAGCGCGATCTCGCCGCGATTCGCAATGAGCAGCTTCTTGATTTGCGGCATTATTCGACCACGACCAGCGGCTGGTCGAACTCGACCGGCTGGCCGTTCTCGACCAGGATCGCGGTCACGGTGCCGGCCGACGGCGCGACGATCGTGTTCATCACCTTCATCGCCTCGATGATCAGCAGCGTGTCGCCGGCATTGACCTTCTGGCCGACGGTCGAGAACGGCTTCGCCTCGGGGTTGGCGGCGAGATAGACGGTGCCGACCATCGGCGACTTGACCGCGCTAGCGCTGATCGCGGGGGCGGATGCGCCGACCTCGGCCTGCGGGATCGACAGCGGTGCCGAGACGGGGGCCGGGGCGGGCGCCTGCGCGTAGTGTGCTGCCTGCGCAGCCTTTCGTGCAACGCGGATCCGGCGTGAGCCGTCCTCGACCTCGATCTCGGTCAGTTGCGTGGTGTCGAGCAGTTCGGCGAGCTGGCGCACCAGGGTCACATCGACCTGCATTGCGCCTGTTGTATCTGGTGTATCGTTCATGGCGGGGCCTCCTGTCAGAACCGTGCGACGGCTTCAAGCGCGAGCAGATACGAAAGCGCGCCGAAACCCGCGATCGTACCCTTCGCCGCTTGCCCGACCAGGCTCACATGCCTGAACGATTCACGGGTGTGGGGATTGGAAAGATGCACTTCGATCACCGGCGTCTTCACGCCCTTGATCGCATCGTGCACCGCGACCGAGGTATGCGTGAACGCGCCGGCGTTGAGGATCACTGCCTTCGCACCGCGCGCCTGCGCCTCCTGGATCCAGTCGACGAGGTGCCCCTCGTGATTCGACTGGCGCATGTCGATCTCCAGGTCGAGCGCGCGCGCGCGATCCTCCAGCATCCCGGCGATGTCGTCGAGCGTCTCGTCGCCATAGATTTCCGGCTCGCGCGTTCCCAGCAGGTTGAGGTTGGGGCCGTTCAGGACGAACACTGTCGCAGTGACGGTATCTGGCAAGGGCAGCTCCTGGTTGCGGGGGCTGCAAACGACCCCCTATATGCGTCGTCCCACCCTTACCCGTTCGTGTCGAGCGAAGTCGAGACATGAGACCGGCAGCGGACGGGTGGTTTCTCGATCAGCCTGTCCCGAGCCATGTCGAGGGGCTCGAAACGAACGGAAAGTTTTGCATGCCCCACTCAGACGGCACCGTCTCCATTACCGTGAACGGCGAACACAAGCGCGTTTCTGCTGGCCTGAGCCTTGCAGGACTCGCGACCGAACTCGGCCTCGTGCCCGAGAAGATCGCGGTCGAGCGGAACATGGAGGTCGTGCCGCGCTCGACGCTGGCCGGCGTGATGGTCGAGGACGGCGACGACCTCGAGATCGTGCATTTCGTCGGCGGCGGCGACCACGATGACAGCTGGACCGTCGCAGGCCAGACGTTCAAGTCGCGGCTGATCGTCGGCACCGGCAAGTACAAGGACTTCGCGCAGAACGCCGCCGCGGTCGAGGCGTCGGGCGCGGAGATCGTCACGGTCGCCGTCCGCCGCGTCAACGTGTCGGATCGCAACGCGCCGATGCTGACCGACTTCATCGACCCCAAGAAGATCACCTACCTCCCCAACACCGCCGGCTGCTTCGACGCCGAATCGGCGATTCGCACGCTGCGACTGGCACGCGAGGCGGGCGGCTGGGAGCTGGTGAAGCTCGAAGTGCTGGGCGAGGCGAAGACGCTCTACCCGGACATGGTCGAGACGCTGCGCGCGACCGAGATCCTCGCCAACGAGGGCTTCAAGCCGATGGTCTATTGCGTCGACGATCCGATCGCCACCAAGCGCCTCGAGAATGCGGGCGCGGTCGCGATCATGCCGCTGGGCGCGCCGATCGGCTCGGGCCTCGGCATCCAGAACCGCGTGACGATCCGACTGATCGTCGAGGGGGCAGGGGTGCCCGTGCTGGTCGACGCCGGTGTCGGCACCGCGTCCGATGCGGCGGTGGCGATGGAGCTCGGCTGCGATGGCGTGTTGATGAACACGGCCATTGCAGAGGCGAAGGACCCGTTGATGATGGCGGCGGCGATGAAGGCCGCGGTCGAATCGGGCAGGCTCGCCTACCGCGCCGGGCGGATGGGGCAGCGTCGCTATGCCGATCCGTCGAGTCCGCTGGCGGGGTTGATTTGAAACATAGGTCATGACGCAAACGTCACGGAACCCACGGTAAAGACGGCCGTTATACCTTCGCAAGTTCAAGCGGCCCGGTTGGCGGGCCCGCAAAAGCAAGTGGAGGCTCTGATGGGCGAGTTCACCGACAAGGTCGCAGCAGCAGGCAACAAGGTTGCAGGCAACGTCAAGGAAGCCGTCGGCAAGGCGACCGACAACGAGAAGCTGGTAGCCGAAGGCGAAGCGCAGCAGGCCAAGGGCACTGCGCAGAACGTCAAGGGCAGCGTCAAGGGCGCACTGGGCGACGACATCTGAGCTTTGGCTTGATGTGAGAATACAGGCCGCTTCGGGAAACCGGAGCGGCCTTTTCTTTGCGCGACGGTTTGAGGGCATAGTGAACCGACTAAAACCATCGTCATCCCCGCGAAGGCGGGGACCCATAACCTATACCGTTCCGATAGACCCTCGCCGTCAGCTCATCTGGGTTCCCGCCTCCGCGGGAATGACGAGTAAGTGGTACCAGCGATCTTGCCCAACCCGTCAACCTCCCTCACGAGCACCCGCATGACTATCCCCACCCGCAGCTACGCCGCATTCCTGTTCGACATGGACGGCACGATCCTCACCTCGATCGCGTCCGCCGAGCGCACCTGGACCAAATGGGCGATCGCCCACGGCCTCGACGCCGCGACGTTCGTGCCGACGATCCACGGCGTGCAATCGGTCGAGACGGTCCGCCGCCTGAACCTCCCCGGCGTCGACCCGGTCGCGGAAGCGGCCGCGATCACCGCCGCCGAGATGGAGGATGTGGGCGACATCGAACCGATCGCCGGCGCCGCGGCGTTTCTGGCCAGCCTGCCGGCCGAGCGCTGGACGATCGTCACCTCAGCCCCCCGCGCGCTAGCCGAAGTCCGCCTCAAAGCCGCTGGCCTGCCAATCCCTGCAACGATGATCGCCGCCGACGACATCCCGAACGGCAAACCCGCGCCGGATTGTTTCCTGGTCGCAGCCCAACGGCTCGGTGTCATCGCAAGAGACTGCCTGGTATTCGAGGATGCTCCCGCCGGGATCGCGGCAGGCGAAGCGGCGGGCGCGGATGTTTTAGCGATCACCGCGACGCATGGAGCGAGCCATCGCCTCGACGCCCGTCATCTGCGGATGAACAATTACTTGGATGTGACGGCGATGGTCACTTCCGAAGGTCGGCTGACGATAACGTACAGCTGATAGGGACAAAAGGTCGGGTTAAGCCGCATTGCCAGATCGCTGGGTCCGCGCGATCAGTTCATCGAGGGCCGCTTCGTCGAGCCGGCCCGCAGTGCGCAGCGCCGCTTCAGGCGTCATCGCGATCACTGCCCCGTTCGGGCCATCAATCACGACCTCGCCATTTTCATGGAAGACGTCGCGGGGTTCGGCATGCGGACGGGTCATCACGCTCTCCTGATCTTTCAAGGTAAACGTCGGTCGTGACGGATAGGTCCGCTATGCTGACCGACCGTCGTCAGCCGGCGACCAGCTCGCCCATCCACCGATCGAGCAATTGCGGCCACAGAGAGCCGGGCGATCGCGGCGAAAGGCGCGTTCCAAAACCGTGCCCGCCATGCTGGAGGAAGTGCGCCTCTGCTGGAATACCAGCGCGACGCGCGGCGGCGAGCGTGTCGACGCTATTGGCGACCGGTACGGTATTGTCGTCCTCGGCATGGACGAGGAACAGCGGCGGATCGCCTGCCTTCAACTGCCGGTCGACCGCATAGCGCGCCTGGACCGCTGGTAATGGATCGGGCCCGAGCAGGTTGGCGCGCGATCCGCCATGGCTTCGGCCGGGGTCCATGTTCGAGACGGC
The DNA here is from genome assembly GCA_040388215.1 of Pseudomonadota bacterium. Lineage (GTDB taxonomy): Bacteria > Pseudomonadota > Alphaproteobacteria > Sphingomonadales > Sphingomonadaceae > Sphingomonas. The sequence goes on along the minus strand of JAZKCH010000037.1, from coordinate 1,965 downwards.
GTACATGAGGCCGGCCCAGGCGGGGCGCGCGGAGTGACGATCGGCGGCGTCGACCGGGCGATAGGCCTTGAACTCGTGCAGGACCGTCAGCGAGCCGGCGAGATGCCCGCCTGCCGAGAAGCCGAGCACGCCGAGCTTCTCCGCCCTGATCCCGTAGGTGCGCGCATTGGCACGGATCAGCCGCATCGCCCGCTGCGCGTCGGCGAGCGGCACGTCGGCGCGGTCGGCCCAGCCTTCGCCCGGCAGCCGATAGCTGAGCACGAACGCGGTGATCCCGAACGCATTCAGCACGCGCGCGACGTCGATGCCCTCGTTACGCAGCGACGTGATCGAATAGCCGCCACCGGGGACGATCAGCACCGCGCGACCGTCGGGTCGCGCAGGGCGGAACACGCCGACTTCGGGGCGGACGACGCCGCGCATCTGAAAATCGCGATATCCATCGGGATAGCGCGGCATGCGCGGCTGCGGGATCGGCAGCGGGTTCGGCGCGCCTGGCGGGATACCGGGCCACAACGCGAACCGCTCGGCGGGGGGCCAGATCGGCAGGTCCGTCGCACGCGGCTGGCCGGCGGTGAACTGCGCACCGCTCCGCGCGAATGCGGCGGGCGCCAGGCCGGCGGCGATAGGAAGGCTGAGGAGCGAACGGCGATCGAAAGTCATCTGGGAATTCTAGACGATCCCTGCACGCTCGGGGAGGGGAGCATGACACGATCGGTAATTATTCCGGGCGAACAACCATCAGAAGACCGCGAGCGCTGCGTGCAGCGTGAGCGCCACGAGCATCACGCTCGACAGCATGAAGAACACGAACCGGTCGCGGACACGGTTGCTGGTCGCCTGGATCAGGCTGTGCACTATCCGCAAGCCGACATACGCCCACGCGATCAAGCTATTGATCGCGTTGCCTGTCCCGCTCAGCGCCAGCACGGTGCAGACCGCATAGAACAGCGTCGGCTGCTCCATCAGATGGTTGTGATTATGTGCCTTCCACTGCGCCTGTGGCGGTAGCGAGCGATCCGCGTCGGACGCCTTGGTGCCGACGAGCTTGCCCATGTCGACGCCGGCCGCCTTCATCGCGGGTAGCCGGGTGGCGAGCGTCCACGCCAGCATCACCAGCGTCCACGCAATGAGGATGACCATCGGTCGCAGGATGTCGCTGTGCATGAAAAAGCCTCCCCCGGTTATCCGGAGGAGGCTGCCTCAATTGCCCGGTCGGAGCAACGGTATCTCCAATCCTCCCCCGCCAGGGGGAGGTGGCAGGCACTTGCCTGACGGAGGGGGACGAAAGCGCAACCTGCGGTATCGACGCCTCCCCCTCCGTCGCTTCGCGCCACCTCCCCCCTAGCGGGGGAGGATCAGCGAAGCCGCCTCAGGCCTTGTCGAAGCTTGCGCCCCACTTGCGAACCGGACGGTCCTTCCACAGGCCGCGATGATACGCGTCGGATGCCAGCAACGGCATCACCGACCCGGCTTCCGCGAACACCATCTGCTCGATCCCCGTATTCACCTTGCCCCACGACGCCGCTTCCTGCAGCGTCGAGGACGAGCACGCACCGTCGCGCACGTCGGCGACGGTGATCTGCACCGCGTACTTGTGGACCTGAACGTCGTCGTGGCCGAGGATCTCGGCGCAAACGACGGTGTCCTGGATGAAGTTCTTCGGCACGCCGCCGCCGATCATCAGCAGCCCGGTAGTGCCCGCCTTGATCTTGATCTCGGTGAGCTCGCGGAAGTCGGCGATCGCGTCGAGGACCATGTAGGGCTTGCCCGCCTTCACCGCGTCGACCTGGTGCTTGACCAGACCGAAGCCTGCCGACGAATCGACGAACGCCGGGCAGAAGATCGGCACGTCATGCTCGTAGGCGAGCTTGACGAGGCTGTTCTCCTTCTTGCCGTGCTCGACGAGGTACTTGCCCATCTCGCGGATGAACTCGCGGCTCGAATAGGCGCGCGGCTCGAGCG
>JAZKCH010000036.1:0-8459 GCA_040388215.1 Pseudomonadota bacterium | reverse complement strand
GCCTGGGAGCTCGGCATCAAGTCGCTCTATTACCTCCGCTCGAAGTCGGTCCAGCGCGCGGGCTTCGCCGGTGGCGTCGAGGCCGACAACACGATCGACCTGCGCCAGATCGACGTCGAGTCGAAGGATTACGATGAGTGCCTTGCCTGCCAGTAAGGCCTCTCGCTGCGGCCTGACGCACGAAACCCCGGCCCGTGGATCACGGACCGGGGTTCGGGCAGTCTCGGCGGCGCGTACGACACGCGCCGCTGGAGGCTCAGGCCTCTTCTTCGAACGTCACCGCCACGTCGGCGTTGGCGGAAAGCCGGACCTTGCCGTCCTCGATATCCGCGACCAGCCCGAGCGAGATGAAGTGATGATGCCCTTCATGGCTGCCCGTGCCCTCGACGACCTGCGGACCCGAGTCCTTCTTGGTCAGCTTGATGCGGTTGCCTTCGACCTTGTCGACGGTGCCGACATGGACGCCGTCCGCACCGATGACTTCGGCATGTTCCTGGATCTGGGTTGCATCGACCATGGTCGTTCTCCTGTGGTGGGTTCCCCAATACGGGGCTCGGGGTCTCAACGCACGTCATGCGAGTTCGGCGCATGACATATGGTTCAGCTATCATGTTCGTGGTCGCAGGCGTGCTCGGAATCGTCGGCACCGCGATGCTGCTCCGGCTTCGGTCGCCGAGCATCACCGAGCCGCAGACCTACGCGTTCCGCATGATCGGCATCATGCTCACCTCGGGCGCGATCGTCCTCGCAATGTCCGCCGCCGCGATGTGGCAATGGAGCACGGAAACATGAAACGCGCGACCTGATCCAACCAGTTTCTCGATATAAAACCAATTCCCCGAAAGGCTTACCCCATGTCCCTCCTTCACGCCTCCAAGCAGTACAAGCCGTTCGAATACCCCTGGGCGTTCGAGTTCTGGAAGCGCCAGCAGCAGCTCCACTGGCTCCCCGAGGAAGTGCCCCTCGGCGAGGATTGCCGCGACTGGGCGCAGAAGCTCAGCGATCACGAGCGCAACCTGCTCACGCAGATCTTCCGCTTCTTCACGCAGGCCGACGTCGAGGTGCAGGACTGCTACCACGAGAAGTACGGCCGCGTGTTCAAGCCGACCGAGATCAAGATGATGCTGACCTCGTTCAGCAACATGGAGACGGTCCACATCGCCGCCTACAGCCATCTGCTCGACACCATCGGCATGCCCGAGAGCGAGTATGGCGCCTTCCTCGAATATGCCGAGATGAAGGAAAAGCATGACTACATGCAGAAGTTCACCGTCGACAACGACGAGGACATCGCCCGCACGCTCGCCATGTTCGGCGGCTTCACCGAGGGCGTCCAGCTGTTCGCGTCGTTCGCGATGCTGATGAACTTCCCGCGCTTCAACAAGATGAAGGGCATGGGCCAGATCGTCACCTGGTCGATCCGCGACGAGAGCCTGCACTGCGAGGGCATCATCAAGATGTTCCACACCTTCTGTCAGGAGCGCCAGTGCCTGACCAAGGCGGTCAAGGACGACATCGCCGACGTCTGCCAGACGACGATCCGCCTCGAGGACAATTTCATCGACCTCGCCTTCGAGATGGGCCCGGTCAACGGCATGACCCCCAAGGAGATCAAGAAGTACATCCGCTTCATCGCCGACTGGCGCATGACGCAGCTCGGCCTGAAGCCGATCTACATGATCGACGAGCACCCGCTGCCCTGGCTCGCGCCGATGCTCAACGGCGTCGAGCACGCCAACTTCTTCGAACAGCGCGCGACGGAGTATTCGAAGGCCGCGACCAAGGGCCAGTGGAACGACGTCTGGGACTCGTTCGACAAGCGCCAGACCGCGAAGAAGGGGCCCGCGGCGAACGTGGACCTGAGCGAAGTTCGGGACATGTTCAGCGATTCGGTCGCGGCTGAGTAAGTCGCACCGCGCGAGGGTTTAGCGAAGGCTAAACCCCGCCCTCGGCGGTGCGACCGGCCGGCGGCGCTACGAGCGCCGTTCGACGGCATGGGCTTTGCCCATGCCCGCGCCGATGCTCAACGACGTCGAGCACGCCAACTTCTTCGAACAGGCCGCCCCCGAATATTCCAAGGCGGAGACCAAGGACCAGTGGAACGACGTCTGGGACTCGTTCGATAGGCGCAGACCGCGAAGACGGGTCCGATTGCAAAAGTAAACTCTAGCAACTTCAGCGAGTACATGTTTAGCATGCTACGTATAGTCGCGGAGTGATTTAAATGACCCTAGCGTATGCCAATCTTGATTCCGAAACTCGCCGGTTTATGCTCGAGGAAATCGAGATGGATATCGGAAACGACTCGGTTTATGTCAGTAACTATCTGAACGATCGAGGCGCAGCAGCTTGGCCCGATCTTCTTATAGCTGCAGCTACGAATGGTACCGATAATACGCTAGGGTACGAGATACGGTCGAACAACTATCTTAAAACAGATGTTCAGCGCCGAAAGCCAAGCGGCGGATTTACGACAGCAAAAGTACCAATCACCGCTCATGAAACGATGGGCGAGGGCGAATTCGGAAGATATTATGTTCGCGGACTGTGCCGCAGAGCCATCAACGAAGGCATCCCCGAGCTGATAGTATATCGAGCCAAAGAGGTAATGCAGCCCCGCCCCGGATCCGAGGAAAAGATAGGTAACCGGGTCGTACCTCAGGATATTTTACAGGATTTACGCACGATGCCTGGGGTTGAGCCATTACTCGGCTTACCTCCTGGTCCAAACTCGGGACTTACGCTACGGCTTCCTTAGCGCCAAAACTTATGCAGTCGTCAGCATTCAACCAATACCGCGACTCGTAGTCGTCTGCTTCTAGTAAAAATACGCACCCGTTCCCGTTTATTGCCAAGCCGTAGCGATAAGTAAGCTCCCCTAATTTCAAAAGAAATTTCTCAACATCCAGTGATGATCCGCTTCGTTGAACAATGATCATTCTAGCCACCCCTACACGGTTGTGTTATCTAGAACATAATGGGAACGTGTAGGAAAGGAGATTGTTCAATTCCCCACTGCTAGGCTTAGAGAACTGTTGCAGTTATGCGCTGATATGAGCCCCCGATATCGCTAAGGCTTGGGAGTCCAACTGATGGCCGTCGAAACGACTGGCTGGAACGCTACCGACTACCTCGACAGCGACGCCGCGATCCTTGCCTATCTCGAAGCGGTCTTCAAGGACGGCAACCCGGCGTTGATCGCCGCTACCCTGTCCGACGTGGCGAAGGCCCGCGGTGTCGCCGAACCGCCAAAGCCCCGGCCTGATATTGCGCTCGACGCGGCTATCCGAACGCTCAAGGCTCTCGGCGTCGAACTAACCGCAAAAGCGACGTGAAAACTGCGTAACGAATTGCAGCGTTTCCACATCCTCAAACCGCCAGTTCGCGCAACACCTGTTCGATCGGGATCATCATCGATCGGTCGCGCGCTTGTGCCATCCCGCGCTCGATCTTAGCGCGCTTCCACGTATTATAGTCGCGTTGGGCTCGCTGCCCGGAATCATTCATTCTGGACATCTTCTGCCTCCTCGTCCCGCGCCCCATGCCTGACGCGCAAAATGACCACACAATCGTCAACCACGCGATAGCGAAGAATATACGGCCATACCGTCGTCCGCTCACGCCGTCCGTCGCCTACGTCGCGAGCACGATCTGGAAAACTCGCGAGTCTGTCTGCCACCGCGATAAGCCGCGCGCCCAATGCATTGGCAGCGACGGGATTGAACGCGGAGACATAGGTAACGATCGCCTCTAGATTGGCGACGGCATCGTCCGTCCAGACGATGCGCAACTAATCGCCGACGCGGGGTCGGGGTAGAGGCTCGGGCGACCCCCATGACACGAGCCAGCGCTTCACTGCATCGTGACTGATCAACCGTCCGCCGTGCACGGCTGCATCTGCACGCGCGTTGGCCTCAGCCTCCGCAGCGGGATCGCTCGTATCGAACAGGGCATCATCGCGGGCCATCGTTGAAGGATACACCTCGATGGCAATCACGACCAGCGGCAACTCGCGCCCGCTAACACCAAGGCGAGCGCTTCCCCCCGCCATAGCGGCGCGCAAGCCCGTGGCGGACCAGGACCGCGCCTAGCGACACCCCGTCGCGCTCGACGATGCGCAGTTTGCGGCCGTAGCGGTCGACGTCGCGCTTAATCGGGGTCAGCGTGAACGGGCCGGCGTTGAGCAGCGCCTGCATCTTCACCGTCGCCGCCTCCCCCAGCCGCCCTTCGCGAGCGCAGCGCGGCGGGTGGGTCTCCGGCGTGTCGATGTCGGCGATGCGGATCTTGGTGCCCGCCATCCAGAACGTGTCGCCGTCGACCATGCAGTCGATCCGCTTGGCATGGCCGCAGATCGTGAAGCGCGCCGAGACCGTCTTTCCCCCCGACAGCGCGGAGGCGAGCGCCGCCGCGGAGGACGCCGCACTGGCCACACCCGCCGCGGTGGCGAGCGCGCCGGTCGCGGTGGCGGCGGCACCGGCCTTGGTCGCCGCACCAGCAGCCGCGGTCGCAGCGGACGAAGCCTCCGCCTTCGCAGCGTCCGCCCCCCAACCCCAGCCTCCCGGCACGCGCAGATGCCCGGCAGGCCAGGCAATACCGAACCCGGTCGGCCATTCGATCTTCAATCCCGGCGGTACCAGCGCCGACCAGTCGATCTGGCGGATCACCGGCATCATCAGCCCGAGCAGCACGCCGTAGAACACTAGGCGGAGTTGCAGCAGGACCCCCGGCGCAGCGCCACGGCTCGACCCGCCGCGACGCGTGGCACCGGCACGGTCGCCACTCAGCAACCGCATGAAATCAAAGACATACTCCATCGTCCCCCGCGCGTACGCGCGCGCGCGAGGATGTCACCTGTTCGGAGAGTCGACTTGCGCCGAGCGGAGTCAGAAACGAGGCGAACGCATCGTGAACATCGCACGTACGACGTCTGCGACTAAAATCGGCGGTGGCAATCTCCGCGCCGTGGGAAACACACGGGATTCCGCGGTCCTACGCTAGGCCGACAGGCCCGGTTCGGCGCATGTCGGAGCGTATCCAGTCCGGCGCCAATACGCATACGCCTGCGATCGTCGTACGAGCGTCTACACTGTCCATAGCTCGCGCACCGACGCCCAAGGGGGCCAGACACACGAAGGGCGGGAAATGGCCCTAGCCACTCCCCGCCCCCGTTACGCGTCCAGCTTGTACCTCTTGCGAGGCAAAGGCTTAGAAGTGCGTGATGATGCCGAGCATCGGACGGAAGCTCTGCGCGTCGCCGAAGGTGTTGACCTCGGCGCGGATGCGGAAGCCTGCGTTGCCGGTGATGCCCTTCAGGCCAATGCTCTGCGGACCGACTTCTGCGCCGATGCCGTAGGTGATCGCGCTGTAGTCACGACCGGTGTCGCCACCGTTGGTCGAACGTGCCGAGAAATGGTCGAAGTTGACCCACTGGTAGCCGACCTTGCCGTAGATCAGGCCGCTGTCGCCAGCGCGGAAGCCGAAACGGCCTGCTGCGCCGTATTCCCAATCGATGTTGCCATCGATGCCCTTGATCACGTTGCCTTCTGCGCCGACGAAGACCGGGCCGAGCGGCACGTTCACGCCGAGCACGCCCTGGACCAGCGAGCCCGATGGCTTGTAGCCGCGACGGAGCGAGTTGTCGGCGTTCAGCGCCTGCGGGATGCCGTGGCCGCGCTCGTTGTCGAACTGCTCCCAACCGCCCATGACGCCGAAGTACGGCTCGATGCCGAATGCCTTCGAGCCGTCCGGTGCTGCTGCCTCGCCGGGCTGCGCGCTGTTGTCGACGGGTGCCGGTGCCGACATGTCCTGCGCGAAGGCGGGAACTGCGACCGTTGCGGCGGCGAGGGCGATTGCCAGGGAAAGCTTACGCATGCGTGTGACCTTATCTCGAGTGTTGCGTGGATCCCCGACTGCACGGTGCGTCGGTTCGGTCCAGGCAAGTCGAAACAGGCCGGCGGGCACATGGTTGCACAAAAAACGTCACATTCGGGGAACTGTTCCGCTGTGTTGCGTTACAGCAACGGTTCCTGTCAGTTACATGAACGAACCATGGCCGCGCAGGGGCGGACTAGGCAGAAATACAGCGGAAAAGCGGCAAAAAGCAGCCGGGCCCTATGTTAACGCTGTGCGTTTACTGTGTGGTGACGATCGGTGTGCAACGCAGCATGCATGGGATTTTCACGTCTGTTCCGCAGCCGCTGGGCGGCCCTGTTCTGGTCAGCGGGAATCGTGTGGACGGCCTATGACGTGGCCAGCGATGCACCGGAACCGGCCGCCACGAGCGCGGTTTCCGGTAATGTGGTGGAACAACCGACTGACGCCCTCGGCGCTGCGTTCAACGCGGACGATCTCGCTATCCTGGCAAACGCCGCCGGTTGAGGGCGACGCGCCCAATACGGGCGCGTCGCGGATCGTTCAGGGCTTCAACGCAACGTCGTCGGCGTCCTTCAGGTCTTCGTCGTCGTCGATCGTGCCATCATCGAGTTCGTCCTGGACGTCATCCTCGTCCATGTCGTCCTCGTCCATCGTCACCGAGGCATCGCTCTCGCCGACTTCTTCCGAATCCATCCTGGTCTCGTCGATCGACTCATCGTCCTTGTCGTCTTCGCCCAGATCGGGATCGAGGTCGGTCAGGATGATGCCGTCGCTCGGCCCATTGCGCGTCGCCTCGAGGATCTCGGCGCGCTGGCTCTCGTCATAGCCCTCTTCGTCATAGCCGTCGTCGCCCGATCCGGCACTCGGCACCTGATGTCCGCCCATGGTCACACTCCCTCGTTCCAGGACGCCCGCACGCTGCGGGCCTACCACATGCGAACGGTGGACGTGCGCGGTGGTTCCTTCAAGCGCGGACGGGCGCGGTCGCCGCAGGGCGGAACAAGCGACCGCGTTCGGTGACAAGGATCGAGACGAGCGCGGCTAGCCCCGCGAGCAGGAACCCGCCGACCAACGGCACAGTCGTGCCATTGAACGCCTGCCCGATCAACGCACCGAACACCGCGCCGACGGTCACGCTCAGGAACCCTTGCACGCTCGACGCGGTGCCGGCGATCCGCCCCATATTCTCCATCGCCATCGCCGAGAAATTCGACGTCGCCAGCCCGAAACAGCCGAGCGTCAGCGCCTGGAAGACCGCGAAACTGACCAGCGTCTCGAACCCGATCTCGATCGCGAACAGGTGCACCAGCGACACCAGGATCAGCACCGACAGCGCGCCGTGGCTGATCAACCGCGTCCCCAGCCGCATCACGATCCGTGAGTTGAGCAGGTTGCACGCCGCCATCGTCACCGACGTCGTCGCAAAGATCAGCGCGAGCAAGGTCGGCTTGTGAAACACGTCCGCCATGATCTGCTGGATCGAATTGAGATAGCCGTACAGCGCTCCCATCAGCGCGGTCGATGCGAGCGTGTAGCCGAGCGAATTGCGATCGCTCAGCGTCTGCCGCCAGTCGCTCAGGATCCGCCCCGGCGTGATCGGCAGGACGTTCTCGGGCGCCAGCGTCTCGGGCATCCGCAGGTAGAACCAGACCAGCACGCCAAGCGTCAGCACCGCCACGGTCCAGAAGATCGCCCGCCAGTCGCCGAACTGAAGCACCGTCCAGCCGAACGTCGGCGCCAGGATCGGCACGATCATGAACACCATGAACGCAATCGACATGACCCGCGCCATCGCCCGCCCATGATAACAGTCACGCACCAAGGCGATCGTCGCAACGCGGGCGGCAGCAATCACCGCACCGCCGAATGCGCGCGCGGCCAGCAACAGCGTGAAACTCCCCGCGGTCGCGCAGGCGACGTTGGCGATGATGTACAGGACGAGCGACCACAGCAGCACGGTTCGCCGCCCGAACCGATCCGCGAGCGGCCCGTGGACGAGCTGCGCGACGCCGAAGCCGATCACGAATGCGGTCACCACGAACTGCCGCCCGTTCTCGGTCGCGACGCCGAGCGAGTCGCCGATCGCCGGCAGCGCAGGCAACATCGAGTCGATGCCGAGCGCGGTGAGCGACATCAGCGAGGCGACGAGCGCGACGAACTCGACGAAACCGATCGGCGCGCCGCGCATCGCTGGCGCGTCGGATTGGGGATCCTGGGTCTGCATGATGTGAGCGCCTTTACCCGCTCGGCCGGTCTTGCGAAACCCGCTAACCGGCGCGGTTCGGAGATGATTGCGCGATAGGAGGATGTCTCCTATCTGTATTATCATACCAATACACATCGGAGAAAGCCATGATCCGCCCGCTCCTGCTCGCCACCGTCAGCCTTGCCGGCGCGCTCGCACTGTCCGCCTGCGATCGCTCGAACGAAGGTGCGTCGGTCTCGATCAACGCCGACGGCGGCAACGTACTCGGCGCGATCAACGGCGAAACCGGCGAGATGAAGATCGACGTCCCCGGCTTTCAGGGCTCGGTGAAGCTGCCGAAGATCAAGATCGACACCGGCAATTTCGATCTCAACGGCGT
>JAZKCH010000035.1:0-50456 GCA_040388215.1 Pseudomonadota bacterium | reverse complement strand
CCAAGACCGAGACGTTCGACCAGATCCAGATCGGCATCGCGTCCCCGGACAAGATTCGTTCGTGGTCGTTCGGCGAGATCAAGAAGCCCGAGACCATCAACTACCGCACGTTCAAGCCCGAGCGTGACGGCCTGTTCTGCGCGCGCATCTTCGGTCCGATCAAGGACTACGAGTGCCTGTGCGGCAAGTACAAGCGCATGAAGTACAAGGGCATCGTCTGCGAGAAGTGCGGCGTCGAGGTTACCGTCTCGAAGGTCCGCCGTGAGCGGATGGGCCATATCGAGCTCGCCGCTCCGGTCGCGCACATCTGGTTCCTGAAGTCGCTGCCGTCGCGCATCGGCCTGCTGCTCGACATGCAGCTGAAGCAGCTCGAGCGCGTGCTGTACTTCGAGGCGTACATCGTGATCGAGCCGGGCCTGACCCCGCTCGAAAAGTATCAGCTGATGACCGAGGACGAGCTCCTCGACGCGCAGGACCAGTATGGCGAGGACGCGTTCTCGGCCGGTATCGGCGCCGAAGCGGTCCGCATCATGCTCGAATCGCTCGATCTCGTCGGTGAGCGTACCGCGCTGCTCGAAGAGCTCGCGGTCACCAAGTCCGAGCTGAAGCCCAAGAAGATCATCAAGCGCCTGAAGGTCGTCGAGAGCTTCATCGATTCGGGCAACCGCCCCGAGTGGATGATCCTCGAGGTCGTTCCGGTCATCCCGCCCGAGCTGCGCCCGCTGGTGCCGCTCGACGGCGGCCGCTTCGCGACGTCGGATCTGAACGATCTGTATCGCCGCGTGATCAACCGCAACAACCGCCTGAAGCGCCTGATGGAGCTTCGTGCGCCGGACATCATCGTCCGCAACGAGAAGCGCATGCTCCAGGAGGCCGTCGACGCATTGTTCGACAACGGCCGCCGCGGTCGCACGATCACGGGCGCCAACAAGCGTCCGCTGAAGTCGCTGTCCGACATGCTCAAGGGCAAGCAGGGCCGCTTCCGTCAGAATCTGCTCGGCAAGCGCGTCGACTATTCGGGTCGTTCGGTCATCGTGACCGGTCCTGAGCTGAAGCTGCACCAGTGCGGCCTGCCGAAGAAGATGGCGCTCGAGCTGTTCAAGCCGTTCATCTACGCACGTCTCGATGCGAAGGGTCTGTCGATGACCCTGAAGCAGGCGAAGAAGTGGGTCGAGAAGGAGCGCAAGGAAGTCTGGGATATCCTGGACGAGGTGATCCGCGAGCATCCGGTCATGCTGAACCGTGCGCCGACGCTTCACCGTCTCGGCATCCAGGCGTTCGAGCCGGTTCTGATCGAGGGCAAGGCGATCCAGCTTCACCCGCTGGTCTGCTCCGCGTTCAACGCCGATTTCGACGGCGATCAGATGGCCGTGCACGTCCCGCTGAGCCTCGAGGCCCAGCTCGAAGCGCGCGTCCTGATGATGTCGACGAACAACATCCTGTCGCCGGCCAACGGCAAGCCGATCATCGTTCCGTCGCAGGACATGGTCCTCGGTCTCTATTATCTGTCGATGATGAAGGAGAACGAGCCGGGCCAGGGTATGCTGCTCGGTGACATGGCCGAAGTGCACCAGGCGCTGAACGCTCAGGCGGTCACGCTGCACACCAAGGTCATCAGCCGCGTTCCGCAGACCGACGAGAAGGGCAAGCAGTACCTCAAGCGGTACGAGACGACCCCGGGCCGGATGCTGCTGGGCGAGTGCCTGCCGCATAGCCACAAGGTGCCGTTCGACACCGTCAACCGCCTCCTCACCAAGAAGGACGTGGGCGACGTGATCGACGAGGTCTATCGCCACACCGGCCAGAAGGAGACCGTGCTGTTCGCCGACGCGATCATGGCGCTTGGCTTCAAGCACGCCTTCAAGGCAGGCATCTCGTTCGGCAAGGACGACATGATCATTCCGGACGCGAAGGTGCCGCTGGTCGACGAGACCCGCGCCCTCGTGAAGGACTTCGAGCAGCAGTATCAGGACGGCCTGATCACGCAGCAGGAGAAGTACAACAAGGTGATCGACGCCTGGAGCCGTTGCGGCGACCAGGTCGCGAACGCTATGATGGACGAGATCCGTGCGGTGAAGGTCGACGAGGAGACCGGCCGTGAAAAGCCGATCAACTCGATCTACATGATGGCCCATTCGGGTGCTCGTGGTTCGCAGGCGCAGATCAAGCAGCTTGCCGGTATGCGCGGCCTGATGGCCAAGCCGTCGGGCGAGATCATCGAAACGCCGATCATCTCGAACTTCAAGGAAGGCCTGACCGTCCTTGAGTACTTCAACTCGACCCACGGCGCTCGCAAGGGCCTCGCGGATACGGCGTTGAAGACGGCCAACTCGGGCTACCTGACGCGTCGTCTGGTCGACGTGTCGCAAGACTGCGTCATCATCGAACCGGATTGCGGCACGACCCGCGCGCTGGAGATGAAGGCCATTCTTCAGGGTGGTTCGACGATCGCAAGCCTCGGCGAGCGCATCCTCGGCCGTACGACCGCGGAGGACATCGTCGATCCGAAGACCGGCAAGGTCGTCATCCCATCGGGCACGCTGCTCGACGAGCCGATGATCACGACGATCGAGGGCCTCGGCACGCAGTCGTGCAAGATCCGCAGCCCGCTGGTCTGCGAATCGAAGATCGGCGTCTGCGGCAAGTGCTACGGGCGCGATCTCGCCCGCGGTACGCCGGTCAACATCGGTGAAGCTGTCGGCGTCATCGCCGCGCAGTCGATCGGTGAGCCGGGCACGCAGCTGACGATGCGTACGTTCCACATCGGTGGTGCAGCGCAGCTCAACGAAACGTCGAACCTCGAGGCGCATGCCGACGGTACGGTGCAGTTCCGCGATCTGCGTATCATCGTCGACCAGCGTGGCCGTCGCGTGGTGCTCAGCCGCTCGGGCGAAATCGCGATCGTCGACATGGACGGCCGTGAGCTCTCGGTCGATCGTATCCCCTACGGTGCATACGTGCTGTTCGACGATGGTCACATCGTGTCGCGCGGCGATCGGATGGCCGAGTGGGATCCGTTCACCATGCCGGTGATCACGGAGAACCCAGGCACGATCAAGTATGTCGACCTGATCGAGGGCAAGACGCTTACCGAGCAGACCGACGAAGCCACGGGCATCGCCCAGCGCGTCGTGATCGAATATCGTGCGGCGACCAAGTCGAAGGAGGATCTGCGTCCGCGCATGACCCTGCTCGACGAGACGTCGGGCGAGACCGGTCGTTACATGCTGGCGATCGGCGCGACGTTGTCGGTCGAGGATGGCGCACAGGTGTTCGGCGGCGATGTCGTGGCCCGTGTCAGCCGCGAGAGTGCCAAGACGCGCGACATCACCGGTGGTCTGCCGCGTGTTGCCGAGCTGTTCGAGGCGCGCATCCCCAAGGACTCGGCGATTATCGCCAAGATCTCGGGCCGCGTGGTGTTCGGCAAGGACTACAAGGCTAAGCGCAAGATCGGCATCCAGCCCGAGGATGGCGGCGACGTCGTCGAGTATCTGGTACCGAAGTCGAAGGTGATCGACGTCCAGGAAGGCGATTACGTCAAGCGCGGCGACAATTTGATCGGCGGTTCGCCCGATCCGCACGACATCCTCGAGACGATGGGCATCGAACCCCTCGCCGAGTATCTCGTGTCGGAAATCCAGGAGGTCTATCGTCTCCAGGGCGTGAAGATCAACGACAAGCACATCGAGACGATCGTTCGTCAGATGCTGCAGAAGGTCGAGATCACCGACGGCGGCGACACCACGCTGCTGAAGGGCGAGCAGGTCGATCGCGAGGAAATGGACGCGACCAACGAGAAGCTCGAGAAGAAGCAGACCCGCGCACAGGGCAAGCCCATCCTGCTCGGCATCACTAAGGCGTCGCTGCAGACTCGCAGCTTCATCTCGGCGGCATCGTTCCAGGAAACCACCCGCGTCCTCACCGAGGCAGCGGTTCAGGGTAAGCAGGACATGCTGATGGGCCTGAAGGAGAACGTGATCGTCGGCCGGCTCATCCCGGCAGGCACCGGTGCAGGCCTCAACCGCCTGCGTGTCGTGGCCAACAGCCGCGACGCCGCGATGCGCGTCCAGCAGCGCAAGATGGCGGAGGTGTCGATCGTGGCACCGATGTCGGCTGCCGACGAGCACGCCGCCGAACTCGCGCGCTCGCCGCGTGACGCTGGTGGTGTGGGTGAGGATCCGCTCGCAGCGGTCGTCACCTCGGGCACCGGCACCGACGCGGATGCCGGCGAGTATCTGAACGAAGCCGAGTAATCGGTTTCGTCAGACGCCTTCCGCGCTGACTAAGGGAAAGGCCGCCGTCCGGGATACCGGGCGGCGGCCTTTTCGTTTTCGCGCGAAAGGGCCCCTTCCCTCTGCCGGCGGGAGAGGGAGAGACGCCGTAAGGCGGCGAAGGGTGAGGGCACGCATACAGATGCCAGCCGTCCGATCTCCACGATGCGGCGACCAGCCCCCGTTCCTTAGCGGATGAACTCTTGGTCATCAGGCCGTTGTCATGTTGCGGGGCGAGCGCCGCCGGGCTAGGCGAACGGCCGATGCGGTCGGCGTACCATCCTTCGTCGAGCGAGACGCGCGTTTCCACGCGACGCCGCAGTGCCGCGTTCGTGCTGACGGTCATCGCGCACATCCTGATCATCCTGCTGCTGTTGCGGCTCGCCCCCTCGGCGGTCGTCAAGACGGAGGAACGGCGCGATCCGGTCACCTTCCAGATAGCGCCCGATCAGAGCACGCCTACCCCGGCGAAGCGCACGCCGTCACCGACCAAACAGAAGCGCGCCAGTGGTGGCTCACCGCCGCGGGCGGCACCGCGCGCCGAGTCCGCGCAGGCGCCCCCTGCCCCGCCGAAGTCTCCGCCTCCGCTGCCGATCAAGATGCTGGGCGGGATGGAGATGTTCGACGCCGCCGATATCTCGAAGATGCCCGCGCATCCCGAAGACCAGCTGGCGGGCGGGGATGGCGGGAGCGGGACGGGGAAGGGTCAGGACAGTGGTTCGGCCTATGGTCCTGGCGAAGGACCGGGTGGCCAGCGGCTGTACAATGCCGAATGGTACCGCGAGCCCACCCATGCCGAGCTCGCCGAGTTCCTGCCCAACGGTGCGCCGCCGGGCGGCTGGGCACTGATCGCCTGCAAGACGATCGCGAACTACCAGGTCGAGAATTGCCGGTCGCTCGGCGAATCTCCGATCGGGTCCGGTCTTTCCCGCGCGATGCGGCAAAGCGCCTGGCAGTTCCGCATCCGCCCGCCCCGCGTCGGTGGCAAGCCGATGATCGGCGCCTGGGTCAAGATCCGGATCGACTTCACGCAGGGCGGCGAGAAGAAATAGCCGTGCGCCACGGGCCATTCCGACCACGCCCTCGACGATCCGTAGAAATATCGCCGACGCTATGGAAATCCGAGCCGACCGCAGGCATTTTGAGGCGATGAACATCGATCCCAGCGACACACCGCCCTCGCTTTCCCGTGCAACGCGGACGAGCGTGATGCTGAGCGCGGACGTGTTTCGCGTAAACCACGACAGATCCAGCCAGCACCGTGTCACCAATATCTCGGAAACCGGCGTTTGCCTTGCGCAGGCGGGTGACCTTGTGTCCGGCACCGTCGTCGTCGTCGCCATCGGCTCGATCGCACCGACTGCCGCTGACGTCGTCTGGGTCAGGAGCGGCTTGGCAGGGCTCGCGTTCCAGAAGCCCATCGATGTTTCCGAGGCGCGGCGTCGACGCGCAGCCGGCAATACCTTGCGTCCACCTGCCGCCGGGTGGCTGACGGATCTCAACAACCCCTATAAGCGCTGACCTAGAGGGTCCGCGACAGCGTTTGGAAGCGGCCGCCCTCGACGCGGATTTCGTTGAACGCCGGTGGGCTGCCCCGCGTCCGCTTCGACAACGTGCCCGCACCGATCATCCGGATCGTTCGGCCTTCGCGTTCGATTGGAATGTCGAACGGGTCGTGGACGTGCCCTGACAACACAGCGTGCGCCCCGGCCTCGGCCAGCGCAGACAGCGCCTCATCGCCGTGACGGGTCTTCGCAGTACCCGTCGTGCCGCCCTCGATCAGCGGATGATGCGCGCCGATGAAGATCAGATTTCCCTCCGGCACGTCCGCAATCATCGCCAGCGCGCGCTTGAGCGAGCCGGGGCTCACACGCCCCTTCGACCAGTTCCACCGCCACTGCGCGCGCGCCGTCGTCTTGAGCGGGACGACGGTGACGCCGGGAAGCTCCAGCGGCTTCTCGATCATCTGTTCGACGGCGGCGTAGCGCTGGTAGGGCGCGAACAACCGCCGGAACGGGTCCCAATAATAGGGAATATCGTGATTGCCGACTTCCAACGTCACCGGCACGCCCAGCGACCGCAGCCAGTCGCCACCCTGCTGGAACTCGGTCTTGGTCGCGCGCATCGTCAGGTCGCCGGTCATGATGACCGCGTCGGGTTTTTCCTCCGCAACGCATTGGGAGAACCAGGCGATCGCCGCCGGGTCCTCCGCGCCGAAATGAACGTCGCTGACGTGGAACAGCTTCAGTGTATGGCCCCCCATCGTCATGTCAGGCGAGGTCGGCCAGCTTTGCCGGCTCGTGCATCGGGCAACCGTTGAACTTGCCGCGGAAATCCGCCGACTGCTTGTACGTATCCTTGCGCACGCGGTTCACGCCGCCGAGCGGCTGATGCGCGGTGATACCGTGCCAGATGCTGTACGACAGCGCGTCGTCGGTGTGATCGGTCACGCCCTGTTCCCACGAGAGCTGTGCCGGGACTTCGAGCGTGGCGACGGTCACGAACGGGCTCTCCGCCTCGTCCCAGACCACCGACGCGTCCTCGATCGGCATCTTTTCGAGATCGGTGTTGAGCTGCACGCGGAACTCCCATTTGCCGCCATGCTCGACCAGTTCCTCGCGGACGACCTCGCGCAGTGCATCCGGGCGCGCGGTGATGTCGACCAGATCGCCGGTCAGCCGGGTAAGCTCGGGCGAGACCGGGAACAGCGCGACCTTCGCGATATAGTCGCCGAAGCGGAACGGCGTCTGCGAATAATAGGTCTCGCCGAGCGGGTGGACGGGCTTCGCGCCACCGAGCGTGGTCAGCGTCGCCGACTTGCCGCCAACTGCTTCGAGTGCGGACTCGACGACGCGGAAGGTGGCAGACATCGCCTTCTTCACGCCCTCGAACCGATCGGTCGTCTTCGCGAGCAGCTTCAGGTTCTTGGCGAAGGCCTTGGGGTCCGGCGCGGAGAAGGCCGGGCCGTTGACCATGATGAAGTCCTGCGTCGTGTCGCCTTCCGACCCCGGCAGGCGATCGCCCTCGACGTCGAGGATCTTCAACGCGAGGCCGCGTGGCAGGCTGATGCTGTCGTCGAGGATGTCGCCGGCGTTGGTCGAGATGCGGATGATGGCCTCGTGCGTGCCGGGTGCCGCGAAGATACCCTGTGCGAGTTCGGCCGGCAGTCCTTCGGCGACCGTGAATGTGCCGCGCGCGATACCATGCGCCTTGGCATGGACCGAGCGGACCGCATGACCGTAATCTTCCGACGTCGTCTCCAGAATCTCCTGGAACGAGTCCTTCATGCTCTGCAGTGTCTCCTGCTCGTCGGGCTCGATCGTTTCGACCGACGGATCGAACCGCACGGGATTGGTGCTGGGCATTGGGGTATCTCCGGTTAGTGCCTAGCCGTAACCCGTTGAGTCGACAGACGTTCCGGTTTCGTTGCTTTGACCCGCCGTTGCAAAGGATGCGCCCGCAGTCGATGTAGGCCGGCAAAAGGAGCCCTCATGCACATTCCCACGATCACCGTCCCGACCGTCGCCATCGCCGGCTCGACCGAGCGCTTTCCCGTCCGCCGGATCTTCTGCGTCGGCCAGAACTACGCCGATCACGCGCGCGAGATGGGATCGGACCCCGATCGGCAGGAGCCATTCTTCTTTTCGAAGCCCGCCGACGCGGTGGTCGCGAACGGCAGCACCCTCCCCTTCCCGCCGCGGACCCAGGACCTGCATCACGAGGTCGAACTGGTCGTCGCGCTTGGCGCAGGCGGCAAGGACGTCGCCGTAGAGGATGCCGCGGCGATGATCTTCGGCGCGGGCGTCGGCATCGACCTGACGCGCCGCGATCTGCAGGCGGCCGCAAAGAAGATCGGGCGACCGTGGGACATGGCGAAGGGCTTCGACCGCTCCGCACCCATCGCGGCGCTGACGCCGGGCGTCCCCGCCACATCGGGCAGCATCGCGCTGACGGTCGACGGCGAGACGCGCCAGTCGGGCGACCTGTCGATGATGATCTGGAGCGTCCCCGAAATCATCGCGACGCTGTCGACGTTCGTCGAGCTCGCGCCCGGAGACCTGATCTTCACCGGTACGCCCGCGGGCGTCGGCCCGATCCAGCGGGGACAGGCGGTGCGCGCGACGATCGAAGGGTTCGAACCGCTTGAGGTGACATTCACCGCCTGATCGGCCATCGTCCCCGAATATAAGCACATAATCGGGGGGCACATGGCTGAGACAGGCGAATTTGGCGGACGAGATTCGGGCGCGGAAGGCTTTCTGAGCCGGGCGCGCACGGTCGCAGGCCCCGGCTTCAACCGCTGGCTGGTGCCCCCCTGCGCGCTCGCGATCCACCTGTGCATCGGCATGGCCTATGGGTTCAGCGTGTTCTGGCTGCCGCTGTCGCGCGCGATCGGGATCACCGATCCGGTGGTCTGCAAGAACCTTTCGCTGCTCGGCGCGCTGACCACGACGACCTGCGACTGGCGAGTGAGCGATCTCGTCTGGACGTACACGCTGTTCTTCGTCGTGCTCGGCGCGTCGGCCGCGATCTGGGGCGGCTGGCTCGAGCGCGCCGGCCCGCGCAAGGCCGGCGTCGTCGCCGCGTTCTGCTGGTGTGGCGGCATGGGCATCGCCGCGATCGGCGTGGCGATGCATCAGTTGTGGCTGATCTGGATCGGATCGGGCGTGATCGGTGGGATCGGGCTTGGCCTCGGCTACATCTCGCCCGTCTCGACACTGATCAAATGGTTTCCCGACCGTCGCGGCATGGCCACGGGCATGGCGATCATGGGCTTTGGTGGCGGCGCGATGATCGGCGGACCGCTCGCCGACCTGTTGATGAAGCATTTCGCAAGCCCGACAGGCGTAGGCGTGTGGCAGACGTTCCTGGTGCTCGCGAGCGTGTATTTCGTGTTCATGATGGCCGGCGCGATCGGCTACCGCGTGCCCGCCGAGGGCTGGGCGCCCGCCGGCTGGACCGCGCCGACATCGGCCAAGGCCTCGATCAGCCGCTTCAACGTCGCGCTGTCGGATGCGCACCGCACGCCGCAATTCTGGCTCGTGTGGCTGGTGCTGTTCTTCAACGTGTCCGCGTCGATCGGGATCATCGGCATCGCATCGCCGATGTTGCAGGAACTGTTCGGTGGACGGCTGATCGATGCGCCGGGCGTCTTGTTCACCGCGTTCGACGACGATCAGAAAAAGGCGGCGGCGGCGGTCGGCGCAGGGTTTGTCGGCGCGATCAGCCTGTTCAACATCGGCGGGCGGTTCTTCTGGGCGTGGCTGTCCGATCGGATCGGGCGCAAACCGCTGTTCGCGACGATCCTTGCGGCGGGCGCGGTGCTCTACGGATTCGCGGCACCGGCGCTCGCTGGCACGACGCTCGGCCTCTTCATCCTGGTCTTCTGCATCCTCGCGTCGATGTACGGCGGCGGGTTCGCGACTGCGCCGGCCTATCTCGCCGACCTGTTCGGGACGAAATATGTCGGCGCGATCCACGGGCGATTGCTGACCGCGTGGTCGACCGCGGGCGTAGTCGGGCCGCTGCTGGTCGCGAACATGCGGGACCGGGCGATCGCGGCGGGCGTGCCGCGCAGCGATATCTACCCGCCGATCTTCTGGGTGCTGGCCGCGATGCTGGTCGCCGGGTTCGTTGCGAACCTGTTCGTCCGGCCAGTCGCCGCCAAGTTCCACATGGCGGCGGATGACCGGCCGATCGCGGTCGAGACGGTGGCCGGCGGTACGTCCACCACGGCCACCGGCACCTCGCCCATCGTCGTGTTCGCGTGGCTGGCGGTCGGGATGCCAATCCTTTGGGGAGTCTACATGACGCTGTCGAAGGCCTTGATCCTGCTCAAATAGCACGCAACCTATCGGCGCCGACATGGGTTGCCCCTGCTCAATCTTCACAGGAGCACCCCATGGCCGATCGGCTCACGATGCAGGATCCGCGCACGCAATATCCGCAGCCCCCCTTCCCGCAACAGCCGCAGGAAGCGCCGGGTATCGCGTCGAAGATGGACCCGAAGCCCGATCACGGCGAGACGAGCTACAAGGGCTCGGGCAAGATGACCGGCCGCAAGGCGCTCATCACCGGCGGCGACAGCGGCATCGGTCGCGCCGCCGCGATCGCCTATGCGCGCGAGGGCGCCGACGTCGCGATCGTCTATCTCCCCGCCGAAGAGGCCGATGCGCAAGAAGTCGTCGCGCTGATCGAGGCCGAAGGGCGCAAGGCGCTCGCGCTACCGGGCGATGTGAAGGACGAGGCGTTCTGCCGCGGCGCGGTCCGGCAGACGGTTGATGCGTTCGGCTGTCTCGACGTGTTGGTCGTCAACGCCGGGCGCCAGCAGACGCGGCCGACCGTCGCCGATATCTCGACCGACGATTTCGACCAGACGATGAAGACCAATGTCTATGCGCTGCATTGGTTCGTGCAGGCCGCGGTCCCGCATCTTCCGGTCGGCGCGGCAGTGGTCACGACCGCGTCGGTGCAGGGTTACGATCCGTCGGACAATCTGCTCGACTATGCGACCACCAAGGCGGCGATCGTCGCGTATACCAAGGGTCTCGCCAAGCAGCTGATCGAGAAGGGTATCCGCGCCAATGTAGTCGCGCCCGGCCCGTTCTGGACGGTGTTGCAGCCGAGCGGTGGCCAGCCTCAGGAGATGGTCGAGACGTTCGGGTCGAAGAGCCATTTCGGCCGTCCGGGCCAGCCGGTCGAGATCGCCCCGGTGTACGTGCTGCTCGCCTCGCAGGAGGGGAGCTACATCACCGGTGAGGTCTACGGCGTCACGGGCGGCGCAGGAGTCGCCTAACCGAGAATCCTCCCCCGCAAGGGGGAGGTGGCACCGGAGGTGACGGAGGGGGAGGAACACGCAACAGCGGTTACCCTTTCCTCCCCCTCCGTCTGGCGAGTACCAGCCACCTCCCCCTGGCAGGGGAGGATCGTAAAAGCACCTCTCCCAACGTCGCTATTGCACATCGTTATCAATTCTGTACTTGTGTCCCGGTGACCGACCAGAAGATCATATCCCTCGTCAAGACCGCTGCCCGCGCATGAGCCGCGGCACGATCAAGACCTGGTATCTCGTCCATAAATGGACGAGCCTGATCTGCACCGCGTTCCTGCTGATGCTGTGCGTGACCGGCCTGCCGCTGATCTTCGAGGAGGAGATCGATGGCTGGCTCAACCCGCCGGCGCCGATGGCGACGCTCCCCGCGGGTACGCCGTCGCTGTCGCTCGACACCATTCTGGCCCGCGCGGCGAAGGCGGCCCCTGGCGAACTACCGCTCTACATCAGCTTCGACGAAGAGCGCCCGATCGTCTACGTCACGACCGGCCCGACCCCCGATGCAGCCCCGGCAGCGATGCATTTCCTCGCCTTCGACGCGCGCACCGGTGCGAAGATGCCGCCTTACGTCCCCGGCGTGATGGCGTTTATCCTCAAGCTCCACACCGACATGTTCCTCGGCTTCTGGGCAGAGATTTTCCTCGGCGTGATGGGCCTGCTGTTCTTCGCGGCGATCGTCTCTGGTGTCGTGCTCTACGCGCCGTTCATGGCCAAGCTCGATTTCGGCACGTTGCGACGCGGGCGCAGCAAGCGGCTTGGATGGCTCGATCGCCACAATCTGCTCGGCATCGTCACGCTCGTCTGGGCGAGCGTCGTCGGCGTGACGGGGACGATCAACACCTTCGTCGTGCCGATCACCGCCATCTGGAAGTCGAACGGCCTCGCCGAGATCATCGCCAGCGAGACGCGCACCCCGCTCGGGCCCCAGCGCGCATCGGTGCAGGCGGCGCTCGACGCGGTGCAGCGCAAGGCGCCCGAGATGAAGCCGCAATTCATCGCCTTCCCCGGCGTCGTCTTCAGCAGCCACCATCACTACGCCGTCTTCCTGAAGGGCGCGACGCCGCTGACGTCGAAGATGCTGCTGCCCGGCTTCGTCGATGCCGCGACCGGCCGGCTCGACGCGGTCGTGCCGATGCCGTGGTACATGCAGGCAATGCTGCTCGCACAACCGCTGCATTTCGGGAATTACGGCGGCCTCGCGATGAAGATCATCTGGGCGATCTTCGACATAGTGACGATCATCGTGCTCGGCAGCGGGCTGTATCTTTGGCTGCGTCGTCGCGGCGGTCCGAGCGACCAGCGCGTCCGCGAAGTCGTGATGGCGGGAGAAATCGCATGACCCACAAGACCAACCGCCAGATCTTCGCACTGCCGATCCTACTGGGCGTGTCGACCTGTGCCGGGCTCGGCGCAGGCTTGGTCGGCGACGGCGTCTGGGATGTCGGCGCAGGCCTGCTGCTCGCGCTGCCGTTGGTCGTGACCGGCCGCTACTGGGTCCGCCCGGCCGAACCGGTGCTGCGCCGCCAACAGCTCCAGCCCGCACCGATACGGCAATAACGCGGAGCCGGCATGATACCGGCCCCGCGCTAATGTCAGGTCGCCGTGATGAGGCGAACGGCGTCAGGTCGCCGGATTAGCCTGCCGGGCTGGTGCGGTGGTCGGCGTCCCGACCGGAGGAGCACCAGGTGCGGGCGCGACGGCACCGTTAGCCATCGGCGGCGGCGGGGGTGCCATGCCGGCAGGGGGCGGCGGTGGAGCACCGGGACCGTTCGGCCCACCAGGACCACCAGGGCCATCGTGACCCGGACCGTCGCGACCGGGGCCATGCGGGCCACGCGGCGGGCCACCGACCGGGCCGAGGGCGGTCACCTTGCCACCGGGCGCGACCAGGAACGAGGCGTGGACGAAGCCATCCTCGAACCGACCCTGGATCGTCACCGGCTGCCCGGTCGCGACCAGGTTGCTACCCTCGCCGCCGCGACCGAGATCGACCAGCGCGCGGCCGGTGCGGTCTGCCATCACGAACTTGTTGCCGTATTGCTCGGCGACGGTGCCGCGGATCGTGACGATCCCGTCCGACTGGAGCGATCGGATCGCGACCGGCGTGGCCGGCGCCATCGTCACGCTCGGACGCGTGGCGGCGACGGTGACGGCACCGGCGGCACCACCGACCACGAGCAGGCCAGCGGCGGCGAGTGCCAGGCGGTTGCGGCGGAGATTGAAGCGCTTGCTGGGCGCAGTGTGGGAATGTTCGGTCATTGCGTCGTTCCTCTCATTGGTTGACGAATCACCGTTTAGGCGCACGCTGCCGACGCCCGCTGAACCAAGCCGTTCAGTTTCCGTTGTGATCTTGGACATAGGGACAGGCGCATGCGGGTATTATTGGTCGAGGACGATGCGGCGATCGCCGATGGGTTGGCGCGGGCGTTGCGCGCGGAGCATTTCGCGGTCGACGTTGCGAGCAACGGCGAGGATGGCGGCCATCTCGGCGCCACCGAACTGTACGACGCAGCGGTGCTCGACCTCGGCCTGCCAAAGCGCGACGGGTTGTCCGTCCTCCGCGACTGGCGCGCAGCCGGCCGCGACCTGCCCGTCCTGATCCTGACCGCCCGCGACGGCTGGTCGGAGAAGGTCGAGGGCTTCAAGGCCGGCGCCGACGATTATGTGGTAAAGCCGTTCCGCGTCGAGGAGGTCGTCATGCGCCTCCGCGCGCTGGTCCGCCGCGCCGCCGGTCATGCCGCGGCGCGCGTGACATGCGGGCCGCTGACGTTCGACGCACAACTCGGCACGTTCGAACTGGATGGCCTGCCGCTGAAGCTCACCGCGTTCGAATGGCGCGTGCTGTCGGCACTGATGCTCCGCCGCGAGGTGGTGATCGAACGCGCCGACCTGATCGAGCGGGTGTACGAGGGCGATGCGGATGTCGACTCGAACTCGATTGAGGTGATCATCGGCCGGCTGCGGCGGAAGATCGGCGCGCAGATGATCGAAACAGTGCGCGGGCGGGGGTACCGGCTGACGGCGGACGGGGCGTGATGACCATATCCACCACCCCGGCGAAGGCCGGGGCCCAATTGGGGGACGTCGCTAATGGAGCGCAGTTCACCATTATAAAAACCTTTCCAATTGGGCCCCGGCCTTCGCCGGGGTGGAGAGTAATGGACGATACGTACCGCTCGAACGGGCGCCCAAAGTGAAGAAATCCCTCCGCCTCATTCCTCGATCGCTCTTCGGGCGAATGCTCGTCATCGCAGGGCTGTCGACCGCGCTCGCGCTGCTGTTCGCGGGGGTGACGATCAGTCATGTCCTCGAACGCTTCGTCACGCGCGGGCTCGACGAGCGACTCGACGCGCAGGTCGCGGTGCTGGCGCGCGCAGTCCGCCCCGACGCGACGCTCGACCGGGCGCGCGCGGTCGACCTGCCCGAATTCGGCGAGCCCGGCTCCGACTGGTCGTGGCAGGTCGAAGGCCCCGCCGGTCGCTTCGACAGCGGCACGACCCGCCCCCTGCCCCCCATCACACCCCCCGCCCCCAAGTCGGCGCCACCAATCGAGGCAATGCCTTCAGCCCCGCAGCCCGATCCCGGACGCCCTCATCCACCCGGCCCGGGCGGCCCCGAAGATCACGCGCTCCACGCCGGTGACACGCGCGATCGCAGCGGCAATCGCCTCCACTCGCGCACGATGGATGTCGCCACGCCGCGCGGCCCCGTGACGATCACCGCGATCGGGCCGCGCCGGATCGTCGAGGCGCCGCTGCGCGAGGCGATGATCCCGCTGCTCGGCTCTCTCGCCCTGCTCGGCGTCGGGCTCGCCCTGGCGACGCTGCTGCAACTTCGGTTCGGCCTGCGTCCGCTGCGCGATCTCCGCACGTCGCTCGCCGCCGTCCGCGCCGGCACCGAACGCCACGTCCCCGCCGACCAGCCCGGCGAGTTGCAACCACTGGTCACCGAGCTGAACGCGCTGATCGACCAGAACGCTGCCGGGCTGGCCCATGCCCGCCAGCATGTCGCCAACCTTGCCCACGGCCTGAAGACGCCGCTAGCCGCGCTATCGCTCAAGCTCGCGGAGGCGAACGCCGGTGACGACGTTCGCGACATGGTCGACCAGATCGACCGCCGGGTCCGCCATCACCTGGGACGTGCCCGCGCCGACGCGACCGGTGGCGCGCGCACCCGGACTCCGATTGCCCCAGCCGTCGCCGATCTGGTCGCGGTGCTGCGCCGGATCCACGCCGATCGCCCGATCGCGCTCGACATCGCTATCCCCGCCGACCTCGCGGTCGCGATCGACCCACAAGACCTCGACGAGATGATCGGCAACCTGCTCGACAACGCCTGGCGTCACGCGCGCGGCGCAATTGCTATCGGTGCGGAGGCAGACGGTCCGTTCGTCTCGCTCTCGATCGCCGACGATGGCACCGGCCTCGGCGATACCGCGATTGCGCAGGCGATGCTGCCCGGTCGGCGCCTCGACGAGCAGGGCGATGGCCACGGCTTCGGCCTCTCGATCACGCGTGAGCTCGCCGAACTGAACGGCGGCACGATCACGCTTGGTCGTTCGCCCGAACTCGGGGGGCTGCTTACCCGCCTCGTTTTACCGCAGCACCGATAGTCCGGGCTCGACCGCCGCGCGGCAATCCCACCCTCGCACCGCAATCGATGCGGCGATGGATCGGCGAGCCGCAACGATGGTTGAGATGCCATGCCCGCTACCCTTCCCCATCCGCTATCCTCTTGGTCCGAAGCGCCGCGCGTTCGGGCGCTGAACGCCCGCGATGTCCGCCCCGACGGCGGCTATGTCCTGTGCTGGCTGCAACAGGCCCTCCGCGCGCGCGACAATCCGGTGATCGACGCCGCGATCCACCTCGGCAATGCGCTCGGCCTACCCGTCCTCGTCTATCACGGACTGCGCGAGGATTATCCTTACGCCTCCGATCGCCTGCATCGCTTCATCCTCGGCGCGAGCCGCGATCTCGCGGGCGACTGTCGACAGCGCGGCCTGGCCTGCATCCAGTATGTCGACCGGGCCGACGCGCGCGAAAAGGGCCTGGTCTACCGCCTCGCGGCCGACAGCGCCGCCGTCTTGGTCGAGGACCAGCCGACCTTTGTCGCACGATGGCAGTCGGAGCGGTTCGCGGAGCGCGTCGAGCGCGCGGTCCTCGCGGTCAACGCCGCATGCCTGGTTCCGCCGGCCGTGCTCGGCGACGGTATCGGCTCGACCACCGCGTTTCGGCGTCGCCACCAGCCGGTACGGAGCGACTGGCAGGAAGCCACCGATGCCGTGCCAACGGTAGCGCCCTATGACGGACCGCTGCCGTATACACCGGACCGACTGGATACGTGTTCGGATGCCGACCTCGAGCGCATGGTCGCAGCGGCGGCGATCGACCACAGTCTGCCGGTCAGCCCGATGTTCCGTGCCGGTCGCGAGGGCGCGCTCATCCATCTCGAACGGTTGATGGACACAGTGCTGCCAACCTATGCCGGCACGCGCAACGACGCCACCAACCCGGTCGGCGCCGGCATGCTCTCGCCCTATCTCCACTTCGGCGTGGTCGGCCCGCGCGAAGTGATGGCGACGGTAGAGGCCGCCGATGCGCCCGCGGCCAGCAAGGAGAAGTTCGCCGATGAGCTGCTGACCTGGCGCGAATGGTTTCACTATCAGGCCCGCGCCCTGCCGGCGCCCGAACGGTACGACCGGATCGCGGGATGGGCGCAGGAAACGCTCGAAGCGCACGCCGTCGATCCGCGACCCGATAGCGAGACGCTTGCCGCACTGCTCCACGGCGAAACCCGTGACGAAACGTGGAACGCCTGCCAGCGCCAGTTCCTGATCGACGGCTGGATGCACAACAATCTGCGCATGTATTGGGGCAAGCGGATCATCGCGATGACTCCGGACCCGCGGACGGCGTGGGCCACCGCCTGCTATCTGAACGACCGGCTCAGCCTGGATGGGCGCGACCCGTCGACCTATGGCAACATCGCCGCGACGTTCGGCGGCGGTTCGCCAGGCCGGGACGGGCCAGCGGTCTATGGCAAGGTGCCGACCCGATCGGATGGCTCGACCCGCCATCGCCCCGGCGGTCCCGAATGGCTGCAAGCGGCCGCGGCCAGAGTGCGCCCTGATGCCACGGTGCCGAGCCACCTGCCGACCGATCTTTATCTGGCAGGCAAACCGCCCTTGTGAACGGGTTCATCAACCCGCGTCGCACCGGCTTCGGGCGCGGCTAGCCGCAGCACCGTTTGGATTTCTTGCCCGACCCGCATGGGCAAGGATCGTTCCTGCCGATCTTGGCCGATGCCGCGCCGATCGCCTGCGCCGGCGAGTCCGTCTGGCGCCGCGATCGCGCCAGGTGCAGGCGTTGGACGCCGTCGACCAGATCGGTCGTCGCGCGATCCTCGAACGCGTTGATCTCCATGCTGTCGAGCGGGCTTTCGTTGCGCGCGATGGCGATCAGCGTCGACAGGCTCTCAAGCGCGGCGGCAGCGTCCGGGTCATCCCCGTTTGCCACCGCATCCCAGCCGTCCGGCCGCAACGCCATCGCCTCGGCGAACCCGTCGATCCACAGCTCCCACAACACGTCGCCGTTACGCTCGTCGACGTCGAAGATCGGTCGCAGCTTGCCGCGGGCGAGGTCGCGCGTGATCTCCGCATGGCGTGCCATGACCGCGTCGGCGAACCACTGGACGTCGAGCGGGTCGTCGAACGGCGCGACGCCGCTGTCGTCGGAGCCCCAGACACTCTGCAACCATTCGGCGGGCGGGATAGCGTCGGGGCTGACCGATATGCCGGTCAGAAACCCGTCCAGCTCGGTCAGCAGCATCGGTTCTTCGAGCGGAAGATCGGCAAGTGCATCGTCGAGGCGGCGCAGTCGGGATGCGAGCTGTTTCATGTCGTCGCGTCGTGATTGCTCGGGCGGCGCATCGTGCGGGCACTCACAAGCTCACGCCGCGCCTGGTCATCTCGGCGGCGGCGATCGTCTTGAGCGTTCCGGACGGCTCGCGTGCGAAGATATCGGCAAGATCGAGCAAATCCTCGTCGTTCAGCGCGGCGATCGATGCGTGGATGGCCGCAAGTTGGGCGACCGCCTGAGCGCCCTCGACCGTGCGGCGCTTGATCCGTGTTTTGAGCATCGCCCGCCGATAGCAGCAGTTGGTTGAAAATGGCAAAGTCGGAACGCGTGCGATCA
This sequence comes from Pseudomonadota bacterium, assembly GCA_040388215.1. GTDB lineage: Bacteria > Pseudomonadota > Alphaproteobacteria > Sphingomonadales > Sphingomonadaceae > Sphingomonas. Next base: position 32,160 of record JAZKCH010000035.1, on the reverse strand, counting down.
GGCTCGGAGAGCGCGAGCGCCGATTACGCAACGCCGTCCCGGGTTTCGGGGACGCGCAGCATCGCCAGCGCGGCGAGCGCCATGACGACCGCGGCGAACGCCATCGTCCAGATCGGTTCGGTCGGGAAGAACGCCTTCAGCACCGATCCCATCAGCGTCGCGACCAGCAGCTGTGGCAACACGATGAAGATGTTGAACAGGCCCATGTAAATGCCGAGCTTGGCCTGGGGCAGGCTGGACGCGAGGATCGCGTAGGGCATGGCGAGGATCGACGCCCAGGCGATACCGATCCCGACTTCGCTGACGATCAGCAGGGTCGGATCGCGTACGAAGAGGAAGCTCGCGAAGCCCGCCGCCCCACAGAGGAGGCACACGATGTGCGTCTTCACGCGGCCGATCCGCTTCGCCAGCCGCGGCAGGATCAACAGCGCGACCAGCGCGGCGACCGCGTTGTAGACCGCGAACAGCACGCCGACCCAGTCGCTGCCGGCATTGTACGCGGCACTGGTCGCGTCGCTCGATCCGTACATGTATTGCGCGACGACGGGTGTGCTGAAGATCCACATGATGAACAGCGCGGACCAGCTGAAGAACTGGACGAGCGCGAGACGTTTCATCACGTCGGGCATGTTGCCGAAATCGCCGACGATCTGGCTCAGCGTGTTGTCGGTGTTGCCGCCGCGCGCGAGGACGATCGCGACGAGGCTGGCGACGCCGAACGCGACGAGCAGCCCGCCGAGCAGATATACTTCCTTCTGCAACGCGAGTTCGGGGACCGCGACGATTACCGCCATGCCGGCGAAGATCCAGGCGATGCTGGTCGCAAAGCCGCGACTGGTGAGCGCGCGGACCGGCGCGGGCAGCGCCTCGGCCGCGTTACCCTCGGCAAACGACGCCATCTGGTCGGGGCTGTATTCGCGCGTGTTGCCGACCGTCCAGAGCACCGCGAGCAGCAACGCTGCGCCGCCGAACCAGAAGCTATAGCGCACGGTGTCGGGCACGCCCGCCAGCGCATCGCCCGACACGCCGAGATGCGCGAGCACGAACGGAAAGATCGACCCGACCACCGCGCCCGCACCGATGAATGCGGTCTGGAGCGCATAGCCCGCAGTGTGCTGATCCTTGCGCAGCATGTCGCCGACGAACGCGCGGAACGGCTCCATCGAGACGTTGACCGAGGCGTCGAGCACCCACAATGTCAGCGCGGCCAGCCACAGCATCTTCGCCTCGGGCATCACGAACAGCGCGAGCGCGGCGAGTAGGGCGCCGGCGAAGAAATACGGGCGGCGGCGGCCGAAGCGGGTCCAGGTGCGATCGCTGTAATGGCCGATGATCGGCTGGACGAGCAGCCCGGTCAGCGGTGCTGCGACCCACAGATAGGAGAGGTCGTCGAGCGATCCGCCGAGCGTCTGGAAGATCCGGCTCATATTGGCGTTCTGCAGCGCGAAGCCGATCTGAATGCCGAAAAAGCCGAAGCTGATATTCCACAGGCCGGCAAAGCCCTGGACTGGTTTCTCGGTCAACACGCGGCTCCCCTTTGGCCGCCGCTTGTCTGCACGACGATCCTGCGAGTGCGGCTTGGCGCCAAGCGACTGTCGAAACAACCATGCATACGAATACCTTGCCTCGTCGCACGGCCCCGCGGCATGAAGATCTGGATGACCGGTACACCAAAAACCACACTGCATCTGCAAGGCCGGGAGCAGCGTCCGCTGATCGCGATCGACAATTTCTGGCCCGATCCGGACGCGCTGCGCGAGGATGCGGCGAGCCTTCGGATGACCGCGATCGGCCCGCATTATCCCGGTGTCCGGGCCGGGGTACCGCCTCGCCTGGCCGAGACGATGCGCCGCCGGATCGCGCCGTTGCTCGCGGAGCATTTCGGTCTCGACCCGGCGCCGGCGGTGTCGGAGGCCTATTATTCGCTAGTTACGACTGCGCCTGCCGATCTGGCACCGATCCAGCGACTGCCGCATTTCGACGGTGTCGAGCCGCGGCGGATCGCGGTGCTGCTGTTCCTGGGACATGGCGAGCAAGGCGGCACCGCCTTTTACCGGCAGCGGTCCACGGGGTTCGAGAGCGTCGATGCGTTGCGGCTCGATCGATTCAAGGCGGAACTGGAAGCGGGCGTGCAGAAGCATGGCATGCCCAACCCATCTTACATTGCTGGAGATACGCCGCTCTACGAGTGCATCGCGGTCCAGCCGGCACGCTTCAACCGCACGCTCGTCTATGCGGGGAACACGCTGCACTGCGCGTACCTGCCGCCCGAGGTGGCGCTGAGTTCGGACCCGCTGGCGGGGCGGCTGACGCTCAACCTGTTCCTGTTCGACGACTGATCGGCCACCCGTACATGCGATCCTCCCCCGCCAGGGGGGGGGATCGTTGTTAGGCTATGCCCCACTGCTCGCGCGGATCACCAGTCGGGTTGGTAGGGGGGCGTCCTCGGACACGTCGCCGCGCAGTCTGGCCAGCAGCGTCCTTACCAGCGCCTCCCCCGCCCGGCGCGCGTCCTGCGTGACGGTCGTCAGAGGCGGGTTGGTGAGCTGTGCAGAGGCGATGTCATCGAAGCCTACGATCGCGACGTCGTCGGGGATCGATCGCCCTGCCGCCGCCAGTGCGCGCATCGCGCCGATCGCGATGCTGTCGCTGGCGGCGAAGATCGCGTCATACTCGGCACCGCGCCGCGCGAGTTCGGCGACCGCGTCCTGCCCGGCATCTTCGGTGGTGATCGCATCGACCTGCAACGCGGCGTCCACCATCAACCCAGCCGCCTCCAGCGCGTCGCGATACCCACGATACCGGTCCTCGAGTTCGGGATAGCGTCCGTCGGCCGCGCCCAGGAACGCTATCCGGCGTCGCCCGCGCGCGATAAGATGCGCTGTCGCCGCCTCGCCCCCGCCGCGGTTGTCCGAGCCGACCGTGATCCCCGCCGGCCCGGTGCCGACCGCACCCCAGCGAACCACCTTGGTCCCCTGTTCGGTAAGGTGATCCAGCCGAGCGCGATAGGCTTCGTAATCGCCGTAGCCGAGCAGAATGATGCCATCGGCCTTGCGGCTGTCCTGGTAATCCACGTGCCAGTCGCCCGACAATTGCTGGAACGAGATCAACAGATCGTAGCCGGCGCGCGCGCAGGCGTGGGTGATCGAGCCCAGCATCGACAGGAAGAACGGGTTGATGGTGGAATCGTCTTCGGCGGGCTCCTCGAAGAACAGCAGCGCCAGCGTGTTCGCCGATTGGCTCCGCAGCGACGACGCATGTTTGTCGACGGCGTAGTGCAGGCTCCGGGCGATCGCCTCGATTCGTTGGCGGGTTTGCGGATTGACCGATTTCGATCCCCGCAGCGCGCGCGACACCGTCGGCTGCGATACGCCAGCCAGTTGCGCGATGTCGAACGATGTCGGGCGACGCCCCATCACCAGCGCCTTTGCCCGCGCCGATGTCGGCACAGACGTCGGCTGGCGTGGTCCAGAAGAGACACGGTCTGCATGAACCAGTGAATACGTATGCCCGTATCTTTTGCAACGACCCCAGCCGAAATATAGCCGCCTTGCGACAATCGACGCGAAAGCACGACGTCGAGGCTAGCGACACAAGTTATTGAGGATGCGCGGGATCATTCCCGCCAAAGGGGTATTCATGAGCAATTTTGCACCGTGCCGCGCGCGCGCCACGACCGGCGTTTCCGCGCATAGCCGCCTCGCGCTCCGCGTCAGCGCCACCGCGCTCGCCGCCGCGCTGATCCTGCCCGGACAGGCGGTGTTCGCGCAGGCGACGCCCGGTACGCCAAATGCGAATTCGACCGCACCAGCGCAGGTCGACGCGGTCCCGACCGTCGCGGCACCGACGCCGCAGCCTGCCGATGCCGTGCCGACCGCACCGCAGGACCCCGCACCGCAGGATGGGCCCGCCGGCGGTGACGATATCGTCGTCACCGGCATCCGCGCCGGCCTGGAATCCTCCGCCAAGATCAAGCGCCAGTCGGTCCTGATCGTCGACTCGATCTCCGCCGAAGACGTCGGCAAGCTGCCCGACGTCTCGATCGCGGACTCGCTCGCCCGCCTGCCCGGCGTGACCGCACAGCGTCTCGAAGGCCGCGACCAGCGCCTGTCGATCCGCGGCCTCGGCCCCGATTTCTCGACCACGCTGCTCAATGGCCGCGAACAGGTTACGACCGGCGACAACCGCGGCGTCGAGTTCGACCAATATCCGTCGGAATTCTTCAAGACCGTCAACGTCTACAAGTCGGCCGACGCCTCGTTGATCGCCGCTGGTGTCGCCGGCACCGTCGACCTGCGCATGCTGCGCCCGCTCGACCAGGCGCACCGGATCATCGCGGTCAGCGCGCGTGCGCAGATGAACGGCATCGACAAGCTCAATCCGGACGGCGAGCGCTACGGCTATCGCGCATCGGCGACCTATGTCGACAAGTTCGCCAACGACACGCTGGGCATCGCGATCGGCGTGTCGGCGACGCAGACGCCGTCGCAGGACGAGCGCTATAACGCATGGGGCTATAGCGGCACCGGCACCGCGACCGATCCGTTCCTGCTCAACGGCGCCAAGCCGTATGTCCAGTCGAACCTGCTGAAGCGCTATGGCGGCGTCGCCACGATCGAGTGGCAGCCGTCCGACAGCTTCCATTCGACCTTCGACGCGCTGTACTCGCACTTCGAGGAAACGCAGATCCTGCGCGGCATCGAATTCCCGCTGGCGGGTCAGTTGACGACGCCGACCGCGCCCGGCGGCACGACCGTTTCCGGGGTGACCGTCGCCGACGGCTTCGCGACCGGTGCGACGTTCAGCAACGTCTTCGGGGTGCAGCGCAACGACTATAACCAGCGCAAGGCGGACAATTTCTCGCTCGGCTGGAACAACGACCTCAAGCTGACCGAGACGATTCACCTGAACGTCGACGCCAGCTGGAGCCGCGCGAAGCGCACCGACTTCCTGCTCGAAACCAACACCGGCACCGGGTTCGCCAAGAGCGGCGCGGCCGATACCGTCTCGGTCAAGCAGAACGGCAACGGCACCTATACCTTCTCGCCGACGCTCGATTACACCAACACCAACGTCTTCAAGCTGACCGATCCGCAGGGCTGGGGCAATAACGGCAACCAGCAGGTCGTCCAGACCGGCTTCCTCAACCGGCCGAGCTTCAAGGACGATCTCAAGTCGCTCCGCGCCAGCCTCAACGGCGAGTTCTCGGACAGCGTCGTTAAGGGTTGGGAAGCGGGCGGCAACTACAGCCAGCGCAAGAAGACCAGCGACTACACGTCCTATTTTCTGTGTCCCCCAGGCGGGGGCGTGAACTGCACCGTCGCCAGCGGTTCGCCGCTCAGCAGCAGCGTTCCCAGCGAGGCACTGCTCGGGACCAACGTCGCGCTCGACTATCTCGGCATCCCTCAGATGCTGACGCTCGACCCGCTGTACCTCTACAACAACACGCTGCAGTCGGCGTTCGACGGTCGTCCGTCCGCACTGGTGCGCGACAATGTCGTGCTTGAAAAGGTGTGGACCGGCTACGCCAAGATCACGCTCGACGGCCTCGTCGGCGACAAGCCGCTAAAGGGCTCGATTGGTGCGCAGGTGGTGCATTCGGACCAGAGCTCGACCGGCCAGATCGCCAGCGTCGTCGGCGGCGCGGTGACGATCGCACCGGTGACGCAGTCGCTGAAATACACCAACTTCCTGCCATCGGCGACGATGTCGGTCGAGTTGATCCCGCTGGGCTTCGTGAAGGTCGGTGCTTCGCAGACGATGGTGCGCCCGCGCCTCGATCAGGAGCGCGTCACGCAGGACGTCGCGATCAACCTGACCAACATTGGTCAGACGCCCGCCGGGCTGTTCCCGGTGTTCACGTCGACCGGCGGCAACGTCAATCTGAAGCCGTATCAGTCGACCAACATCGATCTGTCGTTCGAGAAGTATTTCAGCGGTGGCGGCTATGTCGCGCTGTCGGGCTATTTCAAGCACCTCACCGACTTCGTCGATCCCAACAACTCGCTGCCCTATGACTTCTCGGCCTTGCTGCCGGCGCTGACCGCGGCGCAGCAGGCGCAGGTGATCGCCGCAGGCCAGACCATCGGCAATGTCTCGACGCCCGCCAATACCGGTCGTGGCGAGGTGCTCGGCGTCGAAGGCACGGTGTCGCTGCCCTTCAAGGCGATCACGTCCGCGCTCGACGGCTTCGGCATCTTCGCGAGCGGCAACTACACCCAGTCGACGATCAAGTATGGCAGCAACCCGACCGACGCGATCACCCTGCCCGGCCTGTCAAAATGGACCGGCAGCGGCACGATCTACTTCGAGAAATGGGGTTTCCAGGCGCGCGCGAACTATCGCTACCGCTCCAGCTTCCTCGCCGAAGTCGCCGGCTTGTCGGCCACCCCGACGTATCGCACCGCGCGGTCGGAGGGGATCCTCGATGCGCAGATCGGGTATGAGTTCCAGAGCGGACCGCTCGCGAACTTCGCGATCCTGGCACAGGCGAAGAACCTGACCGACCGGCCGTTCGTCACCTACCAGAACGACGATCCGCGCCAGGTGATCGACTATCAGCGCTATGGTCGTGATTACTATGTCGGCATCACCTATAAGTTCTGACGCCGATCGCGGGGCGGTTGACGCCGCCCCGTATTTTCTCCGCAATGGCGGCACCTGACGGTTTCGAAGCGGGGACGTAGACGATGGCCAATCACCCTTTGCGTATCGTGATCGCCGGCGGCGGCACCGCTGGCTGGATGGCGGCGGCAACCTTCGCGCGGTTCCTGGAGACGGGATACGAGATCGATCTGATCGAGTCCGACGCGATCGGCACGGTCGGCGTCGGCGAGGCGACGATCCCGCAGATCCATCTGTTCAACGATGCGCTCGGGCTCGACGAGGACGCGTTCCTCCGTGCGACCGAGGGCACGTTCAAGCTCGGCATCGAGTTCGTCGACTGGTTCAAGCAGGGCCATCGCTACATGCACGCGTTCGGCGATGTCGGCCGCGATGTCGGCTTGCTGCCGTTCCACCAATATTGGCTGCGCGCGCGGTCGCTCGGGCTCGCCGGTAATGTCGGCGCCTATTCGCTCAACACGCACGCTGCGCTCGCCGAGCGGATGCAGCGGGGGCCGGCTCGTACCGCCCGGACGCTGCCGTCGATGCCGTACGCCTATCATTTCGATGCCGGGCTCTACGCGCGCTATCTGCGGCGCTATTCCGAGACCCGCGGCGTCAACCGGATCGAAGGCAAGATCGTCCGCGTGACGCGCGATGGGGAGAGCGGAGATGTCTCCGGGCTCGTACTGGAGAACGGCACGACCGTCGCCGCCGACCTCTATATCGATTGTACCGGGTTTCGCGGGCTGTTGATCGAAGAGGCGCTCGGCACGGGGTATGAGGACTGGACGCACTGGCTGCCGTGCGACCGCGCGATCGCGGTGCCATCGGCGCGGAGCAAGGCGTTTACGCCCTACACCCGCTCGACCGCACACGCGGCGGGCTGGCAGTGGCGGATCCCGTTGCAGCATCGCACCGGCAACGGCGTGGTGTTCTCCAGCGCGCATATGAGCGAGGACGAGGCGACCGCGACGCTGCTCAGCGGGCTAGACACCCCGGCGATGGCCGATCCGCGGATGATCACGTTCCGCACCGGGCGGCGCAAGCAGATGTGGAACCGCAACGTCGTCGCGCTCGGGCTCGCCGCCGGGTTCATGGAGCCGCTCGAATCCACCAGCATCCACCTGATCCAGTCGGCGATCGCGCGGTTGCTCAAGCTGTTGCCGGGGCGCGTCATCGCCGACGCCGATCGCACCGAGTTCAACCGCCAGAGCGACTTCGAATACGATCGCATCCGCGACTTCATCATCCTCCACTACAAGGCGACAACGCGCGACGACATGCCGTTCTGGCGCGAGTGCCGCGACATGGCGGTGCCGGACACGCTGGCCGCGAAGATCGAATTGTGGCGCGGCAGCGGGCACATCGTCCGCGAGCATGAGGAGCTGTTCACCGAAGTCGGTTGGCTTCAGGTGCTCGCCGGGCAAGGCATCGTGCCGCGCGGCCATCATCCCCTGGCGGATGCGATATCGCCCGCCGATCTGGCCGAGTTCATGGACACGATCGACAAGCTGAACGCACGCGAGGCAGGCCAGATGCAGGATCATGCCGCGTTCGTCGCCCAGCACTGCGCCGCCGCGGCGGGCCTGGCCGCATGACCCCCGACGCCGACACCCTTTTACGATCGAGACCGATGACCCCTTCCGAGACCCCGACGCCCTGGTGGAAGGGCGCCACGATCTATCAGATCTATCCGCGCAGTTTCGCCGACTCGAACGGCGACGGGATCGGCGACCTTGCCGGCATCACCGCGCATCTCGACTATGTCGCCGCGCTCGGTGTCGACGCGGTGTGGTTGTCGCCGTTCTTCACCTCGCCGATGGCGGACTTCGGCTATGACGTGTCGGATTACCGCGACGTCGATCCGATATTCGGCACGCTCGCCGATTTCGACGCGCTGATCGCCCGCGCCCATGCGCTCGGCCTCAAGATCATCATCGACCAGGTCTATTCACACACCTCGGAGGAGCATGACTGGTTCCGCCAGAGCCGCGCCTCGCGCAGCGGCGACAAGGCGGACTGGTATGTCTGGGCCGATGCGAAGCCCGACGGCACCCCGCCGTCGAACTGGCAGTCGGTGTTCGGCGGCCCCGCCTGGACCTGGGACGCGCGACGCGGCCAATATTACATGCACAATTTCCTGAAGGACCAGCCGCAGCTCAACGGTCATAATCCCGCGGTGCAGGACGAGCTGATCGCGACGGCGCGATTCTGGCTGGATCGCGGCGTCGACGGCTTCCGCCTCGATGCGATCAACTTCGCGATGCACGACCCGGCGCTGACCGACAATCCGCCCGCACCCGCGACTAACCGCGCGCGCACCCGGTCGTTCGATTTTCAGATGAAGCTGCACAACCAGAGCCATCCGGACATCGTCGGGTTCATCGAGCGGATCCGCGCACTGCTCGACGAATATGGCGCGGGGTTCACCGTCGCCGAAGTCGGTGGCGACGACAGCGACCGCGAGATGAAGCTGTTCACCGGCGGCAATGGCCGGCTCAACAGCGCGTACGGTTTCGACTTCCTGTACGCGGACCGGCTGACGCCCGAATTGATCGTCGATGCGGTCGGCAACTGGCCCGATACGCCGGGTCTGGGCTGGCCGAGCTGGGCGTTCGAGAACCATGACGCACCGCGCGCGATCTCGCGCTGGACGACGCCCGACCAGCGCGACGCTTTCGCGCGGATGAAGATCCTGCTGCTCGTCGCGCTGCGCGGCAACATCTTCCTGTACCAGGGCGAAGAGCTCGGGCTGACCCAGGTCGACATCGCCTTCGCCGACCTGCTCGATCCCGAGGCGATCGCGAACTGGCCACTGACTCTGTCCCGCGACGGCGCGCGCACCCCGATGCCGTGGATCGGTGCGGCGCCCGATCTCGGGTTCGGCAGCACCGAGCCGTGGCTGCCGTTCGGCGAGGACCATCGCGCGATCGCGGTCGATGCGCAGGAAGCGGATGCGACGTCGCTGCTGCACTGGACGCGGACGCTGATCGCGGCGCGGAAAGCGCATCCGGCGTTGCGGCTCGGGAGCCTGCGGATCGTGCACAGCGACGATGCGGTGATCGCGTTCGAGCGGGAGTCCGAAGACGAGACGCTGCTCTGCGTGTTCAATCTTGGCGACGAACCGCGCGGCTGGCCGACCGGCGTCGCCACCGATAGCGACATGCTGTTCGCGACCGATGGCGCCGACACGACGACGCTGCCACCGCTGTCCGGGCTGGTCCTGCGGCGGTGATCAACGGGCTCGGCCAGCACATCGTCATCCTCGGCGGGGGCACCGCCGGGTGGATGACCGCGTGCCTGGTCGAACATCGCTGGCGGGATCGCGGCGTCCGCGTCACGCTGGTCGAAAGCCCCGAGATCGGCATCGTCGGCGTCGGCGAAGGGTCGACGCCGCAGTTGAAGCACTTCTTCGACACGCTCGGCATCGCCGAAGCCGAATGGATGCCGGCGTGCGACGCGACCTACAAGCTGGGGATCGGCTTCGAAGGCTGGTCCGACCGCGCTGGGTACGAGCAGTATTTCCACCCCTTCCCCACCGCGCTCGACGGCCACACCGCACCGCAATTCTTCTACAACACGCGAGCCCAACGGACCGGTCGCGATGTCGAGGCGCACCCCGACCAGTTCCTGCTCCCCGCTCGCCTAGCCGCCGCGCACTGCGCGCCGCAGCCAGCCGCGAACTTCCCGTTCGAGGTCAGCTACGGCTATCACTTCGACGCGTACAAGGTCGGCGCCTTCCTGGCCAAGCACGCGACCGAAACGCTGGGCGCGGTGCACCTCCAGCGCCGTATCGCCAGCGTCGAGCGCACGCAGACCGGCAATATCGCCGCGCTGATCGATACCGATGGCGAGCGCATCGCAGGCGATGTCTTCATCGACGCCAGCGGGTTTCGCAGCACGATCTTCAGCGCGCTCGACGTGCCGTTCGTGAGCTACGCCGACGCGCTGTTCAACGACCGCGCGGTGGTGATGCCGACCGCGCACGCACCCGGTGCGCCTATCCCGAGCCAGACGCGCGCGACCGCGCTGTCGGCCGGCTGGGCATGGCACATCCCGCTGACCAGTCGAAACGGCAACGGCTACGTCTATTCCAGCCGTCACCTGACCGAAGCGCAGGCCGAGGCCGAACTCCGCGCGCATATCGGCGACGACGCCGGCGAAGCCCGCCACCTCAGGATGCGCGTCGGCCGCGTCCGTGACAGCTGGTCGCACAACGCGCTCGCCGTCGGGCTGGCACAGGGCTTCCTCGAACCGCTCGAGGCGACCGCGCTGCATCTCGTCATCGCCACTGTCGAAGCGTTCCTGGACGGGATCGATCAGGGCGGCGCGACCGACGCGGTCCGGGCCGCGTTCAACACGCGGATCGCCGCGCGCTACGACGGCGTCCGCGATTACATCGTCGCGCATTACCGGCTGAACCAGCGCCACGTCGATCCGACCGGCTATTGGGCAGAAGCGCGCCGGGTCGAGGCGTTGTCCGACGACCTGAAGATGCTGATGTCCACCTGGTTCACCGGCGCCGACATGGTCGCGGCGATCGATCGCGCCGGGCTCGGCCGCTATTATTCCGCGATCAGCTGGCACTGCCTGTTCGCCGGCTACGGAACCTTCCCCGATGCCGCGCGGCTAGTCCCGCCCGGAGCCGACATCGATCCCATCGACCTGCCCAAGATCGACGATTTCCTGACCCGTTGCGCATCGAATTTCGGGTCACACGCCTCTCGCCTCCGCGACTTAGCGGACCACAAGGATACCGTATGAAACGCCTAGCCCTCCTGCTCGCCGCCACCGCTGGCGTGTGCAGCGTCCCCGTCCACGCGCAGATGCCCGCAGCGGCCGCCGCACCCGCGCCCACAGTGACTCCACGGGGCGACGGTATCGACGTCCATGTCGGCACGACCACCACGCGGATCACCGCGATGACCGACGGTTTGATCCGGGTGCGCGTCGACAAGAACGGCCTGTTCCCGGAGGACGCCAGCTGGGCCGTCCCCGCCGCGATCCGCCACCAGAAGATCGCCGTCACCGCCGCCCCCGACGGCTTCGCCACCGCCAGCGTCCGCGTCCGCGTCGGCGCGGGCGGCGCGATCACCTTCGAGACGCTCGACGGCAAGATCATCTCCGCCGACGCCGCGCCCGTCGCGACCGATGGCAAGGCGTTCGCGATTTCGAAGACGCTACCGATCGCCGAGCATTTCTACGGCTTGGGCGACAAGACGCAGGGCCTCGACCGTCGCGGGCACGGCTTCGTCGACTGGAACACCGACGCGTTCGGGTTCAGCAGCGCGGACGATCCGATCTACAAGTCGATACCCTTCTTCATCGGCTCCGGCGGCGCGGGAGGCAGCTACGGCATCCTCCTCGACAACACCTACCGCACCTGGTTCGACTTCGGCCACCGCGATGCCGAGACGCTCTCGTTCGGCGGCCCCGACGGCCCGATCGACTATTACTTCATCGCCGGGCCATCGATGGCCGAGGTCACGCGCCGCTACGCCGACCTGACCGGCCACGCCCCGCTCGCGCCGAAATGGGCGCTCGGCTATCAGCAGTCGCGCTACAGCTATGGCAGCGCCGACGAGGTCCGCCAGATCGCCGCCCGCCTGCGCAGCGCCCGCGTGCCGACCGACGTCATCTGGCTCGACATCGGCTATCAGGATCGCAACCGCCCCTTCACCACCGATGCCAAGACCTTCCCCGACCTGCCCAAGCTCGCAACCGAGATGAAGGCGGACGGCATCAAGCTGGTCGCGATCACCGACCTCCACATCGCCGCGGTCGAGCAAGGCTATGCGCCGTACCAGAGCGGGATGAAGGCCGACGCGTTCATCAAGAATGCGGACGGCACCCCCTATGTCGCGCCGGTCTGGCCGGGTCCGTCGGTGTTCCCCGACTTCACCAAAACCGCCGCGCGGGCCTGGTGGGGCACGCAATATAAGGGCTTTCTCGACGCCGGGATCGCAGGCTTCTGGAACGACATGAACGAGCCGGCGATCTTCGAGACGCCGACCAAGACGATGCCGCTCGACACCCGCCACCGCATCGACAGCGACGATTTCGCGGCGCGCATCACCGATCACCGCGAGGCGCACAACGTCTACGGCATGCTCAACACGCGCGCGACGTTCGACGGCCTGCTCAAGCTGCGCCCCGACGAGCGTCCGTTCGTGATGACCCGTGCGAGCTATGCCGGCGGACAGCGTTATGCGGTCACCTGGACCGGGGACAACAGCGCGACCTGGGATCACCTCAAGCTTTCGGTGCAGCAGATCATCAACCTCGGGCTGTCGGGCTTCGGCTACAGCGCCGCCGACGTCAGCGGGTTTGCGGGCGGCCCGAGCCCCGACCTGCTCACCCGCTGGACCGAGATCGGTGCGTTCACGCCGGTGTTCCGCAACCATTCGGCGACCGGCACCCCTCGCGTGGAACCATGGGTCGACGGCCCCGATCACCTCGCGATCCGCCGCCGCTTCATCGAGGAGCGCTATCGCCTGATGCCGTATTTCTACGCGCTGGCGGACCAGAACGCGCGGTTCGGCGATCCGATCATGCGCCCGGTGTTCTACGATTATCCCGCCGCCGCGACCGCGTCGTGCGACCAGTCGATGGCGTTCACGCTCGGCAAGTCGCTGCTGATCGCGCCGCCACCCAAGCCCGAGTCGCCGCAGACCTACGACGTCTGCCTCCCCGCGGGCGGCTGGTATGATTACTGGACCGGACAGCGCGTCGGCACGCCCGAGCCCGCCGCCGCCGGTCCGATCCAGTCGGCGACGCAGGCCGTACCGACCGCGCGCACGCTCGGCGACCGCGTGACCGAAACGCCGCGCCTCGATCACTTGCCGGTGTTCGTCCGCGCCGGCACGATCCTGCCCCGCCAACCGCTGGTCCAGAGCACGAGCGAGACCCCGAACGGTCCGCTGCGGCTCGACATCTATCCTGGCGCGGACTGCATGGGGACGCTCTACGAGGACGACGGCAGCACCCTGGCCTACACCCGCCGCGGCTATTTCCGGCAGACGGTGCGCTGCACGATTACGCCGACCGGCCTGTCGATCGACTTCGCCAAGCCCGAGGGCCAATTCAAGCCTTGGTGGAAAACGATCGCCGTCACCGTCCACAACTGGACCGGTACCGGCGCAGCCATGCTCAAGGGCAAGCGCGTCGCGGCGTTGCAGGATAGCGTGGCCAGAGCGTCGACAATCGACGTCCCCGCGCAGAACGCCGCCAGCACCATCACTCTGGACGGACGTGAGGCAACAACTGGATGAAGACACCAGATACGTGGTGACGTCGGCGCCGATCCAGCATCGGTGCTCAATCAGTTCGGCGCGAGCACGGTCGCCATCCACACACCGCCACCAGCGTAGCGCACCTACACACGTGACATGCCGAGGATCGATAATCGTACAACTCGAGCCGATGTACGCGCTTCATCGATGGCGAGCAGGCTCACAGCCTTTTCCGTCAGCATGCGCGTCTTTTCTCGATGCTCTGGGGAGTAGCAATCTCGCGACCCTACCAAGGCCTCGCAATATTCAAGTGTATTAGCACCCCACGTCGCATGGTCCGCCGCGGCAACCCAGGGGGGAGGGTGACGGCAAACATGGTTGTGGTTGAGCCATCCCGTTCAATCTGGCTGATTCCGTCGACGACTTGCGAAAAGGACGCGCATCGATTTTTGCGGTCCAGCCGTCACGCGAGCGTCCAATCGTTTGTGTCGAGCGCCCCCTTTCGCGCAAAGCGCTGCAGGGCGGATCTTGATGCACGTCCTGTAGATCGTGGTGCTCTCGGTCACGATAACTGCTTCGACCAGCGCGGCAAGCAATTGCAGTTAGAACCCTCGCTGCGATCAGCGGTTAAAGCGAAAGGAGATCGGCGGCGGCGGGCCATAGTCTGCCGCGCTGGCTACAGCCCACCTTCAGCAGGTGGACGATGCCCGAGATCATTCGTCGATCGTCCCCTCGACGGGCATCAGGCTGGTTTTGCGGCAAATCGGATGAGATCGCACATGCATCCGCTATCCCATCTAGCGCGTAAACGCTGTCGTCCGGCATAAAGCGCGGCGAGGCGCACGTGGCGCTGCACGGCGGGTTAGGTGCCATCCTCGAATGGCTGCCACGTGAGGAGAAACAGGGCAAAAACGCGAAAAGCCCCGGAGTTGTTGCTACGGGGTGCTATGTGTGTGGGTATGGTAGGAAGATGGTTGCGGGGAGCGGCGCGAGCAAAGCCCGACATTCCCTGGCGGTCACAGCGTAACCCCCGGAGCATTTTCCCTTCCGTCCGCCTACTGATGTTTCGGGTTCGCTAAATGCAGACCTTTATATGGACAGCTCGCCGTTGCTCGTCGCTAACTATGGTGGACACTGTGCGTACCGATCGAGCGAGTCGCCGAATCAAAATTCACAATTGCCTGAACCGTTTGGCGAGAGACGAGGCGGAACCGCCTGTGCTGCGCGACGCGATGCTCACATAGGATACTCGTCAACGGACCGGCCACCCCAAATCATGCGTTGTTATAGGAACGGTCCGGATAGCCCCCATTTAGACCCTTATGACCAATACCATTCTTCATCTCGGGCTTATGGAAGACGGCGAGATCGAGCTCGATCTGGCCGCACTCGAACTGGCAGCGCTCGACCATCCCGATGTCGATCTCGATGAATACATCGACGCGCTCACCGACATTGAAATAGCCCTACGCGCTGCCGACGGCGACGCAGCAGGCACCGCAGCACAGGCCCAGGCACTGAGCAGCGTGATGGTTGAAGAGTTCGGGTTTTCCGGCGACCGCACACACTACGACGATCCCCAGAATGCGGATCTGATCGCCGTCGTCGATCGGCGGCTCGGTCTGCCGATCAGTCTTTCAATTCTCTATGTGGCGATGGCACGCCGCCTTGGGTGGTCAGCGATGCCGCTCAATACCCCCGGCCACGTCTTGGTCCAACTTGGCGACGTATCGGATCCGCTGATCATCGATCCATTCAATGACGCTCGCACAGTTGCCCCTGAACAGGTGGAGGCCTTGTTGGAGCAGATGCAGGCCAAGTACGGTTTCCTGACGGGATGCTTCCCCTGTCGAACCGATCGGCGCTCGTTCGACTGCTGCTCAATCAGGCGACCCGTGCCGAGCAGGCCGGCGATCCTGCTCGCGCGCTGGTCCTGTATGACCGGATGACGATCGTGGCGCCCACGCACGTCCATGGTTGGTGGGAGCGAGCCAGACTTCAGCTAGTCGCAGGAGATGTTGTCAGCGCCCGCAACAGCCTCAGCGCGATGCTGGAAATTACCCGGGACAACGATTTGCGCCTGCAGGTATCGGCAGCGCTGGATGCCCTGTCTCGGCCGACGCCGTCTTAAATATCTCGGTCGGATATCCCCCTCGTAAGCGCTTATCCAAAACGCGTCATTAAAGCCTTACCTCCCCAGTCAGGCTCTAGTCCCCTGCACGGAGTATTGAACCTCTATGCAAATGACCCTGATTTAACGGGGGTACTGTTCAACGCCGCGTGTTCCTTCACGGTATAATAATTTTGACACTCAAGGCGCCCCGTGAAGCCTTCTGCCGATTCTGGCTTAGAGGTAAATGATTTAGGAAACGGTTTTGGTTGTTCGAGGCAATCTTAGCGCCGAGCCGTCGTGATCGCTGCTAGCCAACGGAAGAACTGGACAAGCAAGGGGTCAGCCTAGCCTATTTGATTTCGTAAGGTGGCGGCATGCGCGTGCTGATCTGAGTGGACAATCAGTCCAATGGTAACATGACTCGCAGAACCCCATATCGTTATCATGACGCAGCAACAGAAAATACACTCGACGCCGCCAAGCGATGGAGCATTTCGTTGGATAATGAAATGCGGATGGAAAGGCCTATGCCCTCGCTGCGGCAAGGGCCATATGTTTAAGTCGTGGCTTAAAGTTTCGGATAATTGCGAGTCTTGTGGTCTCGATTACAGGTTTGCGGCGCCTGATGATGGCCCCGCGTTCTTTTCGCTTTGCATTGTCGCCTTCCCGCTGGCTTTTTTCGTTGTGTGGATACAGGTCGCCTTCGATCCGCCATGGTGGGTACACCTGTTCACCTCCCTCCCCGTGATGATACTCGGTACTCTCCTTCCACTTCGACCGATCAAAGGGTGGCTGGTAGCGTCCCAATTCGTGAACAGGGCTCAGCAACACGGAACGCAGGCCTCTTGGGCACGTCTGAATGGGACCGACCCTGCGGAAAATGATTTCGACCAGTAGGGTCAGGAGCATGCACAAATGAGGCGCCCGCTGCTGAACAAACGGGCGCCGCGGACCTCTAGATTTAGCGAACCGCCAACTTGGTCGGCTTTGCGTAGATTCGGTTGGCGAATGCCGCGATCGCGTCGGCCATCTTCTTCGGTTGCTCGGGCGCCATTGCATGGCCGCTACCCGTAATAACCTTCGTCTCAACCCTGTCTCCGACGAGAGCTTGCAACACGTTTTTCACGACGACGGCATCATGCTCCCCCTGCAAGTCGAGGATCGGCACGCTCTTGCCCGCGGAGAAGTACGTGTTGATGGGCGTGACATTGCGGGCGTGAGCCTGGGCATCGTGCGTTTCATGATACCACCCCTCCAGCCAGGAGCTTGGGTCGTTGCCCGGAGCGAAAAAAGCCTGCTTCAGGTACGTGAGCCGTTGCTCACGTGGTAGCTTGGGGTTGCCCGATCCATCGATCGCTTCGCGGAGACGGCCGTATGGCTTTTCGGTCGAACCTGGCGGAAGCTTGCCGACCGACGCCGCAGCCATCACGACGCCCTGCACCAGATCCGGTCTATCGACAGCGAGCATTCGCGCGGGCTGGCTGCCCCATGCGTGCCCCACGATAATGGCAGAGCCCGTTTTTCGGTCGTCCATCACCATTGCGACATCGGCCGCGAAATCGTGCAGCGTAAGATCCGCCATGGGACCCCTGCTATTTTTAATACCGCGCGGCTCCGGCCGGATCACCCTGAAACCATCCTCGGCGAGGTACTCAGCGACCTTATCGTAATCCTCGGCCGATCGTCCCAGCGATGGCAGAATAACGATGGCCCGTCCCTTTCCCTGTTCGACAACTTCTATCTGAACAGGACCCCTTTTCACTACGCTGCGCGTTACCTCCGACGTACGCGCCACACTCGGAGTTGCAGTCAAACACGCGACAGCAGCGAATGCAGCAATCCCATACCTAATATTCACGGCCATACTCTCCATACTCTATGTTTTTACTAGCTTTGTAGCTTACTTGGAGAGTACGGATCAGTGGGATAGGGACAAATACTATATCGGCATATTGTCCTATGCCTTCTAGCGATACGACCAGAGGCTCAGACGCGTTCGACGAGCAATGCGATCCCCTGCCCGACCCCGATACACATGAACGCAAGCGCGTAACGTCCTCCCGTACGGTGCAATTCCTCGACGGCCGACATCGTAATGCGTGCCCCCGACATACCAAGAGGATGACCAAGCGCTATCGCCCCACCGTTCGGATTGACGCGTGGATCCGCCGGGTCGACACCGAGGTCGCGCAACGTCGCGATAGCCTGCGCGGCAAAGGCCTCGTTCAGTTCGATAATGTCGATCTGATCGAGATCGATACCTGTCCGGGCCAATAACCGACGTGCTGCCTCGATCGGGCCTACGCCCATAATCCGGGGTGCGACACCGTGTGCCGCCATGCCGATCACGCGCGCGCGGGGTGTGAGACCATGCCGCTTCGCGGCCGCTTCCGATGCAACCAACATCGCTGCGGCTCCATCGTTTAGACCCGACGCGTTTCCTGCGGTGACGGTACCGTCGGGGCGGACGACAGGGCGGAGTTTGGCCAGCGCTTCCAGACTCGTGGCGCGGGGGTGTTCGTCAGCCTCGAACACGATCGGGTCCCCCTTGCGCTGGGGAATTATGACCGGGACGATCTCGGCAGCGAGGCGGCCGTTCTGCTGGGCAACAGCGGTCTTTCGCTGGCTCGCGAGGGCGAAGGCATCCTGATCCTCGCGGCTCACGCGCCAGTCGTCGGCGACGTTCTCGGCGGTCTGCGGCATCGTATCCACGCCATAGGCAGCCTGCATCGCCGGGTTGACGAAGCGCCAGCCGAGCGTGGTGTCTTCGATCCTCTGCGATCGATCGAACGCGCTGCCCGCCTTGCCCATGACGTACGGCGCCCTCGTCATGCTCTCGACACCGCCTGCGATCATGAGTTCGGCATCGCCACTGCGGATCGCCCGCGCCGCGGATCCGACCGCATCGAGACCCGAGCCACACAGCCGATTGATCGTCGATGCCGAAGCCTGTTCGGGAAGCCCCGCGAGCAGCACCGCCATCCGCGCGACGTTGCGGTTGTCTTCGCCCGCCTGGTTGGCGCAGCCCAGGATCGTGTCGTCGACCGCTTGCCAGTCAACGTGCGAATTGCGCGCCATCAGAGCACGGATCGGGATCGCGGCAAGATCGTCCGTTCGCACGCTCGACAAGGAACCGTTGAGCCGACCGATCGGGGTTCGGATCGCATCGCAGATGAAGGCATCGGTCATGCCACGAACTCCTGCGCGACCGTGAGGGGGGCGCCGGTCTTCGCACGGACTTCATCGACGCTCGTTCCGGGTGCGCATTCGATTAGCCGAAGGCCGGGCCGGTCGCAGGCGATCACCGCTAGATCCGTGATGATCAGGTCGACGCATCCCTTGCCGGTGAGCGGCAAGCTGCATTCGGGCAGGATTTTGGGCGTGCCGTTCTTGCTGACGTGATCCATCACGACCACGACGCGCTTGACCCCGGCGACCAGATCCATCGCGCCGCCCATGCCCTTCACCATCTTGCCGGGGATCGTCCAGTTGGCGATGTCGCCGCCTGCCGACACCTCCATCGCGCCGAGGACGGTGAGATCGATATGGCCACCGCGGATCATCGCGAAGCTGTCGGCGGAAGAGAAGAAACTCGACGTGGGCAGTTGCGTGATCGTCTGCTTGCCGGCGTTGATCAGGTCGGGATCGGCTTCGCCGTCAAATGGGAACGGGCCCATCCCTAGCATGCCGTTTTCCGACTGCAGCGTCACGTCGATCCCGTCGGGAATATGGTTCGCAACGAGCGTTGGAATGCCGATCCCCAAATTGACGTAATAGCCGTCCTTGAGTTCGGCTGCAGCGCGCGCGGCCATCTGGTCACGTGTCCAGGCCATCAGACGGTCTCCCTCGCGCGGGTTGTCAGCTTTTCGATCCGCTTTTCATTGATGGTGCTAAGCACGATCCGATCGACATAGATGCCGGGCGTATGGATGCAGTCGGCGTCGAACGTGCCCGCCGGGACGATCTCCTCGACCTCGACGACCGTGATCTTTCCCGCGGTCGCCATATTGGGATTGAAGTTGCGTGCGGTCTTGCGGAACATCAGGTTGCCCGCTGGATCGGCGCGCCAGGCCTTGATGATCGAGACATCGGCACGCAGCCAGGTTTCACGAACATACTCTTCGCCGTCGAAGATCTCGACCGGCTTGCTCTCGGCAACGACGGTGCCGACCCCTGTCTTGGTGAAGAAGGCGGGAATACCGGCCCCACCCGCACGTATGCGTTCTGCCAGCGTGCCTTGCGGGGTCAGTTCGAGCGCCAGTTCCCCAGACAGATACTGCTGCTCGAACAGCTTGTTCTCACCGACGTAACTCGAGACCATCTTGGCGATCTGCCGGCTTTCCAGGAGCATCCACAACCCGAACCCGTCGGCACCGGCATTGTTCGAGATGACCGTCAGTCCGGTCACGCCGCTCGCGCGGATTTCGGGGATCAGGCTTTCCGGATTGCCCGACAAACCGAACCCTCCCGACATTATCGTCATGCCGTCGAACAGCAATCCGTCCAGCGCCGCGGCTGGCGTATCAAAAATCTTGCGGGTCATACCCTCTCCATCGTTCGATTAACGAACTATTAGTTCGATTATCGAAATACGTGACCTGAGGGATGTCGGCAAGCGTTTTAAGAAAGCTGCGCGCCCAGCTCCCCCGCAGTCGCGATGAGTTGGGGAAGGATCGTGCCGGTCATGTCGGCCAAGGAGACGCGCAGCGCATGTGCACCGACGTTCATCGCCGCCACGACCCGGCCATCGCGCGCACGAACCGGTACTGCGATCGAGCGGAGTCCTAAATCTAGCTCTTGGTCGACCAGTGCATATCCGTCGTGCTCGACGCGGGTCAGCTCCTCGATCACCACGTTGATGTTGGTCAGCGTGCGCGGCGTATGCGCAACCGGCGGCCGATCGCGCAGCATCCTGTCGCGTTCATCATGTGAAAGCTGGGCCAGCAGGATTCGGCCCATGGAACTGTTCGCAAGGGGCAACCGGCTACCGACGTGCAGGCCAACCGCCATGATACGGTCGCGCGAAGCCCGCGCCAGATAGAGGACCTCGTTACGATCAAGCACCCCGAGCGACGCACTCTCGCCCACCGCGTCGCGCAGCCGATCTAGTAACGGCTGCGCCAATGCCGGCAGGGAGTGTTCCCCCATATAGCCCGCCGCCAACCGCAGGACGCTCGGTCGCAGGGCATAGCGCCTGTCGCGACTTTCAACATACCCTGCCTCTTCTAGCGTGAAGAGGCATCGCGCACAGACTGCGCGTGCCAAGCCGGTGGCCTCCGCAATCCGGGCGACACTTTGTCCCGGCCCGAGTTCGGCTAGCGCCTCGAAGACGGCAAGGCCGCGCGCGAGCGAGAGCATGTAGCGAGGATCGGCTGGCGGTATGGTCATGCCACCAGCCTATCCCCACGACGTCCAGAACGAAACCGGTGCCCGGGCGGCCGCGTTAGAATTGAAGCTGGAACCTGGCGTTCAAGGTGTGCCCATCATCCTTGCCGGGCGTGGTCCCCGTCCGATTGTCTAGGTCCCAGTTGGTCACGTCGAGCATGATGCGCGCGATACTGCTAAGGTACCAATTCGCCCCTAGAGTGAGAGCCTGGCCACGTCCTCCCAAGGGCAGATGGCTGTAATCAACGTTCTCATAACGCGCCTGGAGCGAAAGCGCGCCCGGCCCACCCTCCAGGACTGGCCGATCGACGACGGTACGGCCCCACACGCCACGCCTGGCGTCATAGGGTGGCCTGCCGCCAAATAGGAATGCACCGAGATCGATACTGTACGCGCTGTGACTGAGATTCCCCGTGTCGCGGTATAGCACGCGACGGCCCCATTCGTTCTGCGTCCAGAATCGGCCTGCTACCAATGCAAGTTCGAGACCGTACCCGACATCGCTCCGGACTGCCCCCGGAGTCCCGGGAAGGACCCGGACCAGCGTGTTGAAGTCCCCTGCGATCGATGCGTTGCGAACGACGCCGGTGGCGCCGGTGGGCAGGCCTTCACGAAAGCCCCACGCGCCCAGGTGCAGCGTGGCTGCTTTTGTTTTGACCGGATTCCAATGGGCACGGCTCAGAACCGTGAAGCTGTCATTGTTGTCGCCGATATTGTTCGGATCCTCGCCGGTCGCCTGCAGCGAAGCATGCCAGTTCGATCCGTAGACGCGCTCCTGCACACCGACGCCCCAATAGCCACGTTGCGGCAGGATCTGCCCCGCCACCGCGTTGAAGTTGCGGAACTGCGCGGCACCTACGCCAGCCGAGCCGTCCATCGTCCGGTCATTGAAACGGTTGCCGAGGCTCGTCTCGGCGTCGAGCCCCAGGAGCGAATGACGGAACGTCACGAACGCAGACTTCCACACCACGCGATTGCGTGCGAAATCGCCCTCCAGAGCCCAGGACATTTTGCCGACGGCACCTTCAAAGCCGAGACGTACTGAACTCAGGCTAGTACCACTGATGTCGCGGCCCTGATCGGATCCGTCGGTGGCCGAAGCATCGAAGAAGAGTCGCCCCCTGGGCCGGAACCATACCTTTCCGTCCGCAGATGCGATCCGTGGAAGTCCGTTGACGAACTTGACGGCAGTTTTGCTCGGATCCGCTGCGGGAGGCGCAGCATCGGCATGTGCGAAGCGGTAGGTGCGCCCCGACGGCTTCGCTGTCGTCTGATCGGTCTCTGCCGATTGCGTTGACGCCAAGGCCGCGGGTGGTGGCGGTACTGCCTGAGGGGGTGCGGTGACCGGCGCCGTCGCCAATGCAGCGGCCGACCGTTGGCTCGACGCTGTTTCGAGAAGACGGAGGCGGGTTTCCAAACCTTCGATCTTGGCGGCCTGAGCTCGAACGAGAGCCTCGAGGTCGCCTTGGGGAACCGATCGGGCGAGAGGCACGCCGCTAGTCTGCGCAGCGCCAACGGATGGGAAGAAGACAAGCGGCAGGGTAATCGCCGCCCGCTTGAGGACGCGATGGTCGATCATGACCGAAACTTTCAGCTGAGGACCTGCCCCCGCCTGATGGTCAGGCAGGAGCAGCAGGAGCGCTACTTGGCGTAAACCTTGCGGGCGAACCCGGCGATCGCGTCGGCCATTGCCTTGGGCTGCTCAGGCGCCATGGCATGCCCCGCATTGGGGATGACCTGCACCGTCACCCGGTCGCCGAGCATGCTCTTCAACACACCTGAGAACCGCCGTGGGGCGACGGTGTCATATTGCGCCTGCAGATCGAGAATTGGTGCCGTACCAGCAGCAAAATAGTCGTCGACGGGCGTGTTGTTGCGCGCATAGCCTTGTGCGTCGTGCGTTTCCTTGTGCCAGCCGCCCAACCAGACACGGGGATCATTGCCCGGCGCAAAGAACGCTTTTCGAAGATATTCGAGCCGCTTGGCTTCAGGAAGTTCCGTATGGCTCGGGCCGTCGATGGCTTCGCGCATCTCGGCGTTGATAGGCTTTTCACCGGAGCCTGGCGGCACCTTGCCGGCGGACGCAGCGACGAGCACGACGCCGCGCACGAGATCCGGGCGATCGGTTGCAAGCTGGCGCGCGGGGAAGTTACCCCATGCGTGGCCTACCACGACGATGGACCCCGCCTTCTCATGTTCGACCACGGCTGCGACGTCGCGCGCAAAGTCGTGGACGGTCAGCTTCTCCATCGGCCCCTTGCTGCGGCCTATGCCACGCGGCTCCGGTCGAAGGACGCGGAAGCCCGATTGCTGGAGCCGTGCCGCAACCTTGTCATAGTCGCGACCGGACCTTCCGAGTGAGGGCAGCATGACGATCACTGGCCCCTTGCCCTGGGTGGTTACGTCGATCTGGACGTTACCGTAGCGTACGAGTTCGTGACCGAGGCGCTGTGCTGCGGCCGGCTGTGCCACGGCCATCGCAACGATGGCGATCGGTGCAAAATGTCGAGTGATGCTTTTCATGATCTCTCTCCGATGTTTTGTTATTTGCGTTGAGATTTGACGGGTTCGAGCCCGCTTGCCGTTAACAGCGGCATGGCTTCGGCACTCGTCAGGAAGGCGAGGAACGATCGCGCCGCGGCTGCATGCGCCGGTTTGGCAGAGAGCACCGCCGAAAACCGGCTGACCTTCTGGATCGCTTCAGGCAGCGGACCGACATAATCGACGCCGGGCGTCACACGCAGTTCGCTGACCTGCTGCATCCCCAGATCGGCATCGCCACGGGCGAGCAGCGTACCGACGAGTTGCTTGCCTTCCGCGATGACAGTCTTGGTCTTGACCGCGTCGGCGATGCCGAGCTTGGGCAGCAGCGTACCGCCGATAAAGACTCCGCTTGCCCCTTGAGAATACGCGATCTTGTTGGCCTTCAGGAGCGCCTGCTTGACCGCCTCGACGGTCCGGATATCTGGCTTGGGCTTGCCAGCCGGGACGCCGACGCCGATCCGCGATTCTGCGATCGGCCGCTGCGATGCCACTGCAAAATAGCCATCGGCCGATAGCGTCTCGATCATCTCGCCGCTGCCGATGGTGAGGTCCATCGGCTCCTTCGCCTTCAGCCTGCTCGGAATCGATTCCGGCGACGGGCCGAACGATGGCCCCCAGACGATGCGCAAGGTGTTGCCGGACTTCTTCTCATAGGCAGGCTTCAGCTTCTGCATTGCACCCTGCAATGCGCCGGTGGCGACGATGTCGATGACTTCGGCGGAGGCTGCGGTGGGCAGCAGCGCAAGAGAGGACACGATCGCGAGACCGCGCAGTGTCGAAATTGGTTTCATTATTCCTCTCCTTGGAGCTCTTAAGCGGCCCCGGCGGTGTTGACGTAGAGTGCGTAAAGGGACCCGGTCGCGGCCATGAAAAGCCGGTTGCGCCGCGCTCCGCCGAAGCAGAGGTTGGCGCAGCGTTCGGGTAGGTCGACGTGGCCGATCGCGGTCCCGTCGGGCGCGAAGATGCGGACTCCGTCGAGCTCGGCAGTACCCGAGCCCCAGCCACACCACAGATTACCGTCCGCATCGACGCGCAGACCGTCAGGGGTCCCCTCGCCCGCATCGATGAGGACATGGCGGTTCGACAACGTAGCGTCGGCTTCAACCGCATAGGCTACGATGCGCCGCGGCCGCGCCCGCGACTCAACGACGTAGAGCGTGCGTTCATCGGGTGAGAAGGCCAGTCCGTTCGGTCCGGCAAGATCTTCGGCGACGCAGGCCAGCGTGCCGCTTGCCGGGTCGATACGGTAAACATTAGCTGGCAGCGCAGCCTCGCCACGACGCCCCATGTAATCGCTTACCAAACCGAACGGCGGATCCGTAAACCAGACACCGCCGTCGCGCGCGACCACCACATCGTTGGGCGAGTTGAGCGGCTGCCCTTCGACGCAGTCCGCGATCACGTCGACGCTGCCGTCATGGTTCGTCCGCGTCACGCGACGACCGGTATGTTCGCACGCGATCAGCCGCCCGTTGCGATCGCGGGTCAGGCCATTCGCCTGACCCGCGGGCTGCCGAAACACCGACATTGCGCCCGTCGTCTCGTCCCAGCGTAGAATGCGGTCCTCGGGCAGATCGGTGACGAGCAGGTAGCGTCCATCGGCAATCCACACCGGTCCCTCCGCCCAACGCATACCGCCCGCCAAGCGCTCGACCCGCGCATGCGGCAGTCGATACCGCTCGAACCGGGGATCAAGCACGCGGACCGCAGGGTCGGGTACGCGAACGGGGGGGGCATTCCCCAAGGCGAAGGTGGCCGACATCAGGCGTACAACCGGCCGGGATTGTCGACCAGAACCGCCTGTGCCCGCGCGTCGGTCGCGCAGACATCGAGGATGAACGCGAGGAGCCCCGCCTCGTCGGGCGCGGCGCCCTTGATGTTCGGGTGGGGCCAATCGGTGCCCCAAATGGCGCGATCCGGAGCCGCCTCAAGCAACAGGCGGGCATGCGCGCGCGCCTGTGGCCAAGGCCCTGCCTGACCCTGCATCGCACGATCCACGCCCGACAGCTTGATCCAGCGACCTGGGTGACGCAGCTGCGCAACCAGCGCATCAGGCTGGGTCTGATCCACGGGCTTGGTCAAATCGGGCCGCGCCATGTGGTCGATTACCAACGGCGTTGTCAGCGTCGTCCACTGCTCAAGCACGGGGATTAGCACCGGCATTTCACCGTGTACCAGCACATGCCAGCCGAGGCTGTGAACGCGCTCCGCAGTCCGGCGCAACGCTGCGGGATCACGACTGCCGGGTAGATGGCCCATCAGATTGAAACGGATGCCGCGAATACCACCGTCGTGCAGCCGCTGGAGCTGAGCATCGGTCGTCGTCGCATCAATTACGCCGATGCCGCGATACCGCCCATTGCTCGTCGCAATCGCGTCGAGGATCGCCGTGTGATCAGTCCCATAAGGAGCCGCCTGTACGAGCACACCCTGCGCGATACCGTGATTTCGATGCAGCGCTTGCAGCGCCGTGAAGGGTGCCGCCTGTGGCGTGTACGCGGCGTTGGCGGCCAGCGGATAACGGTCAAACGGACCATAGATGTGGGTATGACAATCCCACGATCCGCTCGGCATCCTGGTCGAATTCATCGATAGTCCTTGTTGGCTCGTCGCCTTGACGCACCCGGCCAGCAGTCCAGCGGCCACACTGATCGCTGCACCATTCAGAAGTTCGCGGCGGCTCGGGCGGTCCAGCATCATCGGATCAGTCGCACCGTGCGGTCATGCCGCCATCGACGACGATTTCCGTGCCGGTGACAAAGCGGGACTCATCGCTAGCGAGAAAGAGTGCAGCCTGCGCGGTGTCGCGGCCGTCGCCCATGAAACCCAGCGGAATGCGCTTCAGCCGGCTGTCCAGCAGTGCGTCGACATTGCCACCGCTGCGCTGACCGGCGAGCCGCGCCTCGACCATTGGCGTATGCAGCTGCCCGGGCACAACCGTATTCACACGGATGCCCTTAGGCGCATATTCGACCGCCGTGACGCGACCGAACTGGATGACCGCGGCCTTGCTCGCCGCGTAGCCGACCTGCGGCGATCCGGTGAAGCGGATGCCTGAGGTCGACGCGGTGTTGACGATCGCGCCCCCCCCGACCTTTTCCATCTCGGGAATGGCATGCTTGGTGGTCAGGAACACGCTCTTGAGGTTGAGGTCGAGCTGGGCGTCCCAGCGATCCTCCGCCAGCGCCACGGCGCCCCCCGCGGCGGAACCGCCGACGTTGTTCACGAGCACGTCGACCTTGCCATAGGTCTCGACGCACGCGGCCACCATCGCCGCGACAGCGTCGTTGTCGGTGACGTCGCAGGCGTAAGGCGTCGCCTCCCCGCCTGCCTCGCGGATACGGCGCAGTGTTTCGTCCATCGCCGCGAGGTCGCGGTCGACCGCGAAGATCCGGGCACCGGCATTGGCAAAGAGGACCGCGACGGCGCGGCCATTGCCCCAACCGGGACCGACGCATCCTGCGCCGGTCACGATCGCGATCTTGTCCTTCAGCCGGTCGTTGGGAACGAGCGTCTCGGTCATGTGATAATCCTCAAGTGAGTGACACAGGCAGCTCGGGCGCGACACCGACTGGCGCGGGCACGTCGAACACCTTGATGGTCATGGAAATGAGCGTGTAATATCCAGCGATCCCAACGAGATCGACGATCGCTAGCTCGCCGATCTCGGCTTTGAGCGCATCGTAGGTCGCTTGGTCGACCTGCCGCTCCGTGTGGAGCTGGCGCACGAAGCGATAGACTAGCCGCTCGTCCGTCACCGCGAATGGCGGCTCGCGGTCGTCGCGGATCGCGTCGATCACGTCGACCGACAGACCGGCGTCGATCGCGAACGGCTTGTGAGCTGCCCACTCATATTCGGCGAGCCAGTGACGGCCCATCAGCAAAATGGTCAGCTCGGACAATCGTGCGGGCACGCTGCTGTCATATCGGCAGTAGCGGCCCAACGCCTGCGCCGCCTGAGCCAGTTCAGGCCGATGCAGCCAGATGGCAAGCGGGCCGCGGACACCCTTGCGTGGGCCGGTTGCGATCGCATCGTAAATCGGCTGCTGAGCTTCGGACAGACTAGCCGGATCGATGGGAGAAAGACGCGTCATGCGATGACCTTTGCATGGGGATTGGCGGTGGAGGCGGCAGGCTCCTCAATCGGTCTTGCCGGCCCGCGCAGGAGACTTCGCCCCGGGGCATGGCCCGTTTCGGCCTCAAAGGCGGCGGGGTTGAAGCCACCTTCCCAGCGGGCGATGACGAACACCGCGAGCGTGTTGCCAACGATGTTGGTGAGTGCGGTCGCGGTCGCCATGATCCGGTCGATGCCGAACAGCAGCCCCAGCCCGCCGAGCGGCAGCGTGCGCACCGATTGCAACGTCGCGGCGAGCTTGATGAACGCGCCCCCTGCAACCGTCGTCCCGCCCTTCGACGTCAGCGCCAGGATCGCAAGCAGTCCGACCTGCTGCCACAGGCTGAACGCCGTGTCGGTCGCCTGCGCGATGAACCCGATCGCGACCGCCATGTAGATCGACGTGCCGTCGAGATTGAAGCTGTACCCTGCCGGGAGGACGAACCCGACCACGACATCGTCACACCCGCTCTTCTTGAGCTTCTCCAGCAACCGCGGGAAGGCGACCTCCCCTGAGGCGGTGCCAAAGACGAGCAGGATTTCCTCGCGGATGAGGCGGAGCATCGGGAGGAACGGCAAGCCGATTGCCCAGGCGATTGCCCAGAGGAAGACGAAGACAAAGAGCGCGGACGCGAGATAATAAACGCCGATCAGCTTCAGCAGATAAAAGAGCGTCTCGCCGCCATTACTGCCGACCGCAGCCGCCATTGCGCCGAATGCGCCGAGCGGTGCGAGCTTCATCAGGAAGCTCAGCATCTTGAACAGGATCTTCTGCGCTTCGTCGATGCCACGCACCGTCAGCGAGTGTGGACCACATACGCGGTTGATCGCGATGCCCGCGAGCAGTGAGATCATAAGCACTTGCAGGATGTCGCCGGTGGCAAAGGCGTCGACGAGCGTGTGCGGAATGATGTGGAGAAAGAAGTCGACAGGCGCGATCTTGCCGGCGTTTACCGCAGCTGCCGGCTCGACAAGGTCGGTGGCATGCAAGCCGACGCCAGGCTGGAGTAGATTGACCGCGACGAGACCGAAAACCATCGCGATAGTGCTGACGACCTCGAAATACACCAGCGACTTGATACCCATCCGCCCCAGCGCACGCATGTCGGAGACATGTGTCAGTCCATGAACAAGGGTCAGGAAGATGATCGGCGCGAGCATCATCTTGAGCAGCGCGATAAAGGCTTGCCCGATCGGCTTCATCGCCGTGCCCCAGGTCGGCGCCACCAGACCGAGGATCACTGCCAGAACGAGTGCTATCAGCACCTGGACGTGAAGTTTCTTCAGATGCTTCAAGACGCGCCTCTCCAGGGTTCCGGGTTGTCACCCGTCGATTGTTCACTGCCCGGCACCGCGATGGATGAAGGTGCAATGATGTGCGGTCTACTGCCGCTTCTCTCTGGATGGATTGGTACGGCGTTCCGCAAGCTAGATCAAAAACCGTTTTTCTATGGTCGTCCATGCCGATTCGGCATATCTGGTGATATGGACATGAAAGAACTTCGCTCGTTCACCACCATCGTCCACGCGGGCAGCTTCAGCCGTGCGGCGGAGGAACTGCACATTGCGCAGCCTGCGCTCAGCAGGCAGATCGCCAAGCTCGAAGAAGAGTTGGGCGTCGCATTGCTGATCCGACACGGTCGTGGCGTCGCGCTGACCGCAGCCGGGTCGCGGTTGCTCGATCGCGCCGAAGTGATGCTGCAGAACGTCGCGGAGACCGTCGATCATGTTC
Source organism: Pseudomonadota bacterium (assembly GCA_040388215.1). GTDB lineage: Bacteria > Pseudomonadota > Alphaproteobacteria > Sphingomonadales > Sphingomonadaceae > Sphingomonas. The sequence goes on along the minus strand of JAZKCH010000035.1, from coordinate 2,434 downwards.
GCAGCGAGACAAGTACCGAACGCGGACACCTAGCGGTCGGACTGACCCCCGCGATCGGTCAGGTGATCGGGCCGCAGTTGATCGCTCGGTTTCGCGCGCTGTGGCCGAACGTGCTGCTCCACGTTCGCGAGGGACTCAGCACCTCGCTCCAGGCCTGGCTGCTAGACGGCAGCGTACAGGTCGCGATCGCGTACAATCAGCCGCTGATGGAAGCGTTCGACCTGCAGCCGCTTTTCACTGAACCGATGATGCTTGTCGGTCCCCCGAACGAGCAGCGTACTGCGGTTCGCTTCGGCGATCTCGAACGCCTCCCCCTGATCCTTCCGGCACTTCCGCATAGCAATCGCAGGCTGATCGAACAGGCCGCGGCCCAGAACGGCATCCGTCTTAATGTCGTCCTCGAAGCCGATAGCGTGATGCTGACAAAGGCAATGGTGCGACGGGGCGACGGCTATTCGATCATAGCGCATGCCGCAGTCTGGCAGGATCGGGATGCGGGCCACCTCAGCGCCTGGCCGATTGAGCGCCCGGCCCTTCGTTCGTCTGTATCGATAGCCCGCTTGCGCGATCAACGCGTCACGCCGCTGATGCAAAGCTGGATTGCACTTCAGACGGAAGAGTTACGATCGCTGGTTGAGCACGGGCAGTGGCAAAAAATGGCGACCTGGATCAAGCGCGGCAGCGCTTGAAACGAACTATCGGAATTGCTTGGCTAGATTTCCGATATCGGACAGGCGGCTTTCCACCAGAAATGCGGACGGTCCGCTTTCAAATGCGTTCACGCTACGAGTACGCTTTCAGCAGCGCTCCTCGCAAAGATTGAAGCGGCGTCTTGGTTCGTGAAGCGGCGTCTTGGTCCGGCACTACGTCAATCATCCGCATAACGGTATCCGCCCAAGCCTGAAGCATTCGTAGACGGAGCTTCCGCATTTCGCCCAGCAACGCCACGACCGCCGATGCGAGCGGCACAATATGCTCACGCTCCATCTTCATGCGGGCAGCAGGCACCCGCCAGATCGGGTCAGGTGTATCGAGCCCCTCGAACTCATCCCACGTCGCTAGCCGCGTTTCATTGGTCCGCGCCCACGTCAGCAGCGTGAACAACAACGTCCCACGGGTGATAGCGCGCCGCTTTCGCGTCTCGTCACCATCATAGCAGTCAATCGCGCAAACGAGGTGCGGCAACTCGTCCATTCCGACCTTGGCCATATGCTTGGTGCGAGGCTTGGGCTTGAGCAAGTTGCTCAAATGCTCGGCTGGATCCTTGTCGGCCCACCCCTGCGGGATCGCGAAGCGATAGATCTGACTGACATGCTGCTTGAGACCGCGACTGACGGCGAGCGCACCGCGTGCCTCGACGCTGCGTACCATCGCCAGCACATCGGCGCTGGTAACGCTGCGAAGGTCGACCTTGCCGAAGGCCGGAAACGCATCCCGCTCAAGCCTCGTCTGAAGCCGCGAGGCATGACCGCGTCCAACAAGGCCAGCCAGTTCGCATGCCACGCACGGGCGAACTCCTCGAAAGTCGTGACGGCCGACGGCTTGTCTTTTGCGCCAGGGTCCCGCCCCTGCCCCAATGCGACCTTGGCTTCCGCACGGCGTAGCCGCGCATCGGCAAGCCCGACGCCTGAGTACTTCCCAAACGAGAGCAACTTCTCCTTGCCGGCAAAACGATATTTGAAGCGCCAGAGCTTCGAGCCGTTGGGCCGAACAAGAAGATAGAGCCCCTCCGCGTCAGCAAGCTTGTAATCCTTGTCGCGTTTGGGGTGTAGCGTGCTTCGAGGTCTTTCAGAGCCATGGGGTATCGCCTGCCTGCCGAGGCCGGCATCATACCCCCCAAAAGCACATTGACGTGGTGGCATTCAGCGACCTGCGCGGAGAGCTTGCTTCGATGCTGTCGCGATGTGCCCGCGCGGAAAAGCAAAAAGCCTCCGCGGGGGTGACCGAGGAGACGTTGCAAATCAAGATGGTTGCGGGGACAGGATTTGAACCTGTGACCTTCAGGTTATGAGCCTGACGAGCTACCGGGCTGCTCCACCCCGCGACATTCGCGTTAGCGAAGGGGGTATGAGACATGGTGAATGGGTTTTGAGCGTTCCGTTTACGTATTGCCGCACAGGCTTCAATGCCTGGCGACGACCTACTCTTCCATCGCTTGAGCGATAGTACCATTGGCGCAGTCGGGTTTCACGGCCGAGTTCGGAATGGGATCGGGTGGGACACCGACGCTATAGCCACCAGGCAATGGAGCCGGTGCGACGATACGTTGGGAATGCTTTGGGTACCCTGTCCGCAGCTTTCGCTGGGACGGGGCTTAAAATCGATACCGTGCATGGTTTGTATTTGTAGTTGTGACCAATCCCTCGACGGCGAGGGGATTGGCAATCTGGCGTCGTCTTAATCATCCGCACGCATCGAATGGCTAGCTGGTGAC
>JAZKCH010000034.1:0-38364 GCA_040388215.1 Pseudomonadota bacterium | reverse complement strand
CCATCATCAGCAGCACCATCATCATCGACGCGGGCAGCCCGAGGAAGATCACGCGCAGATACGCGAGCGCGAGCGGCATGGCGTCGCCGGGGGTGGCGAGCAGGTGCAGAATCTCGGGCGCGAACACCCAGCCGAGCGCGGCAATGACGATCGCCCCGCCGAGGACCAGACCAACCGCGGCCCCGAACGCCCGGCGCGCGCCTTCGAGATCATGCCGCCCGAAGCTCTGCCCGACCAGGATCGTCGCCGCCATGCCGAAGCCGAACACCGCGCCGAACGTCAGGAACATGATGATGTTGGCGTTCGAGGTGGCGGCGAGTGCGCCCTCGCCGAGATACCGCCCGACCCAGATCGCGTTGATCGAGCCGTTGAGCGACTGCAGGATGTTCGAGCCGAGCGTCGGGAGTGCGAAGGCCAGGAGCGTGCGGCCGATATGGCCGGTAGTGAGATCGCGCTGGCCGGGTTTGCCGCGGGGGCGACTAGGCGATCTCGCGTTGGAGGGCTCGCTTGGGACGGCGCCAAGCTGCCGATCGGATTGCAGATCGCTCACACAGTCACTCCGTCATGCCGGACACGTTCCGGCATCCACCGATGTACGCGCGCGCCTTATCAGCGATACGCCTAGCCGCGGAGTGAACGCCGAAACAAGTCGGTAAGTCCCCTCCCGCAAGCGGGAGGGGAGCAGGTCAGCCCAGGCGTCCGAGGGCCGCCTGCAACCGTGCGGCTTCGGCGGCCTTGTCGGCGTGGTCGGCCTTGGCCTTTTCCACCGCTTCGGGCTTGGCGCGTTCGACGAAGCTCGCATTGCCCAGGCGGCCCGACAGCGCGTCGCGCTCCTTTTCCGCCGCCGCGATCGCCTTGGTCAGGCGGGCACGTTCGGAGTCGAGGTCGATGACGCCTTCGAGGGGGAGGACGAACGTCGCTTCGTCGACCACGACCTGCGCTGCGCCGCCGGTGGCTTCACCCTCGGCATGCGTGACACGGGCGAGCCGTGCTAGCGCCGGCGCCTGGCGTTCGAGCCGCGCCAACGTCGCCGCATTCGCATCGCGGACGTGGAGCGGCAGGCGCGCGCCCGGCGGGACGTTCAACTCATTCCGCGCGGTGCGGATTTCCTGAACCAGCCGTATTAGCCAGTCGACTTCCTTGCTCGCCTCGGGATCGAGCGAGCGCGCATCCGCCATCGGCCACTGCGCGACGATCAGGTCGTGCTCGCGCGGACCCATCGCGTGCCACAGTTCCTCGGTGATGAACGGCATGAACGGGTGGAGCAGGACCAGGATCTGGTCGAGCACCCAGCCTGCAACCGCCTTCGATTCATCGTCGATGACGCCGCGCTCGTCGCCGACCATCTGCGGCTTGATCAGCTCGAGATACCAGTCGCAGAAGCGGCTCCACGCGAACTGGTAGATCGCGTTGGCGGCGCCGTCGAAGCGGTAGTCGGCGAGCGCGAGGTCGACCTGCTGGACGGTCGCGATCGTCTCGGCGATGATCCACTTGTTGACCGCGAGTTCCGCCCGCGGGGCCTCCAGCGTCGTGCTGGCGACGATGCCGTTGGCCTGCGCGAAGCGTGCGGCGTTCCACAGCTTGGTCGCGAAGTTGCGATAGCCCTCGACGCGCTTCTCATCCATCTTGATGTCGCGGCCCTGGCTCTCCATCGCCGCCATGAAGAAGCGCAGCGCGTCGGCGCCATACTGGTCGATCAGCCCCAGCGGGTTGACGACGTTGCCCTTGGACTTCGACATCTTCGCGCCGTCCGCTGCGCGGACGAGGCCGTGGAGATAGAGCGTGCGGAACGGCACGTCCTTCATGAAGTGCAGCCCCTGCATCATCATCCGCGCGTTCCAGAAGAACAGGATGTCGAAGCCGGAAATGAGCACGTCGTTGGGGTAGCGACCGTCCAACTGGCCTCCCCGCCCGCTTGCGGGAGGGGATTGAGGGGTGGGCTCGCGCTCGCCTTGAGGCGTAGCGTTCGAGGTGAGCGCGTGCCCACCCCCGGCCCCTCCCGCTTGCGGGAGGGGGGAAGAACCGTCCCAGCCGAGCGTGGCGAAGGGCCACAAGGCGCTGGAGAACCACGTATCTAGCACGTCGCTATCGCGAACGATCGTTGCGACTTTGCTGTCGTAATCGATCTGGATTTTCTCACCCACTCGTACTTCGATTTCAGAGCCGTAAAAGGCTTGCGCTAGCTCCAGCGCGTCACGCTCGGTTTCAGCCACGAACGGATGATTGACCGATGTCTTGATCGTCATACCTTCTGGTTCAGAATTGAGAGCGACAATCTGCTCGTCATAAACCAGGCGACCTTTTTCAAGTTCAGGTCCGAACCATGCTGGGATCCGATGCCCCCACCACAATTGCCGCGACACGCACCAAGGCTGGATGTTGTCCATCCAGTTGAAAAACGTCTTCTCCCAGGTCTTCGGAACGATATCGATCGCGCCGGTCTGGACCGCCTCGATCGCCGGCTGGGCGAGCGTCTTCGCGTCGACATACCATTGGTCGGTCAGCCACGGCTCGATCACCACGCCCGAGCGATCGCCGTACGGCGTCTGGATCGTGCGCGGCTCGGCGTCGTGCTCGACACCGTCCTTGTCGACATGCGCGATCAGGAAGCCCTCGTCCTTCAACCGCGCGACGACGGCTTTCCGCGCCTCCGCGGTCGTCAGCCCGAGCAGATCGGCGGGGATCAGTCCGTCCGAAACCTGCACGACGCGCGCCTTGGCATCGAGCATGTTGAGCATCGACCCGGCGGCCATCCCTGCCCGTTTGCCGACCTCGAAATCGTTGAAGTCGTGCCCCGGGGTGATCTTCACCGCGCCCGAGCCGAGTTCCGGATCGGCGTGATCGTCCGCGATGATCGGGATCAGGCGGCCGGTGATCGGCAGCTTCACCTGCTTGCCGATCAGCGCGGTGTAGCGCTCGTCGGACGCGTTCACGGCCACCGCCATGTCGGCGAGCATCGTCTCGGGTCGCGTGGTCGCGACCTCGATGAAGCCCGATCCGTCTTCGAGCGGATAGCGCAGATGCCAGAAGCTGCCCTTGATCTCGCGCGTCTCGACCTCAAGGTCGCTGATCGCCGTGCCGAGGCCTGGATCCCAGTTCACCAGGCGCTTGTCGCGGTACAGCAGCCCCTGCTTGTGGAGGTCGACGAACACTTTCAGGACGGCCTTCGAGAAGCCCTCGTCCATCGTGAAGCGCTCGTTCGCCCAGTCCATCGAGCAGCCAAGCCGGCGGAGCTGCTGCGTGATCTCGCCGCCGCTCTCTTCCTTCCACGCCCAGACCTTCGCGACGAACTCCTCGCGCGTCAGGTCGGTGCGCTTCTGCGGCGGGGTCAGCGCGCCCATCTGTCGCTCGACCACCATCTGCGTCGCGATGCCGGCGTGATCGGTGCCGACCACCCACAACGCATCCTTGCCCTTCAGCCGCGCGTGGCGCGTGAGGATGTCCTGCAGCGTGTTGTCGAGCGCGTGGCCGATGTGCAGCGAGCCCGTGACGTTGGGCGGCGGGTTGACGATCGTCCACGGCTCGGCGTTTGGACGGTCGGGCCGGAACTGGCCGCTCGCCTCCCAATGCGCATACCAGCGCGATTCGATGGAGGCCGGGTCGAAGGTTTTGGGAAGCTCGCTCATGCGCAGAGCCTTAGCGAGCGTCCCCGTACTAGGCCAGCGTCAGGTGCGCGCGCCTGGTTTGTCCAGCACCTGGCGGATCCGCTCATTCAGTTCGTTGCGCCGATAGGGCTTGCGTATAAGCTCGAACGACCTGCTGCCCTCGTCGATCGCCTCGTCGGCGAAGCCGGTCGTCAGCAGCACCGCGGTATGTGGATAATCGCGGCGTACCGATTGGGCCAGCGCGACGCCGTTCATCCCCCCAGGCATGAGGATGTCGGTGAACAGCAGCTTGAAGTCCGAATCGCTCGCCAACGTATCGAGCGCCCCGCGCGCACTGTTGACCAGCACCACTTCATAGCCGAGGTCCTCGAGAATCGTGCGGCCGAGTTCGCCAACCTCCGCCTGATCCTCGACCATCAGCACGCGCTCGGCACCGCCTGTATGCGGCGCCAAGGGAGCTGCCGCCTTACGCTCGACTGCGCCGCTTGCACGCGGGAAATACAGCGAGAATTCCGCACCGCCGCCGTCGCCATTTGTAACCGTGGCAAGACCACCCGACTGGCGCATGAAGCCATAGACCATGGCGAGGCCGAGCCCCGCTCCCTTGCCCATTTCCTTGGTCGTGTAGAATGGTTCGAACAGCTTGTCGGCGGTCGTCAGGTCGATGCCCGGACCGTCATCACAGACGCTGACGACGACATATTCGCCGGGTTCGAGCTTCGCGACGCTCGCATCCTCAGGCAACACGGCATTGCGCGTCGCGATCGTAACCTTGCCGATTCCGCCAGTGGCATCGCGCGCATTGGCGATGATGTTAAGCAAGGCCATTTCGGCCTGGACCGGGTCAACGCGACAATTCCACAGATCGGCCGCCAGATCGCGTTTCAGCGTTATGCCGTTGCCGATACTGCGCTCCAGGATCGGACGGAAATCGCCGATCAGCTGGTTAAGGTTCATCAACCGATCGCGTAGTTCCTGTTTCCGCGCAAACGCGAGCAGTTGCTGCGTCAGCGTTGCCGCACGCGATGCCGACGTCGCGATCGCATCGACCGCGCGACGCGCCGAACGATCGCTCGAATCGATCCGCGCGTCGAGAATGTCGGCATAGCCCTGAATGACCTGCAGCAGATTGTTGAAATCATGCGCGATGCCGCCGGTGAGTTTGCCAACCGCCTCCATCTTCTGCGCCTCGTGCAGCGCCTCTTCGGCCTCGCGACGGCGGGAGATGTCGAGCTGGCTGGCGAAGAAATATTTGAGCGCGCCATTCTCGTCGAACACCGGGGAGACAAACAAGGCGTTCCAGAAGGTCGAGCCGTTCTTGCGGTAGTTGAGAATCTCGACCGCGACTTCCTCGCGCTTTTCGATCGCCGCGCGCACTTCGGCGACGGCGGCGCGATCGGTTTCCGGCCCCTGGAGGAAGCGGCAGTTGCGGCCCAGGATCTCGTCCTGCGAATAGCCGCTCATAAATGAGAACGCCTCATTGCAGAAGATGATCGGGTTGTCGTCACGGTGCGGGTCGGTGACCACCATCGGCATGCGCGTCGTCTTCACCGCGGCGAAGAAGATATCGCTGCCAGCCTCCGCAGGCGAGATATCGTTTCGCGCACCATGCGACGCTGGACGATCCGGTTTCTCGGCGGGTGTAATGATCTCGGTATCGGCCATGGGTAGCCAAACCCCGGATCGCGCGCGCTTGTTCCGCACACGTCGTTACGTATCAGATGATAGATCGTCAGGGCCTGCGAGGCTCTCCGGGGGGAGTTGGCGTAAAGGCGGCAAAACGGAATGATACGAACCAAGGGCCGCTTCCCGCCCCCTCCGTCAGGCTATGCCTGCCAACTCCCCCTGCCGGAGGAGGATCGCAGGGACGAACATTGTGCCGGATCGCCGAACGGTCGGCTGATCCACATCTCGATCAGGGCTGTTGGTTCATGATCTTGGCGATCTCTCGCGAAACCATGTCCTCGACCATGCCGGGCAGGTTCGCGTCGATCCATTCGCGGAGCATCGGGCGCAACATCTCGCGGACCAGGCCTTCGAGCGTGCCGTCGCTGCTTGCATCGGGTTTTACCATCATGCGCGTCAACGCTTCGAGCGGCGCGCGCGTTGCAGCGGCGGTCTCGCGCGAGACGATCGGTGCCTCGGCATGCTGCGCAGGCGCGGCAGCCGCAGCCTGGGGCTTCGACGCCGGCTGGCGCGGCTCCGGTGCGGCGTCGACGGAGGTCAGCACCGGCGATTTCGGCGTGCGGGGCGTACGGTCGGCCATCGGCATCGGGTCGCTCAGTTCGAGGATCTCGTCATCGTCCATCTCGTCATCGAGATAAGGGGGATCGAGATCGACCGGCGCCGACATCGTCCGCGCAGGGCGGCGCGAGCGGCCGGGCGTGTCGCCCTCTTCGGCGATGATGCGTTTGATCGACGAAAGGATTTCCTCCATCGACGGCTCGCCGTTCACGTCCCCCATCCGGACCATCCCAAACCCCGTAGCCGCGCGCACCCCTATTGGCGGCTTGGCGCCGCCATACCTGTGGTTAAGGCGGGGTTCCTGTCAACCGGCGTATCGAGCAACGGGTCGCGTTGCGGTGCGACGCGCGCATCTTGCGCAGGCGATTGCGCGGTACGGGTAGCGACCGGCACCGGCTCGCCATCGCCACCGAAATCCCAGATCTTGTGGTGGACGCGCTGATAATTGGCGACCGGATCATAGAGTACGCCGCCGTCGAGCCCGAGATCGCGTGCCTCGGCCTGCCCCATCGCCGCCAGCAGCGCGAAGCCAGCGACATAGGCGTCGCGGCGCGCGGTCACGAGAGTCACCTGGCTGTTCAGCAATTCCTGCTCGGCGTTGAGGATGTCGAGGATGGTGCGCGTGCCGACGCTGTTCTCGGCGCGGACACCTTCGAGGCTCAGCTTGTTCGCATTGACAGCGGTCTCGGACGACTGGATCACCTGCTCCGACGAGCGCCAGACCGCGAAGGCGGATCGGGCCTGCGAGATCACGTTGCGCTCGGTCGCGGTGACGTTCTCGATCGCGCGGCTCTGGAACGCCTCCGCTTGACGGACCTGCGCGGCGGGGCGGCCGCCCTGGAACAGCGGCAGGGTCAGCGACAGACCGGCCTGGACCGCCTTGTTCGCGTTGGGCGTGCTGCCTGCGCCGATGCCGCCGCCGCTCTGCGGAATCGAATTCAGATAATTGGTGTAGCCGGCGCCGCCGACTGCGCTGATCTGCGGCAGACGGCTCGCGCGGGCAACGCCGACGTCATAGCGCGTCGCGTCGCGCTCCTTCGCCGCAGCGATCAGCACAGGATTATTCTCGATCGCAACGGTCACGGCCGAGGCAGGGCTGTCGGGCAAATGCGGCAGCGTCGGCGGCGCCTCGAGAACGCCCGGAGGGCTTCCGACCAGCTGGATGTAGCTCTCGCGGCTGGTGATCAACTGCGCCTGCGCCGACTGAAGCTGTGCGCGGGCGAGCGCCAGACGCGCATCGGACTGCGCGACATCGGTCCGCGTCAGGTCGCCGACCTGAAACCGGTCGCGGCTCGCCTGAAGATTGACGTCGAGCACGCGGACATTCTGCGTGTTGAGGCCGACGATCGCCTCGTCGCGCATGACGTCCATGTACGCGGCGACGACGTTGGTGAAGACGTCGGCCTCGGTGCTACGCAGCGTCGCGCGCCCACCCTCAACGCGGGTCTTGGCCGCGGCCACCGAATTTCGCACCTGGCCGCCGAGATACAGCGGCACGGATACGTTCGCCCGCGCCACGCCCTGCCGCTGCGGCGCGAGGAAGTTGTTCGCCGCGTTGACGACGAACTCGGTATAGTCGCCCGTTACATTGGCCGACGGCAGCCCGGCGGCACGGGCGATCGGTACATTCTCGTCGGTCGCCCGCTGCGTGGCCCGCTGGCCCGTCAATGTCGGGTTGGTTTTATAGGCCTTGGCCAGCGCCTCGCGTAGCGTCTCGGCCTGAACCGGTGCAGCGCTATAGATCAGCGCAACACTCACAAGCAGACGGCGGATATGAGCGGTGCGCGGCATGCTGGGCCTCAAAACTGAAAGGGTTTGGGCGTTGCGAAGCCTGGCAGCACGACGCATTCGACGTCGACGAACGCAACAAGCGCGAAGCCGCCATCGGTCTTGCGGCCCGACGCAAGCCGGGTCAGCCCGCGCTCGGCGATGCCGGCAGTCACGCGACCATCCGGGCGGACCTGCGCGATCAGGGCGTCGGGTACCGACTCGACCGCGCCGTCGACGATCAGCACGTCATACGGTGCCCCGGAAGCGTGACCGTCCTGCATCGGGCCTTCGACCAGTTCGACGTTGCCGACCCCGGCGAGCGCCGTGCGCGCGATCGCCAGCAGTGCCGGATCGCTCTCGACGGCGACGACCGACCCGACGATCTCGCTCAGCACCGCGGCGGTGTAGCCGGTGGCGGCGCCGATCAGCAGTACGCGGTCAGTCGCGGTCAGATACGCCTCGGTCAGCATGCGTCCCGTCGCCATCGGCAGATTGGCAAAGCGACCGCCACCGAGGGGAATAGCCGTGTCGCGATAGGCGATCGAGCGCACGTCCTCGGACAGGAACTGCTCGCGCGGCACGCGGGCCATCGCCGCGACGACGCGCTGGTCGTTGACCGCGTTGGTGCGCAACTGGCTCGCGACCATCGCATGACGCATCGTATCGAACGTCGCGGTCGCTAATCCGCCGGTCACCGCGCTGCGATCAATCGCTGCGGTTCCGAGAGTGCCGGTATCAAGAGTTGTCGTCGTCATGGGCCATCCTGTCGCACAGCTGTTTTAGTTGTGCAATACACTTGTTGCGTACCGACCTGATATCGCGCGACCGTGCCGCCGCCAAGCGCCGGTTGATCGGATTCCATGCAGGCTGTGCTTCGGGTCGGGTGATTCGAGACCGGTGAGGTCGTGTCATGACGGATCGACGTCGTATTGCTGCCGCGATGTCTGGGCGGGGGGCGGGATTGGATCGGGATGCGAAGGCGCCCCGCCCGCCCGTGTGACACCGAGATGCCGCGGGCGGAGCGCCGAGGGTGCACGCGGAAGACCTTGGCACTACCTCTGTCCACGGTTCTAGCAGCCAATACCGGACCCGTCGCCAGAAATGACCCGGCGTGACCCGAGTAAATTTTTGGGCTCTGATCGCGACTCAGGCTCGGCAGTCCGGGCAGGCGCGGTCGCGATGTCGTGCAGGACTTGCGTCGGCGATCCCAGAACGGCCGCCCGCGCACGCAGGCTTGCCTCGAGAAACGGCTTTGTGAGCGCCATGAACCGGCGCGGTGTCATCCCCAGAAATGTGCCCGAGTCGCGCAGGAAATGCGATGCATCGAAATAGCTGTCGTCGATCAGCGCATAGTCTGCCGCTTCCCCTGCGGCCATCAGTCGCAAAAGCGAGCGCAGGAAGCGCGCGCGCATCAGCAGCATCTTCGGGGGAAAGCCGAAATGGCGAACCGAAAGACGACGCAGGGCATGGGTCGCGATATCGAGCCGATCCGCTGCGGACGCCATATCTGCAGGCCCGTCGCTGGCGAGGATCTCCATCAGATTTCGGATCAGCGGCGCGTCGCGGTGCGGCGCGCCGAGCCGCGCGAGCAACAGCGTGTCGAGAATCGGCGCGATATCGGCATCGTCCGAGGCGGCCTGAAGCGCGGCGACCAGGCGGTTCGTGAAACTCCGACCGAACAAATCCTCCATAGGGACGATCCGATTGCGGAAATCGCCCGCCGGCCGGCCCACCAGTCGCGCCCATCCCAGCGCGCTGATCCCGAACCCGATCATCACACCGCCATGCGTAGTCGCCTTCAACGCCTGGCTGGTCGGACCGAAAAGGCTGGCAACCGGGAGGGGATCATAGGTCCGCCGGCCGATCGATACTGCGATCGGACCCGCATCGATCGCGATCCGGACGTTCGCGGTCGCCGGCAGGAACCAGTCGACCTGTCCCTCCCCGCCGGGTGGCGCACTTGAGCGGTAGACGTGATAACCAGTGATGAAATCGGCGAGCGCGGCGGCCGGCCGATCGTACCGGATCGCCATACCGGCGGGCATTGCGAACACCGCCTCCTCGACGTCTGCCGTGTTCGTCCCGCCCGCAACCGCATCTTTTCTCAAGCGACCCGCCCCCAAGTCGATGTTTCGTTGACGATTACCTTAAAGAAAGAACCATTCTTGCGCGAGTCTCGATGTCGAGGTGACGCCGGTCGATGCTCCGTTCGTTCGATCCCGCGAAAGAATCGGTCGCCTGCTCCAACTGACGGTTGACCGCGGGGGAAAAACGAAGCATTTGCGCCGCCTTCACGCATCGGGGCCCGATGGCGGAGTGGTGACGTAGAGGACTGCAAATCCTCGCACCCGGGTTCGATTCCCGGTCGGGCCTCCAATTTCTTGTCACCTGATACGTGACCAAGACACACGCGTTCGAACGACCTCCTATCCGATCAGCAATCGTGCGCCGAGGGCCGCCAACAGCGCGGGCGGCATGACCACCGCACCGACCTTCAGGAAGCGCCAGAAGCCGACGTCCTCGCCCTCGCGACGGATCGCGGTCAGCCACAGGATGGTCGCGAGCGAGCCGGTGATCGACAGGTTCGGCCCCAGGTCAACGCCGATCAGCAAGCCGTCGGTGACGATCTGCGGGACGTGCGCCTGCTGGAGTGTGGTGCTGGCGATCAGCCCGGCCGGCAAGTTGTTCATCAGGTTCGATCCGAACGCCAGGATCGTCCCCGCGACGCCGGCGGTGGTCGATGGCGAGTGCGCGGCCCCCGCCGCCAGCCAGCGCGCCAGCATCGCGATCACGCCGGTGCTTGCCAGCGCCTCGACCAGCACGAACAGCCCTGCGACCAGCGGCAGCACCGCCCACGATACCGAGCCGAGCGTGGGAAGCGGCGACTTGCGGCCACCGATGCAGATCGCGGTCATCGTCGCGATGCCGGCGACACAGGTAGGCAGGCCGAGGTCGTAGCCCTGCGCCGATGCGGCAATCAGCAGCACGGCGGTCGCGACGATCCCGCCGAGCGCGATCTTCCCGCCCCGGGACAGCGCACCCGTCTCGGCGATGGTCTCGCAATGGCCGGTGAGGCGCTCGCGCTCGACCCAGCGCAGGACCAGGAACGTCACGCCGATCGACAGCAGCGACGGCAGCGCGAACGACGCCATCCACGCGCCCAGCGACGGCATCTCGCCGCCGTACAGCACGAGATTCGCAGGGTTCGAGATCGGCAGCACGAAGCTCGCGGCGTTGGCGATCAGCGCGCAGGCGAACAGCATCGGCAGTGGATCCGCCTTCGCCCTTTTCGCCGCGGCATAGACCGCCGGAGTCAGCACCACCGCGGTCGCGTCATTCGACAGGAAGGTGGTCACGACGATCCCGACGCCGAAGACGAGCGCAAACAGCCGGCTGGTCGATCCCTTTGCGAGCCTCACGGCATGCTCGGCGACCCAGTCGAAGAGCCCTTCATCGCGGGCGACTTCGGACAGCAACATCATGCCGATAAGAAAAAGATAGACGTCGCCGCCCTTTAGCACTGCGCTCCACGCAGCACCGGGCGACATCAGCCCGAACACCAACAGCACCGCGGCACCGGCGACCGCCCAGACCGCCTCGGGCAGCTTGAACGGGCGCGTGATCACCCCGAAGGTTGCGACGAAGCAGATCGTCCAGATCGCATAGGTCTGCACGGTCACGCGGCCAGCATCCGCGTGCCGCACCGGCGGGTCGTCGTCATTGCGGTATTCACCAATCGAGTCCGTTCTTGTTGGGGCCGCGCTGCGCGCCGTCGATGCCGCGCTCCGGCCACGCACCGACCGCGTTGACGTCCCGGCCGAGCGCGACCGGAGGGTTTCGCTTCGGCCGTGGGCCGGCGTTGCGGACGAGAATCTCGATCCTATCCTCGCTCGTGCGCGTGCGGACGGTCAACCGGTGGAGGCCATCGCCGACTCCGTCCACCGAGGCTCTCCAGAGCGACGGCGTGTCGGCAACGCGCGTCATCGGAACTTCATCGTTCTCGTCGATCCGCAGCGACACGCTATCCACCTCGCCAAACACCTTCGCACGCACGACGAATGCGCGACCCGGCACGTTGTCGGCGCGCGCTGGATCGGTGATCAGGCGGCGATCCGCAGGGCTGGTGATCTGGAGGAGCGGCCACGGATCGTCGATCGCCTGGAAGCGCCAGCTCGGCACGCCGTCGTCGAGCGTCACAATCGAAAATCCCGGCGCGCCTTCCTCGATCTGGCCGGTCGACCGTGTGGCACCGTAGATCACGCGACCGTCGTTGAGCAGTTCGTTGTAATGTGTATGGCCGGTGTCGACGAACGCGACGCGGTGCGCGGCGAACAGCCCGGCGATACCGTCGGGATCGTCGCGCAGATCGCCGGGATAGGCATGCATGAAGACCGCGACCGGCTCGCCCGCAACCGCGGCAGCGCTCAGTTCGCGCTCGATCCAGATGCGCTGGTCGGGGTCGATACGGAAATCGGGACCGCCCTTCCCTGCCGATACGATATCGAGAAACACACAGCGATACCCGGCGATCGTCTCCGCATAGGGCGCCATCCGTGCGGTGATCGCGCGCATCGCGGTCAGATCGCCAGGCTCGAAATCATGATCGCCCGCCAGTACGTGCCACGGCAGCGCCAGCCCCGACATAGCCGCCGCAATCCGCGCATACTGATCGTCGGTGCCGTGGTTGGCATTGTCGCCAGGCAAAAACGCTAAGTCGACCGTGGCGCCCAACCGCGCCTGCGCGACGGCCACGAGCTCACGAAATCGCGACAGTCCTTCATACCCATCGGCTTCGTCAACATGAAGATCGCCAAAGTGAATCCAGGTCAGGCATTCTGCCATTATACTAGCCCCAAAGTCCTCGCACGCTTCCCTGGCGAGCGCCGCCCCATAGCGTGGCTGGATGATCATCGTTCCGTGACATTTTATTCATGATCCGAAGCTTAACCGCGCCGTTCAGTTTCAGTTTAGCTTTTGAGTTGATTGGGAATTAGCTGATCGAACTATATTTATTGTCCGCGGAAACTTTCCCCCGAGCGATAGCTTTAGCGATCCGATGGCCGACGGGTTTCCCGATCGGCGCCGGGTCTAGCGACACCGAGTTTCAGGGAATTGCCATGGCCAGCACGACGGGTGACGGTTTCGCCAAAGACGCCGGCAACACAGGTGGCAGCAAGACCGGTGGTGGGTCGGCGCCGACCAAGACGCTCGACGCGCTGAACTTCTTCCTCGCCGACGTGCGCGATGGTCTCGGACCATATCTCGCGATCTATCTCCTGGCGGTGCGCGGTCCGGCACATGGCTGGAACGAGGCGACGGTCGGCATGATCCTGACGATCGCCGGGATCGTCGGACTGATCTCGC
The DNA here is from genome assembly GCA_040388215.1 of Pseudomonadota bacterium. Lineage (GTDB taxonomy): Bacteria > Pseudomonadota > Alphaproteobacteria > Sphingomonadales > Sphingomonadaceae > Sphingomonas. Next base: position 25,381 of record JAZKCH010000034.1, on the reverse strand, counting down.
AGACCCCCGCCGGCGGCCTGATCGATCGCGGCAAGAACAAGCCGCGGATCGTCATGATCGCGGCATTGCTCGTCACGCTCAGCAGCATTTCGCTGCCGATCGTCACCGGCTTCACCGCGGTCGCCGTCACCCAGTCGGTCGCGGCGATCGCGGGCGCGGTGTTCGCCCCGGCGATCTCGGCGATCACGCTCGGTCTTGTCGGCCCCAAGCTGTTCGCCAAGCGGGTCGGCCGCAACGAGGCGTTCAACCATGCCGGCAATGCGGTGTCGGCCGCACTCGCTGGTGTGCTGGCATGGAAGTTCGGGCCGGTCGTGGTGTTCTGGCTGATGGGCGCGCTGACCGTCGCCAGCATCGTAACCGCGTCGCGAATCAAGAACGACGATATCGACAATGCGGTCGCACGCGGTCTCGACTGCGAGCCGGAGGACGATTGCGAGGAACCGAGCGGCTGGAAGATGCTGATCGAGAACAAGCCGCTGATGATCTTTGCGGTCACCGCCTTCCTGTTCCACCTCGCCAACGCGGCGATGCTGACATCGGTCAGCCAGTTGCTCTCGCGCACCGTCGGCAAGGATCAGGCGACCTCTCTCACCGCCGCCTGCATCGTTGCGGCACAGCTCGTCATGGTTCCCGTCGCGATCGTGGTCGGCCGCAATACCGAGAAATGGGGCACCAAGCCGCTGTTCCTGGTTGCGTTCGGGTTCCTCGCGGCGCGCGGCGCGCTGTATACCGTATCGGACAATCCGTGGTGGCTGGTTGGCGTGCAGGCGCTCGATGGCGTCGGCGCGGGCATCTTCGGCGCACTCTTCCCCGTGGTGATCGCCGATCTGACCAAGGGCACGGGGCGGTTCAACGTGAGCCAGGGGGCGGTGGCCAGCGCGCAGGGTCTCGGCGCCGCGCTGTCCGCGACGCTTGCCGGGGCGATCATCGTCTGGTCGGGCTACACGGCCAGTTTCCTGACGCTCGCCACCGTCGCGGGCCTTGGGCTCGCGCTGTACCTCGTCGCCATGCCGGAAACGAAGGACAGGTCTCGAACCGACGCGTGACGCCGCGTCGTGAACGACCGCCGCTGCTGTCCCGCCATGGTACATACCCACTAGACGATGGCACAAAACTACTAGGAACCAAGCGCTTACACGGCAGTTTATGCGTCCAGTCCGGTTGCAACGGGGGCGTAACAAAGCCGCTCTCGATGCCACCGATCGCGGTCACGCGATGCGAGACGGGTCTTTTGAAAGGATTACGATCATGAACAAGGACGAATTTCAGGGCGGCGCCCGTTACGTCGGCGGCAAGGTCGAGAAGGCTATCGGCGACACCGTGAACAGCCGCGACTGGCAGGTCGACGGCGTCGTCGATCAGGTCGCCGGTGGCGCGCAGAATCTGTACGGTCGCGCCAAGTCGGCGATCAACGATGCGGTCGATGGCGCCCCCGAGCTGGCCGAGAAGATCGGCAGCGAAGCCCGCGACGCCGGTGAGCGCGCCGCCGAGGCTGCACGTCGTGGTGCGGCATCCGCACAGGCTTCGGCACAGGACGCACCCGTCCTGTGGGCACTCGGTGCAGCCGCGGTCGGCTACGGCATCGCCTGGCTCGTGCACGGCCGGCGCGACTGATCCCGTGGCTACGGACCCCGCCCCCTTGGCGCCTGCCCTCAAGTCGCTTCGCGACTCCGCCGATCTGCGCCATCTGCGCCAGATCATCGCGGGGCTGAACGAGGGCGTGATTCTCATCGATCCCGACCAGGCGATCCTGTGGGCCAATCATGCGGCGCTCGGGATGCATGGGGTCGAGTCGGTCGAGGACCTTGGCAGCACGGTCGACGATTACCGCCAGCGGTTCCAGCTGCGGTATCGCAACAACCACAAGCTGAACGACGCCGACTATCCGATCGAGCGGGTGGTGTCGGGCGAGGCCTTCTCGCAGGTGGTCGTCGAAGTTGCGGTTGCGGGCGAGCAGGAGCCACGCTGGGTCCATCAGGTCCGCAGCCTGGTTTTGACCAACGAGACGGACGAGCCGGAATGCCTCGTCTTGATTATTCAGGATGTGTCTGCGCGGTTCGAGGCGGAGGATCGTTTCGAACAGTCGTTCAACGCCAATCCGGCGCCGGCGATCATTGCCCGTCTGTGCGACCTTCGCTTCGTGAAGGTCAACCAGGGCTTCATCGACATGACCCGGCACGACCGCGACGCCATTCTGTCGCGCAGCGTCTACGACATCGACGTGCTGGCACGGGCCGACAAGCGCGATCTCGCCAAGGAACGCCTGAAGGAAGGCCGCACGATCCCGCAGATGGAGGCCGAGCTGGATCTTCCCGGCGGCGCGACCAAGCTGGTTATCGTCGCCGGCCAGCCGATCGACATGAGCGGGCAACCGTGCATGCTGTTTACCTTCGCCGATCTCGAACCGCGGCGGAAAGCGGAGCAGGCGCTTCGCCAGAGCGAGGAGCGGTTCACGCGGACGTTCTCACTCGCACCCGTGGCGCTGGCGATCGGTGCGCTCGACGGCCACCGCCTGTGCGACGTGAACGAGGCCTTCACCGATCTGACCGGCTACAGCGCGGACGAGATTGTCGGGCGACCGCTCGACCAGGTCGACCTGTGGGAAACCCCAGTGCTGCGCGAGGCGATGGAAGGCGAGATCGAGGCGGGCACGCCGATCCGCGATCGCGAGGTCCGGCTCCGCCTCAAGGACGGCGAGGTCATCGACTGCATTGTGTCGACCGAACCGATCATGCTCGGCGACGAAGCCTGTGTGTTGTGGGCAATGCGCGACATCAGCACGCGAAAGGCGTCCGAGCGTGAACTGGTCAACGCGATCGAGGCGGTGATGAAGGATACGAGCTGGCTCAGCCGCTCGATCATGGAGAAGCTCGCACGCATCCGTACGCCGCAGGTCGAGCCGATGGGCGTTGGGCTGGACGAGTTGACGCAGCGCGAGCGCGAGGTGCTGGCGCTGATCTGTCGCGGACTCGACGACAAGTCGATCGCGCGCTCGCTCAACGTCTCGGGCAACACCGTGCGCAATCACGTCGCGCGGATTTATTCGAAGATCGGCGTCAACCGTCGCAATGCCGCCGCCGCATGGGCGCGTGCACGCGGCTTCGACGGTGATTCCATGCCGGTGCCGACACCGCGCGCCGATACACATTCCCTGGAGGCGACGGCATGACCCGCGCAAACGATATCAGCCAAGACGGTCCACCGAGTGAGGCGTCGCGGCAAAACGGCGACGTCACTCCTGCCGAAGAACGCGCGCGCGTCCGCCAGGCCCGGGAATCGGTGCAGGATGCGATCGGCAAGATCATCGGCGAGCCGGTCGGCGAACAGCCGGATGGCGATGCTGGTCACGATGCCGACAACGGCAGCGATGACGATGCGCGAAAGCGCGTCTCACCGCCGGTGAACCGACGGAACCGCATCGACGAGAACGGCGCAAACTGACGCCGTCGTTCGACAGTTTTTTATAACAGGAGTATTTATGGCTACCCATCTGACGCCCGGCGGTCTGCCGGTCGATGACATTCGCTATGCGAAGACCCCGACGCGCGTATCCTGGGGTGCGATCTTCGCCGGCGTTGTGCTGGCGGTCGCGATCCAGCTCGTGCTCGGCATCCTTGGGACTGGCATCGGTCTCAGCCTCGTCGATCCCGTAGAGGGCACCACGCCGGGGGCAGCCGGGTTCGGCATCGGCGCGGGCATCTACTGGGTCATCACGACGATCATCGCACTCGGCGCAGGCGGGTATGCCGCGGCCCGTGTGGCGGGCGTGCAGGACCGCTTCGACGGTCTGGTCCACGGCCTGGTCGTCTGGGGCGTCACGCTGATCTTGACGCTGTATCTGCTCACCTCGGCCGTCGGCGGCATCATCGGTGGTGCATTCCGCACCGTCGGCTCAGTCGCGACCGCGGCCGGTAGCGGCATCGGCGCCGCAGCACCCAAGGTCGCCGACGTCGCGAACCTTGACGTGACCGACGTCCGCCAGGAAGCTGCAGAATATCTGTCGGATGCACCGTCCGACCCTGCACTGATGACGCCAGAGCAGGCGCAGAAGGAAATCGCCAAGCAGTTGCCGGCACTTGCCCGCGGCGGCCAGGACGGTGCGCAGGCTGAAAGCCGGATCGTCGACATCGTCGCCGCCCAGCGCAAGATCAGCCGTCCCGAGGCGCAGGCTCAAGTCACGCGTGCCAAGGCCCAGTTCGTGAAGACCAAGAACACCACGATCGAGACCGCAAAGTCGGCTACTGACGCAGCCGCTGGTGCGGCCGCCGGAACGTCGTTCATGGTCGTGATCGCGTTGCTGATCGGTGCCGCAGCCGCTGGCTTCGGTGCAACCGCCGCAGCACGCCGCCGCGTCTGATCATTTACTATCGGTACGCTGAACCCAAGGACGCGGCATAGCCACCGGTCGGCACCGCGTTACCCCAGGGTTCAGATCAAAGGCGGCGCTCCAACAGCGATGTTGGAGTGCCGTCGTTCGGTCAACCGTAACTCCCGCTTCAAATCTGTCTGGACGGACTGTAGATCGTCGGACGTGGAGAATGACGACGATGGGTACTTCCCCGGACGATAAACTGTCGCTTCGCTCGGCTATTGCCTGGGCGCTGCATCTGGCCGACGCACAGCATGACACATTGGTCGCGGCAATTCTCGCCAACGCACTGGAAACGGCGGATCGCTCTCTCGTCGATCAACCGGGAAACGACGCCGACGTCACCGCAAAGACTGTCTAAAGTTATCGCTGGCGGCTCGGGTTCACGCGGCGCTCGGCCAAACCATCACGAAGCCCGGCATAGCGGGCTTCGATGGCACGCCGGGACCTGTTGCCACGGTACTGCCGCCCACCGGAAACGGCTCGCGCGTGAAAAGGGAATAACGCGTGCGAGCCGCAGTCCGAATGACTGGCCACGGTCTTGGGGACGTATGCCAGAGCCTCACCATGCTCCCGCCCTTCGTGGGGATCAAGCGGATATTTGAACACGGAGTATGCCAGCCCGCCCTGGTGACGAGCCAAAGGTTAAATGGCGAACCGGCATACCTCTGGTTCAATCCACAAGGCGGCGATGTGGGTGCACGGCCCCGACAATTTTCGGCGCTTTCGGCCCCATCGATGGCGGAACATCGCGCAGCTACGCCGACTGCGCTCAGATCAACGCATCGAGTAGCCCGATCAGCGGGCGGTCCGCGGGCGGCATGGCAAGGCCGTGCATCTCCGCCGGCCTGACCCAACGTAACGCCGCAGCTTCCAACGCACGCGGCACCCCGCTCCATTTGCGCGTGATATACAGCAACAGCAGCAGATGACGATCGCCCAACGGCGCGCTGGCGAAAGCCGCGGGGGCAAGGCAGGCGTGTGGCACGGCGATACCCAGCTCTTCTTCCAGTTCACGGATCAGCGCATCCTCGGGGGTTTCGCCATGTTCGACCTTGCCGCCTGGAAACTCCCAGAGACCGGCAAGCGATTTTCCCTCGGGTCGCTGCTGGAGCAACACACGCCCGTCCAGATCGACCAGCGCCGCGGCGACGACGGGTAACAGCAGCGATCCGGCCATACCGGGTTGGTCGTTGGTCATTCCTTAAGCTCCCCAAGCGTAGATCAGCCTCATGAGGCCGAAAGATTTCGCAACGACCCTGGTCATCCGGACGATCGTTCGCGCATTGCGCCACCAGCGCGGCGCGACGGCCATCGAATATGGCCTGATACTCGCGCTGATGGTGATCGCGATGATCATCGGCCTGACGGCGCTGGCCAACTCGACGACGAGTATGTGGGGCAACGTCGATTCCAAGGTCAACGCCGCACGCTGACCCGGAAAGAAACCGAGCCACCTTAAACCTTTCTAAACTCACCGATCGTACTTCTCGACATGCTGATCCGGCCCGTCCGGTCCAGCCGGGTGACACTGAAGCAACCAATGATGGAGACCGGAATGAAGACGATCCGCAAGTTTTTCAAGAATTCCAAGGGCGCAACCGCAATCGAGTACGGCCTGATCGCCGCGCTGATCGCCGTCGCCGCCATCGCCGCAATGCAGGGCCTGGGTAACAGCCTGAACAAGACGTTCAACAACGTCTCGACCAAGCTGAACGCATCGGCCACGTAATCCGGTCGCTGAGTTGCGTAAGAAATCGGGCGGCGGAACATCGGTTCCGCCGCCCTTTTTCGTGTCCGAACCGGCCGCCCGGCCCAACCGGCTAGCGTATCGGACGGATCAGAGTCGGCCCATCTTCAGGAATTTGGCCTGGCGATCTTTCCGCAGGTCGGCAGGCGCGAGCGATGCGAGGTCGGCGAGTGCGGACGACAGCGCATTGCCGAGCGACTCGATCGCCGTCGCGCGGTCGCGGTGTGCGCCACCCAGCGGCTCGCTCACGATGTCGTCGATGACGCCGAACGCCTTCAGGTCCTGCGCGGTGATCCGCATCGCCTCGGCCGCCTCGGGCGCCTTGTCGGCGGTGCGCCATAGGATCGAGGCGCAGCCTTCGGGGCTGATCACCGAATAGATCGCGTGTTCGAACATCAGCACGCGGTTGCCCGCCGCCAGCGCGACCGCGCCGCCCGAGCCACCTTCACCGACGATCGCCGCGACGATCGGGACGCCGGCGTTGAGGCAGGCTTCCGTAGAACGCGCGATCGCCTCGGCCTGGCCGCGCTCCTCGGCCTGGATGCCGGGAAACGCGCCCGACGTATCGACCAAGGTGACGATCGCCAGGCCGAATCGGTTGGCGAGTTCGACCAGGCGGATCGCCTTCCGGTAACCCTCCGGCTTGCCCATGCCGAAATTGTGGCGGAGGCGGCTCGCGGTGTCGTCGCCCTTCTCGTGGCCGAGCACCATGATCTTCCGCCCTCGGAAGGTCGCGAAGCCGCCGATGATCGCCTGGTCGTCGCCGAACGCGCGGTCGCCCGCGAGTGGCACGAACTCGTCGAACAGCGCGGCGACGTAATCCTTGAAGTGCGGGCGTTCCGGATGGCGCGCGACCTGAGTCTTCTGCCACGGGGTCAGCCGCGCGAAGGTGTCCTTCAGCAGCTTGTCGGACTTCGCCTGCAAGCGGGCGATGTCGGCGGCGAGATCGACGCTGCCTTCGGCGGCGGTGTCGCGGAGTTCGTCGATCCGGCCCTGGAGTTCGGCGATCGGTTTCTCGAAGTCGAGGAAGCTTGGCATAGGCGGCGGTTACGGTGCGACGCCGTCCGCGTCAACGCGGCGGCAGATCGGCGAGCGGATGACGCGTGTTGACGAGCTCGACGAGGCGGCTCGAATCGACGTGCGTGTAGATCTCGGTGGTGGCGATATCGGCGTGGCCGAGCATCGATTGCAGCGCGCGCAGATCCGCCCCGCCTGCGAGTAAATGCGTGGCGAAGGCGTGGCGAAGGACGTGCGGGCTGACGCGATCGGGCGGGATGCCTGCCTCGGCGGCGAGCGCCTTGACGAGCTGATACAGGCGGATTCGCGAGAGATGCCCTTTGCCAGAGGGGAACAGCCATAGACGGTCCGTGGCGACATGGGTGCGCCAGAGCGCCACCGCCGCTCGCGCGCGGTCGGAGATCGGGACGAGCCGCTCGCGCCCGCCCTTGCCGCGCAGGATCAGGAACGGGCGGTCGGGATGGACCGCGTTGCGCGGCAGGCTGACGAGTTCGGTCGCGCGCAGGCCCGAGCCGTAGAGCAGTTCGAACAACGCGGAGAGCCGCAGGTCTTTGCGATCGAGCGGATCGCGCGCGGCGCGTTCAGCAATCGCGGCGAACAAACGGTCGATATCGGCGTGGCTCAGCACTTTGGGCAACGTGCGCGCGGTGCCGGGTCGCGGGAGCGCCTTGCCGGGATCGTCCGCGCGGTGGCCTTCGTCGGTAAGGAACGCGAAGAAGCGGCGCAGCGAAGCCGACTTTCGCCCGACGGTCGAGCGGGACAGCGCCGACCAGCCGCCAGCGAGAGTCGACAGCGCGGTCGCATCCGCTTCGACCAACCGCCCTTCGAGCACCTGCGAAGCGAGCGTCAGGTCGCTGCGATACGCGGCGACGGTGTTGGGCGCCGCCCCCGCTTCCGCCGCCATCATTTCCAGAAACCGGTCGATCAGTGCGCGGTCGGTGGCGTGGGTCACGCCCGTGCGCCCGACGTGATCACGCCCGCGCAATCGCCTCGGCAGCGATCATCCGCGCCTCGCCGTCGAGCCCCACCGCGCGCAACGCGCCAACGATCCGGTACAGCGCCTCGGGCGGGATGCCCTTCCAGTCCGGCGCCTGCATGCCGATCGCGGCGAGCACGACCACCGTCCCAGCCTGCCCGTCGCGCGCGGCCCGATCGAGCGCACGCGTCCAGGCATTGTCCGCGCCGATCCGGACGCCAAGCGATTGCGCGGCACGTTCGATGTCGCCCGAGTTGAGGCGCCCTAGCCCCGCCAGCCCCGCGAACAGCATCCGCTGCTTCAACGCCGAATCGCCTTCGCCGCCCGAATAGGAGGCGAGGTCGGCATAGCTCAGCCGGCGATACGCGTCGGGATCGCTGAGCGTGATCATCGCCCAGGCGTCACCCCCGGCGGGGACGGTACCGAGCCAGCGCGCGGCGGTGCGATCGAGCCCGGCGGACAGCATCGACGCGACCAGATGATCCGCCTCGTCCTTTGCCAGTGTCGGATTCATCCGCGCCGCCGCCCGCGCGGTCAGCACGAGGCGCGCATAGGCCGGCCGCGTATCCGCCCCGCCCCATAATTGGCGCAGCGCGTTCAGCCGCGCATCGGGACTGCGATCGGCATAGGCGGTCTGGAGATCGTTGGCAGTGGCGGTCGCTGTGCTTTGCGTGTCGTCGTCGGTTGCGGCGGCCGCATAGAGATCGACCAGCGCGGCGCTGGAGAGCACGCCCTGCCCCGCCGCCGACTCCGCAGGCGCCAGCCGCGCACCGAGCGGAACCGAAGGCGACAATGCCTGCCAGTATTTCACCTGCGGACCAGCGCTAGCGTACAGGTCGTCGGGCACCGCGACGCCGGTCGCCATCGCCAGCCCGAACCGCCAGGCGGTCAACTGGTCGACGCCATCCCACTCTATCGTCACCGCCTGACGGCCCTGCGCGCCGGCACCGACGACCTTCTGCGCGAGCAGCATGTCGACGCCGCTCGCGACATTGCGACGCTTGGCGGTCGCGATCAGCGGGGTCGCCTGCGCCGGATTGCCCGACAGCCCCGCGCACATCGCCTGCGCCATCGTCCAGCCGCGCGCCGCCGCATAGCGCATCGCGCCGGGTACCAGCGGACACAGCCCCGCCGGATCGCCGGTCGCCAGCGACGCGTTCATCGCGATGTCGTACAGCTTCGGCGTGTAGTTGTTCGTATCGACACTCTGCGTGACGGCGCGCGCGGCGACCGATTCGCCCATCCGCAACAACAGCCAGGCGCGCTCGGCCGCGAAGTCCGCGCCATTGGTGCGCGCCGGCGTATCGACGCGCGACACCAGCGCACGCCGCAGCAGGATCGACATCCACCGCGACGGCAACGGCGCAGTCAGTCGGCGCATCAGCGTCTCAACATACTGGCCATCGACAGCGCCGAACGCATCGGTATCGAGCCCGCCTTCGCTCGCCATAACCGGACCGACCGTCGCGAGCGAGCGACGCGCGGACTCCGGCATTTCATACTGCGCCAGCACGGCAGGATCGACTGGCGCAGGCGCCGCGACGGGCGGCGCCGGGGATGCGTCGCCCGGCGTCGTCGGCGGCAAAGGCTGGATCATCGCGCCCGACTGTGCCGGTGCAGCGCTCGGCGGCGGGGTGGTCGGCTGCGATGGCCCCGTCGGGCGCGTTGGCTGCGTCCCGGCCGGAGCGGTCGGGCGCGGCGCAGGCGCGGGCGTCGGCTCGCCGAACCCCGGCGGCAGGATCGATTCAGGCCGGTCCTGCCCGATTGCGGGGGCAAGCGCGACCAAAGCCCCGACAGCAACCGCCGCCGCAAGCGTCGCCTTAAGAGAGGTTCGCAAGCGTCACGGCCTTTTCGACGCGGCTCTGCGGACGCTCGGTCGCGCGCCCTGCCAGCAGGAACAGGCCGCCGACCACCACGACAAGAACGACGACGACCGAGACGATGAAACGGGACATGGCGGCGTAACCTTGTAGTGGACGGGGAAGCGGACAAAACAGGCGCCAAGAGCTTTTGCCCTCGCGCGGTGCCGCTGTATAGCGCCCCTCACGATGTTGCAAAGCCACAACCCCTCAGGCGGGCCCGCAGGCGGCCCCGCCCCAGCCCCGATCGATCGACCGATCGTGCTCGTCGGGCTGATGGGCGTCGGCAAGACTACCGTAGGCCGGCGGCTCGCCTTGCGCATGAACCTGCCGTTCGTCGATGCCGATCACGAAATCGAGGCCGCGTCGGGGATGACCGTCGCCGAGATCTTCGCCAAATACGGCGAAGAGTATTTTCGCGATGGCGAACGCCGCGTGATCGCGCGGTTGATCGACGGCACGCCGAAAATCATCGCGACCGGTGGCGGCGCGTTCATCAACGACGACACGCGGGCGCTGATCTTGCGCGACGCCATCTCGGTGTGGCTCAGTGCGCACCCCGACATCCTGGTCGAGCGCGTCGGGCGGCGCGATACGCGACCACTTCTCCGCAACCGCGATCCGGGCAAAGTGCTCGCCGAACTGGCGCGCGTCCGCAACCCGATCTACGCGCAGGCACACATCCATATCGTCAGCAACAAGACGCCGCACGAAGCGACCGTCGCCGCAATCCTGAGAGCGCTTGGCCGATGAAGACCGTTACCGTTGAGCTGGGTTCGCGGACCTATCCGATTCACATCGAAGCGGGGATTCTCGCGCGGGCTGGCGAGTATCTTGCACCGCTTGCTGGCAAGCGCCGTGTAGCGATCGTTACCGACGAGAACTTGTCGGCGCATCTGGCGACGTTGCAGGCGTCGCTGACCGCGGCGGGCATTGCGTCCGAGGCGATCGTCCTCGCGCCGGGCGAAGGCAGCAAAAGCTGGGCGACGCTCGAAATGCTCTGCGACCGGCTGCTCGAACTCGGCGTCGAGCGCGGCGATCATGTCGTCGCGCTGGGCGGCGGTGTGATGGGCGATCTCGTCGGGTTCGCCTGCTCGATCCTCAAGCGCGGGTGCAACTTCGTGCAGATCCCGACCAGCCTGCTCGCGCAGGTCGACAGTTCGGTCGGCGGCAAGACCGCGATCAACACGAAGGCCGGCAAGAACCTGATCGGTGCGTTCCATCAGCCGGTGATGGTGTTGATCGATCCGCAGGTGCTCGACACGCTGCCGCTCCGCGAACTCCGCGCAGGCTATGCCGAGGTCGTGAAATACGGCCTGATCGACGACTTCGCGTTCTTCGAATGGTGCGAGGCGAATGGTGCCGCGTTGCTGGGCGGTGACATCGGCCTGCGCGAATATGCGATCGCCCACAGCGTGTCGGCAAAGGCGCGGATCGTCGCGGCGGACGAGCACGAGACCAACGGGACGCGCGCGCTGCTCAACCTCGGCCACACGTTCGGGCACGCGCTCGAGGCGGAGACCGGGTTCTCGCAGGCGCTGATCCACGGCGAAGGCGTCGCCGCGGGCTGCTCGCTCGCGTTTGGCTTCTCGGCCTCGCAAGGCATCTGCTCGGGGCAGGACGCGGCTCGCGTGGCGGCACACTGGCGCGATGTCGGGCTACCCGACGGGCTTGCCGCGGCGAAGATCAGCGCGAGCGGTGCGCGGCTCGTCGATCACATGCGCCACGACAAGAAGATGGCGGCCGGCACCCTACCCTTCCTGCTCGCCCGCGGGATCGGCCAGACGTATCTCGACAAGACCGTCGACCTTACCGACGTCGAAACCTTCCTCGACGCGCAGCCTCGCTGATGCCCAACGGTGTCGCCAAGCAGAACCTGCCGACCAAGGTGTGCCCGGCGTGCGAACGCCCGTTCACCTGGCGGAAGAAATGGGCGCGGGACTGGGACAGCGTGATCTACTGCTCCGACGCCTGCCGGAAGAAACGCTGAACTCTTATCCTCCCCTGCAAGGGGAGGTGGCTGGCGCTTGCCAGACGGAGGGGTATCCGTCCCATCGAGAGGGTATCACCCCTCCGTCAGTCCTGCGGACTGCCACCTCCCCTGCAAGGGGAGGATCACCTGGACTGCGCTGCACTCCAGGCCAGCCACAGCCACCCACCAATCAGCAGCGCGCCGCCGATCGGCGTGATCGCGCCGAACCAGCGCGGTGCGCCCAGCGCCATCGCGTACAGCGTCAGCGCAAAGACGCCCGCGCCGATCACGAACAGCCATGCGGGGCCCCGCGCCTCCATCCGGATCGCGACCAGCGCCGCGACGACGTGCACCAGCTGGTACTGAGCGCCGGTCTTGAGCCACTCCGCTGCCGCACCACTCGCGCCGTGCGCGCCGAACGCCCCCGCCGCGACCGCGATCGCGCCGGACAAGGCTGCGAGAATGGCGATGATCATTGGCCGTCGGTCCCCCAGGGAAAGCGTTTGGCGGTCTCGGCACGCGCCGCCCGCATATCGCCCGAGTCGATCTGGAGCTGCAACCGCTCCTTGTCGCGCGACCGGTACAGCTCCTCGGCGCGGTCGATGTCGGCGGGCGCGATCTCCAGCCCGCGCATCGCCAGCCGCGCCATCTTCACCGCGGATTCGAGCACCTCGCGCACCACCGCCGTGGCCGAAGTGTTCTTCAGCTTGACCAACGCACGGCGATCGAACGCGCGGACATAGATCGCGGCGTCCGGGAACACCTCGTGCACGCCCTCGATCGTGTCGGGATCGAGCTGGTCGCCGTCCATGCAGAAGCAGATGATCTCTGCCTCCGCCGCGCCCGCCTGCCGCAACAGATCGAGCCGCGTGCCGTCACCATAATAGACCTTCGCGCCGAACTCGCCGGCGATGTCGATCATCTCGATATCGGTGTCGATCAACGTGACCGGGATGTCCTGCGCGAGCAGCATTTGCCCGACCGTCTGGCCGAACCGCCCATAGCCGACGATGATCGCATTCGCGCCGTCGACCTTGGGGCCGTCACGCTCCTGGTCCTTGGCGATCGGCTCGGTGCGGAAGCGCTTGGTGATGCCCATCAGGAACGGTGTCGTCGCCATCGACAGCGTGATGATCGCGCCGAACAGGCTCGCCGCCTGCGGTTCGATCAGCAGCCCGGCCTGCGCCTGCGCGAACAGCACGAAGCCGAACTCGCCGCCCTGGCTCAGCAGCAGCCCGAGCGCGAATGCCTGCCGCCACGTCATCTTGAACGCCATGCCGATCAGCATGATGACGCTGGTCTTGGTCAGGATCAGCGCCGCCGCCATCGCCATCACGAAAAACGGCCGCTCGGCGATCGCACCCAGATCGAGCACCATCCCGACCGCGAGGAAAAACAGACCTAACAGGATCGAGCGGAACGGTTCTACGTCCGCTTCCAGTTCATGCCGGTACGGGCTGTCCGCCAGCATCACGCCAGCGATGAACGCCCCGAGAGCGGTCGACAGCCCGAGCCATTCCATGATCGCGGCACTGGCGATGACGGTAAACAGCCCTGCGAACACGAACATCTCACGTTCGCCGAGATTGCCGATCAGCCGGAAGAACGGCCGCAGCAGAAAGCGCCCGGCGATCACCAGACCGACGACCGCCAGCACGGTATAGACCGCGAGCAGCCAGCCCGGAGGCGCGTTCGCATCCGCCGGATTACGGCTCATCGCCGCGACGATCGTGATCAAGGGCACGATCGAAAGGTCCTGGAACAGCAGGATCGAGAAGGCACGCTCGCCGAACGGCGTCCGCATCCGCCCCGACGAGCGCAGCATCGGCAGCACCTGCGCGGTCGATGACAGCGCCAGCGGGAGGCCGAGCGCCAGCGCGGCGGGGAGCGAGAACTTCGCCCCGATCCAGACGATCGCGGTGATCGCGAGCCCGCAGATCGCGACCTGGAGAAGACCAAGCCCGAAGATCTCCTCCTTCATCTTCCACAGCCGCGACGGATTCAGTTCGAGCCCGACGATGAACAGGAGCAGCGTGATGCCGAGTTCGGCGAATCCGAGCTTCGACTCTGCGTCACCGACCAGACCCAGTACATGCGGCCCGACGACTGCGCCCGCGACCAGATAACCCAGCGTCGCACCAAGCCCGAGCCGGCGGAACAGCAGCACGAACATGAGCCCGAACCCGAGCAATACGACGCCGTCGCGGAGCAGCGACGGGGCCGTACCCTCCGCCATCAGACTTTCGCCTTTGCAGCGGTGTCGGCAGCCTCGGCGGCGGCTTCGAAGGCGAGCCGGATCGAGGGGTGGCGCGCGGTATAGTCGAGCGCGGGGGTGAAGATGTCCATCCCCGGCCAATCAGGCGCGTCGCCTTCGCGCGCAAGCCACGCCGTCAACGCGTCGCGGGTCGCGGCGAGTTCGGCAGGGGTGCGGCCGAGGATGTTCGCCGCGAGCAACGACGACGACGCCTGCCCCAGCGCGCAGGCGCGGACCAGCAGCCCGACCTCGCTGACGCGGCCTTCGCCGTCCACCGCGACGTCGATCGTCACGCGGCTACCGCAGATCGGCGAGCGTTTCTCCGCGGTGGCCATCGGATCGGGCAGGCGTTCGTGATGCGGGATCGTCGCGGCAAGGCGGAGGATCTCGGCGTTGTAGAGAGGCGCGCTCATGGCTTTGGTTCGCTTGCGTTATCGGATCTGGAAGGCGGCGTTCTTGCCCCGAACACCGGCTGACCGCGGCGACGGCGGTCGACAAAATCGGCGATACCCGCGCTGGTCGCGTTGAGCAGCGGGTAGGTGCGCGACTTGGTCATCCACTCGGGTCGGCGCGAGGGGCCGCCGCTCATCGTGTCGATGACCAGGGTCGCAAGCAGGAAGACGAGGCTGGCGAGGATCAGGCCTTTCAACGCGCCGAACCCGAAGCCGAGCGCGCGATCGACCGGGCCGAGGATCGACGTCCGCGTGCGCGCGCCGATCGCGTTGGCAACCAGCCGTCCGCCGATATACGTAACCCCGGTGATGATCGCGAACGCGAGCACCGCGGCGCCACCGACCGTACCGATCATCGGCGACAATGCGGCGGCGAGCGGGATGTGGAACAGCTTGAGCATCGCCACCATCGCCACCCAGGCGAACATCGACAGCACTTCGGTGACGAACCCGCGGACCAGCCCCAGCACCGCGGACCCGGCGACGGCGATCAGGACGACGATGTCTAGGGCGGTCAGGTTCATGGTCTCTGGAATAGGGGCGCTCGGCGCGAACCGCTAGTGCGGGTTGCGCCCGACCCGTCCTAGCGGTGCAAACCGAAAACACCGTAGCGTTCGCGCCATGCGGCGACTTCGCTCTGCAAGTGCGCGGGCGCCGTGTTTCCCGAGATCACGAAGCCGGCGACGTCTTTGTCGGGGTGCATCAGCATTTTCTCCGACCCGTCGCTGAACCAGACCGGAATCAACTGGTCGCACACGCTGTCCAGCACGGTGGCGGCCATGCCATTCGCGATCGCGTCGCTGCCGGCGAGCATGCGGACATGGATCGAGACGCCTTCGAGGCAGTTCTGCGGCGTGTCGACGAAATTGAGCGAGACGAGCAGCCCGGACCGGTCGGGCCGGGCCGCGTCGGGCAGGCTCGCGACCCGTCGCCAGACGCAGAACCAGGTTCGGCAGATCCGGGGGCGGATGGCATGGATTCCGCATCCTCTGCCCGAAAGATGAATGCACGGCGTGCCCGCGGGTTTGGCGAACTCGGGCGTGTTCACCGTCAGTTCGGTGCAGCACGCGGTGCAATCCCCGCACGCCCGATTAGGCAGGATCGGCCCCAGCAGCGTGGTTTCCACGTCGGTCTGGGGCTGCATCTGCGCGCTTGGGCCCGCCGCCGAGGTCGGTATCGGGGTGTCCCGCCGATCCACGACTCAGTTGCCTTCGGAATCCACCGTGAAGACCATCGGCTTGCCCCGCGACATCGGCTCCCATCCGGCGGCTAGCGCGGCCCGCACGCCGCGAGCGATCGTCGCGTCGTCGATCTGAAGCCGCCCGCGCGGCAAGCCCTTCAACAGACGCTTGGGCGCGGGGAATTCCAGCAGAGCTTCGCGTTGCGCATCGTCCTGCAACAGCGAGATCGTCATGCCCTTCCAGCCATCGGCATCCGTGTGCTGCGGCTCGCGCTCGAGGTTCCAATCGTATCGGGTGCCATCGACCTCGACGGTACCGGTATTACTTTTAGTGTTCGCCATGCCAGGGGCCATAGCATGGCTGGCGCGAGAGGCCATGCGTTCGGGGCTTGGCCGAACCTGCCCGCTACGATGCCGTTGTGTGAGGTTCGGTTAACTGATGACCGACAACGGCCTCACTGCCCCACCCCGGCGGAGGCCGGGGCCCAGTTGGGGAGGTCGCCGTAATTGAGCGCAGCGGTCGCCAGCAGCGTCTCCCAACTGGGCCCCGGCCTCCGCCGGGGTGGTACCTAGCCAGGACGTTAATAACGAACGGCAGCTACCCCATCATAAAAGGTGTGCATGGTTCCGCACCGTCACTACCATCGACCCTGTTCTCCCGCGAAGGCGGGAGTCCAGTCTGGGCCCCGGCCTCCGCGGGGAAACAAGCTACCTTCTTGTGTTAGTTATCCCCGCCCCATCATGTGATCGACGAACGACGCCAGCGTTTTGAAGCCCGACAGCTTCATCCCGCTCTTCTCCCCCGTCATCGACGCCGGCACCAGCGCGCGTTCGAAGCCGAGCTTGCTCGCCTCCTTCAAGCGCAGCGGACCATGCGCGACCGGACGGATCTCGCCCGACAGCGCGACCTCACCGAACGCCACCGCATCGACTGGCACCGGCCGCTCCGACATCGCCGAGATCAGCGCCGCCGCCACCGCCAGGTCCGCCGCCGGATCCTGCACGCGGTACCCGCCGGCGATGTTGAGATACACTTCGGCGTTGGAGAAGCTCAGCCCGCACCGCGCCTCCAGCACCGCCAGGATCATCGCCAGCCGCCCCGAGTCCCAGCCGACCACCGCGCGCCGCGGTGTCGCACCCGACGCCAGTCGCACGGTGAGCGCCTGGATCTCGACCAGCACCGGCCGCGTGCCCTCCAGCGCCGGGAACACTGTTGCCCCCGTCATCGCGTCATCACGGTGCGTTAGGAACAGCGACGACGGATTGCCGACCTCCGCCAGCCCCTCGGTCTGCATCGAGAAGACGCCGATCTCGTCGGTCCCGCCGAAGCGGTTCTTGATCGCGCGGAGGATGCGGTACTGGTGGCTGCGCTCGCCCTCGAACGACAGCACCGTGTCGACCATGTGCTCGAGCACGCGAGGGCCGGCGATTGAGCCGTCCTTCGTCACATGCCCGACCAGCACGACCGCGGTCCCGCGTTCCTTGGCGAACCGGATCAGTTCCTGCGCCGAGGCACGGACTTGGCTAACTGTCCCCGGCGCGCCCTCGATCAGGTCGGAGTGCATCGTCTGGATCGAATCGATCACCAGCATCGCGGGCGGCTTGGTCTGCAACGTCGTCAGGATGTCGCGCGTCGACGTCGCCGCCGCCAACTGCACCGGCGCATTGCCCAAGCCCAGCCGCCGCGCGCGCAACCGTACCTGGTCCGCCGCTTCCTCGCCCGAGACGTAGGCGACCGACTGCCCCGCCAGCGCCATCTTCGCCGCCGCCTGCAACAGCAGCGTCGACTTGCCGATCCCCGGATCACCGCCGATCAGCGTCGCAGACCCCTCGACGAACCCGCCGCCCAGCGCGCGGTCGAGTTCGGCGATGCCGGTCGCCATCCGGTCGGGCAGCTTGATCTCCGCATCGAGCCCGACGAGCTGGATCGCGCGGCCGCCGGTCTGGAGATTATGCTTCGAATGGAACGGCGTGGCGGCGGTATTCGCCTCCTCGACCAGCGTGTTCCACTCGTTGCAATCGGCGCATTGCCCCGCCCAGCGGTGCGACACCGATCCGCAGGCCTGACATACATAACGCTTCTGGGGTTTCGCCATGCCCCGATGTACGAGAACGATACGGGAACATCAATGGCCGGCATACGGTCTATGTTGCGGATTTAGTGGCGCTTGACGGCACACGGCGTTATCCGCGCGACGATGCACGCCACCGACCTGCGCATCGCCCTGTTCAGCGGCAACTATAATTACGTACGCGATGGCGCAAACCAGGCGTTGAATTTGCTCGTAGGCCATCTGTTGTCGAAGGGCGCGACGGTGCGTGTCTATTCGCCGACCAACGCCAAGCCGGCCTTTCCGCCGACCGGCGATCTGGTCGCGGTGCCGTCGCTTCCGCTTCCTGCAGGGCGCGGCGAGTACAAGATGGCGCGCGGGCTGCCCGCGGCGATCCGCCGCGACCTCGACGCGTTTGCGCCAAATATCGTCCACGTGTCGGCGCCCGATTTCCTCGGCCACCGCGCGATCAGCTATGGCCGGCGCAACGGCATCGCGACGGTCGCGTCGCTGCACACGCGGTTCGAGACGTATTTCCGCTATTACAAGATGGCGTTCTTCGAGCCGATCATGGTGAAGATCCTCACGCGCTTCTACAACCGCGTCGACGAAGTGCTCGTGCCGGGGCGCGGCATGGCGGAGATCGTGCGCGACTGGGGCGTGACGACGCCGACCGCGATCTGGTCGCGCGGGGTGAACCATGACCGCTTCGCACCGACGCGCCGGGATCTCGAATGGCGGCGCGCGCGCGGGATCGCGGACGGCGCGGTCGCGGTCGGGTTTCTCGGGCGGCTGGTGAAGGAGAAGGGTCTCGACGTCTTCGCCGACGTGATCCGCACGCTGGAGCAGCGCGGCGTGCCGCACAAAGTGCTGGTGATTGGCGAGGGTCCGGCGCGCGACTGGTTCGCGGGCCATGTGCCGGGCGCGGTGTTCGCGGGGTTCCAGTCGGGTGACGATCTGGGGCGCGCGGTCGCGTCGATGGATGTGTTCTTCAACCCGAGCGTGACCGAGACGTTCGGCAACGTGACGCTGGAGGCGATGGCGGCGGGTGTTCCCGTCGTGGCCGCGCGCGCGTCGGGCGCGGTCGGGCTGGTCGACGACGGGGTGACGGGGTTCCTGGTGCCGCCGACGGATATCGGCGGCTATGCGGATGCGATCGGGCGGATCGTTTCGGAGCCGGGGCTTCGCGAGACGATGGGATGGGCCGGGCACGACAAGGCCGCCGGGTATCTGTGGGATACGATCAACCAGGCAGTGCTGGATACGTATCTCGAGGTGATGGCGCGGCGGGGAGCGTAGGCTCGCATCAGATTTATCCTCCCCTGCAAGGGGAGGTGGCGGCGCTCAGCGCCGACGGAGGGGTGATCCGCTCTCGATAGGGCGCTACCCCTCCGTCGCTCCGCGCCACCTCCCCTCAAAGGGGAGGATTTAGTCACGGTGCCGTCGCCCAATCGAACGTCAGCGGCGCCTCGCGGAAGGCGAAGCGGTCGAGGTGGCTCGACACCACCCCGCGCATCCGCTCGACGTCCTCGCCCTCCGGCACCGTCAGCGCGACATCCAGCGTTTCGCTGTCGGCGCGCATCTCCAGCACGGCGCCGTTCGGAAAGGCGATGCGGCCCTCTTCCTCCGAGAAGGTGACCTCCATCTTGTGGCTCCAATGCTTGGCAAGCTGCTGGAGATACTTGCTGGCCGAATGCGTCGGCACCCTCGCGACCGAGATGCTCACTTCAAGCGCTCGATCTTCTGCGCGGCTTCGTCGAGCAACGCGGCGACTTCATGCAGCGTATCCTCGTTGACGTCCTCGCGCATCAGCCGGTGCTGGAGCACCTGTCGAAGATTGCCCATCGCCCGCCGGATCGGTGCGCCATCGGTCCGCTCGGACTCCGCCCCAACCGCCGCGAGCCGGGCAAACAGACCGTCCACCACGGCCGCGTTCTCGGCCAGATGCGCACGCCCCTCGTCGCTCGCCGCAAAACGCTTCTTCGCGCCTTCCGACTGCTGCTCCTCGATCAGCCCCATTTCGTCGAGCATGCTGAGCGTCGGATAGACGACGCCCGGGCTCGGCGCATAGCCACCTCCGGTCAGCCCCTCGATCTCGCGGATCAGGTCGTAGCCGTGGCGCGGCGCGTCCGCGATCAGCTTCAGCATGACGAGCTTGAGTTCGCCACCGTCGAACAGCCGCCGCCGACCACCCGGGCCGCCGCGATGGCCGTGGCGCCCGTGACCTTCGTGCCCCGGCCGACCACGGCCTTCACCGTCACCACGAGGGCCGCCGGTCCAAGCCCCATATCCCATACCAAAACGCATTTGAGTGTTCTCCGATATATCTTTTCCGATGAGCGGAGATATATCGCAGAGTGTTTCTGGTTCAAGAGGTGCGTCGAAAGATATGCCTTCTCCTTCGTCCGTCATCCCCGCGGAGGCGGGGACCCAGACCCTCGGACAGTGCGGTCAAGTAATGACGTCAGCCAGTATGGATCCCCGCCTGCGCGGGGATGACGATGCGTGTTAGGATGACCAGCGCGCATGGGTGGCCCCCCAACGGATGGGCAAACCTCTCCCCCGCCCCTATCTTCCGCGCATGGCAGACCTCTTCGCGGGCTTCGAACCCGCCGCCCCCACCGAAACGCATCCCGAAAACGCGCCGCTCGCCGACCGCCTGCGCCCGCGCACGCTGAGCGAGGTGGTCGGGCAGGATCACATCACCGGCCCCGAAGGCGCGATCGGCCGGATGGTGTCGGCAGGACGACTGTCTTCGATCATCCTCTGGGGCCCCCCCGGCACCGGCAAGACCACCATCGCGCGATTGCTCGCCGACGCAGTCGACCTGCGGTTCGTTGCGATCTCGGCGGTGTTCTCCGGCGTCGCCGACCTCAAGAAGTCGTTCGCCGAAGCGCGCGAGCACGCCAAGATCGGCAAGCGCACGCTGTTGTTCGTGGACGAGATCCACCGCTTCAACCGCGCGCAACAGGACGGTTTCCTCCCCTATGTCGAGGACGGCACGGTGACGTTGGTCGGCGCCACCACCGAGAACCCGTCGTTCGAGCTCAACGCCGCGTTGCTCAGCCGCGCGCAGGTGCTGATCCTCGAACGCCTCGGCCGGGGTGCGCTCGAACAGCTGCTCGACCGTGCCGAGACGGAGATGGAGCGCCCCCTGCCCCTGACCCCGCCCGCCAAGGACGCGTTGATCGCCAGCGCCGATGGCGACGGCCGCTTCCTCCTCAACCAGGCAGAGACACTGTTCTCGGTCAACCTGCCCGAGCCGCTCGATCCGGCCGGGCTGTCGAACTTCCTGCAACGCCGCGTCGCGGTGTACGACAAGGATCGCGAGGGGCATTACAACCTCATCTCCGCGCTCCACAAATCGATCCGCGGCTCCGATCCGCAGGCCGCGCTCTATTATCTCGCGCGGATGCTGACCGCCGGAGAAGAACCGCTATTCCTGCTCCGTCGCCTGACGCGCGCCGCGGTCGAGGATATCGGCCTCGCCGATCCGCAGGCGCTGGTCCAGTGCATCGCCGCCAAGGACACCTACGACTTCCTCGGCAGCCCCGAGGGCGAACTCGCGATCGCGCAGGCCTGCGTCTATCTCGCCACCGCGCCAAAATCGAACGCGGTCTACAAGGCGCAGAAGGCGGCCTGGAAATCCGCGCGCGAGACCGGATCGCTGATGCCGCCCGCGTCGATCCGCAACGCGCCGACCAAGCTCATGCGCGATATCGGCTATGGCAAGGGCTATGCGTACGACCACGATACCGAGGATGCGTTCTCCGGCTCGGATTACTGGCCCGACGAGATGAGCTCGCAGACCTTCTACACGCCGACCGAACGCGGCTTCGAGAAGCGGCTGTCGGAGCGGCTCGCCTATTGGGACGGTTTGCGCGCCGAGAAGAATGGCTGAGCCACGGTTTACGCGGTTTGCGGCGATCGACTGGTCCGGCGCGCAGGGGCATCGGCACAAGGGCATCGCGGTCGCGATCTGCGAAACCGGTGATGCCGCGCCGAGACTGGTCGCGCCACCGGGAGCGTCGGCATGGTCGCGCGACGATGTCCTCGACTGGTTGATCGACCAGGACACGCCGACGCTGATCGGTCTCGACTTGTCCCCCGCCTTCCCGTTCGTCGACCTCGATGGCTATTTCCCCGGCGCATCCGAAAGCCCCCCGGACGCCCGCGCGCTCTGGGCGATGGTCGACGACGCCTCCGCCGCCGACCCGCATCTTGCCGTCTCAAGCCTGCTCACCGATCCAGTCATCCGCCGCCACTTCCGCCAGCATCGTGATTGCGGCGACCTATTCCCCGGTGGCGCAGGCCGGATGCGGGTCTGCGAACACGGCCAGCGCGCGATGGGTTTCTCGCCGACAAGCTGCTTCAACCTTGTAGGTGCAGCGCAGGTCGGCAAGTCGAGCCTCACCGGGATGCGCGTCCTCCACCGCCTCGCCGGCCGCGTCCCCGTCTGGCCGTTCGATCCGCTGCCTTCGGAAGGACCAGCGATCGTCGAAATCTACACCACGATCGCCGCGCGCGCCGCCGGCATCCGCAAGGGCCTCAGCAAAATGCGCGATGCGGGTGCGCTTGATACCGCGCTGGAAGCTCTCGGCAGCGCGTCCCATGATCCTCTGGCCCGCTATGATGATCACGCCACCGACGCGATCCTGACCGCCGCCTGGCTCCGTACGGCAGCGCACCGCCCGGACCTCTGGACACCGACCGCAATGACACCGCATATAGCGCAAACCGAGGGCTGGACCTTCGGCGTGTCTTGAAGCATTGGGCGCTTACGCCTGACACGCACCGGGCCGGTTTAGCTCAGTTGGTAGAGCGCCAGTTTTGTAAACTGGATGTCGCGGGTTCGATTCCTGCAACCGGCACCACCCCATCCCATCCGCCGATGCCATCCAAGGTAGCCTGGGGCCGTTCCGCCGGACGCCCGACCGATCGCCGCCGCCGCATCCGCAGTACTGATACTCGACCAATTCGTAACCGGTGTTAGAACGGGCGAATGAATCCGCACACCAAAGCCTTTATCGGCGAACTCATCTCCGAAGCGATCGCGATCTGTATCGTGATGACCTTCGGCCTGTCCGTCGCGGCGATGTATACGCTTTACGACCCGAGCCCGTACAAGACGGCCTATTGGGGCGTGTGCATCACCTGGGGCATGGCTGTGTCGATCTCGATCTACGTTACCGGCGCGGTATCGGGTACCCATGCCAATCCGGGGGTGACGCTGGCCCTGGCCTTGTACCGCGGGTTCCCGTGGAAGAAGGTACTTCCTTATTGGTGCGCACAACTCGTCGGCGCGTTCATCGGCGCGGCGATCGTCTATGCGTTGTACTACAACGTCATCGATCACTTCAACGCGACGCAGCATCTGACGCGCCCCGGCGGCGGCGGCGCGGGCGTGTTCTTTACCGCGCCCGGCTTGGCGGTGACGACGATGAAGGGGTTCGTCGACGAGATCATTCTGACCGCGATCCTGATGTTCGGGATCTTCGCGATCACCGACGAGTTCAACACGATGGCCCCGCAAGCGAATTTCGGGGCGATCGTGATCGGCCTGCTGGTCGCGGTGATTGGTGCGTCGATGGGCTATCTGGAAGGCTGGGCGATAAATCCCGCACGTGATCTCGGACCTCGCACCTTCGCATGGCTGATGGGCTGGGACGCATCGGCTTTCCCCGGCGTGGGCAATTACTGGTGGGCGCCGATCGCGGGGCCATTGATCGGCGCGGTGATCGGCGGTGGGGCGCAGCATCTGCTAGTCCGGCCCTTCCTGCCGCGCGATACGCCCGTCGCCGGCCCGCAGTGATCGAACCGCAAAATTCGACCGATTATAATTTAGGAGTTCAAGGCGTGACCGACACTATCATCCTGGCGATCGACCAGGGCACGACTTCGACCCGCAGCATGACGTTCGGCACCGATGGCGTCCCCCGCCAGACGGTACGCCGCGAATTCGCCCAGCATTATCCGCAATCGGGCTGGGTCGAGCATGACCCCGAGGACATCTGGCGCGACATCGTCGCGACCTTGAAAGAGGTCGCCGACGCCGATGGCGGCAACGTCGCTGCGATCGGCATCACCAACCAGCGCGAGACGGTGGTGGTGTGGGATCGCAAGTCCGGCGAGCCCGTCCACAACGCGATCGTCTGGCAGGATCGCCGCACCGCCAAGCTCTGCGCGCAACTCAAGGCGGACGGCAACGAACCGCTGGTGCGCGAGCGAACCGGACTGATCCTCGACCCGTATTTCTCGGGCACCAAGCTCAAATGGATCCTCGACAATGTCGACGGCGTCCGCGCCCGCGCCGACAGGGGCGAACTCGCGTTCGGGACGATCGACAGCTTCCTGCTCTGGCGGCTGACCGGCGGCAAGGTTCATGCGACCGACGCATCGAACGCCTCGCGCACGCTGCTGTTCGATATCCACAAGGGCGCCTGGGATCCCGACATGCTGCGGATGCTCGACATTCCCGAGAGCCTGCTGCCCGAGGTCAAGAACAACAGCACGATCTTCGGCGAGACGACGTCGGACCTGCTTGGCAAGGCCGTGCCGATCGGCGGTATGGCGGGCGACCAGCAGGCTGCCGTGGTCGGCCAGGCGTGCTTCCAGCGCGGCGATGCCAAATCGACCTACGGGACCGGCTGCTTCGTGCTTCTCAACACCGGCAAGGAGGCGGTGACGAGCAAGAACGGCATGCTGACGACGATCGCCTATCAGCTCGACGGCGAGATCACCTATGCGCTCGAAGGCTCGATCTTCGTTGCAGGCGCGGCGGTGAAGTGGTTGCGCGACGGGCTGGGCCTGATCAACCAGGCATCCGACACGCACGACATGGCGACCAAGCTCGACGGCAATGGCGGCGTCTACATGGTCCCCGCCTTTGTCGGTCTGGGCGCACCGCACTGGGATCCGGACGCACGCGCGAGCATCACCGGGCTCACGTTTGCCGCGACCGGATCGCACATCGCCCGCGCGGCGCTCGAATCGGTAGCCTATCAGACCGCCGATCTGATGAACGCGATGGTCGCCGATGGCGCACGCGACGCACGCCAGATCCGCGTCGACGGCGGCATGGCGGCCAACGACTGGTTCTGCCAGTTCCTCGCCGACATGCTTGAGACCGACGTTGTCCGCCCCGCCAACATCGAGACGACCGCGGCGGGTGCCGCCTTCCTCGCCGGCATGGCGGTAGGGATCTGGAACGGCCCCGACGATATCGCCGCCACCTGGAAGGAAGATCGCATTTTCAACCCGAAGATGAAGGGCGACGAGCGCCCCGCACTGATGGCCGGCTGGCAGGACGCGGTCGACCGAACCAGTTCGAGGAAGACGGCATGAGCACGACAACGACAGACGTCGACCTGCTGGTGATCGGTGGCGGCGTGAACGGTACCGGCATCGCTCGCGACGCCGCCGGCCGGGGCCTGCGCGTCATGCTCGTCGAGCGCGACGACCTCGCCTCGCATACCTCGTCGTCGAGCACCAAGCTGATCCA
>JAZKCH010000033.1:132469-134246 GCA_040388215.1 Pseudomonadota bacterium | reverse complement strand
CCGCCTTCGCCGCGCACCGCCTCGGTGATCAGGAAATTCTTGACCTCCAGATTGTAGAGGCAGGTCGGATGGAACTGCATCATCTCCATGTTGGAGACTCGGGCGCCGGCGCGCCACGCCATCGCGATGCCGTCGCCGGTTGCGCCGCGTGGGGCGGTCGAGAACAGGTATGTGCGGCCTGCGCCACCGGTCGCGAGGATTGTCGCGCGCGCGGTGTAGAGCGCGACACGCTCGGTCTTGCGGTCGACCGCGTAGACGCCCCAGACGTTGCCCGCGCCCGAATAGCGCTCCTCGTGACGGCCGGTGGCGAGATCGATCGCGATCTGGTCGGGGACGAGGGTGATGTTCGGATGCGCTTCGGCGGCCTTCTGGAGCGCCTCCTGGACCGCCCAGCCGGTCGCGTCGGCGACGTGGACGATGCGGCGGTGGGAGTGGCCGCCTTCACGGGTCAGGTGGAGCGCATTGCCTTCGGTCTCGAACGGGACGCCCAGCCGCGTCAGGCGCTCGATCGCGGCGGGGGCGCCCTCGACGACCATCTCGACGATCGCGCGGTCGTTGAGGCCGGCGCCGGCGACCATCGTGTCCTCGACATGGTTCTCGAACGTGTCGCCCGGTTCGAGCACCGCGGCGATCCCGCCCTGCGCCCAGGCGGTCGAGCCTTCGTTGAGCGCGCCCTTCGCCAGCACGGTGACCTTGAAGCGGTCGGCGAGGTTGAGCGCGGCGGTGAGACCTGCGGCGCCCGAGCCGACGATCAGGATGTCGCTCGTCATGCGTTGGCGGCGCGAGTCAGGCTGAGGAAGACGTCCTCGAGATCGGGTTCCTTGGTCGAGACGTCGACGATGCCGAACCCCCCGGACTGGATCGCGGCGAGGACCTCGCCGGCGTTCACGCGGTCCTTCGAATAGGTGATTTCGAGGGTGCGGGTGCCTTTCAGGGTAATCTTCTGGAAGCAGGCGTTGGCGGGGATGTCGGTCACGTCGCGGTCGACGGTGACGGCGACGATCTTCTCCTGCGCCTTGCCGACCAGCTCGCGCGTGGGTTCATTGGCGATCAGGCGGCCGTTGTTGATGATCGCGATCCGGTCGCAAAGTTCTTCGGCTTCCTCGAGATAATGCGTGGTCAGCACCACCGTGACGCCGGCCTGGTTGAGGCTGCGGACATAGGTCCAGAGCTGCTGGCGGAGTTCGATGTCGACGCCCGCGGTCGGCTCGTCGAGGACGAGGACGGGGGGCGAATGGACCATCGCCTTGGCCACCATCAGCCGGCGCTTCATGCCGCCGGATAGCGTCCGTGCGTAGGCGTGCGCCTTGTCCTCGAGATGCACCGCGCGGAGCAGTTCCATCGTGCGGCGCTTCGCCTTGGGGACGCCGTACAGGCCGGCCTGGATCTCCAGCGTCTCGAACGGCGAGAAGAAGGGGTCGAACAGGATTTCCTGGTTGACGATCCCGATCGATGCCTTGGCGTTGCGCGGGTGCTCGTCGATGTCGAACCCCCAGATCGCGGCGCTGCCATCGGTCTTGTTGACGAGGCCGGCGAGGATATTGATGAGCGTCGACTTGCCCGCGCCGTTGGGGCCGAGCAGGCCAAAGATCTGGCCGCGGGGGACGTCGAACGTCACGTCGTCGAGCGCGCGCTTCGGCGGCGCCGTGCCGACGGGCGCATAGGTCTTGCAGAGGTTCTTGATGGCGATCGCGGCTTCGGTCATGCCAGCGGCATAGCGGGGCGTCGCGGGCTGGTCATCCCCTCGGGCGTTGCAAAGGAGATTTGTTCACGCGGA
>JAZKCH010000033.1:99333-132369 GCA_040388215.1 Pseudomonadota bacterium | reverse complement strand
GCGTCGCGGGCTGGTCATCCCCTCGGGCGTTGCAAAGGAGATTTGTTCACGCGGAGGCGCGGAGACGCGGAGGGGTTGCATCCAGCCCGTCGGTCGGGAGACATTACTTCTGCTTCGCCAAAGGTGATTGGAAAGTCGCGTCGCGACAAGCGCAACACCTCCGCGTCTCCGCGCCTCCGCGTGAACCCATTCTTCCTTCTCGCCCACGCGGAAGAAGCAATTGCCCGGCCCGCGCACCCTTGCTATCGACCGCTCATGCATCCGCCGCTCGAAACCACCCGCGTCACCCACGCCCGCGTCGCCTGCGATGGCGCCACCGACATCCCCGGCGGCGCAGCGCTTGGTCACCCGCGCGTATGGTTGCAGATCGATGAGACCGGCTACGTCGATTGCGGCTATTGCGACCGCCGCTTCATCCTCGTCGGCGGCGTGGCCGATGGCGCGGACCAAGCGACATTGCGCGATCACGGGGATGGCGCAGGGCGCTAAGCCGCTTATATCTATCGGATGACGATAGCAGCAGACCCCCGTTCGTTCCTCTACCGCGACACGCTCGACCCCGAGCAGGCGCAGGCGCTGACCGCCAAGGCGCTCGGCAAGGCCGACGACGGCGAACTCTATCTCCAGTATCGCAAGGCTGAGGCGTTCGGCTTCGACGATGGCCGTCTGAAGACCGCCTCCTACGATACGAGCTCTGGCTTCGGATTGCGCGCAGTCTCGGGCGAGATGACCGCGTTCGCGCATTCGAACGAAATGACCCCCGCCGCGATCCGCCGCGCCGCCGAGACGATGGCGCTGATCGAGCCTGGCGTCGCCGCGAAGGCCGGTCCGCCGCAGGGTACCAACCGCCACCGCTACACCGCCGCCGACCCGCTCGACCTCGTGCCCTTCGCCGACAAGGTGAACTTGTGCCAGACGATCGACGCCGCTGCGCGGGCGCGCGATCCTCGCGTGGCTCAGGTGTCGGTCAGCCTTTCGGGAACATGGTCGGTAGTCGAGATCGTCCGCGCCGACGGTTTCGTCGCGACCGACGTCCGGCCTCTGGTCCGCCTCAACGTCTCGATCGTCACCGAACAGAACGGCCGTCGTGAGACCGGCAGTTATGGGATCGGCGGCCGCTATCTCTACACCGACCTGTTCGAGCCGGCGACATACAACCGGGCGATCGACGAGGCATTGTCCCAGGCATTGGTGAACCTCGACTCGATTGCGGCCCCGGCTGGAGAGATGACCGTGCTGCTCGGCAACGGCTGGCCCGGCATCCTGCTGCACGAGGCGATTGGGCACGGGCTCGAAGGCGATTTTAACCGCAAGGGGACGTCGGCCTTCTCCGGCCGGATCGGCGAGCGTGTCGCCGCGCCCGGCGTCACCGTGGTCGACGACGGTTCGCTGCAGGACCGCCGCGGATCGCTGACGATCGACGACGAGGGCACGCCGACGCGCGAGACCGTGCTGATCGAGGACGGCATCCTCAAGGGCTACATGCAGGACCGCCTCAACGCGCGGCTGATGGGCGTCGAGGCGACCGGCAACGGCCGTCGCGAAAGCTACGCACATGCACCGATGCCGCGGATGACCAACACCTTCATGAAGGCGGGCAACGACGATCCCGCCGAGCTTCTGTCGCGCGTGAAGAAGGGCATCTTCGCCAAGGCGTTCGGCGGCGGGCAGGTCGACATCGTGTCGGGCAAGTTCGTGTTCAGCTGCACCGAGGCGTATCTGATCGAGGATGGCAAGCTGGGTGCCCCGATCAAGGGCGCGACGCTGATCGGCGACGGCCCGAGTTCGCTGACCAAGGTCCGCGGCATCGGCAACGACTTCGCGCTCGACGAAGGCATCGGGATCTGCGGTAAGGGCGGGCAGTCGGTACCGGCCGGCGTTGGCCAGCCGACGTTGCTGGTCGATGGGCTTACGGTCGGCGGGACGGCGGCTTAATACCCCGAGATCAGCATATCGAGCGCGGCCTTTATTTCGAATTGCGCCGCATCGAGCGTGGCCACGGTAGCTTCGATGTCGCGCACATCGATCGCGCGCGCTAGCGGCGTAATCATCGTCAGAACTTTGCCGTTGATCGTGAAGCTGGGCGTCAGCCTCTTGAAAATCACGGCGTCGGTTGGACGAAGCGGCACGACGAAGCGAGTCTGCAGATCGGACAGCAGATCCGATTGGCAGTCGATCACCAGCACATTGCCACGGATTCGGTAGACGTCGAACTGTGCCAATCAGAGCGGCCGCAGATGCGCGAGCGGATCGCCATTCTGTTCGTACCAGCGGTTCCAGCCTTCGATCGCCTCGCGATTATCTTCCTTCCAGCGCCGCTCCTGTTCGACTTTCGTTGCGTGCCTGATCGCCTGTTCGCTGATCTGAGAGAGGTTGAGCCCAGCTTCACGCGCAGCCGCAACGATGCCGGTATCCAGCGACATGTTGACCGATTTGCGCTTGCCGGTGGCAATTGGATCATGTTTCATGCGCACAGCCTATGCGCGGGTAAAGCACGCGTCAATTCGGAGCCGATCGATGGAATTCTTCTCCGCACTCACCGACGAGCATCGCGCGTTCGTTGCTGGCCAACCGGTGTTCTTCGTCGCGACAGCCGCCGAGGGCGCGCGGATCAACCTCAGTCCGAAGGGCATGGACAGTTTCCGTGTGCTCGATCCGAAGGCCGTCGCCTATCTCGACGTCGGCGGTTCGGGGAACGAGACCAACGCGCATCTTGCGGCGGACGGGCGCATCACGATCATGTTCTGCGCGTTCGACCAGCCTGCGCTGATCTTCCGCATCTATGGCACGGGCCGGGCGGTGTTGCCGCAGGATGACGGCTGGGCCGAGCTTTACGCGCTGTTCGCGCCGTTGCCGGGTACGCGGCAGATCTTCGTGATCGATGTCGACGAGGTGCAGGAGAGTTGCGGTTGGGGCGTGCCGTTCATGACGCTGGATCGCGAGCGTCAGACCCTGTCGAAATATCACGCGGCGCAAGCGGGAACCGAGCGGCTGGCGAAGTGGGCGGGGCGGACCAGGAGCATCGACGGGCTGCCGGTGCGAGTCGCGACCGTGTTGCCGGACTGTGCCGGAGAATGAGCCTCGTCGAACTCGGGCGATACTGCCGCAACGAAGCGCATATCATCGTCGGGCGGCTGGAAAGCGAGGGCATCCCGGCGATCGCGTTCGACGGCGGGATGTCGATCATGGAGGGGAGCTGGTTGTTGATTCCAGTGCGCGTCATGGTCGACGAGGAGGATTACGATGAAGCGCGGGGAATTTTAGAGGGGTGAGCAGGTGAATTAGGCGCTGGTAGAAGACTGTCTGCCTAACCTCTTGTCGTCATCCCGCGCAGGCGGGAACCCATACTGGCAAGCTTCCGACTTGATCGATAGCCTCTGAGTATATGGATCCCCGCCTCCGCGGGGATGACGAGCAATGAGATGTCGGCCGTGCAAAGCAAGACGGGCCGGGCCAACACCCCGCCCCGCCAAGATCAGCCCCCCGCGCTGACCCGCCAGATCGCATTGCCGACGTCGTCCGCGACCAGCAGGCCACCGGTCTTGTCGGTGATGACGCCGACCGGGCGGCCCTGCGCGTCGCCGTCCTTGTTCAGGAAACCGCCGAGCACGTCGACGGGCTTCGCGTTCGCCGCCGGGAAGCCGGTATCGCCGAACGGAATGTAGACGACCTTGTAGCCCGACACCGGCTTGCGGTTCCACGAGCCGTGCTCGCCGACGAACGCGCCGTTGGCGAAGCGATCGCCGAGCTTGGCATCTGCGGAGAAGGTCAGGCCGAGCGCCGCGACGTGCGGTCCGAGCGCATAGTCCGGACGCTTCGCATATTGCTGGAGCTGCGGGTTCTTCGGCTCGACGCGGCTGTCGGGATAGCCACCCCAATAATACCAGGGCCAGCCGAAATTATCGCCGAACTCGACCTGAGTCAGGTAATCCGGCGCGAGATCGGAGCCGAGCATGTCGCGCTCGTTGACGACGGTCCACAGGCCGCCCGACTTGGGGTTTATCGCCATGCCGTTGGGGTTGCGCAGGCCAGCGGCGTAGATCCGCCAGTTCTTGTCCTTCGGCCAGACCTGCAGGATGTTGGCGCGGTACTTCTCGGCATCCATGCCGTTCTCGGCAATGTTCGAGGAGGAGCCGACGCCGACGTAGAGCGTCTTGCCGTCCGCCGCGGTGATGACGTTGCGCGCCCAGTGATTGCCGCCAGGGTTTAGCTTGATAACGAGTTCGGGCTTGGCGGTGATCTTGGTCGCGCCATCGGTGTACGGTACGCGGACCAGCGCGTCGGTATTGCCGATATAGAGCTGGCCGTCGAGCAATGTCATGCCGAACGGCGAGTTGAGGCCGGTCATGAACACCGACTTGGTTTCCGCAACGCCGTCGCCGTTTGCGTCGCGGAGCAGCGTAATGCGGTTAGCGGACGGGACGCCTGCACCGGCGCGGCCCATCAGCACCTTCATCACCCAGCCGGTGATCCCGCCGCCCTCGCGTGGGGGGGAGTTGGTTTCCGCCACCAGCACGTCGCCGTTCGGCAGGCGGTACATCCAGCGCGGGTGGTCGAGCCCGGTCGCGAACGGCTTCACCGCCAAGCCGGCGGCCGGGGTCGGCATCGCGCCGTTCTGCCAGCCGACGACCTTGGCGACCTTGACGGTCGGGATCGTCTGGATGCGCGGATCGGTGATCTTGGGCAGCTTGCCGGCGACCTGATCGACCGACAATTCGGCGGTGTCGGGCCAGGCGACATAGGTGACGCCCGCGGCGATCACGAGCAGGATCAGGCCAAGGACGATGAGGATGTGTTTGCGCATTCACCCAGGATAGTCGCACACCCGGTGCGGCGAAAGATGCAAAAGCCGTTCGCGGCCCGATGCGTTTCAGTGCTCGTCAACATCTTGCCGGTAAGCCTCGACCATGTCCTTTCTGCGTTCATCGACCGATCTGCGGATGTCGCGCCTTGGTGTCGTCCTGCCGCTGCTGGTGTTTGCCGGCTATGGCCTGTTCTCTTTCCCCGGCCTTTGGGAGAATTGGCATGTGCCCAGCCTCGCTTTGGTGGTGGGCGTGGTCTGGATCGCAGCCGCGATCGTGCCGCTGATGCTGCTCCGCCACGCGCCGTCGACCATCACGTTCGCAGTGATGGTGGCCTTTGTTGTTGCGCTGCGAATTGCCGTGGCGGTCGTGGCGGAAGGGCGAATCCCGCTGGGGGATGCGCGCAACTATGTGGTGCTCGCGCAACACCTGATCGAGGGGCGGGGGTTGGTCATCGCCGAACCTTATATGGGCATCGAGACCCGAGCCCTTTATCCGCCCGTCTACCCGATCGTGCTGGCGGGAAGCGGCGTGGTTCTCGGGTTTTCAACGACTGCGCTGACGATTCTCGCAACGATCCTCGACCTGGCGACGGCTGGTGCGATGATCGGTCTGGCGAGCATGCTGGGCCACCGGTCTTCGGGGATCGCCGCGGCGTGGCTGTACCTGATCTGGCCCTCGGTCCTGTTTTCGGCACCGCTGGCGCAAAAGGAAGGCGTATGCGCCCTGCTTGCGGTCCTGCTCGCGATCCAATGGATCAGGCTTGCGCGGGGCGCGGACGAGCGTGGCCTCGGGACCGGTAGTGCGCGC
Source organism: Pseudomonadota bacterium (assembly GCA_040388215.1). Lineage (GTDB taxonomy): Bacteria > Pseudomonadota > Alphaproteobacteria > Sphingomonadales > Sphingomonadaceae > Sphingomonas. The sequence goes on along the minus strand of JAZKCH010000033.1, from coordinate 126,757 downwards.
TGGCGGCAGGCGCTCGCGCTCGGCGTGACCGCTGGATTGCTCGCGTTGACTCAACCGGGGGAAGCGCCGTTGGTCCTGCTGTTCGGACTGGTGGCGGCAACCCTGTGCGGATGGTGGCCTGCGATGACCGCAGGGTTGCGGGCGGTCCCGTTCGCTATCGTTGCGATCCTGCTCCCGTGGTGGATCCGCAACGCGCTGATCTTCGGCACGTTCGTGCCGCTGACGAGTGCGGGCGGCTATGGTTTCTGGATCGGCAACAATGCCGATGCGACCGGCCACTGGATGCCGCCGCCGCCGCAATTATACGGCTTGCCCGAGATTGCCTTCGGCAAGGCCGCCGCTGCGATCGCGATCGACTGGATCGTTCATCATCCGGCGGGTTTCGTACGGATAACCTTGGCGAAGGCGGTACGGGGCTGGGGTGTCGCCGAAAGCGGCGCGTCACGGCTCGCCGGGTTGCGGCCTGCCGTCATGCTGACGATCGCACCGATCAGTTTCGCGGTGTCGCAGGTCGCGCATCTTGGACTGCTGTTGGGCGCAGCGCGTGCGGCATGGCGACGGCAAACGCCCGGCACGACAATATTGCTGCTCCTCGTGCTCGCGTGTGTCGTGCAGACCTTGGCGTTCGGAGTCTGGTTCGAATTCGGCGAGCGTCATCGCGATTTCGCGACGCCGTTCCTGTTGTTGCTCGCAGTGGTTGGGTTCGCGGACGGGCCCAAGCGACCTGATGGAAAGGCCGCCTCGGACAAGCCGGACCGATAGCAAAAAGGCCACCGGCATTGCTGCCGATGGCCTTTCCTCTACCTGCAAACGTCGCTTACGAGATCGCGGCGTCCTGCTCGGCCCGCACCTTCGGCAGGTCGAAACGGTCGGCGTTCATCACCTTGTTCCAGACCTTCACGAACGCACCTGCGAACTTCTCGCTCGCATCGTCCGCCGCATACACTTCGGCCAGCGCGCGCAGCTGCGAGTTCGAGCCGAACACGAGGTCGACACGGCTGCCGGTCATCGTCGTCTCGCCGGTCTTCCGGTCCTTCGCCTCGAACGTCCCATCGCCAACCGCAGTCCACTTCGCCGTGAAGCTCGTCCGCAGCAGGTTGCGGAAGAAGTCGTTGGTCAGCGTCTCGGGACGATCGGTGAACACGCCGAGCTTCGAGTCGCCATGGTTGGCACCAAGCGCGCGCAGGCCACCGACGAGCACCGTCATCTCAGGCGCGGTGAGGCCCATCAGATGCGCGCGGTCGACCATCAGCTCCTCCGCCGAATAGACCGAGGTCTCGCCGACATAGTTGCGAAATGCGTCGGTCCGCGGCTCGAGCGGCGCGAACGAGATCGCATCGGTCTGCTCCTGCGACGCATCGGTACGGCCCGGCGTGAACGGCACGGTCAGGTCGTGACCCGCCTTCTTGGCCGCCGCCTCGATCGCCGCGTTGCCGCCGAGCACGATCAGGTCGGCAAGCGACACGGTCTTGCCGCCAGCAGTGAAGTCACGCTGGATGCCCTCGTACGTCGAGAGCGCATTGGCCAGTTCGGCCGGCTCGTTGACCGCCCAATCCTTCTGCGGCGCGAGACGGATGCGCGCACCATTCGCACCACCACGCTTGTCGGTGCCGCGATAGGTCGAGGCCGACGCGAACGCCGTCTTCACCAGACGCGAGATCGACAGACCCGAGTCGAGGATCTTCGCCTTCAGTGCCGCAACGTCTGCGTCGGACAGCGGCTCACCTTCGTGGGCCGGCACGGGATCCTGCCAGATACGCGGCTCGGCTGGAACTTCGGGGCCGAGCAGCAGCGGATAGGGGCCCATGTCGCGGTGCGTCAGCTTGTACCAAGCCTCGGCGAACGCCTTGGCGAACTCGTCCGGATTCTCGTGGAACCGGCGCGAGATCTTCTCGTACGCTGGGTCGACACGCAGCGCGATGTCGCTGGTCAGCATCGTCGGGCGATGCTTCTTGGTGGCGTCATGCGCGTCGGGCACGTCCTCGGCCGCGTCCTTGGCGATCCACTGGTGCGCACCGGCCGGGCTCTTGGTCAGCTCCCATTCGTGGCCGAACAGGTTCTCGAAATACAGGTTGGTCCACTTGGTGGGCTCCTGCGTCCAGGTGACTTCGAGGCCGCTGGTGATCGTATCGCCGGCATTGCCCTTGCCATAGCTGTTCGCCCAGCCGAGACCCTGCATCTCGATCGACGCACCTTCCGGCTCCGGTCCGATGTAAGGATCGGGCTCGGCGGCGCCGTGCGTCTTGCCGAAGGTATGGCCACCGGCGATCAGCGCGACCGTCTCCTCATCTCCCATCGCCATGCGCGCGAACGTCTCGCGGATGTCGCGCGCAGACCCCATCGGGTCGGGATTGCCGTTCGGACCTTCCGGGTTGACGTAGATGAGCCCCATCTGGACCGCGGCGAGCGGGTGCGCGAGATCGCGGTCGCCCGAATAGCGCTCGTCGGCAAGCCACTCACGCTCGGCGCCCCAGTTCACATCGGTCGCGGGCTCCCACACGTCGATGCGGCCGCCGGCGAACCCTGCGGTCTGGAAGCCCATCGATTCGAGCGCGCAATTCCCGGTGAGCACGAGCAGATCCGCCCAGGACAGGCTCTGGCCGTACTTCTGCTTGATCGGCCACAGCAGCATGCGCGCCTTGTCGAGATTGGCGTTGTCCGGCCACGAGTTGAGCGGCGCGAACCGCTGCTGACCCGCGCCCGCGCCACCGCGGCCGTCACCGATGCGGTACGTGCCCGCGGCGTGCCACGCCATGCGGATGAAGAGCGGGCCGTAATGCCCGAAATCGGCCGGCCACCACTCCTGCGAGTCGGTCATCAGCGCGACGATGTCGGCCTTTACCGCGGCGAGATCGAGCGCCTTGAACGCCTCGGCATAATCGAAGTCGTCGCCCATCGGATCGCCCGCAGGTGGGTTCTGGTGGAGCACCGAGACGTTGAGTTGGTTCGGCCACCACGTGCGGTTGGTCATCTCGAACAGGACGGCGGGGCCATCCATCTTGCCGGGCTCGTTGGTCGCCTTGTGCGACGACCCGCCATGCACGGGGCACTGGCCGGCCGCGGGGCCTGCGGTGGTTGCTTCGGTGGTCATACCATCTCCAATTCAGCGTCTTCTGAAGTTGGTATCGGTATGGCACCGCATCGGTGATCGGTAAAATAGATTGCGTCGTCGGTAGTGATCGGGTGGGTGATATGTGCGGCGAGTAGCGTAGCCACACTTCAAATCCTCCCCCGCCAGGGGGAGGTGGCTGGCTCTTGCCAGACGGAAGGGGAGGAAAGCGAAACGCGCGTTGCGTGTCCTCCCCCTCTGTCGCCTTCGGCGCCACCTCCCCCTTGCGGGGAAGGATCGTGGGTTCAGTCGTCGTCCTCCACTGGCACAACTGGAGGATGCAGTCGCAGCCGGTTGATCCGCCGCTCGTCGGCGTCGGTGATCTCCAGCTTCCACCCGCTCGGATGATCGACGCACTCGCCGATCTGGGGCACGTGGCCCGCGAGCAACGCCGCGAGACCACCCAGCGTATCGATGTCGCCATCGACCTCCGCCAGACGTGGATCGATCAGCTCGGCGGCGTCCTCCAGTTCGGCGCGCGCGTCGGCATCCCACGCGCCCCCGTCGATCGGCGTCATCAAAACCTGCGGCGCCTCGTCATGCTCGTCCTCGACCTCGCCGACGATCTCCTCGATCAGGTCCTCGAACGTCACGAGACCTTCCGTGCCGGAATATTCGTCGAGTACGATCGTCAGGTGGACGTGCTTCTGCCGCATGTCCGCGAGCAGATCGAGCGCACCGCGCGACATTGGCGCGTAGAGCGGCTCGCGGATCAGGCCGGCGATCGACGTCGGATGCTCGGCACCGGTCGCGAGGATGTTGAAGACGTCCTTGATGTGGACCATGCCGATGATCGTATCGAGATTGTCGCGGTACACCGGCAGGCGGCTATGGCCGGCTTCGGCGAACAGCTTGACGAGATCGGCGAACGGGGTTTCCTCTTCGACCGCGATGATGTCCGCGCGCGGCACGCCGACGTCGCCCGCATCGCGCTCGCTGAAGTGGAGCAGGTTGCGAACCATCTGGCGCTCGAGCGGGGTCAGGTCGCCCTTCGCATCGGGGGCGGGATCGCCCTCGTGCCGGTCGATCGCATCCTCGAGCTGGTCGCGGAGAGACTCGTCCTGAGCACCGAAGATCAGGCCCTTGAGCCCACGCCAGATACTGTCGCTACTATCGCCGTTACCGGCATTGGGGCCATCGGCCATCGTGGTCGTCAGTCCTCTGTTATCAAATAGGGGTCGTGGAGTCCGAGCGCAGCGAGCGCGTCGCGTTCGATCTGCTCCATGCCCTCGGCCTCGTCGTCGTCGATATGGTCATAGCCTAGCAGATGCAGCGTGCCGTGCACCATCAGATGCATCGCATGATCCTCGACCGAGATATTGCGCTCGGCGGCTTCCACGAGGCAGATGCCGTGCGCGAGAATGATGTCGCCGAGGAGGACTTCGCCGTCGTCGGAGTTCTGCGTGATCGTCTCCAACAGGTCGGGCTGGACCATCGGGAAGGACAGGACGTTGGTCGGCTTGTCCTTCTGGCGGTACTGCTTGTTGAGGGTGTGGACCTCGTCGTCCGACGCGAGCCGTATCGAGATCTCGACCGTCGCGGCGCTCGTCAACAGTTCGCCGTGCGGGGTCCGCTCGATCGCTGCCGTTGCTGCGCGCAGGGCAAGCGCGTCCCAGTCCTGTTCGGGCCAGGGGGCGTCGGAAGAGAGCGCGATTTCAAGCATGCAGGTCCTTCAGGCGAGATCAGTCAGGGCGAAATCATTACCCTTGTAGAGAAGTTCCGCACCATGGGTTTTCGCGCAGGCATAGGGAAAACAATCGCCCATGTTCAGCTTCGCGGGGTGGCGGCCCTTGCCGTAGATTTGATAGGCGTCGAGGGCCGTAGATAATTCGCTCTCTCCAATTGCGACAAGGCGAAGAGCCAACACCTGAGCGGTGTTTTCCACTTCACTGCGAGCTAGATCGATATCAAACCGATAGGAGCTACGAAGAGCGGACACCGTCTCCCAGCATGACATAGCCGACCACAAGGCATTGCCGTCCTGTTCGACGCGAGTGATGAAAGCATCGCGTTCCGATTCACCTACGATCATCGCTACGAGCGCGGATGCATCGACGAACACGGTCAATCCGGTTCCTCGCCCCATAATTCGTCGAAAAACGCCTTGTCGGCTTTCAGGCCAGTCGGCTCACCTAGGGGGTGAGCCTTGCGCCATGCGTCCAGGCGTTCGCGCATGCTCGGCACCGAAACCGACGGTGTCAATTCTGCCTTCTGGCGACGCAGCAAATCACGAACGACCTCGGTCTTGGTAACGCCCAAGCGCGCCGCAAGCTCAGCGGCGAGTTCGGCGGTTTCGCTGTCCTTGATGTAGAGAGACGCCATCGTCATCCTCCTGGATATCCCGGATAATACTCCGGGATATCCCGAGCATCAACCATCGGTTCCTTCGTAGGCCTCGACGACGCGGCCGACGATGGGGTGGCGGACGACGTCGCCGACGGTGAAGCGGCACATCGAGATGCTCTCGACACCTTCGAGACGACGTACTGCGTCCGCGAGACCCGAGGCTGCGACGCCGCCGGGGATGTCGACCTGCTTCGGATCGCCGCAGATCACCATGCGGCTGTTCTGGCCGAAGCGGGTGAGGAACATCTTCATCTGCGCGGGCGTGGTGTTCTGCGCTTCGTCGAGGATGACGAAGGCGTCGGCGAGTGTGCGGCCGCGCATGAAGGCGATCGGGGCGACCTCGATTTCGCCGCTGGCGATGCGGCGTTCGACCTGCTCGGCGGGAAGGCAGTCGTAAAGCGCATCGTACAAGGGGCGAAGGTACGGATCGACCTTCTCCTTCATGTCGCCGGGGAGGAAGCCGAGGCGTTCGCCGGCTTCGACCGCGGGGCGCGAGAGGATCAGGCGCTGGACGCTGCCGGTGATGAGCTGCTGCACCGCCTGCGCGACCGCGACGTAGGTCTTGCCCGTGCCCGCTGGCCCGAGCGCGAAGATCATGTCGTTGTTGGCAAGCTCGCGCATATAATGTGCCTGCGCCGGTGTGCGCGGCACGATCGTCTTCTTGCGCGTACGGATCATGATCGGCGGGGCGCCACCGCCGCCTGCATCGGCGCGGATGATGCCTTCGAGCACTGGCTCGTCCGCCATCGCGATCGACGCGTCGACGAGGCCGGTATCGACGTCTTCGCCGCGCTGGATGCGGGCATAGAGATCGTGGAGCACGTCGCGCGCCTTGGCGACCTGTTCGGCGGTGCCCTCCAGGCCGATCTTGTTCCCTCGTGCGGTGATGTAGACGCCGAGGCGATTCTCGAGCGCTACCAGATTCTGGTCGTACTGGCCGAACAGCCGGACGAGCAATTGGGGCTTGTCGAACAGCAGCTCGACACGGGCGCGGTCACCGGACTGGGCGGGAACGGGTTTACGGCTCATACGGTCCTTTCGAGATGTCAAAGGCTACGCCTGAAAGCGTCGAACCGTAACCTCTGGAAGGAAGATGAGGAGCGGGGCGCCGACCTTCAACCCGCGCCATGAAGGCGGGTCGGAAGAGCATCGGATCGCGCGGGCGCAACTGCATCGCCGGCGAGTGTGACAGGGGATTGGGATGGAGGATAGGGTAATCGTGCGGGTCCGCGCGAAGGCTCGAAATCGGTGCCTTGGCGCCTCGGCAGGGAGAGGTCCTCACTGATCCTCCCCTGTAAGGGGAGGTGTCTGGCGCTTGCCAGACGGAGGGGTGACGCCCTGGCGATAGCACGGTCACCCCTCTGTCAGTCATTCGGGCTGCCACCTCCCCTATCAGGGGAGGATAGTTTTCAGGCGGCTTCGGCGATGCGTTCGATGCCGGTTAGCGAGTTGGGGCCGGCAGCGGCGAGCGTCACTTGGACGAGGTCGCCGATCGCGTGATTGCCGATTAGGTGGACCGATTGCAGCCACGGCGACTTGCCGATCAGCTGGCCGGGGAGTTTGCCGGTGCGCTCCAGAAGCACCGAGCAGGTGCGGCCTACCGTCGCCGCGTTGAAGGCGTGCTGGTCGCGGTTGAGGGCTGCCTGGAGACGCTGGAGACGTTCGTCCATGACCGTTTCCGGGACCTGCTCGACGATCGACGCCGCAGGGGTGCCGGGGCGGGGGCTGTATTTGAAGCTGTACGCCTGCGCGTAGCCGACCGCGTCGACCAGGCTGAGCGTGTCCTCGAACTCGGCATCGGTCTCGCCGGGGAAGCCGACGATGAAGTCGCCGGACAGCGCGATGTCGGGGCGGACTTCGCGGACGCGGTCGATCAGGCGGAGATAGGAGTCGCGCGTGTGCGACCGGTTCATCGCCTTGAGGACGCGGTCGCTGCCGGACTGCACGGGGAGGTGGAGGAACGGCATCAGGCTCTCGATGTCGCGGTGTGCGTCGATCAGGCCCTGCGTCATGTCGTTGGGGTGGCTGGTGGTGTAGCGGATGCGCGCGAGGCCGGGGATGCGGTCGAGGTCGCGGATCAGGTCGTGCAGGCCGCACTCGTTCTCGGACCAGGCGTTGACGTTCTGGCCGAGCAGCGTGATCTCGCGCGCGCCGGCGTCGACCAGCGCCTTCGCCTCGTCGACGATCGCTGCGAACGGGCGGCTGATTTCCGCGCCTCTCGTGTAGGGTACGACGCAGTAGGTGCAGAATTTGTCGCAGCCTTCCTGCACGGTGAGGAACGCCGAGGGGGCGACCTTGCGTCGGGCGGGGAGCGCGCCGAACTTTGACAGCAGCGGCATGTCGGTGTCGAGCGACGGCGTGCCGGCGGCGGCCTTTGCGACGAGGTCGGGGAGGTTGTGATAGGCTTGCGGGCCGACGACGATGTCCACCTTGGCGCGGGTGAAGATCTCCTCGCCCTCGGCTTGTGCGACGCAGCCGGCGACGGCGATCATCGGCGTCTTGCCGGACTTGCGGCGCTGATCCTTCCGCAGGCGACCGATGTCCGAATAGACCTTTTCGGTGGCGCGTTCGCGGATGTGGCAGGTGTTGAGGACGACGACGTCGGCGTCGACCGCGTCGGCTTGCGTGAGGCCCTGGGCGGCCATCAGTTCGGCCATGCGTTCGCCGTCGTAGACGTTCATCTGACAGCCGAACGATTTGACGTGGAAGGTTTTGGGAGGGGACATGCTGGGGGCCGTACCAAATTTGTGCGGGTGGGGGGAGGGGGCGTTGTTAGAGCGTCTTTTCGAGCACCGTCAGGGAGGCCCCGCTGGAGCACCGCCCCGGCGGAGGCCGGGGTCCAATTGGAAAGGTCGCAGTAACGGAGCGCCGTCTCCCGTTAGCAACGTCCCCCAATTGGGCCCCGGCCTTCGCCGGGGTGGTGTTTTTTGGCAGAGGGCAACGCCCCTTCCTTGTTCTCCCGCGAAGGCGGAGTCCAGACTGGGCCTCCGCCTTCGCGGGGGAACACTCTTTGTTTGGGCTACAGTGCTTCCATGCGGCGGCGGGCTTCGGCGGCTATGGCTTTGCGGTCGCCAAACTCGGCTGGATCGAACGGGTCTGCGAAGTGCAGCGTCGCGACGAACGTCCCTTTGCGCTTCAAAACGCGCGCTGCGTGGTGTTGGCCGGGTTCGTCGCCGACCCAGGCGAGTTCGCTGGTCGCCGCGCCGTAATCGATCCTGACCGGCTGGACTCGAACGCCGGGCGGGGGCGGGTCGAGCGCGGCCAGCAATGCGGCCTTGAACGGGAGGAGCGTCGTGCCGTCACCCGTCGTGCCCTCGGGGAAAAGGGTTACGGGCCAATCCGCGGCAAGTGCCCCGCGGATCTGGGCGATCTGCGCGGTTACGGCCATGCGGTTGGCGCGCGAGACGAAGATTGTGCGGTTCAGCGTGCAGAGCCAGCCGACCAGCGGGGCGCCGCGCAGTTCGGATTTCGCCACGAAGGCGCTGCCGGTTGCGCCGGAGAGGAGCAGGATGTCGATCCAGCTCAGATGGTTCGAGATGAAGACGACGTCGTGGCGAAGCGGGGTACCGACCACCCGCACCCGGGCGCCGACGATCCGCGCGACTAGCCCCAGGAACCGCGGGGGCCAGGGCGACTTCCGCCCAAACAGCCGCCATACGCCATGCAAGGGAAGCGCGACGATCAGCGCAAGCAACAGCGCCGCCAGCCGTGCCCCAAATCGCACCCGGCCGATCGGCTCAGTCCTTGCGGGCGAGCGCGACGCCGTAGAGTTCCATGCGGTGATCGACCAGCCGGAAGCCCAGCTTCTCCGCAATCGCCTTCTGCAACTGCTCGAGTTCCGGGTCGACGAATTCGATCACCTTGCCGCTCTCGACGTCGATAAGGTGGTCATGATGTGCTTCTGGCGCAGGCTCGTAGCGCGCACGGCCGTCGCCGAAGTCATGGCGGTCGAGGATGCCCGCCTCCTCGAACAGGCGGACGGTGCGGTAGACGGTTGCGATCGAGATGCCCGGGTCGATCTGCGACGCGCGCTCATACACCTTCTCGACGTCGGGATGGTCGTCCGCCTCGGACAGCACGCGGGCGATGACGCGGCGCTGCTCGGTGATGCGCAAACCCTTCTCGTTGCAGAGTGCTTCCAGATCGATCTTGCGCGGCATGTGTCATTCCCTCGTTGCACCCCATGTAGGACGTCCGCGCTGTTGCGAAAAGGGATAGTGACTCGCAATAAGCCTTAGCTGTTGATATCTTTCGAATAGGTATGGGCGTCGTACGCGACGCCGGTCTTGCCGCGGTAATAGGCGCGGCGCTCGCCGACCTTCGCGAAGCCGTGTGTAGCATACATCTTGACCGCGTCGTTACCGGCGCGGACTTCGAGATGGAGTTTGGCGATCGCGCCGACCGAGCACTCGGCGATGGCCGCGCGGATCAAGGCGGTGCCGACGCCGCGGCGGCGATAGTCGGGGGAGACGGCGATCAGCAGGAGTTCGGCTTCGTCGGCGACCGACCGGGTCATCGTGAAACCTGCGGGGAAGTCGTCGACGAACGCGAGCGTCAGGTGGACGCCGGTGAGCGCTAGCACGCCAAGGCACTGGCTGCGCGTCCACGCTTCGCCATAGCGCGGGTCGAACGCCTCGGTCATCAGCGTGTCGACGATCGCGAGATCGCGCGCGTCGCCGGTGCGGAGCGTGACGGTGCGGGTGGCGGCCTGGCGCGTGGCCATTATTTCGGGACCGAGGGCTTGGCGTCGGGGGCACGGCCGTAGATCGGGCTTGGTGCGAGCGCTGTCAGCGATGCCGGTAGCAGGATCGCGGAGGCTGCGTCGGGTAGCGCTTCGGTAAGGTCGATCGTGTCGTCGAGGGCGACAAGCCAGCGGACGCCGTTGCCGACCGCGCGTCGTCCCGCCAGCGCGTCGAGCGCGGCGGCGGGCTTCAGCGATACCATGTCGGATCGCGGCGACAGATCGGCGGCAAAGGCCTGCATGAAGACCTCGCCATGCCCGCCTTCCATGACGACCGCAATATCGTCGGTTAAGCGGTCGGCGAAACCGGCGGCGGCGATGAGGGGCAGCGAGGAAAAGCCGGCGATTTCCGCGCCCCAGCCGAGTGCAAGGCCACGCGCTGCGGCGATCCCGACGCGGACGCCGGTAAAGCTGCCGGGGCCGCAATCGACGAGGATGCGGTCGGCGCGGCCGCCGTTGGGGAGTTCGGCTATCATCGGAATAAGCCGTTCGGCATGGCCGCGGCCGACGACTTCGTGCGCACGGGCGAGGACGGCGCCGTCTTCGATGAGCGCGACCGAGCAGGCGGTGGTGGATGTTTCGATTACTAGCGTGCGCATTACTTCTTACCCTCTCCCCTCAGGGGAGAGGGCAGGGTGAGGGGCGCCGCGAGCGCTGCCCTTCCCAACTGCCCCTCACCCCGACCCTCTCCCCGCAGGGGAGAGGGAGCAGGTCCCGCCTCAAGCGATGCTGTTGAACTTCGCGAAATCGGGGCGGGGCGAGCGGCCGTAGATCGTCGCGGGATCGCCGTGGCCGAGCGTCGAGATGAAGTTGGTCCGCACGGCGGGCGTATCGTGGAAGAACGCCGCATCGACCTTGCCCGCGTCGAAGCCCGACATCGGCCCGGTATCGAGCCCGAGCATCCGCGCAGCGATGATGAAATACGCACCCTGCAACGTCGAATTGCGGAACGCGGACGCCTCGCGCAGTTCGGCGTTACCGTCGAACCACGACTTGGCGTCGGCGTGCGGGAACAGCTCGGGCAGATGCTCGTGGAAATTCGTGTCCATGCCGATGATCACCGACACGGGGGCCTTGAGGATCTTCGGCTGGTTCTGCGCGCTGCACGCATCGGCGAGCTTCTGCTTGGCCTCGTCGCTGACCACCCAGATCAGCCGCGCGGGGAGCTGGTTGGCCGAGGTCGGGCCCCACTTCATCAGATCCCAGATCGCGTGCAGTTCGGACTCGGCGACCGGCTGGTCGGTGTAGCCATTGTAGCTGCGGGCTTCGCGGAAGATCGTATCGAGGACGGTGTCGTTCAATTTCTCGCGCATCAAACGGCTCTCACTTCGGTGACTTCGGGGACGTAGTATTTCAGCAGCTGCTCGATGCCGTTCTTGAGCGTGGCGCTCGACGACGGGCAGCCGGCGCAGGCGCCCTGGAGCTGGAGGAACACCTTGCCCTTGTCGAAGCCGCGATAGACGATGTCGCCGCCGTCGTTTGCTACCGCGGGGCGGACGCGCGTGTCGATCAGTTCGCGGATCTGCGCGACGATGTCGGCGTCGGCGGGATCGTCCGACAGCGCGGGCTCGTCCGAGGGCACCGAGAAGCCGGCGCGCGCGGGCTTGAACAACGGCATCGCGGCGGAGAAGTGATCGAGCAGGATCGCGAGCACGTCGGGCTTGAGGTCCGACCAGGCGACGCCCGGCCCCGCGGTCACCGACACGAAGTCACGGCCGAAGAATACGCCGGTCACGTCGCCGAGATTGAAGATCGCCTCGGCCAGCGGACTGGTCTCGGCCTCCTCGGGGGTGGCGAAGTCGCGCGTGCCGGCGTCCATGACGGTGCGTCCCGGCAGGAACTTCAGCGTCGAGGGGTTCGGGGTGGATTCCGTTTCGATGAGCATGCACCGCATGTGGCCCGACGGGCGCGGTGGATCAAGCGCGGAACGGGAAACGGTTTCTTTCGGGGGATGAGGGGCGGGGGCGTTCCTCGAAAACCATTACACGTCGAGCTGCTTCACCGCGGCGTTCCAGCTGCCGATGTTACGGACTGCGTCCTGGACGAAGGCGGAGCGGCGGACGATGCCGAGGAACAGGTCGGCGATCCATTTGCCTGGGTTGCGCAACGGGCGTTCGAACTGGATCAGCAGCACGACCCGCGTGCCGCTCGTGTCGTTCCAGACCTCGTGCTGATAGGTATCGTCGAACACCAAGGTCTCGCCTTCCGCCCAGCGCACGACGCGGTCGTGGACGCGCATGCGGACGTCGCCGTCTCGGGGCACGATCAGGCCAAGGTGGCAGGTGATCAGCCCCTTGGTCACGCCGCGGTGTTCCGGGATGTGCGTGCCCGGCGCGAGGATCGAGAAGAACGCGCTGTTGAGGCCGGGGATGCGCGCGACGGCGGCCGCCGTGTGCGGGCATCGGGCGAGGCTCTCCTCGATCGGATAGCCGTAGCCGTAGAGGAAGAACGACCGCCATTTGTCGATCTCGGCAATCGAGCGGTGATCGGGCGAGATCGTCGCGAGGCTGGGGGACGCTTCGCCTTGCAGCGCGACGCGGACCGCCTCGTCGCGGATCGCGGCCCAGTTCTCGCGCAGGCCTGCGGTCCAGGCGAAATCGCGGACGTCGAGCACCGGGTCGTTGGCGACCAGCGAGGACGAGGCGATCATGCGGTCGAATACGCCGCGCAAGTGCTTGCCGACGCGGATGATCAGCGGGCGGTTGGCTTCGGCGACCATCGGCGCGCCGGGTTTGGGTGCGCCGGAGATCACGTTCAGGTCGGGCATTCGGGCGCTGCGGCGTACCGCCGGCCCGCCCGATTCCCGCCACATTGAAGACTGCCCCAGTTCGTGGCCCAGTTCGGCTTCGACCGTCATTTCTACCCTGCATCCTGCGCGTCGCCCGCGCCGATCCCCTTGTTCCTACACGACATACCGCGGGTGTTGGACGAAATGATGGCAGCCGCGACCACCCTCTATGGTGCGACGCTGGCCCTCTATGGTGCGACGCTGGCGAAGCGCGCGCGGGGACGCTACAGATGCGCCATGGTATCCTTATCGCGCCTGTATCGCGCTCCCGTCCTGCTCCCCGTCATCCTCGGCCTCGCTATCCCGGCGAGCGGCCAGATGGCGACGCAACCGGCCGCCTCGACGCCTACAAAAGAAGCGGCGACGCTTCCCGAACTGACCGGGATCGATACGACCGCGTGGCTCTACAAGGGCAGCGATCTCACGCGGGACCCCGAGTGGAAGTTCGGGACTTTGCCCAACGGCATGCGGTTCGCGGTGCGCAAGAACGGCGTGCCGCCCGGCCAGGTGTCGGTGCGCGTGCGGATCGATGCAGGGTCGCTGAACGAGACCGACAGCGAACGCGGATTCGCGCATTTCATCGAGCATCTCTCGTTCCGCGGCTCCGAATACGTGCCCGATGGCGAGGCGAAGCGCGTGTGGCAGCGGTTCGGCGCGACCTTCGGGTCGGACACCAACGCGCAGACCACGCCGACATCGACCACGTTCAAGCTCGATCTGCCGTCTGCCACCCAGGCGGGCCTCGACGAGAGCCTGAAGATCATGTCCGGCATGATGGAGAAGCCGACGATCACCGACGCGTCGGTCGCCGCCGAGCGCCCGATCGTGCTCGCCGAACAGCGCGAGCAGCCGGGGCCGCAGGTGCGGTTCGGCGACGCGATCCGCGCGACGTTCTTTGCCGGACAGCCGCTCGCGGATCGCTCGCCGATCGGCAACATCAAGACGCTCGAGGCGGCGACTGGCGCGACCGTGAAGGCGTTCCACGATCGCTGGTATCGCCCTGAGAACACCGTTGTCATCATCTCGGGCGACATGGATCCGGCGCTGTTCGGGCGGCTGATCGTCAAGAACTTCGCGGATTGGAAGCGCACCGACCCGGTCGTGCCTGCGCCCGATTTCGGCAAGCCCGATCCGAAGGCGCCGGTCTCCGCGACGATCGCCGAGCCGGCGATACCGGCGGTGGTGACGCTCGGCGTCGTCCGCCCTTGGGAGTATAAGGACGACACCGCGATCATGAACCAGAAGCGGCTGGTCGACGTGCTCGCCACCCGCCTGATCAGTCGCCGCCTCGAAACGCGTGCGCGCGCCGGCGGCAGCTTCCTGCAAGCCGGCGTGTCGATCGACGACGTGTCGCGCTCGGCGAACCTGACCAGCGTCAACATCGTGCCAATCGGGACCGACTGGGAAGCGGCGTTGAAGGACGTGCGCGCGGTCATTGCCGATGCGCAGACCAACGCGCCCAGCCAGGCCGAGGTCGACCGCGAATATGCCGATTTCGACACGATCATGCGGACCAGCGTCGAGACGGCGAAGGTCGAGGCGGGGTCGAAGCAGGCGGACGACATGGTCGGCGCGCTCGACATCCGCGAGACGGTGGCGGGGCCGGAAACCTCGTACAAGATTTTGCAGGACGCCAAGGCGAAGGGCATGTTCACGCCCGCCACGCTGCTCGCGTCGAGCAAGGCGATCTTCGAGGGCACGGCAACGCGCGCCCTGGTGAATACGCAAACGCCTGATGCGGGGGCTGCGAACAAGCTGGCGACTGCGCTGAAGGCGGACGTTTCGGGGCTGGCGGGCAAGCGGCGTGCGCAGGCTGCGGTCGATTTCTCGAAGCTGCCGTCGCTCGGCAAGCCGGGCGTCGTCGCGAGCCGTGAAAAGATCACCGCGTTCGACATGGAGCAGGTGAACTTCGCCAACGGCACGCGCGTGTTGCTGTTCCCGAACGCGGGCGAAACCGGGCGCGTGTATGTGCGTGTGCGGTTCGGCGGCGGCTATACCGCGATCCCGTCGAACCGGCCTACGCCGGCTTGGGCGGGTGATCTCGCGCTGGTTGCAGGGGGCATCGGCAAGCTCGACCAGGGTGATCTCGACCAGCTGACCGCAGGGCGTCGGATCGGGCTCGACTTCGGGATTGACGACGATGCGTTCACGCTGAGCGCGATTACCTCGCCGGCGGATTATGCGGACCAGTTGCGGCTGATGGCGGCGAAACTCGCGTTCCCGGCTTGGGATCCTGCGCCGGTGGCGCGTGCGCGGGTCGCGGCGCTGGCGGGGTTTGCGGGCTATGATTCGTCGCCCGACGGCGTGTTGTCGCGTGACCTCGAAGGTTTGCTGCGCGCGGGCGATCCGCGTTGGGGCACGCCGTCGAAGCCGACCGTCGAAGCGCTGAATGCGAAGGACTTCCGTGCGTTCTGGGAGCCGATCCTGAAGACCGGGCCGATCGAGGTCTCGATCTTCGGCGACGTGAAGACCGAGGACGCGATCGCCGCGGTGGCGAAGTCGTTCGGCGCGATGAAGCCGCGGACGGCGGTGTCGACGGTCGGCGCGCCGGTCGGCTTCCCGGCACACAACACGACCCCGGTGATGCGTGCGCATACCGGGCCTGAGAACCAGGCGGCGGCGGTGATCGCTTGGCCGACCGGTGGTGGGATCGACAACATCGTCGAGGCGCGGCGTCTCGACGTGTTGGCTCAAGTGTTCAGCGATCGGCTGTTCGAGCGGCTGCGGCAGGCGGCAGGCGCGAGCTACAGCCCGAACGTGTCGAGCCAGTGGCCGGTGGGCATGAACACCGGCGGCCGGATGGTCGCGATCGGACAGGTCGCGCCGGACAAGGTGTCGTTCTTCTTCCAGATCGCGCGGCAGATCGCGGCCGAACTCGTGTCGACGCCGATCGCTGCGGACGAGCTCGACCGGATCAAGAAGCCGATGGGGCAGTATATCCTGCGTGCCTCGACCGGGAATCAGTTTTGGTTGCAGCAGCTGGGCGGCGCGACGTTCGATCCGCGGCGGATCGCGGCGACGCAGCGGATTGCGAGTGATCTGGTGGCTACGACGCCGGTGGAGTTGCAGGCGACGGCGGCGAAGTATCTGCGGCCGGAGAAGGACTGGACGATGGCCGTGGTGCCGACTGCGGCGAAGAAGTGACCGCTTAACCCCTCTCCCCTCGGGGGAGAGGGAAGGAGGAGCACTTGCGACGGGAGGGAGAGAGCACGTGCCTTGGCTAGCGTGCCCTCACCCTCCCACGCTTCGCGCGGGCCCCTCCCTCTCCCCGGAGGGAGAGGGGTTTTTAGGGCTTATACAACCCGTCGAGCCTCTCGCCGTACGCCTGCTTGAGCACATGGCGGCGGATCTTCAAACTCGGAGTCAGCTGCTCGTTCTCGATCGTGAACGGGCCATCCGCGAGCACGAAACGCCGGATGCGTTCGGTGACCGTCAGCTCCTTGTTCACCCGCTCGATTGCGTGGCCGATCGCGGTGCGGAACTCGCTGTTCTCCGCCAGTCGCGAAAAGCTGCATGCGTCGCCGTTGTTCGCGCACCATTCCTGCGTCCACTCCGGATCGGGCACGACCAGTGCGACCATGTACGGCCGCTTGTCGCCGGCGATCATCGCCTGCGCGATCTCGGGCTGGAGCGTCAGCATCCCCTCGACCTTCTGGGGCGCGACGTTCTCGCCCTTGTCGTTGATGATCAGGTCTTTCTTGCGATCGGTGATGCGGATCCGCCCGCGGTCGTCGATCTCGCCGATGTCGCCGGTGTGGAGCCAGCCGTCCTTGAGCACCTTCGCGGTCTCGGCGTCGTTGCGCCAATAGCCGTGCATGACGAGTTCGCCGCGGACCAGGATCTCGCCGTCGTCGGCGATCCGGACCTCGGTGTCGTTGAGCGGCGGCCCGACCGAGTCCATCCGCACGCCGGCCTTGGGGCGGTTGCAGGAGATGACGGGGGCGGCTTCGGTCTGGCCATAGCCTTGCAGGAAGGTGAGGCCGAGCGCTTCGAAGAACAGTCCGACCTCGGGATTGAGCGGTGCACCGCCGGAGATCATCGCCTTCAACCGGCCGCCGAACTTCTTGGAGATCTTGGGCTTGAAGAGGGTGGCGACGGCGGCCTGCATCGGGCGGTCGATCAGGCGGAGGCGGCCGGCATAGCGCTTGCCACCGATGTCGAGCGCCTGACGCAAGAGGTAGGCGGAGGCGCCGCCTTGTTTCTCGATCGTCTTCGAGATGCGCGTGCGGAGGACTTCGAACAGGCGGGGGACGACGAACATGATCGTCGGGCGCGTTTCCTCGATGTTCGCGGCGAGCTTTTCGAGGCCTTCGGCGTAGTAGATCTGGCCGCCGAGCGAGATCGGGAAATGCTGGCCGCCGGTGTGCTCGTAGGCGTGGCTGAGCGGGAGGAATGAGAGGAAGACCTCGTCGTCCCAGCCGAAATCCTCCGAGATGACCGACGCGCAGCCGGCGCAATTGTGGAGGATCGCGCCGTGATGCTGCATCACACCGCGCGGAGCGCCGCCGGTACCGCTCGTGTAGATGATGCAGGCGAGGTCTTCGCGTTCGAAGTCGGCGCGGGCGGCGGCGATCTCGGGCGCGGTCGGGTGTGCGGCGATGAGTGCGTGCCAGTTGTGGAAGTCGATCCCGGCGGGGACCTTCATGTCCTCGAGGCCGATCACGGTCTGTGCCTGGTTCGAGCGGATGACGGCGGGGAGGAGGATTTTCGCGAGCTTGGCGGTCGAGACGACGATCGCGCAGGCGCCGGCGTTCTCGATGATGTGGAGGTGATCGCGCTCGGTGTTGGTGATGTAGGTCGGCACGGTGATGCAGCCAGCGGCCATGATTGCGAGGTCGCTGAGGCACCATTCGGGGCGGTTCTCGCTGACCAGCATGACCCGGTCGCCGCGTTTCATGCCGATTGCGGTGAGCGCGGTGGCGAGACTTGCGACCTGGCGCGCGGCGTCGGCCCAACTGGTGGAGACCCAGGTGCCGCTAGTCTTGGTCCAGAGGAACGGCGCGTCGCCCTTCTCCGCGGCGCGCGCGAAGAACATCGTGACGAGGTTCGGGAATCGTTCGAGCTGGCGGGCCATTGTCTCTCCTGAACTGCTCTGCGAGCTTGGTTGCCTTAAGGCTGCTCGATCTTTTGGGGCGGTATAGCCTGACGGTCCGTCACGCTCCAAGCCTGTTTCCCCGCGAAGGCGGGGACCCAGACTGGGCTCCCGCCTTCGCGGGAGAACAAGGGGGCAGTTTACTCCGGCGCGCGCTGGAGGGCGCCGACGCGTTGGATCTGGGTTACGGTGCCGTCCTGACTGATCGCGACGCCCTCGCTGCGGGGGTCAGCGGCGCCGACCCATTTGCCGCCGACGCGTTCGATCGCGTTTGCCTTTAAGCCGAGCGCTGCGACCTGGACGGTCTCGCCTAGCGCCTGCAACGCGGGGACCATCGCCTCGCGTTCGGTGCCCTTCTCGGCTGCGGCGACGTTGCCGGGCGCATATAGCAACCCGAGCGCGATCGAGTCCTGCGCGGACAATTTCCAGTCGACCACGCCGATGATCGCCTTGGCCACCTGCGCGATAATCGTCGAACCGCCTGCCGCGCCGACTGCGAGGCGCACCTTGCCGTCGGGGCCGTAGACGATGGTGGGCGACATCGAGCTGCGCGGCCGCTTGCCACCCTCGACGCGGTTGGCGACCAGCGCGCCGTCCTTCTCGGGGACGATGTCGAAGTCGGTGAGCTGGTTGTTGAGGACGGTGCCGTCGACGGTCAGGCCGGAGCCGAAATAGCCCTCGACGGTGGTGGTGACCTCGACGACGTTGCCGCGGGCGTCGACTGTGGCGATGTCGGTGGTGCCGGCGACCTCGCTGACCGGCGCGCGGGTGCGGGCGGGGGCGCCAGGGGGCGTCCCGGGCGCGACGTTCGCCATCGTCGTGGTGGGGGAGATCAGGGCCGAGCGCGACGCGAGATACTTGGTGTCGAGCATGCCTTGCACCGGTACGCGGACGAAATCGGGATCGCCGACGTACAGGTCTCGGTCGGCATAGGCGAGGCGCGAGGATTCGGCGAACAGGTGCCAGGCTTGTGCGCTGTTCTTACCTAGCCCAGCCATGTCGAAGCGTTCGAGCTGCTTCAGGATCATCAGCACGGTGATCCCGCCGGACGAGGGCGGGCCCATCCCGCAGACGCGGTAGACGCGGTATTTGACGCAGACGGGGGGGCGGTTCTTGGCGTCGTAGCTGGCAAGGTCGCCCAGCGTCATCTTCGACGGATTGCGCGCTGCGGTGTTGACGGCGGTGACGATCTTCTGCGCCTCGGGACCGACGTAGAAGCTGTCCGGACCGCGCGTGGCGATGCGCTGGAGGAGGGCGGCTTGCTGGGGGTTCTTGATGACCGTGCCGATCGCGACCGGCGAGCCGTCGGGGGCGGAGAAGAGTTTCCGCGTTTCGGGCGTGATGTGGTCGCCATACGCCTTCATCCCGTTGACGAGGCGGGGGGAGGCCTGGAAGCCGTTGGTGGCGAGGCGGATTGCGGGGGCAAAAAGTTGCGCCCACGGAAGCTTGCCCGCGGCGCGGTGCGCGAGCGCCATGCCGCGGAGCGCGCCGGGAATGCCGACGCTGCGGCCGCCGGGTACTGCATCCGAATGGCTGAGCGGCGTGCCGTCGGGGGCGTAGAACCAGCGCGTATCGGCGGCGGCGGGGGCCTCTTCGCGCGCGTCGATCGTGCTGAGCGCCCCGCCGGCGGCGTGGGAAATCCAGAAGCTGCCGCCGCCGATGCCGGAGCTTTGCGGCTCTACGACATTGAGCGCGAGCATCGTGGCGATGGCGGCGTCGGTGGCGCTGCCGCCAGCGCGTAGAATCTCGACGCCGGCGGCCGCGGCGCGGGGGTCGGCGGCGCTGACCATGCCCTGGTCTTTTGCCGGGGCGGGGGCGGGTTGGCGCGCCTCTGCGGTAGCGGTTGGAACGAGGAGGGCGAGCGCTAGGAGAGAGGTCTTCATTGCGAGAGAGCGTAGCGCGGTTCGAGTGCGAGGCAACCCGTCTCGCGGTTGGACCTTACGATCCTCCCCCGCCAGGGGGAGGTGGCGCCGTAGGCGACGGAAGGGGAGGACACGGAACCTAGCGTTGCCCCTTCCTCCCCCTCCGTCTGGCAAGAGCCAGCCACTTCCCCCTGGCGGGGGAGGATCGTTAGGCGTCTATCCCTACGGCGTCGGCGATCGTCGCGAAGCCGTCTCGGGTCAGCAGCGCGTCCAGTTCGCGCAAGATGCGGGCGGGGAGGCCGGGGCCTTCGTACACCAGCGCGGTGTAGAGCTGGACGAGGCTCGCACCGGCGCGGAGGCGGGCATAGGCTTCGGCGCCGTTGTCGACCCCCCCGACCGAGATCAGCGGTATCGCAGCGCCGGTGGCCTTGCGAAAATCCGACAGTCGTTGGCGGGCTAGGGGGGCGAGGGGCGCGCCGGAGAGGCCGCCGGTTTCCTTCGCGTTGGCCGAGCGCAAGCCGGGGCGGGAGATCGTCGTGTTGTTGACGATCAGTGCGTCGATGCGGTTGTCGATCGCGGCGCGGGCGATGTCGTCGATGTCGGCGGGTTCGAGGTCGGGGGCGACTTTGAGGAAGATCGGCGTACTGCCATTGGCGGCGGTGCAGGCGGCTAGGAGGTCGCGCAACGCCGCGCCGTGCTGGAGGTCGCGGAGACCGGGGGTGTTGGGGGAGCTGATGTTGATCGTGATGTAATCGGCGTGCGGTGCGGCTCGGGTGACGCCGTGGACGTAGTCGGCGGTACGATCGGTCGCGTCCTTGTTCGCGCCGACGTTGATGCCGAGAACGCCGTTACGCTTTGCGCTCTTTGCCCGAGGAAGCGCGCCATCGAGGCCGCCGTTGTTGAAGCCCAAACGGTTGATCACCGCACGGTCTTCGGGGAGGCGAAAGATGCGCGGCTTGGGGTTGCCCGGCTGCGCTAGCGGCGTGAGCGTGCCGATCTCGACGCTGCCGAAGCCGAGGCCGAAAAAGCCGACGATCGCGCGGCCATCCTTGTCGACGCCTGCCGCCAAGCCGACCGGATTGGGAAAGGCGATCCCCGCCACGGTCGTCGCGAGCCGCGGCACGGTTGGGGCGAGCGGCGTGCCGGCCTTCCCCCATGCGCCGAGCGCGGCGATGGTGAGAGTATGCGCGCGCTCGGCGTCGAGACGGAACAGGATCGGGTGGTAGAAGGCCATGCTTGCTCTTAGGCATATCGGCTGGGGTGGCCAAACCCTTCTTCCGTCATTCCCGCGAAGGCGGGGATCCACCCATCCGCAGGCGCGCGAGGCGAAATGGATTCCCGCCTTCGCGGGAATGACGGGGGGGGACTCAGTTGCGAGTCGTTAGCACCGCTCGCCGGGTTGACGATGCACTGCACAAAGCCCATTTAACCAATCGGATCATATCGGTCCGATTGGACTTTCGAAGCCACCATGCGCCTTTCCAGCCTAGCCGACTATGCAGTCGTGATGATGAGCGCCGCGGCGCGTCATTGCGGCGGTATCGCGCGGCTGAACGCGACGCTGCTCGCCGAGGAAACTGGCGTGCCGCTGCCGACGGTGCAGAAGCTGGTCAGCCGGCTGTCCGCCGCGGGACTGATCGAGAGCACGCGTGGCACTGGCGGCGGCTTTCGCCTGTCGCGACCGCCCGCGATGATCTCGCTCGCCGACATCATCGAGGCGGTCGAGGGACCGATCGCGCTGACGTCGTGCGTCGATGGCGCATCGCAGGATTGCTGCATCGACCAGAGCTGCCGCGTGAAGCCGCACTGGAACGCCGTCAACGGCGCGGTCCGCGGTGCGCTCGCCGGCGTGTCGCTCGCCAGCCTCTCGCAAGCCCCCCTTTCGCAGGTGCCCGCATGACGCGCGCAGCGCCTTATCCTTTCCTCCGCGCTCTCTGCGCCTCTGCGCGCAAAGATTCTTGTTCGCGCAGAGGCGCAGAGATCGCCGAGTTTTTTGAGAGCCGCGCTGCGGCGGAGATGGAATGATGGCTACCCGGAACGCAGAGGCATACGCCGCCGCGAACAAGACGTACGAGTGGGGCTTCTCCTCGGACATCGAACAGGAATTCGCGCCCAAGGGTCTGTCGGAAGACACCGTGCGCTTCATTTCCGCCAAGAAGGGCGAGCCGCAGTGGATGCTCGACTGGCGGCTGAAGGCGTTCGCGTTGTGGCAGACGATGGAGGCGCCCGACTGGTCGAAGCTCAACGTCCCCCCGATCGATTACCAGGACGCGTATTATTACGCGGAGCCCAAGGCGAAGCCGAAGCTCGGGTCGCTCGACGAGGTCGATCCGGAGATCCTGCGCGTCTATGAGAAGCTCGGCATCCCGATCGGCGAGCAGAAGATGCTGGCGGGCGTGGTCGAGGATCCGCTCGACGCCGACGGCAATCCGAAGCGTCGCGTCGCGGTGGATGCAGTGTTCGACAGCGTGTCGGTCGCGACCACGTTCCGCAAGGAGCTGGAGGCCGCGGGCGTGATCTTCCGCTCGATCTCCGAGGCCATCAAGGAATACCCCGACCTCGTCCGGAAGTGGCTCGGCAAGGTCGTGCCGCAGCGCGATAACTACTTCGCGACGCTGAACTCGGCGGTCTTCTCCGACGGCACGTTCGTCTACATCCCGGAGGGCGTGCGCTGCCCGATGGAGCTGTCGACGTACTTCCGCATCAACGCGGAGAATACCGGGCAGTTCGAGCGCACGCTGATCGTCGCGGACAAGGGGTCGTACGTCTCGTATCTCGAAGGCTGCACCGCGCCGATGCGCGACGAAAATCAGCTGCATGCGGCGGTGGTCGAGCTGGTCGTGCTCGACGATGCCGAGATCAAATATTCGACCGTGCAGAACTGGTATCCGGGCGACGAGAACGGCGTCGGCGGGATCTACAACTTCGTCACCAAGCGCGCGTTGTGCCAGGGGAAGAACTCGAAGGTCAGCTGGACCCAGGTCGAGACCGGCAGCGCGATCACGTGGAAATATCCGTCGTGCGTGCTACTCGGCGATGGCTCGGTCGGCGAGTTCTATTCGGTCGCGGTAACGAACAATCGCCAGCAGGCCGATACCGGCACGAAGATGATCCACCTCGGCAAGAACACGCGATCGACGATCGTGTCGAAGGGGATTTCTGCCGGGCGTTCGGACAACACGTATCGCGGCTTGGTGCGGGTCGCGCCGACTGCTGAGGGTGTCCGCAACTTCACCCAGTGCGACAGCCTGCTGCTGGGCGACCAGTGCGGCGCGCATACCGTGCCGTATATCGAGGTCCGCAACCCGTCCGCGCAGATCGAGCATGAGGCGACCACGTCGAAGATTTCCGAGGATCAGCTGTTCTACGCGATGTCGCGCGGGCTGGACCAGGAGGCGGCGGTGGCGCTGATCGTGAATGGCTTTGCGCGGGAAGTGCTGCAGCAACTGCCGATGGAGTTCGCGGTGGAAGCGCAGAAGCTGCTGGGGATCAGCCTTGAGGGGAGCGTGGGGTGAGTCCCGAGGATCGACGCAGAGAGGCAATAGCAGATATGCGCGAACTCTTGGCTGACGGACGTAACCCATCAGAGGCGGCGGCGGAGGTTGGAAAGGCTTATAACTTTAAGCCGGAGGCAGTTCTTCAGTTCTCGTCGGGAATGATCAAGAATATCGACGCTTTGCGAGCGAGCGCCGCGGATAGCATGGGGCGATCGCGGCGGAAGTCAGAATTGAACGGTTACGTAGGACGACTAGAAATTGCGCTTCGGCAAGATCCTAAGCTCGACATCTCTGCCTACTTAGAAACAATACCATGGACGGATATCACGGCCGAAGAACGTGAGGACGTTTTTTATCGCTGCAACATGGCTTGGCTTGGCGCCAATGTGTGAGAATTTATAATGCTGAAAATTGAAAACCTCCACGCCGAGATCGACGGCAAGGAAATCCTCAAGGGCCTGTCGCTCGAAGTGAACGCGGGTGAGGTGCACGCGATCATGGGGCCGAACGGCGCGGGCAAGTCGACGCTGGGCTATGTGCTCGGCGGACGGCCCGGCTATGAGGTCACGGCGGGATCGGTGTCGTTCGACGGCGTCGACCTGCTCGAACTCGAGGCGCATGAGCGCGCCGCGGCGGGCGTGTTCCTAGGCTTCCAGTATCCGGTCGAGATCCCCGGCGTGTCGAACGTCCAGTTCCTCCGCGAGGCTTTGAACGCCCAGCGCGCGACGCGCGACGAGAAGCCTTTGTCGGGCGGCGAGTTCCTGAAGCTCGCGCGCGGGCAGGCGGATCTGCTCGGCATGGATTACGACATGCTCAAGCGGCCGGTGAACGTCGGCTTTTCGGGCGGCGAGAAGAAGCGCAACGAGATGGTCCAGATGGGCATCGTCGACCCGAAGTTCGCGATCCTCGACGAGACTGATTCGGGGCTCGACATCGATGCGCTGCGCGTCGTCGGCGACGGCATCAACCGCATCATGCGCGCGCCCGACAAGGCGGTGCTGCTGATCACGCACTACCAGCGGTTGCTCGATTACGTGGAGCCGGACTTCGTCCACGTGCTGGCGGACGGCAAGATCGTCCGCTCGGGCGGCAAGGACCTCGCCAAGCAGCTCGAAAGCGAAGGCTATGTGGGGATCGCCGCGTGACGATGCTGCTCGACCTTCCCTCGACGCGCGAGGAATCGTGGCGCTGGGGTGATCCGGCGGCGATTGTGGCGGCGGCCGGACTGCCGCGCGGCGCCGCGCTGGACGCCGATGCGTGGTTTATGGACCTGCCGGGTGCGCGGGCGCTGTTCGTCGACGGCGTGCTGGATCAGGGTCGGAGCGATCTGCGCCATGTCACGATGACGGCGATCGATGGCGGCGAGCATGCGCTTGGTCGTCGCACCACGGGTAGCGGTTGGTCAATACAAGTCGAGGCGAACGCGGGCGTTGAGCTTCTCCAGATCGTCCACATCGCGACGGGCGGCGAGAACCAGCTTCCGGCCGAAATCGTGCTCGCCGATGGCGCGAGCGCTTCCGTGATCGAGACGTATGTCGGGACTGGCTGGTCGAACCGGTCGACGCGGATGACGCTTGGTAAGGGTGCGAAACTTACGCGGGCGGTGCGGTTGCTTCAGGCCGGTGGTTTCGTGTCGTTGCGCGACGAGGTCGAGGTCGGGGCTGAGGCGAGCCTGATCGTCACTGTGTTGGGCGCAGGCGATGCCGGGACGCGGATCGATGGGGCGATCACCGTGACGGGCGACGATGCGTTCGCCGAATATGGCGGCGCGTTGCTGACGCGGAACGACCAGCGGCAGGAGTGCGCGGTGTCGGTGCGGCATGCGGCGCTGAACGGGCAGAGCAAGCAGATCTGGCGTGCGGTCGCGGCGGACAAGTCGACGGCGAGCCTTGCGGCGCGGGTCGAGGTGGCGCGCGATGCGCAGAAGACCGATGGCGTGCAGTCGCTCCGCGGGTTGCTGTTGCAGCGCACCGCGACGGTGAACCTGAAGCCCGAGTTGGAGATCTTCGCGGACGACGTAAAGTGCGCGCACGGCGCGACGGTCGGTGAACTCGACCAGCGCGCGCTGTTCTACATGCAGAGCCGCGGCATCCCGCACGCCAAGGCGCAGGCGCTGCTCACGCGCGCGTTCGTCGGCGATTCGTTCGTTCAGATCGCGGACGAGACGGTGCGCGAGGCTTTCGTGGCGGACGCGGATGCGTGGCTGGAGCGGGCGTTGTGAGCGTGATCGCCGACGTTCGTCCCTTGGATCGCCTGTCGGACTTTCCCGCGATTCCAGAGGGCTGGGCGTATCTCGATACCGCTGCCACCGCGCAGAAGCCGCAGGCGGTAGTGGACGCGATTACGCGCGCGTATGGAGAGACCTACGCCACCGTGCACCGCGGCGTGTACCAGCGATCCGCTGACATGACCGTCGCGTACGAAGCGGCTCGGAAGGCCGTCGCGCGGTTCATCGGCGCAGGCTCGCTTGACGAGGTCGTTTTCGTGCGCGGTGCTACCGAGGCGATCAACCTAGTTGCGCAGTGCTGGGCCGGGACGCAGCTGAAGGCGGGGGACCGCATCCTGCTATCGATGCTCGAGCATCATTCGAACATCGTGCCTTGGCAGATGATTGCCGAGCGTCTTGGCGTCGCGATCGACGTTATCCCGCTCACCCCAGACCACCGCATCGATCTCGACGCGATGGAGCGGATGATCACGTCCGCGCACAAGCTGGTCGCGCTTGGGCATGTCTCGAACGTGCTCGGCTCGGTGCTTGACGCCAAGCGCGCCACCGAGATCGCGCATTCGGTCGGCGCGAAGATCCTGCTCGACGGCTGCCAGTCGGTGCCGCGGATTACGGTCGACGTGAAGGCGATCGGTTGCGACTTCTACGTGTTCTCCGGGCACAAGCTGTACGGGCCGACCGGAATCGGCGTGCTTTGGGCCAAGCCTGAATTGCTCGACGCGATGCCGCCGTACCAGGGTGGCGGATCGATGATCGACAAGGTGAGCTTCGCGAAGACCACCTACGCGCCGCCGCCGGGGCGGTTCGAGGCCGGAACGCCGCATATCGTCGGGGCGCTCGGGCTTCATGCGGCGATCGACTATGTTGAGAGTATCGGGCTCGACGCGATCCACGCGCACGAGACTGCGCTGGTGACCGCCACGCGCGATGCGCTGTCGGGGATCAATTCGGTGCGCCTCTATGGCCAGGCGGACTCGGCGGGGATCGTGAGCTTCACGATCGAGGGGGTTCATCCACACGACATCGGCACCATATTGGATGAGGAGCGCGTCGCGATCCGTGCCGGCCATCACTGCGCGCAGCCGTTGATGGAGGCGCTGGGCGTCGAGGCGACGGCACGCGCGAGCTTCGGCGTGTATAACGGGCCGGCGGACGTCGAGGCGCTGGTGCGCGGTATCGAGCGAGTAACGAGGATTTTTGGATGAGCGATCGTTTCGAGATCGAGGAAGTGGACTCCGTCGCATCGCCTCCCAAGGCGCGTGTCGTCATGGAGACGGACTCCGACGCGGAGCGGAAGCGGGATTATCTCGCGGGGTTCCTGGCGCAGAAGCCGCAGGTGGACTCGCCCGGCGAGCCCGGTGGCGCGGTGTATGATGCGATCATTGATGCGCTGAAGGAGATCTACGATCCGGAGATCCCGGTGAACATCTATGATCTGGGGCTGATTTACGGCGTCGAGGTGACCGAGGACGGGCACGCGGTGGTGGCGATGACGCTGACCACGCCCAACTGTCCTGTCGCGGAGTCGATGCCCGCCGAGGTCGAGATGCGGGTCGGGTCGGTGCCTGGGGTCGGGTTCGCGGAAGTGAATCTGGTCTGGGATCCGCCTTGGGATCCACAGAAGATGTCGGACGAGGCGAAGTTAGAGCTGGGCATGCTCTGACTTTCCCCTCCCGCAAGCGGGAGGGGGCAGGGGGTGGGCTCGCGCTCACCTCGCGAACGACGGTTATGAGTGGCTTGTCGGGAGCCCACCCCCGGCCCC
>JAZKCH010000033.1:0-99323 GCA_040388215.1 Pseudomonadota bacterium | reverse complement strand
CTGGGCATGCTCTGACTTTCCCCTCCCGCTTACGGGAGGGGGGAAGGAAGGACGATCATGGCGACGACATTGCGAGCACGGCCGGCGGCGCTGAACCTGACGGCAACGGCGCACGCGCGGATCGCCGACCTGATGGCGCGCGCGCCGGCGGACGCGATCGGGGTGAAGCTGTCGACGCCCAAGCGCGGGTGTTCGGGGCTGGCCTATTCGGTCGACTACGTCACCCAAGCGAAACCGTTCGACGAGCGGATCGATACGCCGGGCGGGACACTATTCGTCGATGGCGGATCGATTCTGTACCTGATCGGGTCGACGATGGACTGGGTCGAGGACGACTTCACCGCCGGCTTCGTGTTCCAGAACCCCAACGCGAAGGGTGCGTGCGGGTGCGGCGAGAGCTTCACCGTCTAGTTCTAGTGCGAGGTATCATGTCTCCCCGCGAAGGCGGGGACCCAGACTGGGCTCCCGCCTTCGCGGGAGAACAAGGGGGCCGCTACCGTTCGGACGAAGCCCTTCGCTTTGCGATCGGATCGTGACCGATCCAAACCCGCTCCGTCACCCCGGACTGGTTCCGGGGGCCACCGTTCCGCGAACTCGGACTTCTCGGAAGTACGGAACCGTGGATGCCGGAACGAGCCCGGCATGACGGAGGGTGAGGGCGAGTAGCGAACTTGCCCCCCGCCGCCCACCTGTGCCACTCCCCGCGCAACAAGAGGGGATATCCGTGGCCAGTCTGTTTCGCCGTAAAATCGTCACCGAGCAGCCGCCCGAGCATCAGCTCGCGCGGACCTTGTCGTGGCCGCATCTGGTCGCGATGGGCGTCGGCGGGATCGTCGGCACCGGCATCCTGACGCTGATCGGCGTCGGCGCAGGGCTTGCCGGGCCCGCGGTGATCCTCTCCTTCATCATCGCCGGCGGGATCTGCGCCTGCGCGGCGCTCGCCTATGCCGAGATGGCGACGATGATCCCGGCGTCGGGCAGCGCCTACACCTACAGCTATGTCGTGCTCGGCGAACTGATCGCCTGGGTGATCGGTTGGTCGCTGATCCTCGAATACTCGCTCGTCGTGTCGACCGTCGCGGTCGGCTGGTCGGGCTATGCCGCGCCGTTGCTGCGCGGCGTGTTCGGCTTCCCCGAGGCGCTGACGCTCAGCCCCGAACTCGGTGGCATCCTCAACGTCCCCGCGATCTTCATCATCGCGGTCGTCGCGGGCGTGTTGTCGTTCGGCACGCGCGAGAGTGCGACGCTGAACGCGGTGCTGGTCGGCGTGAAGATGATCGCGCTGACCGTGTTCGTATTCATCGCGCTGCACTATTTCAACAGCGCCAATCTCCACCCGTTCATGCCCTATGGCTTCCCCAAGGCAGTCCAGCCCGACGGCGCCGAGCGCGGCGTGATGGCGGCGGCGGCGATCATCTTCTTTGCTTTCTATGGCTTCGACGCGATCTCCACTGCGGCGGAGGAGACCAAGAACCCCGGCCGCGATCTCGCGATCGGGATCGTCGGGTCGATGGTCGCCTGCATCGCGATCTATATCCTGGTCGCGGTCGCTGCGGTCGGCGCGCTGTCGTACACCAAGTTCGCCGGCAGCGCCGAGCCGCTCGCGCTGATCCTGCGCGAGATCGGCCGGCCCGGCTTCGCGACCTTCCTCGGTGCCTCCGCAGTCATCGCGCTGCCGACCGTGCTGCTCGCGTTCCTGTTCGGGCAGAGCCGGATTTTCTTCACGATGGCGCGCGACGGGCTGCTCCCGTTGAGCCTAGCCAAGGTGTCGCGGCGGGGCGCCCCCGTCCGCATCACCTGGATCACGGCGGCGATCGTCGCGGTGATCGCAGGGCTGTTGCCGCTCGCCGAGATCGCCGCACTGGCGAATGCGGGAACGTTGGCCGCATTCGTCGCGGTTTGCGCGTGCATGCTGGTCATGCGTCGCCGTGCACCCGACGCGGTCCGCACCTTCCGCGCACCCGCCGCGACGCTGGTCGGCGCGATCGGTATCCTCGGCTGCCTGTATCTGTTCTTCAGCCTGCCCTCGAAGACGCAGCTGTATTTCGGGCTGTGGAACCTGCTCGGGCTGGTGATCTACTTCGTTTACGCACGCCCGAGAGCGCTCGCCGAATGAGCCGCTGGACGATCGGGATCATCGGCGGCTCGGGGCTGTACGCGGTGGACGGCATCGAGGACGGCCGCTGGCAGACGGTCGAGACGCCGTGGGGCGAGCCATCGGACGCGATCTACACCGGCCGGATCGGGCATGTCGGGGTGGCGTTCCTGCCGCGGCATGGGCGGGGGCACTGGATCTCGCCGTCGGAGCTGAACGCGCGGGCGAACATCGATGCGTTGAAGCGGCTTGGCGTGACGGACGTGCTGGCGGTGTCGTCGGTCGGGTCGCTGGTCGAGGCGCGGCCGTCGGGGAGTTTCACCGTCGTCGACCAGTTCATCGATCGTACCAAGGGGCGGCCGTCGAGCTTCTTCGGCACCGGCCTCGTCGCGCATGTTTCGATGGCGGACCCGGTTTGTCCGCGACTGTCGCGCTATGCCGCCGACGCCGCGCGTGAGGCGGGCGCGCAGGTCGACGACCGCGGCACGTATCTCGCGATGGAAGGCCCGCAATTCTCGACGCGGGCGGAAAGCCGGCTCTACCGCCAATGGGGTTGCGACGTGATCGGGATGACCGCGATGCCGGAGGCGAAGCTCGCGCGGGAGGCGGAGCTTCCCTACGCGCTGGTCGGGATGGTGACGGATTACGATTGCTGGCGTGAGGACGAGGCGGGCGTCGATGTGGCGCAGGTCGTGGCGCAGCTTGGCGCGAATGCGGCGAAGGCTCGGGCGATGGTGATGGCGTTGCTGCGCGCGTTGCCGGTGGACCGGGAGGCTTCGCCGATCGATACGTGCCTCGATAGCGCGATCATTACGGCGCGGGAGGCTCGCGATCCGGCGCTGGTGGCGAAGCTGGATGCCGTGGCGGGGCGGGTGCTTTCCGTCTGAACAGGGGGCCTCCCCTGCAAGGGGAGGTGGCGCGAAGCGACGGAGGGGTATCGCCCTGTCGAGAGCGGGTCACCCCTCCGTCAGCACTGCGCGCTGCCACCTCCCCTTGCAGGGGAGGATTTGGATCTTGAGCCCCGTCAGGTGAAAAGTTCGTCATTCGCCGCGTTCGACATATCCCTGCAACATATCGGGGCGAAGGGGAGTGCGTCGCCGCTCCCTCTCCCCCTGTGGACGGCGACGTGACCGGGTCTCCCCTGTCCCGGTCTTCTCCCTGAACTACGGGGCGATCCTTGCGATCGCCCCGCCTTTTTTCGATTGGGAGTGCGGGGCCTTCGTCGGCTCGCGCAAATCGTCCTTCATCATCCGCAAATACACGTCACCCCAGCGAACGCTGGGATATCCCTCGTGGTGGGCGACGTGTGCCTCACGGCAATATCCCAGCTTTCGCTGGGATGACGGTAGTTGTCTGGGCTGAAGCGTAGGCGTCCCGGATCGCTCCGGGACGACGTAGCAGTCTTACGCGGCCAGCTTGCGCAGGACGTAGTGGAGGATGCCGCCGTTCAGGAAATATTCCAGCTCGTTGACGGTATCGATCCGGCACTTGGTCTGGAACTCTTCGCTGGTGCCATCGGCGCGGGTCATCTTCACGGTGACGTCCTGACGCGGGCGGATGCTCGCCACGTCGAGGATCGTGAACGTTTCGGACCCATCGAGGCCGAGCGTCTTGCGATCGGTGCCCTCGGCGAACTGCAACGGCAGCACGCCCATGCCGACCAGGTTCGAGCGATGGATGCGCTCGAAGCTCTCGGTGATCACGGCGCGGACGCCGAGCAGGTTGGTGCCCTTCGCGGCCCAGTCGCGCGACGAGCCGGTGCCGTATTCCTTGCCGGCGACGATCACGAGCGGAGTGCCGTCCTGCTTGAAGCGCATCGCGGCGTCGTAGATCGCCATGACTTCGCCGTCGTACTTCGACATGCCGCCCTCGATGCCGGGGACCATCTCGTTCTTGATGCGGATGTTGGCAAACGTGCCGCGCATCATCACGTCATGGTTGCCGCGGCGGGCGCCATAGCTGTTGAAGTCCGCCTTGCTGACCTGATGCTCCTGCAGGAAGCGGCCTGCGGGGCTGTCGGCCTTGATCGAACCGGCCGGCGAGATGTGATCGGTGGTGATCGAATCGCCGAGGATCGCGAGCGGCTTGGCGTCGATGATGTCCTGCACCGGCGACGGAGTCATGCTGAGGCCCTCGAAATAGGGCGGGTTGGCGACATAGGTCGATCCTGCGCGCCATGCGTAGGTGTCCGACCCCGTAACGTCGATCTCGCGCCACTTGGCGTCGCCTGCATAGACGTCGCCGTAGCGTGCGCCGAACATGCCGGCGTCGATGTTGGCATCCATCGTCGTGCGGACTTCCTCGTTGGTCGGCCAGATATCGCGCAGATACACGTCCTGCCCGTCCGAACCCTGGCCCAGCGGCGTCTCGATCATGTCGGTCGTGACGGTGCCCTTGATCGCATAGGCAACGACCAGCGGCGGCGAGGCCAGGAAGTTGGCGCGGACGTCCGGCGACACGCGGCCTTCGAAGTTGCGGTTGCCCGACAGCACCGACGCGGCGACGAGGTCGTTCTCGTTGATCGCAGCAGAGATCGCAGGCGCGAGCGGGCCCGAGTTGCCGATGCAGGTCGTGCAGCCATAGCCGACGAGGTTGAAGCCGAGCGCGTTCAGGTCCGCGGTCAGGCCGGCCTTGTCGAGATAGTCGGTGACGACCTGCGAACCGGGGGCGAGCGAGGTCTTCACCCACGGCTTCGACTTCAGGCCGAGCGCGTTCGCCTTGCGGGCGACGAGACCGGCGGCCACCAGCACCGACGGGTTCGAGGTGTTGGTGCAGCTGGTGATCGCGGCGATGACGACGTCGCCGTCGCCGATGTCATGCTCGCGGCCTTCGACGGCGACGCGGGCGGGCTGCTCCTTGTGGTAGAGCTTGTGGAGGTCGCTGTTGAACACCTCGTCGACCTTGTTGAGGCTGACGCGGTCCTGCGGGCGCTTGGGGCCGGCAAGCGATGCGACGACGGTGCCCATGTCGAGCTCGAGCGTGTCGGTGAACACCGGATCCTCGGCGTTCTCGTCGCGCCAGAAGCCGTTGGCCTTGGCGTAGGCCTCGACCAGCTCGACGTTCTCGTCCGAGCGTGCGGTAAGGCGCATGTAATCGAGCGTCTTGTCGTCGATCGGGAAGAAGCCGCAGGTTGCGCCATACTCAGGTGCCATGTTGGCGATCGTCGCGCGGTCGGCGAGCGTCATCGACGACAGGCCGGGGCCGAAGAACTCGACGAAGCGGCCGACCACGCCCTTGGCGCGCAGCATCTGCGTGACGGTGAGCACGAGATCGGTGGCGGTGATGCCCTCGTTGAGCTTGCCGAGCAGCTTGAAGCCGACGACTTCGGGGATCAGCATCGAGACGGGCTGGCCGAGCATCGCGGCCTCGGCCTCGATCCCGCCGACGCCCCAGCCGAGCACGCCCAGGCCGTTGATCATCGTCGTGTGGCTGTCGGTGCCGACCAGCGTATCGGGATATGCGATCATCGTGCCGTCGCCATGGTCGCCCGAGCTAGCCGAAGACCAGACGGCCTGGCCGATATATTCGAGGTTCACCTGGTGGCAGATGCCGGTGCCGGGGGGGACGACCTGGAAATTGTCGAGCGCCTTGGAACCCCATTTCAGGAACTCGTAACGTTCGAAGTTGCGGCTATATTCGAGGTCGACGTTATCCTCGAACGCCTTGGGCGTGCCGAACTCGTCGACCATGACCGAGTGGTCGATGACGAGATGGACGGGAACCAGCGGGTTGATCTTCGCCGCATCGCCGCCGAGCTTGGTGATGGCATCGCGCATCGCGGCCAGATCGACCACGCAGGGAACGCCGGTGAAATCCTGCATCAGCACGCGCGCGGGGCGATACTGGATCTCGCGGTCGCTGCGACGCTCCTTCTGCCAGTCGACGATCGCCTGGATATCCTCGCGCGTGACCGTGACGCCGTCCTCAAAGCGGAGCAGATTCTCGAGAAGGACCTTCATCGAGAAGGGCAGGCGGCTGATGTCGCCGAGCTGCTCGGACGCCTTGGCGAGGCTGTAATAGTCGTACGACTTGCCGCCGGTCGACAGGCTGGTGCGGGTCTTGAGGGTATCCTGGCCAATGGCAGTCATAGGGGTCCTTCCCGTGGGCGTCGGGCCGCCGGGCGCCGAGGGGAAAGCAGCCATATAGGCCACGCGGGCGCGTCGGGGACCGAGCGAAAAATGCTGTTACCGGAGGGGCCTTAGCAAGGGGGAGGGCTTCGGGGAAGGGTGCCGGTATTTGTAATTGCCAAGCCCGGACACGTTGCCGGTCGAGCGGGCTATCAGGTGACCGTCAGACGGGCGCCCCGGTCTTCCGTGCACCCTCGGCCCGTGCGACGGACGGGATGAGCATCACGCACGGACGCACGGGCAAAGGGGCATCCGCCACGCTTCAGCATTCATTGTCGGCACACCGCGCCTCACGATCGCCCCATGCGCGGTCGGCATAGCGATCCGCCAACCGCAAATGTGCCGATTTCACTGCGATGTCGATGGCGGCGTCGCAGGCCGCGCGCTCGACAGCCTCACGCATCAGGCTGTATTCGATATCGTATTTCGGGATCATCGCAGACGCTCCTCGGCTCTGCGAGCGGGAGCATCATGCTCTCTGTCGTCACCCTGCTCGCAAGACCCGGCGGCGATGATTTTTCATACGCGCTTTATACCACGACTCCTAATCGCGCTGGCCCTCGAAAGGGGAGTTTATTAGCGCGACAGCCAATCAAGTTAATTGACTGCTTTGGCAATGGTTGCCAATGCAGCTATATGGCATTCTATACCAAAGCCGAGTTCGGACCGGACTGCTCGCTGGGGTTTCTCGCGCGGCGGATTCACCAGAGCGTGCAGGGTGCACTCGAACAGGCGTTTGCGGAGCAGGGATTGAGCGTGACGCAATGGTCCGCGCTGGTGTCGATCTGGTTCGGGCGCGCGAATACCTGTGCGGATCTCGCGCGCGATCTGGCCCATGACAAGGGCGCGACGACGCGGCTGGTCGATACGCTGGAGCAACAGGGGTGGGTGACGCGGACGCGTGCAACCGATGACCGGCGAGTCGTCAACCTGATGCTGACCGCGGAGGGAAGCGCGGTGACGGTGCGGTGCCGCGATCTCGCGGTTGAGTATTGGAATGCGTTGCTGGTCGATTGGGACCGGAGCGAGGTCGAGGCGCTGATCATGATGATGCAGAAACTGCGCGGGACGCTCGAATCTACCGCGGTGACGGGCCATGGCGAAGGACGGTGCGCATGACGTGCGGACGGATCGTCGTCGCGGCGTCGATGGCGGGGATGCTCGCTGGCTGTGCGGTGCCGGCGTCGCGGACGCTGGTCGCGCCCGTTTCGGAAACGGCTCTTGGGTTGTCGCCCGATGCGGCGCCGGTGATCGCGGTGGACTGGTGGCGAGGGTTCGGCGATCCCCAGCTCGACCGGTTAGTGCATGATGCAGTGGCGGGGAATCCGTCGCTCGACGCGGCGCTGGCCCGTGTCGCGCAGGCGCAGGCGGTGCTGGCGACCAATCGCGCGGAGAACGGCCCAAGCGTGACGCTCGATGCGCAGGAGCAATACGCACGGCTGAGCGGGCGGTACACGATCCCGCCGCCCTATGCGGGGTCGACTCGGTTCGTCGGGACGGTGGCGGCGAATCTCAGCTGGAATCTGGATCTGTTCGGGCGGCAAAAGGCCGCGATCGCGGGGGCGCGGGCGTCGGTGCGCGCTGCGGCGCTCGACGTGGCGGCGGCGCGGCTGGCGCTGTCGGGGGCGGTGGTCCAGACCTATATCGATCTCGAACGCGCCGAGGCGCAGGCGGGGATCGCGACGCGAACGATCGCGACGCGCGAGAATACGCTGCGGCTGGTCAATGTGCGGATCCGCAACAAGCTGGGCAGCAAGCTGGATGCGCAGGCGGCGACGACGTTGCTGGCGCAGGCGCGGCAGGCGCTGGTGCGCGCGCAGGCGGCGCAGGTGCTGGCGAAGAACGCGCTGGCGGCGCTGGCGGGGCGCGGGGTGGATTATCCGGCGACGATCGGTGCGACCGCACTGAAACTCGATGCTGTGCTGCCGTTGCCGACGAGGGTGCCGGCGGACCTGTTGGCGCGGCGTGCGGATATCGGTGCGGCGCAGGCGCGGATCGAGGCGGCGGCGGCGGGGCGTCAGGTGGCACGGCGCGCCTTTTATCCGAACGTGAATCTTGCAGGGTTGGCGGGGTTCCAGGCGGTCGGGCTCGGCAATCTGGTGTCGCTCGATGCCGGGACGGTGGGCGTCGGGCCGGCGATCCATTTGCCGATCTTCGACAGCGGCCGGTTGAAGGCGGATCTGGCGGGCGCGACTGCGGCGCTCGATCTGGCGACGGCGGATTACAACGACCGTGTGATCGGTGCGGTGCGCGAGGCGGCGGATGCGGTGGCGCGGATCGGTGCGCTCGATGCCGACCGGCAGCGGCAACGCGAGGTGGTGCGCGGCTATGCCGAGACCGGGCGGCTGAACGCGATCCGTGTGTCGAGCGGGCTCGATAGCCGGCTCGACCTCGTCGACAACGATGTGCGGCTGCTCGCCGCCGAACAGGCCGACGCCGATCTTGCCGCAAATTCTGCGCAACAGCGCGTCCAGCTGGTGCTGGCGCTGGGTGGTGGTTTCGATTTTCAGGGTGTGACACGATGACCGATACGCAGACCGATCCGGCACCTGCACCGGCCGGCAATCCTCGGGCACGCAAGCGGGCGCTGACGATCCTCGGCGTGGTCGTGCTGATCGGCGCGATCGTGTGGGCGGTGTTCCATTTCCTGCTCGCCGCACCCGAACAGGAAACCGACGACGCGTATGTCGCGGGCGACGTCGTCTCGATCACCGCGCGCGATCCGGGGCAGGTGACCGCGATCCATGCCGACAACACGCAGGTGGTGAAGGCGGGGCAGCCGCTGATCGATCTCGACGCGGCGACTGCGGATGTCGGTGTCGCCTCGGCCGAGGCGGAGCTCGCGCGGGCGGTACGCTCGACCCGGTCGGACTTCTCGAAGGTGAACGAGACCGGCGCCGCCGTCGTCCAGGCCGAGGCCGAGCTGGCGCGCGCGCGGAACGACCTTGCGCGGCGTCGCGGGGCGGCGGCCGAGGGCGCGATCTCGGGCGAGGAACTGAGCCATGCGGCGGATCAGGTGAAGGTGGCGGCGGCGACGCTGCAACTCGCACGCAGCCAGCAGGCGCAGTCGCGCAGCGGCGTCGCGGGCACGACGGTGTCGAACAACCCGGCGGTGATGGCGGCGATCGCGGCCTATCGACGCGCGGCGATCACGCGGAGCCACATGCACGTGGTCGCGCCGATCGACGGCGTGGTGGCACAGCGTACCGTGCAGCTCGGGCAGCAGGTGTCGGCGGGGATGCCGCTGATGGCGGTGGTGCCGCTCGACCGCGTGTGGGTCGATGCGAACTTCCGCGAGACTCAGCTGCGCGATCTGCGGATCGGGCAGCCGGCGACGGTGACGGCGGATATGTACGGTGACGACCTCGTCTATCACGGGCGTGTCGTCGGGCTGGGCGCGGGCAGCGGCAACGCGTTCGCGCTGCTGCCGCCGCAGAATGCCAGCGGCAACTGGATCAAGATCACGCAGCGCGTGCCGGTCCGGATCGCGCTCGACAAGGGCGAGCTCCGGCGGAACCCGTTGCGCGTGGGGCTGTCGGTGAACACGATCGTCGATACCGCGGACAAGTCCGGGACGATGGTCGGCCGGCCGGCGGTCGCGGCGTATAAGGGGCTGGCGACGGGCGCGGGCGATGCGGCGGTCGAGGCGAAGATCCGGCAGATCATTGCGGCGAACCGGTGATGATCGTGCGCCGTCCACTCCCGTCATGCCAGGTCGATGTCGGCGCGCGCGTCCATGTTCTCCCGCTAAGGCGGGAGTTCAGTCTGGGTCCCCGCCTTCGCGGGGAAACAGTCTTGTTGCTGCCCACCACCCTTCAGGCTGCACCACCCCGGCGAAGGCCGGGACCCAATTGGAAAGGTGGTCGTAACGGATCGCAGTCCACTTTTAGCATCGTTTCCCAATTGGGCCCCGGCCTTCGCCGGGGTGGTGGCTTGGTCGAGGTTCACCGTTCCGAACGGAGCGCCACCTAATGGCAGCTCCCTCCGGACCAGGTCCCGCCCCGCTCGTCGGCGGCTCGCTCGCGCTGACCGCGTTCGCGCTGGCGCTCGGCACGTTCATGCAGGTGCTCGACACTACGATCGCCAACGTTTCCCTACCGACGATCGCCGGCAACTTGGGTGTCTCCAGCGACAACTCTACCTGGATCGTTACCGCGTTCGCCGTCGCCAACGGCGTCGCGGTGCCGTTGACCGGGTGGTTGATGGGCCGGTTCGGCGTGGTGCGGACGTTCTGCGTGTCCGTCTTCCTGTTCACGATCGCGTCGTTCCTGTGCGGGATCGCGTGGGATCTGCCGTCGCTGATCGGTTTCCGCATTCTTCAGGGCGCGGTATCCGGACCGATGATCCCCGGCAGCCAGGCGCTGCTGATCGCGATCTTCCCTGTCCACAAGCGCTCCACCGCGCTCGGAATCTGGTCGATGACGACGCTGGTCGCGCCGATCATGGGGCCGATCCTCGGCGGCTATATTTCCGACAATTATCACTGGAGCTGGATTTTCCTCATCAACGTGCCGTTCGGGATGTTCTGCGCCTTCGTGTGCTGGAACAAGCTCGGCAAGCGTGACACGCCGACGCGCAAACTGCCGATCGACCAGGTCGGGCTGATCCTGCTGGTGATCTGGGTCGGCGCATTGCAGATCGTGCTCGATCTCGGCAAGAACGACGACTGGTTCGCCGCCGACCGGATCGTCATCGCCGCGGTCGTCGCGGCGATCGGCTTCATCGGCTGGATCATCTGGGAGCTGACCGACGCCAACCCGGCGGTGAACCTGTCGCTGTTCAAGAGCCGCAACTTCACGATCGGGACGATCGCATTCTGCCTCGGCTATGCGGTGTTCTTCGCCAACACGCTGCTGCTGCCGCTGTGGTTGCAGACGCAGCTCGGCTACACCGCGACCTGGGCGGGGCTGGTCGCCGCACCGTCGGGTGCGGTAGCGGTGATCCTGACGCCGTTCGTGGCGCGACTGAGCGGCAAGATCGACGCGCGCATCCTCGCCACGGTGGCGTTCGCGTCGTTCGGCTACTCCTATTATCTCCGCTCGGGCTACACCACGGGCGCGAGCTTCTACGACCTGATGCTGCCGCTGATGGTGCAGGGGATCGCGATGAGCACGTTCTTCCTCGCGATGCTGACGATCTCGCTCGATCGGATTCCGGCCGAGCGGCTGCCGTCGGCGACGGGCATCTCGAACTTCGCACGCATCACCTCGGGCAGCTTCGCTGCGTCGATCATCACCACCGCCTGGGATCGCCGCGAGACGCTGCATCAGAGCCGGCTGTCGGAGGCGATCGGGACCGGTTCGCCCTACCAGATGGCGCAAGGTGCGCTGACCCGGATGGGGCTGACCGACGTGCAGGCGGCGGGCGCAATCACGCGGCAGATGGTGGCGCAGGCGTATCTGCTCGCGTCGACCGACCTGTTCCGTGTCTCGGCCTGGCTGTGTCTGGCGATGGTGATCAT
Organism: Pseudomonadota bacterium; assembly: GCA_040388215.1. Lineage (GTDB taxonomy): Bacteria > Pseudomonadota > Alphaproteobacteria > Sphingomonadales > Sphingomonadaceae > Sphingomonas. The sequence goes on along the minus strand of JAZKCH010000033.1, from coordinate 87,640 downwards.
CGTCTGGTTCACGCGCCGTGCCAGTCCGCCGCAGGGGCCGATCGCGGCGGACTGATCGCCGACTGTCATTTCCTTATGACCGGGCGCCGGCGCGACGATCGCCGGGCAATAGAAACGTTATCGCAACCACTTGCCCCTAACACGGTGTTTACCAGATACGAAATGCCTGTGGGGGGCCAGAAACCATGACGATCAAGACCACCGCCTTGCGGCTCGCAGCCGCGTGCCTTTTGTCCAGTGCAGTACCAGCCTGGGCCGGCGCGCCCGTGACCTGCATCCAGTCCATCAGCAAGCCACGCCTGGTCTGCGACGAGGGCGCCTGCGTCCGCGTCCCGGTCAAGGACCTGTGCGATGCGGTGCGCGCCTCCTATCCGGTCAAGCGCCGGATGTTGAAGCCGCTCCAGATCGACGTGAACCCGGTCCGCGACGAACTGACGCTGTTGATCGCCAGCGTCAGCTGACCCGGTCGAGCGTCAGCTGAGGAGCGCGAACGCGGCACCGGGAACGGTGACCGCGACGTCGGTCGGGGCGAGCGTCCCGTCCGCCAGGATATCGAGTATCGTGACGCGGTGATCGCGTTCGTGGACGACGATCATCCGGCGTTCGGCTTCGAGGATCAGGAAGAACCGCGGCGACAGGCCACCGCTGGCGACATGCTGGATCGGTGTCGCGTCGCCGTGAGCATCCAGCGCGAACACCGCGATGCTCTCATGCCCGCGGTTGGACACGTACAGCCGATCGCCCGCGGCATTGGCGCCGATGTGCGCCAGGATGTTGGCACCCTTCCATCCGGGGGGAAGCGTCGACAACGTGGCACGGTCGCGCACCTCCGTACCGTCGAGGTCCAGCACGACCAGCGCGCTCGTGAGCTCGCAGGCGAGATACGCCGTGCGCGGGTGACGGGGATGGAACAGCATGTGGCGCGGCCCCGATCCGGGCGGCGCGGCGAATGCGATGCGTGGGCAGCCGAGCGTGCCCTGCTCGGCGTCGAAGGGGAACACGCGGATCTCGTCGGTTCCCAGATCGGTGGTATACAGCGTTCGGTTATCAGGACCGAAGCCGACCCAGTGCGCGTGCGCCGATTGCTGGCGGTCGGGGTTGGGTCCGCTGCCGGTATTGGCGTGGACGATCGGCGATGCCACCGGCATTCCGGTCGCATCGAGCCGGTACAGCGCGACGCTGCCGCTCGCATAATTGGCGACCGCGACGCAGGATTGCGTCGCGTCGAGCGCGACGTGGCAGGGGGCCGAACCACCCGTCGTCACGCGTCCGAGACAGGTCCATTCAGACTCCGCGTGCCGATACACGCCCAGCATCCCGTCGTCGCGTTCGTCGACCAGATAGTGCAGATCGAACCGCGACGCATACGCGCCGAACGAGGCGTTCGACGCCGCTTCATAGGCGGCACCGACGGCCAACTGGCCGGCGCCATCGAGCAACCGATACAGGCCCGCACCGCCGCCGCCGGCATAGGTTCCGATCCAGCACGAGGCGGGCAGGGCGGGCGATATCTCTGGCGCGAACATGCCAGGCCTCTAACGTGGTTTCGCCGGCGCGTCATACGCGCATGGTCAGGCCTTGAGGACCGCGATCAGTTGTTCGCGGTAAAATTTCGACAGATCCTGGTGCATCCGTGCGACGTCTGCGTTGCGCGCCCGATAGGCGAGAACGGACTGATCGTCCATGCGGCGTTCGATCACGGACGGGGGCGGCAGCACGTTCATTGGCACCGTGCTGAACCTGTTGTGTTGCGGTCGGATTTCGGGAGACGGTTAATGTCGCGAAGTTCAGTCCAAAAGCGCGGTTGGCGGGCTGGCATTGCGGTCGGCGTTGGCTTACCGATCCGAAATGGGCGATCTGGATAGACTGGTTCCTTCGGGAATCATCGAGCAATGGGTCTATCACCTGCGACGGCAGCGTTCGCGGGCGACGGATGCGATCTGGCTGATAGACCAGGGATTCACGTTGCATGACGGGCAGGACGGTGTCCCGCAACATGATGCGACCGCCCGGTGGCGCGCCGAGCAGGAAACCGTCGTTGCGGAAGTGACCGCGTTGCTGGCGCTTTACGACGGCATCAATCTCGGCAAGGTCGATATCGACGAGATGGCTTAACTGGCGTCGCCATAACTCTCACGCATAAGCCAGCCGGTATGCTGGAGCGCCGAGCTTTGCGGCGGTTCGGCATCGGCCATGTCGGCGACCAGTTCGGCCGATGCCGCGAGTTGCAGGTGATGCTCGCTCAGCGCGTGATGCGCGGACCGCGCGGTTTCGGATTGTGCCCGGCGTGCGAGCCGCTGTTCCTGCGCTGCACGATCCCGATGATAGTCAACCTGAGCACGCCATGCCCGGGCAGACTCGGTCTCTGGTAGGCCTTGGTCGGTCATGAAAGTCTCCAACATTCAAATCAACTTGATGTGCTTTGGTTGCTGGCGTGTTTCAAAAGTTAGTTAACGTGCTGGTCCGGTCGTCAGACGGGCTTGGGTGCAGCCTGCCAGCCGCCGCCCAATGCCCGGAACAGGTCTACCTGCGCGCCCGCGATCCGCGCATCGGCGGCAGCGAGGTCCGTATCCGTATCCGCTAGCGTGCGTTCCGCATCGAGGACGTCGAGGAAGTCGATCTGGCCTTCGCGTTGGCGGGCGCGGGTGATGCGGGCGGCGGTGGCGGCGTTGTCGTGCGCGGACTGCAATTGCGTGCGGCGATCGAGTTCGCGGGCGTAGTTCGACAGCGCGGTCTCGGTTTCCTCGAGTGCGGTGAGGACGCTGCCATCGAAATTGGCGAGCGCGCCGCGGGTGTCGGCTTCGGCGCCGGCTATGCGGGCGCGCGCGGCGGACTGGTTTAGCGACCAGTTCAGCAGGGGGCCGAGCAGCCAGCGGATCGGGCCGCCGGTGAAGATGTCGCCGACGCTGAGCGCGGTCGAGCCGATCGAACCGCCGAGCGAAATCTGCGGATAGAGTTGCGAGGTCTGCACGCCGATCCGCGCGGTCGCCGCCGCAAGGCGACGTTCGGCGGCGTGGACGTCGGGGCGGCGGGCTAGCAACGTCGCGCCGTCGCCGATCGGGATCGGCTGGTCGAGACGCGGCGTAGTCACGCGAGCACCGGCGGTTGCGGGCAGGTCCTGCGGGGTGCGGCCGGTGAGTGTGGCGAGGCGGAAGAGCGCGGCTTGGCGCTCCGCTTCGATCTGCGGGATGTTGGCGGCGCGTTGGTCACGCAGGGCTGCGATCCGGACCTGGTCGAGGCGGGCTGCACGACCCGCGTCGACGCGCTTGCCGGTCAGCGTGTTCGACTTGTCGAGCAGGTCGACGATCCGCCGCGCGACCGCGAGACGTTCGGCGGACGAGGCTGCATCGACATAGGCGCGCGTGGTGGCGGCGACGATCGAGACGCGGACGGCGTCCGCATCGGCCTGCGCGGCGCCGACGTCACCGCGGGCGGCTTCGACGTTGCGGCGGACTCGGCCGGCGAGATCGACCTCGTAGCTGACGTCGAGCCCGACATCGTACGTAGCGCGCTCGCGGTCGAGACCGGGCAGGTTCTGGAGTTGCGACGTGCGCGCGTAATTGCCGCTTCCACTCGCATTCACCTGCGGCTCCCGGTCGGTCTTCGCGCCGCGCAGGGACGCGCGGGCGCTATCTAGCCGGGCCACTGCGACACGGAGGTCGGTGTTGGCCGCCAACGCATCCGCGACGAGGCCGTCGAGGACCGGGTCGCGGTACATCCGCCACCAGTCGTTATCCGGCGCCGTCGTGACGGTGGCTGCGTTCGCGGTGACGAACGACGCCGCCGCCTTGGGTGGAGTGATGGGCGCGACATAGTCGGGGCCGGCGGCGCACGCGGCGAGCGTCAGCGCCGAGAGGCTCGCGAGAAGGGCGGACTTCATGATGCTGGTCCTATTCGGCTGGCTGAAGGGTCGCGGCGGGTGCGGCTGGACGGCGGCGTTCGAACCGCAGCGCCAGCGCCCGTGCGACGACATAGAAGGTGGGGGTGAAGAGCAGGCCGAACCCGGTCACGCCGATCATCCCGAAGAACACCGCGGTCCCGAGCGCCTGGCGGAGTTCCGCACCGGCACCGGTCGCGATCACCAGCGGCACCGCGCCGAGGATGAACGCGAAGCTCGTCATCAGGATCGGCCGCAACCGGTCCTTCGCCGCGCGTACCGCCGCCTCGACCGGGGTGAGGCCGTCCTGTTCCTCGGCCTGCTTGGCGAACTCGACCACGAGGATCGCGTTCTTCGCTGCCAAGGCAATCAGCACGACGAGGCCGATCTGCGTGAGGACGTTGTTGTCCATACCTCGCAGGTTCACGCCGGTCATCGCGGCCAAAAGGCACATCGGCACGATTAGGATGATCGCGAGCGGCAACGTCAGACTCTCATACTGCGCGGCGAGCACGAGGAAGACGAACACCACCGCCATGCCGAAGACGAGCGCGGCGGTGCTGCCGGCTGCTTTCTGCTGATAGGCGATGCCGGTCCATTCATGCGCGTAGCCGGCGGGCAGCGACGCATCCGCGAGCTTCTCCATCGCGACCAGCGACTGGCCCGAGGAATAGCCCTTGGCGGTGTCGCCATCGACCTCGACCGCGGGGAAGAGGTTGTAGCGGACGACGCGGTACGGGCCGGTCTTGTCCTTGAACGTCGAGACCGAGCCGACCGGGACCATCTGGCCCGAGTTGGAGCGCGTCTTCAGGTTGGCGATGTCCGCGGTGGTGTTGCGGAACGGTGCGTCGGCCTGCGCGGTGACGCGGTACGTGCGGCCCAGCAGGTTGAAGTCGTTGACGAACGCCGAGCCGAGATAGACCTGCAGCGCCTCGAACACGCGCTCGGGTGGGACGCCGAGCAGGTTGGCCTTGGCGCGGTCGACGTCGGCGAAGATGCGCGGGGTTGCGGTGTCGAAGAAGGTGTAGACCTGGGCGAGACCCTTGGTCTGGTTCGCTTGGCCGATCAGCGCGTAACTCGTCTTGCCGAGGTCGGCGTAGCCGTGGCCGCCCTGGTCTTGCACCATCAGGCGATAGCCGCCGGCCGAACCGATACCCTGGATCAGCGGTGGCGGGACGATCAGCAGGCGCGCTTCGGTGATGTCGCCGGTCGCCTTCTGCGATTCCGCCATGATGCTCGCGAGGGTGACGCCGAGCTTCTTGCGTTCCTCGAAGCTCTTCAGCGGGATGTACGCGGCCGCCGAATTGGGGGCGAGCGTCTGCGACGGGCCGTCGAAGCCTGCGAGCATGACCGCGCCCTTCACGCCGGCGAGCGGCAGGATGCGTTTCGCAACCTTCTGCATGACCGCGTCGGTGCGCTCGACCGACGAGCCGGGCGGAAGCTGGATGACGGTCAGGAAATAGCCCTGGTCCTGCGCGGGAACGAAGCCCGACGGGGTGACCATGAACACGCCGACCGTGACCGCGATCAGTGCGGCATAGGCGATCATCATCCGCTTCGGTGCAGTGACGAGGCGCGCAGTGAGGCGGGCATAGCTGTCGCTCATCCGCTCGAACCCGCGGTTGAAGGCGTCGCCGGCACGCCGGACGGTACGGGTCAGGCGGTTCCCGGAGTCGGCGGGGGCGGTCGGCTTGAGCAACATCGCGGCGAGCGCCGGCGACAGCGTCAGCGAGATGAGCAGCGAGATGATCGTCGCGGTCGAGATCGTCACCGCGAACTGGCGGTAGAACGCGCCCGAGAGGCCGGTGAGGAACACGGTCGGGATGAACACCGCGCACAGCACGAGCACGATCGCGACCAGCGCGCCCGACACTTCGTCCATCGACGTACGCGCTGCCTCCAATGGGGAAAGCCCGTGTTCGAGGTTGCGCTCGACATTCTCGACCACGACGATCGCATCATCGACGACGATGCCGATCGCGAGGACGAGGCCGAACAGCGAGAGGTTGTTGAGGCTGTACCCGGCGGCGGCGAGCACCGCGAAGGTGCCGATCAGCGAGACGGGGATCGCCACGATCGGGATGATCGCCGCGCGCCATTTCTGCAGGAAGACGAGGATCACCAGTACCACGAGGATCATAGCCTCGAACAACGTGTGCTTCACCGCGTCGATCGACTGGGCGATGAACTCGGTCGGGTTGTAGATGACCTTGTATTCCAGCCCCTTGGGGAAGCGCTTCGACATGCTCTCCATCTCGGCGGTGACGGCCTGTGCCGCGCCGAGTGCGTTCGAGCCGGGACGCTGGAAGACCGCGGCGATGACCGTGGGCTTGCCGCTAAGATAGGTGTTGGCGCCGTAATCCTGCGCGCCGAGCTCGACGCGCGCGACGTCCGAGACGCGGACCTGGCGGCCTTGCGCGTCGGTGCGGATGACGACGTCGGCGAACTGCTTGGGATCGGTCAGGCGGCCCTGCGTCTCGACGTTGAGCTGGAACGCGCTGTTGCCCTTGTCATAGGGCGGCTGGCCGAGCGTGCCGGCAGCGACCTGGACGTTCTGCGCACGCAGCGCGGCGACGATCTCGCCGGCGGTCAGGTCGAGCGCGGCGGCGCGGCCGGGGTCGATCCAGACACGCATCGAATAATCGCGTGCGCCGAACAGCTGCACGTCGCCGACGCCGTCGATGCGGCTGAGGCGATCGCGGACCTGGGTCAGCGCGTAGTTGGAGATGTAGCCGCGATCGAGCGAGTTGTCGGGCGAGACGAGGTTCACCACCATCAGGAAGTCGGGCGACGTCTTGCGCGTCACCACGCCGAGACGCTGGACGTCCTCGGGCAGGCGCGGGACGGCGACCGCGACACGGTTCTGGACGAGCACCTGGGCGGCATCGAGGTTGGTGCCGATCTTGAAGGTAACGGTGATCGTGACCTTGCCGTCGCCGGTCGATTGCGACGACTGGTACAGCATGTTGTCGACGCCGTTGATCTCCTGCTCGATCGGCGCGGCGACGGTTTCGGCGACCGTCTCGGCCGAGGCGCCGGGATAGGTCGCGCTGACGGTGACGGTGGGGGGAACGATGTCGGGATATTGCGACACCGGCAGCGTCATGTAGGCGATCGCACCGACGATCGTGATGATCACCGCGATCACGCCCGCGAAGATCGGCCGGGTGATGAAGAAGCGCGAGAAGCGCATGGGAATTTCCTCGGTAGAGGGGCGATCCGTCCGCGCACGCCCCGTCATCCTGACGAAAGTCAGGACCCAGGGTTACTCAGCGGGACGTCTCGAACTCTGGGTCCTGACGTTCGTCAGGATGACGGAATTTTGGTCGGGGTAACGATGTTACTTCGCGAGCGTTGCCTCGCCCGAGATCGGCTGGACCGACGACGGCGCCGTCGTACCCGACGCAACCACAATCCGGCCGACCTTCGGCGCAACCGTCGCGCCCGGCATCGCCATTTGCGTACCCTGGATGATGATCCGGTCGTTCGGCCCGATCCCCGAGCGCACGATCCGCAGGCCATCGACCACCGGCCCGAGCTCGACCGGCTTCTGGCTCACGACGTTCTTCGCATCGATCGTCAGCAGCACCTTGCGCGCCTGATCGGTCTGCACCGCATCGTCGGGCACCAGCAGAGCCTGTCGCGTCCCCGCACTCGCGAGGCGCATGTTGCCGAACATCCCCGGCGTCAGGAAATACCCCGGGTTGGCGAGCACCGCGCGGCCACGGATCGTGCCCGAGCGCTGGTCGAGGCCATTATCCGTGAAGTCGAGCTTGCCCTTCCAGCGATGCTCGGTCTCGTCCTGCAACTGGATCTCGACCGCCGCCGGCGTCGCGCCGGGCTGCCGTGCGCGCTGCGTCTTGAGGTACAGCGCTTCCGACCCATCGAACGTGAAGTAGATCGGGTCGAGCGCGTTGATCGTCGTTAGCACCGTGCCGCCGGTGCCTTCGCCGCCCGCGACCTGGTTGCCGGCGTCGACGCGGCGATCGGAAATGCGACCGCCGATCGGGGCGCGAACCTGGGTGAAGCCGACGTCCAACGCGCGGGCGCGTTCGCGTGCCTGGGCTGCGGCGAGTGCGGCCTGCGCTGCTTCGAGCCGACCGCGAAGGGCGTCGACTTCGCCTGCAGAGACGGCTTCGTCAGCGACCAGGCGTTGTGCGCGACCCAGATCGGTACGGGCTAATGACAAGGCGCTGCGTGCACTGGCGACGTTTGCATGTGCCTCGGCCAGAGCAGCCGCAAACGGGCGGGAATCGATCGTGAAGAGCAACTGCCCCTTGCTGACGATCTCGCCGTCGCGGAAGTGGATGCCGGTGACTTCGCCCGCGACGCGCGGGCGGATCTCGACCGTGCGGCTAGGTGCAAAGCGGCCGACATAATCGTCCCATTCGCTCACCTGCCGCACGAGCGGCGAGGCGACCGTGACGGAGGCGGGCGGGGGGGCCGCCATCGCCGCGTCGGGATGATCGAACAGCTTCACGCCGACCGCACCGAGCAACGCGATCGGCACGAGCACCATTGCGCCGCGCTGCCAGGCCGGCCGTCGGTGACGGTCCGCGGGCGGCGACGCGACGACGTCGGCGTCGTTCGCGGCCGTGATCGTGGTAAGTTGGTTCACGCTGCGATGCTCCGCTTCTGCTGGATGCCGACGCGCATGCCGGTCACGCTCTCGACGAGCGTTTCGATCTGTGCCTCGGCAAAGCCGGCGGCGAGGAAGCCCTGGATCTCGGCCATCGGCAGCGCGAAGCCGCGGCGCCAGGCGTACACGGCCATCCGCCGCAGCGCCTCGAGCCGGGGGTCGGCGAGCCGCGACGCGGTGCTCAGGCCGAACAGGCTGCCCATTGCGCGCGACATGCGGCTAGGGCCCGACAGGCTGCGCAACGTGTCGCGCTTGGCGAGCGCGATGACGCTCCATTCCAGCGCGGAAAAGCCGGTCGGGGCAGGGGCTGCCACGGCCTGCGTGCGGCTGGTGACGGGCGAAGCGAACATGTTGTCGAGGTCGAGATAAGCCATGGGATTGTCCCCCTTTTGATCTTGGGCAAGCGCTGGCCTTCGTCGGTGGACGGTCCACCGACGTCAGCTGGTCGCAGGGCGTGCGCGGTCGTTGCCGGCACATCACCGTGCCGCGCTTGCCCGCTTGGAATTTCGAAAGTTCGGCCGAAGCCTAGGTTTTAACCGTGGTCATGGGTTGGTGTCCCCGGTTTGCCCCATCCGAAGTAGGAGAGAGCTTCGATACCAGTCGGTATATAAACCTGACGTTCATCTAGTCAACAGACTTTTGTACCGGCCGGTATTTTTTTGCGCGGCGCGGTAGAAAGCGTGTCTATTTGGTTGGCCACATGAGCATGCTGGTCTCGACGAGCTGCTGGAGTTCGGTGCAGCTAGCGCCCGAGCCGGCCTGGATCGACAGCCCCTGCATGATCGCGAACAGGTAGCGCATCAGTGCATGCGACTCGAGCCCATCGGGGAACTCGCCCGCGGCCTTTGCTTCGTCGAACCGTTTCATCAGCGCGGCTTCCGACGACGCGCGGCGCTTGGCGACCTCGACCTTGATCGGCTCGGCTTCCGCACTGCAGGCGACGCTGCTGATGACACTCAGGCACCCCTTGGGATCGCAGGTGCTCATCTGCATCTGAAGCGCGCCACGGAGCAGGTTTTCCGCCACGGCACGCGCGGTCGGCGCGTCGAGCGCGGACGTCATATAGGCGAGCTTCTCGCGCTCGTAGAGGTCGAGCGCCTTGTGGAACAGCGCCTCCTTGTTGCCGAACGCGGCGTACAGGCTGGGCTTGGTGATCTTCATCTCGGCGGTCAGTTCCGCCATCGATGCGCCCTCATAACCGTTGCGCCAGAACACGCGCAGCGCACCCGCCAGCGCCTCGTCGAGATCAAACTCGCGGGGGCGGCCCTTGGGGGCGGTGAGCGTGCAAAGCCTATTCATACCGTTCGGTATATAGGGTAAAAGCGTAAAAGGTCCAGTGACTGGAATATGTTGCCGGGGCCGTCTGCCGTCCTGACGGGGTCGGCGTGGCGCAGGGGCCTGTCGGTGCAACCAAAGCCGGCCATACCAGTTGAAACTTCGACCAAATGGTAGCGCGATAGAGGAGCGAGACAATGGCGGACGACTTCAAACGGGCAGTCGATGATGGCGCGAAGGCGAGCAAGGCGGCGACCGACCGCGCGGCGGATGCGGCCAAGGGCGCAGCCGACACGATGCGTGACAGTGCCGAAAAGGCGCGCGATGCGTTCTCCGAGAAGGTCGTCGATCCGGCGAAGCGGGCTGGCGAGGCGCTGAAGGAATCGGGCGGCAAGATCGCTGAAGGCGGCGCGACGATCGGCAAGACGATGATCGACCAAGCCGAGCAGAATGCGCGCGAGGCGTTCGCGGCGATGCGCGAGGCCGCCAGCGCTAAGGACCTCACGCAAGTGATGAAGATCCAGGGCGATTACCTGCGCGAGCAGAGCCAGCGCAGCATGAGCCAGGCGCGTGAGATCGGCGAAATGATCATGAAGTTCGGCAAGGATGCGGTCGCACCGTTGCGGGACGGCGGATCCAAATAAGCTTGGCGGAAGATGCGCCGCTCCAAGCCTCGGGGTGGAGCGGCGTACGGACGAGCAAGAACGCCGCCGCTCCGAAACTATGACGGAGACGGCGGCGATCGACCTTAACGATATCGGTACTTAGACGAACAGCCCGACGAGCAGGTACGTGCCTGCACCGATCAGCCCCGCTGCGGGCAGCGTCAGTGTCCATGCGACGACGATGTTGCTGGCGACGTTCCAGCGGACGGCGGATAGCCTCCGCGCGGCGCCGACGCCGACGATCGAGCCGGTGATGGTGTGCGTAGACGATACGGGGATGCCCCAGAAGGTCGCGGCGAACAGCGTGATTGCGCCGCCGGTCTCCGCGCAGAACCCCTGTGCCGGGGTCAGCCGCGTGATCTTCGAGCCCATCGTGTGGACGATCCGCCAGCCGCCGGACAGCGTGCCCAGTGCCATCGCTGCCTGGCAGGAGAGGACGACCCAGAGCGGCACGTGGAATTCGCCGCCGAGCAGGCCCTGCGAGTAGAGCAGCACGGCGATGATCCCCATCGTCTTCTGCGCATCGTTGCCGCCATGGCCAAGCGAATAGAGCGCGGCGGAGATCAGCTGGAGCTTGCGGAAGCGCTTGTCGACGCCGAGCGGGGTGAGCTTGAGGCTCGTCCAGGCAACGATCAGCACCAGCACCAGCGCGAGCATCAGGCCGATCGCGGGCGACGCGAAGATCGCGACGACGGTCTTGATGACGCCGCTCCAGACAATCGCGCCAAAGCCTATCTTGGCGATGCCGGCACCCAGCAGGCCGCCGATCAGCGCATGGCTGCTGCTCGATGGGATGCCGAGCACCCAAGTGATGACGTTCCACGCGATCGCGCCGATCAGCGCGGCAAAGATCACCTGCGCGTCGATGACGTGCGCCTGGACGATCCCGGTGCCGACGGTCTGCGCGACATGGAGACCGAACACCGCGAACGCGATGAAGTTGAAGAACGCGGCCCAGAGGACGGCGTATTGGGGCTTCAGGACGCGCGTGGAGACGACGGTGGCGATCGAGTTCGCTGCATCGTGAAGGCCGTTCAGGAAGTCGAACAGCAGCGCTATGCCGATCAGGCCGATCAGGAGGGGGAGGGAGAGGATCATGCGATTGCCGCCCTATCCGCTACCATTCCACCCCCCCGGCGAAGGCCGGGGTTCAATTGGGAAGGCTTGAGTAACGGCGCGCCGTCCTCAATTATTGCCGTCCCCCGATTGGGCCCCGGCCTTCGCCGGGGGGGAGCTCCTTGGGAGGCATCGGACTCGAACGACACATCAAGCATGGTCGATGACCAGCCCCTGGATCTCGTTCGCCACATCCTCGAAGCGGTCGACTATCTTTTCCAGGCTGCTGTAGATTTCGCGGTTGATGATGAAAGTCATCGGGTCCGCACTGATCTTCGACGCCTGGAACAGCGCGCGCAGGCCGGTGTCGTGGATGTCGTCGGCATGACCCTCGATCTGGATCAGCCGCGCGGTCAGGTCGTGCAGCCGCCCCGCGTTGGTGCCGAGCGAGCGCAGCAGCGGAATAGCCTCAGCGGTGATCCGTGCGGCCTCGACGATGATGCCCGCCATGTCGCGCATCTCGGGCGAGAACTCGGTCACCTCGTACAGCGCGATCGCGTTCGCCGTGCCGTTCATTTGGTCGATCGCGTCGTCCATCACGCCGATTAGATCGGTGATCGCGCTGCGGTCGAACGGGGTCACGAACACGCGGCGGACATCCTGCAACACCTCGCGCGTGATATCGTCGGCCTCGTGCTCGCGCTTGACGATCTCGGCGATCTGACCCTCGATCGAGCCTTCGCCGTGGAGCAGCCGTGCGAGCGCATCGGCGCCGGCGACCAGGGTCGCGGCATGCGCGTCGAACAGTTCGAAGAACCGTCCCTGCTTCGGCATCAGCGACTGGAACCAGCCCAGCATCGGAATTCTCCTTTTCGCGCTCGTGCGCACGACGGGTAAGATACGTTGCGCGAACGACGCCGGAATCGGCGGCTCGCGGAAAGCAGCGATCAGCGCCTTCAGGCCGGGCTCATTGACAGCGTCTGCCGCACGATCAAGCGTAAACCAGCGGGTGTCGCGCTGATGACGCTCGGGCCAGTCGTCGACCTGCTCGACGAACGCGAGCGGAAACACCGTCACGATCATGTCGCGGTAGCGGCCCGTGCGGCGGCGTTTGCGGTAGCCGAACTCGCCGACCGCAGTGGGGCAGGGGATGCCGCGGATCCCAGCCTCCTCATACGCTTCCTGCGCAGCTGCCTCGTGGCTGGCGAGCCCGACGATCGGATTGCCCTTGGGGATTACCCAGCGCCCGGTATCGCGTGAGGTGATCAGCATCACGCGAGCGTGGCCGTCGGCGTCGATCACATAGGGAAGTGCCGCAATCTGCTGGATAATTCGGGTCCTTGTGGGCGCGGATTCGCGGTGTATGGCAGCAGCTTATACGGCGCGATAGGGCAAGGACAGGGGGCTGCTGCGTGCGGCTCGATGCGCTTTCGGCGGCGCAATTCCGTCCCATTCCCGGACGGGTCTGGTTTAACCACTTTTGCGACTGGTCGAATTGGTAAACGCCGCGTTAACGTTTGCATTATGACCAGACGCCTAGTCCTTACCAACGAAGCCGCCCGCCATCCGCTGCGCCGGTCTTTGCCGCCGCCGATGATCGCGAGCGCGAAGAACGACGATCACGACGTGAAGCTATTTTTCCTAAGCTTCGCGGCGTTCTTCACCTGCTTCTACAGCTTCATTTTCTGAAGCGAACGATCCTCCCCGCCAGGGGGAGGTGGCTGGCTCTTGCCAGACGGAGGGGGAGGAAAGCGAAAACCTCTGTTCCGTGTCCTCCCCCTCCGTCACCTTCGGCAACACCTCCCCTGGCGGGGGAGGATTTTAGTGTCGAAGCGTCGGCAAGCACCCAACGGCATCGTCGTCACACGCGCGGTGCAGCTTCTGCGCCAGCCATGCCGAGACGAGGCACATCGCCGCGACCAGGAATAGCATGTCCTCCGGTGTCACGCCCATCGCCGTGATCCCGATCACCAGGATCGAACCGATCGTCATCGCGCCCGAATTGACGACGTTGTTCGCCGCGACGGTCCGCGCGGTCTGGTCCTTCTCGACGGTCGTCGTCAGGAACGCGTAGAGAGGCACAACGAACATCCCGCCGGTGATCGCGATCGCCAGCAGCGTCGCCAGCACGGGGATCGCGCCAGGCTGATGAATGAACCCGGCCCAGTCGTAATACTGTCCCGGAGCCGCGGGCGTCCAGTTCCGCGCCAGGAACGAGAACAGCACGACGAAGCCGCCCATCGCGATCACCGACGCCGGCGAGAACTTCGCGGAAATCCGCCCGCGCAGCATCGAGTTGATCACCACCGATCCGATCGCGACTCCGACCGAGAACACCGCAATGACGAAGCTAGCGACCCGCTCGTCGGCGGTCAGCACGTTCTTCACCAAGGGCGGGAACACGATGATGAGCACCGCGCCGATCGTCCAGAAGAAGCTGATCGCCACGATCGCCAGGAACAGCCGCGGGATGTGCAGCGTCGCGCTGATCAACCGCCATGATGCCGTGAAAGGGTTGTAGTCGAGCTTCAGCGGCGGCCCCTCGCGGGGTGCGGGGGGAACCTGCCGACCGGCGAACCAGCCCACCAGTGCGACGATCAACACGCTAGCAGCGGCGCCCTCGATCGGGATCCAGCCCGCGGTCACCGTGCCGAGCAGGATCGCGAGATACGTCCCAGCCTCGACCAGTCCAGTGCCGCCAAGCACGTCGCACGGTTTCAGATGCTGCGGCAGGATCGCGTATTTGATCGGACCGAAGAACGTCGAATGCACGCCGAGGCACAGTACCGCGCCGAGCATCAGCCCGATTCCCAGCGACGGATGTCCGAAGCGCGCCACCATAAGCCCGGTCGCGCCCAGGATCATGATGCCGATCTCGACCGTCTTCACGATCCGGATGATCCGCGCTTTGTCGTGACTGTCCGCCAATTGCCCGGCGAGCGCAGACAGCAGGAAGAACGGCAGGATGCCGAGTCCGGTCGCCAGCGCGTTGAAATTCGCCTCCATCTGCGGGTCGTTGAAGACCGCATAAGTGGCGAACAGGACCATCGAAGTCTTGAACAGGTTGTCGTTGAACGCGCCGAGAAACTGCGTGGTGAACAGGGGCAGGAAGCGACGTTGCTTCAGCAACCCGAGGGCATTGAGCATGCGAGAAATCGCCCAGATCGTTGCGAAAATACCCCAAACCCTTAGCCCAGCGCCATGCTCACGCCAACGCTTAAACCGGTTTCGCCGCGCGACCGACCGGTATAGAGGTGGTGGGTGCTGAGCTTGCCTAACCTCCTGACATTGTCGCGGATCGTCGCGGTGCCCCTGCTGGTCTGGTTCCTGTGGTGGCCCGACTGGGAGGCGGGGTACGGCATCGCCTTCGTGCTGTATTGCCTGATGGGCATCACCGATTATTTCGATGGTTATCTCGCGCGGTCGAGCGGCGCGGTGTCGCGGCTGGGGATCTTCCTCGATCCGATCGCCGACAAGATCATGGTCGCCGCGGTGATCCTGATTCTGGTGGGAACGCGCGATATTCCCGGTATCCACGTGATCGCTGCGCTGGTCATCCTGCTGCGCGAGATCGCGGTGTCGGGGCTGCGCGAGTTCCTGGCGCAGGTGCAGGTTTCCGTGCCGGTTTCGCAGCTGGCGAAGTGGAAGACGACGCTGCAGCTCGTGTCGCTCGGCGGGATCATCCTCGGCGGCGCGGTGCCCGACATGGCCTGGGTGCATAATGTCGGCATCGTCGCCTTGTGGGGCGCGGCCGTCCTTACCGTGCTGACCGGGTGGGATTATCTCCGCGTCGGCCTGAAGCACATGGACTGAGCATGACGATACGGATGGTGTATTTCGCCTGGGTGCGTGAGCGCATCGGCACGGGCGAGGAATCGGTCGAGCCGCCCGCGAGCGTGGCGACGGTGGCGGATCTGGTCGACTGGCTCGCGGAAATGACCCCCGGGCATGCCGAAGCGTTCGAGAACCGCTCGCGGCTGCGCGCGGCGGTCGATCAGGATTTCGTGGCCTTGGATACGCTGATCGGTCGGGCGCAGGAGATCGCGATCTTCCCACCGGTGACCGGCGGATGATCCACATCTCGGTCCAGCAGTCACCGATCGATATCGCCGCGGAGATGACGCGCGCTGAGGCGGCAGGAGCCGGGGCGGTGGCAACGTTCACTGGCTTGGTTCGCGCGGATGATGGCGTCGGTATGCTCGAACTCGAACATTATCCGGGCGCGACCGAAGCGGCGTTGGTGAAGGTTGCCGAGGGCGCGATCGAACGCTGGGGGCTGAGTGCGGCGATCATCGTCCACCGGGTCGGGCCGATGCATCCGGGCGAGCGGATCGTGTTCGTTGCGGCGGCCGCGGCGCACCGTGGCGCCTCGCTGAAGGCCTGTGCGTATCTGATCGACCGGCTGAAGACCGACGCGCCGTTCTGGAAGCGCGAGACACGTGGTGTCGAGGCTAGCTGGGTCGAAGCGCGCGATGGCGATCACGCGGCAGCTGCGCGCTGGGATAAGCCGCAGGGCTAAACTAAAGACTGTTCTCCCGCGAAGGCGGGAGCCCGGACTGGGTCCCCGCTTTCGCGGGGAAACAAGATACGGGCCACGACCTTTGTAAAAGTCGCGGCCCGCAATTCAATCAGCCGAGCTTAGGAACGCTCATGCCGTTGGTCAGGTGGACGACACCGTTCGTCTCCTTGATGTCGGCAGTATCGACATACGACTTGATCCCAGCGGTGTCGGTCAGCTCGATGTTGCCGTTCGGGCCCAGCGAGGCGATCAGCGGCTGGCCGGCGAGAGTCGTCAACGTGGCCTTGCCACCACCAGCGGTGATCTGCGCCTTCAGCTGGTCCGAGGTCACTGCGCCGGCGACGACGTGATACTTGATGATCGTCGCAAGCGTCGGCGCCGACTCAGGCTTCAGCAGCGTGTCGAGCGCACCAGCCGGCAGGCGGGTGAACGCTTCGTCGCTCGGTGCGAAAACCGTGAACGGGCCAGGACCCGCCAGCGTCGTCTGCAGCTTCGCCGCAGTCACAAGCTTGGTCAGCGTGGCGCGGTTTGGCAGCGTCGGCAGTGCGGCGGCGATCGTCGTCGTCGGCGCAGCGGTCGGTGCAGCCGAAGCCGCAGCGGCAGGCGCTGCCTGCGGAGTCGCGGTGGTAGCGGGTGCGGTCTGCGCTGGCGCTGCGGGCGTCGTCGTCTGTGCGGTCGCGCCAGCGGCGAAGATCATGCTCGATGCTGCGGCGATCAAAAGGTTCGTCTTAACAGTCATGTGCGACTCCAAATATAGTTGTTGGGACGATGAAAAAATCGAACGAAAAACCTAGGTACGGGATTGGCCGGTCTTCAATGTTTTGGCGGACCAGCCGCGCCATCGATGCGACGAAGCGAGCCCGGCAATGGTTCCGATCAGCTCAGTTTTGGCACGATTACACCGTTGACCACATGCACGACGCCGTTCGACTGGCGCACGTCTGCGGTCTCGATATAACTCTTGTTACCGTTGACGTCGGTCAGCGCGATCACGGCGCCGACCAGCGTCGCGGTGATCGGGTCGCCCTCCACCGTGGTCAGCGTCGCCGTACCACCGCCGGCTGCGATGCGCTGACGCAGATCGTCGGCGGTGATCGCACCTGACACGACATGATAGGTCAGAACCTTGGTCAGCGAAGCCTTGTTCTCGGGCTTCAGCAACGTGTCGACCATGCCCGGTGCGAGCCGCCCGAACGCATCGTTGGTCGGCGCGAACACCGTGAACGGCCCCGGACCGGACAGCGTACCGACCAGATCGGCGGCCTTCACCGCGGCGACCAGCGTCGACAGGTTGGGGGCGGCGGACGCGTTGTCGACGATCGTCCGCGTGGCCATCATCGGCACGCCGCCGACGGTCGGGTTGGCGACCGCGGGCGGGCCGTTCGGGACCGACAGCGCGGGATTAGTCGACGGACTGGCCACGTCGTCCTTCGATTTGCCACTGCACGCAGCGAGTGCCAGTGCACTCGTCATCAGCAGTAGCGGAAGCGTCTTCGACATCATCGGGTCTCCAGCGGGAACTCGCGAAACATACGATCGAACGCCGAGTTGGTTGCGCATCCGTGCCAATCTCACGGCGAGCCGAGCCGGTTACTGAACGTCGGCCAGCGCCTTCGCCATCAACCGAAAGTCCTTTTCCCGCGGGCTCGCCCGCCGCCAGACCAAGGCGATCTTCCGGACCGCGTTGATCTCGTCGAGCGGTCTGGCCGTGATGTTGGTGTTGTCGAGGATGCCGGCCTTGAGCGCCATCTCGGGCAGCATCGTGATGCCAAGCCCGTTGTCGACCATCTGCACGATCGTATGCAGCGACGTGCCGAGCATCGTCGCCTCCGCGCGCAATTCCGGCCGGTTGCACGCGCCCAGAGCATGATCCTTGAGGCAATGCCCATCCTCGAGCAGCAGCAACCGCGTCTCGTCGATCGCCGACGCCGGGATCGCGGGCAGCGCGGTCGGCTCCTCGCCCGACGGATAGGCCACGAACAGCCGGTCCTCGAACAAGGTCTCCGACGTCACCTCGCCGCACGCATAGGGAAGGGCGAGCAGCACGCAGTCGGTCCGGCCGTTGTGCAAACCCTCGCACGCCGGACCACTAGGCTCCTCGCGCAGGAACAGCTTCAGGTCGGGATAATCCTTTCGCAACCGCGGCAGGATGCGGGGCAGCATGAACGGCGCGATCGTCGGGATGACGCTCATCCGCATGTCGCCCGACAGCGGCTGGCCGGCGGCACGCGCCATGTCGCCCAGCTCCTCCGCCTCGCGCAGCACGCGCCGAGCCTTGTCGGCGATCCCGTCGCCCAGCGGCGTGAACCGCACGACCCGCCGCGTACGCTCGACCAGCACCACGCCGATCAGCGTTTCGAGCTCGCGTAAGCCCGCCGACAGCGTCGATTGCGTCACGAAACACGCCTCCGCCGCGCGTCCGAAATGACCGTGGTCCTTCAGCGCAACCAGATATTGCAATTGTTTCAACGTGGGTAGGTAGGTCGCAGCCATTAATCGCCTCTATCGATCATCAGATGATAAATAGAGCGTTGGATCGATTACACCAGCCCCCATATACCGCATTGCACAACGACCGAGCGGGACAACCGCCGCGCTTGAGGATGCCTGGAGCCAAGTTTATTTCCAGGAGGCTTCCATCATGTTGACCATCGGCGACCAGTTCCCATCGATGACCATTCCCGTCCAGCAGGGCGTTGCCGCACTGCCCGCCGGCGAGACGCTCGACCTGACGACCGCCTATCCCGGCAAGTGGAAAGTGCTGTTTTACTGGCCGAAGGATTTCACCTTCGTCTGCCCGACCGAGATCGTCGGCTACAGCGACATCCGCGGTGATTTCGAAGACCGCGACGCCGTGCTGATCGGCGCGTCGACCGACACCGCGCACGTCCACCTCGCCTGGCGCAAATCGGACGCGGATCTCGCCGCAGCGGACTTCCCGTGGCTGGCGGATAACGGTGCGAAGCTCGCCGACGCGCTCGGCATCGTCGACAAGAACGAGCATGTCGCGTTCCGCGCGACGTTCATCATCGATCCCGACAACGTCATCCAGGCGGTCCAGGTCAACGGCCTGAACGTCGGCCGCAACCCCGCCGAGACGCTCCGCGTGCTCGACGCGCTGCAGACCGACGAGCTCTGCCCGTGCAACTGGAACAAGGGCGACGACGTCCTCCAGTTGGCTGCGTAACTAAAACTCTTCTTTCCCCTTCCCGCTTGTGGGAGGGGGCAGGGGGTGGGCCCGCGCGCTCCCCGGACGCATTCGTTCATGGTGAGCGCGGGCCCACCCCTCGGTCCCCTCCCGCCAGCGGGAGGGGAGGAAGAAAAAGAAGATCATGTCACTCAAGGAATTCGCGGGCACGCTGCCCGACTACGCCAAGGACATCCGCCTCAACGTCGGCTCGCTGCTGAACGAGACGCACCTGACCGACCAGCGCAAATACGGCCTGCTCCTGACCTGCGCACACGGCTCGGGCTACAAGCCTCTGGTCGAAGCCGCCGAAGCCGAATGCGCCCCGAAGCTCTCGCCCGACGCCGCCAACGCGGCACGCGCAGCGGCAGCGGTGATGGCAATGAACAACGTCTATTACCGGTTCACGCACCTCGCCGGGAACCAGGAATACCGCAACATGCCGGCCAAGCTGCGCATGAACGTGATCGGCCAGCCCGGCATCGACAAGGTCGATTTCGAGCTGTTCAGCCTGGCGGTGTCGGCGATGAACGGTTGCGGCATGTGCATCGACAGCCACGAGCAGATTTTGAAGAAGGCTGGCGTGACCGCGGAAGCGATCCAGACCTCGGTCCGCATCGGCGCCGTGATGGCGGCAGTCGCGACGGTCCACGCAACGCTGTGACCTTCTATTCCCCTCCCGCTCGCGGGAGGGGTTAGGGGAGGGGCTGGCCCCAAGCACGGGGTCGTATTTGGCACGCCCCTCCCCCGACCCCTCCCGCAAGCGGGAGGGGAGCCGTCAGTGCCAGATCGCGCGGTACAGCCCGAACAAACTCGTGATCGTCAGGATCACCCCGACCAGCACCATCAACGTCTTCGCCGGCACGCGCTTCGCCAGCATCGCCCCGAACGGTGCCGCCAGCACCCCACCGATCAGCAACCCCACCGTCGCCTGCGTAAACGCCGCCCAGCCAAGCTGCGTAATGAACGTCGCCGATATCGTCGCGGTCAGGAAGAATTCCGCGGTGTTGACCGTACCGATCGTGGTACGCGGCGATGCGCCCTGCACCAGCAGGTTCGACGTCACCACCGGCCCCCAGCCGCCGCCGCCCGCCGCATCGAGAAACCCGCCGACCAGCCCGAGCGGCTCGACGATCTTCGGCTCCTTCTGCTTGGGCGGATAGCGAAGCCCACGGTACAGCAGATACACGCCGATCGACGTCAGATACGCCAGGATGAACGGTTTCGCCGTGCTCGCGTCGATGTTCGACAGCACGTACGCCCCCAGCACCCCGCCGATCACGCCCGGGATCATCAACCGCAGGAACAGCGTCCAATTGACGTTCTTGTGCAGCACATGGCTGATTCCCGACACCGCGGTCGTGAAGGTCTCGACGGTGTGCACGCCCGCCGATGCGGCGGCGGGCGGCACGCCGACCCACAGCAGCAGCGTGTTCGAGATCACCCCGAACGCCATCCCCAGCGCCCCGTCGACGATCTGCGCGGCGAACCCGACCAGGATGAAGGGCAGGAGCGTTTCGAAACTCAAGGTCGTCAGGTCGAACATCGGCATCCCCTCAATATGGCGCCTAAACTGCACAGCGCGGGCTTATCCCACAACAAAGATAGGCTTTACCCCGATCCCGGCAGTCCGATGTAACGGCCTGAGGCGGCCCTTGCGCCCGGTTCTGGAAATCGGTCGTTCGATACCTTAGATACGGAAATCGCGAAGGGGACTGCGGATGTCGAGCGGATTACTGGCCTATCTGGATTCGATCCGCGCCCGCGATCCCGCCCCGCATTCGCGCGCCGAAATCATGTTGTATCCCGGCGTCTGGGCGCTCGGTTATCACCGCATCGCGCACCGTCTGTACAAGGCGAAACTCTATTTCCTCGCGCGGTGCGTCAATCACTGGTCGCGCTTCACGACGGCGATCGACATCCATCCCGGCGCTACGATCGGCCGCAATTTCTTCATCGACCACGGTTTCGTCGTGATCGGTGAGACTGCGGAGATCGGTGACGACGTGACGATCTACCAATGCGTCACGCTCGGCGGCACCAGCCCCGACAACGGCGTGCAGGGCAAGCGCCACCCGACCATCTCCGACGGCGCCATCATCGGCTCGGGCGCGCAGGTGCTCGGCCCGATCACGCTCGGCAAGCGCTCGCGCGTCGGCGCCAACGCGGTCGTCACGCGCGATGTGCCCGCGGGCATGACGGTCGTCGGCATCCCCGCACGCGCGACCACGATAGAAGGCGGCAACGCGCCCGAACTCCCGCGCTTCGTACCCTATGGTACGCCGTGCAGCGAAGCGTTCGACCCTGCGACGCAGAAGATGGAGATCATGCGCTGCGAACTCGAAACGATGCGCAAGCGGCTCGATGCGCTGCTCGCCGATGGTCTTCCAGAGGACCGACGCGATCGTGCATGATGGTGGATAACTGATGGGCGTCGTACCCTTCCCGACACCGTCCAAGGCGACGCAGGTCGGCTTCGACCGCCTCGAACTGAACCGGATCCTCGACCTCTACGGCCGGATGGTCGCAGCCGGCCATTGGCGCGACTATGCGATCGATCTCGGCAAGGATGCCGCGGTCTTCGCCGCCTTCCGCCGCGCTGCCGAACGCCCCGAGTTCCGGATCGAGAAACGCCCGTCGCTGCGCAACAAGCAGGGCATGTGGGCGCTGATCGGCGAGGCGGGCGCAGTGGTCAAGCGCGGGCACGAACTGGGGCCGGTGCTGGCCCCGGTCGAGCGCCGCTTCATGAAGCTAGTCGAGGATTGAGCTCCCGTCATCCTGACGAAAGTCTGGATCCAGAGTAACGACTATCAACCTACTTGGCTCTGGATCCTGACTTTCGTCAGGATGACGAGGGGGCGGTCCGCTCGCCATTTGCGGACCACCCCCTTTAGTTCAGATCAAAGCCCCCACGACAGCCGGATATACCCGAACTGCCCCGGCACATCATACGTGGTCGGATCATAGTTCGGCCCGGTGCAGCTATAGCAGGCCGGCGGGTCCTGGTTGAACACGTTGTTGACGCCGATCGTCAGCCCCAGCCGGTTTTCCAGCCAACCCGGCGCCAGCGTAACCTGCACGTCGCCGTAGAAGGTGTTGTCGAGCGTCTTGCCGTCCGCTTCCTTCACGCTCTTGATATAGCGGCCGGTGAACGACGCGCGCGCCATGCCGATGTCCCAGTCGACGACCGCGTTGCCCTTGAACTTCGGATAGGACTGCTCGGGCGACCCACGCGTCGTACCCTGGTAGTTGGTGGTGGTGAAGCCGACCGTCGCCGGGAAGCTCTCGGCGTATTTCAGCAGGATGTTGCCGTTGAGCGAAAGCCCGAACGTGCCGGCCGAGGTCTGCGGCGAGCGATAAACCGCGGTCACGTCGACGCCGCGAGTGCGGATGCCGCCGATATTCTGCAACTGCGCGTTGATCCGCGAGATGATCCCGTTGGGCGTGCGGGAGATCGCCGCGCAGCTGAGGGCGTCCGCTGCCTGCGAACACCGGCTGAGCGTCAGCGTCGCGTCGGTCGCCGCGATCGCGTCGTCGACCTTGATGTCGTAGTAATTGCCCTCGATGCTCAGCTGGCTGGCGATCCCGCTGGTCCGCGCCCAGCTCGGCGCATACACCGCACCGAACAGCCAGGTCCGCGACGTCTCGGGTTTCAACGCTTTGTTACCGCCGGTCAACACGCTGAGCTGTCCGCCATTCGGCTCTTGATAGCTGCCGTTCGCGGGCACGCCGTTGGCGATGCAGTTGGTGCGCACGGTTGCGGACGACTGATAGGGCGATCCGGCGACGTTGGTGCAGGGATCGTCGATCGCCGCGTCCGACCGCGATTCCGCGCCAAACAATTCGCCGATGCTCGGCGCCCGGAACCCTTGCGCATAGGACGCGCGCAACAGCAGGTCGCTGAACGGCTTCCACAGGCCGCTGCCGGTGTAGGTCGTATTGCTGCCGCTGATCGAATAGTTGGAATGCCGCACCGCGCCGCCGATTTCGAGCGACTCGATGAGCGGTGTGTTGTGGATCAGCGGTACGCGCAACTCGGCATAGACCTCGTCCGAGTTGAAATGCCCGCGCGCCGGTTGCGCGGGGATGTCGGCGCCGAGCCCGGCGGTGATCAGGGGATCCGGCGTGAAGCTGCCATATTGGACGCGGTGTTCGTAGCCGGCAGCCAGACCCACGGCGCCCGCCGGAAGGTCGAACAGTTCGCCCGAGATATTGGCGGTATAGTCTTCCAGGCTCTGCGAACTGCGCGCACGCTCGTCGAACGCGATATAGCCGAGCATCGCCGGCGTAACCGAGCCTGCGCCACCGAAGATGTTGAACGGTACGCATGCCCCGGTGCAGTTCGCGACGGGCCCGAGCGCCCGCGCGAGATTGGCTGCGTTGATGTTGCCCGTGAACAGCTGCTTGGCGTCGTTGAAGCCTAGAACCGCGTTGACGTCCCAGTAGAATTTGTGGCTGCCGAGATGGAACGACCCGTCCAGCGTCGCGGTCGCGGACATCGTATCCACGGTTTGCGAATAGGTGCGCTGGCCGGCTTCTACGAGGCGTCGACGGACCGTCGAATAATTCGCCGGGCCATTGCCCGCGCCGCCCGCCGACAGCGTGTAGCCGAACGGATTATACGGGTTGGTGGCATCGACCGAGATCGTGTCGAGCAGATTGCCGTTGCCCGCATCCGGCCCGATCACCAGTGGCAGGAACGCCGCCTGGTTCTGCGAATTGCGCCGCGTGTAATTCATCTTCACGCGCAGGTTGACGGTGTCGGTAAGCTCCTGCTTGGCGCTGACGAAGAAGCCGTAGCGCTCGGATGGGGTCAGGAAATAGTTGAATGGTGAAAAATTGAACCGGTCGGCGGAGGTGAATTCCTTGAAATCGCTGTTCGGGCCGGTCGGGTTGGCGGCGTCGTAGCGTGGCCGTCCGAGGATCGGTGCCGACTTCAACGTCAGGTTCCGGCCGCCGACCTGGAAGAATCCATTGGGGGTCGCACCCGAACAGCCACCGATCGGATCGCTGCACGACGTCTGGCCGGGGTTGGGGAATTGCGAGATCGAGCGATCGCGTGTCCGAACCGCCTCCTGCTTCACGTAGCTGCCGCCGAACACCACGCTCGTGCGCGGCGCCTGGATGCCATAGCTGACGTTATAGTCCTGCGTATGGCCGTCGCCCTGACGGAACGTGCCGAACTGCGCCGACGCTTTCAGGCCCTTCTGCTGCGCCTTGGTGATGATGTTGACGACGCCGGCCAGCGCGTCCGAGCCGTAGAGTGGCGACTGACCCGACTGGAGGATCTCGATCCGCTCGATCGAGCCAACCTGGATGGTGTTGAGATCGACCGTCGAGGGGATGCCGCTCGCCGACGCGCCGTTGACGAAGCGAAGGCCGTCGACCAGCACCAGAGTCCGCTTGGCAGTGAGATAGCGCAGGTCGATCTCGGCCGACCCTGCACCGACGCCGCCGCCGTCGGGCGGATTGCCGATGTTGCCCGAATTATTGACCTTCGAATTGAGCCCGCCGGCTGCGCTCGGCAGCCGCTGGAGCACGTCGGCGACCGACGAAAGCCCGGTGCGCTGGATCGATTGCGCATCAACCGTGACGACAGGCGAAGGCTGGTCGAGCGGACTGCGGCGGATGCGCGATCCGGTCACGACGATATCGTCCCCGCCTGGCTGGTCGCCCGATTGACCAACGGTCGCATCGACAGCCTGCACGCCCTCGGCAGCCGGTGTCGTCACTGCCTGTGCGAAGGCCGGCATCGCCGCCAGCATCGCCGCCAATGCCAACCCGCTGGCGCCGGCATATTTGCCCGCGCTGTTGAACGTCCTGATCCCACGCATGAACTTCTCCCCTTGTTCGCGCCCCAGCAAACATCCGCTCTTTTATCTTATGTGTGCGGATGATGGCTTAGAGGCGTAACGAAGCAAGCGAAGATTGCGTAACACGACAATTTTATTACCAAATATGTCTGCCGTGTTGCGCGGAGGACACGGCTTCGATCAGACCAGAACGGGCGCAGCGGCGCGGTCCGCTTCCCCGAAAACGCGCAGGTATCGAGCGATTTCCGCAGGTTCGCCGGTCGCCTTGGCCGGATTATCGGACAATTTCACCGCAGGTCGCCCATTCGCCTCGATCACCTTGCAGACCAGCGAGATCGGCTCCAGCGCCATCGCCCCGTCGGGATCGCAGCCGCGGAAATCGTTGGTCAGGTTGGTCCCCCAGCCAAAGCTCATCCGGACGCGGCCGTGGAAATGACGATATGTCTGCTCGATCGTGTCGATGTCCATGCCGTCGGAGAAGATCAGCAGCTTCGTCTTCGGATCGACGCCCTGCTGCTCCCACCAGCGGATGATCTGCTCGCCGCCCGCGATCGGCGGCGCGCTGTCGGGACGGAAGCCGGTCCACTCCGCCAGCCAGTGCGGCGCGTTGCGCAGGAACGCGGTGGTGCCGAACGCGTCGGGGAGGGCGATCAGCAGATTGCCGTTATAATGTTGCCGCCAATGCTCGAGCACGCGGTACGGCGCGTCGGCCAGCTCGGCATCGCTCTCGGCCAGCGCGGCGGTCACCATCGGCAGTTCGTGCGCGTTCGTACCGATCGCCTCCAGATCCGCATCCATCGCCAGCAGCACGTTCGAGGTGCCGATGAACCGGTCGCCGAGCCCCTCCTTCAACGCCTCGACGCACCAGCGCTGCCACAGGAAGCCATGCCGCCGCCGCGTGCCGAAGTCCGACAGGACGAGGTCGGGCAGCTCGCGCAACCGCTCGACCTTCTCCCACAGTTTCGCTTTGGCGCGCGCATAGACGATATCGAGCGCGAACCGGCCGCGGTCACGTAAAGCCGCACGTGATTTCAACTCATTGATGATCGTCAGCGCGGGGATCTCCCACATCGTCGTGTGCGTCCACGGGCCGTCGAAATGCAGCTCATACTGGCCATCGACCTTCCGCAGGTCGTAGGCGGGCAGCTGGAACTCGGCGAGCCAGGCGAGGAACTCAGGTCCGAACATCTTCTGCTTGCCGTAGAAGCTGTTGCCCGCGAGCCAGATCAGCTCCTTCTTCGCGAACCGCAGCGTCCGCGCGTGATCGAGCTGCGCGCGCAGTTCGCCTTCGTCGACGATCTCCGCCAACCGCACCGTCCTGGTCCGGTTGATCAGCGCAAAGGTAGCGCTGACGTCCGGATAGACCTGTCGGATCATCTGCAACATCAGCAGCTTGTAGAAATCGGTATCGAGCAGGCTGCGCACGATCGGATCGAGCCGGAAATTGTGATTGTACGTCCGGGTGGCGATATCGGTCACGGCCATGCGCGCGGGCTCCTGCGTTGCGTAGGGTGCGGGTGTCCGAGAAGACGCGAGTGTGTCAAGCAGCGGGCAAAGGAGAGGTGCGATGGCGCGGTTCGTGGTCGTGGTGGATACGCAGTGGGATTTCATGGCGGAGCAGGGCGCGCTGAGCGTGTCCGGGGCGGCGGCTCTGGTCGCGCCGATGCAGGCGTGGCTGACGGCGTTGCAGCCCCACGAGACCGCGGGAGTCCTGTTTACCTTCGACACGCACTTCGTCGAGACTTACGCAGCATCGCCCGAGGCGGAGATGTTCCCGATCCACTGTGTTCGGGGCACGCAAGGATGGGGCAACATGCTCGACGTGGCTTTGGTCGATCCGGCGATTCCGGCGTGGCGGATCGAAAAGGGGGTGTTCGACATGTGGGCCGAGCCGGGGCTGGCGATCGAGGATGCGCGGGATTCCGACCGACCGACGACCCCGCGGGAGGACGTCTTTGCGGGGTTGGCGGCAAGCGGCGTCACGGACGTAACGGTGATCGGCGTCGCAGCGGATTACTGCGTCCGCTGGGCGGTCGAGGGCCTGATCGCGCGCGGCTTTGCTGTGACGGTCCCGGCCGGGCTTACGCGGGGTATCGACCGCCAGATCGAGGTGGTCGCAGCGCAGGATTTCGCTGGCGCGGCACTCATCGTTTGACCCGCCCTATCGCCGGCCGAACGATCCTCCCCCGCCAAGGGGAGGATTAGTCGGGTCCGGTGCTTACGCCATCGCCGCAATCAGCCGCCCGACATCCACGGTCGCGAACGAGGCGAAATTGTCGGCCACGCCGAATGGCAGCAACAGCGTGCGGTCATGGACGATCCCGCCGCAGCTGTAGACGACGTTGGGCACATAGCCGTCGCGCTCCTTGGGGCTCGGTACGATCAGCGGATCGGTCATTCGGGCGAGCAGCTTGGTGGGATCGGCCTTGTCGAGCAGGCACGCGCCGACGCAGTAATTGCGCACGCTGCCGACACCGTGGGTCAGCACCAGCCAACCCTCGTCGATCTCGATCGGCGAGCCGCAATTGCCCATCTGGATGAACTCCCACGGCCATTTCGGCTCGACGATCTTGGTGCCGCCGTCCCAGGTCAGCAGGTCGTCCGAGCTGAGAAACCAGATGTTCTCGTTATCCTGCCGTCCGAGCATCGCGTAGCGGCCATCTATCTTACGGGGGAAGAGCGCCATCCCCTTGGTGCCCGCGACCGCGCCGCGCATCGGCTGCATCTCGAACGTCTTGAAGTCCTCGCCGCGCAGCAATTCGCAGCGCGTTTCGGAGCCGCTGAATGCGGTATAGGTGCCGAGATACTGGACCTCGCCGGCATCCTCGAAGCGGACGAGCCGCAGATCCTCGATCCCCTGACGCTGGCTCGGCAGGATCGGGAAGATCACGGTTTCCGACAATTCGCGACTATTGCCGCATTGCAGCCGGGTCGGACCACCATCGGTCGCGCCCTGATCCGATGGCTCGATCCGCGGCGGCACCGCGGTCTGGCTGGCGGGATCGACCGAGAAACCGTCGCGTTCCGACCAGCTCCCGGTGCGGAACGTTACCGACGAAACGTGACCCTCGCCGATTCCGCGCAACGACAGGATGAAGCGCAGGCCATCGTCGGGCGCGCCGGTCTGGTCGGGATGCAGTACCATGCTCGGGTTGAACAGCGCGGCGGCCTCGAACGAATATTCTTCGCTCAAATACGCGCCGATCAGCACCTGCTGGTCGCGGGTGATCGTGCGGGTGTCCTTCACCATCGCCATGACCTCGCCGAAGCGATGGAGCAGCAGATCGTCGACGTCGCGGTGGCGTTCGTCGAGCGACGTCGTAACGCGCTCGCGTTCTGCACTCAGTTCGTCGGCGGTGAGCGACAGCACGCGGTCGATCACGCGCTCGGCACGCGGGTGACCCTCAACCTTGAACGGGCCGGGATATTCGACGTTGAACGGGCGGATCACGGTCCGCGACGGATCGGGTCGAAGCTGGATATTGGAAAAGGCTACGAGATCGGCTTCGGCCATGGTCGGCTCCAATGCGGTGAAAAGACACGAGGTGGCGACACCGCGACCGTGTCCGCCATGAACGCCGAAACCGGCGGGTTGGCTACATGAAAACCGCGTCACGGAGGCGGCGTCTGCGGTGTCGGTAATGTGGCCGAAATACGGTGGACAAGTTTGACCGCCAGACCGCGGGTCCGATCTTTCGGCAACCGAGCGGGACAGGGGCAGAACGTGCAGACGCAATTATCACGGTCGGCCGACTGCGCGCTCGGCCGCCACACGCCGCGATCACGGCACAGGGACGTTGCGGGGGAGGCAATTCAGCGCTCGGCCTGCCGGTGCTGCGGCGCGACGATCGTCAAATTCGCGGTCAGTCGTCGATGGATCGTTTCCGGATTGCTCGGCTGAGCCGACGACCGCGTCAACACAAGGGGGATTATGCATGAAGACGATACCGATATGGGCGGTGCCCGTGATGGGCGCAGCGGTGCTGGCGGTACCGATGCCGGCCCGTGCGCACGATCAAGATGGCGCTGGAGGGGGCGGCCCGACGCCGGCGATGATCGCCCGGATGCACGCGCGCGAAGCCGACGATACCGCGTTGCTGCTCAATCTGCGCACGGATCAACGCCCTGTATTGATGGCATTCCTGGCATCGATGACGCCGCCCCCGCCGCCATGGCTGCCCATGCACAGTACGCCGGGGCAGGGTGGACCGGCGCTGGACGAACCGAGGACGATGCCGCCAGCCGACGGGTTCGCGCGGCAACTCGATCGCATGACGCAGGATGTAGCAAGGCGTTCGGCCGAGGATGCGAAGCGCATTGCCGCAGCACGCACGTTCTACGAGTCGCTCGATCCGGCGCAGCGTCGCGCGTTCGAGGCGCTGATGCGGTTGCGCCGCGAAAGAGGGCCGGGCTTCGGTCCGGTTGGGGCGGGTCCATTTGGGGCGGGCGGAGGCGGTCCACGTCCTCCGATGGGCAGTATGCCACCGCGACCTTGATCCGGCGAAGGTAACCACACTGTCGCGCGGCTCCCGTGATCGGAAACCGTCGCGACGTCAGGGGGCGCGCGGTTCCGGTGGCGGGACGACCGGCTGGTCCGCGCCGTTCCGCCACGTCTCGCCGCCGGCACGTGGCAGCTCGCCGCGGGTCAGCGCGCCGTCATGGTTTCGGTCGAGCGCGGCGAACCGCGTCGTCGCCGCCTTGGCGAACTCGTCGGGATCGATGCCCCGATTGAGATTGACGTCCGTCGCGACCACCGGCTCTGGCAGGTCGAAGAGTCCGAAACGGGCCGCGCCGATACGCTCGTGAACGACGGCGCTCTTCTTGGCGTCGCCGCCGCCGAACTGCATGCCCTGTCCACCGCCGCCTCCGGAACCGCCGCCACCGCGACCGCGTCCGCCGCCCCGTCCACCGTTTCTCCCACCGCCCTGCGACCCAGGACCACGTCCGCCCGAGGCGACGCGGATTTCAGGCACCAGGACGTTCTCGTAATAGGCGATGTCGTCGGGATCGATCTCGCCGTCCTTGCCGCGATCGAGCACCGCGAAGAACCGGGTGGCGTCGTGCTGGAATTCGGCCAGCGTGATCCGCCCATCGCCATCGCCATCGGCATCCGCACCGGCAAACCAAAGATCCTGCGCCGCCCCCGGTCGCGACGACGCACGAAACGGTTCGCCCATCGGGCTGATGAACAACTGGCCCCTGCCACGTGCCGGACCATGATCGGGCTCAAGGCCGAGCCGATGACCGGACGCGTCACCCGGACCGTGCTGCTGCGATCGCTGCGTTGCGCAGCCCGCCAGCGTGACGGCGATGCCGATCATTAGGACGATACGCATGCAAATTCCCCTGATGCCAGCTCGTGTGTCAGACACGCCGATCATTGCCGCGATGTGTCCGGTTCAGACGGGGAGGGTCACGACCGCGATCAGCCCGCCGCCGGGTCGGTTGGCGATCGTCGCATCGCCGCCATGACCGCGCGCCACCGCGCGAACGCTCGCCAGACCCAGCCCGCTGCCGCCGGTGTCGCGGTTACGCGATTGTTCGGCGCGGAAAAACGGTTCGAACGCCCGCGCGAGATCCGCCGGCATCATCCCCGGCCCGGTGTCCGATACTTCGACGATCGCGATCCCACCCTCGCGGCGCAATTGGACATCGGCGTGGCCGGCATATTTGACCGCGTTGCCGACCAGATTTGCGAGCAACGCCTTGAGTGAGGGCGCATCCCCTTCGATCGCCAGCGCCGATCCGCCGTGCAGCACGACCGACTCGCCCCGGTCGGCGAAGTCGTCGGTGATGCTTTCCGCGAGCGAGCGCAGGTCGAGCTTTTGGCGACGGACATGGCGCGTCATGTCGCGCACGAACGCCATCGCCGATCCGATGCGCTCGCTCATCTCATGGATATCGCCTTCGCTTGCCGCACGAATGTCGTCGGGCGCTTTTTCGAGACGCAACGACAACCGCATCAGCGGCGTCCGCAGGTCATGTGCGACCGCCGCGATCAGCGTCGTCCGATCCTCGACATAGCGGTTGAGCCGCTCCTGCATGAGGTTGAACGCGTTTGCCGCCTCGGCGATTTCCGGTGGGCCGGACACCCGCAGCGGTTCGGCCCGCGGATCGCGCCCGAGACGGTCGGCGGCGGCGGCGAACAGCTTGATCGGCTTGGCAACCCGTCGTGCCTGTGCCCAGGCGATCGGCGCGGCCACCGCCATCGCGATCAGGAACCACAGGATGATCCGCATCCGCCACGGGCCGATCGTGCTGTGGCTCGGCTGGATTACCCGCAAACGGCCGTCCGGCATCGCGATCGAGACGATGAAATGCCCGAACAGCGCCGTTTCGAACGAGGGCGGGCGTTGCGATGGCCCGTCCATGCCCATCGGCATCGGTGGACGCCCCATGCCCATCGGCATTGGTGGACGAAACGCACCGGCGAACAGCGGCATCGCGGATCGCTCGGTTTCCACCGTGACGCGCGCGCGCGACACCCCTAGATCGGCGGCAATCGCCGCCGCAATACGACGATCGCGCGGATTGTCGGTGAGTTGCAGCGGACCGTTCGACCGCTCGACCTTCAACAACCCGGTCGGGTCGGTCCCAACGCGCGCGACGGACGCGACACGGTTGGCGGGAAAGATCACCGGCATCGGCGGCGGGATCAATAGCAGGATCGCAAAGTTGAGAACCTGCACCAGCAGCACCGTCCCCAGCATCAGCGCGAAGATGCGAAGGAACAACGGCCAAGACCGCTGAAAGCCTGTCATCGGACCGCCGTGCTCACTGACGCACCACGCGTGGCACGAAGAAATAGCCTTCGTTGCGGATCGTCCGGATGATCTCGTCGTCGCGCGACCGGAGCTTGCGACGCAGCCGGCTGACCTGGACGTCGATCGCCCTATCGAACGCATCGGTATCGGGACCGCGCGCGGCCTCCAGCAACGCATCACGCGCCAGGACGCGGCGCGGTCGTTCGACGAACGCGCGCAGCACCGCGAATTCGCCATCGGTCAGGTCGATCAGCGTCCCCTCGGGATCGATCAGTTCGTGCGCGGCGAAATCAACCCGCCACCCGAGGAAGACGAACGATCGGCTTTCTCCCGCATCCTGGATTTCGCGCGCACGCAACGCGGCACGGACCGTTGCCAGGATCTCGCGCGGACTGCACGGCTTGGCCAGATAATGACTCGCGCCGATCTCGAGTCCGAGAATCCGGTCGGGTTCGTCGCCCAGCGCGCTCAGCAGGACGACCGGAGGAGCCCCTGCGCGGGCGAGCCGACGACAGACCGAAAGGCCATCCTCTCCCGGCATCATGATATCGAGCAGGATCAGCGACACGGCATGCCGTGCGAGCACGCCATCCATCTCCTGCGCGTTCGTCGCGGTCTCTACCTGATAGCCATGCATGCCCAGGCTTTGGGCAAGCAACGTACGAATGATCTGATCGTCGTCGACGACCAGCAGCACGGGTTTCGTGGCATCGTGAGCAGAGTTCGAAAGCATTGTGCGATCCTAGCGGCGGCATGTGTTCGCCATGTTTCTGCGCACCGCAATAAGATTCACCGGATTTAAGATTTGCGAGGTTCCGCCGACACGTGGGCTTCGCCGACGGTGGCGATCAGCCCTCGAGCGTGGTCGTCGACGGGTGATGCTTGTCGAGGTGGCGCTTGATGATCCGCAGGTTACGCGTGTTCGAGCGAAAGAAGAAATCGGGCACCGCGCCGACGAACGGGATCATGCCGAGCGTCCAGTCGATGCCGACATTGCCGAACATCCGCGCCATCTGGATTTTCGACATGCCGATGTTGCGCGCTTCCCAGACCATCCAGCCGCCGATCGCCGCGGCAATCGTGCTGCCGGCGAACGGGATCAGGTCGAGCACGACATCCATGCCGACCCGACGGTTCGTGCCAGGGATCACGAACAGGCCTTCCATCACGCGCTCCATCGCCTCGACGCGGCGGCGGACGGACAGCGCGTCCTTGCCCATCGGCAGTGTTTCCAGGATCGAGCCGGGGGTGAGGCGGGTGACGCGTGGGTTCATGCGTCTTAGTTGGTATCGGCGCGCAAGCGGTTCAACGGGTGCCAGGCCCGCGGATTGCTCTGCCATTGCCGCAACCGGGGCGACACCAGCGACCAGCGCAGCGGCCGTGCCAGCGGGATGAAGGCCACGTCCTCGTTCAGCGCTGCATCCGCCGCTGCGATTCGCGCCCCTCGCTCCGCCAGCGACGGTGCCTCGCGCGCCGCCTCCAACGCGGCATGCGCCGCCTCGCCGCACACCACGCATGCGGTCGCCAGATACCAGCGCGCACTGTCATAGGGCGCGACCGCATCGACCAGCGTCAGGTCCGCAGTATCGTCCATACCGACCCGTGCCGGCGTGATCCCGATCGCGATCAGCGACGCGGCGACCTGCGCATAGAGCAGCGTGGCGCCGGGCCCCGCCGGCAGCGCGATCCGCAGCGTGATCGGTCCGCCAGTCCATGCCGCAACCCGCTGCCGCGCGGCGGCGCGGCGCTCGTCCTGCGTCAGCAGCGTCCAGGCCGGAACCTGCGGCAGTGCGGCGGAATCGAGGATGTCGGGCAGGATTCGATCGGCGGGATCCCAGGCAGGTGCGATCGCCGCGGTCAGGGCCGTCCGATCGATCGCTTCGGCGACCGCCGCACGGTTCTGGGCATCGGCGAGGAACCCGTCGCGCCGGACGATGGCCAGACCGAACAGGCCGACCGCGGGATCGACGCGGACGTTGGCCGCGGCGATATCGGTTGTCGCCAGCAGCGGCCAGTCGATGAAACTGCCGCCGCTGACGAGATCGGAGTCGCGATTGGCGAACCGCGCGATCGCGCGCGCGGCGCGTTCGCCGATCAACCGGACGTCCTCTTCGGGCTTGGCCTCGCGCTGGTCGTCGGGGTCGGCTTGGTTTGGATCGAACGCCGGGCGCAGCAACGGCGCGCGGCCACGCCGCAGCACGCGAAACGGACCGGTCCCGCCAGAGGGGCGCAGGCGCAGCAAGGCGAGTTCGGGTTGCGCGAACAGCTTCAGCAGGTCGGGGCGAGGGCGGGACAGCCGGACTTCGATCACCTGGGGCGTCATCACGACGATCTCGTCGATCGCGGTCAGGAATGGCGCGAGCGGATTGCGCGAGTTCGGCCCGATCTGGCGTTCCAGCATCGTCACCACCTGTTCCGCGGTGACCGGCGTGCCATCGCCCCAGTCGCCCTCGCGCAGCCGGAAGATATAGCTCATGCCGCCGTCGATCACGATCCAGCGCTCGGCAAGGCCCGGCTCGATCTGCCCCGCGGCGTCGAACCGCACGAGCCCTTGCGCGGTGGAATCCATCATCAGTCGGGAAGGGGTGTCGAGCAGGACGCGGCTGGCATCGGCAACG
Organism: Pseudomonadota bacterium; assembly: GCA_040388215.1. GTDB lineage: Bacteria > Pseudomonadota > Alphaproteobacteria > Sphingomonadales > Sphingomonadaceae > Sphingomonas. Next base: position 53,227 of record JAZKCH010000033.1, on the reverse strand, counting down.
CGGGGGGGGGCGCCGATCGCACTGGCGACGACCACGCCGGTATCAGGCCGGCGATCGCATCCGCTCAGCGCGGCGGCGGACACCGCGATGCCGCCAGCCAGCAGGACAGCCCGAATGGTGCGGACGGCGGGACTCGAACCCGCACTCCTAGGGAGGGAGATTTTAAGTCTCCTGCGTCTACCGGTTTCGCCACGTCCGCACACACGCCCAACAAGACGAGGTCGTCCGCCGGGTCAAGCCATCTCGCTCGGTCGGCACCATATTCGTGCCACCATACTACCCGCGCCGCGTTCGCGGCCGCGTTCGAGATGGTATCGCTCACACAGCGGCGCTCACACGTTCAGGCGCGCGCGCATTTCCTTGCCGGGTTTGAAATACGGCACGCGCTTTGCCTCGACGTCGACGACTTCGCCGGTGCGGGGATTGCGGCCCGTGCGGGCGTCGCGTGCGCGCGTCGAGAAGGCGCCGAAACCCCGCAGTTCGACCCGGCCATCGGCGGCCAGACGTTTCGAGATTTCATCGAAAAACGTGCTGACGATCAGCTCGACTTCGTTCGGTTGCAGGTCCGGATGCGCCTCGGCGATCTTCAGGACCAGTTCAGATCGAATCATACGTTTTCCCGCTCATATGGCAGTTCCGCTTATTGATGTAAGTCAACTTGCGAAGCGTTAGCACTAATCTGAGCGTAGTCAAAAACCAAAGTGATATAGTCAATAAAAAGCCCGGCATGTTCAAGACATGCCGGGCCAATTTATCGGTAAGCCGTGAGACTTACTTCTTCTCGGCGTCCGTGCGGGCCTTGAGAGCCTCGCCCAGGATGTTGCCGAGGGTCGCGCCGGAATCCGACGAACCATACTGCGCCACAGCCTGCTTCTCTTCCGAGATCTGCATGGCCTTGATCGAGAAGGTCGGCTTCTTCGAACGATCGAAGCCGGTGACCATCGCGTCGAACTTCTGGCCGACCTGGAAACGCTCCGGACGCTGCTCGTCGCGATCGCGACCCAGATCCGTGCGCTTGATGAAGCCGGTCGCGCCATCGTCGCCCTGCTGCACTTCGAGGCCCGCGTCGCGGACTTCGAGAACGGTGACCGTGACGATCGCGTTCTTGTTCAGCTTGTCGCCTGCTGCTGCGATGCCGCCGGCCGATGGCCCGCCGCGCTCGAGCTGCTTCATGCCGAGCGAGATACGCTCCTTCTCGGCGTCGATGTCGAGCACGACGGCCTCGACGGTCTCACCCTTGCGATGCAGGTTGAGCGCGTCCTCGCCCGAAACACCCCAAGCGATGTCGGACATGTGGACCATGCCGTCGACGTCGTTATCGAGGCCGATGAACAGACCGAACTCGGTCGCGTTCTTGACTTCGCCTTCGACGGTCGAGCCGATCGGATGAGCGGCAGCGAATGCCTCCCAGGGATTGGCCTGAGCCTGCTTGAGGCCGAGCGAGATGCGACGCTTCTCGGAATCGACTTCGAGGACCATGACGTCGACTTCCTGCGAGGTCGACACGATCTTGCCCGGATGGACGTTCTTCTTGGTCCAGGACATTTCCGACACGTGGACGAGGCCTTCGATGCCCGCTTCCAGCTCGACGAACGCACCATATTCGGTGATGTTCGTGACGCGGCCAGTGAGCTTCGCGCCGACCGGATACTTGACCATCGCGCCATCCCAGGGATCGCTCTCCAGCTGCTTCATGCCGAGGCTGATGCGCTGGGTGTCCTTGTTGATGCGGATGATCTGCACCTTGACGGTGTCGCCGATGTTCAGGACTTCGCTCGGGTGACCGACGCGCTTGTAGCTGAGATCGGTGACGTGCAGCAGGCCATCGATGCCGCCGAGATCAACGAACGCACCGTAATCGGTGATGTTCTTGACGACGCCGTCGATGATCTGGCCCTCGGCCAGGCTGAGGATCAGGCCCGAACGCTGCTCTGCGCGCGTCTCTTCGAGAACGGCGCGACGCGACACGACGATGTTGCCGCGCTTGCGGTCCATCTTCAGGATCTGGAACGGCTGAGGGATGTCCATCAGCGGGGTGACATCGCGCACGGGGCGGATATCGACCTGCGAGCCGGGCAGGAACGCGACGGCGCCGTTCAGGTCGACGGTGAAGCCACCCTTCACGCGGCCGAAGATGACGCCTTCGACGCGGGTCGTCTTGGAGAATTCGGTTTCCAGCTTGTCCCATGCGGCTTCGCGACGGGCGCGGTCGCGGCTGAGCATCGCTTCGCCGTGGACGTTCTCGACGCGGTCGACATAGACTTCGACTTCGTCGCCGACCTTGAGGTCAGCCTTCTGGCCCGGCGCTGCGAATTCGCGAAGCGGCACGCGGCCTTCCGACTTCAGACCGACGTCGATGACGGCCATGTCGTTCTCGATGCCGGTCACGGTGCCATGCACCACGCGGCCCTCGAAGCTGTCGGCGTCGCCGAGCGTTTCGTTCAGCATCGCCGCGAAATCGTCGCGGGTCGGCATTACCTGGGTTGCCATAGAATTCAGTAATCCTAGTCTGTTTCCGGCCAAGCGGTTGGGTCCGCTGGTCTTGGCCTTCGTTGCCGCGACGACCGAACGCCGGCGCAGCATCCGGACGGCACGAGGCGCGGAGGACGTAGACGCTGAATGCGAAAACGGCGCGTGAGACTCGAGGGTCTCCGCGCCTTCCTCCACGAGCATCGCTCGCCGGACGGTTCCGTATAGCTGAAACCGGGTCTCGGAGCAAGTTCGGCTCGGCTTCGTTAGGGGCGCTTCACAACAGGAGCGAAGATTTGAACGAACGCGGCATTCTCGTGCTGGGGTGGGTCGCCACCGTGACGGCGATCGTGATGTATTTGTCGTACATCGACCAGATCATGCTGAACCTTGCGGGTCAGAAGGGATCGGTGGTCCAGCCGTTCGCAACGATGGTGAACTGCGCGTTGTGGGTCGGGTACGGGTTTCTGAAGGACAAGCGGGACTGGCCGATCGTCGTGGCGAATTTTCCGGGGGTGGTGTTCGGGGCGGTGGCGCTGGTTACTGCGCTTTAGGGCGCGCGCGTGGGCGACCGGGTGATAGGTGTCGGGAGGCCTGGGGTATCCTTTGGGGTATAACGCACGGCGCCCCCGCGTCCTTGTTCTCCCGCGAAGGCGGGAGCCCAGTCTGGGTCCCCGCCTTCGCGGGGAAACAGGGTTGGGTTACGGTAGCTTACCCCAACCACCGCCACTCTAGATGCCACCACCCCGGCGGAGGCCGGGGCCCAGTTGGGGGACGTCGCTAACCGAGGACCGCGTTTAGTTTACTGCGACCTCTCCAATTGGGCCCCGGCCTTCGCCGGGGTGGTGCACTCGCCGGGAAGGCTGAAGGCTTAAACCGAAGCGGCCTTCTTCGCCCGCTGCGCCTCCACAAGCGCAACAGCCCGCTGCACCGAAGCCTCGATCGACAAAAAACTCGTATCCAACAAGGCCGCATCCGCCGCCATCACCAACGGCGCCGTAGACCGCCCGCTATCCCGAGCATCCCGGGCGCGAATATCCGCCAACACCCGATCCTTGCTCGCCGTCCCACCGCGCGCCTGCAACTCCGCATGCCGCCGCTGCGCCCGAATATTCGGCGTAGCCTTCACGAACAGCTTCGCATCCGCATCCGGCGCGATCACCGTCCCGATATCGCGCCCGTCGAGAATCGCGCCACCTTCCTGCGCCGCAAACCGCTTCTGCCGATGCAGCAATGCCGCCCGAACCAGCGGATGCGCCGACACCACCGATGCCAGCGCGCCGATATCGTCATCACGCAACGCCGGATCGCTCAACAGCGCATCGCTGAAATCGCACGCCGCCACCGCGTCGGCCTCGGTCTCCGGATCGAGCCCCATCCGCGCCACGCTCAACGCGACCGCGCGGTACAGCAGCCCGGTATCGAGATACGGCAACCCATAATGCTTGGCCAAGGCGCGCGCGATCGTGCCCTTGCCCGATGCCGCCGGACCGTCGACTGCGATGATCATTTGATTTCCCCTGGTCGGTCGCCCCGACCCGTTAACTCGTCGAGCGACCGGAAGAACACGGGATAGCTCGTCGCCACCGGCGATACATCATCGATCGTGACGGGCTCAAGTGCGCCAAGTCCAGCCACCACCATGCTCATTGCGATGCGGTGGTCGAGTTTCGAGGCCACCCGAGCGCCACCGCGAATCGCCGCGCCACCCGACCCGGTGATCGCCATGCCATCCTCATATTCCTCGCAAACCACGCCGCACGCTTCGAGCGCGATCCGCATCGTCGTGATCCGGTCCGATTCCTTGACCCGCAACTCATGCGCGCCGCGTGCGATCGTCGTGCCGGTCGCGAAGGCCGCGGCGACGAACAGCACGGGATATTCGTCGATCATGCTCGGCGCGAGATCGGCCGGCACCTCGATCGCGGTCAGCGGCGCATGCCGGACCCGCAGGTCCGCGACCGGCTCGCCGCCGACGATCCGCGGGTCGAGCTCGGTAATATCCGCGCCCATCATGCGCAAAGCCGTGACGATCCCGATCCGCGTCGGGTTCAGCCCGACATTGCGCACGACGATGTCCGACCCCGGCACGATCGACGCCGCCACCAGCCAGAACGCCGATGACGACGGATCGCCCGGCACGACGATATCCTGCGGCTTGAGTTCCGCCTCGCCGGTGATCGAGATGATCCGCCCGGCCTCGGTTTCCTCGACGGTCAGCTTCGCGCCGAACCCGGTCAGCATTCGCTCGCTATGATCACGCGTCGCGACCGGCTCGATCACGCGCGTAATGCCCGGCGTGTTGAGCCCCGCCAGCAGGATCGCCGACTTCACCTGCGCCGAAGCGACCGGCAGGGTGTACTCGATCGGCACCGCCGGACAAATGCCGCGCACCATCAATGGCAGCCGCCCACCCGGCGAAGACGTGATGTCCGCCCCCATTTGCGACAGCGGCTCGATCACGCGTCCCATCGGCCGCCCCGACAACGACGCGTCGCCGGTAAAGGTACAGGTGATCGGGTGGCTTGACACCAGCCCCATCAGCAGCCGTGTCGACGTCCCCGAATTGCCCATCTCCAGCGCAGTCTCGGGCTGAAGCAACCCGCCGACGCCAACACCGTCGACGACCCAGATCCCGTCCTCGCCGCGCTCGATCGTCGCGCCCATCGCGCGCATCGCGGCGGCGGTGGCGAGCACGTCCTCGCCCTCCAGCAACCCCTCGATCCGGCTGGTGCCAACCGCCAGGCTCGCGAACATTAGAGCGCGGTGACTGATCGACTTGTCGCCGGGGACCGCGATCGAACCGGTCAAAGGACCGCGCGCGACGACGTCGAGCGGCTGGGGGAGGGGGTGTGCCATGGGGCCGGGCTTTTGACAGTGGCCTTGCGCTATGGCAAGGCGCGCCCACTTTGCGAGGGTATCCCCCCGCAATCCATTCATCCGAAAGGTTCTATCGGCATGATCAAGCCGGAATGGGGCACGAAGCGTTCGTGCCCGAAATGCGCGACGCGTTTCTACGACCTCGAAAAAGCCGACCCCGTGACCTGCATCGAGTGCGGGTATGCGTGGGAGCCCGAGCCCATCCTGAAGTCGAAGCAGCCGCTGCCGTTCGAGGTCGCCAAGCCCGACACCAAGAAGCCCGACGCGGATCTCGAGGGTGACGAGGAAGAGGATATCGCCTCGATCACCGGCGAGGACGAAGAGCCGTCGGCGGACGACGAAGTCGATCTCGGCGGCGACGACGACCTCGGCGTCGAGACGCCGCAGGACGAGCACGAGCGCTGATCTGAAAGAAATTTGGCAAGCGGTGTTTACGCCGCTTGCCAACCCGGGCGGGTCCGGTTAGTGACCCGCCTCCCAACGGGAATGGGGCCGTAGCTCAGCTGGGAGAGCGTTCGCATGGCATGCGAAAGGTCAGGGGTTCGATCCCCCTCGGCTCCACCATTTCCGTTGATGACCGGTCCGCCGAGATAGCATTTACATAGCGTCAGTTGAGATCGTCGGCACCGGCTCGCGCCACGTGCAAGTCCTTGAACGTCTCCTCGATCGCCGCGACCATCGCGCTTCCCTCGATCCGCGAGGCGGAATCGTTTGCTACCATCAGACCTATGCGCCTTGTCGGATCCAAGCCCGTCAACCGAATCATCGCAATCCCCTCGTTCGCAAAGCTCAGCGGCATGACCGTCATTCCGAGCCCTGCGCGGACATAGGTCAGCGCGCGGTCGTCGCTGACGGTGCGGGCCGCCATGAACGGGCGCACGCCGCGGGCGGTGAAGAAGCGGCTCGTTTCCGCCAGCGCTTCGCAGTGGCGGCGGACGATCATCGTTTCCTCGGCGACGTCGGCGACCGCGAGCGTGGCGCGTCCGGCCAGCCGGTGGTCGCTCGCCACCGCGACCGCGAATCCTTCCTCGAACAGCACGCGACCGCGCGCATCGTCGCCGATCGCGCCGAGCATGACGTCGATCCGTCCACGATCGAGCAGCGCCACGAGTTCGCTGCTCCGTCCCTCGACGACTTCGAGGCGTTCGGTGGTGGAGGCTCGTCGTGCCCGACCCAGCGCGGCCGCGATCCAGGACGGCGGGAGCGTCGTTGCAATCCCGAGGCGGACGAGCTTGGTCGGAGCTGTGTCCTGCAAATCTCGTTCGGCAGCCGCGAACTCGGCTTCGATCCGGCGTGCATGCACCGCGAACCGTGTGCCCGAGGGCGTGAGTTCGATCCGTCGGTTGGTCCGCAGGAACAGCGTCTGCCCGAGCGACGCCTCGAGCTTGGCGATCCCGACCGAGAGCGTCGGCTGCGAAATCCGGCACTGCGCGGCGGCACGCGTGAAATTGCCCTGGTCCACGACCGCCAGGAAATAGCGCAACACATAGCGTTCGATCATAGCGGTACGACCATAGACACGATCTATCGCATGTGTTCGGTCGTATCAATTTCTCTCGAGGGGCGCGACCGAGTATCATGCCGACAACACAAGGTCTGGAGAGGCTGCATGATACCCGATTTCGATTACGCGCTCGGCGAATCCGCGGACATGATCCGCGAGAGCACGCACCGCTTCGCCACTGACAAGATCGCGCCGCTGGCCGCGAAGATCGATGCAGACGACTGGTTCCCGCGCGAGCTGTGGCCGGCAATGGGCGAACTCGGCCTGCACGGCATCACTGTCGAGGAAGAGTTTGGCGGCCTCGGCCTCGGCTATCTAGAACACGTCGTCGCGGTCGAGGAAGTCTCGCGCGCGTCCGCGTCGATCGGGCTCAGCTACGGCGCGCATTCGAACCTGTGCGTCAACCAGATCCGCCGCTGGGGCAGCCCTGAGCAGAAGGCCAAGTATCTGCCCAAGCTCGTGTCCGGCGAGCATGTCGGCAGCCTCGCCATGTCCGAAGCCGGCGCGGGCTCCGACGTCGTCTCGATGAAGCTCAAGGCGGTGAAGACCGACACCGGCTACGTCCTCAACGGCACGAAGTTCTGGATCACCAACGCGGCCTATGCCGACACGCTGGTCGTCTATGCGAAGACCGGCGAGGGTTCGCGCGGGATCACCGCGTTCCTGATCGAGAAGGACATGCCTGGCTTCGCGATCGGCCAGAAGATCGACAAGATGGGTATGCGCGGCTCGCCGACCGCCGAACTCGTCTTCACCGATTGCGAAGTGCCTTTCGAGAACGTGATGGGCCCGGAGAATGGCGGCGTCGGCGTGCTGATGTCGGGCCTCGACTACGAGCGCGCGGTGCTCGCCGGGATCCAGCTTGGCATCATGCAGGCGTGCCTCGACGTCGTTATCCCCTACGTGCGCGAGCGGAAGCAGTTCGGCACGGCGATCGGCCAGTTCCAGCTGATCCAGGCGAAGGTCGCCGACATGTACGTCGCGCTGAGTTCGGCGCGCGCGTACGTCTATGCGGTGGCGAAATCGTGCGATGCGGGCAAGACGACGCGGTTCGACGCGGCGGGCGCGATCCTGCTGGCGAGCGAGAGCGCGGTGAAGGTGTCGCTGGAGTCGATCCAGGCGCTTGGCGGGGCAGGATATACCAAGGACTGGCCGGTCGAACGGTTCATGCGCGACGCGAAACTGCTCGACATCGGCGCTGGGACGAACGAGATTCGCCGCATGCTGATCGGCCGCGAACTCATCGGTGCCGCCCCCAAGGTGGCGCAGTGAACGTGACCGCAAATCCTCCCCGGCACGGGGAGGGGGACCGCGTAGCGGTGGAGGGGGATCACCCCGAGCGTAACGCTGGCGGAAGCCCCCCTCCACCCTTCGCCCAAGCGGACGAACGGTCCCCTCCCCGTGCCGGGGAGGATTTGCGTGACCGCGCCCGTCCTTACCTCCGCGCTGTCCCCCGACAGCGAAACCTTCCGCGCGAACGCTGCCCACAACCGCGCCCTCGCCGAAACTCTCCGCGAAGACGTCGCCCGCACAGCGCTGGGCGGCAACGCCAAGTCCCGCGAGCGCCACACCGCCCGCGGAAAACTCCTCCCGCGTGATCGCGTCGAACGCCTGCTCGACCCAGGCTCGCCGTTCCTCGAAATCGGCCAGCTCGCTGCAAACGGCCTGTACGATAACGAAGTCCCCGGCGCAGGCGTGATCGCCGGGATCGGCCGCGTGTCCGGCCGCCAATGCATGATCCTGTGCAACGACGCGACCGTGAAGGGCGGCACCTACTACCCGCTCACCGTCAAGAAACACCTCCGCGCGCAAGAGATCGCGCAGGAGAATCGGCTCCCCTGCATCTACCTCGTCGACAGCGGCGGCGCGAACCTGCCGCATCAGGCGGAAGTCTTCCCCGACCGCGATCATTTCGGCCGCATCTTCTTCAACCAGGCGCAGATGTCCGCACTCGGCATCCCGCAGATCGCCTGCGTCATGGGAAGCTGCACCGCCGGCGGCGCCTACGTCCCCGCGATGTCCGACGAGACGATCATCGTCCGCGGGCAGGGGACGATCTTCCTCGCCGGCCCCCCGCTGGTGAAGGCGGCAACCGGCGAAGTCATCTCGGCCGAGGAACTCGGCGGCGCCGATACGCATGGCCGCCGCTCGGGCGTGGTCGATCACGTCGCCGAGAATGACGAGCACGCGCTGACCATCGTCCGCGACATCGTCTCGACGCTGCAACCGCAGGCGCAGACCGCGGTGAATCTCCAGCAACCCAGACCGCCGAAGTTCGCCCCCGAAGAGCTGTACGGCATCGTCCCTAGCGACGTCCGCGCGCCCTACGACGTCCACGAGGTCATCGCGCGCCTCGTCGACGGCAGCGAGTTTCACGAGTTCAAGGCGCTCTACGGCACCTCGCTCGTCTGCGGGTTCGCGCATATCTGGGGCATCCCCGTCGCGATCCTAGCCAGCAACGGCGTACTGTTCAGCGAAAGCGCACAGAAGGGCGCGCATTTCATCGAACTCGCCTGCCAGCGCCGTATCCCGCTGCTGTTCCTCCAGAACATCTCCGGCTTCATGGTCGGCGGCAAATACGAGGCGGAGGGCATCGCCAAGCATGGCGCCAAGCTCGTCACCGCCGTCGCCACCGCGACCGTCCCGAAGATCACCGTCCTGATCGGCGGCAGCTTCGGCGCGGGCAATTACGGGATGTGCGGCCGCGCCTATTCGCCGCGCTTCCTGTTCACCTGGCCCAACAGCCGGATCAGCGTGATGGGCGGCGAGCAGGCAGCGTCGGTCCTCGCCACCGTCCACCGCGACGCGGACAGCTGGACGCCCGAGCAGGCCGAGGCCTTCAAGGCGCCCGTCCGCCAGAAATACGAGGACGAGGGCAACCCCTGGTACGCCACCGCGCGCCTCTGGGACGACGGCATCATCGATCCCGCCCAGACCCGCGACGTGCTCGGCTTGGCCTTCGCCGCGACGCTCAACGCTCCCATCCCCGAACGCCCCGCGTTCGGCGTGTTCAGGATGTAACCCGATGATCCTGCTGTCACTTCTTCTCGCCGCCGGACAGGTCACGCCGGTCCAGCCGATCGTCAAAGGCACCGGCCTGCCACCTGCGGTAGTGACCGAAGAGGCCGGCGTGATGGTCTCGATCGATGCCCTTTTTGCCGCGCTCGCCGCCCGCGACGGACAGGCGATCCTGGCTCAGGTCCGCCCCGACGGCGGCGCTACCGTCGCCGAGGAGAAGTCCGACGGCACGCGCTCAGTCCGCCGCACGAGCTGGACCGAGTTCGCCGCCGCGCTGAAGCCCGGCCCCGAGCGCTACGCCGAGCGCCTTACCGATCCCGCAGTCGACATCGACGGCGATATCGCGATGGTCTGGTCGCCCTACGTCTTCACCATCGACGGCAAGGTCGCGCATTGCGGCACCGACCATTTCGACATGGTGCGCGAAGCCGGCCGCTGGAAGATCGCCAACGTCACATGGTCCTCGCGCACCACGGGATGCGTCGCGCAATGATCGGATCCCTCCTGATCGCCAATCGCGGCGAGATCGCCTGCCGCATCATCCGCACCGCGCGCGGCCTCGGCATACGCACCGTCGCGATCTATTCGGACGCCGACGCCAATGCGCTCCACGTCCGCCAGGCCGATGAAGCCGTGCACATCGGCGCCTCCCCAGCGCGCGAAAGCTATCTCGTCGGCGACCGCATCATCGCCGCCGCGAAGCAGACCGGCGCCGGGGCGATCCACCCCGGCTACGGTTTCCTCTCGGAGAACGCCGACTTCGCGCAAGCCGTGCTCGACGCCGGGTTGATCTGGGTGGGCCCCAACCCTGGCAGCATCCGCGCGATGGGCCTCAAGGACGCCGCCAAACAGCGGATGATCGCCGCCGGCGTACCGGTCACGCCCGGCTATCTAGGCGAGGATCAATCCCCCGAACGCCTCCAGGCCGAGGCGGATTCAATCGGCTATCCCGTACTTATCAAGGCGGTCGCTGGCGGCGGCGGCAAGGGCATGCGCCGCGTCGACACCGCCGCCGAGTTCGCCGACTCGCTCGTCTCGTGCCAGCGCGAGGCGGCCTCGTCGTTCGGCAACACCGACGTCCTGATCGAGAAATACATCCTCTCGCCGCGCCATATCGAGGTGCAGGTCTTCGGCGACAGCCACGGCGACGTCGTTCATTTGTTTGAGCGCGATTGTTCGCTTCAGCGTCGCCATCAGAAGGTGATCGAGGAAGCCCCCGCACCGGGCATGGACGCCGCCACCCGCGACGCCATCTGCTCGGCTGCGGTCAAGGCGGCCAAGGCGGTCGACTACGTTGGCGCCGGCACGATCGAGTTCATCGCCGACGCCAGCGAAGGCCTCCGCGCCGACCGCATCTGGTTCATGGAAATGAACACGCGATTGCAGGTCGAGCACCCGGTCACCGAAGAGATTACCGGCCAGGACCTTGTCGAATGGCAACTCCGCGTTGCGTCCGGCGAGCGCTTGCCCAAGCGCCAGGACGAACTGGCGATCGACGGGTGGGCGATGGAGGCGCGGCTCTACGCCGAGGATCCCGCCAAGGGGTTCCTGCCCTCCATCGGCACGCTCGAACGCTTCGATCTCGGCACCACCGCCCGCGTCGATACCGGGGTCGAGCAGGGCGCGGAAATCTCGCCTTTCTACGACCCGATGATCGCCAAGGTGATCGCCTGGGGCGAAGACCGCGAGACCGCGCGCGAAGCCTTGGCGGACGCGCTCGACGGCGCAGTCGTCTGGCCGGTACGCTCCAACGCCGGGTTCCTCGTCGAGGCGCTCGACCATGCCGACTTCGTCGCGGGCACGCTCGACACCGGCCTGATCGCCCGCGAAGGCGACGCGCTCATGCCACCGACGCACCCGACCGAAGAGGCCTTGGCCGAAGCTGCCGGAGCGCTCGTTTCCGCCGATCCGATCGCCGGCTTCCGTCTCAACGCCGCCCCCCGCCGCAGCGCGACGTTCCTGCTCGACGGCGAACCGATCGAGGTCGAACTCGACGGACACGCCGGGACGATGCCTGCGTTCGAGGACGTGCTGATTTCCGAAGCCGGCCAGACCTGGCAGCTGAAGTCCTGGCGTGCATCGGGGGTTGCGGCTGGCGCAGCGGCGGACGGCGCTATCCTCTCCCCCATGCCCGGCCGCATCATCGCGGTCGACGTTGTAGCTGGCGACACAGTGGCGAAGGGCCAGAAGCTCGTCACGCTGGAGGCGATGAAGATGGAGCACTCCCTCACCGCACCGTTCGACGGCATTGTTGCGGAGCTCAACGCAATCGAGGGCGGGCAGGTGACCGAGGGCACCATGCTCGTCCGCATCGAAAAGGACGCCTGATGGCAGGCCGCTATTACGACGACTGGAGCATCGGCGACCGGATCGAACACGAGATTCGCCGCACCGTCACGGAGACAGACAACCTGCTGTTCTCGACGATGACGCACAACCCGCAGCCGCTCCATCTCGACATCGAGGCGGCGAAGGCCAGCGAGTTCGGCCGGATCCTCGTCAACGGTACCTTCACCTTCGCGCTGATGGTCGGGTTGTCGGTCGGCGAGACGACGCTCGGCACGCTCGTCGCCAATCTCGGCTACGACAAGCTCGTGCATCCCAAGCCGGTGTTCATCGGCGACACGATGCGCTGCCAGACCGAAGTGACGGACCTCAAGCCCAGCAAGTCGCGCCCGAACGCAGGCATCGTCACCTTCACGCACCGGCTGATCAACCAGCGCGACGAGATCGTCTGCCAATGCCTGCGCACCGCCCTGATCGAGCGGCGCGCAGGCACTTCTCAGTGATTGTCGCGCGGTAGGCCCATCGTCTGCGCGATCCGCTGATACTTCTCGGCACCTTCGAGAATCGCGCCGGTTTCCATCTGGCCGACGGTGGCGCGCTGGATTTCCTGCCAAGGCGTCTGCGAACGGGGGAAGGCATAGCCGCCCGCTTCGGTCAGCGCACGACGACGTTCGGCAAGCTCCTCGTCGGAGATCAGCACGTTGGCCGATCCCTTGGCGAGATCGATGCGGACGCGGTCGCCGGTCCGGATCAGCGCAAGCCCACCCATTGCCGCAGCTTCCGGCGAGGCGTTGAGGATCGAAGGCGACCCCGATGTCCCCGACTGGCGACCGTCGCCGATGCAGGGGAGGGCATGCACGCCTTCGCGGATCAGATACGCCGGCGGCCGCATGTTCACGACCTCGGCGGCACCCGGATAGCCGATCGGCCCGGCGCCACGCATGAACAACAACGTGTCGGTGGTGATCCCGAGCGAGGGGTCGTCGATCCGGTGGTGATAATCCTCCGGCCCGTCGAACACGACCGCGGGCCCCTCGAACGCTTCAAGGTCGTCCGGGTTGGACAGGTACCGCTCGCGGAACTCCGGCGAGATCACGCTGGTCTTCATGATCGCCGAGTCGAACAGATTGCCGCGCAGCACGATGAAGCCAGCGTCTTCCAGCAACGGTGTCGCGAATGGGCGGATGACGCGCTCGTCCTCGATCGTCGCGGTCCGGCAATTGTCGCCGATCGACTTGCCGTTTGCGGTCATCGCGTCTTCGTGGATCAGGCCCTGCTTCATCAGCTCGGCGACCACCGCGGGGACGCCGCCGGCATGGTAGTAATCCTCGCCGAGATATTCGCCGGCGGGCTGGAGGTTGACCATCAGCGGCACCTTGTGGCCGTGCGTCTGCCAGTCGTCGATCGGCAGGTCGACGCCGATGTGACGCGCGATTGCGGCGAGGTGGATCGGCGCGTTGGTCGATCCGCCGATCGCCGAATTGACGACGATCGCGTTGTGGAACGCGTTCTTGGTCATGATGTCGGAGGGCTTCAGGTCCTCGGCGACCATGTCGACGATCCGCTTGCCGGTCTTGTACGCGACCTCCTGGCGGTCACGATACGGTGCGGGGATCGCGGCCGAGCCGGGCAACTGCATGCCGAGCGCTTCGGCAAGACTGTTCATCGTCGTCGCGGTGCCCATCGTGTTGCAATAGCCGGTCGACGGCGCCGACGAGGCGACGAGCTTGATGAAGCCCTCATCGTCGATCGCGCCGGTCGCGAGCAGCTCGCGCGCCTTCCACACGATCGTACCCGAGCCGGTCCGCTCGCCCTTGTGCCAGCCGTTGAGCATCGGCCCGACCGACAGCGCGATCGCCGGGATGTTGACGGTCGCGGCGGCCATCAGGCACGCCGGCGTGGTCTTATCGCAACCGATCGTCAGCACGACGCCATCGAGCGGATAGCCGTAGAGCACCTCGACCAGCGCGAGATAGGCGAGGTTGCGATCTAGCCCGGCGGTCGGGCGCTTGCCGGTTTCCTGGATCGGATGGACCGGAAATTCGAGCGCGATGCCGCCGGCTTCACGGATGCCTTCGCGCAGGCGTTCGGCCAGCACGAGGTGGTGGCGGTTGCACGGCGACAGGTCGCTGCCGGTCTGCGCGATGCCGATGATCGGCTTGCCTGAGCGCAATTCATCGAGGCTCAGCCCGAAGTTCAGATAGCGCTCCAGATAGAGCGCGGTCATGTCGATGTTCTCGGGGTTGTCGAACCACGCGCGGCTGCGAAGTTTGGGCATGTCGGTCATGAGGGGCTTTCTGGAGATCAGGCTAGAGGTCGGTATCGGCGGGCGGTATCAGCGGGCGACCGACACGCGGTAGATCATGCGGTGGTGATAGGGCTTGCCGGGATCGACGCGCGCCGAGCCGAACGCAGGCTGGTTGGGCGTGTCGGGAAATTTCTGCGGTTCGAGCGCGAGGCCGTCACCCATCCGATACACATGGCCGGATTTCCCGACCAGCGACCCGTCGAGGAAATTGCCCGAATAGAATTGCACGCCGGGCTCGGTGGTCAGCACTTCGAGCACGCGGCCAGAGGCAGGATCCTCGACGCGGGCGGCAAGCCCGGGCTCGGCCGTCGCGCCCTTGTCGAGCACGAAATTATGATCCCAGCCGTGGCCGATCGCGATCTGCGGATCGCGGCCGTCGCGGATGCCGTCGGACAGCGCGCGCCCCTTGGTGAAGTCGAACACGGTGCCCGCAACCGGCTTCAACTCGCCGGTCGGGATCAGCGCTGCGGTGACGGGCGTGTAGCGACGGGCGGGAATGGTCATGCGCTGACCGTATATTCCGGTCGCCGAACCTTCGCCGGCCAGATCGAACAGCGCGTGGTTGGTCATGTTGACGATCGTCGGCGCGTCGCTGGTCGCGTCGAAATCAATCGTCAGCGCGCCCTTGTCGTCGAGCGCGTAGGTGACCTTGGCCACCAATGTGCCGGGATAGCCCTGATCGCCCGCCGGGCTGGTCAGCGTCATCACCACCTTGGCCTGCGCGCCATTGCTGATCGAGACGATCTTCCACACCAGCTTGTCGAACCCGACCGTGCCGCCGTGCAAGCTATTGGTCTTGTCGTTGAGCGGCAACTGATACGCCTTGCCGTCGAGCGTGAAGCGACCGCCCGCGATCCGGTTGGCATAGCGGCCGATCGTCTGGCCCCAGAAATTGGGCGCGCTGGCATAGCTCGCGGCATCGTCATAGCCGAGCGTGATGTCCGCCGTCTTGCCGTTGCGATCGGGCGCATTCAACGACTGGAGCGTCGCGCCGAGCGTCATGACTCGCGCGCTGACACCATTGGTGCCGGTCAGCGTGACAGATTCGATCGCGGTACCGTCGGGCAATTTGCCGAACGACTCGCGCTTGGCCGATGCAGCGTTCGCCGCGTGTGACGACAATATCGTCAACGCAGTGGCCGCGATGATCCCCGACTTTGTGATTGCGCGCATTCCGGTTCCCGTCCTTAATCGCTCGACGCCGTTGACGCGCCTTGTGTGGCTATATAGTCCGACAATATATTTCTGAGCAAGCCATGCGGGAAAAGACTGTCGTTCAGTCGCCGACATGGCACGGAGGGTGAGCGATTATGGCGATGCCGATACAGATGCAACGACCTGCCGAGGGCGCAACGACACAGGGTCCGCCGGGCGGTGCGCCGAGTTACCGCTCCGCGCTGACCCTGCTCGCCAGCCTGTTCTTCATGTGGGGCTTCATCACCGTCATCAACAACACGCTGCTGCCGCACCTGCGCAGCGTGTTCGACCTGAGTTACACGCAGACGACCCTGATAGAGAGCGTCTGGTTCATCGCCTATTTCTTCGCGTCGATCCCGTCCGCCAAGCTGATCGAGCGAGTCGGTTATCAGCGCGCGATGGTGTTCGGCCTCGGCCTGATGGCGGTCGGTGCGCTGATGATGGTGCCCGCCGCGCGCCTGCCGAGCTACGGCGTCACGCTGGTCGCGCTGTTCGTGATCGCGAGCGGCATCACGCTGCTTCAGGTCGCCGCAAACCCGTATGTTGCCGTGGTCGGTCCACCCGAGACCGCGTCGTCGCGACTCAATCTCGTGCAGGCGTTCAACTCGGCCGGCGCGACTCTGGCGCCGTTGTTCGGCGGCTATCTGATCCTCGGCCGCTCGACCTCGGGCACCGCGGTTGCCGGATCGACCGCGGTGCTGACCCCGGCCGAGCGGCTTGCCGACGCACAGTCGGTGGTGCTGCCGTACCTGATCGTCGCGGGCGTTCTGGTGGTGCTCGCGATCGTCATCGCGCGCTTCCCGCTGCCGGCAATGGGCGCATCGACGCAGCGCTCGGCCAAGGCGGATCGCAAGGGATTGTCGCTCTGGTCGCACCGTAACCTCGTGCTCGGCATCCCGGCGATCTTCATTTATCTGATAGCTGAGATCGGCGTCGCCAATCTGTTCATCAATTTCGTCAGCCAGCCACAGATCGGCAATCTGACGCACGAACAGGCGTCGCATTATCTGTTCATCCTGTGGGGCGGGATGATGGTCGGTCGGCTGGTCGGCAGCGTCGTGATGCGGACGATCCCCGCCGAACGCGTGCTGGCGATGGCGAGCATCGGCGCGTTCGTCGTCATGCTGATCGCGACCTTCACCACGGGGCATGTCGCGATGTGGGCGCTGATCTCGGTCGGGCTGTTTCACTCGATCATGTTCCCGACGATCTTCACGCTCGGCATCCGCGGCCTTGGGCCACTGACCGAGGAAGGGTCGGGGCTGCTGATCATGGCGATCGCGGGCGGTGCGCTGGTGATCGTTCAGGGCTGGCTCGCCGACACCTACGGGTTGCAGATCTCGTTCCTGCTGACTGCGGCGTGCGAACTCTACATCCTGTTCTATGCGCTCTGGGGCTCGCGCGTGACCGACGCGCTGCCCGATCCCGTCGCCGTATCCTGAAATGGGGCGCCCCTCGACCGGGGCGCCGATTTAGCGGGCGACGGCGAAACGGCGGTGGCGTGCGATCAGCGCGCCATCGCCAGTTTGGTATCCTCCAGCGCCAGATCGACCAGCGTCCGCATCGCCGTGCTGGCCCCGGTCGCATCCCCCGCGGCGATCGCGTCATAGACCAGCACGTGATCGGGAATGGGATTGCGGGGCAGGGCACGCGCACGCTGCTTGAACTGCGTCGTCCAATTGACCGCCGCACCGATGCTTGCGCTTAGTACGATAAGTGCGTCGTTACGTGTCGCGGTCAGCACCGCATCGTGAAACTCGCGATCCGCCGCGCGTCCGGCTTCGGTGGCCAGCGTGTGCCGTCGCATCGCCGCCAGGGCGTCCTTCATGATCTTCAGGTCGGTCCGCTCGCGCCGTTCCGCGGCAAGCGCCGCCGCGGCCGGCTCGACGATCGCGCGCAATTCGAACAGCCCGCGCACGAACGCGATATCGGGTTCACCTGCGAATGCCCAGGCGAGCACGTCTGGATCGAGCAGATTCCACCGGCTGCGCGGCAGGACTCGCGTGCCGATCTTCGGGCGGCTTTCGACCAGCCCCTTGGCGGTCAGCACCTGTACCGCCTCGCGGTAGGCGCTGCGTGACACGTCGAGCGTCTTGGAGAATTCCACCTCCCCCGACAACGTATCGCCGGGCGCATACTCCCCCGACAATATCGACATGCCCAGCTTGTGTGCGACGGCGCCGTGAAGGCGTCTGCCAGTGCCACGTGGAGTGCGGACGATCGGCGTTTCCTCCTCGCCCTGGCCGTCAACACGATCGATGTCCGTCATAACGCTTGCTCCCTGGTCACGGCGTAACAGTCCCTTTGCGCTCAAGGAACGACAAAGATTGCCAAAGCGTGGCGCCGCTTATATGTCGGAGTATAGGGAGTGGATACCATGTCTGATACAACTATGACACGCGAGACCGAGCGTCCGGTGTTTCAATCCGTCGAGGCTGCAACGGGTGTTGCGGTGGGTAATCCGATCGCGGTTCATGGTCCAGCCGACGTCGAGGCCGCCTGCGCCGCCGCCGACGCCGCTTTCGACGCGTATCGCGCGACCGGCAATGCTGCGCGGGCCGATTTCCTGGAGCGGATCGGCGACGAGATCGTCGCGCTCGGTGACGAGTTGATCGTCACCGCGATGCGCGAGAGCGGCCTGCCGCGCGCGCGCCTCGAGGGCGAGCGCGGGCGTACGGTCGGCCAGTTGAAGCTGTTCGCGGGCGTCGTCCGTCGCGGCGGCTGGATGGGGTTGCGGATCGACCCAGCGCTTCCCGATCGTGCACCGTTGCCACGCCCCGACCTGCGGCTGCGGATGATCCCGCTCGGCCCGGTCGCGGTGTTCGGCGCGAGCAATTTTCCGCTCGCCTTCTCGACCGCCGGTGGCGACACCGCATCGGCGCTGGCCGCCGGTTGCCCCGTCGTCGTCAAGGGTCACCCTGCGCATCCCGCGACCGGCGCGATGGTCGCTGGCGCGATCGAGGCTGCGGTTGCCGCCTGTGGCTTGCCGAAGGGCGTGTTCTCGCATCTGGTCGGTCCCGGCAACGATCTGGGCAGCGCGCTGGTGCAGGATCCGCGCATCGCCGCGGTCGGGTTTACCGGATCGCGCGCTGGCGGCCTGGCGCTCGTCAAGCTGGCACAGGCCCGCGAAGTTCCGATTCCGGTCTATGCCGAGATGTCGAGCATCAACCCGGTCGTGCTGCTGCCCGAAGCCCTGAAGGCTCGCGGCGCTGCACTCGGGACGGCGTTCGTCGGGTCGCTGACGATGGGTGCGGGGCAGTTCTGCACCAATCCCGGTCTCGTGCTCGCGGTCGAAGGCGAGGGGCTTGATGCGTTCGTCTCCGCCGCCGCTGCCGCACTGCCCGACGCACCGGCTGCGACGATGCTCACCGGCGGTATCCACGCGGCGTACGAGCAGGGCGTGCAGGCGCTTGCGAGCCATGATGCGGTCAAGACGATCGCACAGGGCAAGGTTGGCGAAGGCGTCGCGCAGGGGCAGGCGGCGTTCTTCGAGACGACCGCCGCACAGTTCCTGAGCGACAAGGCGCTGGGCCATGAAGTGTTCGGTGCGTCGTCGCTGCTGGTGCGCTGCACGAGCGAGGACGAGCTTCATGCTGTGCTGCGCGCCGCCGAGGGGCAGCTGACCGCGACGATCCAGATGGACGCGGGCGATGCCGAGATGGGGTCGCGACTGATCCCGCTGCTCGAACGCAAGGCAGGCCGCATCCTCGCCAATGGCTGGCCGACCGGTGTCGAGGTCGCCCATGCCATGGTCCACGGCGGTCCGTTCCCGGCGACCTCGGATGGCCGCACGACCTCGGTCGGCAGCCTGGCGATTGACCGGTTCCTGCGGCCGGTGTCGTACCAGAATCTGCTGCCCGAGCTGCTGCCGGAAGTGCTGCGTGACGGCACGACCGCGCCGCGGCTGATCGACGGCGTTCCCGCCAACTGACCTGACATATCGGGGGCGAACCGTAACAGCGGCGTCCCGACTAGGAGAGAGACTGATGACTTTGCGTCTGTTGCAGCATGTTGGCGTCGACGGCACGCGATCGGTGATCGCTGCTACCAACGAGGGGGCGGCGTTCGTCACCGGGTTCGACAGCGTCCGCGCGCTGGCCGAACGCGCGATCGCCGACGGTACCGATCTAGCCGGCGCAGTCGCGGCCTGCGGGACGGGCGACAGCGTCGACATCGCCGCCGAACTCGCCGCGGGCCGCCTGACCTCGCCGATCGATCATGTCGATCCCGCGCACCTGATCATGACCGGTACCGGCCTGACGCATCTCGGCTCGGCGGAGGGGCGCGACAAGATGCACCGCGCCGCCGCGGATGCCGAGAAGCAGACCGATTCGATGCGGATGTTCCTCGAAGGCGTCGAGGGCGGCAAGCCGGCAGCGGGCGAGCGGGGCCAACAGCCCGAATGGTTCTACAAGGGCGATGGCTCTGGTCTGGTCGCACCGGGCGCGCCGCTCGCGATGCCCGACTTCGCCGAGGATGGCGGCGAGGAGCCCGAGCTTGCCGGGATCTACCTGATCGGTCCGGACGGCACGCCGTTCCGGCTCGGCCTGTGCCTCGCCAACGAGTTCAGCGATCACGTCACCGAGCGCCACAATTACCTCTGGCTCGCGCATTCGAAGCTGCGCCAAGCGTCGCTCGGGCCCGAACTGCTGGTCGGCACGCCGCCCGAGCATATCGAGGGCGCCAGCCGCATCCACCGCGACGGCGCGCTGCTATGGGAAAAGCCGTTCCTGTCGGGTGAGGCGAACATGTCGCACAGCATCGCCAACCTCGAGGCGCATCATTTCAAATATGATCTGTTCCGCCGTCCGGGCGACGTCCACGTCCATTTCTTCGGCACCGCGACGCTGTCGTTCGCCGACGGCGTGACGACACGCGAAGGCGACGTGTTCGAGATCGAGGCTGCGCCGTTCACGCTGCCGTTGCGCAACACGCTGACCAAGGCTGCGCCGCAGCCCGTTACCGTGAAGGCGCTTTGAGCATGGCCGCTATCAGAATCGCGGTCGTCGGGATGGGCAAGATCGCGCGCGACCAGCATCTGCCCTCGATCGCCGGGAACGCCGAGTTCGAGTTCGTCGCCAGCGTCAGCCCGCGCGATCCCGGCGTCGAAGGTGTCGCCAACTTCAAGTCGCTGGAGGCGCTGCTCGCCGATGGTCCGGCGATCGACGCGATCGCGCTCTGCACGCCACCACAGGTGCGCTACGAGCTGGCTTCGATGGCGCTCGCCAAGCGCGTGCACGTGTTCCTCGAAAAGCCGCCCGGCGCGACGCTCGCCGAGGTCGATGCGCTCGAAGCCCAGGCTGCCGAGACGGGCGCGACGTTGTTCGCCGGCTGGCATTCGCGGTTCGCCGCGGGTGTCGCGCCGGCCAAGGCCTGGCTCGCCGAGCGGAAAATCGAGCGCGTGTCGATCGTCTGGCGCGAGGACGTCCGCGTCTGGCATCCGGGGCAGGCGTGGATCTGGGAGCCGGGTGGGCTCGGCGTGTTCGATCCCGGTATCAACGCACTCTCGATCGCGACCGAGATTCTGCCGCAGCCTTTCTTCTTGACCGCCGCGACGCTGTCGACGCCCGCCAACCGCGCCGCGCCGATCGCCGCGGATCTGACCTTCCGCAGCGCCGCCGGCACGCCGATCACGATGGACCTAGATTGGCGGCAGACCGGCCCGCAGAGCTGGGACATCACCGTCGAGACCGACGCCGGCACGCTCAGCCTCGCCAAGGGCGGCGCGGTGCTCACCCTGCCGAGCGGCACGGTGCATAACGACGACGAGGAATATCCCGGCCTCTACACGCGCTTCGCCTCGCTGATCCGCGGTGGCCGTAGCGAAGTCGATACGACCCCGTTCACCCTCGTCGCCGACGCGTTCCTGCGCGGCACCCGCAATTCCGTGGAGGCTTTCGATGATTGAGGCAAAAATGACCCGCACGCTGAAGGGCCTCGCCGCCGCGCTCCTGCTCTCGACCGCTGGGATCGGCACCGCGCAGACCGACGCACCCGCCACTTCGACAGCGACGGCAACCGTGACGGTCCACGCCGACACGCCCGGCCCGACCTATGATCGCCGCATCTTCACGCAGTTTGCGGAGCATCTCGGCACCGGCATCTATGGCGGGCTCTGGGTCGGCGAAAAGTCGAAGATCCCCAACGTCCGCGGTTTCCGCACCGATGTCGTCACCGCGCTGCGCGGGATCGGCGTGCCGGTCGTGCGCTGGCCCGGCGGCTGCTTCGCCGACGAATATCACTGGCGCGAAGGGATCGGTCCCAAGGCCAAGCGCCCGGTCAAGATCAACACGCATTGGGGCGGCGTGACCGAGCCCAACACGGTCGGCACGCACGAGTTCATGGACCTCGCCGGACAGCTCGGGGCCGAAGCCTATATCGCCGGCAACGTCGGCAACGGCACGCCGCAGGAAATGGCGGAGTGGGTCGAATACATGACCTCGCCCTCGGGTACGCTCGCCGACGAACGCGCCAAGAACGGCCACAAGGCGCCGTGGGCCGTCCCGTATTTCGGCGTCGGCAACGAGCTGTGGGGCTGTGGCGGCAACATGCGCGCAGAATATGCCGCCGACGTGACGCGGCGCTACGCCACCTTCATCAAGGCGCCCAAGGACACGCGCGTGATGAAGATCGCGAGCGGCGCCAACGTCGACGACTATAACTGGACCGAGACGATGGCGCGCGAGCTGGTCGGCAAGGTCGATGCGCTGTCGCTGCATTACTACACCGTCCCCGGCGGCTGGCCGCCGCGTGCATCCGCGACCGTGTTCGACGAGCGCGGCTGGGCCGAGACGCTGTCCGAGACGCTTCGGATGGACGAGCTGATCACCAAGCATTCGGCGATCATGGACAAGGTCGATCCGAAGAAGACGATGTGGCTCGCGGTCGACGAATGGGGCACCTGGTATGCCGGTGATCCGGGCACCAACCCCGGTTTCCTGCGCCAGCAGAACACGCTGCGTGACGCGCTGGTCACCGCGATCAACCTCAACATCTTCGCCAAGCACGCCGACCGCGTGAAGATGACCGCGATCGCGCAGATGGTGAACGTGCTGCAGGCGATGATCCTGACCGACGGCAGCAAGATGGTGCTGACGCCGACCTATCACGTGTTCGCGATGTACAAGCCGTACATGGACGGCACGGTGCTGCCGATCGACATCAAGTCGCCCTGGTACAACAAGGACCAGTGGACGATGCCGTCGGTCAGCGCCTCCGCCGTGCGCGGCAAGGACGGCGTGGTACGGATCGCGCTGTCGAACCTCGATCCCAACAAGCCCACGAGCGTCTCGGCCGCGTTGCCCGGCGTGACCGCGCAAAGCGTCACCGGGCAGGTGCTGACCGCACCGACGATGACTGCGCTCAACACCTTCGAGGCGCCCAACGCGGTCGCACCGAAGGCATTCAACGGCGCTAGCCTGAGCGGTGGAACGCTGTCGGTGACGTTGCCGCCGATGTCAGTCGTAATGCTCGAACTGAAGTGATCGTGACGCCCGCCGGAGCAACCGGCGGGCGCACCTACCGGGAGAGAGACGATGGCCGCACCGAAATGGGCGACCGGACTGATCGCGCTGACGCTCGCGAGCAGCGTGCTGGCGCAAACCGCCGATGCGCCGCCTGCATTGAACGCTCGCCTGACCGGCGACATCGCCCCGGTCCACGACCCGGTGATGATCCGCGCAGGGAATACCTATTACGTCTACGGCACCGGGCTCGACGGCCAGATGCTGAGCGCGCGCACCTCGCCCGATCTGGTCCACTGGACCGCGGGTACGCCGCCGCTGTCGCGCCTGCCCGACTGGGCGACCAAGGCGGTGCCGGGCACCAAGGGGATGTGGGCGCCCGACATTTCGCGCAGCGCAGACGGGCGGTACCGGCTCTATTACTCGGTCTCCACCTTCGGCTCGAACCGCTCGGCGATCGGGCTCGCGACCAGCCCGACGCTCGACCCCAAGGCGCCCGGCTATGGCTGGCGCGACGAGGGACTGGTCGTGATGTCGACGCCGAAGGACGATTTCAACGCGATCGATCCCAACCACGTCGTCGATGCGCAGGGCCGCGAGTGGCTGTCGCTCGGCAGCTTCTGGACCGGCATCAAGCTGTTCGCGCTGAACCCCAAGACCGGCAAGCTGCTCGATCCCGCGGCAAAGCCCTACGCGATCGCGCGCCGTCCCGCACCCGCCGGCGGCCCGGCCCCGGTCGAGGCGCCGTTCATCATCGGTCATGGCGGCTATTACTGGCTGCTCGCGAGCTACGACTATTGCTGCAAGGGCGTGAACAGCACCTATTACACCGTCGTCGGCCGATCGAAGGCGATCACCGGGCCGTATCTCGGCAAGGACGGCAGCGCGATGATGCAGGGCGGGGGGACGATCTTCCTGCGCGCCGACCTCCAGGAAAAGCAGCGCTATCGCGGCCCCGGCCACCCCGGCGTGATGCACGACACCGACGGCAAGGATTACGTCGTCTACCACGCCTATGATTCCCAGACCAAAGGCACCCCGACGTTGCGCATCGCACCGATCGCCTGGGGTGCGGATGGCTGGCCAGTTGCGGAGAATCGACCATGACGATGGATTTCACACGACGGCTGTTCCTGGCCGGTGCTGGTGCTGCGACCGCTAGCGGTGCGCTCGCACGGGTCACGGCCAAGGCGCCGGTGCCGGTCAACCCACTGGTCCACCAGCGCGCCGATGCGCAGGTCTTCCTGCACACCGACGGCTATTACTACATGACCGGCTCGGTACCCGAATACGACCGGCTCGTGCTGCGCCGCTCGCGCACGCTGGCAGGGCTGTCGACCGCCAACGAGCGCGTGTTGTGGCGGCACGAGAAGACCGGGCCGATGTCCGGCTTCCTCTGGGCACCCGAACTGCACCTGATCGACGGTCGCTGGATCATGTATTTCGCGGCGGGCCCCAGCGGCGGCGGCGAGGACGTGTTCCGCATCCGCACCTTCGCGGTGGTCTGCGACGGACCCGATGCGATGACCGGCACCTGGACCGTGCTGGGGCAGTTGAAGACGCCGTGGGACAGCTTCACGCTCGACTCGACCAGCTTCGTCCACCGCGGCACGCGCTATCTCGCCTGGGCACAGCGCGAGCCGGGGATCGAGACCAACAGCAACCTCTATCTCGCACCGCTCGCCACCCCGCTGACGCTGGCGGCGAAGCCCGCGCGGCTGGCGGTACCGACGCTCGATTGGGAAATCCGCGGGTTCAAGGTCGCGGAGGCGCCCGCGCTGCTGGCGCGCAACGGCAAGCTGTTCATGACCTATTCGGCTAGCGCGACCGACGCGCGCTATTGCCTGGGCATGCTGACCGCGCGTGACGATGCCGACATCATGGATCCGGCGGCCTGGACGAAATCGTCGCAGCCCGTGTTCAAGTCCTCGCCCGCGCACAAGGTCTTCGGGCCTGGCCACAACAGCTTCACCGTCGACGAGCGCGGCCGCGACATCCTGGTCTATCACGCGCGCGATTATGAGGCGATCAAGGGCGATCCGCTGTTCGATCCCAACCGCCACACCCGCGTCCAGACCTTCAAGTACAAGCCCGACGGCACCCCTGATTTCGGCGAACCGGTTGCCAACGGCCCGCTGCGGTGAGCGGCCTGGATCGGCGGACGTTTCTTGCCGCGGGTGCCGCCGCGATGCCCGTGGTCGCGATCGGCGCGCGCGGTGTAGCTAAGCCTCCGCTGGCGCCGACTCCGCCGATGGGCTGGAACAGCTGGAACAGCTTCGCCACCACGATCACCGAGGCGCAGGCGATCGAGACCGCGACGATCATGGCGGAGAAGTTGCTGCCGTCGGGCTATGATATCTTCACCGTCGATATCCAGTGGTACGAGCCGGGGGCGAGCAGCTACACCTACGCGACCAAGCCGAAGCCGGTGATGGACGATTACGGCCGGTTGCTCCCAGCGCCGAACCGGTTCCCGTCGAGCGTCGGCGGCAAGGGTTTCCGTCCGCTTGCCGACCGCGTCCACGCGCTCGGCCTCCGGTTCGGCATCCATCTGATGCGCGGCATTCCTCGGCTGGCGGTGCAGCGCAACCTCCCGGTGTTCGGCACGAAATATCGCGCGCGCGACATCGCCGACACCACCAGCATCTGCCCGTGGAACCCGGACATGTACGGCGTCGACATGCGCAAGCCCGGCGCGCAGGCCTATTACGACAGCGTGTTCGCGCTCTACGCGTCGTGGGGCGTCGACCTGGTCAAGATGGACGATATGAGCCGTCCCTATGACGCGCACGCCCCCGAGATCGAAGCTGCACATGCTGCGATCGTCGCGACCGGGCGCCCGATCGTCCTCAGCCTCTCGCCCGGCGAAACGCCGGTCGCCCGCGCCGATCACGTCCGGCGTTTCGCGCAGATGTGGCGGATCAGCGACGATTTCTGGGACGAATGGCCGCTGCTCGAAGCACAGTTCACCCGGCTGGAGAACTGGAACGCGCACCGCGTGCCCGGCGGCTGGCCCGATGCGGACATGCTGCCGCTCGGGCGGCTCGCGCTCGGTGCGCGCGACACCAAGTTCACGCCCGACGAACAGCGCACGCTGATGACGCTCTGGTCGATCGCCCGCTCGCCGCTGATTATGGGCGGCGACCTCCGCCATCTCGACCGTCCGACGCTCGACCTGCTCACCAACCCCGAAGTCATCGCGGTCAACCAGGCAAGCTACGACAACCAGCCGCATTTCGTCGCCGATGGCATTCGGGTCTGGTCGGCACGGCTGCCACGATCTGACGATCGCTATCTCGCTGTATTCAACACCGACAAGACCGCGCGATCGATACGAGTCGATGTCGTGATGCTCGGGCTGAAGGGCCGGATCGGCGTTCGCGATCTGTGGGCACGCCGCGATCTTGCCGCCGTCTCGAACGAACTGATCCAGACCATAGCGTCGCACGGCGTAGGATTGTACCGGCTCACGCCAGGACGCTGATCGTCCTTCCGCACTGAGTAATTACTAAGAGTTGCTACCGTGGCGTAAGCTCGCGCAGCCGCTCCCTCTGTGGGGCGGCGTCAGTGCTAGTGGGAGCGCTACCCTGCTGAAACGCAAGATTGCCCTTGCATCGCGGCTTCCGGTAATTTACGGGTTTGTCCGAGTAATAAGAGCCGAGAACAAGGCTCGTTGGATGCGTTTGGGGAGAGGCCATATGGCGATGAAGTCGTTGATTCTGTGTTCTGCATCGATCGTCGCACTGATGCTCGGCGCGCCCGCTTATGCTCAGGCGGTACCGACCACCCCGCAGGACGGCGTTGCATTGCCGGCCACCGGTACGCCCGCGCGCACCGACGGCGATACGTCTCAGACACCGCCTGCGACCGATCAGACCGACGAGGACATCGTCGTCACCGGCGTCCGCGCCTCGATCGTCGGCGCGCTGAACGTCCGCAAAGCTTCCACGCAAATCGTCGACTCGATCGTTTCGGAAGATGTCGGCAAGCTGCCCGACAACAACGTCGTCGAGGCGCTCCAGCGCGTCACCGGCGTCCAGGTGACCAACCGCACCGGCGGCGAAGCGGCGGCGATCTCGATCCGCGGGCTACCCGATGCGCTGACCACGCTCAACGGTCGCAATATCTTCACCGCGGCGGGGCAGGCGTTCGCGCTGCAGGATATCTCCGCCAACCTCGTCAAGCAGGTCGACGTCTACAAGACGCGCGCCGCCGAACAGATCGAGACGGGTCTCGCCGGCCAGATCGATGTCGCCACCCGTCGTCCGTTCGATTTCGACGGCTTCGCGATCTCGGGCCTCGCGCGGGGCATCTACAACGAGCAGGCCGACACCTATAATCCGAACGTCGCGCTGCTGGTCAGCGATCGCTGGGAGACCGGGATCGGCGATATCGGTATCCTGGTAAACGGCAGCTACACGCGCACCAAATACCGCGATCAGACGATCACGGCGGGCGCACTGGTGCCGTTCGCGACCGAAACCCCGCCGGCCGGGTCCGGCCTCGCACCGCTGGAGCGCATCTTCCCGGGTGCGAACAACGAGAATTGGACACCCGGCCTCGACCGCGGGCTTGCGACCGCGCCGGGCTCGACGCTCAACATCAACGGCGTCCAGACGCCGTATTACCTGTCGCGCGACGCGATCTTCAGCTCGGATTTGTACGGCAAGCGCGAGCGGCCTTCGGCCAACATCGCGCTGCAATGGGCGCCCAACAGCAGCTCGGTCTACACCGCAGAAGTGTTCTACGCGGGCTTCCGCGGCGAGACGTTCAACAGCCTGCAGTTCAGCTTCGTCGACTTCTGGGCCAACCCGCAGCCGGTCGGGCTGTATGACGGTACCAACATCGTCAAGACCCGCACCGCCAACAGCGTCTACGGCTTCAACAGCGGCGACTATAACCAGTCGAAGACCGACAGCTTCGTCTATGCGCTGAACGGCAAATGGGACGTCGGCTCGCACGGCAAGATCATCGGCGACGTCGCCTATCAGACGAGCAAGGTGACGAGTTCGTTCACCGCGATGCGGACCGAGCGCACGGCCAACCAGATCAACGTCGACTTCAACGCGGGTGGCGGCATCCCGTCGTACCATTTCGACAACGACGCGTTGCTGACCGACCCGGCGCAGTGGAACATCGCGCAGTTCTACGACAACGCGAACCGCGACAAGGGCAGCGCGCTCACCGGTACGCTCGACGGCTATTACGGTTGGGACGAGGGTTTCCTTCGCCAGATCAAGGCCGGCTTCCGCTACGACAATCGCAAGGCCTCGACGTCGGTGCGGACGCAGGACGCAGGCGGGCTTGGGGGGCGCAGTTTGTCGACGCTACCGTCGGAAGCGCTGTTCACCAATTCCGATTTCTTCGACGGCAAGAGCGATTCCCCGAGCAGCTGGGTGCTGCCGAGCGGCTATTGGCTGCACGACAACGCCGATACGGTGCGCGGTCTCTACGGGCTGAAGACGTCCGACCAGCTGTCGCTGCAACGCGTGTTCGACATCGACGAGACGACGCTCGCCGCCTATATCCAGGCGGATGGCGAAGTGTCGATCTTCGGCCGCCCGTTGAAGCTGCAGGCCGGCGTTCGCCACATCACCGTCGATACCGATTACAATTTCTTCGATCGCTACAACAACGGCGCGCAGACTTTCGTGTCGACCGGATCGCAGCGCTGGCTGCCGAGCTTTACCGCGCGGTACGAGTTGACGGACAAGCTGCGCGTCCGGTTCAACTATGGCCAGACGCTGCGCCGCCCGAACTTCACCGACATCAATCCGAACTTCAATCTGGTCGGCGATCTGACCAATGTTGGCTATGGCAGCGGCAGCGCCGGCACCGCGACGCTGAAGCCGACGCATTCGAAGAATTATGACGTCGCGGTCGAGTGGTATTTCGATCGCAACAGCGCGATCTTCGTGACCGGTTTCCGCCGCGAAGTCGACGGGTTGGTCGTGCCGCTGACGGTGCGCGAGACGATCCTGAACAACGGCATCGTCGCGGGCGCCACCAATTCGTTCGCGATCACGCGGCCGGTCAACGCATCGGACGGCGTGCTCAAGGGCGTCGAGCTCGGCCTGACCTACTTCCCCGACTATCTGCCGAGCGTGCTGAAGGGCCTCGGTTTCCAGGGCAGTCTGACGGTGCTCGATTCGAAGCAGAACATCCCGTTGTCGGATGCCGCGGGCAACATCACGGGCCAGGCGTCGTCGCCGTTCTTCGGCGTGTCGGATCTGTCGTACAACGCGACGCTGGCCTATGACCGTGGGCCGATCGGTGCGCGTCTGTCGTACATCTGGCGCAAGGCGTTCCTCGCCAACAACGAGGCGCGGCTGTTCGCCAACCCGATCGGCGTCTGGCGCAATCCGGAGAAGAGCCTCGATCTCCAGCTGACCCTGAACGCGACCGATCGCCTCGGCTTCACCTTCGACGCGGTGAACCTCCTGAAGGCGAAGCAGCAAACCTATTACAAGTTCGAGGACGTCGGTGGCCCCGACAAGTTCAATCTCGGGACGACGCTGCTGAGCCGCACCTTTGCGATCGGTGCGCGCTACACGTTCAAGTAATCGGGCCAAGCCCATACGGCCGAACAGGAGAGGCGGAATGATCGGACGCATCGTAAGGCCGATCCTCCGCCTCGCCTTGATCGGCGCGACCGTCCCGGTCGTCGCCGCGCCGGCGATGACCGCGCCGTCGCTCGACACCCACCGCATCGCGCGCGATCGGTTCGGCAACGACGCGCCCTGGTATGAAGACCGTATCCCGTTCTTCGAATCCGCCGATGCCAAGCTTGATGCGGTCTATTATTATCGCTGGTCGCTGTTCCGCGCGCACCAGCGCGATCTCGGCGCCGACGGCTATATCTCGACCGAGTTTCTCGACGACGTCGGCTGGCAGCTCGAACCCTATGCCAGCCTGAACGACGCCACCGGCTTCCACATCGGGGAGGGGCGTTGGCTGCGCGACCGGCGCTTTGCCGACGATTATATCGATTTCATGTACCGGCGCGGCAACGACCGCCACTTCACCGATTACATGGCGGACTCGGTCTATGGCCGGTTCCTCGTCGATGGCGACAAGGCAGGCGCGACCCGACATCTAACGGCGATGCGGCGGCTGTATGCCGCTTGGAACGACCATTTCGACACGAGCAAGGGGCTGTACTGGGTCGAGCCGCTGCTCGACGCGACCGAGTACACGATCTCCTCGATCGACGCGTCGGGCGGCAAGGACGGCTTTCGCGGCGGCGACTCGTTCCGCCCGTCGATCAACGCGTACATGTACGCCAACGCCCGCGCGATCGCCCGGCTATCGTCGATGGTCGGCGACGAAAAGGGCGCGAGAGACTTTTCCGCGCGCGCCGACGCGATCAAGCTGAGGGGCCAGCGCGATTTGTGGAGCCCGGCGCTCGGCCATTTCGTCGATCGCTACAAGGTCGACAACGCGTTCGTGAAATACTGGGCGCCGATCCGCGGACGCGAACTCGTCGGATATCTGCCCTGGACGTTCGACCTTGCCGACAACGATGCGAAGTTCGCCGGAGCCTGGACGCATCTGCTCGCCAGGGACGGGCTGGGCGGCCCCGCCGGCATGCGGACGGTCGAACCGAGCTACGAGCATTACATGCGGCAGTATCGCTACGAAGGCACCGCACCCGAATGCCAGTGGAACGGCCCGATCTGGCCATTCCAGACCACGCAGGTGCTGACCGGCATCGCCAACCTGCTCGATCATTATCACCAGTCGGCCGTGACGCGCGGCGATTACATGCGGTTGCTGCGGCAATATGCGGCGTTGCATTATCAGGGCGACCGGCTCGACCTGGAGGAGGATTACCACCCCGATACCGGCCGCCCGATCGTCGGGCTGGCGCGCAGCCATCATTATTTCCACTCGGGGTTCGCCGACCTGATCCTGACCGGCCTGGTCGGGATACGCCCGCGTGCCGACGACAGGCTCGAGGTCAATCCGCTGCTGCCCGGCGCTGCCGATCCGCAGGGACTGGCGTGGTTCCGGATGCAGGACGTGCCCTATCACGGCCACAGCGTCGCGGTGACGTGGGATGTCGACGGCCGGCATTATCGCGGCACGCCGGGCCTGACGATCGAGATCGACGGCCGACGGGTCGCGCACAGCCCGACGCTGTCGCGCCTCGTCGTGCCGATCGCGCGCGCGGCCGTTCCCCCACTCGACCGACCGATCGACCGGCCCATCGACCGGGCCGTGCAACTCGTCCGCGGCGCCTTCCCCAAGGGCAGCGCGTCGAGCGCCACCAACGCGGAAAACGTCCATGACGCGATCGACGGTCGCATCTGGTTCTTCCCCGAACTCGCCAACGGCTGGTCGTCCGCCAAGTCGCCAGCCGCATCGTCCCGCAAGGCGTCGCCCCAACCGACGGCCCCGCAGTGGTATGCGGTCGACTTCGGCAAACCGGTCAGCGTGGCGCGCGCGGAACTGGCGTTCTTCGCCGACGGCAAGGACTTCGCCGCCCCGCGCTCGCTCCGGATCCAGATCTGGGACGGCAGCCGCTGGAAGTCGCTCGGAGCACCGGCCACACCCGTCGCGAACGGTATAACGGCGGTCGGATGGACACCCGTCTCGGCCCGCAAGATCCGGGTCAGCTTCCCGCAGGCGCCGGCGAAGCGCACCCGACTGGTCGAATTCAAGATATTCTGACCGCTGCCATTCGCCGGACCGACGGTGCTTGCATGTGGCCCTGCTTCGTCAGGCGAACCGGACCCGGTTTACGCACACCCGAGGTGTTCCGCGCGGTCCCGAAACCATGCCGCCGCCCGCCATGCGGACCGGCACGACGATGCGCCCGAACGCGACGCGCTGCGTGATCGATGCATAGGTGGCGTCCGGCCGAACCGCGCTCATTGAAACGTCGCCCCGGCAGCCATCGCCTTGGACGGGCTCAGACCCTGTTGTTCGAGGAACTGGTTGAGCCCGGCGACGAGTTCCTGCGCGGCGGCGCTGGTCAGTGCGATCCGGCCGACGACGACGCGGTCGACGCCGGGCGGTTGCCGCGTATGATCGCAGCGTGCGCTCTCCAGCGTCAGTACGATCACGCCGTTCAGATTGGCGAGCCCGGTGAACCCGGTCGCGAAGATTTCCGGCGCGAACCGATTGTCGACGATCGGGGGCGAGGCCGCGGGGCGGATGGGTTCCGGTGCCGAAACACCCTTGATGGCAACGCGCATGCTGGACCTTTCACGACGCGGACGAAGCTGCTGCCCGCACAGCTTCGCTAGGATCGCGCGGTGTCCCGCGAATGTCGTGCGCCGTGCCGCGTGACATGATCGCGACATATCGGGACACGTCGGGGGCGGTCATGCTGCGCGCATCCCGGTCGGCGAGGCCGATGTTGCAGTCCCGCCATATGCCGACACACCGGAACATCCGCGGGAAACATGCCTCCCATAGCGGCGCGGTTCACCCCGGAGACACAGGCATGATTTTGGATTTTGGCGCCGGTTCCCTGGCCTTGGTCATGGTGGGGACGCTGGCGACACCTGCGCAGGCACAGACGCGGGCCGCTACGGACTCCTCTGCGGCCAAGGCCCCATCTGCGGGATCGCCGGGCCCTGCACCGGTCGGCATTTCTCCAGCCCGGACCATCAAGACCCTTCGCGTCGAGGGTTCGCAGCGGATCGAGCCGGAGACCGTGCTCAGCTACACCAAGCTGCGCGTCGGTACGCCCTATACCGCTGAAACGCTCGATCAGGCGCTGAAGGATCTCCAGGCCAGCGACCTATTCGCCGATTACTCGATCGCCGGGGTCGCCGATGGCAACATCGTGCTGCGCGTGCGCGAGAACCCGATCGTCAACCGCATCGTGATCGAGGGCAACAAGGCGCTGAAAAGCGACAAGATCACCAAGGAGATCAAGCTTGCCCCCCGCCAGATCTTCACGCGCACCGCGGTCCGCCAGGATATCGCCCGGATCCTCGAACTCTATCGCCGCCAGGGCCGGTTCGCCGCGGTCATCGACCCGAAGATGGTCACCCTCGACCAGAACCGCGTCGACGTCGTGTTCGAAATCAGCGAGGGCCCCAAGTCGAAGGTCCGCCAGATCAACATCCTCGGCAACACCGTCTTCTCGCAGGATCAGATCCGCGCGCAGATGGCGACCAAGCAGGCGCGCTTCAAACGGCTGTTGTCGTCGGCGACCAGCTACGACCAGGATCGCCTCAGCTACGACCAGCAGAAGCTCCGCCAGTTCTACCTGACGCAGGGCTATGCCGATTTCCGCGTCACCTCCGCGGTCGCCGAACTGACCCCCGACAAAAGGGACTTCATCATCACCTATGTGGTGGAGGAGGGGAAGCGCTATAAATTCGGCGATGTCAGCGTCGACAGCCAGATCCGCGACTTCGACAGCAAGAAACTGGCCGCCACGCTGCCGCTCAAGAAAGGCGACTGGTACAACGCCAAGCTGGTCGAGGATGCAGTCGACAATCTGAGCCAGACCGCAGGCCTGTTCGGCTACGCCTTTTCCGAAGTGAACCCGGAGTTCGCGAAGGACGCCGACACGCTGACGATGGGGATCAACTTCAACATCGCCGAAGCCAAGCGCACGTACGTCGAGCGCGTCGAGATCAACGGCAACACGCAGACCAAGGACAAGGTCGTCCGCCGCGAGATTCGACTGGCGGAAGGCGACGCCTTCAACAGCTTCCAGGTCAAGCGTTCGGAGGACCGGATCAATTCGCTCGGTTATTTCCAGGACAAGATGGCGATCAAGCAGTTGCCGGGCTCCGCGCCCGACCGCGTCATTCTGGAAACCAACCTCGAGGAGAAATCCAGCGGCGAGCTGCAACTGTCGGCCGGGTATTCGAGTCTCGAAAGCTTCATCGCCTCGGCCAGCATCACACAGCGCAACTTCCGCGGCATGGGGCAGGAACTGCGCGCCAATGCCAGTCTGTCGAGCTACTCGAAATCGGTCAGCCTGGGCTTCACGGAGCCGTATATGTTCGACACCAATATCGCGCTCGGCGGCGACATCTTCCGCCGCGATTACAGCTCGTACAGCACGACCGGCGACAGCAACGACACCACCTACGAACAGGTCTCGACCGGCTTCCAGATCCGCGCGGCGGTGCCGCTCACCGAATATTGGTCCGCGACCGCACGCTACGGGCTGTCCTACGATCAGGTCACGCTCGACGCCGATACCTATTACACCAACGGCGTCTGCGATCCCGCGATCGCCGGCACCTATCTGTGCGATGCGGTCGGCAACCGCTGGACCTCGTCGATCGGCTATTCGCTGGTGTTCGACAACACCAACAGCCGCTTGCGCCCGACCAAGGGCAGCAAGTTCAGCGTCAGCCAGGATTTCGCCGGGCTCGGCGGCGATACCAAATACATCCGCAGCACCGCCAACTTCACCAAGTACATGAACCTGGGATCGAGCTTCATCCTGTCGGCGCATGCCGAGGGCGGCTATATCAAGGGGCTGGGGCAGGACGTCCGGCTCACCGACCGTTTCTATCTCGGCGATCCGCAGATGCGCGGCTTCGACATCCGCGGCGTGGGGCCGCGCGTCACACGCACCTATTACGACACGTCGACCGTCCCCGCGACGCTGTCGACCAGCGACAGTTCGAACACGCAGACCGCGCTGGGCGGCACCGCTTACTATCAGGCGCGGCTCGAACTCGAACTGCCGATGGGGTCGGGTGCGCGCGAACTGGGGCTTCGTCCGTCGATCTACATGGACGTCGGCGCGGTGTTCGGCGGCAAGAAACCCGCACTAGCCGACACCTGCGCCGCCGCCAACGCCGCGTCGGTCGCCTGCGTCGCCGGCACGCGCCAATACACCAACACGGCCGGGGACCTGCTGTATTTGGATTCCGCCGGCGCCAGCACGACTACCAACACCGGCACGCCCTACACCTATTCGCTCGGCACCTATAAGGAGACCTATTCGGGCAACACCGCCAGCCCGCGCTTGTCGGTCGGTGTCGGCGTCAACTGGACCTCGCCGTTCGGTCCTCTCCGCATCGATCTCGCCAAGGCTCTGCTCAAGGCGCCGGGCGACGATAGCAAGCTGATCACCTTCAACATCGGCGGACAGTTCTAGAAGCGGTGCCTGCGGCGGAGCGTCACTCCGACCGGTGCTTTCGCTGGTGGCGAGACGCATGTCCCTGCGCACGACGACACAGGCGAGCGGGCTCACCGTTCCCGGGACATGTCATTTCTATCCAATAGATCGAGTGTCGATTCAAAACAGTTTGACCTTCGACCGAAGATAAGTGTTCAGATCTTACTCGGTCTGGGGAGGCCGTCGGCGCGTCTTATCCTGCAGCGCAGGGGCAGTAATCGGGGAGGATGTGTCGAAATATATCGACCACTTTCCGTGTCTTGGCAGGTTTCGACGCGGCATTTGGTAAAAGCGCTATCCGGGGGGATTCCGTAAATGAGAGCAAGTGTGTTGACCGTCTTCGCGCGCCTATGGGCTGCGCTTCGGGAGGCTGTTCGGGTGCCCCCGCTCGTGGAACTTGCCCGGACACAGTTTTCGGCTGGTGGTCGCTGTCATTCCTGCGGTGACGAGGTCGCGATCCGCGAAACCGAATGTACCGGTTGCTGGTCCGAACGCCACGTCTGACGACGCCGATTTTTCGATAAAGAGAATTTGATCATGACAACTGCTGGTTCGCGGGGGCGAGGTCGTTCGACCTGGCTCTATCTCCTTGCGTTGGTGGTGGCGGCATCCGCGGGATTCTGGGTTGCCGCGATCTCGTTTCAGTACAAGCTGAAGCCGTATTTCTATGCGGTGAAGATCATCAACAAGCTCTCGGCATTCGATCCGAACAAGGACTTCGTCTACCGGACCCTGTCGACGCTGTTCATCGAGCAGCCGTATCGAAAGGACGTCACGTTCCTCGGGGATTCGATCGTCGCGTTCGGCAAATGGGATGTTCTGCTGAAGGGGGTCGACGTCGACAACCACGGTATTCCGGGGGATACGACGCAGGGCCTCCTGCTGCGCCTGGGCCGGAACGAGGTCGTCGGGCGGACCGCGATCGTCATGCTGGGCGTCAACGATCTCAAGATGGAAATCCCGCGTGCGGCGACCGAGGCGAACCTTCGGGGCATCCTGCAGGCGCTCCGCGGCAGGCGCGTGATCCTGGTCGCGACGCTGAAGACCGGCATCCCCTCGACCAACACCAAGCTCGCCCCGATCATCGAATTTGAGCGAAAACTCTGTATGGCCCCCACCTGCACCTACCTAAACCCCAATCATGATCTGGCGCCGAGCGGATATCTTAAGCCTGAATACACTGTCGATGGGGTGCATCTGAACTGGCGCGGATATCGTGCGTTGGCTGATCAAATCGGTAAGCTTGGACTTTAGCGGATTTGGGGCGACACGTCTGCGGACTGACAAGGGCGCTGGTAACGATGGCGAGGTTACTGGAGCAGTCCGCCGCAGCGTAGGCGTGATCGCGGCCGCGTCGCGCACTATGGTTAAGTATGCTGCAGCTTTAGATTCCGAGCCAGCTTTTTACTTCAATTCAATTGCCAAGTTTGAGCCAGCGTCGGCCCCAGCCATCGAATAAGCAAAGCTACCGGAGGCGGAAGCGGCCTGGCGATCCGTGTCGCGCGACGTTTTCGAAGGTCATTGCAACCCGTGGACAGGTGGGGACTGAGGTTTTGGGGACATTGCTATCAAGTGGTGGAGAACCGAATAGTGAAACGCGTTTGTGAAGCTCAACCCGGCTTGATCGCACGTTGACCAAATGATCGTCGCTCGAACCGGCGCAAATCCGGAAAAATGCAAGGCCACAACCTGACCCGGCTTAGCGCGATAGCCAAGGTCCAGGCGACAGCCATAGCAGGAGATATCGATCACCGAGACTTTGAAGTGGCAGGACGCGCCCTCGCGGAGGGTGGCCGGCATCGTTACGACGTAGCGATGCAATGTCCGGCGGTCCGTGGATATTTTCGGTAACTGACGCATAGTCAAATCCATCGTTCAGGAAATAGGGGTCATGCGACGAGCGCCGCCTTGCCGCATCGCACACCGTTGATCTGCACATCGGCTTGGCCGACCCGAACGCCGAGCAAGCCAGTGAGTTGATCGATCAGCGAATCGAGCGCGGGAGCGGCAATCGACAATGCTGCGCCGATTGCCGAAGAAATCGCCGAAACGTTAAGCCCGAGCCCGAGAAGATTGACTCGAAGATCGAGCCCGCGGAGCAGGGACGACGCGATCCCTTGCGTCAAATCTCCGGTCGACACCGATCGAACGCGACGCTGGGCGATATCGTCGGCCGAAAAGGTTATGCGCTGCGGATTCACACCGCCAAGCTTCACGTCTGCATAGCCGGTGACGTTGACCAATAGCGCCTGGGCAATCGTCGCGCGCTGGCCGGTAACCGGCTGCGTGAAATCGTTGAGCTTGCCGGTGGCGATGTCGGCGACCATCATGGTGCCGACGCTCGGCGTGACGTCGATTCCGACACTTGCCGATGAGGCCCCTTGTGCGCAGGATATCTGGCCAAGCGATGCCTGCGCCGACGCAAGCTCGACGAAGACCGGCAACCGGAGCGAGGCCAGGCCGAGCGTCGCCGGGCCAGCAAGCTGCGTGTCCAGATACAATCTGGTCTGCGCGGTCCTGACGACGACCGAATTATCCTTGGCGATCCCCAACCACGGCGTGCTCGTGGTGCGCTGGCCACTTGCGAGCATCACCTGGGTCGACAGCAGGCCTGGAACCACCAGCCCGGCTCCAAGCGAGACGGTGCGCTGTCCGTTGGCGAGTTGGAGAATCTCACGGAGTCCCGAATAGCTGTCAAACGAGAAAACGTTGGCCGGATCCGCCGTGCGCTGGCTCGCGAGGGGCCCTAGATCGATGAGCTTCGACAATTGTACGGAGGTTGGTGGCAGCTTTACTGCGATCGTGCGCAAAGCCGCGGCCGCGGTAGGATTCGTCGTCGCTGCCGCCAGCGCCTCGACCGCCTTCGGCAACGCGACGGTTGTCGCTAGCGTATCACCGAAGGTTGCCGCATCGAGAGCGAGTTGCGTGCGCAGTGCGCTGGCGAACGCGAGCGCATCGACGTCGGCGGACAGGAGCGCATTATAGTCCATGACCGAGAGGTTGAGGCTGGTGCCGGCGAGACCGGACAGCAATGCACCCGGTAATCCGCCCTGGACCGCAGCCAGTCGCGTCCCGAGCGAGAACGCCGCCATGTCGGTCCGCGCTGCGGTTGCGGTCGCCGTGACGCGGATCGTCGGCCGACCGAGGATCAAGCGCCCGAAGAAGAGCGGCACATCCTGATTCAGCGTAACCTTGGCCGCGTCGCCACCGATTGCATCCGACGACGCGTCCGCGACGAATCGAGAGTCGATGGCGATGGTTGGGTCGCGCGTGTACCGGCCACGTACCAGTTCGGCGATCGTCGTATTGGGGGTTCCGCCGAGCGTCACCGCTGCGCGTGCGCCCGGCAAGGGGTTTGCGATATTGCTGGTCGCCGCGAGCGCGGCGGCATCGGCGACGCCCTGCAACTGTCGCTTGGCGACGTACATCGATCCGATATCGACGCCCATCGCCGCGGCGCCGATCAGCATCGTCATCGCGCCCGCCATCAGAACGGTAACATATCCGCTCCGATCGGTTGCCAACCGGACGATTGACAGCGTCGTGCGTCTTGCCACGCGTCAGACTCCGCCGAGCAGCACGGCAGCGCTGCGACTTATCG
The DNA here is from genome assembly GCA_040388215.1 of Pseudomonadota bacterium. Lineage (GTDB taxonomy): Bacteria > Pseudomonadota > Alphaproteobacteria > Sphingomonadales > Sphingomonadaceae > Sphingomonas. Next base: position 14,395 of record JAZKCH010000033.1, on the reverse strand, counting down.
TCTTGCCCGGCAACGGTACCAATCCGGTCGAAAGGAGCGGATCGGCGGCGGCACTGTACGACAAGCGAACGACGATCGTCATGCCATCGTCCTCGACGACGACGCCTACCTTCGAAGCATCGAGTGTGCTGCCCTTGAGGGAATCTCCCTTCACCGCCTTTAGCGCGATCGCGTAACGTTCTTCCTTGGTAAGGCCGGCTAAGGCGGCGCGTGCGGCATTGTTCGCTGTCTGCTGAATTGTATGCGACACGAAAAACCATTCTCCGTACGCCATTATCCCAAACAACAGCGTCAATAGAACCGGCATCGTTATCGCCATCTCAATGAGCGCGACGCCTTGACGGCAGCGTAAGCATCGGGACAACAAGCGAAATTCTGCTCGCTTTTGCCAACATGAAGAGGAGATATATCCGTCAGCCATCCAACTAATGTCGGCTCGTTCGTTTAAACATAAGTTAAAAACGTAACGGAAATGACTGAAAATTGAAACCATATCGAGTTCGATTTAAGTTCAATTCGGTTTAGTTAGGGCATGGTCCGGGTGTCGATCAGGATATGCGTAAGTTGCATCTGTCCGAAACGACGAAAATATGGCGATCGGTGATACTGTCAGGCGGGGTTTGCTTTATGTCTCTGAGGATTAACGCGGGTTCTTCCTGAGGTACTTTGCGCGCCGAGAACGGCATCCGTGCTCCGGAGGTCGAGGGCGTTGCTGGATCCACAGGTCGCGTAGCGCGGTGGTAGACGCCGTCGCCCGCCTAAAGGCGTGCGGTTTCCTCGACTGGATCCGCCGCTGCGTGCCGATCGAGAATGCCGAACCTGACGTACAGCAGAGCGAGCAGATCTCGAACGCCTTCATCCTGCTCCAGCCGCCAACTGTGCGCGAGTGCCGTAAGCCACCGAAAAAGCTTGCGGGCGAGGCGGGGGTTCTTGCGCGGTATTTGGGGTTGCGACGCTCCGGGCCCGCCCGACCGAGCCGCTGCGGCGGGGCTTGCGGGACGGTCGACGCGATATGAGCGATGAGGGGGGCGGCGAAACCAAAAGAGCTGGCCACCGACAGGCCTCAACAGCAGTTCGCGATGGCTTCTTGATCGCGATCGCCATGCCCAATTGCGGACAACGTGCAGGTAGATCAGAGTGCGGAAATGACGGTCTCTCGCTCCTTCCTTCTTGAGGCTCTGCAACGGGTCGCCGATGGCGGCGATATCGGTGAACCCGAACTCGACATCGCTGTGCCTGTTCCATTGGCGCTCGATGGAGCGGAGAAGATCGCGTGGGAGGAGTTGAGTCATTGGGCTGACGATAGTGACATACGGGAACGGGATGAGCGCTATGCCGCTTCCAAACGCGAGCGGATGCGCGATCACATTCCTACGCTCCTGTCGCATGTCCGCTAAGCCCAATCCTTGCCATTCAATGGTCCAAGGGCCGAGCCCAAAAGCCATCGGCCGTTCAGGTTTTTAGGCGGTTCGCGTTGACCGCAAGAATCTGGTGAAGCACTGTTCTGCGGTGAATCTTCGATCCTCTATCTTGTCCTCCCAACTGGTAGCGGCGTTAGGTGAGGTTGGTAACAAGCTGCGGATCGGTCAGGACGCTTCCGCATCCCTGCGCGTGGTACTTGATCTGCTTGCCGATTTGGATCCTGGACACGTTGCTAGGGCAGACGGGGAGATCGCAGCCGCAGCCAGCCTTTATCAGCGACCGGCGCAGTCAACGGTAAGTAAGATGTTTTCGCCGCGTCCGAGCGAAACCTCTCAGCTGCTTCGAACCCCGGGACTTGAATATCTTTTCATTTTTCATCGCGATGGCCGGATCCGTGAGGCCGCACTGCTGAAGATAACTGGAGGCCTACCCAGCCCTTTCCTGTTTGCCGCGATCCTCTGGCGACTGAATGATTGGGCGACGCCCGTCCGACAGGCTGCGGCTCAATGCGCGGCTCGTTCATTCCCCGCAACAGAGCCGGCCGTGGTCGCGCGAACGGCGGCAGAACTTCTTGCTCGGCAGCGAACGTGGCGGAGATGGCGAGATGGGCGTTCAATGCTCGACCAAGTGTTCGGTCGCAGCGATGTGGCAGCCGAACTGGCTAATCTGATGGCTGTTGAAACGACAGGTCCGCAAGCGTCAAGGCTGCGGTACGCCCTTCGCACACCAGCGCTCGATGAACATTTAGAAAAGCTCGCGTTTACAGCGGTCCAGCCTTCAGTTCGGGCTGTCGCCTTAGGGGCGCTGATCGACGGCAGGGCTGAATGGCCTTCTGGGACGGCTTGGCGCTGGATCGACAAATCGATGGGAGTGCGGCGACGGGAGACGGTCTTCGACCACCGGCCCCTAGCAACTACTTCGCCGAGACACGCTCTCATTCAGCGAGGCATCAGCGACAGATCGGCCGCAGTGCGCAAAGTGGCGCTGACCGGCATTATCCGACACCTACTCGGAACGGCGGAGTCTCGCGTTTTGGCTGCACCTCTCGAATCGGATCGATCACCGTCCGTTCGAGAAAAGGCGCAGTTTATTCTGCAGTACGGAACAGCTTAGCTGGCACCAGCGGCAAGAGGTCTGGCGACAGTCGCGGTTCGAATGTCGGCTATTGCTACCTCGTTTCCTGAAAGCGGACCGACCGCTTTCCTCTCCATTCCGGCCATTCCGCTTGCGTTCCCATCCCCGCCATTCCGCTTACGCCCAGAAGTGGACGCCCCGGCGGGCGATCCTGGCTCCCGACAGCGGCCATTCGTTAAGCGCGATCTTTCCTGTTTCTCCATCTCCAAAAGACCATTTCGAGAATGAGCAATCGGCACCAGATTTGGGGAAACGAGGTGCGCGGACTGATCTCGGCGCGAATGCCCGGACTATTGTCCCGCCCTACGTTCGTTTTTGGGAAAGCCGCGCAAGCAGAAGCGGCAATCGTTGAACTGGCAAAATATTAGGCCGCTATGACGGCTGCCCATTTTATATGCGCCTTTAGATCGCTCCCGAACCCGGCGCCCAAAAGTACATCGCGCCAGTCAATTTGGGCGAGAAGCACCGCGTTCTCGAACGCAGTGATACTCCCAGCCGATAGTTTTAAAGTCGCGAGCCGAATGCGCTCCATTGCTTCGCCATCGACATCTCGAGCATGGACCTGCGCCGGTCCGCAATCGATCATTAGTGTCGTTTCCACCCGCTCCCACAAGTTCGGTGGAAAGACAGCACGGAGAACGTGACGAGTCCTAAGGGTTATAGGAAGCGCATTGTTCGGCATATTTCCATCCTTCAGGCTCGGCACACTCACTTCTACAAGCACGCCTATTCCCGCTCGACCAGTCTTTTGGGGAAAGGGCGGCTGCGTAAGGGGCGTCCGATAACGCCGTTTGCCTTCCCAATAGCGGACGGTCCGCTTACGCCCAAAGGCAGTCGTTGGAAGCTGAAGTCGATTTGCTCGAAGCCGCCATTCCGTCATCGTACGGGCATGATCCACATCTATGCCAGCAGCGACGACTTCTTCCATGATCTGGGCTTGCTCATTGAGGCTTGGTGCGACCGTCGCTGCCTCCACGCGTTAGCCGACGTGCTACCGGCCCTCACTTCATTCAACGGATTGACGGACGGCTGGGGTGAACTGGCTGCCGCGTTGAAGACTGCATTCCTGTCGAAGGACGCCCTGACCGGCCACGAGCGCCAGATGGTCGCACAACTCCGACGTGCAGCAGAAGACGCGGTTCATCGACGCTGATCTACCCGTTCAGTCGTCGATTTCCTGGGGTGTGGCCTCCACAGCGGACGGTCCGCTATCCACCAAATGCGGACAGTAATTTCTCACGAGCAATTGTGCTCGCAGAAAGTCGCGAAGACGTAGATGATAAGAAGAAACGGCACGAGGAGGATGGCTAGGCAACCCCATCCGAGTGCTTTGTAGACGGGGCCGGGTGGGTCGCTCCAGCGCGGCGGGCCATCGTCCTCATGCTCGTCAATCATCTCGTGACGATAGCTGTATCATCGACCGGCAGAAAGGCAGTTTCCGATCAATCCGGACGTAGTTATCCAACCCATGGTGCCGGAATCGGCCGGTCCGCTTTCCTTCCCATTTCGGCCAGGCCTGTGATGCAAAAATCAAAAATTTTGCATCACAGGCCTGGCTAAAATTGAGCGCTATGAGGCCTGTGAAGGGTGGCTTCGCTCAATCGAGAAAGCCATTCCTACGAGTCAAATATACTTGACTCGTAATGTCGCGTATGTTTGACATTGACTGAGAGCGTTAGGGGAAGCTGATGTACGAGTTCACTCACCGTGGGGCCGGGGTCAATTGGGCGGCTTTGGATCGAAAGAGCCGACGCCTTGTGTCTGGGAGTATGGCGAGCGCCGTGCTGGCTGTGATGCCGCTTTTCAAATGGACCGCTGATGCTGCGCGCCGAGTAGGTATCGAGTTTCAGAACCCATTGCCCATTGACGGCACCGCTGTTTCAACTCCTTCCCTCTATCTGCCTGTCACTTGGATTGTGGTCTGGGTGATCGGCTTTGCTGCCATATCTGGCTTGCTATGGTGGCGCATGAGCATCCGGCAGGATGAGCTGTTTCATCGAGTGCAGAACTGGTCACTCGGCATGAGTGGCGCGTGGACTGCAGCTGCCCTTACAGTATGGGGTCTGTTGGACATGACCGGGATTAGCCCGCCCATACAGGGTGCTGCCCCCCTGATCCTGTTCTCAGCACTCACAATCTTGTTCGGCCGGACCGCTGCGCGCAAATGGGCGTCCTAACTCGCCTCCCGGAACACCGGGCTCAATCCAACTTCACGCAGGCTGGATTGGCAACGCTCGTTGGCGTTTCCAGGCAAACCATCAACTCAATCGAGACAGGTCGGTTCGAGCCTAGTTTGTCATTGGCGCTCAAGCTGGCCCATCTATTTAAAGTGCCTGTAGAGAATCTTTTTAGTCTACCGGATAATTAGACATCTGTGGGAGCGCGGCTGCTGTACCGACGCAAAACTCACAGGTTTGCATCGACCGAAGAGCGGCAGGAAACCGAGGGTTCCGCCGATGCAAAAGACTGATGTATCTCGGACGTCCGTTCAGTGGCCGGTTTTCGGAAGTGCGGACCCCAAAGCGGAAGGTTCGATTTCCTCCCCATTCCGGTCACTCTGTCCGCAAGCTTGCCTCCGCCCAGCGGATGCAGGGCGCGGAAAACCGCCCCGATCGTCAGCGGGGATCGAAGTTCGCGATAATAAGCTCTGCGGCCTTCACCTGCCCTCCGCTGACGCTGTTCGTCGTGTCGGCCTCGATCATTTGGAAGCCGGCGAAGGTTGCGCGCACGCGGGCGTCTCGTTGATCGACAACAGGAAATTGCCCTTGATGCCGGCGAGCTGCGCAGCGAGCTGGTCGAAGTCGGCCCGGCCGAATACGTCCTGACCATAGTCCTTCTCGCAACCCCAATAAGGCGGATCGAGATAGAACAGCATACCGGCGCGATCGTAGCGACGGATGGCGTAACAAGCTGACGCCCCGCTGCGCGTCCGCACTGGCATCGATTGCGGTTAAGGCGATAGCGCCCAGACCCGAGAAAGCGATATCGCGCTCCTGCGCCGTCTGGGCGGGAGAGCGACGCCGTCGCGACGGTCAAGGCAGGCGCACCGATACTCGCACCCACCGGCGCTGCCACTGCCGCGACCGGCGCGGCGATCCCGGGGATCACCATTCGCCGCGGCGACGGCGATCGGCATAGCTTTCGTATCAAGAAGCGCGACGAGGCCGGCAGCGTCTCGGCCGACCGGCACGACCGCAAGGCCGCGAAGAAGAAAACCGTCACGGTCGGTAGCGGTACTGGCGAGACCAAACGCCTCGCGCGCACCTACTCGTCCGAGGATGCCGCCCGCCGCGCCGCGACTGCCGAGCTTGGTCGCGCCGGACGCGAGCCGCGCATGCTGGGTCTCGGCCTCGCGCTTGGTCGGTTGGAAATCTATCCCGACTGGCCGGTGATGATCGTAGGGTTAAAGGGCGACATTGATGCGGTGAAGTGGCTGGTTTCCGATGTGTCGCACGAACTTATCGCTGATCGGGGGTTCACCTCGGCCCTAACACTGGAAAGCGCGGACTAGTGATTTTGGCCCCGCGTCCCGCCTTTGACTGTCGGGTTTCATTGTAAGCGACGAGTACATCATAGTTTTTTTTAATCAAGTACCTACATTTCTTGCAAAGTATGGCGCCGAATTCACCTGTATGTGCGCCATATCTTGCCAGTGCCTGAGGCAGGTCTATAGGACGCGCATGGCTTTAAATACTTTGCTCTATGTCGCCTCCAATCCCGATCTAGCGATCGGTGGTTATGGCCACGACCTGCCGAATGCGCTGGCACATTACGATAATTTCGGGAAGGCGGAGGGCCGGGCGACGGACACGTTCGATCCGCTGATCTATGTCGCTACCAACGTCGACCTGATCCGCGGTCACTATTACGAAAACCTAGTCGCCGCGACTTTTCATTATATTGATTATGGTGCGAAAGAGGGCCGGGCTACTACCGGCTTTGACCCCGTAAACTATCTAGCTAGCAACGCTGACCTTATCCAAGGCGGGTACCGCCGCGACTCCGCCAACGTGATGGACCACTGGCTCCACTACGGAGCATTGGAGGGGCGCTCGTACACCAGCTTTGACGCCAACCAGTATCTGCTGGCCAATCCCGACCTGATCCGGGCAGGGTATGGATCCAATCCGCTGGCAGTGATGGAACATTGGTTAAATCATGGTGCGTTCGAAAGTCGCGCAGCCACGGGGTTCGACGCGGCTCTGTACGTCGCGAGCAATCTTGATCTCGCACGAGGCGGCTATGGATTGAATCTGGTCGCTGCTGAAGAGCACTGGCTGAACCATGGCGCGATGGAATATCGCACAACGACGGGTTTCGATGTCGCGGCGTACCTAGCAGTTAATCCCGATGTCGCTCGCCTAGTCGACAATGATCCTGCGCGCGCCACGTTGCAATGGATTCAGCAAGGCGCGCTAGAGGGACGTCATGCCGATGGCTCAGGTGCTGACTTCGTCACGGTGTACGACGGGGATCATGTGGCGACCGGCGCTGGGCGCGACACAATCATCGTCTCAGGTCCCGACCGATCGGATAACCTCGTCGTTGGTCAGGGGTCATCGGTTGGCGCAGGAGCTGCCTTGGCGAACCCATTGGAGGATGCGCCAGTTGCCTATTTTACAAAGCAGCTGGATGCGATCCTGGCCGGGGTCGATCTCAATTCTTTGCAGTTCAATAATCAGTCGGTGAATGGATCGACGATCTACGACGGTATGAATCTTACCAAGTCGACGATCCTTCCTCTTCAGCCGGATATTCTCTTCGATGCGTTCGGAATGAACGATGGGGGTGCCGCGCAATTTTACAGCGGGGAGAGCCTTCCCGGAGCAGAACGGGCACTGCGAGCACGCATCGCGGATTTGCAAGCTGCCGGAGTTGCCATCGTGCTCACGACCACGCCGCATCCGCATACCGATAGGGTGCCGATAGGTCTGCCTTCTGGCTTTCCGCTCGTCTACCCTGAGGTGATCGATAATCCGACCCAGGCCGATTTGGATGCAATTGCCCAGCAAGCCCTGATCACGATTGACTGGAAGGGCGAAAAGCTCACGGTTTTGTCGACGTATCTAGCCGTCAACGAGATGATCCGGACCGTGGCGCAGGATACTGGCGCGATCCTGATCGACGCGGAGAAATTCTGGTTCGATGCCGAGCTGGTTCACAGCCAAGACGAGTTGTACGGTCCAGGGGAGTTCGTTCATCCCAACCTTCTCGGTCATCAGCTGAGCTATCAGGCGGCGATCGACGATGCATTGACGGGGGTCAAGCAAGCCTTCGAGGACTATGTGCACGGCAAGGCGTCGATCTACTCCCCACTGTTCGACTCTTTAGTGACGCATGGGTCTATCGACGGGGGCTTAGGTAACGATACGGCATCGTTCGCAGCCGGTTACCATGTCGATCTGGGGCAGGGATACGCGCTTTCGGGCAACGCCCTCTACTCGATCGAGAATGTGGAGGAGGTGCTAATCGGAAGCAGCAAGAATCTGGTTTCTACCATTATTGGGAGCGACAATGCCGATCGTCTCGCAATAAATCCCGCGGACGACCATGGCGGCTCTGTCACGCTGCATGGTGCCGGCGGCAACGATATTCTCGTTGGCGGTCAAGGGAACGATGTTCTCGTCGGCGGGAGCGGTGCTGACACTTTGACCGGAGGACTGGGCGCCGACGTGTTTGTCTACGGCAGTTTTGATGAAGGTGGCGATGCGATCGTGGATTTTGCCACAGGCGTGGATCATATCCAGTTCAACAAGACCGGGCAGTCTTTTGCATTTCTTGGCAACTTTGAAAGCCTTGCGGGAGCTCAATCGGCGTTAGCCGCAACCGGTCCGGGATTGACCGCCGCATTTATACAAAGCGATCACTCACTTTGGGTTGACAGCAACAATAACCACAAATTAGATAGTAAAGACTTTCGGATTTTGCTGGAAGGAGCCCTTCATATGGGCGCGCAAGACTTTATTATGGCTTAGAGGTGAAATCAGATCGGGCGTTAATTTGCGAAGGCCTTAAGCCTGGAAAGTAGACCATAGCGTTACATACGGCGACCAATGAAGACCACTCTTCCAACAATCCTGATTTCGTCGGGCGCGACTTCGTCCGGCGGGACCATCGAATTGTCTGAGAGTAGCGCGATCCGGCCTGACGGGTGCATGCGAAGGCGTTTGATCATCGCCGCGTCACCCATCAGGACCGCCCAAAGCACGTCTTGTTCGCGGAAGGTGCTTTGCGTTTTATCGATTAGCACAATGTCGCCGTCGAGGAGAGTTGGCATCATCGAGTCGCCTCGGCCACGCGCAAAAAAGAGCTGTGCGGGGGGGCGTCGGTAAGCATGGACAGCCATGCCTGAGGAAACCTACGGGGAGTAGTTTCTACCGCTACTTGGTCCGTGTAAGTTTCCTCTAGGACAAACGCTGAGTGAATTTCGTCGACCGTGACGAGATCCAGAGTATCCGCGGTCATGTCCTAAGTCGGTATGGGCATGGTACCTTCGTTTGGATCATCAACCTGCCCGCTGAGGTGTGCCGGTGTCGTCTCAAGCTCTTGCGCTATACGACCGATATGCCGCGATCCAGAGGACGCGCCTGAGAAAAGTTTACCGATAGACTGCTGCAAGGTGCTACACGGCGCGCGAGCTCAGACTGCGAGACGTCTCGTTGACGCATCAATGTGGCAAGGCGTTCGATCTTTATCACCATGCAACCCTACAACCAATGATGTAACAGCAAAGGTGCTATTGGGCGTTGACTGCCTCGCACCCTTGGTTGTGGTCAGGGTGTATGCAGACGCAAGCGACCCCCTCGAAGCTCTTCAAGCCGCGGTCTTCCGCGCCGGATCACAATCTGCTCTGGCGCGTGTATGCGGCGTTTCGCGGGCCGCTGTTTGGAAGTGGATCCAAAGCGGAAAGCGCCTCCCTGCTGAGTTCCGCTTCGTGGTCGAACGAGAGACTGGCGTATCGAAGCATTTGCTACGTCCTGATATTTATCCGTCTGAACCTACGAGCCGTACAATACTGGGCAGGAGGTTGAGATCGCGCGATCGGCCTGCCATTGCGCACTGGACCGCGCGCGTGACTAACGTTCGCGCACCTCGCCAGCGTCCGCGACACGCGGCTCGAACTTACCCCGGAAAAGACGCAGGTCTTCGTGTCGCTGCCGATCATGCAGGGCCTGGCTGAATCGATCTTGGCGACGCCGACGGTCGGCGCGATCTTCGTGGTCACCGAGTTCGGCAAGCAGTTCTCGGTAAAGCGCTTCGGCAACAAATTTCGACAGTGGTGTGACGAGGCTGGCCTGCCGAATTGCTCGACCCACGGCCTTCGCAAAGCCGCCGCGCGGCGATTCGTCGAGGCAGGTTGCTCGAACCAAGAGATCAAGGCTTGGACCGGTCACACGACCGACCACGAGTCCGCGCGATACACCGCCGCGGCCGATCAACGCACGCTTTCAGACACCGCCGCGGACAAGCTTTTGGCTAACCTTGCTGAAAGGTTAGCCAAAGATGCCGACAAGGCATTGAAGTCAGCGGAAAATAAGTGATGTTTGGTGCACCCGACTGGATTCGAACCAGTGGCCTCTGCCTTCGGAGGGCAGCGCTCTATCCAGCTGAGCTACGGGTGCCGGATGGCCCGCCTAGCAAAGCGAAACGGGGTGCGCCAGACGTTTTCGTGTTCACGGCTCCCCACGTGTCGGATCGGTGAGCACTGGCGTTGCCGATTTGCTCTTCGGTGGTGGGGTCTTGGGCTTGAACGCGCATAGGTCGCTGACGATGCAGCGCCAGCATTCGGGCGTCCGCGCCTTGCAGACATAGCGGCCGTGCAGGATCAGCCAGTGGTGCGCGTGGAGGCGGAACGGTTGCGGGGTCGCCTTGTCGAGTTTGAGTTCGACCGCGAGCGGAGTCTTGCCGCGGGCGAGGCCGGTGCGGTTGCCGACGCGGAAGATGTGCGTGTCGACCGCGAACGTCTCCGCGCCGAACGCGACGTTCAGGACCACATTTGCCGTCTTGCGGCCGACACCGGGCAGGCGTTCGAGCGCGGCCCGGTCGTTAGGCACTTCGCTGCCATAGTCGTCGATCAGCATCTGCGAGAGCGCGATGACGTTCTTCGCCTTGGTGTTGAACAGGCCGATCGTCTTGATGTGGCGCTTCAGCTCGTCGAGCCCGAGCGCGACCATCTTTTCGGGCGTATCGACCTCGCGGAACAGCGCGCGCGTGGCCTTGTTGACGCCGACGTCGGTGGCTTGCGCGGAGAGCGCGACCGCAACGACCAGCGTGTACGGGTTGACGAATTCGAGTTCGGTTTCGGGGTGCGGATCGGCCTCTGCCAGACGCGCGTAGAACTCGATGACGTCGGCCTTCTTCACAGCCCGAGCACGTCGCCCATCCGGTAGCGACCGGCGGGCTGGCCGGCGAGCCAGATCGCCGCGCGGACCGCCCCGCGTGCGAAGATCGAGCGATCGTCGCCGCGGTGGTTGAGTTCGATCCGCTCGCCTTCGCCCGCGAAGATCACGCTGTGGTCGCCGATCACCGACCCGCCGCGCAAGGACGCGAAGCCGATCGTGCCTTCGGTGCGCGCGCCGACGAGGCCTGCGCGGCTGTCGACGCGGAGTTCGGCGAGCGTGGTGCCGCGGCCTTTCGCGGCGGCGTCGCCGAGCAACAGCGCGGTGCCCGAGGGCGCGTCGACCTTGTGCTTGTGGTGCATCTCGACGATCTCGACGTCCCAGTCCGAGCCAAGGCGCGCGGCGGCCTCGCGGACGAGGATGCCGAGCAGCGTGACGCCGAGCGAAGTGTTGCCGGTCTGGAGGATGGCGATATCGGCGGCGGCGGCGTCGATCATCGACTGGTGCTGCGGCGACAGGCCGGTGGTGCCGATCACGATAGCGGTACCAGCCGCGCGGGCGGCGGCGAGATGCGCCTCGACCGCGGAATGGGTGGAGAAATCGACCAGGACGTCGGCGGCGCGGGCGAGCGGGGCGGGGTCTTCGCCGGCATCGACACCACCCGCGAGCGACGCGCCTGCCGCCTCGATCGCGTCGATGATTGCGCGGCCCATCCGTCCGGCGCTACCATAGATGCCGATCGAGGGCGTGCCGCTGACATGCGGGGCGGGTTGGGTCGCGAGCGTCTGCATGGCTGCGCTTTGCACCAAGCGACGGTTTGGGGACAGGGGCGAACGATAGCCTGAGGCAATTTCTCCGCGAAAGACGGCTTGTCCGCGAAGGACTGGGCTGTCTTTCGTGGCGTACGGGCCTCAGGCGCGCGCGATCAGGTCGCGGACGAGATCGAGGTCGGCCGGTTTGTCGACATCGACCGCGGCGAGGCCGAACGGGCTGGCCACCGCCGCGGCGTTCAGGCCGGCGAGACGTCCGAGATGCGCGAGCGCCGCGACCAGCGTCAGGCGGCCGGACATATAGCGGAGCAGCGTGCCGACTCCGAGCCGACGGACGATCCGCCATGGTCGCTTGCGATCCGCCTCGACCTGCGCCCACAGATCGAGCGCGGCGACCGAGCGGGGCGTGGCGAAGTGGAAGAGGTTGCAGCCCGACCAGGCGCCATCGGCAAAGCGGAGATAGGTCCGCTTCGTGCCGGGCGCGGCGGCTTGGATCACGTCCTGGCGGGCGAGCAGGGCGGCGACGTCCGCGTCCGCCGGTACGTCGGCGAGGAAGCGCGTGACCCATTCGGGCTGGAGCAGCGCGTGATCCGCGGTGGTGACCAGAAGCGGCGTGCCGAGTGCCTCGATGCCGTCGCGGACGCTGTGGCTGGGGCCGGAAGCGGCGGTCAGGACGGTGAGGCCTAGCGCGGTGGCGGCGGCGCGGACTGAATCGTCGGACACCGAGACTGCGATCTGGGTCGCGCCGGCCTCGCGCAACGCCTGCGCGACGCGGGCGAGCAGGGTCTGGCCGTCGAGTTCGATCAGTGCCTTGTGTGAGATGCCCGCATAGGCAGCGACCGGATCGACGCCGCCGCGCGATCCGGCGAGGATCAGCGCGTTGAATCCCTGGCCAGCAGTGGCGCTCATATCGTCCTGGCCTCGGTCTGCGCCCGCGCGCGCCAGACCCGCCAGAACACGCCGGGCGCGGCTAGGATCGGGTGCTTCTCGCGCCACGGTGTCAGCGGCATGGCGACGCCAGTGTGGCGCTCGACCTTCCAAAGGCCGTAGCGCGCGGCGCCCTCGAAGGTGAAGGCTGCACGTACCAGGCGGGCGATGTTGAGCGGTTTGCCGGCGCGGCGGCGGTGCGTCCAGGCCTGGAGCAAAGCCCGACGTCGGGCCGGCGCCAATTCGGGTTTCAGCATCCCGGCCTCGTCACGGAAGGCAATGCCGTCCGCGGTCCAGGCGAGCGGGAGAAGTTCGGCATAGCGGCCTGGATCGAAGCCGAGGATCTGCCCCTCGCGGCCCTTGCGTTCGACGCGGAGTTCGGCGGCGTAGGTCTGACGGAACAGCGCACGCCAATAGTCGTCGGCGGTACCCGTCGCGGGCCCGAGCGCGGCGGCAAACCGGGCGGCGGACTTGGCGGCATCGGCGATGGCCTCGGCGAGCTGCATCGCGGTGTCCGGATCGCGCACCCAGACCAGCGCGGAGGGCTGCACGAACCGCGTCCAGATCGTCGTGTCGAGCGTCCGCGCCGCCGCCGCCTTGGCGAAGGTCGCGAGGCGCATGGTCGCGATCTTCGCGCGCAACGTCTCGCCGTGGAGGTCGAATTCGCGGTAGCTGACGGTCGGCCACATGCCGCGCTCTGGCGGGCCTGCGGTCAGCACGTAGAAATCGAGCACGCCCTCGGTTGCGCCGGTGCGCAGGTTCGAGCCGTAGAACAGCACCGCCGCGGTCTCGCCCGGTTCCTCCGCCAGCCCCTCCGCCAGCAACGCGGCGACATCGCGGACCGCGGGGATGGTGGAGACGTGCAACTGGCGGCGGACGACGTCGCCGAGCGTGATCACGGGACGACGAAACTGAGCGCGCGCGCTTCGCGGACGGTCAGGTCGCCGCCAGGATAGACTTCGCCGTCGAGAATGAAGCCGGCGTCGATCGACAGGTCGAAGCTAGGCGAATCGATCCGGTGATAGCCCGCGCGATCGAGCCAGGCGGCGGGCGAGCCGGCAACAATCAACGGCGTCGCGGCGGCGAGCCAGCGCGGGGGGGCATCGACCAGCAACGTCTTCAGCCCGCCGCGCGGTACGCCGAACGGACGGATACCGATCGGCATGCGCTTAAGCGTCGAGGCGAGCAGGATGTAGCGCGCGCGATCGGTTTCGGCATGCCTGCCGGCGGCGTGCACGCCTTCGTCGCCGCGGGATTGGAAGCGGATCCGCATTCGGTTGCCCTTGCGCCACGCGCTGTTTGCGCCGCCGAACAGCGTCTGCAGGATCGCCCAGCAGAGCGCGAGCCCGACCGCGACGCCGTTGAAGGCGCCTGCGCGGTGCGTACGTTGGGCGAGCGCAGTGGCATCGACAAAGGCCCCTGCGCCGAACAGGAAGCCACACAGCCTCGCGCCGCTGTCCTTGCGGACCACCTCGACCGGGCTGCGCAGCTTGACGCGACCATGGCGTGCTGCGGTGAGCGCCTGATCGAGCGTCCACGTATCGGGGATGCCGAGATCGAGCGCGAGCGCGTTGGTCTTGCCCGACGGCACGATCGCCACCCGGGGCGCGGCGCCCGTCCAGACGCGCGCGGCGGCGGTCATCACGTCACGGATCGTGCCGTCGCCGCCGTCGATCACCAGCAGTTCGATGCCGTGGCGCGCGAAATCGGTCAGCACCTCGGCGAGTTCGGCCTGCGTGCGCGGCGTGACGGCCAGCACGGTGCCCGACAGGAACGGCTTGGTCGCCTCGACGCTGCTGCGGT